>CAVXYT010000030.1:0-16510 GCA_963765995.1 uncultured Acidobacteriaceae bacterium | reverse complement strand
CCGGTTAAGGCAGCTACACAAGCAGTCTAGCGGCAGTCTCAACCTGAAAGCCGCCATTGAGCCGCCGTTCAAATGCGCGCGGCAATCCTGCTACCCGAAGTCCCTTCTTGTCGCTTCCATCCCCTTGGCTGTTACACTTCCCTGTCAGAGAATTCCAGCAATTTTGCTCGCAAATTATTGGAGGACCACCGTGGCAGAGTTTCAACCTTTTGTTTCACCCAACGAGAACCGCAAGGAATTCACCGTCCGCGCCGTCCTGCTTGGCTCGCTGTTCGGCATCATCTTTGGCGCCGTCACGGTCTATGTCGGCCTGAGAGCCGGCCTTACGGTGGCCGCTTCCATCCCCATTGCCGTGCTCTCCATCAGCATCCTGCGCGCCTTCGGCCGCAGTTCGATTCTGGAGAACATCATCGTCCAGACCACCGGCAACGCCGGCCAGTCCATTGCCGCGGGCGTCATCTTCACGCTGCCTGCGCTGATTTTTCTGGGCTTCGACCTGGAGTACTCGCGCATCTTCATGCTGGCGCTGATCGGCGGCTTTCTGGGCGTGCTGTTCATGGTTCCGCTGCGCCGGGAACTGATTGTGGAAGAGCACAACAACCTGAAATTTCCGGAGGGCACGGCCTGCGCCGATGTTTTGATTGCCGGCGAGAAGGGAGGCTCGTTTGCCAGCCGCGTCTTTCTTGGACTCGGCCTGGGCGCATTCTACACCTTCTTTCA
Source organism: uncultured Acidobacteriaceae bacterium (assembly GCA_963765995.1). Taxonomy (GTDB): domain Bacteria; phylum Acidobacteriota; class Terriglobia; order Terriglobales; family Acidobacteriaceae; genus Telmatobacter. The sequence goes on along the minus strand of CAVXYT010000030.1, from coordinate 15,790 downwards.
GAACAAGAACCTCTTCGGCCTCTGGCCCAACGCGCCTGAATTTAATCCCGACTTCGGCCCCCAGCACGTGCTCAAAGGCGCATCCATCAACGCCGAAGCCACGCCGGAATACCTAGGCGTGGGCTACATCATCGGCCCCAAGGTCGCGGGCATCATCTTTGCTGGCGGCGTCTTCTCCTGGCTGGTGCTGATGCCGCTGATCTACTTCTTCGGCAAAGCGCTGCCGGGAAACATCTATCCCGGCACCGTTCCCATCGCGCAGATGAGCCCCGGCGACCTTTGGGCCACCTACATCAAGCCGGTGGGCGCCGGAGCCGTGGCCGCAGCCGGACTTATCACCCTTCTCAAGACGCTGCCTACCATCGTCAGCGCGCTCAGCGCAGGTTTCAAACACATGGGCGGGAGCACAGCGGCCGCAGCCAAACCCCTTCGCACGGAGAAAGATTTCTCCATGCGCACGGCCATGGTGGGCTCCGGTCTGCTCGTTATTCTGATGTTCTTGTTCCTTGAGTTCAAGCCGGTCCCCGGCGCCTTTGTCGGCCTGTGGGCCAATCTGGCCGCCGCGGTGATGGTCGTAGTCTTCGGCTTCCTCTTCGTCACCGTCAGCTCGCGCATTGTGGGCCTGATCGGCAGCTCGGCCAACCCCATATCCGGCATGACAATCGCCACGCTGATGGCCACTTGCGCAATCTTCCTGGTCGAGGGCTGGACCGCGCCGGCCTTCGGCGCCCTGGCCATCACCATCGGCGGCGTGGTCTGCATCGCCTCGGCCGAGGCCGGCGACACCTCGCAGGACCTGAAGACCGGCTTTCTGGTCGGCTCCACGCCGCGCATGCAACGCTTTGCCTTCCTCATCGGCATCGTAATCTCCACCATCGCCATCGGCGGCACCCTCAAGATGATGAACCAAGGGTTCCAGGAGTTCCACGCGCTACCGCACTCCTGGAACATCTCAGTACCCCACGACGGCGTCAACGTCCAGGAAAAGACGGAGGGCCTCAACGAGCAGTTCCCGGTCGTCGGCGCGGACAATACCAAGACCATCCACCACAAGAGTGAATACATCGTGTTGAACGCCATCGGCTCGCCGGAGCTGGCCAACGGCAAGTACCTCTACTCCAAGGCAAGTGGAGAAATTGAGGTGCAATGGATCTCGGGCATCGGCAGTAAGAACGCCTCCGCACCCCAGGCTCAGTTGATGGCCACCGTTATCAGCGGCATTCTGAGCCGTAAATTGCCCTGGGGACTGGTGCTGCTGGGCGTCTTCCTGGTCATCGCCGTGGAGTTGCTGGGCATCCGCTCGCTCTCCTTCGCGGTGGGCGCGTATCTTCCCATCGCCACCACGCTGCCCATCTTTGTCGGCGGCGTAGTGCGCTGGATGGCTGATGCGGCCGTCAAGAAAGCCAGCGGCAACGCCAACACTGAAGGCGACGTTTCGCCGGGTTCGCTCTATGCCTCAGGCCTGATCGCCGCCGGCGGCATCATTGGCCTGCTCGGCGTAGCCCTCAAGCTCTATGAAGGACTCTTGAATAAGGACAACCCAATCGCCATCCCGCACACCTTCCTCTACCATGATTGGGTCTCGGTCATAGCCTTCGCGGCGCTGGCGTTCTCGCTGTTTTACTTTGCGCGCAAGCCGCTGAAGAAGTAGGCGGCTGAGCCATATTATCCGCTAATGTTCAACAAAATGTGCGCCCCAGATCATGAGATCTGGGGCGCACACTTTCGTGGAAGAGCATTGAGATGTGGAACACCTGTAACCTGCCATTCAAGCACTGCCATTAAAATATTTTTTGGAGGCATGAATATCTATGAAGCTTACCGGCAATACTATTCTCATCACCGGCGGCGGCTCAGGCATTGGCCGCGGGCTGGCGGAAGAGCTGCACAAACTCGGCAACCAGGTTGTCATCGCAGGGCGGCGCAGGCAGGCTCTGGACGAGACTACAGCCGCCAATACCGGCATGAAGTCGCTGACCCTCGACATTGAAGACCCCGTCGCTATCGGCACCTTTGCCGCGCGAGTGGCAGCCGAGTTTCCCGCGTTGAACGTGCTCATCAACAACGCCGGCATCATGCGGCCCGAAGACCTGCTCGCCCAGCAAGACGATCTGGCTGACGCGGAAGCCATTGTCGCCACCAACCTTCTCGGCCCCATTCGGCTGACAGCGGCGCTGCTGCCGCTGCTGCAAAGGCAGTCGCACTCCACCATCATCAACGTCTCATCCGGGCTGGCTTTTGTTCCGCTGACGCTGACGCCGACCTATTGCGCCACCAAGGCGGCGATTCACTCCTATACCCAGTCGCTTCGCTATCAACTCAGGGCAACCCAGATCGAAGTGCTCGAACTCGTCCCGCCCTATGTGGCCACGCATCTGATGAACGGAGCCGACGACCCGCGCGCCATGCCGCTGGACAATTTCATCGCCGACGTGATGGAGATCCTCATGACTCAGCCGACTCCGGCGGAGGTCTGCGTGGAAACCGTGAAGCCTCTGCGCTTTGCTGTCGAGAGCGGGCACTACGCCGCAGTCTTCACAGGCCTCAACTCGGCCCGGCCGGATGGCCACTGAACTCCAAAGCCAACAGGAAAGCGCGAGCCGTGACCCGGCCGCGCATTCCCGTCCGGCATTGCCGTCTACCGTCCCAGCGTAAAGATGACATTGACCGTGGTCTCCACCTTAACGGGCTGGCCGTCGAGCAGATAGGGACGGTAGCGCCAGGTCTGCACGGCATCCAGAGCAGCCTGTTGCAACATCGCCGGGCCACTGGTGACGCGCAGGTTCTCGATGGTTCCAGTTTTGGAGATGGTGGCCGCCAGCACCACTGTTCCGCTGATTCCGGCAGTTTTCGCAATGATGGGATAAGCGGGCATCGTCTTGAGAATCAGCAGCCCGTCCTCGACTTTGGTGGAGACGCGCAGCGGCGTGCTTCTGTCTGGACGGACGACGGTCACTCCCGGCTTGCCAAACGGGACGCTTCCGGGAGTTGATGAGTTCGGGTCCCAGGTTGAAGGGTTGAAAAGAACCGGCGGCTCGGGTTTCAAGGCGATGTAGATTTCATTGTCAAATTTGCGCGGTGCAGTGATTACGCCATTCGGCATTTCAGACGCAGGCCGGACTACCGGCTCGGCAGGCTTCTGTGGCGGCTGAGTCTCGGGCATAAGAGGCGCATCCATCAGGAAGGCGATGAAATGATGCGGCAAGGCTGCAGGTCTTATCAGCGGAATCAGAATCAATGCCGCGAGAATGGAGGTATTGAAGCTGAAGGCCGCGATCATCCAGCGGCGGCTGCGGGTGCGGATTCTGCCTGCGGATTCAAAGGTTGAGTCTTCAAACATGGCCAGCCTCCCTGAAACAAATTCAGCCGTGCCGGCGGGGATTTTGGAGGCCATTTTCAGGCGCGAGTGGGCTGACCGCTCTGCGCGCTATGTGGGCGCGGAGAGCGGGGCTCTGAGCACTCCGTATATCCCAATCGGAACCACTGTGTTTAGATAGACACCGAAGAGGAACAAACTGTTCCCGCTGGATTCCCACCCTTCGCAAAACTCCTAGAGCATGTTTCAAAAACCTGCTTTGTATCAGGGCACGACTTCAGCCGTGCCGAAAAGGGCCGTAGAACCGATGGGAATTAGCCACTGAGGGATCACTTCTGGCCGGATAAACCATTTTCTAAACAAGCTCTAAGAAATGGGGCGTTTCCACGGCTGCGGAAACGCCTCATTTGTTGATAACTCCTGCGAGTTACTCGGGCAGTACCAGCTTGCCCTTTACCTTGAAGGTATGCGTGAGCACCGGTACGCCGGTGCGCGGCTGGCCGCCGCCGGCCGAGACGCCGTACTTGCCCTCGGCGACGATGGGAACGCCGTCTTCAGTGACCATACTCAGATCGCGAGGCTGAAGCTCAAAACGCAGCCTTTGTGAGGCGCCGGCTTCCAGGTGAACGCGCTGAAAGCTACGCAATGCCCTGAGCGGCGCGCCGGGCACGCGAGGAAATTCGAGATAGAGTTGGGCTACTTCGTCGCCCGCGCGGCGTCCGGTGTTGGTAACAGTAACTTCCGCGATTACCGAGTTACCCGCAGTTATCGGGCTGGCCGGAACGGTAAGTCCGCTGTAAGTGAATGTGGTGTAACTCAAGCCGTAACCGAAGGGATAGAGTGGCGTGCCCTTAAAGTAGCGATAGGTGCGGCCTTTCATCGCGTAATCCTCAAAGGGCGGCAACTGACTCACATCTTTGTAAAAAGTAACCGGCAGGCGGCCGGCGGGGTTGTTGCGGCCGGAGAGCGTCTCAGCCACGGCGGCGCCGCCCTCCTCGCCCGGATACCAAGCTTCGAGGATGGCGTTGGCGTGAGCATTGGCCCAGTTCACGCTCAGGGCGCTGCCGTTGGTGAGCACCACCACCAGTGGCTTGCCGGCGGAGGCCACGGCTTCCAGGAGTTCCTGTTCGGGCTTGGGCAGGTTGAGGCTGGTGCGGTCTCCGCCTTTGAAGCCGTCCTCGTTGACCTGCATCTCCTCGCCTTCCAGCTCGCTGGTGATGCCGACCACGGCGATCACCACGTCGGCGTTATTTGCGGCGGCAACGGCCTCGGCTGCGGAGGATGAATCCTTGCGGAGAACCTTTGTTCCGGGCACGAAATTAATGGTCGCCGAGGGAAACTCCGCCCGCAGGCCTTCCAGCACCGAGACGGTGTGGGAGGGAGTTCCGTTGTAATTGCCCAGCAGCACCTTGGTCTGAACGGCCAGCGGACCGACAACGGCGATCTTGATGTTAGTTGTGCGCAGCGGCAGCACGCCGTCGTTCTTCAAGAGCACCATGGACTCGTTGGCCATTTTGCGGGCCAGGGCGCGATGCTCTGGGCTGTCCAGTAGTTTCTCGTCTATTTTGGAGTAGGGCACCATCTCTGGCGGGTCGAACATTCCCAGCTTCATGCGCGCGGTGAAGAGGCGCGTGAGGGCGACGTCGATCTCGCTCTCTTTGAGGAAGCCCTGCTTGACGGCGTCGAGATAGGGCTTGTAATCGTGGTCGTCGTTCACCTTGGTGGTGAAGTCGACGCACTCGTTGTCCATGCCGCGTTGCAGGCTGATCGCCGAGGCCTCGGCCTGAGTGGGCTTGAAGTGGTGGCCTTTGAAGATGTCGATGACCGCGCCGCAATCGGAGACCACATAGCCCTTGAAGCCCCACTTGCCGCGCAGCTGATCCTGAAGGAGGAATTCGTTGGCGCAGGCGGGCTGGCCGTTGATGCTGTTATAGGCGCACATCACGGAGCCGGCTTTAGCCTCGGTCACCGTGGCGCGGAAGGCAGGCAGATATGTGTCTAGCTCGTCGTGCATGCTGATGGGGACGTTGGCGGTGTGGCGCGTTGGCTCCGGGCCGCTGTGCACGGCAAAGTGCTTGGGCGTGGAAATCACGCGGTAATAATGAGGATCGTCGCCCTGCAGGCCGGTGACAAAGGCCACGCCCAGGCGCGATGTGAGGAACGGGTCTTCGCCGTAGGTTTCCTGGCCGCGGCCCCAGCGCGGATCGCGGAAGATATTGATGTTGGGCGCCCAAAAGTCGAGGCCCTCGAAGATGTCGCTGTGGCCGGCGCGCACATCCTGCGCGTGCTTGATGCGCCCCTCGGTGGCTATGACTTCGGCCATCTCGTGAATGGCCGCCGGGTCGAAGGTGGCGCCGATGCCGATGGGCTCGGGAAACTCGGTGGTCCCATTCACGGCCACGCCGTGCAGCGCCTCGCTCCACCAGTCGTAGGCGGGAATGTTGAGGCGCGGAATGGCGCGTGCCTGATTCACAAGCTGAGTAGCCTTCTCTTCTAGCGTCATTCGGCGTACCAGATCCGCAGCGCGCTGCTCGGAGGGCAGGCTGGAGTCAAGCCAGACGGGCCTGGCGTCCTGCGCTGCGGCCAGACCCGCCGCCACGCTCAACGCCAACGCAACCGCTATCCTTCGCAATTCAGGGGTCTTCATCGCAATCCTCTTTCAGTGGTCAGTGATTAGTGGTCAGTCATCAGTATCAGCGAATCAGCCGAGCTTTGGTTGCCTTTTGCAGGAGAAATTCCATTTGGCACGCCGCAAAAAGACCGTCAGCAGGAATTTGCATGTAACCTGTTCTTGATCGGGACCGTAAGTGTAGATAGAAGGGGAGGGACGGATGCAGAACGGAGCGAGCGACGTCCTGAACCAGTTTCAGCTTGGTGAGGTGGACGCATTTGAAGCGCTCTTTCGCCAGCATCAGCGCACGGTTTATTACTGGATTCTGCGCATCACTCGCAACCCGGCGGCGGCCGATGATCTGACTATCGAGACCTTCTGGCGCATTCACCGGGCGTGTGGCCGCTTTGATCCGGCGATGGGGTTCGAGGGCTGGGCGCGGCGCATCGCCACCCGCGCGGCGCTCGACTGGCTGCGGACAAGGCGGCCGGAGAGTGAGCTGTCCTTCGAAGCCTGCGCCGAACCTGCGGCTCCGGCTGAGGCCGATGCGGCTGTGACGGCGGAGATCCGCCTGAAGACCGCGCTGGCCTTTGGACGTCTGCCGCCAAAGCTGCGAATTGCGGCCACGCTGGCGGTGATCGAGGAGCTGCCGCAGAAAGATGTGGCCGATGCGCTGGGCATCTCGATTGCAGCCGTCAAACTGCGCGTCTTTCGCGCGCTTCGCTTGCTCAGAAAAGACTTGGAAAAACAAGGAATCACACCATGAATGCATACGATGAGGAGCGCATGAAGAAGCTCTTGCAACAGGCGTTGCCGCCGGTGGCAGGCGACGCCGGACCGGAACGTGACCTGTGGCCCGCGATGCTGCGGCGACTGGACGCGAACTCCGCCGCGCCAGCCTCGCCCGCCTGGGTTTGGTTCGATGGGGCACTCGCGGCCGGCCTTGTGGCGCTAGCCGCCTTCTTTCCGGCGTCGATTCCCGTGCTTCTCTACTACCTGTGAACGGATCGGACGCATGCGCCGCCAACCAACTCGCCTGCAAGGAGGAAGTTATGAATACCCATCCCTATCTTCGCGCATACATGGCGGGGATCTTTGTGCCCACGCTGGTTCTGCCGCTGCTTCTAACAGTGTTCATCGTGGTGCGGCTTGTGCTGCAAGTGCCGGTTCCCATCGAGCAGGCCATGATCTTTCCCATGGCCGTGATGCCGTCTATCTTCGGGCTGTGGAATATGCTCTGGCTCGGCTCGCACCTACGCACTCATTTGCCCATAGGCTTGCATGGGGCGCTGTTACCACTGCTTCTGATGCCTCTGGGAGCAACCACTGCGAGTTGCCTGGGAGTGCTGACACTGGGCTCTCATAGCGCTACATGGTTTCATGCAGTCGAAGTGCCCTATGCGCTGATCGCGCCGTGTTTCCTAGCTGCGCTGGCTGGCTACTACCTCGTGTGGAAGTACATTGTGGGCTTTTTGAACCGGGTGATGGGGATTACTTGAGATGCCGGGTGCCCCACCTTCGGCGCGTCTTTGTTTTTGCGCCTAAGGTGGGATACCTATAACTACAGTTATTTATCGTCCTTTGCAATTCATCCCCACACGGCTCTACGCGCCGGGGTTGAAGAAATTTTTCAGCCCGGCGCGCTGGGCATGGGCGACCATTGAGGCCTGAATCTCCAGTGCCAGTGCCAGCGCTTCGCGGCCCTGGCGAGCGGTCACCTGCGGTGGGCGCCGTGTCCGGACAGATTCAAGGAAAGAGAGAATCTCCAGCCGTAGCGGCTCGCCGGGCGTAACTGGCGGCTTGACGAAGGAGAGTCCAGGCGCGGGGCCGGCTGCTCCAGCGGCGGCTAGCCTGGCCAGCAACGCAGGATTGACTTTGCCAGTCGCAACGGCCGCTGCAATCTCCGGCGGCAGAGTTCCTGCTGCCCCCTCATCCATTTTGATCACCAGCAAATCCTGGCGGGCGTAGTCGATGGAGACGTACTGGCGCGGCTCGAAGAACCTCAGCTTGCGGACGCGCTCGGTGGAAACTCTGGAGGCGGTGAAGTTGGCCACGCAGCCGCTCTCGAACTCGACGCGGACGTTGGCGATGTCCACCCTGGGAGAGAGAATCGGCAGGCCCACGGCGCGCACCTCGCGCACCGGCGAGGCGGCGAAGGTGAGCACGATATCCAGGTCGTGAATCATCAGGTCCAGCACCACGTCCACATCTAGCGCGCGAGGCGTGAAGATGGAGAGCCGGTGCGACTCGAAGAACATGGGGCGGCGCAGTTGCGGCTGCACGGCCAGCACCGCGGGATTGAAGCGCTCAAGGTGGCCGGGTTGCAGGATGCGCTTGCCCCGCTCTGCGCGCGCGATCAGATCGTCAGCCTCCGCAAGACTGGCAGCCAGAGGCTTTTCAACCAACAAGTCGAGGCCCGCGTCGACCAGTGTTGCGGCAACTGCATGATGATGCACAGTGGGAACGGCGACGGTGGCCGCGTCGAGATCCAGACCCGAATGTTGCCGGGCAGCCAGCAGCTCGTTCACGGTGGTAAAGACGGGGATGGAATACTTCGCCGCAGTCTCCGCGGCGCGGGCCGCGTCCGGCTCCACGGCTGCGACGAGAGCAACGGGTAGTCCTGCCGTCTCCAGCTCGCGGTAGACGCGCAGATGATTTTTGCCAAAAGCGCCAGCCCCGGCAACGGCAACGCGCAGAGGGGCCTGGCTCACAGTGGGGCCGTCCACCCTTGCGGCGTTTTGGCGGGCGCCTCCGGCGCTTTGCCGGATTTCTCTGGCTCCGGCCCCTGGCCTTTGACAGCCTTCAGGCAGCGGCTGTAGAGCTCGAGCAGTTGGGTCACATGCTCCTCCGGCTTGGCTCCGGCGGCTCCGCTGAAGCCGGTCGAAGGCGCGGCAGGGCGGCCTACGCCGACCGTGACGGATACAAACTTGAGCAGATCGAGTGCGATGTCTTCATTGCGCCGTGCGCCGAGATTCATGCTGGGTTGGGCATCCATGATGAAAAATCTCCAAAGAGGATGCTAGCAGATTGAGGGTTTGCCTCTCATCTCGCGCCGTGACCGGCTTCAGGAGCCTTGGTCGTCGCGATACTCTTGAACTCATGCGGACGGCGTACATCGGGATGGGCAGCAACCTGGCCAGTTGGGCGGGCGCGCCGGAGGCTACTCTGGCGGCAGCGGCGCTGCGGCTGGAATCGCTGGGCCGGATGGTGCGCCGGTCGTCGCTTTACTCGACCGCGCCTGTGGGGTTTGCCGCGCAGCCGCGATTTGTGAACATTGTACTCGCGCTGGAAACAGAGCTGGCCCCGCGCGAACTTCTCGATGGGTTGCTGGCTATCGAGCAGGATTTTGGCCGCGACCGGTCGGCTGGCATTGCGAACGGCCCGCGCACGCTGGACCTGGACATTCTGCTTCTGGGAGATCTCGAAGTCCGAGAGCCGGGGCTGGTCATTCCTCATCCGCGGTTGGCGGAGCGGGCGTTTGTTTTAGTTCCACTCAACGAGATTGCGGCGGAGGTTGTTGTGCCGGGTTGTGCGGAGACGGTGGGGCAGTTGTTGGTTTCCTTGAAAAAAGCAACCGCAGGTCCTTCGACTCCGCTGCGCTTCGCTCAGGATGACAGAGTTTTTGGCAGTTCTGCTGATGAGGTTGTCTTGGTGCAAAGCAATGTCTGGCTCGCCCTTTAGAATCGTCTGGTGAGTCTCGAATTCAACATAAGCGCAACAACCGAAGCCGGCGGGCGGCGGGGACAGATGATTCTGCCTCACCGGACAGTCGAGACGCCGGTCTTCATGCCGGTGGGCACGGCGGGGAGCGTCAAAGCCGTGGCGCAAGATGTGCTCGAGGCCCTCGGCGCGGAGATCATCCTGGGCAACACCTATCACCTCTACCTGCGCCCCGGCCATGAGGCTATCCAACGGATGGGCGGGCTGCACAAGTTCATCAGTTGGCCGCGGGCGATGCTCACCGACTCGGGCGGCTTTCAGGTTTTCAGCTTGAGCCAGTTGCGCAAGGTCACAGACGAAGGCGTGCGCTTCCGTTCACATCTCGACGGCAGCAGCCATTTCTTTACTCCGGAGCACTCCATGGTTGTGCAGATCGCGCTGGGCGCGGACATCTGCATGGCCTTCGACGAGTGCACTGAATACCCGGCGGACCGCAGCCGCGCCGAAGAGAGCCTGCGACTGACGATGGCCTGGGCGCGTCGCTCGCTCGACCACTTCAAGGCGCAGCGCGACGAGGTGGCGTGGAGCAAGGAAGAGTCCGGCGGGGAGCTAGGCGGGAGGACGCAGAGCCTCTTTGGAATCGTCCAGGGCGGAATGTACCGCGACCTGCGCCGCCAGAGCGTGGAACGCCTCATCGAGATGGACTTTGACGGCTACGCCATTGGCGGGCTGAGCGTGGGCGAGCCACGCAAGCTGACGATGGAGATGATCGCCGAGGTGCTGCCTCTGCTGCCCGCTGACAAGCCGCGCTACCTGATGGGCGTGGGTTATCCGGATGAGATTGAGGCCTATGCGCGCATGGGCGTCGACTTGATGGACTGCGTGTTGCCCACCCGCGCCGCGCGCCACGGGTTGCTGTTCACCAGCGAGGGGCGGCTGAACATCAAAGGCAAACGCTACGCCGAAGATCAGGGCCCGCCCGACCCAGCCTGCAATTGCATCGTCTGCCGGCGCTACACGCGTGCCTATCTGCGCCACCTGATGCAGGCCGGCGAAGCGCTGTCGGGAACGCTGAACACGATCCACAATCTGGCGTACTACCTGGGGATCATGGAGCGGGTGCGGAAGAGCCTCGCTTCGGCAGCCTGAGTCAGCTAGTTAGCAAGTCAGTGGATTGCCGCGCATCCCGCAAAGCGAGTGTCAACGTAACGACCGCGCTAAACCAAAGAATCGCGCCGGTTCCGAGCGCCGCTATGCCTTGCAACTGTTCGACGGGAACCAGGACCGCACTGGCCGCGGCCCAGGCTACCAGAATAGCTCCCGTGGCGTAGTGCGGCGGATAACGGAACAATCGCGCCAGGGGAAACATGTGCAGCCCCACGATGGCGGTAATCGCAGAGGGAATATAGGCGTCGAGATGCAGCCTGGCAAGCGCGAAAGCCACGACGGCCACGACGATCCACTGCACGGCATTCACCCGGTTGAAGGTACGGCGCAGGGCCGGGTCGTCAGGCACGCGCGGCCAGCGCTTCGCCTCGCGGAGCAGGTAGAGAGCAACCAGAACAAGAACCATCAGGCCCAGCAGAACTCCGGCAACAGTGGCCACGCGGAGTTGCTCAAGAGTATAGAGCGAAAGCGCAAGCCAGATCGCTCCAAAGGCAGCAGCGAAGATGGAGCCGATGGCTCTGCCGCTGAGTTGATTTGCCGTTTGGATATTCATTGTTTCCCTCCTATGGCTGTTAAGCGCTGATAGCTTCTCCGAGCAGTTCTCTTAATGCCCGCACGTACTCGGTCAGCGCCTGGCGGCCGGCTTCGGTCATGCGGTAAAGGGTTTGCGGCTTGCGCTGCACAAACTTCTTTTCGACCGCGATGTAACCGGCTTCTTCGAGCTTGAGCAACTGCGCTCCCAAGTTGCCGTCGGTCGAGCCGGTTTTCGCGCGCAGCCAGGTAAACTCGGCCTCCTCGATTCCGGAAAGCAGCGAGAGCAGGGCCAGGCGCAGCTTCCCGTGAATCACAGGATTCAGCTCTGGCAGCTCAGGCATGGCTAGCCGCCTTCCTGTTTCTGCGCGCATCGCAAATCATCGCGTAGATACCGAAGACGATCTGGCAGAAGAAGATGGCGGCCAGAAAGACGATGGACGTGACGCTATCAGAGGTAAAACAGGCAGCAACCACGGATGCCCACCAGACTACGGCGCAGGCAAACTGCATCTTCCACTTGAGAATGATGCTGGAGGTGGCATTGGCGGCGCCGAGCATCGTCCCGATAATGGCAGTCGAGTTGTGTAGGTCAAGCCTGCCGCTCATGCCGAGAGACATCATGAGAGCAAAAGTTGAAATGCCCATGGCGAGCCAGATGGCCATCATGGCGCGGCCGACGGTAGTTGATGGACGCTTGCCCGCATAGCGCGAGGACAGTATCCCCGTGAGTATGCCAGCGGCGATCATGGTCACCGGCCATGCCAGTGCGGGCCGTCCCCAGTTGGCCCAGGCGATGGCGACATAGTAGGCCACGCCCCACAGGACGAAGGTCCAGCCATAGCTTTCGGTGGTGCGCCGGCCCTCGGCGATCATGGTTTCGATGAGGTTGAGCCTTTCTTTCAGTTCCAACTCTTCGGCATTTCCTGTCATATTGATTCTCCTCGCGAGGCCTCTGTTTCTTTTCAGAGTATTCCTTTATAAAGAGTACTCTATATAATAGAGAACTTAATGTCAAGAACTATTTTGAGATTTTTTAGGTTATGCCGGAAGGAGTCGGGAACTCCAAGATTCCACGTGCATTTCCTTGAGTGGCCTACTCCACTTAGCAGCGCGAAATGCGTTCAACTCCCCGATCACGCGGCCCAGCACTTCGGTCCAATCGCCGGTGGTGGACTGACGGAAAAGGCGGGCGGTGGGGTACCAAGGGGTAGTTTCGACCTCCTGCATCCAGCGCCAGTCGCTCAAGAGGGGCAGCAGAATCCAGACCGGCTTACCCATGGCGCCGGCCAGATGGGCGATGCTGGTGTCGGTTGTGATGACCAGATCGAGGGTGGCCATGAGCGCGGCGGTCTCGGCCAGGTCGCAGTCTTTGCTGGAGCCGTCCGAAACAGAGACGTCGCCGGGCAGCGCGGCCAACTGCTCCGCGGCCGGCCCTTTTTGCAGCGTGATCCAGGTGATGCCGGGAGTACGCAACAAAGGCAGCAGCGTGGTCAGTTTGACGGAACGCTGGCGGTCGGCCTTATAGCGTGGGTTGCCGGCCCAGGCCAGGCCAACGCGGTGCAGCGCGCAAGACGAATCCTGCAGTCGCAAGCGCGGAAACTGAACCCGCTTCTCGGCGGCCGACTCCGGGTCGGCAAAAAGATAGGCGCCCGGCCATGGAACCGTCTCGACGGTGGTTCCGAAGACAGCCGGAAGGCTCATGAGCGGGCACTCGAGATCAAAGTCCGGCGGCTTGGCGCCCAACAGCGCCGTCTGCGCACGCCCGGCGCGCACTACGTCAAGAGATTGCATCAGCCGCTCGACCGGCTCCTGCACCTGCAGTATCACCTGGCCGCCACGGGCCGCGACCATAGACGCATAGCGGCAGAACTGGATGGTGTCGCCCAGCCCCTGCTCGGCATGGAGAAGAATGCGGCGTCCGTTGAGGGCCTCGCCTTGCCAGCGGGGTTGCGTGAAGATGCGAGGGCTGCGATGCACCTCGCGGAAACGCCAGCGCGCCTCGTACCCCGGCCAGCCTTGCCTCCAGTCGCCCATCCGCAGACGGGTGAGGGATAGGTTATAGAGCGCGCCGGGACTGGTTGGGTCGCGCTCGACTGCCAGCTCTTGCGCCCGCAAGGCCTCATCCATGCGGTTCAGGTCGAGCAGGGAGTTTCCGCGATTGGAGGCGGCGGCGCGGTTGCCCAGGGCCTCGGCCCACTCGAAGACGGCGATAGCTTCTTCGAATCGTCCCTCCTGGTGGAGCAGGATGCCGTGCATGTTGACGGCCTCGGAGTTATCCGGCTCGCGGGCCAGAGCCCAGCGGAGCCACTGCCAGGCGCCAGCCGGGTCGCGCTCGGCGGCGCGGAACTGGCACCAGGTCACCAGCGTTTCTACCTGTTCAGGATTGAGAGCGAAAGCCTTGCGGAGATAGGTTTCGGCTTCGGCGGGGCGGCGCCGCTCCCGCTCCAGAATCGCCAGATTGACCCAGCCCGAGACCAGATCAGGGCGCAGCTCGACGGCCCGCAACAAAGCTGCCTCGGCGTAGATCTCGCGGCCCTGCTCGCGCAACAAGCTGCCCAGATTCATCCATGCTGCGGCAAAGTCCGGACGCAGGACCAACGTCCGGCGGTAACGGGTTTCGGCTTCCTTGAGCTTTCCCATGCGCGCCAAGACAAAACCAGCGGCAAACTCAGCCTCTGGCAGCTTGTGACGGAGCGCCAGCGTCCGCTCGTAGTGCTCCAGAGCTTCGTCGTTGCGGCCCAAGCAGGCGAGCGCATTGCCCAGGCACATGTGGACGGCGGCAAGCGTGGGCTGACGGCGGAGGGCCAGCTCAAATTCGCAAATTGCTTCCTGGGGGCGGCCGGTAGCGAGCCTCAGCTCACCCAGGCCCATGCGAGCCAGCGCGTTCATGCCGTCCATGCAGGTGGCGTAAACGTAGGCGCGCTCCGCCTCATCGCCCCGGCCTGCGGCCTTTAGTGCTTGGCCGAAGGCAACCCACGCGGTGATCATCCGCGGCGCAGCGGCCACGGCGGCCCTGGCCATCTTGACCGCGCGCTCGAAGTGGCCACTGGCGAGCGCCACCAGTGTGATGCCAACCAGCGCCTCGGGATGGCACGGGTTCTCTGCCAACATGCGCTGGCAGCCGAGCGCAACCTCGGTTAGATGGCCGGTCAGTTCTTGGGCGCGCTTCTTCTCTCTTAACGGCATCTCCGGCGCATCGACAATCACAGCCTGCCTCATCGCGAGGGTGGTCTCTTATGCGATTTGTACTGCCTGCAAGCTAGTAGTTATCCCGCCGCATCTCAACGGAAAAGTTCTTGAAGTGGATGGATAAAGGTGAGGTTTTTCCCAATTTTCCATCTGGTTCAAAATCGGGACAGGATGCAGGAGAGGCAGGAGACAAACAGGGCTGAGGACTGGCTCGACGAGTGCATTGGCCTGTTGGCAACAACTGACATTACAATTGGTACTGTTTACCAAGATTGGTAATGCCTGGCGCAACTCTCCCAGGTTCGAGAATCCAGTCTTGAAGTCACTAAAATTGTTTTGCCAGAGGCACCGGGGTACCCGGCTCACATCGCATCATGATCGTTCCTTGACCGGATCAGCAAGAAAAATTGTGAGTGCCCCTTCGGGGCGACCCGAAAAACAAAGAACCAAATTACCCACATCATCCTCCGGAACGGCGTACACACAGCGCACGAGCGGGTAAGAAGGCGAGTTGGTTGGAGTACCGCGACCCATTGTTGAAAAAGAAGTTCCACGCCTCCCCAGAAGCATTTCCAACCGAGTTGCTCCAGGCCGCCGATGCGGTCATATGAATTCCGCCCTTGATATGCTTGCCATCGACATTCTGTGTCTGGTCATAGATTGTTGCCAGTTCGTCTAAGGTAGGCAGCCGCCATCCGGAATACCCGCCCAAAGTCAGGTTCTGGCAGTAATTCGCGGCCTGCTGCCAGTTGACGTCGCTGCCATTATCAGTCTTCGCCCACATAAGCCCGGTAGCCGGGTCAGTCCAGGTAGGCTGCTGGGCGCGCAGGACAGGAGCGATGGTTATTGACAGCGATACTGCGATCAGGACTCTGAGTGTCGTGGCATTCATTAATACCTCCAGGGGAGTCATTGTTTGTGGCTGGGGGCCCGGGGGAAATTAAGCGGCAGGATATCGAAATCGAAAATCGTTGTCAAGTGATAGCGCCTACAATTTAAAGAGTTCCAGTATCCTAGTGCCGACGTAATGTTTATTGGCCTATCGTCGCCGGTCGGGTCATGCGACGTGCATTTGGCCATCTCCTCCTCGTAAAGGAGGTTCCCACCGAGCACGCCTTGACCTCTTTACAGGATTGCAAATGGAATTTGACAAGGCTTGTGGGCTCGGGAACTCACGACAAAGGGCGTGGCGCCAATTGACGAACGAATATGGCAATATTGACATACCCACCACAGGCCGTAGTCAACAAAGGGGAGCGCTCTTGCATGCTCCCCTTCCTGGTTGTTCTATCCGCTCCTCAGAGCGGTAACAC
>CAVXYT010000029.1:0-20805 GCA_963765995.1 uncultured Acidobacteriaceae bacterium | reverse complement strand
CTCGGCGGCGTGATCTTCAATGTGGCGAACCTCCTGCTGGTCGCGGCCATCGAAGTGGCCGGCCTGGCTGTGGCCTTTCCGGTTGGAATCGGGCTGGCGCTGGTCATCGGCGCGGTTGGCAACTATGTGATCACCCCAGCGGGTAATCCGTTGCTGCTGTTCAGTGGCATCGCGCTGGTAGTTGTGGCGATCGTTCTCGACGCGATGGCATACAACCTGCGCGAGAAGGGACGAAAGAGGGCTGGCAGAAAGGGTATCCTGTTGAGCCTGCTGTCTGGAGTGCTGATGGGATGCTTCTATCCCTTCGTGGCAAAAGCGATGTCCTCTCCAGCAACGCCGGGGCCTTACGCCGTGGCGTTCTTTTTTGTCCTGGGCGTAGCCGTGTGCGCGGTCCCGGCAAACTACCTGCTCATGCGCAAGCCGGTGGATGGCCAGCCGGCCGTCGATTTTTCTGGCTATTTCTCGGCTCCCAGGCAATGGCACCTGATGGGAATTGTCGGTGGCGTGATCTGGTGCACCGGAGCAATCTTCAATTTTGTAGCATCCGGAACCCATTTTGTCGGCCCAGCGGTCTCCTACTCCATCGGCCAGGGCGCAACCATGGTCTCCGCCGCGTGGGGGGTCTTCGTATGGAGAGAATTTGCCGGCACGTCTTCGCACATCAAGAAGATGCTGGCGTTCATGTTTCTCTTCTTTCTTCTTGGCCTGTCCGCGATAGCCGCGGCTCCCCTGCTTGCTGCCCACTAGCCATTTCTGGAGATTTTCATGCAAAGCGATCCGCGCCCCATAGTAGTGGTTGGCAGTATCAATATGGACCTGGTTTCAAACGTGCCCCACATTCCCCAGGCAGGTGAAACTGTTCTTGGGAATCACTTTCAAATGCACGCGGGAGGAAAAGGCGCCAATCAGGCAGTGGGAGTGGCCCGGCTGGAGTATCCCGTGAAGATGATAGGGATGGTAGGGAGAGATGCGTTCGGCAAGCAGCTCCGGGAGCTGTTAAACAAAGAGGGAGTAGACACCACGCATATTGGCGAAGCAGCCGCCGCCACAGGCATTGCGATGATCCAGGTGGACACATCGGCGGAGAACAGCATCGTTGTCGCGCCAGGCGCGAATCTGCACCTCACTCCCGATGTGCTGCTCGGCAAAGCGGAGTCTGTACGCGCGGCGGGGATTGTATTGGCCCAATTGGAAATCCCCATCGAAACCGTGCAATGCCTGGCCGGGATGTGCGCGGAGATGCATGTGCCGCTGATCCTGGACCCTGCTCCCGCGCAGGCGCTGCCGGAGGGATTATTGAGCGCTGTGACGTGGCTTACGCCCAACGAGACAGAAGCGCAATTCTATGCGAAGGGAGCCTCCTCGAATGAAGAGATGCTGGCGATGCTTCTCCGTGCCGGAGTGCAAGGCGTCATTCTGAAGCGCGGCGCGCTCGGCTCCGTCCTTGCAGGACGCGATGGCGTACCGCATTATCTCCCCGCGCATAAAGTGCGGGCAGTGGACACAACCGCCGCTGGCGATGCTTTCAACGCGGCCTTCGCAGTCGGTCTGATGCAGGGCTATGGACCCGTTGAAAGCGCAGGATTTGCCACGGCCGCCGCCGCCATTTCTGTTACGCGAGCCGGCGCCCAGCCCTCCCTGGCGACAAGGAAAGAAGTGCTCCTGGCGCTCGAACATGCAAATCATGACGAGAACTGGTCTGAGATGTTAGAACAGCATGAAATGACGTAGTGGGAGGGGATAATGCGGGCATTGCCGTTCGGCATTGGAATGGTTGCGGCGGGATTATCCTGCCTGTGCGCGGGAAGCATGACGGCTCAGGTGGTGGTTGATGCGCCTCGCACCACTTCGGTTGACTATCCTCACGTCCGGCTGAGCAGTGAAGGTATCGCTGCGCCGTCCTGTTACGAGGTTCCAAAGCTGCTCACCGGCGGTGCATCGGGTTGTACAGACAAGGAAACACAGGCATGGCTGAGTGAAATTCGGGGCTGGCGCGCGAACCGCCGCATCCGCATGGGCTACTCCGGCCAAATGTATGACCTGCCGGCGCTGAAATGGTCGCAATCCAGCTACGTCCAGCCCCAGATGATGATGGAGGACCGGTATTTCTATGACGCGGCCGCGGGCAAGTACACAGTGGATCGTTATGTAGACGATACAGAGAAACGCTATGGCGGGATCGACTCCGTGCTCATCTGGCACACCTACACCAACATCGGTATCGATGACAGAAATCAATATGATCTGATTCGCGATATGCCGGGGGGCTTGGCTGGCGTCAAGCAAATGGTGGCCGACTTCCATCGCCGTGGCGTCAAGGTCTTTTTTCCGGTCATGCTGTGGGATCAGGGTACGCGTGATGAAGGAAAGCCAAACTGGACCGCCACCGCGGAGATGATGAAAGAGATCGGAGCCGACGGCGTAAACGGAGACACCATGGACGGCATTCCGAGCGCCTTCAATGATGCGGCACAGAAGATTAACTACCCCCTGGCACTGGAACCTGAAGCGTTTCCGGGTCATGATGAGATGCTGGCGTGGAACATCATGACCTGGGGATACTGGATTTATCCCTATGCGCCGGACGTGAGCCGCAGCAAATGGCTGGAGCCACGCGCGATGGTGAACGTGTGCGCCCGCTGGAATCACAGCAGAACGGACAATCTGCAGGCAGCTTTCTTCAATGGCGTTGGATACGAGACTTGGGAAAACGTGTGGGGCATCTGGAACGGCATTACTCCACGCGACGGGGAAGCGATCCGGCGCATGGCGACGATGGAACGCGGCCTGGCCCCGTTTCTCGTGAGCGCGGATTGGCAGCCCTACTACACGACCGAGGCGCGTGGGTTGTTCGCAAGTTATTTCCCTTTGAAACCAGACGCCGTCTGGACGCTCGTCAACCGCAGCGATTATGCGATGGAGGGCGATCTGCTGCGCGTAAAGGAACCGCCTGCGGGCGCAAGATTTTACGACGCATATCACGGAGAGGAACTTACACCACGAGTGGACGGAAAAGACTCTATACTGACTTTCGAAGTTGAACCACAGGGATATGGTGCAGTGTTGCAGGTGAGCGGCTCGCTTACTGAGAGCCAGAAAAGCCTGCTTGCCAAAATGCATGAAATGACGCAGAAGACGCTGGCTGCTTACAGCGCAGAGTGGAGTTATTTGCCGCAGACTCTGGTCGAGATTCAGGCGGCCAAAGCAGTGTCGGATGCGCCGGAAGGCATGACGAAAGTCCCGGCGGCGGACTACCGGTTCCGGGTCAGCGGCATCGAGATTGAGGGGCGCGATGATGTCGGCGTGGATGTTCAGTACCCGTGGGAATCTTCTCCTCGCAGGTATCACGATCATATCGTGAAGATCAATGCATTCTGGATGGATACAAACCTGGTAACCAACGCGCAATTCAAGAAGTTCATCGATGCGACGCAGTACCATCCCTCCGATGCGCACAATTTTCTCCGCGATTGGATCAACGGCACTTATCCCAGCGGCTGGGCGGATAAGCCCGTCACCTGGGTATCGCTGGAGGATGCGCGAGCCTATGCAAAGTGGGCGCACAAGCGCCTTCCGCATGAGTGGGAGTGGCAGTATGCCGCGCAGGGCATGGACGGCAGGAAGTACCCCTGGGGAAATAACTGGAATGTCGAGGCGGTTCCTGCGCCGGATAAGGGACGCGCATTGACATCACCAGACACTGTAGGCACACACCCGCTGGGAGCGAGCCCATTCGGCATTCAGGATATGGCGGGAAATGTATGGCAATGGACAGACGAATATCAGGATGACCACACGCGGGCTGCCGTGCTTCGCGGAGGAAGCTACTATCAGCCGGGCGGGTCTATCTGGTATTTCCCGCAGGCATACCGCAACGATGAGCACGGGAAGTTCCTGTTAATGGCGCCCAGCGAAGACCGGTCTGGCGCCGTGGGCTTCCGCTGTGTCTTGGATGTGCAGTGACCGTTCAGCTTTCCCCGGGCCTTACAAGTCGCTATCCTGTTTGCATTGCCGCGCCTTGCTGGCGCGAGCCTTCTGACCGTCCTCCGTTGACAAGCCGGAGTTCACCCAAGACACGGGGGAGTTTGCCGCGAGTCGCTATAGAGAATGACGGCAATTAGGGAAAATTCACAGCGCGCCGAATATCCAGTATGTTATTGATATATATGACTCTATTGAAAAATCTTGGATGGCGCGCTTTGACCTGAGTCCGGACTTACAAACTAGGCTTGCGGGGCTGTTCCCCGTATTGCCTGCCATCCTTTCTCCCTGTTCCTCATGTTTTGGCGTTCCTCAATGCGCCAGTGTCGATTTCTGCGTCAGGGCCGCTGGGGGATTTTCGGCCTCGATTGCAACGTCCTGCTGGCCGGTCCTCTTCCGCGCAAAATATGCACTGTCGCCGATCGTGCGCCCCTGCGCAGGCTGGAAGTTTCCGTGTTACAGTGAGTTGGTCGATGTAGTTGGTGTTTTTGACCCTGGAATGAGCCAAGCCGGCTGGCCGGAGCGAAAGACGTCGAGCGATGACCTGCGCAAACGGGGCAACTACCCGCAAGGTACAGCTTGAGCAATCCTTGACATGATCGTGGTCGGCCAACTGCGGCAAACTTTTCGCGGCAGTGATTGAAAGGTTTTTCACAGGAAGCTCGCGTAGTTTTTACGAGTTTGCGCATTACCTAAAACGCAGGTTCTGTCCTGCATGTGAGGTTCAGAGATGAGCGAGAAACCAGTTTCTGGGCAACCGGCCATCCTTTTCGCCGAGGAATGCAACAGCGGCACCTTGCGTGAAGAGAATCAGGATTCCGTCCTTCATGTCCGCATTGCCCTTGGCGACCTGCTTATCGTTGCCGACGGCATCGGCGGATACCCGGGAGGAGCCACCGCATCGCGGATGGTGGTGGAGAATATTTTTGCGCATTTGGAGGCCCTGCCGCACGATTACCCGGTCGGCACCGCCATTCGCGCGGCGGCGGCACATGCAAACGCGAGCATCTTTGCGGCTGCCCAAGCGCCCGATTCGCCACACCCGCACATGGGTTCAACAGTGGTGCTGGCCCTGGTGCAACAGGGGGACGACGGAACCCACGCCTGGATCGGCCATATCGGCGACAGCCGCGCCTACCTTGCGCGCGCCGGTCGCCTGCACCGCCTCACCACCGACCACTCCGCCGTGCAGGCCATGCTCAGCCGCAACCTGATTACCCCGGAAGAGGCTCAGCACCATCCCGATTCCTCGGTGCTGACCCGCAGCCTGGGCCAAAAACCCGAGGTCGAGATCGATATCGAACAACACCCCCTCGCCAGCGGCGATACGCTGCTGCTTTGCTCTGACGGCCTCTGGGGATTCATTCCGGAGCAGGATATTCAGAGTGTCATGGAGACCCTCGGTCTCACTGTGGAAGCCGCCGCCCACAATCTGCTCGAATTGGCTCTGGCGGCCGGCGGCCACGACAACATCGGCATCGAGATGGCGCGGCTGATTCAGCCTCCTGACGCTGTCCCCCTCCCTAAAACCGAGAGCTACCTCGCTCTCAAGATAGTTCTGGCGATGGTCCTGATCGCCTTCGCCACTGTGTGCGTGCTGGCCTACCTCACCTTTTGGAGCTACTGACCACCCGCGCGGCGACGGGGACTTATCGCAGGGCACAACTGGCGGTCCTTACCATGGATGCATTAGGATGTTCGGTTGGCAGCAAGGCTCTGAGTTTCTTTGCGTAATTGAGCCGCCGGATTCCTGCCGTGTGGAGCCGTAAATATGAAGGAAGTTGCAATCGTTTCAGCAGCGCGTATCCCTGTGGGTAAATTTCAAGGTTCGCTCCAGTCCTTTTCCGCGCCGCGGTTGGGGGCGCTCGCCGTGCGCGAGGCGGTGCGCCGCGCCGGCGTCGAATCCGCGCAAATTGGCGAGTGCATCATGGGCTGCGTCCTGCAGGCTGGCCTCGGCCAGAACCCCGCGCGTCAGGCGGCGCTCTACGGCGGATTATCGAACCAGGCAGCCGCGCTGACCATCAATAAGGTTTGCGGTTCGAGCCTGAAGGCCGTGGCCCTGGCGGCGCAGGCCATCCAGACAGAGAACGCCGAGATGGTCATCGCCGGCGGCATGGAGTCGATGACCAACGCGCCCTATCTGCTGCCCCAGGCCAGGGCCGGCTATCGCATGGGCAACGGGACACTGGTGGACGCCATGATCCAGGACGGCCTGTGGGAGGTCTACAACAACTTCCACATGGGCGTGGGGGCGGAGATGATCGCGGCGAAATACGGCATCAGC
This sequence comes from uncultured Acidobacteriaceae bacterium, assembly GCA_963765995.1. GTDB lineage: Bacteria > Acidobacteriota > Terriglobia > Terriglobales > Acidobacteriaceae > Telmatobacter. The sequence goes on along the minus strand of CAVXYT010000029.1, from coordinate 14,540 downwards.
CGCGAGGAGCAGGACGCCTTCGCGGCCGAGTCGCACCGCCGCGCCGCCACGGCCACGGCGCAGGGCTTCTTCCGTGATGAGATTCTGCCCGTTGAAATTCCAGCAGCCAAAAAAGGCGCCGAGCCGCGGATCTTCGACACCGACGAATCGGTTCGCCCCGAGACTACCGTCGAGATTCTTTCACGGCTCAAGCCGGCCTTCAAGGAGGGCGGCACAGTGACGGCCGGCAATGCCCCCGGCGTGAGCGACGGCGCCGCAGCCCTGGTGGTCACCAGCGTCGAGCGAGCCAGGGAACTTGGCCTCGCGCCACTGGCCGTGATTCGCGCGCAGGCCACCAGCGGCGGAGCGCCGGAGTGGTTTGGACTGGCGCCCATCGAGGCCGTGCGCAAGGCAGCGGCAAAGGCCGGTTGGCCGCTCGACAGCGTCGATTTGTTTGAGCTCAACGAGGCCTTCAGCGTGCAGGCGCTGGCGGTGAATCGCGAACTGGGCCTCGACCCGGCCAAGGTCAACGTGCAGGGAGGCGCTGTGGCCATCGGTCACCCCATCGGCGCCAGCGGAGCGCGAGTACTGACAACGCTGCTTTACGCTTTGAAGCGGCTGGGCAAAACGAGAGGCATTGCCGCGCTCTGCCTGGGGGGCGGAAACGCCGTGGCGCTGGCCGTCGAGCGCGTCTGAAGTTACAGCAGGGCCAGCCCGTAGTCCATGGGAATGGCAATGCCGGTGACATTCACAAATCGCGCCGCCCGCTCCACCGCCAGCGGACCCTGCGGAGATATCTTCGCCAGCAGCTCGGCATAATCCGCGAAATGCTGTTCGGTGCGGAAGAACTGGCGGGCGCGCATACCGAAGCGCTCCATGGCCTGCGCGCTGCGAACCACTTTGTCTTCCTCAGCGCCCAGATAGGCCCACGCTGAGCCCGGCGCATGGTCAAAGACGACGATATCAGGCGCCAGGGACTTGGCGTGAGCGAGCGCCTTGCCCGGGTCGGGCATTTCATGCAGGCAAAACTCGAAGTACACCACGTCGCCGTGCGCGGTCACGTCGCAGAAATCGGCGTGAATGATCTCCACGGCGCTCTCCAGATGCTGGTCCGCGACCTGCTGCCTCAGTTGCTCAAGAGCTTCCGCGCTCTGGTCGATAGCGATTGTTCTCTTGGGCTTGCGGCCCACATCCAGAAGCTGCTTGGTTCCGGCACCAACGAAGATGACTACCTTGCCTTCAAAGTTGTAGAAAGAGTCGAGATTTCTGGCCATCAGTGCGTAATCCGCTGCCACGCGCGCCTCCTTAATCGCAGACTGTCATGCCTTCAGGGTAGTCTGCCGCTGAAGCGTCTTCCGGCGTCGCGACCGGCTCCGCGCCGCTGGCAAGCTGAGCCGTGAAGAACGTGTCCACCTGCGAGAGCACCTCAGCCCCGGTCCGCGCCTGATAGATGGCTGCGCGCAGTTTGGCTCCGCCTGCCACGCCGTGGGTGAACCAGGTGGCAAACTGCTTCATCTTGCCGGAGGTCTCGCCCAGTCGCGCGGCGCGGGGTAGATCCTTTGTGGCTTCGGCCTCGTCCAGCAGCATCTGGAAGTAGGCGCGGATCATACGGTAGCGGTCCTCCGCCGTGGGCCGCTCGTAACTGCCGGTAGCCGTGTACTGCGCAATCTGGCGGAAAATCCACGGATTCGCCGGAGCGGCCCGCCCGATCATCACCGCATCGCAGCCGGTCTCAGCCACCATGGCCGCGGCGTCTTCGGGGGTGCGGATGTCACCATTGCCGATCACCGGAATCCCCACCACCTGCTTCACCCGCGCGATCCACTCCCAGCGCGCCTGGCCGCTGTAGCCTTGTTCTCGTGTCCGGGCGTGCAGCGCCACACCGTTCAGCCCCTCGGCTTCGGCCATCCGCGCCAGATCCAGACAGACAATGCCGGCGTCGTTCCAGCCCAAACGAAATTTCACAGTAAAGGGAATCGTCACTGCCCGTCGCACGGCGCGGAAGATTTCGCCAATGCGCGGCAGGTCGCGCAACAGGCCCGAGCCGCCGTTGGAACCGACCACCCGCTTGGCCGGGCAGCCCAGGTTCAGGTCTACCAGGTCGAAGCCGGTCTCTTCCACAATCCGCGCCGCCTCGGCCATCGTCTCCGGATTGGCCCCGAAGAGTTGCGCCCCGATGGGATGCTCGTCATCGTAGAAGGTCAGATAGCGTTGGCGCTTGCTCTCGCGCATCCGCGCGAGGCCGTCGGCGGAGGTGAACTCGGTCATCAGCAACCCGCAGCCGGATTGCGCATTGGTTACCGCTGCGTCGATGGACGCGCCGTCCTCCAGGGCTAAAGCCCGCATCGATTCTATCGGCAATTTGCGGGGGTTAAAACCCCCGCCTCCCTCCGGATCCTCTTTGCTCGCTACTTGAACGGTGGTGAACAAACTGGCGTGGCGGATGAACCGGCGGAAGACCGTGTCCGTGACCCCGGCCATGGGAGCCAGAACCGTGGCCGGAGCCACCACCACCGTCCCCAGGCGCATCTCTGCGGGCACCCGCGCCTCCGTGGGCATCGCGCACTCCCGGGGGTTGTCCCAATTCTTCTTCACGGTAAAGCCCTTGCCTGCCATAAAACCTTCGAGCTTCCATCAGCTAGCTGCTAAAACGAAGTTGGGCCTCCGCCTTGGCGGAGGCCCAATCGTACGTGCCGGTTGCCAGAGCGCGGTTACTTGGACGCTGCAGCCTGTGCTCCGTTGGACTTGGCAAACTTGCGGCGGAAGCGCTCCACACGGCCTGCCGTGTCTACCAGGCGCTGCTTGCCGGTATAGAACGGGTGGCAAACCGAGCAGATTTCCACGTGAATGTCGCCCTTGTGGGTCGAACGGGTCTCAAAATGGTTCCCGCAGGCGCACTTGACCTGCACCGCGGCGTAATTGGGATGAATCTTTTCCTTGGGCATCGCTGAAGACAGACCTTTCCTGCAATGTTTCTATTGTAGGGGGATTGGGGCGGAATGGCAATTCCCGCTCTTTCGGATTCCCCACCTGGCACAGACTCATTCCCCGCTACTCCGCCCGCAGGGCCGTGACGGGTTCTACCGTCGCAGCACGCCGGGATGGGAAATAACACGCCAGATACGCGATGGCGACAATGACAACCGTAATTGCGGCATATGTCACCGGGTCCACCGGGCTGACATTGAAGAGCAGCGACGACATCAGACGCATGGTTGCGAAGGCAGCCACCAGGCCGCATCCAATGCCGATGCCGGTTAGCCACAAACCATGGCGTACAAACATTGCCGTGATGGCCTGCCGTTGAGCGCCTAGAGCAAGACGGATGCCGATCTCACGCGTCCTTTGCGAGACTGAGTAGGAGATAACTCCGTAAATTCCCACGATTCCCAGAACCAGGGCCATGCCGCCCGCGATGCAAAGCATCACCAGCGTGAAAGAAGTTCGGGCCATGGAGCGCGTGTAGTAGTACCCCAGGGTGTGCGCATCAGCCAGCGGCAGGTTTGAATCGACAGACCAAACCGCTTGCTGAATCTCCTTCATCAATGCCTGAGAATCGGCCCTCTGGCTGCGCATTGAAAACGCAAGATAACGCTGCGTTCTCTCCGGCTGGCCTTCAAATTTGTTCATAAACACAGGCCAATATACGGTGGTCGGCGCCGGCTTGTTGACCCCGTCATCGTGCATGTCGCCGGCAACACCGACAATCTCCCGCCAGTCGTCCGTTGTGCCGACGCGGATGTGTTTGCCCAACGCGTTGCGCGCGTCATGCCAATACTCTTTTGCGAAGTTTTCCGAAACGATGGCAACAGGGATTTTTTGGTAGGTTTCCGCCCATGTGAGATCCCGCCCGGCTACAATCGGTGCGCCCAGCGATGCAAAGAAACCGGGAGAAACGAACTTGAATCGGCGCAGAGGCGGAATCTCGGTCTCTTTGTAAATGCGGTCCTGCGCCATCACGGGATCGATCGAAGAATTTCCGTCCATCGGGATTGAAGTGGAGAAAGCTACCGCTGTTACGCCGGGAATTGTCGCCAGATTGTCGCGAATCTGCTCTTCCATTCTGACCAGGCGCAACCCTTCCTTATCCGGAACGCTGTTTTCAGGGATGTAGATTCTGAAGGTTTGCAAAGAGTCTGGCGCATCGAAGCCGGGAGAGACACGCATCAAGGCATTAAAGGTTCGAATCATCAGCCCGGAACAGATCAGCAATACGACGGCGAGTCCAACCTGGAGCACAACCAGAACACTGCGGGCACGATGCTGTTCCCGTCCCTGACTTTGTGCGCGGCCCCCGGCGCGCAGGCCGGTGCTTAACCGCGTACCTGCAAATTTGAATATCGGCACCAAGCCGATCAGCAGGCTAGTGAGAAGCGCCAAGGCAATTGTGAAAATTACAACTCTGAAATCGATGCCGATTTCATGCAGGCGCGGAATGCCCACCGGCGCCATTGCAATGAGACCCTTCAATCCGCCATAAGCAATTCCCAATCCCAGCAAGCTCCCCAACAGGCTGAGAATCAGGCTTTCGCAAAGCATGTCTCCGGCGATGCGTCTCCACCCCGCGCCCAGGGCGGCCTGGATTGCCAACTCCTGACGCCGTCCTTCCAGCCGCACCAGCAGAAGATTTGCCACGTTGGCGCATGCAATCAGAAGGACCAAGGCGATTGAGCCCATCAGAACCCACAAAATATTTCCTATGTCGCCAATGACAATTTGTTTCAACGGCTTCAGATTTGGCCTGAGGCCTGCGCTATCAAAGATGGAGGCGCTGAACCCTTCCGGGGCGGGAAAACTGCGATTGGCGATGGGGATCAGGCGGGTAAGGTCGGCGTTCATCTGCGCCATCGTTACTCCCGGCTTGAGACGGGCAAGAGCGTTATAGCTGAAATTGCCGAGCTTTGTTTTGCCGCGATCGAACGCGAAAGGCAACACCAGCGCCGGGTCTCGCATGTCAAGAAAGCGAAAATTCTCAGGCAGCACGCCGATGATCAAGCGTGATTTTCCATCCACAGTGATGGTCCGTCCGACGGCGGATTGATCGCCGCCGAATTTCTGCCGCCAATATGCATAACCCAACATCACCGTGTCTGGTGAGCCGGCCGTATCATCCTGGCGGCTAAATAAGCGCCCCAACATTGGAGTGACGCCCAGAAGCGGGAGTGTGCCGCTGGAAACATCGAGGCCGCGAACATGCTCCGGCTCGCCTGCTCCTGTTACGTTCATCGAATCTCCGGTGTAGAGACCGATGTCCTGCAAAGTCGTCGCCTGCTCACGATTGGTGAAGTACAAATAGGGCGCAATCTCCATCTCATTCATGCCGATACCCGGCGCCGCGTACTGAACCCCAATCAACTGCTCCGGTTCCGGATAAGGCAGAGGCTTCAGCATCACGCCCTCGACAACGCTGAATATAATCGTGTTCGCGCCGATTCCCAGGGCAAGAGTGATGAGAATCATGGTGGCAAAAAACGGCGCACGGCATAGCCGCCGAAATACCTGCCTCAGTTGTTGATAGATTTTGCCCATATAATCAGCCACCGCGTTCTAGAGTTTGCTTGCGATGTTAACCGGAGCCACTGATATCCACTGCGGTTCCTGAGTGAATCTACGGTACGGTGATGTAAAAAGTTCCGGGTGCTGATTTGATTGTTCTTGCGCGAGTTCGGAACTTGATATGTTTTCTATTGCGCCAGCGCCTTCGCGATGCCGGCCTCCACCAGCGGAGCCATGATGGCGTAACCGGCCGGCAGAGGATGCACACCATCTTTGCTTAGCGTCGCGGGCAATCCGTCGCGCTGGTCCTTCATCGCCGTGTGGTAGTCCACGTACACGTAGCCCTTCTCCGCCGCGTAGGCCTTGATCCAGGCATTCAGCGCCAGCACCTCCGGCGCGGGTGTCGATCCCGGCTTCCATGGAAGATCGAAGGCCGGCAACACTGAACACAGCACCACGCGAATCTGATTGGCCGTCGCCAGATCCGCCATGGAGGCCAGGTTGTCCTCTATCTGTTCCAACGTCTCAGGCCCCGTGTTGCCGGCAATGTCGTTGATTCCCGCCAGGATCACCACTACTCTGGGCTTGAGCTCGATTACATCCTGGCGGAAGCGCAGCACCATCTGCGGCGAGGTCTGGCCGCTGATGCCCCGGTTGATGTAAGGCTTGCCGGGAAACGAACCCTGCAGCCCCTCGATCTTCCATGCCTGGGTGATGGAGTCGCCCATGAAGACCACGCGGTCTTCGCCGGCGGCGGGCGGAGCCAGCGCCAAATCGGCCGTCTTGAACTTGCCCAGCCAGGGGAAGTCCTCCTTCAGTTGCGTGTCCCGCGCCTTTTGCCAGTCGGACACCGGCGGCACAGCGGGTGTCGCACAAGGAGCTTTGGTATCAGGCGTGGAGGCTGGAGCCTGCGCCTTGAGAGCGGAAGCAAAAAGCAAGTTTATGAGGACGATGACTGCAAAGGCAACACGCAAAGCGGTAAGTTTCACAAGGAAGTCTCCATGTATACGCGCAGTTTGATTGTATGGAATAGCGCAGCGGAATGGCGCGGCCTTTTCCACAATAAGGCACACGAACCGCACCGTCGCGCTTCGGCATCCTTTACGCTAGGCTTGAAAGCAGATGACCGAATGTGCGATTTGCGATGGAGTGGGGCTGGTGCGGGTGGTCAACGCACAAGGGCAATGGGTTTCGCGCGCCTGCGAGTGCCAGGAGATGGAGCGCGAAGAGCGCCGCCTGGCCGCGGCCCACATCCCCGAGCGCTACCGCCATTACACGTTGGACGGCTTCGAAACCGCCTTTCGCGGCGCCGACGCTTCGCTGGGCCGCGCGCACCTGACCGCGCGCAAGTTTGTCGATGCCTATCCGGTCGACACCGCCGGCAAGGGACTGCTCCTTACCGGCTCCATCGGCGTGGGCAAGACCCACCTGGCCGTGGGCATACTGCGCAGGCTAGTGGTTGAGCGCGGCGTTCGCGGCCTCTTCTGCGATTATCGCGAGCTGCTCAAGAGCATCCAGAACAGCTACAACCCACAGGTGCAAACCACCGAACTCGAGCTGCTCCAGCCGGTCTTTGCCGCCGAGGTGCTGGTGCTCGACGATCTGGGCGCGCAAAAGCCCAACGAGTGGGTCTGGGATACGGTCGCGCTGATTCTGAATACCCGCTACAACGACAAGCAGACCACCATCATCACCACCAACTACCCTGACCTGCCGGCAGGCTCCGGCTTCAAAGTCGATGTGAAGGGCAACAGGCCCGCGAGGAATGAGGACACCCTGGGCGACCGCATCGGCGACCGTATGAGGTCGCGGCTGGCCGAGATGTGCGTTCGAGTCGAGATGACCGGCGAAGACTTCCGTCAGAGCGTCAAGCGCGCGCGATTCGGGTGAGTCTGACTCTCTGAAAATTGCATCGTTGCGATACAATTTATAGGTAAAAACGAGGGTACGGCCGGCAATAACTGTAGCGGTTCAATGCAAACTGTATCGTCTTGATACAGTCGCCGCGGAAAGGGCTCCATGCGCATATCCCTGGAAGCGATCAGCATGATGGTGCTGGTGTGGACAGGCTGGATCACCTGGCATGCGCTCCACGGAGCGGAGCAACTGCCGGCGAGGGTTGCTACTCACTTCGATGCAGCCGGAAACCCCAATGGCTGGGGTGAGCCCTCTATGCTGCCGCTATTTCCGGCTGTGGCTGTGGCGATCTATCTGCTCATGACGCTGGTGGCGCAATTTCCTGCGTCCTTCAACTATCCGGTCGAGGTCACCGCTGAAAACCGGCCACAGCTGGAGGCGCTGGCCCTCGACATGATCGCCTGGATCAAGATGGAGATGGTGTGCCTCTTTGCCTGGATTCAGTGGTCCACTATCGAAGTGGCGCGACGCGGCCACGGAGGTCTCTCTCCCGCGCTGCTGCCGGTTTCCATCGGGGTGGTTTTTGGAACCATCGGCTGGTTCTTCGCGGCTATGCGCCGGACAGCGCGCGCAAAATTGGACTCATAGTTTCAAGGTCGCAACCGTCAACAGGCGGTCCCGCCTTCAAAATACCCAAAGGCTTCCCAGCACCAGCAGAATGGCGGCGATTGTGACACCCTGGTATACCCGGTCTTCTGGTTGCCGGGAACTTCTTCGCTCTCCGGCGGGAGTTGCTATAGAGATGGATGCGTTCGGGGAATAGAACTGCATCGTTGGCCTGCCTTTCAATGCCTTGCGGCAAGGACTACGGATCCCGGACTTGGCCGGTTCTGTCACCTGCATCCTTAGACACCGGAAATTCGTGGAAGATGCGCGGAAAAGATGAAGAACCGCACAAATTGTGACGCTGATTTAATTATCGGTCAAGAATGAAATAGCATCCGCCCCTTAACCAGGACGGAACATATCGGAGGATTCCTTTGGTAACGGGTGCAAAATTTAGCTCAAGAGCGCTAATCCTGACTCATTCCTCTCCGAGAGAAGTAAGAACGCTGCTGGCTGTAACTGGTAGTGGTTGCAGCCTGGCTGGCCCGAGCCAGAAACAAGGAAACGCCCATGGCAAGGGCGCGGCCGGCGTATCACGCTATCCAGCTCCCTACCCAGGCCACAGCGCGAGCAATCCGTCCTGACGGGGTAGATTTCTTGCTTTCTGCCAGTTCTGCGGCGGACAGCTCCTCTGCTGTCATAGCTAATTCCTCTTTTGACATAATCGATGGCGAAAAGGGAGTATACTCCGCGCACGTTTCTTCCTGGCTATCAAGTATCTCGGCCACAATCGGGTCACCTCCCTCGCCCCTGGCTGCCCTCTCGAATTCAATTGCCCGATCCCGCCGTGAGATCGCCAGGTCCATCATCAACTTGGCCTCTTCCTGCCGGTCCTCGGCGTGAGCCTCGTCTGCGCGATCAAACAGTTGTTTAGCCTCCCTGCGGTGGATGCGGGCGATTTCGAGGAGCTCCTCGGCTGGTGAGCTGCCCTGGAATGTGTAGGCTGGATCTTGATTCTGGGAATTATCGTCTGACATTCTCTCCTCCTGGCCGGCAAGGATCGATAAACTGACAGCCTATCGTTTAGTATCGCTCTTTACATTATTCCTCAAAATAAGAAGAGCGTGAGGAACTTATTCGGTAACGGGTGTAAAATTTCGCTCGTGAGCATTGGTTCTGAACCCGTATCCTCTGCCGGCAAGGAAAAACGCAACTGGCTGCCGCTCGGCTTGGCTGTTGCCGTTGTCGTGGTGGTTGCCGCAGTCGCCGTCCTGAGCCTCGAACACGGAAACACCCGCGGCAAGCCCACGGTCACGCCGATCTCCGCACCTCTGGACCCATATGCGGAGAGCCTCTCGCTGACCCGCCTGGCCATGAGCGAATCCGGCAATCTGGCCGGAGGCAAGGTCACTTACCTCGACGGACACATCGTCAACCGGGGCGCCCGCACTGTTACGGCCGTTACTGTGCAGGTGCTCTTCCGCGATTTTGCCCATGAAGTGGCGCAGAACGAGACCCTGCCGCTCAAGCTCATCCGCATGCGCGAGCCTTACATTGATGTGGAACCGGTCTCCGCGGCACCGCTCGCCCCCGGCGGCGAGCAAGACTTCCGCCTGATCTTCGATAGGATCTCGCCCGACTGGGACCGCGCCTACCCGGAGATTCGCATCCTCCGCGTCGAGACCAAATAGACCGCGCCGCCGGATTTACCGGGTAGAAACTACCGGGCCCGGAAAGATTTACATGCCAGGATCAGCTCAATAGACCCTCAACCTACTCCGCCCAACGCGGTCGCGGTGCGCTAAGTCAAACAATCCAAACAAGACGGCATTTTCCCGGCCGCACCGCCGGGTTTGGCGCGAGCATTGCTTTCACAGTGGGCGAGCAGACACGACCGCTCACCCGCGCAACCCTGGCGGAAAAAACATCCTGGAGGGAGTCCACCCAATGAAAACTGTCATACTACCTCGGACCTTGTTCCCTCGCCAGCTCCTTCTGGTTTTGCTGGCATCTGCAGTTGCAATCCCCACCCTTGCGCAACAGGGGCAGCCCTCCGGGGCGCCCGGAGACAGGTCTTCGTCGCCGGGATGGACAGTGGCAAGCCCGCAGAGCACTCCGTCTGCCACGGTCGAGCAGCAGCCCTCCCCCATGGCCGCTCCGACGCAGGTCAAAGAGCCCAAAGAGGGGTTCTGGGGCCGGGTCAATCCCTTTGCGCGCAAGAAGTGGGTCAACAACCGGGTGGACCCCCTCAAGGGCCAACTTAACGAGCTGGATGAAGTCAACGCCAGGAACGCGCACGACATTCAGGACCTGGACTCGAGGTCGCAGGCGGGCATCCGTCAGGCCCAGTCTCGCGCCGACGAAGCCAATCAGTTGGCTTCCAACGCAGGCAACGAGGCGCAAAATGCCGATACCACGGCGCAGGGCGCGTCCGGCCATGTGGACCGGTTGAACACGACTGTTAACGGCCTGGACCAGTACCACCAGGCTACTGAGGTGGAAATCGCGTTTCACGGCGGACAACCTGTTCTGCGGCCAGCGGCCCGCAAGCAACTCGACGACTTTGCCGCCAATCTGGCCGGGCGTAAGGGGTACATCGTGGAAGTGGAGGGGTATTCCCCTCTGGCCGGCAACACTGGGATACAAAGCTCGAGGCGTCTGACCGAGGCGGTCAATCGCTACCTCGTAATTGAACATGAGATTCCCGTCTACCGCTTGCGCTCAGTCGCTCTCGGCAACGCTCCCGTTACAGGCATGGACTCGGACTCGGATGAGACCAAGCCCGTAAGGGTAAGCTGCGTGCGCATCCGGTTGATGGAAAACAGTTTGGCGGCCCGAGAAGCGGCGTCACTTAGTGACGCGGCTACTTCGACCGGTGCGGAGCGGCCTTAAAAGCCGCAGCCCCTCCCCCCGAGGCTCCTTTCCGCTCCGGCGGCGCATTAGCCGGCCGGCCGCCAATCCACCTCTCGAATAACGAGAGAACCAAGGCTATTTGGCCCCCGCTCATACCGGGGGCCTATTTTTCTGTACCGCCAACGCTTACCTGATGCAGGTACAGAATCAGTGAAACCATCGGTTACAAGGCCTAGATCCAAGGTTCGCAATAATACGTTATTGAACCCAAATGCGCTGTAACAAAAGCAATTGCCTCTTGCTACAATTTGAGGGTTATGGCCAATACTAACTGTTATGAGTTCAGGTTGTTCTGCCCCATCTGTAATGCGAGCTTCACCCAACCGGTCATTCTGCACAAGGTGCCCAAGGGATTCAAAATCGACCGCTACCTGGCCGGCATGGTGGAGCGTCACGATCACCAGGCGTTCCAGGCCTCCAGGGCGCAGGCGAAGCCTGGTGATGCGGGCGACAAGGACGCGAAGTAGTTCCCCGAATTTATCAAGCTGTCTGTCCTTGCCCAATGTAGTATCGACAAATAGAAGAGACCACCTGTGGGAGGACGCTATGGCAGGAATTGGCATTGGGGTTGTGCATAGGCGGAGGTTGCAGGGGTTTCTCGTCCGTCTCGCGGTCGTGTTGCTATTGGCTGTGAATCTGGCCGCCGCGCAAGAGACCACAGAGACAAAGCCCATCGTCAGTGACAAGCCTCTGACCGCCGAGCAGATTGCCGTCTACCGGGTGGTCCTTCACGGTTGGATGGACAACGAAGTGAGCACAGTCAACCTGTCCGTCCAGACAATTCCATTCCCCACCAACGGAGACTTTGGCGCCAGCGATTGCGGAAAAGACCTGGACCTTGAGCCGGCCGCGCCTGCGATGGTTCATCGCTTTCGCGCCGCCGACCTGGCGCAGCTAGGCTCCAGCAAGATCAGCCTCGTCGATCCGGAGCGGCAACGAAAGGAGGTCGCCGAGAACGACCCCGGAAAAACCATCGGCGAAGGGCGCTCCATCGAGGACGCGGTTCGCAACGGCTTCGCCCACGGCCTGGTCACACTGAGCGAGATTCGATTCGATAAGGGCCACAAGCACGCCATCGTCTCCTACAGCTTTTTCTGCGGCTCGCTGTGCGGCAACGGAGGAACCGTCATTCTGGAAGAGAATGACGGCGTATGGCAGCGCAAGAGCCGTTGCGATGAGTGGATTTCGTAGCGAGCTCTTCGTTCAGATAACAGCCAGGCTTGCCGCCGGCCCGGTAAAATCAACTCTGTATGCAACCAACCAACGAAAACCCCGCCGCCGAAGGCATCCTCGACGGCAGCCGCTTTGTTCGTGCCTGTCTGCGCCAGCCCGTCGACCGCACGCCCATCTGGTTTCTCCGCCAGGCCGGGCGCTATATGCAGGAGTACCGCGACGTGCGCAAGCACCACACGCTGGTGGAGATCTGCAAACAGCCGGAGATCGCCGCCGAGGTCACTATCACCGCCGCCGAGAAGCTGGGCGTGGACGCGGCCATCATCTTTGCCGACCTGCTGCTGCCGCTGGAGCCCATGGGCCTGGACTTCGAGTTCATGGCCGGCGAGGGCCCGCACGTCCACCACCCCGTCCGCACCGCGGATGATGTTCGCGCCCTGCGCACCGACCGCGCCGCCGACCTGGCCTATGTCGCTCGCGCCATCGAGAAGGTCGCTGCCCACTTCCGCAATAGACTCGGAATCATCGGCTTCTGCGGTGCGCCCTATACGCTGGCCAGCTACATGATTGAAGGCGGTGGCTCGCGCAACTATATCCACACCAAGCGGATGATGTACTCGAACCCCGATTCCTGGCGTTCGTTGCTAGACAAGATTGTCACCGTGCTCGAAGAGTATTGCCGCCTTCAGGTTCAGTCGGGCGCGGACGTTATTCAGATCTTCGACAGTTGGGTCGGCTCGCTCGGCCTCGCCGACTATCGCGACTATGCCTTCGAAGCCTCCAAGCGCCTGGTGCGCTCGGTTCAGCAGATGGGTGTGCCGGTGATCTACTTTGGCGTGGAGACCGCGGGGCTGCTGGGCGAGATGGCCGCAACCGGCGCGGATGTGATCGGCCTCGACTGGCGGCAGCCGCTCGATGAAGGCTGGCGCGCCGTGGGCCACAGCCACGCAGTGCAAGGCAACCTCGATCCTATTACGCTTTTTGCTCCGCTGGAGGTTCTGCAAAAGCGCGTTCATCAGATTCTGCGCGCAGCGAATGGCCGCCCCGGCCACATCTTCAATCTCGGCCACGGCATTGTGCCAGGAACGCCAGTCGAGAACGTGCAAGCCGTGGTGCGCATGGTCAAGGAGTTCCGCCTCGAAGCGAATCCGGAGAAGGCCAATGGCTAAGCAAGCTGTACTCCTGCTGGCCCACGGCACTCCCGAGACCGTCGAGCAGATTCCCGAGTACCTGAGCAAGGTGACCGGCGGCCGGCCGCTGCCGCAGCATGTCGTCGAGGAGATTCAGCGCCGCTACACGCTCATTGGCCATAGCCCGCTCACGGAAATCACCTTCGAGCAAGGACGGTTGGTCGAGGCCGAGCTGGCGGCTGCCGGTAAGCAGATTCCGGTTTACGTCGCTATGAGAAACTGGCGTCCCTTGATTCCTGACGTGATCAAAAAGATGCGTGCCGATGGAGTGGATGAAGCTGCGGTCCTCTGCCTTGCGCCGCAGAACTCGCGCACCAGCGTCGGCCTCTATCGCCAAGCCGTCGAGACTTCTGACCTGCGCATCGACTTCACCGAAGGATGGGCGCAGCATCCGCTGCTGATAGAGGCATTTGCCGAGCGGTTGCGTCCCGCCTGGACCCGCCTCAGCGCGGAGGTGGGCGCGCCGGTCCCCGTGTTGTTCACCGCTCACAGCGTCCCCATCCGCACTATTCAGGCCTCCGAAGGACAGGCCGCCGACCCTTACGCCGAAGAGTCACTGCGCACCGCCTCTCTGGTTGCCTCCAGCATCCCGGAGATTCCCCGGCGGTTCTTCGCCTTCCAGAGCCAAGGCTTCAGTGGAGGACCATGGATCGGCCCCACCGTCGAACAGACCCTGGAATCCATCGCCGCCTCGGGCGCAAGAACCGTTCTCCTCCAGCCCATCGGCTTTCTCTGCGACCACGTCGAAATCCTCTACGACGTGGATATTCACTTCCGCGAATTTGCCGCCACTCTGAATCTCCGTCTGGAGCGGCCCGAATCGTTGAATGCCTCAGCAACCCTCGCCAGGGCGATTGCGGATCTGGCGCGACAAGGACTGGCTCGCTTAAGCAGCCGCTGATCATTCTGCCCTGTCGGCGTTGTCGTGCATTGGTTGGGAGTTCGAGAGGTTATTTCATTAAGTTATCGGTATAGGTGGATATATTTGGTTGCGGGGGCTGGATTTGAACCAGCGACCTTTGGGTTATGAGCGACTCAAACTTTCGGTAAGTATAAGAAAACAGGGCACGAGTGGTAACCCTGAGACCCCCCTGGGAACGGCTGGAAACGCTTATTGGGGACCGTATGGGGACTTGTTTGGCGCTTGCCCAACGATTGCCCAACGATCTGCCCAACGACCTGCTCAAGGTCTCCAGCCGTGGCGATTCTGTCGCCACTCGTGAGGTAACGATGACTCTTCCTCTTTCCATCACCACAACAGAATCCCAAATCGTCACCGTCGAGCTTGGTGACCTGCCACCGAAGCCTCCCCGCTCAAAACTGGAG
>CAVXYT010000028.1:0-13708 GCA_963765995.1 uncultured Acidobacteriaceae bacterium | reverse complement strand
CTTTCACCGCCAGCTCTGCCGCGTCCTTCATCGTTTCTCCAACCTGGAAATTCAAGCCCGACTCCTTCAAAATCCTGCGGCCTTCTTCGACATTCGTGCCTTCCAGCCGCAGCACGATGGGAACCTTCACCTTCAGTTCCGAGGCCGCAACAACGCCCGTAGCCAGCCGGTCAACGCGCAAAATGCCGCCGAAGATGTTGATGAAGATCGCCTTCACGTTCGCATCGGCGAGCAGAATCTCGAAGGCATGCTCAATCTGCTCCTGGGTTGCGCCACCGCCTACATCGAGAAAATTGGCGGGGCTGCCGCCGGCATACTGGATGATGTCCATCGTCGCCATGGCCAGGCCCGCGCCGTTGACCATGCAGGCGATAGAACCGTCCAGCTTGATGTAGTTGAGCGCGTACTTGCTGGCCTCCACTTCGAGCGGATCTTCCTCGGCCGTGTCGCGCAATGCCTTGATCTCGGGGTGGCGGAAGAGCGCGTTGTCGTCAAAGGTAATCTTCGCGTCCAGCGCGAAGAGCTTGTCGTCGGTGGTGGTGATGAACGGATTGATCTCTACCAGCGAGGCGTCGGTCTCGATGAAGGCCTTGTACAAACTCTGCAAAAACGCCACCGCCGCGTTGATCTGCGCGGGCTTGAGGCCGAGCGCAAAAGCCAGCTTGCGCGCCTGCCATGCGCCGAATCCGATCGCCGGATCGATGCTCTCCTTGAAGATGGCCTCGGGAGTCTTGGCGGCCACTTCTTCAATCTCCATGCCGCCCGCCTGCGAGGCCATGAAGACCAGCTTGCCGGTCACGCGGTCGAGGACGATGCCGAGATAAAGTTCGCGGTCGATGGCTGCGGTCTCTTCGACGAGCAGCCGTTGAACTTTTTGTCCTTGTGGGCCGGTCTGGTGCGTCACCAGCGTCATGCCAAGAATATTCTTGGCGTGGAACTCGGCATCCTCGCGGGTGCGGGCCACTTTCACGCCGCCGCCCTTGCCGCGGCCTCCCGCGTGAATCTGTGCTTTGACAACGACGCCTGCCGCGCCTTCTGAAAACAGCTTGCGGGCCACCGTCGAGGCTTCTTCGAGGTTGTTGGCCACTTCGCCCCGGGGCACGGCAACGCCGTACTTCGCCAGGATTTCTTTCGCCTGATACTCGTGAATTTTCATCGTGGTAGGAATCGCCCCGTTCGCAGCATTGGGAATTCGGAATCGGCCCCGGAGGGTTCCGGTGAGCCGAGACCGTGTCAGCGGTATACAAATACTATCCTGCCCGCCAAATAACCGGCAAACGGCTGTGTGCGCACAAGTGTTTCGGACGCGCCGCGCCGCTTTGGGTCGTAACCATAAAGAAGATAGGGCTGACCGTGGATTGCGAATGGTTGAAAACGGCTCAACGGGTGAGATACTCCCTGAGCAGCACGCGGGCGCGATGCAAATTAGCTTTCACGGCTTCGCGGGAGCGTCCAAGGGCTTGGGAGATTTCGCCTATGCTCCGCTCCTCTATATCGCGCAGAATCACAATTTCGCGGTAGTGATCGGGGAGCGATTGGATGGCGCAGCGCCAGATCGATGCGCAACTCCAGAGCCGGGCGGTGGGCAAGCAGAAGGCTGTTTTCCACCTCGGCGAGGTCAGTAGGGTGTCCCATGATGCGGCGCGCTAGCCGTGTGCACTCCCGGCGGACAATGGCGAAGACCCATCCCGTGAAAGAAGTGACAGCGCGCAAACTGCCGATGCGGCGGGAGATGATCCACAGCGTCTCCTGCACCGCGTCGTTGGCGTCTTCCGTGGTGCTGCACGAATATTGGGCGTAGCGGCGGAGATCTGGCTGGGCCAGCGCGAGCAGCGATGTAATTGCCAGTTCATCGCCGCCTCGCGCCGCTTCCAGCAGTTCCGGGTTGTAGTGGGCTGCAGGCATGGGTTTATTTCTTGAGCAGCAGCTTGCGCCCCGCAATCGAGCACATGGGGCAAAAGCCGATGAATCCAGTCATGGCGGCCATCGCTCCCATGGCCGCAATCGCGTAGCCGGCCATCTGGCCCGGCAACCAATACAATCCGGCGGCAATCATCATTGCGCCGGCAACTACGCGCAGAACGCGCTCCCAACCGGGAACATTCTTCTTATAGAACATCTTACGATCCTCCTCTTGTATCGATTTGGCACGCGATCCCCGTATCCGGAGTCCCGTGCTACTCAAGAAGAGGGCTGTTTCGGAGATTTCGGTTCGCGCCCCGCCAATTATTTTTTCCTGTTTTGCCGGCCGTCACGCCACCGGCCCAGGCCGCCGAAACTTCCTTTTGGCCGCAGTATCCAGTCTGCCCTTGCCATATCACGGCATTTAGGTGTATATACACTCTATGGAGACCAACCCCTTCCGCGCCTGCCAAGACTGCCTCTGCTTTGCCGCCAGACGGGCCGCTCGCGCCATCACTCAGGCCTACGATCACCAACTCAGACCCAGCGGATTGAGGGCCACCCAGTTTGCTCTCCTGGCCTTCCTCATCACCTCCGGACCTGCGCCCGTCCAGCAGACCGCAGACTTTCTCGGCATGGATCGCACCACCCTCACTCGGAATCTGAAACCGCTGACCCAGAAGGGCCTCGTTCACCTTCAATCCGGAAAAGACCGCCGGGTGAAGATCGTCGCCATCACCGCCGATGGCCGCCGCAAGGCCGAGCAGGCCCTGCCCTTATGGCGCATCGCGCAAAAGCACGCCCGCGCTCACCCGCCCGCATTCGGATTCTCCAACGCGTGAGCCGGCAGCCAGCCGCAATTGCCACGCATAATACGTGCATCTACACGCATTTCAGCTGAAAGGACCCTTACCATGACTCTCGACTCCCTTGGCTTCCTCACCCAAATCTCCCTCGCCCTGATCTTGCCCGCCCTGCTGCTGTGGAACAGCGCGCTCACCCAGCGCCAGCGTCTTACCATTTACAGCCTCGCCATAGGCTGGTTTCTCTTCGTTGCCGCACTGACCTACGCCGGCGTCTTCTCCGTGAATGGACTCGGCGTTCCGGCCATCGCCGCGTTCACCGTGCTGCCCGCAGGCGCCGCGCTGCTTTTCGCCAGGCGCTCCGCCTCGATGCATGAGATGGGCGCCAGCGTGCCCCTGGCTCTTCTGGTCCTGCTGCACGTGGGCCGGCTAGTGGGCGGCCAGTTTCTTCTTCTGGAGCACGCCGGGCGCCTCAACGCGGTCTTTGCCGAAACCGGAGGTTGGGGAGACATCGCCGTCGCCCTCACCGCTCTGCCCGTCGCCGCGCTCATCCACCGCCGCACGCCGGGCTGGAGAACCGCCGCGTTCCTCTGGAACCTGGCCGGTCTGGCCGATTTTGCGGTGGTGCTCACTCTGGGCGTCGGCTCCATCAGCAACTCCCCGTTCCGCTTCATCTTCTCCCAGCCGCCCACCGACGCCATGGGCACGTTGCCCTGGTTTCTCATCCCCGGCTTCCTGGTCCCCTTCTACCTGATTACGCACGTCCTGGTATTCCTTCGTCTGGCGGGGAAGTGCGAAGTTTCCACACGGCCCGGCCTACGCACCTCCTGACCGCCTGACCGCGGTCCGTATAAGACGATCCCGCTTCACACCGCAGGGAAGCGGCGACGAAAGCTCTTTTTCTCCCGCCGCTTCCTCAGGCGCCACAAGCGTCCACTTCACACGCTGGCTCTGGCATACTGCAATCATGTCCTTTGTGAAGGAATTGCTGAAGCCGCTGGCCGAGGACGGCGCGGCGCTGACCCGCGAGCAAGCCGCCGGCGTGCTGGAAGAAATCCTCGCCGGCGACGTGCCGGAGGTAGAGACCGCGGCGCTGTTGACCGTGCTGGCTACTCGAGGCGAACAGGCGCCGGAGCTGGCCGGCTTTGTCGATGTCATGCGCGCGCGGGTTACGCCGCTGCCGCTTACGCCCGAGGAGCGGGACGAACTGGTGGACGTAGTCGGCACCGGAGGCGGAGGGCCGCTGACCTTCAACATCTCCTCTGGCGCGGCGCTGGTGGCCGCCGCTGCCGGAGCCAAGGTCGCCAAGCACGGTAACCGGGCGATCACCTCGCGCTGCGGCGCGGCAGACGTGCTCGAGGCCCTCGGCGTGCCCATCGAATTAGGCCCGGATCTGGCCGTCGAGTGCCTGCGCGCAACCGGCTTCGTCTTCCTATTTGCGCCGCTCTATCACCCGGCGATGAAAGCCTTAGGGCCGCTTCGCCGTGCGCTCGGCTTCCGGACCATTTTGAACTTGTGCGGTCCGATGACCAATCCGGCCGGAGCGCGCTCGCAGGTGATCGGCGTGCTCGCGCCCAGTCGCGTTCTTCTAGTGGGCCGAACCCTCGTCGCGCTTGGCGCTAAACGAGCCTTTGTCGTCCACGGAACCGACGGCATTGATGAGCTGACGACGACCGGCGAGTCGATTGTGGCGCGGGTCGAGGAACAGTTGGGAGAATCCGAGACCGGCGAGTCCACATTGAAGGCCGCCCGCGTCACTCCGGAGATGGCCGGCCTGCCTCGCACCACGCTCGATCAGTTCACCGGCGGCGATGTCGCGACCAACACCGCCCTGCTCTACGATGTGCTGACCGGCATCCCCGGCGCGCGGCGCGACATAGTGCTGCTGAACGCAGCCGCTGCCTTAGTAGCCGCAGGGTTGGCCGCCGATCTGAAGGAAGGCGTCCGGCTAGGCGCTGAAGCCATCGACTCCGGCCAGGCGGCGGCAACCCTGGACAAGTTAAGACAATTTGGAGCCAGGCACGCGGCGAAACAATAAATTGTGCGATGCCAAGGCTTTTCCTTCGCCAATGACCTCAGGGTCGAGGATTGGACGACTGAGTAGGGCAATCCCCGGCAACTGGAAATCTTCCAAGAAAACCTGCAAGTTTCTATATGCTCTACGTTCAGAGAGACAAGGGGACTGACTCATGACAAAAAATCAGGTAATCGCAACGTTTGCACTCATCGCAGGCTGTGCGGCCGCCGCCGCGCAGCAAACCAGCCAGGTTCAACTCAAGATTGAGCCCGCCAATCGCACCCTCACAGTCAGCGCGGAAGGACGGGTGACCGTCGATCCGGACGTGGCCATTCTGCATATCGGATTTGAGACCCAACCCTCCGACGCCAAATCGGCCTATGCCGCGGGCGCCAAGACCTCGAACGATATTGTGAATGCGCTCAAGCAGGCCGGGATTCCGGAGACCTCGATTCGCAGCGAGAGCCAGCGACTCGATCGCGTCTTTGACAAGGCGCGCAAGTACAAGCTGGTGCAGCAATGGACGGTGAAGACTCCGCCGGCGCGCGTCGCAGAGATTCTCGACATAGCTGTAGCTGCGGGCGCCACGCAGAGTGGCGATATCGACTGGACGATGCAGGACATGCGCGCGCTGGAAGACCAGGCGCTCGACAGTGCCGCGGCGCGGGCCAGAGCAGACGCGGAGGTGCTGGCCAAGGGCATGGGCGTTCATCTGGGCGCGCTGGTCTATGTGACCAATCAGATCTCCGAGCCGCAATCTTACCCCAGGGCCTACGCCAACAACGCCATGCCGGAGTCGGCGGGCGCGGCGGCACCAGTGACGCTGGCCATTGAGCAGCGCAAGGTGAGCCGCGAGGCCAGCGTCTACGCGGTCTACGCCATTGAGTAACGCTAGCGCAGCATCTCCGCCGTCAGCGGATCGCCCTCGCCGCCAAAGTGTTTCTTCAGAGCATCGTTGAAGACAGTGGCGTCTTCTGCGGCGCGGGAAAACAGTGTCATCGAGGAACGAAACTTCAGGTCGTCCGGCGATCCGAGAAACTGGTAGATCGGCCGCTTCTCAACCTGATTCACCAGTCGCGTACACTGGACCAGTCGCGGGCCGAGAACCGGATGCCGCAGGTAGGCCGCGGCCTCTTCCAGCGAACCAATGCCGTAATACTCCGACTGCGGGCTGTGGCCCAGTCCCTTCATCTGCGGAAAGATGAACCATATCCAATGACTGCGTTTTTCTCCCGCGCGCAACTCGGCCACTACCTGCGGAAAGACCGCGGCCTGCGCGCTCACAAAGCGTTCCAGATTGAAGGGGTCGGCCATGGCGGTCACCTCCCGCGAAGAGCTGCGGAAAAAGGCCTTTTTTCAAGCGAATCACACGAAAAGCAGACCGCAGGGGCTAAAGCCCAACTCCGATTGCTACCTTTACGGCACGGCTAAAGCCGTGCCCTGACGCTTCTTGCAACCCGGATTGTGTTCTTCCGCGGCGTGTTAGAGCCTGTTGCCAACAATGCTACAGCAGCCCGCCGCTGCCGGCCAGACGGCGCGACAGCAGCCAGCAGAGCAGCGAAACGCCCAAAGCCAGCGCCACCCAACCGGCCGACTCGACGGGAGCAACGAACGCGGCGGAAAGATGCGGCAGAGTGAGCGTGAGTGCGTTCAGCGCGGGCAGACTGAGCACAAGCAGGCCGAGACGGACCATCTCGACTGCGCCCCAGCCGAAGACTCCGCCGACCAACAAAATGCCGGCAACCGCCCGCTTCCATGGAAAGGGGATGGGCGGAGGCATCGCGGCCTCTTGCCTCACCCGCTCTAACACCGAAGCCAAAAAGCCCGAAGAAGGAATCAGCCTCTCTTCCGTTGCTAGAATGTGGCCAATCTCCGCATCAATCTTTGCCCGCTCGGCTTTGCTGCGAATTGTCTTGGCTCGATTCAATTTGCGGCCTCCTTTCCGTGCGCTTGTGCGATTTCAGTATCCATAAATTCCGGGTGCCCCACCCTCGCCGCGTTCTTGTCTTTGCGGCCAGGGTGGGAATCTTGCTCCTCTTCCAATCGCGGAAATCGCCTTCGCAGCAGCGCGCGCGCTCTGGAGAGCCGCGCCTTCAAGGTTCCCTCCGGCAATCCCATGGTGCGCGCCGCTGCGGCCACGTCCATCTCGTGAAAATAGTAGAGAACCACCGGCTCGCGGTAGCGCAGCGGCAGGGCCAGCACGGCGCGATGCACTGCGTCGTGGCTCAACTGCGCGGCCAGCCCGCTGTGCTGTGTGGCGAGGCCAGCTGGCTCGGGAGCGGCGTCCAGCGGCAGCGTCTCTGTAGGGAATCGCTTCAACTCGGAGCGATAGACGTTGGCGGCCAGCGCAAACAGCCAGGTGGAAAAGCTGGACTCCTGCCGCCAGTGACTCAATCCGCGCCAGGCGCGCAGAAAGGCCTCCTGTGCCATCTCCTTGGCGCGGCCGCGGTCGCGGCAATAGCGCCAGGCCATGTTGATCAGCGGCCCCTGCCAGCGGCGGACGATGCCCTCGAAGCCGCGCGCGTCTCCGGCCAGCACACGCTCGATGTCGGCAAGATCGGTCTGGTTGTTCTCGGCGCTGGTCGCGGCTTTCATTCTTGTAGCTCGTGCCTCTGCAATCGGTAGGACCGGCTCTCTCCCGCTCTGGTTGCATTTTCTCGCTAGCCGCTCTATTTGTGAAATTTTGCAACCGGCCGCGCACCCCTGCTGTCCTACCAATCGCATGGGGAGATACCCCGGCCAGGAGAAAATCATGAGTCCAGCGCAATTAGGCGTGATGGTTCCAATCGTTATAGTCATTTCGATGTTCACGTTTATCACGTTCGCCGTTTGGTTCGGCACCCGGCAAAAGGAGCGCGAGGCCTTTTACAAGGCGGAGACCCTTCGGCGGATTACCGAGTCGTCGGGCGAGGGCGCCAAAGCGGCTATCGATCTGCTGCGGGAAGAGGAGCGGCTGATGCGGATCAAGGCCCGCGAAGGCATTAAGATAGGCGGCGTCGTCAACCTCGGAGTGGGCGTTGGCCTGGTGATTTTTTTGTGGGCTCTGGTCGGCCCCAAGGTAGCCCTGTGCGGCCTGATTCCCGGCCTCATCGGCGTGGCGCTGCTGGTTTATGTCTTCTATATGGCCGGACCGGTGGAGTAGGTCGCGGACACTCGTCCCTTCTCCTCTTTGCGGCAAGGGAGGCCCCCCAAGGGTTGCTTTGAGCGTCGTTGAAGGGGGAAGGATGCGTCCGGTATTAGGGCGCAAGGTCCGGCCTCAGGCAGCTAGTTTGACCCGCTTTGGTACCAGCGCCTTCTGCGGCCCAACTTCAGGCCGGAGTCGATCACCACGGCCACCAGGCCAAACATCATGCACAGATCGATGCGCGCCTCGTGAAAAAAGCTCAACCAGCCGTAATGGTTCAGCTTGGCCAGCGCGAACGGGCCCAGCGGCCTGCCCAGCAGGATGGGAAACTTGGTGGTAACCAGGGCTGTGGCGATGACCACCAGCAGCGCGAGCGCGGCATCGCCGGCGTACACGTTCAGCAGGATGGCCGCGCCGCCGACTATCTCGATGCCACCCACCACCGGCCCCAACTGATGAGCGAAGGGCAGCCCGATCACTGCGAAGCGCCCCGCGCCCAACTCTTCGGGGCGCAGAAATTTGAGGATGCCTTCCACCAGGAACACCAGGCCGATAATCACCCGGATCAGGATCATGGGAAGATTTCGGCGCACCGTTGCCTCCATTCGTTGGCTGCCTCTGGCCAGGCCTGTTCCACGCGCCGGTCAAGGCCGGATTGCAGCCCGGATACGGAGAAGCATACCGCAGGTGCCAAACGGAACGGGAAAAAACAGAAAAATTAGCGGATTAATTCCCAAACAATAGTTTGCTCCGGGAAAGATTCAGGCCGCGGAACACCCTGCGGTTGTCGACTAGGCCTTCAATCTATAACCTCCACCGGGAAACGATGTCCTCTGCGCCCGGCCAGCGTCTAAAAGGGAACGTTGCGCTGTTTGGCGGCACGGAAAGACGCCCCAACCCGCCTGCGTCCGTTAGACTGTGGAATAGGTTCCAGTTTTCCAGGGTCCCCGGCGACCGGTCTTCGTCGCTGGGGTGGTAACCGGGGTCCCCTGCGACCGGGGTCCCCAGGAAGCGGTCTTTGCTTCCTGGGGTGGTAGCGACAGGTCTTCGTCGCTGGGGTGGTTAGGAGCCGGCCCGAGGCCGAGGGCGGCAAGCGCGGCTGGGTGATTCTGGGAGAGACACGATTTCCGAGCCCGGGAACGGCACGGCCGTTTGGGCGGGGTGGCCGTGTTCCAATATAATTGGTCTTTCCTTTAGGCAGGATCAGATTTTCAGCAGCGAGGGTGTCGATATTCTTCCCGTGAAGCCGAACCTGATGGCGAACTATGGACCGCACCAGTACATGTGCTCAGCGCAGGGCCCCCGCCCAGTGAAGATCAAGCACGTTTCCCTCTCCCGCGCCTTACGGATTACGAGCCGCCTGGCGCGCACGATGATCTTGCTCTCCCTGGTGCTCACCGCCTGCGCGGCCCTGGCCCAGCAGCCGCAGACCATCGATTCGATTCGGGTCATCGGCAACCGGCGCATTCCCAAGGAAACGATCCTGGCGCGCCTCTTTACGCATCCCGGCGACACCTACGACCCGGTCTCCATTGAGCGCGACTTCAACTCGTTGTGGAACACTTCGTACTTCGACGATGTGCGCATCGAGCGCGAGGACTCGGAGAAGGGCATCATCCTGAACATCTTCGTACGGGAGAGGCCCACCATCCGCGAGATCAACTACAAAGGCCTCAACGCCGTCTCTCAGTCCGACGTACTCGACCGCTTCAAGAAGGAGAAGGTCGGCCTCTCCGTAGAGAGCCAGTACGACCCTACGAAAATCAAGCGGGCTGAAACCGTCCTTAAGGACATCCTCTCCGAGCACGGCCACCAGTTTGCCACTATCAAAACAGAGGTCAAGACCATCCCGCCGGCCTCGGTGCAGGTGAACTTCAACATCAAGGAAGGCCCCACGGTCAAGGTAGGCCGGATCAAATTTACCGGCAATCAGCACATTAACGCGCTTGATTTGCGCCGCTCGATGAAGAACCTCAAGCCTATCGGCATTCCCTATTCAATCATCTTCGAAAATCTGTTTTCCCAGACCTTCGACGCCTCCAAGCTCGAGGAGGACACGGAGCGGGTACGCCAGGCCTACCGCGACAAGGGCTATTACAACGCCGCTATCGAGGAGCCTAAAACACAGATTCGCGACCAGGGCGGGTTGAACTGGTTCACCTTCCGGCCCAACAAGGGCAAGCGCATCGACATCCTCATGCCCATTGAAGAGGGCGCGCGCTACCGGCTCGGCACCATCACCTTCACCGGCAACAAGGCGGTGAAAAACGTCAAGGCCCTGCGCGCCACCTTCGCCGTCAAGGACGGCGACTGGTTCAACGCCACCATGATCGGCAAGGGCCTGGAGAATCTCAAGAAGGCCTACGGACAGTTGGGATACATCAACTTCGGCGCCATCCCCAAGCCCGTCTTCGACGACCAGAAGAAAACCGTCTCTCTCAGCATCGACATCGACGAGGGAAAGCCCTTTTACGTCTCGCGCATCGAGTTTCAGGGCAACCGCATCACCCGCGACAAGGTTATTCGCCGCGAATTGATGCTGGAGGAAGGCCAAGTCTACAATTCGCAACTCTGGGAGTACAGCCTGCTCAGGCTCAACCAGCTGGAGTACTTTGAACCGCTCAAGGTGGATCAGGACTCGGAAGCCCACCAGGATGCCGAAGCCGGCACCGTGGACCTGCTGCTTAAAGTCAAGGAGAAGGGCAAAAACTCAATCGGCCTGAACGGCGGCCTGAGCGGCCTCTCCGGCGCCTTCCTGGGCGTCAACTACTCGACCAACAACTTCCTCGGCCTGGGCGAAACCCTCAGCTTGCAAGGCAACCTGGGCAACGTCAGCCGCACCTTCATGTTCGGCTTTACCCAGCCTTATGTGCGCAACCGCCCGATCAACCTGGGCTTCCAGGTTTACGACAACAAGCAGGACTTCAACTCGGCCAAAAACTACCAGGCATCTACCGGCCAGTCGGCCAATTTGACCGCGGCTCAGCAATCGCTGACGCAGAACTACAACCAGGCCTCCAAAGGCATGAACTTCTCGGTGAGCTATCCGCTCAAGCGGCACGCCTTCCAGCGCGTGGGCTTCACCTATTCGTGGAGCAAGTCGACGATTACAGCGTTTTCGACCGCTTCGCAGACCTATTTCCAGACCATCGCCTTCCGCGGCGGCATTCAGGGTTCCAACGCGCTGGCGGGCATCGACAATAGCTATGTCTCGCTTAGCTACATCTACAACACCATCAACAATCCCATGCGCCCGCGCAGCGGCAAGGAATACACGGCGGTGGTCCAGACTGCCGGAATCTGGGGCAATGTGCGCTATATCGCGCCCATGGTGGCTTACAAGCAGTTCCGATCAATGCATTACCTGACTCCCTCGTCCACCGGGCGCAACGTCCTCGGCCTGCGCGCGCAGTTGGGCTATGTGCAGGGCTACGGCGGAGATGTGGCCCCGCCCAACAATCGCTTCTACTCCGGCGGAGAGGGCGACCTGCGCGGTTTCGACGTCCGTGGAGCCACACCCTACGGCTATGTTCCCACGCGCGTCAATGTGCAGTTGACCAATCCTGACGGCACCTGCGTTCCGCGCGACCCGACCAATCCGCAGTTGGGCCAGTGCATTCAGGTGCCGATTCCGGTATACGGCATTGCCTCCATTGGCGGCGACACCAACTTTACCGCCAATGCCGAGTACCGCATTCCGATCGCCGGTCCGGTCACCTTCTCCTTCTTCGACGACTTCGGCATCGACTCCGCCCTCAACAAAGGGCAATTGATGCAGAGCCCCGAGGGCTTTGCCACGCTCACCGCGCCGCTCTATGGCTGCCCGGTGTGGAACAACGGCGCCTGCCAGGGCGGCATCCCCGGCTCTCTGGTCGGCTTCCAGCGCAATATCCACCCCATCGCCGGCACTAACTTCGTTCCTCGCATGTCCACCGGCGCCGAGCTCTCCGTCATCATGCCCATCGTCAACGCACCTTTCCGCCTCTACTATGCCTACAACCCGCTGCGCCTTTATGAGAGGCCCTACTGCGACCTCGGCCTGGGAAGCAGGAACCAGAGCTGCACGGCGCAACTGATTACCCGCGGTATGTTCCCCACGGGCGGCGCCGGCGACTACACCTTCAATGAGGTGAGCGCGGCTTACGGAGCGCAGGACTCCTTCCGGGAACCGCGCAAAACCTTCCGGTTGACGGTGTCGACCACATTTTGAGCACGGCAGGGCTGACGGTGCGTGACAGTCAGGCCCAGCAGGGATTCCGAAGGAGTTTTTAACTCGAATGAAAAGTCGATTCGCATTCTGTCTTACGCTGGCCTCGGGCCTTGTCCTGAGCGCCGCTGCCCAAACATTGCCTGCTCCCGCCGTCGCGGCGCCTGCCGGTCCAGCCAAGATTGCCGTCATTGCCTTCCAGGCGGCTGTGGGCCAAACCTACGAATTCCAGCGCAGATTCGCCGACCTGCAGAAGAAGTACGATCCCAAGCGTCAACAGCTCAAGACCCTCGGTGACGAGATCGATAGCCTGACAAAGCAGTTGCAGGCGCAGGCCGACACGTTGAGCGACGCCGAGCGCGCCAGCCGCACCAGGGCCATCGACGACAAGAAAAAGCAGGCGCAGCGCTTTGCGGACGATGCTCAAAACGACTTCCAGCAGGAGATGCAAGAACTCTACGGCGGCGTGGCCTCCAAGGTCGGCGGCGTCCTGAATTCCTACGCACAGCAGCATGGATATACGCTGGTGGTGGACGTGACCCAGCAGCCACAGCAAGCCCCTGTCGTGCTCTACTGGAGTCCTTCTACCGACATCACCAAGCCCATCATTGACGCCTACAACCTGAAGTCGGGGGTGCCTGCCCCACCCACGACGGCAACCAAACCTCCTGCCGGGCGCTGATGCCTCAATTCTTTGCTGCCAAAGGCCCCGCTATGCGGGGTCTTTGTGTTTCAGCGGCCTACTGCAAAGTGCTGAGCGCTGGCGGCAATTGCGGCGAGTTTCACGATTTCACGGTTTGACGCTCCCACCCGGCCCCCCTATAATTCATCTAGTTCCTGCTGATGGCTCCGTCCGCGTCTTTTTCTGCCTCTGCTCCATCCTGCGCGGAGTTCCGGAATTGACCGTGAGGCTTCTCAGGAGGCACTCGTTCGTTTCCGCCCTCAGGCGCGGACAGACCCACAGGAATTCCGAAGGAGCTTTACAATCGCATGAAGCGCTCGCTTGCACTTATCGCTACGCTGGCCTCGGGCTTTGTCCTGAGCGCCGCTGCCCAAACATTGCCTGCTCCCGCCGTCGCGGCGCCTGCCGGTCCAGCCAAGATTGCCGTCATAGCCTTCCAGGTGGCCGTGGCCCAAACCAATGAAGGCCAGCGCAACTTCGCCGACCTGCAGAAGAAGTACGATCCCAAGCGCCAGCAACTCAAGGCCCTGAGCGACGAGATCGACAATCTGACCAAACAGCTCCAGGCCCAGGGCGACAAGCTGAGCGATACCGAACGCGCCAGCCGCGCCAAGATCATCGACGACAAGAAGAAGCAGTTGAAGCGTGACGCCGAAGACGCGCAAAACGACTTCCAGTCAGGAGATGCAGGAGTTTACAACGGGCTGGCATCCAAGGTGTATGACGTTCTGGCCGGCGACGCGCAGAAAGAGGGATATACCCTGGTGCTGGACGTGGCCCCAGCAGCAGAACCCTGTTGTCCCACGCCAGCGACTCCACCAACATCACCAAGCCGATCATCGACGCCTACAACCTGAAGTCGGGCGCGCCCTCCGCCGGCGCAGCCGCAGCAGCGCCAGCCAGGCCAGCCGCGACACCGGCCAGGCCGGCCGCCAGGCCTCCGGCCGCGCACTAGAGTCGGGCTGCTACAAGA
>CAVXYT010000027.1:0-18852 GCA_963765995.1 uncultured Acidobacteriaceae bacterium | reverse complement strand
AAGTTCGGCAGCACAGTTGTGCCGTCCACGGTGGGCCATGCGGCTGGGGCGGGCGTAGTGACGGGCGAAGCTGCGGGGGTGGTTGAACTTGCCTGGCTGAAGGCAGCGAGGCCATAGAGCAATGTGGCGGCAATCAAAATCCGCGAGATGCGCATATACATGGGGAAGCTCCTGAAAATCGCGTGGTGGCGTGCAATTTGAGCACAATCCAACCTTCGCTTTTTTCAGGAGGCAGTGTCAAGCGGGGGCAGTTCCCTTTGACCGTCAGTCCGCGATAAAATTGAGGCGTATTCGATGCGCAGCCGCAATGCCAATCCGGCAAAGGGAACGCCCCTGCTCAAACGCTTTCGTCACGGCCGGCACGACCGTGGACGGCGCCCCTCCCGCTGAGTAATCTATTTCAGTTGATTTGCGACTTTCCTGGTCCCAAAATTGAGACCAGAGGCACCCTCGTTTCCCATTTGCATCCGCCTGCGCGCGGAGAGAAAGGCTTCTAAGATGAACAGTTTTGCCAGCCGGGCCACGCTGAAATCCGGCAATAACTCCTATACGATCTATCGCTTGCCGGCGCTTGCGGCGCGCGGCTTCAACCTGAGCCGGCTGCCCTTCAGCCTGAAGATTTTGCTGGAAAACCTGCTGCGCCGCGAAGATGGCGTCAACGTGACGGCCGCAGACATTGAGTTTCTGGCCAACTGGGACGCCAAGGCCGAGCCTAGCCGGGAGATTGCTTACATGCCGGCGCGGGTGCTGATGCAGGACTTTACCGGCGTGCCCGCGGTGGTCGATCTGGCCGCGATGCGCGACGCCATCCGGGCGCTGGGCGGCGACCCGGAGCGGGTGAATCCGCTGGCGCCGGCCGAGCTGGTGATCGACCACTCGGTGCAGGTGGACGAGTACGGTACGGCGGCGGCCTTCGACGCGAACACGCTGATCGAGTTTGGGCGTAATCGCGAGCGGTACGCGTTTTTGAAGTGGGGCCAGACGGCCTTCCGCAACTTCAGCGCCGTTCCGCCGGGGATGGGCATCTGCCACCAGGTGAATCTGGAGTACCTGGCCCGCGTGGTATTCACTACGAAGATTGACGGCGAGCTTATCGCGTATCCTGACACGCTGGTTGGCACCGATTCGCACACCACGATGATCAACGGTCTGGGCGTGCTGGGCTGGGGCGTGGGCGGCATCGAGGCCGAGGCGGCGATGCTGGGACAGGCCGTCTCCATGCTGGTGCCGCAGGTGGTTGGCTTCCGGTTGACCGGCAAGCTGCGCGAGGGCGCGACGGCCACCGACCTGGTGCTGACCGTGACTCAGGCGTTGCGGAAATTAGGGGTGGTGGGCAAGTTTGTCGAGTTCTTCGGCCCCGGCGTTGCTGGATTGGCGCTGGCTGATCGCGCCACCATCAGCAACATGGCCCCGGAGTATGGCGCCACCTGCGGCATCTTCCCGGTGGACGCGGAGACGCTGCGCTATCTGCGGCTTACCGGGCGCAGCGAGGAGCAGATTGCGCTGGTCGAGGCCTATTACAAGGAACAGGGACTCTTCCAGACGGCTACGACGCCGGAGGCCGAGTATACGCAGACGCTGGAGTTGGATCTGGCAACCGTGGAGCCGAGCGTGGCCGGCCCGAAGCGGCCGCAGGACCGCGTGCTGCTCAAGGATGCGGCGGCCAGCTTTGCGCTGCAGTTGCCGTCGCTGCTCTCGCCTACGGCCAAGCCGCTGGGGACGCGCACTGCTGCTACATGGCAGCGCGGGGCGGTGACGGATGCGGCGCTGGCGGTGAAAGAAAATGCAGGTCCTTCGACTCCGCTGCGCTCCGCTCAGGATGACAGTGCATTGAAGGTGACGACAACGGTGAAGGAGCGTTTTGGCGTCGATCCGGACCAGTACTTGGATCATGGTTCGGTGGTCATCGCGGCCATCACCAGTTGCACCAATACGTCGAATCCCTCGGTGATGGTGGCGGCGGGAATTCTGGCCAAAAAGGCTGTCGAAAAGGGCTTGACCGTGCCGCCGTGGGTGAAGACTTCACTCGCGCCCGGTTCGCGGGTGGTCACCGATTACTACGCCAAGGCTGGCCTGCTGCCGTACCTGGAAAAGCTGCGCTTCAATGTGGTGGGCTACGGCTGTACAACTTGTATCGGTAATTCCGGCCCGTTGCCCGCCGACGTGTCGAAGAGCATCGACGAGCATGGGCTGGTCGCGGTCAGCGTGCTCAGCGGCAACCGCAACTTCGAGGGCCGTGTAAACGTGGATGTGCGAGCAAATTATTTAATGAGCCCGCCGCTGGTTGTGGCTTACGCGCTGGCCGGACGGATTGGGCACAACTTTGAGACTGATCCACTGGGCGTGGACGGGGCAGGGAAGCCGGTGTATCTCAAAGACATCTGGCCCACTCAAGCGGAGGTGTCCGAGGCCATTGAAAAAGGATTGTCCAGCGAGGGCTTCCGCAAGGAATATGCGACTGTGAGCCTGGGCGACGCCAACTGGCAGGGGCTGAAGTTTCCGACCGGCGATGTCTACCAGTGGGAGCCGGACTCGACCTACATCCGCCAGGCGCCCTACTTCGACGGAATTACCAAAACGCCCGCGCCAGTTACCGACATTTTGGGTGCGAGGGTGCTGGCGGTGCTGGGCGACTCGGTGACAACCGACCACATCTCTCCGGCCGGAAACATAAAGGCCAACGGGCCGGCAGGAAAATATCTCGCTGACCATGGAGTGAAGCCGTCCGACTTCAACTCGTATGGCTCGCGGCGCGGGAATCATGAAGTCATGGTGCGCGGCGCCTTTGCCAACGTGCGGCTAAGAAACAAACTGGCTCCCGGCACCGAGGGCGGTGTCACGCGCCTGCTGCCCGAGGGCGAGGGAATGTCCATCTTTGACGCCAGCGTGAAGTACGCCGAGCGCGGCGTGCCGCTGGTGATTCTCGCAGGCAAGGAGTACGGCTCCGGCAGCTCGCGCGATTGGGCGGCCAAGGGACCGAAGCTGCTGGGAGTGCGGGCGGTGATTGCCGAGAGCTTCGAGCGGATTCACCGGTCGAATCTTGTGGGGATGGGGATTCTGCCGTTGCAGTTTGCCGAGGGGCAAAGCGCGGAGTCGCTCGGCCTCACCGGCGAGGAGGTTTACGACTTTGCAGGACTCAAGTCGCTGCTTTCAGCCAAAATCACCGGCGTCCGAACCCTCGAAGTGAAGGCTAAAGCAGCCGACGGCACGGTCAAGGAGTTTGACACCGGAGTCCGCATCGACACGCCGCAGGAGATCGAGTACTTCGAGCACGGCGGTATCCTGCAGTACGTGTTGCGGCAGTTGGCGGCGAAATAGCTAACTGCGGTGGGTCAGCCTGTGCGCCCGCCCGCTCATCGCGATGAAACCGCGATGAACGGGGCACAGCTTTTCATGGCTCACTGTGATTCTTCAGGGCAGATGAACGGGCCACCTGCCGGCTATTTTTACTTTGCCGGCGGATCATCGCGCGAAGGCAAAGAATGGCAAGCCTACTTGTGTTCGCCCATCACATGCAGGCGCAGGAAGTTGGTCGAGCCGGACTTGGTGCGCGTGCCGGCGACGATGGCGATGACCTCGCGGGGCTTTACGAAGCCGCCCTCTTCGAGCATCTTCTCGGCCACTTCGACCATGGCCTCGTTGGAGGTGACCTTGGGGCAGAGGATAGGAGTGGTGCCCCAGAGCAGGTTGAGGCGGTTGATCGTGACCTCGACTGGGCTGAAGGCGAAGATGGGCGCCGAGGGGTGATATTTTGAGAGCTTGCGCGCGGTGCGTCCCGACTCGGTGAACAGCGCGATGGCGCGCAGCTCCAGATCGTCGGCGGCGTGCGCCGTGGCCTCGCAAATAGTCTCGGTAATGGAGAGCTGCGTTCTGCGCTGCTTGCGGCGTTCCGTGAACCCTTCTTCCTTGATGTGGTGCTCGGCATCGATGACGATGCGGGCCATCATGGAGACAGCTTCGACCGGATATTTGCCAATGGCGGATTCGCCGGAGAGCATGACGGCGTCGGTGCCGTCGTAGACCGCGTTGGCCACGTCGGAGACCTCGGCGCGGGTGGGCCGCGGATTCTCGATCATCGACTCCAGCATTTGCGTAGCGGTGATGACCGGCTTGCGGAAGTCGGCGGCGCGGCGGATGATCTGCTTCTGGATGGCGGGAACCGTCTCCGGCGGCACCTCGACGCCCAGGTCGCCGCGAGCCACCATGATGGCGTCCGCGACTGTGAGGATGGCGTCCAGGTGCTCGATGGCCTGGGGTTTTTCCAGCTTGGCGATGATCCAGGTTTCGCCGCCCAAGGCCGAGACGCGGTTGCGCACCAGTTGGATATCCTCCGCGGTGCGCACAAAGGAGACGGCGATGGCGTCCACGCCGTTTTTGAGGGCGAATTCAAGGTCCTCTGAGTCTTTTTCCGTGAGCGAAGGAACGCGCACCGGAATGCCGGGCAGGTTGATGCCCTTGTTCTCGCCCAGCAGGCCGCCGTTGATGATGTCGCAGATGACGTCGCCTCCCGAGACTTCATGGACGCGCAGCTCGATGAGGCCGTCGGAGAGCAGAATGCGCGAGCCTTGCTCGACGTTTTCCGCCAGGGTTTTTAAGGTTGTGCCCACCAGTGCCGCCGTGCCCGGAACCTCGCGCGAGGTGATGGTCAACCGCCCGCCGGCTTTCAGCATTACCGGCTGGTGGTCTGTCAGAGTGGAGGTGCGAATCTTGGGCCCCTGCAGGTCGCCCAGGATGCACAGCGGCTTGCTCTCCTCGCGGCTCACCTTGCGGATCATCTGGATCACCGCCAGTTTCCCCTCGTGGGAGCCATGAGAAAAGTTCAGGCGGAAGACATCGACCCCCGCGCGGATCAGATTGCGAATGACAGGCTCGGTGTTGGAGGCCGGCCCGAGAGTGGCAACGATTTTTGCGCGGCGTTGGAAGGCGGTATCGGTCAGGGTCGGTGGCGCGAACGACATGGAGTTGCTCCAGGAAAAGTTCAATGGGTTAAAAGACGTATTCACGCGCGGCGTGATGCAAAGTTCGCCGGGGGAGCAGCGCAATCCCCCTTTTTCTATTATGCGGGAGACAGGGTTGACGGCAGGTAAAAACGGTCACAGACCAGAGCAATCCAGATAGGGGTTTGCGGAATCTGAAGCCTGTTCCTGGCGTTCACGAAAGAGGACGCCATTCAGTTCCGCGCCCAGCAGCGCGCTGAACGAGATGATGTAGAGCCAGACCAGCGTGGCGATGGCGGCGCCAAAGGAGCCATAGAACATCGAGTAGTCGGCGATTCGCGTGACGTACCAGCCAAAGGCCAGCGTGGCCGGAAACCAGACGAGCGTGGCGGCCACGGCGCCGGGGCCCACCCAGGCCCAGTGCTCCTTGCGCCGGGTGCCGAAGTGGTACAAGGCGCCGAGGACGCTGATGCTGGTGACGAGCGCAATGGCCCAGCGGACCATGCGCCAGAAGAAGAGCACGAAGTGGCGCAGTTCGTGGCCGGCGTTGTCGATCATCCACGACTCGAACTGGCGGCCAAAAACCAGCACGAGGGTAGCCAGCGAGAGCGGAACCAGCACGATGGGCACCAGCAGCAGGGCCCTGAGGCGCCGCTGCCCGAAGCCCCAATTGTCGAGCGGCAGCCGGTAGGCGCGGCGAAAGCCTTCCATCAGCGACAACATCATGCCCAGGCCGGCAAAGACCGAGAGGCCGGCGGCGGAGAAGATCAACTGCGCGGAGTGAAGCCGGCGGGTTTCCATTGCGGAGCGCAGCAGGGACATTGAATCGCCGGGCAGAAGCTGCTCAAAGGCGGCGCGCACCTCGCCTACAAGCGAGGTACCTTCCGACACCTGGGCCAGCAGCGCGGTGAGGACAACCAGCGCCGGAAACAGCGCCAGCATCCCCGAATAGGCGACGGCCTTGGCCGTGTTGAGCACGTCGTGCTCCAGCGCCAGCCAGAGGGCCTTGCGAAAGCTGCGAATCAATGAGGCCATAAGAGTCTCAGGAAAGAGTAGAGCATCAGGGGGCCTGTTGCGAAGAGGGATCTTCCACCTATCCAAAAAATCATTGCTGAGCCTATCAGTGGATCGCTCCACCAAAAATCGTGCACAGAAATCATAGCTGGATCAGGCGACAGAGTTGGCAAGATTTTGCCGGTCCAAAGCACGCGCCGGAACAGGTACACTGTTTGCTGA
This sequence comes from uncultured Acidobacteriaceae bacterium, assembly GCA_963765995.1. Classification (GTDB taxonomy): domain Bacteria; phylum Acidobacteriota; class Terriglobia; order Terriglobales; family Acidobacteriaceae; genus Telmatobacter. The sequence continues at coordinate 12,679 of CAVXYT010000027.1, read as the reverse complement.
CAGGAGGTTTCAACGGATGCAGACCCAGATTCAGGGCACGACCATGCCCGTGCTCGATGTGCAGCTTGAACCCAACGAGAGCGTGTTTTCAGAGAGCGGCGAGCTCTCCTGGATGACCGCTTCCATTCAGATGACCACTCACACGCAGATGGGCGGAGGCGGGGGAATCTTTGGCGCTTTGAAGCGCGTGGCCGGGGGCGGCAGCCTGTTCATGACCGAGTACCGCGCCTCCGGGGCTGCCGGCGTAGTCTCGTTCGCCACCAAGGTTCCGGGACACATTGTGCCCATCGAAATTGCGCCCGGCAGCGAGTACATGATCCACCGGCACGGGTTTCTGTGCGCCACGCCGCAGGTGACCATCGGCGTGGGCTTCCAGCAGTCGCTGGGCGCGGGCGTCTTTGGCGGCAACGGGTTTCTGCTGCAGAAGGTGGGCGGGCATGGAACGGCGTGGCTGGAGCTGAGTGGCGAGCTGATCTTGAAGAACCTGGCGCCGGGCGAGGTGCTGCGCGTGCATCCGGGCCACGTGGGCGCGTTCCAGGCCTCGGTGGGGTTCCAGATCACCACGGTGCCGGGGATCAAAAACATGATCTTCGGCGGGGATGGAATCTTCCTGGCCGTGCTGCAAGGGCCGGGGATGGTTTGGCTGCAGACGCTGCCCATCTCGCGACTGGCGCACCAGATTGCCGAATACCTGCCGCGCGGCGAGAGCCGGCAGTTGGGACCGGCCGCCGGCGGCGCGCTGATTGGCGGGATCGTGGGATCGATCCTGGGCGGGGAAAAGTAGAGCAAGGATCAGGGGTCAGAGATCAGGGATCAGTTATCAGTTAGCGCCCAGGCCTTGTTGGCGAGACCTGGGAAGACCAGTGAGTCAGGGCTTGGAAGTTGCTGCCTGCGGCGCGGAGGGCATGAGAGGCGTATCCGCTGCCACGGCGACGGTGAAGGTCATGCCGGGTTTGATCTCGGCATCATCGCCGCGCACTAGGAGGCCTGCGGCTCCTGCAACTGGAATCAAAATCAAGCCTCTCACTTTGGAATAATGATTTGCGCCTTCAAGCGTTTCGCCTCCGAAGAGAGGAACCGTTGATCCTCGTGCAGTCATGGAATCAACTTCGAAGGCAATGTCTCCAGGCGCGCCCATGTGGCCGGAAGAATCGGCCTGGGTAATGGCGGCATCCACCGGCGTTCCTTTGGGAATGACAATAGCGTCGCCCAGTTTCACATCCTGATTGAGTAAGATGCCGATGCTGTCGCCCACCTCGGCGGTCTTCGAGTAGACCGTGGAGTTAGTAACCAGATGGAGGCGAGTCCTGGCGCGAAGCACTCCGTCAGCGGCGAGAGTGAGTGGCCACACAGTCGTGGCCGAGCCGTTCACGGTGTAATTGGCGATGGCGATTGGACTGCGGGCCATGTTGGGAGCTATGGCGATGGCCTGCAACTGCGTGGTGCTGTTGATGATGATGGGGCCCTTGTAGCGGCGCGAGGCGGGAGTTGGCGTCCAGCCGTTGGTGGTGAAGTAGATGACCGCATAGCGTGTAGGGCACTTCATGCGCACAGTGGTTCCGGGAGCGACTACGCCGGTCTTGACGGAGAAGGATGGCTGGCGGGCGATGGCGACGGACGAGCCGGAGTATAGCGAAGTATCAGTTGCGTTCTGCATCATTTGCTGGTTGGCTAACTGACTGGCCTGTTGCATATCCTGCATGGCTTGCTGGTTTGCCATTTGCGCATCCTGCATGGATTGTTGCGCGGCCATCATTCCAGCGTCGTCTTGTCCGAACGCGGAAACACAACCAAGGAATAACAAGAAAAGAGCGGTTTTCATATTCATTCCCCAATGTAGGATTGGGATCCCTGTTAGCTAGAACGTAAGATCAGGGCAAAAGTTGCGAAAGTCTCCGAGTTATTTTGCCGCGGCTTTGATTTCAGCATCGACCGCGGTTTTCATCACGCCGCAGTTGGAGAAGAAGCGGATGAGGTTGCCGGTGAGCGGCTCCAGAGGTCCGGAAGCGAGATTGGGTGTATCCAAGTGTTTGACCTGGGCCATGCGCATCTCGCCGGTGCCCTGCGCGTCGAGGATGAGGGCTGTGAGTTGGCGGGCCAGGTCGAGCGGGAAGCTTTCGGCTACGAAGACCAGCTTGCCGCGTGTGGTGATGACCACCGGGCCTTCATTGGTCGAATAGACTTGCTCCTGATCCGATATGTTGGACACGGCGTCGGCAGGCGGAAACACTTTATATCCCGTTGAGGGGCGGGCAGAGTTTTCAGCCTCGACCGAGTTTTCCAGTTTGACGCCGGAGTATTTGCGGCCCAGCTCATCGGCATACATGCGCGCAAAGGCCTGCGCGGAGGCGGCGTTCTTCCAGACCGAGAGATAGAAGAGAGCGATGGAGTTTGTACTCGCCCGTTCGTCCGGGGTTTTGGCGCTGAGGCGCTGGCCTGCCCAGTAGAGGCCGCCGTCCCAGGCCGGGGTCAGGTCGCGCGCGGCCCGGTCGCCGCCGAAGAGTTCGGTGAGAATATGCACGTCGAGCTGGCCGACCTGGCCGATGTCGTAAGGCTTGTAGAGCTTGTCAACGAGCGGGTGAATGTTGGGCAGCAGGGGAATGGCGGGCGCGTGCCGCTTTTCGTACTCGCGCGGGTTGAGGATCTCCCAGCTCGATGTGGGCGGGCGGTCCAGGGTTCCAGCAAAGGCCGCCGCCTGGCCCTGGTCCATCCACACGTCCTGCTCGAAGCTGAGGCCCTCGCGATAGGGGAAGAGCATCGATTCAGAGAGCAGCAGCGGCGCGCGCGCCAGCACGGGGGAATCTTCAGAGGCGGACATCTGCTGCCTGACGAAGTCCATGATCTCCGGGTCTTTGACCAGGCTCTTGCCCATCGGCTTGAGGATGTAGTCCATCATGACGGCCGTGGCCTGCCCCTCGGCGACGGCCTGGCGCGCCGTGTCCATCTCGTCTTTGGCCAGGTGGTCAGTGTCGCCGGGGGAGTTGAGCGAGACATCGTCGGGGGTCTGGTCGCTCCATTTTTCGAGGTCGGAGTGCTGGTCCTGCAAGGCGTGAGTCAGCTCGTGGGCCAGCACCGGCTTCTGCTCCTCGATGTCCACCCAGTCGAGCATGTATACGGTCTTGGTTTTGGAGTTGTAGTAGGCCTCGATCTGCTCCTTGAGCAGCGCCAGCAGAAAGGGCTTGAGGTCAAAGTCGCGGTCCAGCAGGCCGAATTTCTTGAGCACGATCTCATCGCGCTGCATGCGCCGGGCGCTCTCGTCTTCGTCGAACTTCTGCTTCAGGTAGCTTTCGACGGCGGCGCGAGAGGTGATCTGGCGCTTCACCGTGCTCTTGATGGGGAGGCCGGTATCGTCGGAGGAAAATTTGATCAGCGTATCCACCAGGGCAAAGAGTTGGCGCGCCTGCTCGGGGGTGATCTTGCCGGCTGTCTGCGGCGCGGCCACGACAGGCGGCGCGGCCACCTGCGGTGGGGCTGACTGCGCCTGCGGCGCAATAGCCGTCCCAAGACACATTGCCGCCGCCAAAGCCCATCCGCGAACCATTCTGTGTTGCTTGCTCATCAGTACTCCCTGTCTTCTTCCAAGGCTATAATCAGGATGCGGTCTGGTGCGTAATTTCCACCGGAAATCTGCGCCCGAACCTGCGAAAAGTCCCCTATGACGGAAACAGATCTCTCCATGGCTACACCACTTGCCACGCTGCTGGCTCAAGAAGCCGCGCGGCCGGAGCTTGTAGTTTATCGCGGCGTGCTGACCCCACGGGAGTTTGACGCGGCGGGGAGGGAAACAGCGGCGCTGGGCTTGAGAGCCGCCGTGCACGACCTGGGCTGGCTGCGGCGGGTTGCGGTGCGCGGCGAAGACCGCTTCCGCTGGCTCAGCGGCATGGTTACCAACACGGTGAACGGCCTGGGCACGAACGCCGGCGCGTGGAACCTGGTGCTCAACGCGCAGGGGCGCATCCAGGGCGACCTGCACGTCTGGCGCGAGGGCGAGGCGCTCGACCTGACGATTGACGCCGATCAGTACGACCGGCTCCTGGCCCATCTGGAGCGCTTCATCATCATGGACGATGTGGAGCTGGCGCCGCTGGATGGCGAAACCGCCTTGGGTCTCTCCGGCCCTCAGGCCGCCGATGTGTTGACGCGGCTGGCTCTGCCCGCGTTGCCGGAGCCGCTGACCAGCGCGCGCGCAGCGTGGAATGGCAAGCAAGTGCGCGTCGTTCGAGCCTATGGCGTGCTGGCGCCGCATTACGAGCTTTGGGTGCAGGCGGCGGAGATTCCCGCGCTGTGGAAGGCTCTGGTTGAGGCTGGCGCGAGCCCGGTGGGTGCGGCCACTCTGGAGGCTTTTCGCATTGCCGAGGGGATTCCCGCTTACGGCATCGACATTACCGAGCGCGACCTGCCTCAGGAGGCCGTGCCGCAGGTGGAGACTTTTTCAGGGACGACGAAATCTATGCGAGCGAATAGCGAGCAGTTGGCCCCACCGCAGGTGGCATTGAATTTTAACAAGGGCTGCTACCTGGGCCAGGAGATTGTGGAGCGCATCCGGTCCCGCGGCAGCGTTCATCGGCATCTGCGGCCTCTGGAGCTGTCTGGACCCGTCCCGGCAGCAGGATCGGAGCTGACCCTGGACGGCGGCACGCGTGCCGGGCAGATTACCAGCGCGGCTGAGTTGCTGCTGGCTAGTGGCAACCGCGTCTTTGCCTTGGGCATGATTCGTGGCGAAGCCGAGTTAAGCAGCCAGCCCTTCACCTATTCCGCTGAATCAGCCGCGGGCAAGGCCCGGATTCTGACTGCGCCGCCGGAGCTGGGAGCGGGCTAACGGGTCAGCAAGTCGGCGAGTTAGTAAGTTGGCAAATAAGATTGGAAAAGTGAAAACCATGAGCGATAAACCGAAGTTCGAAGTGATTGATCGCCGCAAGATGAAGGCGGAAGAAGAGCAGGAGAACCAGCAGCATCCGGCGACTCCCGCGGAAGCGCCGCCAGCGCCGGGGGGCGGTCCGCGGCTGGTCGTCAATGAATCGAAGCCCGCGCCGGCCGCAACTTCCCCTGCCGGGCAGGAGCCGGAAAGCGAGTTGCCTCCCGCGCCCACAGCCCAGGAGAGCCGCGAACAGAAGGCGGCATACGACGCCTCTGCGCAGCGTCTGGAAGACCTGGTGCGGGCGCAGAACCCCGCCGTGGGCGCGCAGCCGCAAATCAGCTTCGAACACTTGGTCCAGCAGTTTTACGTCTCCGCCATGATCCAGATGGGGGCGGGCGCGCAGGAGGGCCAGCGGCCGAGGGTGGACATTCTGGGCGCGCGGACAACCATCGATTTGCTGGGAGTGCTGGCGGAGAAGACCAAAGGGAACCTGACCGAGGCCGAGGACCAGACCCTGCAGACGGTGTTGTTTGAGCTGCGGATGGCCTTCCTGGAGCTGACCAGGATGATCACCTTGCAGGGCGTGCAGTCGCCGCAGCCCCCGCCTCTGCAGGGCAAGCGGTAAATACAGTTGTCAGTGATCAGTGGTCAGTTGTCAGGGAACAGTTACTGCCGGAGCTTATGGAAGGTTTGCTCACATTTCTCGGGACGGGAACCTCGATGGGGGTTCCCACGCTGGGCTGCGACTGCGCGGTATGTGCCTCGACCGACCCGCGCGACCGGCGGCTCAGGCCCTCGGTGCTGTTGCGCTGGCGTGAGCCGGGCCCGGGTCGCGAGCGCGTGGTGGTCATCGATACCGGCCCGGACTTTCGCGAGCAGGCGCTGCGCAACGGCCTCACCCGCGTGGACGCGGTTTTTTACACCCACTCCCACGCCGACCACATCATGGGCATGGACGACCTGCGCCCGCTCAGCTTCACAGTCTTTCGCGAGGGCGGGCCAATTCCGCTCTACGCCACGCCGGAGACGGCAGAGGTGCTGGGGCGCATCTACGATTACACCTTTTCGGAGCAATCCACTTATCCCACCCGCGCGCGGGTTCAACTGCAGCCGCTGGCCGAGCGGACTCTGGTTTATGGCGTCGAGTTGCTGCGCGTCCCGCTGCTGCATGGGGAGATGGAGATTGCCGGTTTTCGCTTTGGCCGCGCCGCCTATCTGACCGATGTAAGCGCCATCCCGGAATCGAGCTTCGCGCTGCTTGAAGGGCTGGACCACCTGGTGGTCTCCGCGCTGCGCCACAAGCCGCACCCCAGCCACGCCACCGTGGAGCAGGCGGTTCAGTGGGCCAGGCGCATCGGCGCGCGCCACACCTGGCTTACTCACATCGCCCACGAACTGGGCCATGAGGAAACCAATCGCATGCTGCCTGACAACATTCGGCTGGCCTACGATGGGCTCAGCCTGCCGGTGAGCCTGGGGGCCGCGAAGCTATGACCGATGGCAGCGCGATTTCCGTCTTTCATTCGGTCGCGGAGATTCCGGCCGGCTTCGGCCCCAGCGTGGCCGCCATCGGCAACTTCGACGGCGTGCACCTGGGCCACCGGGAGATTCTTTCTGCGGTGGTGCGCGATGCCCGGACAAGCGGCGCACAGGCCGTGGCCATCACCTTCGACCCTCACCCGGAGCAGTTTCTGCACCCGGCCGCTGCTCCGCGGCTGCTGACGCCGATTGACGAGCGCCTGCTGCTGCTGGGCTTGACCGGCATTGACGCAGTGCTGGTGCTGCCTTTTGATGCGGCGCTGGCCGGCTTGCCGGCGCGGGAGTTTGTGCGTGGCATTTTAGTGGACGTTCTGGGCGTGCGCGGCGTGCATGAGGGCGGCAACTTCCGCTTTGGCCATCGAGCCGATGCCGGCGTGGCCGAGCTCCAGGCCTTTGGCGCGGAGTTCGGCTTTGCCGTGCGCGTCCATTCTCCGCTGCATGTGCATGGGCTGGAGGTTTCAAGCTCGGCGATTCGCGCGCTGGTGGCGGAGGGCGACATGACCCGCGCGCGCTGGATGCTGGGAAGGCCGTTTCAGGTGCGGTCCACGCAGGCGCGCGGACGCGGCATCGGCGCGCGGCTGCTGGTGCCCACGGTCAACCTGGCGGCTTACGAGGGCCTGTTGCCGGCCTTCGGGGTTTACGTCACGCGGCTCACAGTCGGCGGACGGCGGTTTCAGGCAGTGACCAACGTGGGCAACAGACCGACCTTCGGCGAGGCGTCCTTTGCCGTCGAGTCGCACATTCTGGACTTCGAGCCGATGGATCTGGGTGAAGAGACTACGATTGAGCTGGAGTTTCTGCTCCGCCTGCGCGGCGAGCAGCAGTGGCCTTCGCATGAGGCGCTCAAGGCGCAAATTTTCGATGATATTGCCAGGGCAAAGCGGTATTTTCGGCTGGAAAAGGGCTAAAATCTGCCGGTGATGATTACTATTAAAAATCAACCCACTCGGCGAAACCGCGCTAAAGCCACGCCCCCGAAAGGTACTGGCTTCACCTCGTACAGCAACGGACAAGAATCGACACGGACCCTCCCAACTGAAAGAAACCGTTGCGCGTTGGCCTTTATGACCCCGGGAACGATATAGTCTTAGGCAGCACCCACCGTTTCTTGATAGTAGTCGATGTCATGCGAGACAGAACGAAACCGGGAAGGCGATTCTCCGTGCCCTATAGGATACTGACAGACGGAACGATTCAAAGGCGGCGACACTGGATCGAGGAAATCTCCCGAATCAGCGGAAGATTCGGCGAAGATACAGCTAAAGTTGAACGCGAACTGATAGCAGAGATTCAGCAAGAAGGACCTGTCGCCTTATTCGATCACCTCCATTTATGCGGAGCAATTCCTGAAGAGTATGGGCACGATACAAGCGAAGAAAAGCTCTACTCGAAGTACACGGACGCCCTGTTATCCGCGGCATTTCGTCATATCGGACTGACAAGCATTGTGCTAACGGAGCGGGCAGACGCCGCCGACGTGGAAGCTGTTGGGTCCAACTATTCCCTGGTCGCGGATGCGAAAGCGTTCCGGCTGAGCCGAACAGCGAAGAACCAGAAGGACTTCAAAATTGCTGCGCTGAACGGGTGGAAGCGTGAGAAGCCATATGCTATAGTCGTGTGTCCGATATATCAGCTCCCTGCTCGGACAAGCCAGATTTACCAACAGGCAATAGCCTTGAATGTTTGCATTTTCTCTTACTCGCATCTCGCGACCCTCGTTCAATTCTCTGAAGCCGCAGGAACACGTAAAGCTCAAGATCTTTTACTGAACATTCTCAGATGCTCAGAAAGCCTGAACCCAACAAAGAACTCTGTTGATTACTGGACCAGCGTGAATCGAACGATGCTCAGCTCAGATGAGGCCATCATTCCCATGTGGCAGCAGGAAAGGGCAGCGACCCTGGAATCGATAGCTGCCTCGAAAGAAGAAGCTCTCACGACGTTCGCTCGCGAGAGGGAGCAGGTCATGCGAATGAGTCGAGAAGATGCCATAAGATATTTGATCCAAGACCGCAACATCGAAGGGCGAGAAAGGGTCGTCAATTCTGTAGCGGATAATGGCATCCTGGCTATGCTGTGAATTGAAGCCGACCGCTATCGTCTAACCTGTCCTTGCACACCTGAATATACTTGGTTTCGAGCTCAAAGCCGATGAAGTGACGACCGAGGTTGCGGGCGGCCACTAGGGTTGAGCCGCTTCCGGCAAATGGGTCAATGACAATCTGACCGGGCTTGGTCGTGAGTTCGATAAGAGCTTGCATAAGACGCACTGGCTTCTGGGTCGGGTGCAACCCGCCCTCGCCTTTTGCGAAACCGCACTGAAGAATGTTATTAGGGTCGCGAACATACCGCAGAAAAGCCTCCTCGTTGTAAGGCCCGACACCATGGCCCAGAGCGTTGTCTGCGATAGTAGTTCCGATCTTGTAAGGCTTGGTAAACCAAAGAATCGGCTCAAAGGACGGGCGAAGATTCCCTACCCTCCAACCCTCCCACTCACGAGAAGAAGCAGCATCTCCACGCCGGTCGAATACGACGCTGACACGTTGGGCTCGGTGCGGTGCACGATCGCGCACCCAAGCCAGCATGTCCTTAAAAGAAAAGCCGACATCTTCAAGTGCACAAATACACCGATGGGAGAAACGGCGACCGGCAAAAATGAACACGGAGCCGCCTGGCTTCAAAACACGAAACCACTCAGCGGCCCACGATGAACACCACTCGTAGTACTGCTTGGGTATCTCCCTATCCGCCTCCGACCACCCGTTAATAGGTTTCCCGCGCTTTTTGAATATAGCTCCCGCCTTCTCTTGCGCGGGACTCGACCCCAAGTATGCCGAATTGTTATTGTCATGCAAAACATCCCAATCTTCGGCGCCGATTCCGTAGGGGATGTCGCTTAGGATGAGGTGTCCCACACAAGACGGCAACTCTCTGATCCGTACGACCGAGTCACCTGGGATGATTTGGTCTAGCGGAAGTATCCCCACATGGGAGAATGCCGAAATCGATGCTGCTGGCGTAGCTGTCATTGATTGATCTCTCCCAGGTCCGGACCGCGCCTTCAACCCGCGGACTCCCACTCTGCGAGGCGCCCACTCTGAATGATACCGGATCAGGTTAGGTGCTGCCGTTCCACTCCTATGCTACCCTTGACCGAGCCCGGCCGAGCTCTTGCCCGCTTTTTCTTTTTTGACACTTCCCAAAGTGGAGCAACCAGATGATTCTGACGCCCACTCCGGCCCTCATCCCTTCGCCCCCTCCTCCTTTATCTTCTCCCGAATCGCCTCGACCAGCTTGCGAATCCGCCGTTTCCCTACGTCGCTCCCTTGCTTACTCTGTTCCATTGTCTTGCTGACCGCAGCCATCGCCAGCGGCAGCTTCCGCTTCCGTTTCCGCTCAGCCTTCTTTCGCCACAAGTACCGCTTCACGTATTCAATCGCCTGCCCCTCGAAATTCCCCCGGTAGGGCACAATGGCATACACCAGTTGGCACGACATCGCCCGCGCCGCTTCCTCCAGCCGCCGCAACGTGATCGTGTCCTTCGATTCCGCCCGTTCCATCTGAAAGACCGCCGAAGGACTCACCCGCAAATCCTTGGCCATCGCCGCCGCCGAAAGCCCCAGAGCCTTGCGCACCGTGCGCAGCCATCCCCCGCTCGGCCGGTGCACCCGCCGCGCCGTCAAAAACGGCTTCAGCTCCCGGTCAAGATCTCTCTGCGCCACCACCTTCATCTGCCACTCCATATCCCCTCACTCCCCACTGACCACTGATCACTGCCGTGCACAGACAGGAATCTCCCCTGAAAATCACGCGTCGATCCCAAATCTGGCCTCTTTTCACCCATTCTCCCCCTTTGCTACTGAATGATCTGCAACCATTGTGCAGATTTATGATGAGCGGGAACTCCCCCGTGTCCGAAAGACAGGCGCGCGCCAGCTCACCGCTTCGCCCAAAACCGGCAAGCTGGAGTTTCACATTGAGGGGGTAAACCGGCAACCTATAGCTTCACGGTGTACAAAAACCGATAACCTATAGCGCACCACTTCTCAGCTTAGGAATTCGCCGGAGGGCCAGGGCTATTTTCGCTGCCTCCCGCTGGGAGGCAGACGGCGAATGACAGCTTGGGAGGCGAAAAACGGTTGGCTCTGTGACAAGACAAGTTCATGCACGGCACAGGAGTTTTCGCGCGGATGCGGCGGCCGACAGTTCGAGAAAGCGACGCCTGGATATTGCTCTCAGTTGCCTACCTTGGCCGCCTTCGGGTGCCCCTTGAAGGTGTGTGGTGAATGACACGTCACACACGTCTTGCCGTGCTTGAATGGATCAGAGTTCAGTTGCGCCACCTGCTCGGTGTGACAGGTGTCGCATACGCTTAACGCCGGCGTGGCCGCGACGCTCTGTGCTGTGATCTCGCCATGGCACACGGTACATTCGACACCGTTAGCGCCATGCAGGCTGCCTTTCCATTGGGCATACGTCATCTTGTGGCAGTCAGAACAGGTTTTCCCGGCTGGAATCGCCTGATGGTGCCCCTGCTTGCCATGAGCTGTCTGAGCAACGGCAGGTTGAACGGCAGCAGCCAAGACAAGAAAAACGAGCAGGGCAGCACTGAACAAACACGCGCGGAAACTATTCATGGGCAGATCTCCTGAGTAGATTGTCGTAGTATCGGATCGGCGATGGCCGCCGTCGGTGATACCAGTCACATCTCGCCGTAATGCGATTTGTGCACCGGCCGCGAGGATTCGTTCCGCCCCTATGGGGCTGGTTCTTCTTTTTGAAACGCAATCCCAGGGCTTTTAATGCGGATGCGGTGCGAGGCGAGAACCGGTTGCCTGCCGTATGGGAGTGTCCCTCAGGGGCTAAAGCCCAGTTGATTTTACTCGGCCCTTTCGGCACGACTGAAGCCCCACCCCATCGACGAAGACCTGTCGATGGGGACCCCGGTGAAGCCGTGCCCTGACGCAAAGCTCGTTTCTGGTAGTGGGTCAGTGCGAATAAACCTTCCCTCAGGGGCTAAAGCCAGTTGATATTTTTGGCTTAATGCGGGGGTTAAAACCCCCGCCTCCCTCCGGCATAGCGGCACGGCTAAAGCCGTGCCCTTTCAAAACTGTTCTATTCGCAGCTTCGTGTTCGCGCACGCGAGATCAAAGCCATAAGCAACAACCAAGCCCAGGCGATTATTCTGATGTGTGGATACAGTAAACCGCACATTCCCAACGAACCCGCCTCGGAAGGGGTTCCTGCGATCGTTTGTTCGATGGTTTGCGATCGTGGTGGCGCTTCTTTGGTTGGCTGCCGCGCTGCTGCTGGTGGCCGCGCGGTGGATTGACCCGCCGACAACCGCGGTGCATATCGAGCGGCGATTGCAGGCGTGGATGCACCACAAGCCGTATCGCGAACACTACAAATTCATTCCGCTGAGCCAGATATCGCCGAACTTGCAGCACGCTGTAATCGCAGCGGAGGACGCGCGATTTTACGAGCACCATGGGTTCGATTGGCACGCGATCCAGATCGACGCGGAAGATGATATGGAAGGCGGGCGGACGAGGGGAGCTTCGACGATTACGCAGCAACTGGTGAAGAATCTGTTCTTCGGAACGGGCCGATCCATCATCAGAAAGGGCGCGGAGGCGGGGCTTGTGCCGGTGGCGGAACTGGTGCTGGGCAAGCAGCGCATTCTGGAGCTCTACCTGAACGTGGTGGAATGGGGCCCCGGTATTTATGGCGCGGATGCGGCATGCCGGTCCCACTATGGAATCGCGGCCCGGAGTGTTGGCCGGGAGCAGGCGGCGCGGCTGGCTGCGATTTTGCCGGCTCCGCTGAAGCGACGGCCCGAGCGCATGAATCACTACAGCGAGGCGATCCTTGAGCGGATGCGTCAGGTGGGGTGGTAGATGCGGCTCCGGGGTTAAAGCCCGGGGTAATTTTGTTGGCTCGATGCGGGGGTTGAAACCCCCATCTCTCTCCGGATCTACGCATACCTCAGGGGCTAAAGCCCTTTGTTGTTCTAGCCCTTTTCGGCACGACTGAAGTCGTGCCCTGACGCAATGCGGCTTTCGGCATCCTTCGGCTGCGCTCAGGACAGGCTTAGAAGTCGTGCACTGACGCAATGCGGCTTTCGGCATCCTTCGGCTGCGCTCAGGACAGGCTTAGAAGTCGTGCCCTGACGCAATGCGGCTTTCGGCATCCTTCGGCTGCGCTCAGGACAGGCTTAGAAGTCGTGCCCTGACACAATGCTCGCGGGGGTGTGCGCGGCGGGTTTGGGCGTGGGGCTGT
>CAVXYT010000026.1:0-89624 GCA_963765995.1 uncultured Acidobacteriaceae bacterium | reverse complement strand
GGTGCCCAGAGGGGGATTTGAACCCCCACGGCCTTGCGGCCTGCGGATTTTAAGTCCGCTGCGTCTGCCAGTTTCGCCATCCGGGCAAAAGGACAACTGAATTTTTGATTCATGCTGCGGTCACCGGCATTGCCGAGTACCGCCATCTTCCTGATTCCCCTCATTGGATTCTAACTGCAAATGGACGAGGGCACGAATAATGAGGCAGGAAAGCGTAACGCAGTTTTCAGTGAAGGTCGAATTGTGTCGCGGGAACCTCTCGACGCGGGCCCTCCCTTTCGCATCGCTCAGGCTGATAGTTTGTGATGATGCAAACCCGGGAGCCGGATGTGGCGTTACTGCATCTTCGCGGCATGAGCGCGTCGTGATCGATTGAAAGATACGGCCTGTGCTAGCATGAAGATTGCCGATATCTTCGCCCTGGCCGGATGCCGCCTGGGCGGAAGACGGCGGATGTGCATGTATATAGAGAAACGCACATCGCTTGATCGAGACGGTGATATTCGCGCTGGAGACAGCGCGCCGACCTGCATCCAGACGGCAGGCCCATCCAACAAAAATTCTTGCGAAGGGGATCTTCATGGCAACTTTAACCGCAGTTTCCGACGAAGTAACGACGGATCGTTACTATTCTTTTCCGAGCGACGCAATGCCCGATGCCGTCAGCGGCGAGCCAGCTAAAAAGCTGAAGTACTTTGCGGGCGGTGTTTGGCGGGAGTCCAAGACCAGCAAGTACATGCCTTGTTACGACCCATCGACGGGCGCCGTCATAGCCTATGCGCCGCAATGCACGGCTGAAGAAGTCGAAGAGGCCATTCAGGCTGCCGTGAAGGCCTTCCCCGCATGGCGTGACACGCCGGTGGCCAAGCGTACCCAGGTTCTCTTCAAGATGAAGCAGTTGCTGGAAGAACACCTGGACGAACTCATCCATCTTTGTGCCCAGGAACACGGCAAGAAGTGGGACGAAGCGGCGGGCGATGTCCTCAAGACGATTGAAGTCGTAGAGTTTGCCTGCGGCGCTCCCCATATGATGAAGGGCGAATCGCTGATGAGCGTATCCACCGGCTACGATACTGTCCAGTTTCGCGAGCCCCTGGGCGTCTTTGCCGGCATCGCCCCGTGGAACTTTCCCGCCATGCTTCCGCATGGGTGGATGGCTCCCATCTGCATCGTAACGGGAAACTGCATCGTGCTGAAAGTGGCCAGCTTTGTGCCCCAGTCGGCCATGCGCATCAGCGAGCTCTGGAAGCAAGCCGGCTTGCCGGACGGAGTCCTGAACCTGGTGACCACCAGCCGCAACGAAGCGGAGATTCTGCTCCGGCATCCCGACATCAAGGGAGTTACGTTCGTCGGTTCCACCAGCGTCGGAAAGCACATTTACGCCACGGCCGCCGCCAACGGCAAGCGCGTTCAGGCGCTCACCGAAGCCAAGAACCACGCCCTGGTGCTGAAGGACGCGGTCATCGAACGCGCCGCGCAAGGAATCATCAACTCCTTTTGCGGATGCGCCGGCGAACGCTGCATGGCTCTGCCCGTGATTGTCGTCGAGAACTCCGTGGCTGACAAACTGGTTGAAGCGGTCGCGCGCATGGCGAAGGAAGTCAACCTCGGTGCGGCATACGACAAGCGCACCGGCCTGGGCCCGGTCGTCAATCAAGGCCACAAGGAGTTTGTTCTTGGTTGGATAGAGACCGCGATCAAAGAGGGCGCCAAGCTGGTTCTCGACGGGCGCAACCCGAAGGTTCCGGCGGGCTGCGAAAAGGGATCTTTCATCGGCCCCACGATCTTTGACCATGTGACTGAGGAGATGACCTGCGGCCGCGAGGAGATCTTTGGCCCGGTGCTCTGCGTCAAGCGCGTCAACAGCTTTGAGGAAGGCCTCAGGATCATGAACAACAGCCGTTTCGCCAACGGCTCAGTGATCTACACCGAAAGCGGCTACTACGCGCGCGAGTTTGTCAGGCGCACGGACGGCGGCATGGTGGGCATCAACGTCGGCATTCCGGTTCCGCTGGCCGTCTTTGGATTCACCGGGCACAAGCAGTCGTTCTTCGGCGACCTTCACTGCATGGGACGCGATGGCTTCATCTTTTACACCGAAACCAAGAGCGTGACCTCCACGTGGTTTACCGGCACGGCGATTCCCGCCAAGGTCAGCACGTGGGATGGAACCATGACCCGCGGGTAATCGTCCTCGATGGAGGGCATTGGATAATCGGAGAGCGACATAGGGTCGTGTCCACGATATTTACTCGTGAACACGGCCCTTTTTGTATCTCCTTGATTAATCTTGAATTCCAGGTCAATGGCGGAGAGAGTGGGATTCGAACCCACGGTACTCGTTAAAGTACACACGCTTTCCAAGCGTGCGCCTTAAACCACTCGGCCATCTCTCCGCAGGGCAGTCCGTCTACTAGAATCTACTATACCTCAGCGAGTGTCGGATAGTTTTGGGCCTGAAGAGAGATCGAGCAGCGTACGCGCGGCACGAAACGATGTTGTGCGTCCTTCCAGCACGTCCTGCTCAAGCGCCTCCATGCGCTTCCGGATGGCTGGATGAGACTCGAATCGTTGCCTCAATCCCTGCTCGATGATCTCGTGCATCCATCTCCGTGTCTGATTTCTCCGGTTAACATTGAACCAGCCGTTGGCTTTGGTCAGGGCAGTGTATTCCAGCACACAATTCCAAAGCTCGGCGATGCCCTTGCCGGTTTGCGCCGAGCAGGTCAAGGCGCTCGGAGTCCATCCATTCGGCAGCTTGGGAAGGTAGTGCAATGCGTTCTCAGCCTCGGCGCGGGCTCTTTCAGAAGCAACCAGATTCGCGCCATCGGCTTTGTTAATCGCTACAAGATCCGCCATCTCCATCACGCCGCGCTTTATGCCTTGCAGTTCGTCGCCCGCGCCGGTCAGCGTGATAAGCAGGAAGAAATCAACCATCTCGTGAACTGCGGTCTCGGACTGTCCGACTCCGACCGTCTCGACAAGGATGTTGCGGTAACCCGCAGCTTCACACAGCAGCATGGCCTCGCGGGTGCGCTGCGCCACGCCGCCCAGAGAGCCGCGAGATGGAGTGGGCCGGATGAACGCCATCTCGCTTGAAGCGAGAGAGTGCATGCGGGTCTTGTCGCCCAGAATGCTACCGCCGGAAAGCTGGCTGCTCGGGTCGATGGCCAGCACGGCGACCTTCAGCCCGTCTTCGCCGCTCCCATGTTTGCCGATCAGGAATGCGCCCAGCCTCTCGATTACGCTGCTCTTGCCCGCGCCCGGAACGCCCGTGATGCCGACACGAATGGAGTTGCCGCTATGCGGAAGGCAGTCTTCAACGATCAGCTCGGCCAGCTCCCGGTCCGCCGCGCGCGAGCTTTCGATCAGGGTGATGGCTTGCGCCAGAACCGCGCGGTCGCCATGCAGGATGCCATTGACGGTTTGCTGGCGCGAAAGAGAGCGGCGACGGTTGGAAACGCGCGCAATCAACTCCCGCGGCGGCTCCGGCGTTACGCAGCCGGGGCGAACACGCAACGCGCTCTCGCCAGGGTTCGCCAATCAGAAACTTCCTCCCACCAGACTGCTATTCAAAATCTCGAGAATTTGCTGCGCCGCCACCGGAATCACTGTGCCCGGTCCATAGACCCCGGCCGCGCCCGCATGGTACAGGAACTCGTAGTCCTGCGGGGGAATGACGCCGCCCACAACCACCAGAATGTCATCCCGGTCGAGTTTGCGCAACTCCTCGATCAATTGCGGGACAAGTGTCTTGTGGCCGGCGGCCAGCGAGGAGGCGCCGACGATATGCACATCGTTTTCGACTGCATGGCGCGCGACCTCGCGCGGAGTCTGAAACAGGGGGCCAATGTCAACATCGAAGCCGATATCCGCAAAGGCCGTGGCGATCACCTTGGAGCCGCGATCATGGCCATCCTGCCCCATCTTCGCAACAAGAATACGGGGGCGGCGGCCTTCAGCTTGCTCAAACTCCGCGACTAACTGCCGCGCCTTATTGAACTCCTCTGCGTTCGTGCTCTCCGCGGAGTAAACGCCGGCGATGATGCGCGTAGTGGCCTCGTAACGTCCCCAAACCTTTTCCAGGGCCGAGGAAATTTCGCCCAGGGTAGCGCGTCTGCGCGCCGCATCCACCGCGCACTCCAGAAGATTTCCCTCACCGCCGGAGGCGCATTGCTCCAGCCGTTCGAGCGCTTGGCGCACCGCATCCGGGTCTCGCTCGCGCTTCAACTGGTTAAGCCTCTCAATCTGCGATTCACGCACCGCGGCATTGTCAATATCGAGAACCGGAATCATCGGCTCCTCGGGCGAAGGATAGGCATTGACGCCCACGATCACGTCTTTGCCTGAGTCGATGCAGGCCTGCTTGCGCGCTGCCGCCTCTTCAATGCGCATCTTGGGAACGCCGGTTTCAATCGCCTTGGCCATGCCGCCCAGGCTCTCGACCTCTTCGATCAGCGCCCATGCCCCATGCATCAACTCGTGCGTCAGCCGCTCAACATAGTAGGAACCGGCCCAGGGGTCCACGACGCGCGTGATCTCCGGCTCTTCCTGCAAGTAAATCTGCGTATTGCGGGCGATGCGAGCGGAAAAATCGGTAGGCAGCGCCAGGGCTTCATCGAGCGCGTTGGTGTGCAGGGACTGCGTATGCCCGAAAACCGCTGCCAGCGCCTCGACGCACGTGCGCACCACGTTGTTATACGGATCATGGGCCGTAAGGCTCCAGCCGGAAGTCTGGCAATGTGCCCGCAAGACCAGCGACTTTGGATTCTTTGGGTTGAAGGTCTTGACTAGCTTGGCCCATAACATGCGCGCGGCGCGCATCTTGGCAATCTCCATGAAGTGGTTCATGCCAATGCCCCAGAAAAAAGAGATGCGGGGCGCAAACTCGTCAACGTCGAGGCCTGCCTTCACTCCCGTGCGCAGGTACTCCAGGCCGTCGGCCAGCGTGTAAGCGAGCTCGATATCCGCCGTGGCGCCGGCCTCCTGCATGTGGTATCCGCTCACGCTGATGCAGTTGAACTTCGGCATATTCGCCGAGCAATAGCGGAAAATATCGCCGATGATTCGCATGGAACCTTCGGGCGGATAGATATAAGTATTGCGGACCATGAATTCTTTAAGAATGTCGTTCTGAATTGTCCCGCTCAACTGCTGAGGTGTAACTCCCTGCTCTTCGGCTGCCACAATATAGAACGCCATGATCGGCAGGACCGCCCCGTTCATGGTCATGGACACGGACATTCGACCGAGAGGAATCTGGTCGAACAGAATCTTCATGTCAAGGATCGAATCAATCGCCACGCCGGCCTTGCCCACATCTCCTGTAACGCGCTCGTGATCGGAGTCGTATCCCCGGTGCGTGGCTAGATCGAACGCGACCGAAAGCCCTTTCTGTCCGGCGGCCAGGTTGCGGCGATAAAACGCGTTGGACTCTTCTGCGGTGGAGAAGCCCGCATATTGCCGAATCGTCCAGGGCCGCATGACATACATCGTGCTGTACGGCCCGCGCAGATAGGGCGGAATCCCCGCGGCATACTCAAGATGCTCGAGTCCTTCCAGGTCTTCGCGCGTATAGAAACCCTTGACCGGGATGTGCTCAGCAGAGATCCATTCACTGCTCTCTCGCGCCGCCGCTCGTTCCACCGCGGGCTTCAACTCGATCTTTGAAAAGTCTGGGCGCATGGTTAGCCCTTGATTCCCAGCCGATGCTGCCATTTTGTAAGAAGCTCGACAGGATTGCTTCGGATATGAACAAAGTCCGCGACGCCGGCCTTTTGCAGTTGCCCGGCGGCATCGGGAGAGCCCGCGACGATCACCGGGGTCTCAAGCCCGAGAGCTTTTAACCTGGCAATCACTTCATTGGCAATGGCAAGATACTCCGCATCGGAACTGCAAAGCACGATAAGAGCGGCATCGCTTGCCGCAATCTCAACACCGCTTGAAAATCGCCGCGTGACAATGTCGAAGCCCGCGCAGCCAAAGAAGTCCGCGGCGAAGTTGGAGCGTGCCGAGCGCATCCTTGCGTCCCCGATTTCGGCCAGCAAAATACGCGGTGCCTTGCCGGTCCGGGCCGCGTGGCGTTCCGTGCGCAGGCGAAGCTGCTCATACATTCGCGCGCCACGCGGTTTGCTGGAGAGGCGCTGAGAATCAATGCGGTCCAATGCCTTTTCAGAAAGATTTGCGTGCCGGCTGGTCCCGGTAAAGATGCGGCGGCGAGACGACACCGCATTCTCTTTAGCGGCCAGCGATTGCCCCAGCGCCTGCGCGATGAGTCCATCCGCCATAGCCTTCCGATAGCCGCCGGCTGCCTCGATCTTCTGCATCGATTTCCAACCCTCGCGGGCAATGAAATCAGTGATAACTTCCAGCCAGTACGACCCGGCGCCGGGATCGGCTACTCGGGACAGCAGCGCCTCTTGCTTGAGAATGATCTGCGTGTTCCGCGCAAGCCGGCGGCTGGCCCCATCCGGCGCCTTGTAACACTCGTCGAAGGGCGCGACGGAAATTGAGTCCGCGCCGCCGAGGGCCGCTGACATGACCTCGGTGGTCCCGCGCAGAATGTTGACGTGGGGATCGTAGATGGTCTGGTTCCAGCGCGAGGTGCGGGCATGGATTCGCGCCTTGGAGCTCTCCCGCGACCCGCCAAAGCTCTCGACTGCCTGCGCCCACACCATGCGGAAGGCGCGCAGCTTGGCAATCTGAAAGAAGTAGTTGGCGCCGTTCGCAAAGGAGAACGTGATCGAAGCAGCGGCGCGATCAGCGTCCACGTTGCGCTCTTGCATCCCGGCCATGAAATCCACCGCGGCCGCGAGGGTGAAGCCAACTTCCTCGACGGCCGTTGCGCCCGACTCTTCAAACTCCTGGCCATGGATCGTGAAGGACGCGAGCGCGGCAGGCGCGGCCGCAATCACTTCCGCCGCAAAGTCCAGGTTGGCCAACGGATTCCAGCCGGTCGAAGCCGGCGATAGCCTTTGCCTTCCATTCAGCCGCTCGATCAAAAGACGAAGAAGCGGTTCGCCGGCATTTTCAAAATGCACGGGGATCTCGTCGAGATTGTCCAGGAGCATTTCCAGGTCTGAAGCATTTTCGATGCGAACGCCGCAGAACGCGATCTCCCCGGCTCCAGCAAGCACGGCGCTGTGCGCCGCCCGGTTGGCCTCTACTGGATCTACCGCATCAATCTCTTCCCGGATGCGCCAGTCGCCGGTCGAGCGGTTGCCGCGCGCATAAGGAAACGCGCCTGGGGGCGCCTCGGGAAAATCCAAACTCGCACAATCTTCTGCCCGGTAGTAAGGTTTGACCGCGAGCCCCTCCTCCGTTTGCCAAATCAGTTTTCCGGCGTAGTCGGCGCCCTTCAGATCCTTGCGGACGAGTTCCTCCCACGACTGAGTGCTGACCGGCGGAAACTCCTGGAGAAGATGATCGGTGGCCATATTTCTTCACTTGCTTTCAGGGGCTTCGACTATTTCGATGAGAAACCCAAAGGGATTGTCCGTTCTCGACTTGGGATGAACAAAGAATACCGTAGTTCCTCGCGAGCCTTTGCGGGGAGCTTTGTCGATAAGTTGAAATCCGCTTGCCTTCATCGCGTCGAAGGCCTGCTGCGCGTTCTCAACGCGGAAAGCGAGATGGGCCAGCCCGCCGCGGCCGCCGTTTCTCTCGATCAGTTTTTGCACCGGAGAGTCCGCTGACAAAGGCTCGAGCAACTGAATCAGGTTGGGGCCGTCGCCGATGCGCAGCAATGCTTCGCGCACCTGATCGGCGCCCAGCACTTCCTCGCGATGCACTTCGTGGAAGCCCAGCATCTCGTAGGCCTCCACCTGGCGGTCCAACTCGCCCTGCTTCACGGCAATGGCCACGTGATCTACGAACTTGATCCCTGGAACAAGTCTCAAATCTTCGTCAACGCCGCTCATTGGTTGCCCTTTCGATGGACTCAGCGAACGCCAAGGGGATGGTTGAGGGCCATTATAGCGGTTCTCCAATTGCTATACCCCGAAAGCACATCCACTGAGTGGCTTTTTCCTTAAGAAAAAGCCACCTCGCACGGAACTGGCAAAGGCACGTAAATTGGAGAACCGCTCTATTCGAACTCAACGACGACCTGATTCACCTTTACGGAATCGCCTTGCGCCACCCTGACACTCTTCACTTTTCCCGCGCCGTACGCGGTAACATTGGTTTCCATCTTCATGGCTTCCAGCACCATGATCAGATCGTTGGTCTGAATCGATTGTCCCGGCTCAACATTCACCTTGATGACGATACCCGTCACGGGACTGCGGCACAGCTTGTCTTCGATAGCATTTTTCCCGGCCGCCGAAGTTTGCGCGCCGGCAACCGTCATTGATTGAACCGTCGCTGGAAGCGGGTTGTAAGGCCCATAATTTGGCCGGCGCGGCATCGCGTCATCTTCCAGGACTTCGACTTCAGCCTCGTACGTCTTTTCGTCAATTGAAATCTGAAGCTTCAAGTTGCGAGCTCCTTCCCTCGAGTGACTTGCCTGCTGCCTCAGTCTCTCGATCGTAAATTATGCGAGGCCTGTACGAACACCCGCCCCTGTTGAGACCATGGATTTACAACTTCATAGGGCGATTGCAGCATCTTCGCCGAGCGGATACGGACTTTCTTGCCCAGGAACGCGGTCACGGCCGCGGCAATCACCGCCAGCATCTCCGGCGTGACTTCACCTGTTTCCCGAAGAGCCGCTTCCTTCGCGGCAGCAGCCGCGGCTTCCACTTCGACAACCAAAGCGACCCCCGGGGGCTGGCTGAGCTCGGCCACGCGAGCCTGCAATGCTTTGAGCGCGCCGGCAAGTTCGCCCAGTTGGCGTTCCGTCGCCTGTTGGCGCTCAGACACAGCCTGAACCAAATCTGTCAAATCAACGGCCACTCGCGGCTCCTCATCATAAGGGAATCAATCCGTGTTTCTTCGGAGGACGCAGCTCCCGCTTGGCGTGCAGCGATTCAAGCGCATCCGCCAGATATTTCCTGGTCATGGCCGGATCGATGATGTCATCCACCAGCCGCCGGCCTGCCGCGACGAAAGGATTGGAAAACGTCTCTCGATACTCGTCCACCAACTGCTTGCGGCGGCCCGCCTTGTCCTCGGCCGCATCGATTTCGCGCCGGAAGACGATCTCGGCTGCTCCCTCGGCGCCCATCACCGCGATCTCAGCCGTGGGCCACGCGACGACCCGGTCCGCGCCCAGATCCTTGCAGCACATGGCGATATACGCGCCGCCATAGGCCTTGCGCAACACCACCGTAATCTTCACAACCGTGGCGGCCGAGTAGGCAAACAGCAGCTTGGCGCCATGACGAATGATGCCGCCGCGTTCCTGGTCGACTCCGGGAAGAAAACCAGGCACATCCACGAACGTAATCAGAGGAATGTTGAAGGCATTGCAGAATCGGACAAATCGCGCCGACTTATCGGAGGCGTTGATGTCCAGCACGCCGGCCAGGTGATTCGGCTGGCTGGCGATGATGCCTACCGGCCGGCCCTGCAGGCGCCCGAAGCCGATGACAATATTGGGAGCGAACTCAGGCTGGATCTCGAGAAAATCGCGGTAGTCCAGAACGCGCGTGATGACGCCCCGCACGTCATAAGCAGCCTTGTTGTCGACCGGGACAACCCCGTTCATCTCCGGATCGGGCTCGATGGGCAAATTGTAAGCCTCGCGGGGCGCATCCTCAAGGTTGTTGGAGGGCATAAAACTGAGCAGCCGCCGGCAAAGTTGAACCGCCTCCTCATCGTTCTGAGCGATGAGGTGAATGACTCCCGAGTTATTCATCTGCGACTGAGGGCCGCCCAGCTCCTCCGCGCTGACCACCTCGCCGGTGACCTGCTTGATCACCAGCGGCCCGGTAATGAACATCCGGGCCTGCCGGGTTTGGATGATGAAGTCGGTAAGCGCCGGGCTGTAGACCGCGCCCCCCGCGCATGGTCCGCAAACCAGGGAAATCTGCGGCACCGTTCCGGAGAGCATGACATTGTTGTAAAACACGCGGGCATAACCGGCCAGGCTGTCAATGCCTTCCTGAACGCGCGCGCCGCCGGAGTCATTGATGAAGACGAATGGGCTCCCCGTCTTGAGAGACAGGCGCATCATGTCCACAACCTTGTCGTTGTGCGTCTCGCCGGCAGATCCGCCCCCCACGGTAAAATCCTGGCTGGCAAGATGCACCAGGCGCCCGTCTATGTTCGCGCAACCCGTCACCACCCCATCGGCAGGCATCTCTTTTCCGGCCATCCCAAAATAGGTGGCGCGATGCAGGGCAAACAGTCCGATCTCCTGGAAGCTGCCTGGGTCCACCAGCCTTGCAATCCGTTCCCGCGCTGTCAGCTTTCCAGACAAGTGCTGTTTCTCTATGCGCTCCTGGCCGCCGCCGAGTTCGAGCACTGCGCGTTTCGCGTGGAGCGCGGAAACCTTTTCGGCCATGGTCTTCTTCTGATTCTTCGCTTGCTTAGACATCTCTTGCTCCTGCGCCTGCCGGCACAACTTGTTCTATTTCACCGGAGCCACGGTTACACGGTGCTCTTTGCCGTTCAGCGTAATGACATAGTTCACTGGGGCGTTCAACGCAGGCCCGCCGCCAGCCTCTGAGGGAGCTTTCGCGGCTTGATCCTTGTTCGACGGGGCCTCGCCCGGGTCCCGTCCCAGATTCTTGCGGCCCTGGGCGCGGCTCTCGAAAAACTTGGGCGCTACCTGCGGGAACATTGCATAGGTCAGCACGTCCTCATCGCTGCCATTCGATCCGTTCAAAGCATGAGCCGCGGCGCTCAGGCTCTCCCACTCCGGCTTGAGCAGGTCGGCGGGACGCGCTGTAATCGCCGGCTTCTTCGCATGAACCTCGGCCTGCTTCAGTACCTCGGGATCTTTTGCGCCGATCGTGCTTCCGTAGTAACCCAGCATCAGGTCGGCAAACTCCCCGGTCATCACTTTGTACTTTCCCATGAGGACATTGAAGACAGCCTGCGAACCCACGATCTGGCTCGAAGGCGTCACCAGCGGCGGATAGCCGGCATCCTTGCGCACGTTGGGAACTTCCTCAAGGACTTCCTGCAGCCGGTCGCCCGCACCCTGTCCTTTGAGCTGGCTTTCCATGTTAGAGATCATTCCGCCCGGAATCTGGCTCTTGAAGATCTCCGTATCCACGCCGGTATTCTCGCTGAAGAACTCGCGATACCGCGGGCGGATGGAAGCGAAATGGTTCGACACGCGCAGGACACGTTCCTTGTCGATGCGGGTCTCGTACCCGGTACCTTCCAGCAATTCGATCAGGCTTTCCGTTGGGTTGTGTCCCGGCCCCAACGACAGGGAACTGACCGCTGTATCCACAATGTCGCATCCCGCCTCGATGGCCTTCATCAGAGAGACCATAGTTACACCGGTCGTGGCGTGAGCGTGAACTTGAACCAGCGTGTCGCTCCCGCACTTTTGCTTGATGGCTTTCACCAGATCGTATGCGGGCTGCGGCTTCAGCAGGCCGGCCATGTCTTTGATGCAAATCGAGTCGCATCCCATCTCCCGCAGCTTGAGAGCCATCTCGGCAAAAGCCGCTACGGTGTGAAGGGGGCTGATGGTGTAAGAAATCGCTCCTTGCGCGTGCTTGCCGGTCTTTTTCACCGCATTGATGCTGGTTTTCAGATTGCGCACGTCATTGAGCGCGTCGAAGATGCGGAAGACGTCGATCCCGTTGGCGGCTGACTTCTCCACAAACCGCTCCACAACCCCGTCTTCATAGTGCCGGTATCCCAGCAGGTTCTGGCCGCGCAGCAACATCTGCAGCCGGCTCTTGGGCATCAGTTTGCGCAGCGTGCGTAGCCGCTCCCACGGATCCTCATTCAGGAAGCGGATACAGGAATCGAAGGTTGCGCCCCCCCAGCATTCCACCGACCAGTAACCGGCATTGTCGATCTCTTCGCAGGCCGGAATCATGTCGTCCAACACCATCCGGGTAGCAAGCAAACTCTGATGCGCATCTCGAAGCGCCAGTTCTGTTATCTCAACGATGCGGGGCATTTACTACTTCCTCACATTTGCATCAACTTCAGTTATCCATTTCTAATGGTAATCCGATTTCAGGACCGTGTCGGTGAGCTGGCGCACACCTCGACTTTCCTCAGTGCTATAGCCTGAGCGCGCAGTGTCCTTAGTGATGTGAATCACTGGCTTTGGCGCCCGTGTTTCTAAGATGGGCGCTTACTGAGCCTTGCGAAAGTTGATCGCTTCGCCATCCAGCCGGTACTCGGCCGAGCAAAGGTCGCCGCCGCAGATCATCGGCTCGCCGCCGCACAGTTGGCGGCGCGTGATAAGTCCGATGGTCGCGCAACGCGGGCACGACATGACGGCAACGAAGGGGTTTTGCGCGTGACCCAGATTAGAATGGTTTTCCAGCACAAAAACCGTTCCGGGGTCCATTCTTTCGGGAATCCATTCTTCCAGAAACTGCAAATCGGCTGACATGCTGCCCTCCGGTTGGTTGAGGTAACAGCGCCGTATCCGAAAAAATAGGCCGGCACTGTTTTGCAACAACAAGCAGACTGCGAATGGCATCTCGGAGGCTTGGACTCCTCCGGTCAGAATCAGTGTGGGTGTAGGGGGCCGTTGAAGTCAACTGGAAACGAAAGCGGGAAGTATCGAAGCGGGTTCCCCGTCCCCTGCGCAGGAATGTCTCCGCCCTATCGTCTCATCCCCTCAGCCGTCTTGCCCCGCGAAGCGGAAAACGTGTCGACTGCTTTGTACATTTCCATGTTGCGCAGGATGCTCTCGACGTACCCGCGAGTCTCGGTGAAGGGAATCGATTCAACAAATTCGTCGATGCCTTGGTAAGGTCCGCCGGCCTGCCAGTCAGTCACGCGATTATCGCCGGCGTCGTATGCGGCCAGCGCATATTCGGTCACCCCGCCGAATTTGTCCAGGGTCTGGCGCAGGTAGCGGGTTCCAAGGCGGATGTTGGTGGCCGGATCAAATAGCTGGAAGGTCTGAAAGTGCTGCATCCCCTCTTCGCGCGCCAGCTTCTTGCCCACCACCGGCAACAACTGCATCAGTCCGCAGGCGTTGGCGCGGGAGACGGCCGTAGGGTTGAACTCCGACTCCTGGCGAATCAGCCCGGCCACAAGATACGGATCGAGATTGTTTTTAGCCGACTCCGCCCTGATCGTCTCCCACCACGGTTCAGGGAAGAGTATTCGCCAGTAGACCAGCGGTATGGACTGGATGGAGGCCGTAGCGGCAGCGGGCAGTGCCCGCTTCACCGCGCGCATGGCGCGAAAGCTCTCGCCATACGACGAATAAATCTGTGCCTCGGCCAGTGCGCTCCATGAGGCAGAGTCCGGATCGGCGGCAATCTCCTGGGAGATGTATTCGTTCAAGCCTGCGTTAGCCAGCAGGCGCGCCTTGGCCAGGTGCGGGCTGTCGGCGGGGAAACTCTCCTCCAGCGGCGGCACGGGCGGGGGCTGGAAGCTGTCCAATTGCGGCTGCGGCGCAGCCTGGGCTCCTGTCTGCGAACTGCCCATCGCGGCCAGCCGCTGGCGAGCCATCTGTGCATAAAAATAGTGTTGGTAGGCGCGTATGATCGCACGATAATTTGCCGCTGCCTGGGCCGGCTTGTGGTCCTGCGTCTCATACAAACGTCCGCGCCAGTAGAGGGCGCTCACTGTTTCCTTTGCGCTGGGATAAAGCCGGATCTGCTCGTCGAAGAGGCGCGCCGCATCGGCATGAAGCCCCTGCCGGTAACTCAGCCAGCCCGCCCGCCAGTGCGCTGTCGCGGCGTTCTTGCTCGTGGGAAAGTGCGTGGCCAAATAGCTGTAATACTCGACCGCCGTCGCATATTCGCGCCGCAGCATATATGTGTTGCCAGTGTCATAGAGCGCTTCAGCCAGCCACGGACTCTGCGGGAAGCGGGACTCCATCTCCGCCACGATGCGTTTCTGCTCGTCCAGGTCATCGCGGTTCCTGGCCAGCTCCATCAACAGGTAGAGCCGCCGCGCGCCATTCTCGTCGCGAGTGTCGGGCAGCGCTTCGGCCTGAGCGGTGGTCAGCCGCTTCAGCTTCAGGTCGCAGGCTGCGGCGGCCACGGCAAAGCCCGAACGGCTCCCGGCGTCGAGGCTCGATTGCCGGGCCAACGCGTGGTATTGCGCGCTCGCTTCGGCGTAATGGCCGGCGTTATAGTAGGCGTCGCCCAGGCTGCGCAGCTCGGCCGTGCTCAGGCTGGTCTCCGCGCCCATGGAGGTGAGCTTCGCCCGCGCAATCTCCGCCTCGGAACTGAGCGGGTGGCCCAGCAGAAGTCTCTTGTAGAGGCCCTCCGCCTCCTCGGCCTGCCCCAGTGCGAAGGCCACCTGTGCTTCAGCAAGCTGGTATCCGGGACGGTTCGCTGCGGCTGTTCCGGCCGTAGCCGCCAGCACACGCCGCGCGCCGGCCGCGTCCTTCATGCCCAGCAGCGTGTCGGCTTCCAGCTCCGGCGCCTGGGCAACAAAGATGCTGTCCGGGTAGCGCTCCGTGAACCCATGCAACAACTCCTTAGCTGCCGCTTCATTGCCTGCCTCGTGATTGGCGCGCGCGGCCTGAAAGTCGGCGTAGTCAGCCAGCTCAGCGCCCGCCTTCCGCGCAAGGCGAAACTCGGCTACCGCCTCCGCGTACCGCTTGTCCAGCAGGTAAGCGTGGCCCAGCGCGAGATAAGCCGCCGCCGCGGCCTCGCCGCTATGGCTCTGCGCATACCTGGTGACTCCCGCATAGGCCGCTGGGGTGCGCATTGTGGCCAATTGCTGCGCCATGGGCCGCAACTCGGTTGAAGCCACAAAAGCCAGCCTGATCCGCGCCGTCCGCGCTCGCCGCGCCGCCTTACTTGTCCGCCGTGTGGGTTTGTTGCCCGCCGCTTTACTTGTACGGCTTGCAGGCTTCGTGCCGGTTTTGGCCGGCGAAGTTGCGGGCCTCGTGCCTGCTTTGGCCGGCGTCTTTGTCTTTTGCTTTGGCTTCGGCGTTGGCTTGGGTGGCGCTTTGTGTGTCTTGACGGAAGCCTCGCCGGCCGGTGCTGTTGCCGGCCAGCCAGAGGATTGCGCCGCCGCCGGCAGCACCATCAGCAGAGAAAGCAGAACAACCATGCAGCGGGAAGCCCGCCTTGGAACGAAAGTTGGGGAAGCTACGACCCTCATCTCTTCACTTTAATTGCTTCCGCCCTGAGTTCAGCTTCCGGGAACCATTGGCGTTACCGAAATGCCGAAAAGTGGAACAAAATCCGCCAGCGCGAAGATTGCCGGAGCCGCAAGCCCTCGTTTGGCCTCCCGCCCCGCCGTCCGGTACACTCATCTATGGACCCCAAAACGCAACCCGCGCCCGGTCCCGCGGATTTTTCGCAACCAACGCCTATGCCGGCCATCCAATCGATTGCAGGACAACTCGAGCCGCATCCAGACATAGCCCTGATTGCAAGGGTGCGCGGTGGTGATATCTCGGCCTACGATGCGCTGGTCCGCAAGTACGAGCGCCAGCTCTTTCGCATCGCCCAGCACATCACGCAGAATCGCGAGGATGCCGAGGACGTCATGCAGGACGCCTTCCTGAAGGCGTACGAAAAGCTCGAACAGTTTCAGGGCAACTCGAAGTTTTACACCTGGCTGGTGCGGATTGCGGTCAACGAAAGCCTGATGCGGCTGCGCAAGCGGCGCGCCGGCAAGATGATTTCGATTGACGAGGACATCGAAACCGAAGAAGGCAGCGTGCCGCGCGACCTGGCCGACTGGTCGCCCGATCCGGAACAGAACTACGACCAGGCCGAGTTGGCCGAGATTCTGCGCAAGACCATCCAGGGGTTGCCGCCGGGGTTTCGTATCGTGTTTGTTTTGCGGGATGTGGAAGGACTTTCGACCGAGGAGACGGCGGAGACGCTGGGCCTCAGCATTCCTGCCGTCAAGTCGCGCCTGTTGCGGGCGCGGCTGCAACTGCGCGAGCGCCTGAGCCGCTACTTCCGCAGGAATAATGGGTTCAGGGAATCGGGGGGTGAAAAATGACTTGCAAAGAGTTTCTCGCCCTTCTTGACGACCTGATTGACGAAGAGGTGACCCCCGAGATGCGCGCCGATTTGCAAACCCACCTGGGCCGCTGCGGACACTGCGAGGTCATCCTCAACACCACGAAGAAGACCATCGAAATCTACCGTTCTCATGAAATCTACGATTTGCCCGCCGGCTTGCGCGAACGCCTGCACGAGGCCATCATGGCCCGATGTAAGAAGTGCTGTTAGCGGAGGGAGGCGGGGGTTTTAACCCCCGCATAAAGCCCAGCCTCCGAGCACACCTTCCTCAGTGCTTGCCGTACATCTCCAGCACATCCTTGCGCAGCTCCGCGCGGCTTGATGCGCGCGTGTAGAACATGTGCCCGCCGGGGTACTCGCGCACCGCAACCCGCGTCGGATCGCCCATCACCGGCATCTGGTCCACGGTCAAAATCGAGCCCATGAACGGGCAGGAGAGATCGTTCCACCCATGCACGATCAGCACCCGCAGCTTGGGATCGGCTGCCACCGCTTCGCGCAACTGCGGCACCGAGCCGGTGCGCATATCGCCGTCGCTGCGCTCCCACTCCCGGCCCACCTCATAGGAGAGAGCGTTATAGCGCGCATCCACCTTCCAGCCCACCGTGCGCGTTACAAAGTCCACCATCGCTGTGGTCATAGGCGCAATCATGCTGGCCAGCAGCGGATCGTTGGCCCGGTCTCGCGGTGAATAGGGAAACGGGTCGAACATGGTCACATTCGAGTCGTACACCGAGCCCAGCTTGCCCTGCTCGCGGAAGACCTCGCGCAGATATGCTCGAGTCTCCAGCCGGCCGCCTGAGTACTTCACAAACGCCGGGTCCAGCCCCGTCAGATCCGTCACACGCTGGATCATTTTCTTGGTAGCCTCCTCATCGGTGCGTCCTTTGAGCAGCGTGGTCGCGTACTCTCCCTGCGTGTATGCAATCACCCCGGTCATCGCATCCGGCGTCAGCTTGTTTTCGCGCTCCAGATGCGCCGCCGTAATTGACGGCAGCGTCATCATCCAGGGCACCGGGGACAGATCGCCGTCATCCTCAATTGTCGGATTCAGGTATGGCGACACCAGCACGACCCCGTTCATCGCCACGCCCAGTTGCGACTGCAGGAAGTAGGTGATGCGCGGCCCGCGAAATCCGCCATAGCTCTCGCCCACCAAATATTTCCTCGAACCCAGCCGTCCGTTCTTTACCAGCCAGTCGTAGATGATGCGCGAAAGGTATTCGATATCCGGGGTCGTGCTGTAGAAGAGCTTCTTGGCCTCGTCTTCTTTTACTTCAGCCCGGCTGAATCCAGTACCCACCGGGTCAATGAATACCAGATCCGTAAAGTCCAGCCACGTTCCCGGATTGTCCGTCAGTACCGGCGGGTCAGACGGACTGTCGCCCTCGTTGCCCACCTTCAAGTGCTTCGGTCCGATAGCGCCAAAGTTCAGATAGACCGACGCAGCGCCCGGCCCGCCATTCACAGCAAAGGTCACTGGCCGGTTCTCGCCCTCCCCCACTCCATTCAGGGTGTAGGCGGTCAAAACAACTTCGCCCGCAACCTTGCCGTCCTTGTCGCGCACCGGCAGAGCGCCCACGGTAGCTGTGTACTTGAGCGTCTTGCCATTCAGTTCCATCGTCTGCTGCACATGCGCTTCGGCCGGCAGCGGCGGCTGGGTGGACTTGTCAGCGGCTTTGTCGGCCGCCTTCTCTGCGGGCGCGGTCTTGTCGGCGGGGGCCGGTTGTTTGTCTGCCTGTGTCCAGCCGGGCCCGGCGAAAAACGCAAGACAGAACACCACGCACATCATCGGTAAAAAACGTCTCGGGGTGAGTTTCATTCGGCAAATCTCCATGTGGATACGATACATCCTGATGGTGCGGCTCTGGCAATGGCCAAGCGCATGATTTATCCTCATACTCGGTATGAAACTCAGGCAGACACTTCTCGTTCCCGCTCTGGCCACGGCATTTGCCGCTGCGGCATGCGCACAAACCTCCACCAAGCCGGCGGAAGAGATTCCCGACGCGCCCACGGCAACCGCCGCCGCCATGACCCATCCCAACGGCCCCACCGTGGTGATGGACACCTCCATGGGCCGCATCACCTGCCAGTTCTTTCAGCGACAGGCGCCCAATGCTGTGGCCAACTTCATCGCGCTGGCCGAGGGCACAAGGGATTGGACTGACCCAACCACCAGGAAAGTGCAGCACCACAAGCGGTATTTCGACGGCACCATCTTCCATCGCGTCATACCCGAGTTCATGATTCAGGGCGGCGACCCGACAGGCACGGGAATGGGCGATCCCGGCTACAGTTTTGCGGATGAGTTCGATCCCAATCTGAACTTTGACGTGCCTGGCCGTCTGGCCATGGCAAACTCCGGCCCCAACACCAACGGCAGCCAGTTCTTCATCACCGAGCAGGCCTACGACTCGCTCGATCAGCACTACACTCTCTTCGGCCAATGCGACGACTCCAGTGTCCTCGTGGTCAAGACCATCGCCCGCGTCCAGCGCGACTCTCAAGACAAGCCGCTGACACCGGTGGTCCTGAAAAAAGTGACCATCGTGCGCGAGGGCCAGCCGATGCCGGCCGACCCAAACGCCGCGCCCAAACCATAATCCGCGTGTTTCCAGATCTCGATTTTGAGGCTTGGGATATCAAAAATTCAGGAGTAATTCATGTCACTTGCAGCAGGAACCTACGCCGTCTTCTCGACCACCGAAGGCAAGATTACCGTCCGGCTCTTTGAGTCCGACGCGCCCATCACAGTCAAGAACTTTATCGAGTTGGCCGAAGGCGCCAAGGAGTGGACCCACCCCGGCACACACAAGAAGTCCACCGATAAGCTTTTCGATGGCACCATCTTCCGCCGCGTCATTCCCGACTTCATGATCCAGGGCGGCGATCCCACCGGCACCGGCATGGGCGGGCCCGGCTACCGCTTCCAGGACGAGACCAAAGGCTCGCCACACAAGTTCGACAAGCCCGGCAAGCTGGCCATGGCCAACTCCGGCCCCGGAACCAACGGCTGCCAGTTCTTCATTACCGTCGCCGCCACGCCCTGGCTCACCGGCAATCACACCATCTTTGGCGAAGTTGTCGAGGGCCATGAGATTGCCGCCAAAATCTCTCTTGTTCCCCGTGGCGGACAGGACAAGCCCAAGACGCCTGTGGTGCTGAAATCCGTAATAATCGAACGCGTCAGCTAGCCGCTACGCAACCCAGTTAGGCGCTGAAACCCCAACCAAGGTTGGGGTTTCATTGTTCACCAGCAACCAAGGTGCATTGATGAAACGGAATCTTGCAAGCAGCATCCTCCGCGCTGTTGCCGGACAACACATCGCGCTGCTTTGCTTCCTCCTCTTGACCTGCGCGGCCATTGCGCAGAGCGGTCAGTCTACCGCGTCGAATCAAAGCCAGCCGAAAGCGCCCGCCCCGGCCACCATCCCCGCCCTCCTTGTCAGCGACATTCACTTCGAGCCGTTCTGGGACCCGGCCAAAGCTCCGAAATTGGCCGCCGCACCGCTGCGCGAGTGGAAGGCCATCCTCGCCACATCGCCGTCGCCTGATCGCGAACAACGTTTTGCCGCGTTGCAGCAGAGCTGCCATGTTCGCGGCGCCGATACTCCCTTTGCGCTCTACGACTCCAGCTTGAAGGCCATGCGCAGCCACGCCGCCGGCGTGAAGTTTGTCACGGTGAGCGGCGATCTCCTCTCTCATGCCCTTCAATGCAAGTACAACATGCTCTTTCCCCGGTCAACGCCGGAAGATTACAGAACATTCGTCGAAAAGACGCTGGACTATGTTATCGATGAGTTATATCAATCCTTTCCCGGCGTGCCTGTCTATGTGGCACTAGGAAATAACGACTCCGACTGCGGCGATTACCAGCTTGATGCCAATAGCGAGTTTCTTCGAGTTAGCGGCAGGGAAGTTACTAGGAACTTTCCGGCGTTCGAACGCCAGAGTGCGCAAGATAGCTTTGCGGCGGGCGGCTATTACAGCGTCTCCCTGTCCGCGCCCCTGGAGAATGCGCGCCTGCTGGTTCTGAACGATATTTTCATGTCGAAAAATTATGCGAACTGCGCCGGCAAAGCCGCCCCAGCAGCCGCCGAAGCGCAGATAACCTGGCTCCGCCAGCAACTTGCCGAGGCCCGCGCCAGCAAGCAAAAGATCTGGGTGATGGGCCACATTCCGCCGGGAGTCGATCTGTACGCGACAGCGCGGAGGATGGCCGATCTTTGCGGCGGCCAGAGTCCTACCATGTTTCTTTCATCGGAAAAGATGGCGGACGTGATAGCAGAGTTTGGCGATGTCGTCGAGCTGGCGATCTTCGCGCACACCCACATGGACGAACTGCGGCTGTTGAAGGATGACTGCAAGAGTACGCCATCGTGCAAAAGCGTAGCGGTCAAGATGGTCGCGTCGATTTCGCCGATCAACGGCAATAACCCATCCATAACCCTCGCCCAGATCGATCCCTCTTCGGCTGCACTTGTGGACTACAAAGTATTCGCCGCATCGAACCAGAGCGGAGCCGGCGCCGACTGGACTGAGGAATACGATTTTGCCCGCAGCTTCCACAAAGCCGGATTTACATCGTCTTCTGTAAATGAGCTAATCGCCGGCTTTGCAGCGGACCCCGGCGCGAAGACCCATGCCAGCCGGAATTACATCGGAGATTTTTCGGCAGGCAGCCCTTCGGCCGTTCTTCAGGCGTTTTGGCCGCAGTATGTTTGCACACTATCGAATCACACCCAGCAAGCCTTCAAGGCGTGCGTCTGTCCTGCCGCGCAGTGAAATAGCATGACCCGACGGTGGACGGCAGCAAAGATGGTGTGCCGAGCAACTCAAGCCGACGGACCTGCCGCGTAGTCCGGCATCAAAGCTTCGAATTGGGTTTGCTGTGCAAAACCCGGCAAGTATTTCTCGGAACAATTCAATTTTGCATCGCACTATAGGGAATCTCCAAGAACCAGAATTCTGGACTCCCTTATCCACAAAAACCCCGCCCTACCCCGTTGACCCTGCTCTCCAGGCTCCGTAAAGTCAGTAATCGGAGGGCAATCTTTCCGCTGCGCCAAGGCGTTGGCGGCGGGTTGCCCGGACGAATTTGCCAAGCCACAACCACCCGGAGAAACGATGCTGAAACTAAAGAAGATCCACATTCTCGGCTTCAAGAGCTTTTGCGACCGCACGGAATTGACCGTGGCGGGAACGGGCATTGCCGTGGTGGTGGGGCCGAACGGCTGTGGCAAGTCGAACATCCTGGACGCGGTGAGCTGGGTGCTGGGTGAGCAGAGCGCAAAAACCTTACGCGGCACGCACATGCAGGACGTGATCTTTGCCGGAACGCGCGACCGCAAAGCGTTGGGCATGGCCGAGGTGACGCTGACCATGGTTGATCCGGAGGCCTACGAGGGGCCGATTCCCGTAGAGCCGCAGGTAATGGTTGACCACGAAGGCCCTGCAGACTGGGACGAGGACGAGGAGCGCCGGCAGCGAGCCAGCGAAGCCGAGGAGATCATCGCCAACGAGCAGCCCGGCCAGATTCTCGAAGAAGATGCGGCAGAAGGGTCCGCCCCACCGCAGGTGTCGGGCCAGCCGCAGACATTCACCACCGGCGAGGGTCCGCAGGCGGTGGTGCTGAAGATTCGCCGCCGCAAGTTTCAGCGCACGCCGCAGAAAGGTGAAATCCAGGTTACCCGGCGGCTCTTCCGCACCGGCGAGAGCGAGTACCTGCTGAACGGCAAGCTCTGCCGGCTGCGCGACATTCAGGACATCTTCATGGGCACGGGACTGGGGCCGGAGAGTTACGCCATCATCGGGCAGGAGCGGATCGGCCAGTTGCTCAGTTCCAAGCCGTACGAGCGGCGAGCGATCATCGAGGAGGCGGCGGGGATTACGCGCTTCAAGACCAGGAAGCGGCTTGCAGAGCTGCGCCTGGAGAGCGCCAGGCAGAACCTGGCGCGCGTGGACGACATCTTTGAGGAAGTCACGCGGCAGATGAACAGCCTGAAGCGGCAGGCGTCGAAGGCGGAGCGCTTCGGCGCGGTACGTGACGAGCTGCGCGGCCGGTTGCGCGTGGTGCTGGCCAGCCGCATGGCGCTGATGGACACCGAACAGGCAAGGCTGGGGACTGAGATCGCCGCCCTCACCGAGCGAATCAACGGTTCGGCGGCGGGAATCGAGGAGCAGGAAGGCAGCCAGCACGCGCTTACCGAGCGGGGCTATCAGTTGGATGGCGAGGGCCAGGAGGCGCAGAATCGCGCCAACACGGCGGCCGTCGAGCTGGAGAGGGCTGCGGCGCGGGAGCGCGCCAATACTGAGCGTGTGGCCGAGTTGGAGACGCGCATCGCCGTAGCCGGCGCCGAGCTGGAGCAGAACGCGAACGCAGTTGAGCGGGATTGCCGAGGAACGGACGCAGCAGCTCACGTTTCTCGAGACGGCGGCCGGCGAAGCCAAGGCCTTTCACCAGCAGGTGGAGGCGCGCCAGCAAGAGGCACGCACGGCGGCCGAAGAGGTATTCGCGGCGGAGCGAGAGTTGGAGTCCAGCCGCCGCCATGCCATGCACCTGCTGACGTTGGCCGGCAACGCACGGAACCACACGACCCAGGGGGAAGAGAGCCTGGCGGCTCTGGAGCGCGAGGCGGAGCGGTTGGAAACCGAGATGGGCCAGGCGCGCCACGAACTGAAAAACCTGGGCGAGCAGAGCGGGGAAGCGCGGCATCGCTTTGAGTCCGCGGCGGAGGAGCTCCAGCGGCTGGAGAGCGAGATTGCGGCACTGCGCGAGGCGCTACAGGCCCGCCGCGCCGATGAGACCGCGCTCCGCGGGCGCGCCAACCAACTGCGCGGCGAACTAGCCACCGTAGCCGGCCGCCGCGACTCGCTGCAAGCGCTGATTCGCAACCACGGCTACTCTACCGACACGGTGCGCCGGCTTCTGAAACCCGGCGCGCTGGCAGAGGGCATGGCGCCGATGGGGACACTCGCTGATTTTTTGGAGGTGAGCGGCGAGCATGAAGGCGTGGTAGACGAGTTTCTGCGCGAGGAGCTGAATTATGTGGTGGTGGAGAGCTGGGTGGCTGCCGAGCAAGGCGTCCGGCTGCTTAAGTCCGGCGTGGATGGCCGAGCCACGTTTCTGATTCACCCTGCCGAGCAAGGCGGACTTTTTGAGGAGAGCGACGACACAATCAGCGCCCCCGGCCTGACCCCGCTCAAGGACTCGGTCCGGGTGCTGAACGGTTTTGGGCGGTCGCTGGAGTCGATTCTGCCCAAGCTCAAGTACAGCTACCTGGTGGAAGACCCAACTGAGGCGCCGCGTCTGGCCGCGCAGTATTCCTACGCCTTCTTCCTGACGCCGGAAGGCGAGTGCTTCCACAACGCGACGGTGACTGGCGGCAAGCCGGCCAGCGAAGGCCCGCTGGCGCTGAAGCGCGAGTTGCGCGAGGCCGAGAGCCGCCTGGCCAAACTGGAAACCGGATTAACGCAAGCGGAGACTGAGGCCTCGGCGCTGATTCTGGCCATCGAAGAGCTGGCCGCGCAACTGGAGGCGCGCAGCGAAGAGCGGCGGCTGGCCGAGCGCGACACCGCCGACCAGGGCGCGGCGCTCAAGCAGATGGAGTCCGAAACGCAGCGCGTCGAGCGGCGATTCGAGGAGTGGACGGCGCAAGCCGCCCGCAACAAGGAGGCACGCGAGGCCAAGCGAAGCACCATCGACGAAAATCGCGGAGAGGCTGTTCGACTGGAGGCCGAGCACCGGACGGCCGAGGCAGCTCTCGATGAGTTGCAGGCGCAGTTGGTCTTGTTGCGGCAGAAGCGCGAGGGCTTGCAGCAGGAGGCGGCGCAGGTGACCGCGGAGCTGGCCGGGTTGGAGGAGCGCCGGCGTGGCGCAGAGGCTGCATTCCAGCGCATTGACCGGCTCCATACTGACTTGGAGCGCCGAGTTCAATCCATTGACCAGCAGCGGACAGCGGCCGAGACGGAGCGCGAACAGCGCATCAAGGAGAGCGCCGAACTGGCCCAGCGCGAGCAGGAGTTGACAGCCATGCGCGCCGAGGCGTTAGCCCTGGCGCAGACGCTGACAGCACAAGCGCAGGCCCTGCGCCAGCAACTGGCAACCATGGAAACGCAACTCAAGGGCGGGCGGGCTGCGCTCGATCAGTTGCGCGAAGACCGCGCCAGCCGCTTGAGCGAAGTGGCCAGGCTCGGCGCCGACCTCGAACACCTGGAAGCGAGCTGTTTGGCCGAGGTGAATCTGGAGGCTGCCGCGCTGCGCGCCGATGCGCTGATCGAGCGCCTGGTAAGCGAGGAACTGGCCGCCGAAGAGGAGACCTGCCGCGAGTTGCGCCAGCGCATGGAGCAGATGGGCCCGGTGAACATGATGGCCCTCGACGAATATAAGGAGACCGCCGAGCGCCACGGCTTCCTGGAAACGCAGCGCACGGACCTGATGGAGTCGATCGAGAACACCCAGCAGACCATCAAGGAGATCGATCTGATCTCGCGAACCAAATTCGACGAGGCCTTTGCCCGCATCAATGAGAACTTTGCCCAGGTCTTCGCGCGGCTCTTCCAGGGCGGTCAGGCCTTCCTGCGCCTTACCGACGCGGAGAACCAGGCCGAGAGCGGCCTGGATATTGTGGCCTCGCCGCCCGGCAAGAAGCTGCAGAATGTGCTGCTGCTCTCCGGCGGCGAAAAGTCGCTTACCGCGCTGGCCCTGCTGGTGGCCATCTTTCAGTTCAAGCCCAGCCCCTTCTGCGCGCTCGACGAAGTCGACGCGGCCCTGGACGAAACCAACGTCGGCCGCTTCTCCGACCTTATGCACGTCTTGAGCAAGGATACGCAGTTCCTGGTGGTCACCCACTCCAGGCGCATGATGCAGTCGGCCGACATGATCTACGGCGTGACCATGCAGGAACTCGGCGTCTCGAAGGTGGTAAGCGTGCACCTGAGCGGCCGCGAGCACCGGCGGGCTACGGCATAGAGGGCGTAGAGCTTGATCAACTGGATGCAGGCGTCTGCAAAGGCGCCTGCGCTCACAGCATTGTATGTGCCCGCGGAAGAGGATCGTGGCTGCCGGGTCGATGCAATTCAGAGTTCGCGTTCTTCGGCGCGACTTATTCAGAAGAGGGAATCGTCGCAATGGCCGAGGTTGCCGCTCGCGAATATTGAGCGGCGAAAAAGTGTAACGGCACGGAGCCGGGAAAGCAAGTGGAAATTTAAGTAAAATTCCAAATAATTCTGACGGGAGCGAACCTGCAAGGAAACCAGGATTTGACTCGGGTTTTGAACAGATTTTTTATATTGGCACGTGGGATAGTACGTGTATACACTGTCCTCATCTCTGGGTAAAGGCATTTTCCCCAGACTATTCACATTCGTTTAGTCAGCCTTTAACGGTCTCTCCGGCAATAGCGGTCAATCTGGATGTTGAGGCAGGGGTAGCTTGGCCGCTATCAACCCGCAACCTCGAAACGGAACGTTCAAGCCAAATGTGAGGAGACTATGAATCAATCTTGGAGGAGTGTCGCACGGAGCGGCCTGTTTCTTCTGGCCGTTCTCATCTGTTGCATGCCTGGCCTGTCGCAACAAACGCTGGGCTCGATCAACGGCACCGTGTTGGATCCATCCGGGGCCTCCGTGGCCGGCGCCACGGTTACCGCAACCAACGTCGCCATCAACGTCACCGCAACTACAACCACGCAGGGGACAGGTTTCTTCCAGATTTTCAATCTCCCCATCGGCACCTACGTGGTCAGGATCAGCCGTGAGGGCTTCCAGGTCACCCAACTGACCGCAATTCCTGTCCAGGAGGCGCGCGCCACCACCGTCAATGCGACCTTGAAGGTCGGCAAGGCTACGGAATCGGTGACGGTTACTTCCACCCCGCTGCTCAACGCCACTGACACCACCAACGGCTACACACTTGACTCGGCGCAGATCGATGAGACCCCGCTGGCCACAGGCAGTTTCACCCAGCTGGCCACGCTCTCGCCGGGCGTGAACGCCGAACTGCTTTCCAATCTCGACACAAACGCCGGATTGGGCAATCAGCCCATCTGGGCTAATGGACAGCGCGACACCTCCAACACCTTCCAGGTCAACGGCGCCGACGCGACCAACCTGTACAACGGCAAGAGCTCCAGCGGCTCGAACTCGCAGCGTTACAACTTCAACATCGGCAGCGCGCCCACCGTCGGCGGATCGTACTCCGTCGGCACATCGGTTTATGGCTCAAACGGCAACAGCCTGCCTTCTCCTCCGCCGGAGTTCACGCAGGAGTTGCGTGTGAATGCCTCCATGTATGATGCCCAGCAGGGCGCCACCAGCGGCGCCCAGATCGACGTCAACACCAAGACCGGCACCAACAGCTGGCACGCCTCGCTTTACGGCAGCTATGCCAACAACCTGATGAACGCCTCCCCCTTCTTCTTCAATCAGGGCTATCAACTAAAACTGCAGGGAATTGGAGTCTTCCCGCAGTCGATGGTGAACCCCTGGCTTCGCCGCTGGAGTTCGGGCTTCACTGTGGGTGGTCCTGTCAAGACCAACAAGCTCTTCTTTTTCGCCGGTTATCAGCGCCGCGTGAATGAAGATAATGCAACCGGACTCTCGCAGATGACCGTGCCATCAGGCTTGACCGATGATCGCACGTTGACTGGGCTCCTGAGTGCCGATGCCAGCTGGGGTGGCACGCTCACCAGCACGAGTCAGATTGATGGCGTTGCAGCTACCTTGTTGCAGGCCAAACTGCCGAATGGCCAGTACATGATTCCTTCGGCTCAGACCAGCGCGCCCTTTGAATATGACGTGCCGAATGTGTTTCTGATTGGAACCGCCCGCTTGAACTCGGATCAGGCGAACATTACGCTCGACTATGACGCCACCAAGAATGATCGCGTCGAGGCGAAGTACTTCTACCAAAACGCACCGGTTACTCGTCCCTACGGTTACTCGGATACGGGCGGATTCCCGGTTACGGCGCATAACGGCGCGCAGGTCTTTACGCTGGACAACACCATCGCCATTGGGCAGCGGCTGAACTGGGAGCAGCGCCTCGGATTTGTCCGCGAGGGTACATTCAGCGGCTATACACAGACGTTCACTGGCGGCAACCTGGGTGTCTCAGCGGCGCAGACAACCAACCTGGTCGCAAATGCTATGCCCGGCTTGCAGATCAACAACTTCGGCTACAATGACCAGTACTCGCCAACTCTCTATTTTGGCCCGGCCGGAGTGCCCGGCGCCTTCGTGGATATGGGTTACTATCAGAACCGTCTCAATCCTTCAACGAACGTGATCTTCACGGCAGGCAGGCACACAATTGTCGCCGGCGGCGGATACAGCTACACACAGCTGAACATCACCAATAACCGCACCGGTCATGCCCAGGCCGTTGTCAGCGGCTTTGACAATTTCCTGCTGGGGAATGTGCACAGCTCCAGCGTTGTTGAAAGTATCGATCCCGTTACGGGCCGTAACAATGCCGATCGCTACTATCGCACCAATGAGCTCAGCGGCTATGTGCAGGACAAGTGGCAGGCACGCCCCAACCTGAGCATCACTGCCGGTGTTCGCTATGACTACCACGGCGGCATGACAGAAAAGTACGGCGATATGTTCAACTTCGATCCGACGCTGTACGACGTAACCGGCACCTCGACAACAGGATTTAACGTAGTCAACTCCGGATTCGTCATTGCCGGGAACAACACGCAGCACCCCACTCCGGGAGTTTCCGCGTCAACCCTGAACGGACGCCAGTGGGGCATCTCGCCTCGCGTCGGCTTTGCCTGGCCACCGGAGAAGTTCCACGGCAAGGTTGTCATCAGTGGCGGCGGCGGCATGTACTATGACCGCGGCGAACTCTTTACCTATCTCTCACAGCCTGCAGGCTCTTCCATCGGCGGTCCCTTTGGCGTCACAGAATCCGCTCCGCTGGTCAGCCTCGCAACAGGGAATTCGGATACGGCCTGACACTGGAAAATCCTATGGGAGATCTGGCTTTCAGTTCCCTCTGGGTTCTACCAGCCCTGGCTGCGTCATCACGGCGGCGGGTGGCATCTACACGCCGCCGAGTTCTGACCCGGGTGTCATTACGCAAGCATTGCAGGCTCAGTTGAATGAAATGACTGGAGCGCCCAGTTCAGGGTATTACGCTCAATTTGGAAAAAACTGCAGTGGCCTGCAAAGTCAGGAAGGCTACTCCCTCTGTACCTCGCCACTGAACTTTGGCACGTACGACAAGAGCAACGTTCTGCCCTACACGATTAACTACACTTTCAATGTGCAGTGGCAACCGGGAACACCGTGGCAATCACGCTTGGCTACTCGGGCAACCGTGGCCGCCACGCGGTGATTCCGATTCCGTTCAATGAGCCGGGCATTGCAACACCGACCAATCCGATCTGGGGCGAAACGTCATCGTATGGCATGGAAGTCCTGAACCAGAACTCGATAGTGGTCCCCCTGACTATGACTATCTGCCGATTGCGGTTGAACCCTGGAACACTTTCGACGCCGGCAATACGGATTTCCGCACACCGTATGTCGGCTTCAGCCCCAACGCGGCGAATTTCAAGACCGTTGGTGTTTCGGCATACGATGCACTGGAGCTGCACGTAGAGAAGCGCCTCTCGCACAACTTCCAGGCTGGCGGCAGCTATACCTGGAGCCACTCTCTCGACGAGC
Source organism: uncultured Acidobacteriaceae bacterium (assembly GCA_963765995.1). Taxonomy (GTDB): domain Bacteria; phylum Acidobacteriota; class Terriglobia; order Terriglobales; family Acidobacteriaceae; genus Telmatobacter. The sequence continues at coordinate 60,903 of CAVXYT010000026.1, read as the reverse complement.
AGAGCGACATCGGCCTCTTCTTTACCGGCGACAACCCGAACCATCTGCGCGACTCATGGGCTTCCTCTGACTTTGACCGCACCCATGTGTTTACCGGCAACTTCCAGGCTTCGATGCCCAATGTGGCCAAAGCTCACTCGCTTGCTTCCTATATTGCCAACGACTGGCACCTGACCGGCATCGGCATCCTGCAGAGCGGCGAGCCGTACTCGCTCTACGAGTTCTACGGCGCGGTTGGCAGCATCAACTTCGGAAACTTCCCGACGCTGATGAACCCGATTCTTGGCATCAAGGATCCGAAGCATCCGAAAAACGTATTACCGGCAACAAGGGCTCATTCCGCGGCCCGGGCGGCAGCTACATTCCAACCCTCGACCCCTCGCAACTCGCCATCAACTACCTGGCGCCGGGCACGAATGGCATCCCGGTTTCAACGGGCAGTGATCCAAGCGATATCTACCAGACGGCCTTCAATGTGGGGCAGCGCAATATCTTCCGCCAGGCCCTGCAGAAGCGGCTTGATCTCTCGGTCCGCAAGGGCTTCAGGATTACGGAGAAGATCAGGGCGCAGTATGAACTCAACGTCTTCAACGTGACCAACACAACCAGCCTTGACATCCCGCAGAACCAGGCGCAGATTCGCCAGAACAATGGATGCTCGGCCACTGCGATCAGTGCTGGCGGCGGTTACAATAATTGCAACGTATACCGTAGCTACCTTGGTTACGGTCAGGTTGTGACGTCAAACAATTCGGTGGATCAACAGTCAGCTTTGGGCAATCTGGATCAGATTCCCTTCTCGACAGGTACAGGGAAATCAACGCAGCTTCCTCTGGAACTGCTTGGCCCTAATGCCGTGGGTGGTCCACAAGGTACTTGTACTCTTGTAGCCCTGACAATTACCGGTACAAACAATTGCCCGAACAACGCCGCCAACTGGGGCTCCGTCACGGGAACCATCGGCGGCAACAGGGCCTTCACCATGGGCTTCCACATCACCTACTAACCTCCGGATTTCTGCCGGATACGCGGAACGGGGTCCCCTCGGGGACCCCGTTCTGCATTTGCAGCCAACCCGTTAGGCGAGGAATCGCCAGCCGGTAAAAATCCAGTCTTGTGGCAGGATTTTGCTCCCGGATGCGGGAGTAGTGCAGATGTCTGTCTACAATGACCGTACCGGAGTCAAATGGTCGTTCTTGTGATCTGGAGCAGTTCAGGATGGCGAATCTCATCTGATACTGGCGTCCTTCAGATCGCATCTCGCAGTGTGCGGCGCCCCCGCGCGCTGATACGTCCAGCCCTGAACACGGCGCAGGCGCATTGCGAATTGCCGGCGTAAAAACCGAGCGCCAGGAAGAACCGGAGAACGAGACACCATGGGCCTGAATGGATTCGATGTTGCCGTGATTGTGCTGTACCTGGCCGGCGTCACGGCCTTCGGAATGCACTTTAAGAAGAAGCAGAACACCATCAAAGGCTACTTCCTTGCCGAAAAATCGATTCCCTGGTGGGCCATCTCCTTGTCTATCGTTGCGGCCGAGACCAGTACGCTGACCATCATCAGCGTGCCTGGAATGGCCTATGAGCAGGACTTTCGCTTCCTCCAATTGGTGATCGGCTACATGATCGGGCGCGTCATCATCAGCCTGCTGCTGATTCCGCATACTTTCGTGGCGACCTGGTCACGGCCTATCAACTTATCGAGCGCCGCTTCGGGCAGCGCTGCGTCGCTCACCGCCGGCTTGTTCCTGCTGAGCGCGCTGCCGCCGATGGCGTTCGCGTCTTCGCCATCGCCATTGTGGTTGGCATCGCGCTCTCCGGGCTTCTGCGCGGCTCGAGCGACCTCGTCCGCGATGTCGCGGCCATTGCCATCGTCATCACCCTCACGCTGCTCTTCACCTTCAAAGGCGGCATGGCGACTGTGATCTGGATGGACATCATGCAATTGTCGGTTTATCTCACTGGAACCGTCATCGGCATGTTCACCATCGTGCATCTGGTCCCGGGAGGCTGGCACGCCGCATACGGCATGGCCGCGGCAGCAGGCAAGTTCCACCTCTTGAACTTCGGCTGAATTTCTACGCAACATATACGTTCTGGTCCGGGCTTGTGGGCGGCGCGTTCCTGACGACGGCAAGCCACGGCACCGACCAACTGATCGTGCAGCGGCTGCTCTCGTCGCGCAGCGAGCGGCCAGGCCAAGCTTGCGCTGCTGGCCAGCGGAGTGATCGTGCTCTTCCAGTTCTCGCTTTCTGCTGGTGGGCGCGATGCTGTATGTCTTCTACCGGCTGTTTCCGCCGGGGATGGCGTTTACGCGAAGCGATACGGATTAACCCGACGTTCATTGTCACGCAGATGCCGCACGGCATCAGCGGGCTGCTGATCTCTGGCGATTCTGGCGGCGGCCATGGCGAACCTGAGCGCGGCGCTGAACTCGCTCTCCTCGACCAGCATTGTCGATTTTTATTCTCGCTTGAATCCGCGGAGCCAGCGAAAAACGCCGGATGTATCTTTCCCGCATGGCGACGGTGGGCTGGGCAGTGGTGTTGTTTGCGTTGGCGATTGTGGTCCGTCAGAGCGGCCAGAAGGTTTTGGAGGTTGGCTTTCCATTGCCTCGGTGGCCTACGGATCGCTGCTCGGAGTTTTCATGCTGGGCGTGCTTACGCGCCGGGCCTCCGAGAGCGGCGCGATGGTGGGAATGGTCTGCGGATTTGCTTTGAATCTTTTTCCTGTGGCAGTTCACCATGGTCCCGTACACCTGGTATGTGCCGCTGGGTAGCATAGTCACATTTGTAATTGGCTATGGCGCCAGCTTTTTTATGCGCCGGGCGATGCCGATTGAACCGGCAATAGTAGTCGGAACTTAGGAGCGTCCCTGATGCTGAGTGGCTTGGAAACGGAGCGGCTAAACCGCGAATCCACCGATCTGGATCAGATGAGCGCGCTGGAAATTGCCACGCTGATGAACCGCGAGGACGCCAAGGTTTTGCGCGCGGTCCGCCGGGCGCTTCCGGCGATTGCCAAGGCGATCGATGTGGTCCGCGACCGGCTTGCGCCGGGCGGCCGGCTGATCTACGTCGGCACGGCACCAGCGGAAGAATCGGCGCACTGGACGCCTCCGAGTGTCCGCCCACCTTCGGCATCGATCCTGCCATGATCCAATACATGATCGCCGGCGGCGAACACGCGCTTGCCAACGCCACGGAGGCCAGCGAAGATTCGCCCGAATTGGGCACAAGCGACATGGCCGCCCGCAAGCCCGGCAAGAAGGATGTGGTGGTGGGCCTGGCCGCCAGCGGCCGCACGCCTTACACGGTTGCGGCCTTGAAATACGCCGCCAAGAAAGGCGCGGCCACCATCGCCATCATCTGCAACACCGGCTCGGAGTTGGCCGGGTCGCCGAGATCGCCATCGAAGCCGAGGTTGGTCCCGAAGTGCTGACCGGATCGACCCGCCTCAAAGCCGGCACGGCGCAAAAGCTGATCTGCAATATGTTGACCACCGGCGCGATGGCCCGCCTGGGTATGTCTACGGCAATTTGATGGTCAACCTGCAACTCAAGAATGAAAAGCCGATCGAGCGCGGAATCTCCATCGTTCAGCAAGTCGCCAAAGTGGACCGGACGTTGCGCTGGCCACCCTGGAGGCAGCCGACATGAAGGTTTCCGTGGCGCTGGTGATGCTGTGCGCCAAGGTCTCCAAGTCAGAGGCCATCCGCCGTCTCAAGCGCGCTCAGGGCAGCATCCGCAAGGCGATTGAAGCCTAGAAGGGGCCACTCGCCAGACGGAAGACCGTGCATGTGCCTTAATGAATCGACGAGTTTTGCAATCCGTTCCTGCAACGCCCTTTCCAGCGCGTTGTACGCTTGAAGAAGCTGTAAGTTGCTTATAAACAACGATATGGGAGACAAGTCAGGCGCGGCAGCCAACCGGAAAGAGGCTGGACACATGAGCCGCGATTGAGCCTGCACAGAAGGTAACGCCTTTGCTACGCACCGGAAACATCCATACTCCCCTTCTGCGCACGTTTGAGCGTATTGGACGACTTTGGTCAGCATCGTGATTATTTTGCTTGACAGCCAACCAACGCCTCGATTACGATTCTGGCGAATCGGTTTAGCGCTGCGAGTGCGGCGCGTGCCTGTTTTCCGGTTGTCGCAAAAGCGCGTCTTCAAACGCGTGGCTTGCCGGGATGCACAGTTGAGCGCGATTTGTTTTCCAGAAGGGCTGGAAGTACGGCCGCTCCTGGGATGCAGGGATGAAGGCGCGGGCACATCTTCAAGGGGAATGTACGCCGCTTGTTTTTGGCGGCTTGGCAATGGTTATGCTGTTCTTGCCGATAGGCCATCGACAGCTCTTCGCCGCCACCAGTTAATGATGGGCAGCTTTTGGAGGGGTACGCAGCAATGTTCAGCAATTTCACAGGTAAATCTTTTGAGGAGGCAGGGAAATGAACCTAAGTAAGCGATTGCTATGCAGCGCGGTTCTGGCCGCGCTTTTCAGCTTCGTATGCGGCGGCGCTTGGGCGCAGGACGCCTTGACAGGCAGCATCAGCGGCACGATTTCCGATTCGACGGGAGCCGTTATCGTGGGCGCCACGGTTACGCTGACCAACACAGACCGCGGCCAGGATCTTCGCGTCCTGACCACCAGTTCCGCCGGTTTTTATACCGCGACATCACTGCCGCTTGGCATGTACACGGTGAAAGTGTCGGCCACGGGGTTCAAAACGGAGACCGTAACCGGGCTCCAACTGCACGCCGCCGACGCTCTGACTGTGAACCGTACGCTGGTTACCGGCAGCGTGAGCGAAGTGATCACCGTTACCGCTGCTGAGGCGCAGCTCAATTTAGAGAACGCGACCTCGCAGGCTCTGATCAACAGCGAGCAAATGAACGAAATGCCGCTGGTCACGCGCAATTACGCGACGTTGATGAACCTGCAGCCCGGAGTAGCCTAGGGCGGCGCAACCGACGACGTGACGCGCGGCCCTGCCGGCTTCGAGCGGCGCTTCAAGCACAGTGGCTTTCTCAGTCAACGGCGGCCGCACCACCTCCAATGGCTGGACCATAGACGGCGCGGATAACCTGGATCGCGGCGCCAACCTCACGCTCTACACCTACCCGAGTCCCGACGCCATCGCCGAATTTAAGACACTGCGCGGCCAGTACAGCGCGCAGTTTGGCCGCAACGCTTCAGGACAGATTGACGTAGTCACCAAGTCCGGAACCAACTCGGTCCACGGCAGCGCCTACGAATACCTTCGCAACGACTATTTCGACGCCAACGGCTACGCCAACGACTCTCTCCACACCCACATCGCGCCCTATCGCTACAACGAATTTGGTTTCTCGCTCGGCGGCCCTGTCTACATTCCAAAAGTCTACAATGGCAAGAACAAGACCTTCTTCTTCATCTCCGAAGAGTGGCAGCGCATCAATGAGTCGCTGGCGAATGCCTCTGCCCTCGTGCCCCAGTCGTCGGAGCGCTCAGGCGACTTCACACAGTCCGGCGAGAAGATCGGCGGCGTTTGGACCACCGGTCCGGTGAGCGTCTGCACCGCCTACACGACGAACCCATAAACCAGGTGAATACCTGTACGGCCTCGGGTACGTCGGTGACCAACTACGTTCTCACCCACGGCTCAGACGTACCTGAAGGACGTGTATAGCAAGATCCCGGTTCCGAATACCACTTACGACATTGCGCACAGCCTGGATCCGCACACGATTCTTACCTACTTCAAAGACATCTTCGACAACCTGGATTCGACGGTGCGCATCGACCAGCAAGTCGGTCAAAAGCTGACCGTCTTTTATCGCTACTTGCACGATACGTTCCCGGAGGTTCTCCCCCAAGGCCAGTTCACGACGGTCTACATTGCGGGTGCGAACACAACAACCGTCGTCAATCCCGGAACCCAGCATCTTGCCCACGGAACCTACGTCTTCAATCCCACTCTGTTGCTGAACGTTGGTTATGCGTTCTCCAATGGCAATATCGTCAGCACGCCGTCCGGTTTTCTGGCTTCCGCCCAGTCGCCTGACATCAAAATCGATGCCCAGCTCCCGTACGCGAATACCGTGGGGCTCATTCCGACCACAGCGGTCAACGGCATGACCTCACTGAACGGCAGCGTGGCTTATATCGACCACGGCACCAACCACCAGATCTTCGGCGATATCACCAAGACCCTGCACACTCACACGCTTATCGCGGGCTTCTCGTACAACCACTACCAGAAGCTCGAAAACAATACGACCGGCACGCAGGGCTCCTTTGGCTTCAACAACGACACCGGTGTAGCCATTGTCCCGACCAACAACAACGGAGGCGCAAACGAGGCGCAGGCTTTTGCCAACTTCCTCATAGGCAACGCCAGCAACGGGTTCAGCCAGCTTTCGAGGGATCCGGTCACCGACATGAAGGATGCACTGTACGAGGGATTCGTTCAGGACAACTGGAAGGCGACTCCGCGCCTCACGCTGAACCTTGGCGTTCGTTATGCCTTCTACGGTCAGCCCTGGGATGCGAATGGCCTGTTGAGCAACTTTGACCCTGCGCAATACTATGCAGCGGCGGCGCCGACCATTGCTACGAACGGACTCATTTGCTTCACGGGGACCTGCAGCCAAGCCGGCAGCAATGCCGGCCTGTCCACGTCGCCTAACCCGAACGCGGATTACAGCGGCATCAATTACATCAATGGCATGATCTTCAACGGCCCCAGAGCCGCCAACAACAACCAGAGTTCGCCGTACGGGAACAAGGTCGGCACCGCGCAGAAGGCCAACTTAGCTCCGCGCTTCGGCTTCGCCATCGACGTATTCGGCGACGGCAAGACTTCCCTTCGCGGCGGCTATGGCTGGGCTTTCGATGATGCCGAAGTCAGCTATTACGAGACGACGGTCTTCAACAATCCTCCGGCCGTTGCCACCTACTCGGTGAGCCAAACGTCTTTCGACAGCCCGACCGGGGGCGCCCTTACCACGCTTTCGACAACTCCAGGGCGTATTCAGGCCGTTCCGATCAATTATAAGACGCCCTATGTGCAGCAGTTCTCGCTCGACCTTCAGCAGCAGTTTTCGCCCACGTTCATGGTCGACGTCGGCTACTTCGGCGACCACGGCACGCATCTGCTGGGCGCTGATGAAATCGACCAGCCGAAGCCCGGAGCATGGATGGGCGTAGTCACTCCTGAACCACTGCCAGCTCCACGCTGCCTGCTGAACGGCCATTCCCGCGATGCTCAACTCCACCTGCGATCGCGTGCTGAACCAGATCAAGCCCTATCTTGGCTACTACGCGATCGACGCGCTGCGGACCATCTTCAGTTCAAACTACAACTCCCTGCAAGTGAAGGTGACCAAGCGATTCTACGGCAAGACCTACATCGACGCCAACTACACATGGTCGCGCGACCTCACCAACGCCCCGGCGGACTACTCGGGATTTATCCAGAACATCTACAACGTCAACGGCGACTACGGCCGCGCTTCTGTCGACCGCAAACAAGTTGCTCAACATCGACGGCGTTTTCGAAGAGCCCTTGTTCCGCGATCAGAAGGGACTTGAAGGCCGGCTGCTGGGCGGATGGGAGCTCTCCGGCATCTACTGCGGTCAACTCAGGCCTGCCGCTTACGGTTGCAGCCAGCGGCGGTTTGCAAATCAACTACAATCTGCCCGGCGGTGTTTCCAGCGTCTTCAACAACGCGACCAACGGCGGTACTATGACCGACAACGCCGGCCTTAGCGTTCTGGGCAACTACCAACGCCGGCCTGCGGCCCGAACCAGATCGGAAATCCCGAATCAGGCCGGCAATCGGGATCAAAATCCATAACAAGAGCTACAATTCGTCAGCACTCCGTGGTTCTATACGGGCGCCTTTGCCTCTCCGGCGCCCAACAGCCCGTCCCGGGCACGGCCAAGCGCGGAACCATCGCAGGGCCCCGGCTTCAACACGCCTCGACCTCGGCATCTTACCGCAACTTCCGCATCTACGAGAGGGTGAACTTCCAGTTCCGCGCCGAGGCGTTCAACGCGCTGAACCATACCAACGTGCAGATCAGTCGGCACCACCGCCACATCGGCGAACTTCGGCGAGGTTACTGGCTATCCGCGACGCGCGCATCATGCAGTTCGCCGGCAAGTTCACTTTCTAACCCTGTCGTATTTCCAACCAGAGCGGCGCCGGCTTTTGGCTGGCGCCGTTCTGCGATAAAGAGCTTTTTATAACAGATGCTCGATGATATTGAGGCAAATTGCCACACATCCTGAATTATTACCTCTGGCGCAGGGCGCAGTTATCTTCGCGGCGGGCAAGGACTCCGAAGATAACTGCACCGCCGAAACGATCCAAATATCCGGCCTGCAAGGACTATTGTGGAGCTTTTTCGTTCATCCCAGGGGTGGGGCGGTCGAGTTTCTCACGTGCAACTCTGTGGGGATGCGAATGTGAAGTGGGGGGGTATTCCCCTCCTCGGGCCGCAGAAGCAGCTGCAGCAGGAGTCCAAATGCTTTTTTGCCGATCTCGTGCGAATGTTGGGCAACCGCAGTGAGCCTGGGGTTGAAATGGTTGTTCCACAGGTAGTCGTCAAATCCGAGCACACTCAGGTCTCGTGGAATACTCATTTTTCTCTCGTCAACCGCCTGCAAGACACCTAGCAGCAAGTTATTGTTGCTGGCCATGATTGCAGTGGGCGGAACGGGCAGATCGAGCAAGCGATGGCCGGCTTCGAGGCCATCCGCCACCAGCACATTTCCGGATATTAGATACTCATCCAGGATGGGAAGATGAGCCTCCTGCATGGCTTTGCGAAAGCCTTCCAGACGATCATGATGGGGCGACAAACCCAGGTGTCCGGCGAGCATGCCGATGCGCCTATGTCCTAGACCAATAAGGTGCTCGGCCGCTGATTGTCCCGCCCTCAAATTGTCAGAGCTCACGGTATTCACGGCGGAAGAGGGGGAAGCCGGTCAATAAAAACAACAGGTACATGTTGCCGGGCAATCAGCTCGTGTGCCCTGGAATTGGCGCAACAGGCCAAAAGGACGCCATCCACGCGGCGGGAGAACAATGCGGACAAATGGCGCTCCTCCACCGCGCTCTCCTCGTTCGAATCGCAGAAGAGAACCGAGTATCCTGCCGCCTGCGCCGCCAATTCAGCCCCGCGGATCACCTCCGGATAAAACGTATTCGTTATGTCGGGCACTACTACCCCGATGGCGTTGGATTTGCCGGTTTTGAGGCTTCAAGCAATGCCGTCCGGCTGATAGTCCAATGCGGCCATGGCACTCAGAACCCGCGCTTTGCGGTCCGGGCTCACTGTGACCGTATCGTTAAAGACGGCTGAAAATTGAGGTGGACACGCCGGCAAGGCGGGCCACGTCACGCATCGTTAGTCTCGCTCGCTCGGGCATAAAAATTCCCAATCTGTACGAAGTTTCAATAAGTTGGACTGACTTCCCGATATCCGCCACAACGTTCCAATTTGGAAGCGAAGACTGGCAATATCAAAGGATATAACAGAATCCGTCTCATGGCTATAAACAAAATATTTTATTTTCGTAAACGTTTCGCTTGACAGCAATCCCTTTGCCGGAGTAAAAAGCATATCGACAACATGATTTGAAAAATTTAATGAACCTGGCTGAGCGTAATCGCATACAGCCAAGGGTAACCAATGGCGGCTGGTGAAGACCGCGGCTGGTTGGTAAGGCATGTTCGTTACTACTGGTTTTCGGGTTAAAAATTGGCTCAACGTAAGGCTTTCAGGAGGAACAGTCTTGAGGCAATTCTTGTGGATTGAATGCTGTGCTGCATCCACTCTACCGCCGCCACATTCGGCCTGGCCGCATCCCGCTTGCTCTGTGGTGTCTTAATGGACTTCACCAGCGTGCTTGTACCTGGCATAACCGTTACCTTCTCTGACAAAGCCACCGGCAGCGCCAATCACGCTGTCTGGCATGGCTTTGGCTATTACGTTGTTTGTTTGCTACCACATCAATACTTTGGAGGCACCATGAACATTCGTAAGCTTTTTGTCCTGAGCTGTATTCTTTGCCTGTCAATTTCGCTTGCCATGGCACAGGGCACTACCAGCCGTATCTCTGGCGTTGCTACCGATCCGTCAGGCGCAGGCGTCGCCAATGCCACAATCACGATCACAAACGATGACACCGGCATCAGCTACGTCATCAAGACCTCGGCTTCCGGCAGCCTATCTCGCCTTCGAATCCCTGCAGGTCGGGCGTTATACGCTCCGTGCGGAGGCTCCCGGTTTCAAGCAATTCATTTCGAAAGGGAATGAGCTGGCAATCGGCGTACCTACCAGCATCAATCCAAAATTTCAGGTCGGAGGCACGACCGAAACCGTAGAGGTTGTAGGCGGATATGATCTCATTCAGACCGAGTCCTCCGGTAACTTCGGCGCGGTAATTGACAACGTTAGCCTCCTGCAGCTTCCTGTCGTTGGAACCCGCGGGAGAAATGTTCTTTCTTTCACCCAGTTTATTCCCGGCGTCGTAGCTAACGGCGGAAACGCCCCAGGCGGCGACATCGTTGTCAACGGTTCCCGCGACCGGGCCTGGAACTACGTTCTCGACGGCATTGACGACAACGAAACATCCTCGGGTGGATCAAACACCTCGCCCTCCCACCAGAACCCTGACATGCTCTCCGAGTTTCGCGTTATCACCTCGAACTTCACAGCGGAGTATGGCCGTAACACCGGCGGACAAGTGGTCATGGTCACCAAGTCGGGCACCAACAAGTTCCATGGCAACCTCTTCGAGTTTTACCAGTCCCCCTTTCTCCGCGCCAACGGTCCCGACACCAAGGCAGCCGGCCTCGGGCCTGCACAGTTCGTACAGAACATTCCTGGTGGATCGATCGGCGGCCCCATCAAGAAAGACAAAGCGTTCTTCTTCGCTAATATTGAGCTGCTCCACGCACTCACCAGCACTCTTGTAACCCGCTACGTCTATACCCCACTCGCCAAACAAGGCAAGTTCCGCTACGTCACAAGCGGTCTAAACACACCATATGGATCTACTGGGGCCTCGGTGGATGGGAGCGGCAACGTTGTTTCCGGTGTCGCATTCAATACCTACGACATGGTTGCCAATGATCCCTTCGGCGTTGGCCTAGACCCTTCCGTAAAGGCGTGCCTGGCTCTTGCACCAGCGCCTAACAGCTACGAGTTCGGCGACGGATTGAATATCGCTGGATATACCTTTGTCGCACCCTCTGTTGACAAGCAGATCGACCAAACCTACAAGATCGACTACGTATTCAATCAGAAGAACGCCCTCTTCGGCCGCTTTAGTTGGGGCCATCAGAATACTTACGCCGATTCTGCGAATGCCGGTCAGGAGATCTTTCCTGGAACACCGGATGTCGTCGATACCTTCCGCAAGCCCCGCAACATGGCTATCAACTACCGTTTCAGCCCGACCGAGACACCACCAACGAGTTGGTTGCCGGCTTCAATCGCTTTGCGTATCAATTTGACAACCCCGCCGCCGTGGCAGCTGAAAAGACACCATACAACTTCAACTCATTCGAAGACGGCAACTACCCTATCACTTCGCCAACCAATACATACCAAGGCAACGACCGGTTCCTGACCACGATACAGGTAGTCGACAACTTCGCATGGGTCAAAGGGCCGCACATCTTCAAGGCTGGCGTCAACCTCCGCTACGGACGGGAGGTCGATCATCGCGGCGACATCGGTTCGCTCAACGTCATCCCACAGGTCACGTTCAGCACAGGCAATAACCCGCTGGACTATGCAGCCTACAATGTCCCTGGCACCCAAATAGACACCACATATGACCAGCCTGACCTGGCGAATGCGACGAACGATCTTCTGGGCCGCATCGGCAGCATCGCCGCCGGTTACGTTTCGAAACCCCGCGCTCACAGCTTTCAAGCCAGCCGATTCGCTCAACATCATGGAACACCGCTGGCCCGAGTACGACTTCTACGTGCAGGACACGTGGCACGTTCTGTCTAACCTCGTCATCGATGTTGGCCTTCGTGACGATGCCCGCATGGGACCTCGGTTTAGAGGCTTCCCTTCGCTCGTTCCCAATCAGGATGTGACATTCGGCAAGCCGCTCAGCGCACCCCTCCAGTTTGTTCCCGGACGTACATGAAAGACCGCTGGGATAACTTTGGACCATCCGTCGGCTTTTCGTATGATCCCTTCAAGAACGGCAAGTCCTCTATCCGTGGAAACTTCCGCATTGCCTACGACCGCATTAACTCCTTCTCGTTCTCGTCTTCCGTTTTCCAGGGTATGCCTGGGCTGACCTACAGATTACGAACGGGACCATCCAGCAGGACAATTCACCGGTACTCCCGCAACGCAGGGTGTCACGCAGTTAACTGGGCGGCTCCCGTTCCCTTGGAAACTCCCCAGCAGCTCACCACCCCCCCTGCCTACAGCGCCAACGCAATCACTGTCTCCGACCCCGCTATGCAAACCCCGACGTCCACGCAGTGGGGCCTCAGCATTCAACAGAAACTGATGCGTAACACCGTGTTGACCGTCAGCTACGTCGGCAACCACGGCACTCACCTGTATGGCGGTTACGACTCCAACCAGGTTCAGTACAACACCAACGGTTTTCTTACTGCCTTCCAGGCGGCGCAAGCCGGCCAGGACAGCCCGCTCCTGACGCAAATCATCTCCAGCGATACGCGTCGCCAATCAGGCGAATCGGGAACGCATTTTGTCCAGCGGTTGTATGCTTCCAATCTCACGCATAACAACGTCGCAGGTCTCGCAAATACCTTGGCCAATCGCCTCCAGAATGCCACCACAACAAACCCGTATGGAGTGCCTCTGGTCGTAAGCTCGGGCTTGGAGGCAACCTTCTTCAAGCCGTATCAGGCTTACCTCGGTGGCCTCGACGTTCTTCAGACCCACGACTTTTCCAACTACAACGGCCTACAAATGCAGTTTGAACACCGTTTCTCCAGTGGTTTTAGCGTTACCGCCAACTACACCTACTCGAAGGCGCTTGACATTCGCTCCTACGACCCGACCTTTACCCTGGTCGCAACCGGCAGTTCGCAGTCCGCAGCCGGCACGCCCTTCGACTACCACCATCCTCGCCTGAACTACGCTGCCTCCGATCTCGACAGCGCTCAGGTCATCAGCGGCTACTACGTCTACGACCTGCCAATCGGCCGCAACCGGAAGTACGGTTCCCACTTGAACTATTTCGTCGACTTGGTTATTGGCGGTTGGGAGATCGCTGGTGACGGCTTCTGGCAGACCGGTCGTCCCATAACCCTCTACTCCGGTTACAACACCTTCTCCGGATCCGTCCAGACACCGGCAAACTGCACCGGTTGCAACGCGCACATGGGCAAGGTCCAGTCCTACAACGGCCAGACTTGGTTCCTGAGCACCGCACAAAAGGCTCTGTTCTCGACTCCCGCTGCCGGCCAGTTCTCCAACATAGGCCGCAACTGGTTCCGCCAGAACAATGTCTGGAACACAGACGCAACTTTCTCCAAGTCCTTTACCACTTTCCACCAGCAGTATCTCCAGCTCCGTCTCGAGGCGCAAAATCTCATGAACAACGTCTCGTACGACACCTTCGGATCGCAGAGTATCCAGTCCTCGGTTTTCATGAGACTCAACGAAGCTAACGACGGCGTGCTCAACAATGAACCCCGCCGCATGCAGCTCTCTGCCAAATACGTCTTTTAACCTTCCGCAGCATCCAACCAGAACGGCGCCGGCTTCGGCTGGCGCCGTTTTGCAATAAAAATTTCCCGTCTCAGCTTGTATGATAATGTTGTGGCTTGTTGCCGCAAATCTGGGGTAAACAAATGTTCCGGCTTTCTTTTTTTTCTGATCGACTCCTGTTTCCTTTGGCTTCTTGCATAACCTTCATCTTTCTTACCGGCCTCTTTCTTTTTCCGCCGATTATCTTGCTTGCACAAGCTGCCTCTCCGCTTTCCACTACCACGGCGACTCCGAAATTAGCTTTGATTCCCATGCCTCGCGAGATTCATGAAGTGAAAGAAGTCCCGCTGGCTCAGGGCATATGCATCCAGGCTGCAATCAAGGATGCTGAAGATAACTTTGCCGCACAGGATTTGGCAGACACCCTCAAGGGTCGTGGCATCAACGCGCACGCCGGCAAAAGCGGCAAGATCAGGATCGTGCTTCTTCGCCAGGATACGAAGAAGGCGGCGGAGGTTCTTTCTCGCTCGCACTTGACCTTCGATCCGGCGCTGCGCTACGAAGGCTACGTCCTCGTCACCGATGGAAACGTCACATACGACATTGCCACCTCCGGCGCGGGAATCTATTATGGCGCGCAAACCATCAAGCAACTGATCGTCGGCAGTGGAGCGCATGCCGTATTGCACGGAGTGGTGGCGCGCGACTGGCCGGCCATGAAGTATCGCGGCCTGAGCGACGATCTATCGCGCGGCCCCGTCCCCACGCTGGAGTTTCAGAAGCATCAGATTCGCGTGCTCTCCGAGTACAAGGTGAATATCTACTCCCCTTACTTTGAGAACACGCTGGCTTTTGCGTCCAATCCTCTTCCCGCGCTTCCCGGCGGCGCGATGACTCGCACCGATGTGGAAGAGCTGGTGCGCTACGCGAGTCAGTATCACGTCACTATCATTCCTGAGCAGGAGGCATTTGGACACCTGCATCGCGTCCTGATGTACGACATTTATTCCCCGCTGGCGGAGACGACCCATGGCTCTGTGCTTGCTCCGGGTCAGCCGGGTTCGCAGGAACTGATTAAGCAATGGTTCACGGAGATGGCTTCGATCTTTCCCGGTCCCTTTCTTCATCTCGGCGCGGACGAAACCTTTGAACTGGGTAGAGGACAGACCAAAGATCGAGTGACGAAGGAAGGCTTGAGCGCCGTCTATGTGGACTTCCTCACGCAGATTCACGCAGGACTAACTCCCCTGCATAGAAAGCTGTTGTTCTGGGGCGACATAGCCATGGAAAGTCCGAAGCTGGTCAAGACGCTGCCTAAAGATATGATTGCTGTCGCTTGGGAATACAACCCGAACCCCAAAGGGTATGACAAATGGCTTATGCCGTATGTGGACGCGGGAATGGAGACCTGGGTTGCTCCGGGCAGTCAATAACTGGCGGAAGGTCTATCCGGATTTCAACGCCGGCCTCGATAACATCCAGAGATTTGTTAGCGATGGTCAGCGGCTCGGATCCACTGGTGAACTAAATACTGTATGGAATGACCTGGGCGAAGGGCTGTTCAACATGGATTGGTACGGCGCGCTCTTTGGGGCTGCGGCCGCGTGGCAACCGGGAACCAGCGGCATTCCTCAGTTTCAGAATAGCTATGGACAGGCCTTCCATGGCGATCTCACGGGTAAGATCAACCAGGCGCAAGTGGAACTGATGGCCGCGCATGCGACTCTGAAAGATGCAGGACTCAGCGCCGCCACCGACAACTTGTTCTGGGTTGATCCGTGGAGCGCGGAGGGGCAGCAGCTTTCCGCTAAATTGCTGCCGGTCGCTCATGCGCTGCGCGTGCACGCCGAGCAAGCTATTATACTGATCGAGCAGGCGCGTGCAGCGGCAACATTACGCGAACCGGATGCGCTGGATGCGATGGAGATGGGCGCACGGCGAATCGATTTCATCGGATACAAATTTGAAGTCGCGCAGGAAATCGCCGATGGGTACGGGCGCGCCTATCAAGCACAAAACGATCCGGCGACCAGACGCTCGGTTGGCCGTGAGTTAGGAGCGATTACAGGTGTGAACGGCCGATGTCAGGATTTGCGCGAAGGATATGGGCTGACCCGCGACCTCTATCGCCATGCATGGCTCCAGGAGAATCGCCCTTATTGGCTCGACAACGTGATGGCGCGTTACGATCTCAGTATGCAACTGTGGATTCAACGCTCAAACCGATTTGCCGAAGCGAGCTCGCAATATCGCCAGACGCATGTGCTTCCCAGGCCGGAAGAAGTTGGGCTGCCCACTGCCAACCTTCCCGCTCAAACGGATTTTCCTGGAATCAAGAAGGCTAACTGACGAAGTTTATGAGTGGATGACATCATGGGAGAAACAAAATGAAATTGAGAAGTAACTCCGCACTTTTTCAATTTAGATTACCTTCTGATTGTCTGCGCCACGCTCTGGTGCGTCGTTGCGGTTGGCCAGCAGTCGGTTGCCAAGCCCGACTATGTCGTTTCCCGGCCGGTTATCAACATGTATTCCTCCGCCTCCACTGACGCAGACGTGGTGTCGCAGGCTCTCTATGGATCAGGCGTACTTTCGCTGGAGAAGAAAAGCGGATGGATCCACATTCGCACTGGGGATGACTACGCGGGTTGGGTGCCAGAGGCCGACCTTACTGCCGCAGCAAGGCGCTTATGCTCCGGAAGGTAAGGCAGGTTCGCGTCGTGGAACTCAGCGCGAACCTTTATCGCGAACCCAGCGTGACCAAACACGCGCCCGTGCTGAACCTTCCCTGGGAGGCACGGCTGGAATTGCTTTCCGGCAAGGTGGACAAGGGTGAACGCTGGATTCAGGTCAAGCTTGTGAATGGGCAGACGGCATATGTTGAGCAAGGCAACGTAAGCGCGGAAGCCGCTCCGCTAACTATCGATCAGACCATCCAACTCGCGCGCAGGTTTCTTGGCATCACTTACACCTGGGGCGGAGTTTCCAGCTATGGTTTCGACTGCTCCGGATTTACGCAGATGCTGATTCGCCAACGCAGGATCATCATGCCGCGGGATGCCGACGTGCAGGCAAGCTGGAGCGGAGTGATGCCGGTGGAGCGCAAAGACTTGCAGCCAGGCGACCTGCTTTTCTTTGGCGGAAGCCCAGCGAAGATTACCCATACGGGTATGTACATTGGCAACGGCGAGTTTATCCATGACACAACCAACACGCGCCCCGGGGTCCAGATCAGCAAGCTGGACGATATGCCCTGGACTAAACTGTTTGTAGCAGCACGGAGAGTGAAATGATGAATCGACGGGATTTGTTCAAAGCGGTGGGCGCGGTGGGAGTGGGCGCGGCAATGCCGTTGTCTTTGTATGCCTCGAACGCGCCGGCAACGGGCGGCAATGCCATAGTCAAGACTGAGCTGAAGCGACTGATGCTGCGCCACACATGGACGACCACGATGTCTTCCAGCGCATATCGCGACACGGTTCACGTTCAGTATCAGCGCGACGGCATCACCGGATACGGCGAGGGCGCGCCGATCGTGCGATATAAGGAGTATCCGGAGCAAGCCAAACAGGCCATCGATGCAATCATCGACAAGATTGCTGCTGGCGATCCGCAGAAGTTCGACAAATTCCTTGCCGAGGTGCGCCGTTTGCTTGGCGACCATCAGCACGCGGCCATGGCCGCGGTGGACATCGCCGTATGTGACTGGTTGGGCAAGAAACTTGGAATTCCGCTGTACCAGTATTTCGGGCTCGATCCCGCAGACGCTCCCGTGACCACATTCTCAATCGGAATCGACACGCCGGAGATTACCCGGCAGAAGACGCGCGAGGCGGAGGATTATCCTGTTCTGAAGGTGAAGGTCGGACTAAAGAACGACGAGGAGACGATCGAGGCCGTACGCAGCGTCACCAAAAAGCCGCTGCGTGTGGACGCCAATGAGGGCTGGACCGACAAGGAAGAAGCCATCCGCAAGATTAACTGGCTGGAGACGCAGGGCGTGGAGTTGATTGAGCAACCGATGCCCGCGCACATGTTTGAAGAGACGAAATATGTGCGCAGCAAGGTGCATATACCTGTCATCGCCGACGAAGCCTGTACCAGCGCGTCGATGATTCCCGTACTCAAGGAAGCTTACGACGGCGTTAACGTGAAGCTTGATAAGTCGGGAGGCGTCATGGAAGCTTATCGATGGATCAAGTTTGCCCGCGCAATGAACATGAAGGTAATGCTGGGTTGCATGGTCTCCAGCTCCTGCACAGTTACGGCGGCGGCCCACCTCGCGGCTCTCGTGGACTATCCCGATCTGGATGGGAATCTCCTGATTGCCAACGATCCATACGAAGGCGTGAAGGTGTTGAAGGGGAAGTTGATCCTGCCGTCCGGGCCTGGCCTGGGGCTGAAAGTGTTGGCTTCGTAGGCTCATCCGGCCATGCACGATTACTGCCGTTTGTCTGCCATTGTTTAGTTAGTGCGTTGCCGGGCAGAGGCCCATGCAAAGGGGATTCAAGTGAAAAGTAGATTTGCGATTTACCGGTTTGTTCTTGTTGCGTTGATTTTCACTGCGTCGTTTGGCGGCTTGATTGCCCAGGATGCATCGCCCTCTGGCAACGCGGTGGTAATAACTCGCGGGGCGGACTTTGCCAACATCGATGAGATCATGAACGCGGCGGTCGCACGCGGGTCGATTCCCGGCGGCGTTGTGCTGGTTGGACACAACGGCAAGGTGGTTTATCGCAAGGCCTACGGTATGCGTTCTTTGGAACCGGGCAGGGAAGCGATGACCGTGGACACCATCTTCGATCTTGCATCGTTGACAAAGTGCATTGCCACGGCGACTTCAGTGATGAAGTTAGTGCAGGAAGGGAAGGTACGGCTGAATGATCCGGTGTCGGTCTACTTGCCGGAGTTCGCAAAAAACGGGAAAGCGGGATATTACTGTCCGTGAGCTGCTCACGCATTATTCCGGGCTGACAGAGGACCTCGATCTCAAAACAGAGTGGAAGGGGCGCGATGCCGCCTATCAGATGGTCATGGACCAAAAGCCCGTCTTTCCTCCAGGCTCGCGCTTTCTCTATAGCGATATTAACTTTGAAACGCTTGGCTTTCTGGTTGAGAAAGTCTCCGGCATGAGCCTGGATGAATATTCCGCCAAAAATATCTTTGAGCCTCTGGAGATGAAAGACACGCGCTTTCTTCCGCCCACAGAATGGCTTCCGCGCATTGCGCCGACGGAGTACGACGAAAGCAAACACATGTTGCGCGGCGTGGTGCATGATCCGACTGCGCGCCGGATGGGAGGCGTTGCGGGACACGCCGGATTGTTTTCAACTGCTGATGATCTTGCAATATATGCGCAGGATATACTCTCCGGATTTCGTGTGCTTACTCCCTTGACCGTGGAGAAGATGACCACTCCGCAACAGCCGCCCACATCCTCTGTGCTGCGCGGCCTGGGCTGGGACATTGATTCGCCGTATTCCTCCAATCGCGGAGAGTTTTTCCCGATAGGCTCCTTCGGGCATACAGGGTTCACCGGTACGTCGCTATGGATCGATCCATTTTCAGATAGCTATGTGATTTTGCTGACCAACGCAGTTCACCCGCGCGGCCATAACACCTCGATTGTTTCACTGCGCGCGCGGGTTGCTACCGCGGCAGCCGCGAGCCTTGGACTTTCAGTTTCAGGCAATCAAAAGCTGCACGGAGCGCGCATCACAGGCTATAACGAAGCCATGCCCTCCGCGCACCTTATGGCCGCTCGCAACGGTTCGGTCCGCACCGGCATCGACATGCTCGAGGCCCACGGTTTTGCCGAACTCCGTGAGGGCGGCAGAGCGACAACCAAGGTCGCATTGGTCACAAACCAAACTGGCGTGGACTCGCGAGGCAATCGCACCATCGATGTGTTGGCCAAGGCGCCGG
Organism: uncultured Acidobacteriaceae bacterium; assembly: GCA_963765995.1. Taxonomy (GTDB): domain Bacteria; phylum Acidobacteriota; class Terriglobia; order Terriglobales; family Acidobacteriaceae; genus Telmatobacter. Next base: position 41,270 of record CAVXYT010000026.1, on the reverse strand, counting down.
GCATCCAGCTTGTCGCCATCTTCAGTCCCGAGCACGGCGTTACTGGAAGCGTGGACACGACCGAGATTGGCGATTCCAAAGACGCGACAACCGGGATTTCCGTCTACAGCGTCTATGGAGATTCCAGCGCCAAGCGCCATCCTTCGCTGGAGGTGTTGAAGTCGGCGGATGTGATTGTCTATGACATTCAGGACATCGGCACGCGTTTTTATACCTACGAAACCACGCTTGGCTACTTCCTGGAAGCAGCAGCCCAGACGGGTCAGAAGATCTTCGTCCTCGATCGCCCAAATCCCATCAACGGCGCTTACGTTCAGGGACCTATCAGCGACAAGGGACGTGAAAGTTTTATTAACTATGGGCAGATTCCGATTCGCCATGGCATGACAATCGGCGAACTGGCGCGTTTTTATAACTCCGAGCGCGGCATCAATTCCAAGCTGACGGTAGTTCAAATGGAAGGCTGGCAGCGAGGTGACTGGCTGGATTCAACCGGAGTTCTCTGGGTAAATCCTTCTCCTAACATGCGCAACCTTACTGAGGCCGCGCTCTATCCCGGACTCGGAATCCTTGAGTCAACCAATGTTTCGCTCGGGCGCGGCACCGATACTCCCTTCGAGCTGCTGGGCGCCCCGTGGATTCAGCCTGTGGAGCTGGCCGCCTATCTGAATGCGCGAGCCATCAGCGGGGTCCGCTTTGTGCCCACGGAATTCACGCCCACTGCCAGCGTCTACGCGCAGCAGAAATGCGGAGGCGTTAACATTATCGTCACCGACAGGAACTCGCTCGATGCGCCCGAGCTAGGCATTGAGATTGCGTCCGCGCTGCACTCCCTTTATCCGCAGCAGTTCGAGATGAAAAACCTTGACAGCCTGATGCTGAACAACGCCACGCTAGCTGCGATCAGCGCCGGGCAGGATCCTCGCCGCGTGTGGATGGACTGGGTCGAGGCGATCGAATTGTTCAAGCCTATTCGGGCCAAATACCTGCTGTACTAAAGCATTGCTACTGTAATTGGGATGTTTATGCCCATCCCTTGTACGCTTGCTCAGTCCCAGCACGAAGACTATCGCTGGGGTGGAAGTAAGAATTACCTCACAGGATTATGCGACAGTCCGCGTCAGAGCCCTTAGCCGGAACATTCAATTCACGGTAGCGGTCACCATCGTATTCGATTTGATTATTCCTGTGGCCTGATCGACTCCAATGACGGTGACTGAATATGTTCCGAAGGTGGTTCCACCGGTACCAGTGCCTCCTCCTCCTCCGCTGTTGCCTCCACCACCACCGCACCCAATGAGCGTAACCATACTCACCGCGAGAAGGATAACTCCGAAAATCCGACGCCAACTCTGGCTTCGTCTCGGGATTCCCAAAATCAGAAGACAGGCTAAAAGCGGCCCTCCACTTCCGGAGAAGAAGTCATTTGGAGACTTACTCGTGGCGCTAGTTGGCGCAGTGGTTTTAATCGTCAGTGTTGCTGTGCTCGTCGCAGTGCCGGTGATGGTAACCGAAGCGGGAATCGAGCAAGTGGGGGGAATGGCAGCCGAGGTAGTAATACTGCAGCTGAGAGTTACAACTCCCGTGAACCCGCTCGACGGAGTTACTGAGATCGTAGAAGTTCCGTTGTTGCCAAGCGTGCTGATTGTGATCGCGCCACCGTTGCTCAGCGTAAAGCTGGGGGAAGTGGCCAGCCAATTTCCGACTACGGGTGCATCGACAACGTTCTGATCAATGCCGCCGAGATTGACTCCGCCCCAGGTTTCTCCGCTAGTTTCGCTATTCCATTGGTGAATGCGTTGGTTATCGGGCCAGTAGCTGTTGGAGAGGGTTCCGATGTTCCATATCGTGTTGTTCTAGTCCCACTCCGCTATCCAGGCAACGTCCGGTTCCGGTGATAGAGCCAAAAAATCTGTCTCGAAATCGCTAATTCCGCCGTAGAGGCCGGATTCAAATCCATTAGCGTGAAGCTCCGTAGTCCAGCTCACAAGAAAGGTCTCTACCACCGAAAAGCAACTTCCGCCGTCCGGCGTGTAGCCCTCCATATCGTAATAAATAATACCATCTGTAATTCCCAGCGCATTTACCTACGCTATAGCTAAATCCACCTAGTAAGCTCCCTTATAGTAAGTATCAGAGTTATTAATTGTCCAATAAGAACTAGCATTAGCAATGCAGAGAGACTGAGACCCAACCCATATAGGTAAAAAACCCCATCCCATCTTTGTAGCACTTGTAAACCAGACCATCGTCAGGTTGGAATCGACAGTTTTAGTTGTGCTTGAATACCAGTTAGAAGCACACTTATTTTATCCATTCTACTAGACGCAGTACACATCACATCCACCAAGATATACCCCTATGTCCTGGTAAAAACTGTCCGTCCACCAGGTTTGCATTGAGGTTGAGGCGAGAGCTCAAGCCAAGTCAAAACCACTGCTGTTACTGATTACTGTATTAGCGCCAGCGGCGACCAGTTCGTTGCCGCGCCGTCCAGCCGCATAGCGACATACGAATTTCTCTATAATAGCAAAGAAGCGCCTGAAGAAGTTCGTCGTGCGACAGCGAGATGAGACGTAATAATCGTGAAAGTCTTACCTCCATCCATAGTTGCTAACAATTCACTTTGTTGCGTGCAAAAAGTCTTTGCCGTCAGACATAAGCCATATAAATAACTCAGCCAGCCAGAGAAGCTGTCAACAAACTCTGCATAAGTGATAGTTCCGTTAAGCTGCAATCCAGCAGAAAGCGCGCCTCTGCTGCTAGCGCCTTCTTGCTCTATAAACACCTCTGAGCCCTCGAATAGACGTGGCTGGTTTGTGTTCCCTTGTTATCGAAGCCACATGCACTACCGCTAAACCTCTGCTGACTAGCTGCATCTGCCATAACTAACCGCCATCTACAGTCACGTAATCTATAACACAATTGCCGTCTGTATTCACTGTGTTGCAGTCAGCCGTCCATAAACCTTACTTGTAAAGAATATCAAACTATACAGGCTGGGAGCCGTAGCACCCCTCAGGCGCGCATTGTCGCCTGCTGCCACCTCTGGCCGCCATCGTGCGTGAACCAAAGCTCATCTTGCGCCAACCCGCCAGCCATCCACCCATCCTGAGAGGTTATAAAAACAATGTTTCCGGCTGCGGGCGGCGTAGGAAGCGCCGTCCAGGTCGAACCCCCATCCGCCGTATGCAATGCCGCGCCTATACTGAAGTTCGAACTCGAACTGAGATGAAGGATGAGCCAGCCCTGTTCAGCGTCCGCAAAGGACATGGAGGCAACTCCGCCAAATTGCCTGCCCTGTGCGATGGAATCAACGGCTACCTGCGCATTCTGCCAGCTCTTTCCCCCATTCCTTGTCGAGGCAACCATGATGGATGTTCCTGCTCCATCGCTTCCGGAAAAGATTGCCCATCCGGTTTTCGCATCAAAGAAGAAAGCCTTTATGATGGGTTGCTGGCCGTAGCCGGGCGTGATCTCATCCCAGTTCTGGCCGTTATCCGATGTCCAAAACAGCCGCCCCGCAGCCAGCGACCAGCCTGAGTTGGGAGCGATTAATTTCATATCTTCAACCGCAGCGTTTGTTCCACTGCCGGTTTGTCCCCAGAGCGCCCCGTGCGCCCACAGTGCCACAGCCAGAAGAAGTGAGATCAACAAAGCGGCCACACGCGGTTTCTTGTCTTCCACGAGCGCCATCCTCATCACGTTTCCCCCTGCATTGATCTCTTCACCTCTGGTCCCTTTCTTCACTCCGGTGTCCTCCTCATTGTGTTCAGGCAGCACTCGCAGACTAGACCAAATTCCAAAGGGCGTGATGACTGTATATATAATAAATAATCAAATCGCTGAGCATAATAGTCAAAAACGTTCAGACAGTATGGAAGTCAATCTCAATACTTTTCATGGCAAACTGTGGCTCTTTTGCCCTGTACCCTCAATCGCGGTTCCATGGAGCCAGTCTCTCCCTCCAAGGCGGCAGCGCGCCTGCTATCGCCGCTTAGAGTATCTGTACTGCCGGAAATTCGCAGTTGCTTGGTCTCCCTCATGCGTATAATTCCCGGCGTGCTATCGCTTACCGCTGAATTGGAAGCCCGGAACCAGTATTGACACAACCTGGGCAGTTAGCTAAAGTGGCTCCCTGGCGCACTTTTCTCATCTTGCTCGTTTACGCCTTTCCGTTGTATATAACCAGCTGTTATTTCTTGCCTGACACAAAGGATGACTCAGTGACGGAAAAGAAGTGGGTAACAGTAATGGGCAGCTTTGTGGCGGATCTTGCCTTTCGCACCGGACGCATTCCTGTTTGGGGCGAGACGCTGATGGGCAACGAGTTCAAACTCGGGCCGGGCGGCAAGGGCTCAAACCAGGCCGTCGCCGCGGCACGAGCCGGCGGTCGTGTGAGCTTCATCTCCAAGCTGGGGCTGGACCCGTTCGGCGAGATGGCGCGCAACCTCTATAAGACGGAAGGTATAGACACCCAGTTTCTCTTCACGACGAAGAGCGCCACCGGCGCTGCCACAATCATCGTAGACGCCGAGAAAGGCGAAAACGCCATCATAGTCGTGCCCGGCGCCTGCTTTGAAATCACCGCTGCCGAGGTCGATCAGGCTCGCCCTCTGATTGCCGGCTCCTGCGTCTTCATCGCTCAGCTCGAGCTCTCGCTGCCCGTCGTAGAGCACGGACTCGCGCTGGCTCGCGCGCTCGGCGTGCCCACCATCCTCAACCCCGCGCCTGCCACGCCGCTGCCCGAGAGCTTCTACCAATACATCGACTACCTCACGCCCAATGAGACGGAGGCCGCCGCGCTCACCGGCGTTCCGGTTGCAACCGTCGCCGATGCTGAGAAGGCAGCCGATGCATTTCTCGCCCGCGGCGTGCGCAACGCTATCATCACGCTTGGCGCGCAGGGCGCTTTCGTCAAAAATATTCGCGTCAAGGCGCACGTTCCCGCCGTCGACGCCGGCAAAGTTGTCGAAACCACAGGCGCCGGCGATGCTTTCAATGGCGGCTTCGCTGTCGCCCTTTCGGAGGGCATGGGCCTGGTAGAGGCCGTGCGCTTCGGCTGTGCCGCCGCCGGCATCTCCATCACGCGCCCAGGCACCGCGCCCTCCATGCCCACCCGCAGCGAGATCGACGCGCTCCGCAACTAGAGCTATACCTATGTAATCGCAACCTTGCGTATTGCATAAGAATCTCCCTGGTTACGTCCTCGGCCATACGTATTGCCCACGCTGCGAGAGCCACTCCTTGTTCGCAATCGCACCACTGGCGCCTAGAGAGTCTCACAACACGACCGAGTGGAGTAGAGGGAGAAGCCTGTTAAATTGCCGCGAAAAGGGGCAAATAATGGTATTTTAGTCCGGAAAAGGCTCAGCTGGGTACTCCTGGGTCTTTAACCTTGAAATGAATGAAAATAAAGATTGCGAGTCGGACAATCGGGGGTATATTCTCATGCCGCCGGGAAGGTAAGACGGAAATTCCGGTTTAGCCGTGTAAGGAACATGGAAATCTCCGCTGATTTCTGCTTGTTCTTTCTGCAGGTTTCAAGCGTTGGAACCTCAATCCGATAGTCTTTTTGTCATCCCGAATAGGAGGGATCATGTCCGATCAAAGTCAGTCTGGCTTCTCTGAGAATTCTCTTGGCGCACTCGCCTACGTCACCTTCGTCCCGGCGATCTTCTTCCTTGCCATCGCGCCCTACAATAAGAAACGCTATGTGCGCTTCCACGCCTGGCAGTCCCTTATATTCTGCGTTTTTGCGTTCATCATCAGCTATGCCCTGAGCTATTGCCTGGCGCTAACCATCTCCTTTGGGCCTAGTGTCTTTCTGGCTTTGAGCTGGCTGGCCTGGCTGGTCCCGCTTGTCTTTTTCATCGCATGGATATGGTGCGTGGTCAGCGCATTGAATGGCAAGCTCTACAAGCTCCCGCTTATCGGTGCTTGGGCGGAGAAGCAGGCTAACAAGTAACCCGCCCGTAAGGTCCAGCAACCCTGCGAAAACGGCTTCTGTATGGGGGCCGTTTTCGCTTATCCCCCGTTTGCTCATTTCCCTCAGGCCTTTTCCTGCTTGGATGAAGCTGGGGGGAGTGCCCTGAGCTTTCCGCAATGCGATTCATCCAGCCTTCAGTGCAAAGTCCTGTTTACGCCAGCTGAGAATCGAACTTACCGCCGACCCGCCTGTTCGGGGCGGACGGGATTGCTCTCGAATTGCTTGTCATTCGGGCGAGTCACTTGGTCGTATTCCCATGCTGAAGGGCGCGGCTGCTGTTAGTGATGCTCTGGCGGCCAATACTCGAGGGACTCCTCCTCGCGATTTGCGGCAGCCGAACTCGCCGAGGTAGGCTGCTTCGCCCGATCTTCGGCCAGCAGGAGATGAAATTCCTCGGCTGTGACAGGGCGTCCATAGAGCCAACCCTGACCGTACATGTGTTGCGTAGGCTGGAAAAAATAATTTTCCTGTTGGATGGTTTCGATCCCTTCCACTATCACTTCCAGATTGAGCGATTTGGCCATTGCCAGAATCTGCGGAAGAATTGCCACGGACACTGCCTCTGTGCCGATAACACGCGTGAAGGCCTTATCGATCTTGATGGTATCAACTGAAAGATAAAGCAGGTAGGACAGGCTCGAATATCCGGTTCCGAAGTCGTCGATATGGATGCTGTGGCCCCTCCACCGCAGGTCGCGGATCGTCGCCATCGCCACATCGCGATTGGCTGTTGAGCTTTCGGTGATCTCAATCGCCAGGCTCTTGGGCTGGACCTTCGCCTGCTTGAGAGAGCTATCCAGCATGGGCAGAAACTCGGGATCCCCAAGGTCCGACGCGGCCACGTTGACGCTGAGACGAAAGTCCGGATGCTTGCGGAGCGTATCTGCAAAGTCTCGCAAAGCGCGCTTCACCACTAGCCTCGTGATCGTTCCTACAAAGCCGTGGTCCTCAGCGATCTTGATGAATACATCGGGGCTGACCGGATTGCCATCTTCATCGGTCCAGCGCGATAACGTTTCCGCCCCCACTATCCGTCCGCTGGCCAGGCTCACGATAGGCTGATAGACCAACTGTATCTTGTTGTGTGCAACGCCCCGGCGAAGCTGCTGACACGTGTCCCGGCTGCGGTTATACACAAATAAAAATGCCATGCCGAGTAAAATTCCGAACAGCCCTCCTACCACCGCGCATCCGGCAATCGTATCGCTTTCGCCATGAATTGCCTCGGAAACAGACGTTGAAGCGGTCACGCAGCTGGAGTGAAGAGTCGAACACCGCGTCGAATAAAGCGTATCTCCCAGGCGGACCGTCCCGTTGGTGGCCAGAACCGGCACTTTGCCCTCGGGAACTCCGTCTGCCGGAAAGCCGGATTGCTGGCTGGCAGTGTCCTTCATGGCGGTAATCAGATGCATGGGAACGGGTCCCAGGCTGGCAGGCTCGTACGAACCAAACACAACGAACGCGTTGCCCTTTTGCAGACCAGCCCTCTTCAGACTTGTGTCTCGGACCGGGAGAAGATTGCTGTAAGTAATGATGCCGTTCTGCTCGGGGGAATTTGGCTTGAATTGCCCAATGGGCGACATCGGGTGGCCCGCGGTGGCTGAGCAGTCGATCTTTCCGCCGTGGATGCGACCGGCGTCTTTCAGGTATTTCGAACGGAAGACCAGCTCCCGAAAATAGGCGATTTCTGCGTCTGAGCAGAAGGGATACCGCGAATCCTTCATGACACCCAGCAGGTTGCGTGCTTCCACAAAGGATGCATCGTTTTGCACTGCCATCAACTTTGTGTACTGCTCCAACCAATTTTCGGCCAGGAAAATCGCAAGGACGCAGCCCAACAGATAGCCGGCGACTATTCCACACGCCGTCATTGCTACTGTGGCCGCCCGGGCGACCAGAACACGCTGCCTAGGAGTGCGTATCACCTAAATGTCCTGCACATTTCTTCAGCCGGAATATCTCTGGAAACAGCCTGTTAATGCAATAAATCTTCCTCTTTTCTCTGACAAAGTGTCAATAGCTGAGTGAATGATTTGGTCCGCTGTTATCCCGTTAGTAAATGCGCAGGTGGCTGGTTGGCCTGCCCATATGGATTAGGCTTTTGTTGGAGAGGGTATCTTGGAGCCATGATGAAATGCTGCGTTCTTCACCTCGCAACAGAAGCAATAGGAGACATAAGAAGAAAACAGGAGAATAAATGTCGCTGAAAAACGCGGTAAGATCTGGCGCTGCTATTTCGTTGTCAGCGGGCAGCGATTCCGGCACTCGCTCGCCACAACGAACTGGAGAGAGGCGCAAGCCAAAGAGTAAGAATCGATCGGGCAAGCTGATAAGGGAAAGCAGACGCAGAATTTCACCAGCCCATCCTGCGAACCAATTGGACAGGCGGCAGGCTTCGTCATCATGGCGATTGCCGGACACGTCAGCCGCAAGATGCTGAAACGGTACAGCTACGTCCGCATGGAAGCCAGGCGCGCAGCTATGGAAACCCCTGCCATAAGCGCCAGAATGGCGGAGTTATGGCACAAACCGCGATACAAGCACGTTGCCTCTGAACGCTCGCCTTGTCAAATTATTGATTTGATTTGGTGGACCTGGTCGGGATCGAACCGACGACCTCTTCCATGCCATGGAAGCGCGCTCCCAAACTGCGCCACAGGCCCACAGGTTGCAAGGATGCAACTTTTCTATTGTCTCCGCTGAGGCGGGATTCGTCAAACCTCGCCTCCATCCGGCCTCGAAACGCGCCCCCGGCAGGCTCAGGCGAGCCCCGCCATTACCCCTGCAACCCCTCCAGAGCGGAAAAACTTTCGTGACTGGGAACACTTCAGGGGTCTTCCGGTGTCTAAGATAATAGAGTACGTGGGACACTCGGCATGGAAGCCGGTGTCCGTCTTCCGCGCACTCTGAGGCAGCATTGGATTTTCAGCGGTGCTATTCAGCCGTTGGAGCGAGTGGCCGCAACCGGAAACCGGGCTTTTGTCCAGCGCAGATTTGGTGGACGACAGGTTTGCTTCTGTTGCGGTAAAGTGGGAGGATTCTGATATGCAGGCGGACCTCACCATGGGCAATCTTGCCAGTACGCTGACCTATGAATCCGAGGAAGCGGCTCTGATCGCGGAACTTCAGGCCGGCTCCGAGGAGGCTTTTGCTGGTCTGATCGCGCGCTATCACCAACCCATCTACTCGCTGCTGGCGCGCGCCGTGCAGGACCGCGCTGACGCCGCAGACCTGACCCAGGATGTCTTCGTGAAGATCTTCCGGGGCGTGGGCAGCTTTCATGGCGAGTCCTCGCTGCGGACCTGGATTTACCGCATCGCCCTGCGCGAGGCCTCAAACCATCGGCGCTGGTGGATGCGCCACAGGCAGCAGGAGATCCCCATCGATCAGGAGATCGTGGAGAACGAATCCAGGCAGCCGATGCGGCTGAAGGAGATGCTGGCGGACCCGGCCGAGTCGCCCTACGATATGGCGTTGCACGAGGAGAATCGGACGCGTGTTGAGACGGCCTTGAGCCAGGTGCAGGAACCGTTCCGCACCACCCTCATCCTGCGCGACATCGAGGGTTTTGTCTACGAAGAAGTGGCGGAGATTGAGGGAGTGAGTCTGGGGACAGTCAAGTCGAGGCTGGTGCGTGGACGCGCTGCCTTGAAGGAGATTCTAACGGCTCCGGCGCGAAGTGCATGTTCTCCGGAGCGCGCGGAATTCGATATGTCCCTGGGAGAGGAGGCGCAATGAACGGCTGTAATGCAATGCAGACAAAGTTTACCGAGTACCTGGACGGCCGTCTGAGCGGACGCGAGATGCAGCGCGTCGCCGATCACCTGGAGCGTTGCAGGGAGTGTGCCGACGACTGGAGGTCTCTTGAGAGGGCGCAGTCTTCGCTGGCCGCGCTCTCCCCCGTGCCTGAGCCCGAAGACCTGCTGTTGCGCATACGCGTGGCCATCAGCCACGAGAGGGCCCGCCGGCGCCAGACCCCCTTCCACGCCTTGGATCTGGCCTGGAGAAACACCGTGGGGCCCTTCCTGCTGCAGGCCGCCGCGGGATTTGCCTCCGCCGTACTGCTGTTGGGCACGGTCATCGTGCTGGTCGGTATGTTTACACAGCCGGAGAGCGCGCAGGCCACCGCGGACGAGCCGCTGGGTATGGCCACCGCTCCACGCTTCCTGTACCTGTCCAGCGTTGTGGGAGGCAATCCCATCGGCGACGTCTCCAGCCCGGTCGTGATCGAGGCCTATGTCAATGGCGAGGGCCAGGTCTACGACTATCGCATCGTCTCCGGCCCCACCGACAAGACCACCCGCGCGCAGGTTGAGAACATGCTCTTGTGGAGCCGCTTCGAGCCGGCCCGCCGCTTCGGGCAGCCAGTCCCCGGCCTGGCCGTGCTCTCCTTCTCTGGCGTCTCCGTGCGCGGGTAACCTACGAGAATTTCCCTCTGCCGTACAAAAAACAGGGGGATTGGGAACAGAGGGTAGTAAAGGCACTCTTCTTTGTTCTGGTTCATTCTTTAGATTGTGTGTCGGCTGAAATTAATTTTCTGCAGACCAGGTGCGATTACCCGGACGGGCGGGAGGGCGGCCTTGCCGGCTTCTGCCTCCGGGAAAAAAGCTTGTAGAACCGCATTAAGAGATTTTATTTCATAGATATACGGATTTCACTCTCGGCCGGGATGAATAGACGACCATATTTTATCATGGGCGTTTTGCACCCTCTCGTTCAACTTTCGCCCTATTTTCCCCCTTTCATAAGAATGAGAAATGAGTCTACGCTAATCTTGCGCAATTATGCGCATGAAAGTAGGGACCCCCCGTGAAAAAGTCTGTGCGTCTTGCCCTTACCGCCATCCTGCTCATTTCCGCCGCTTCAGTCCTCATGGCCGCTCCCACCAATCCATGGCCGATGCCGATGCCACAGGTCGCAGTCAGCGCTCCCACCAGCCCATTGCCGATGCCAATGCCGCAGGTCGCAGTCAGCGCGCCCACCAGCCCATTGCCGATGCCGATGCCGCAGGTCGCAGTCAGCGCACCGACTAGCCCATTGCCGATGCCAATGCCGCAGGCGCATTTGTCGTCGTAGTTTTTAGTTCCTAGCCACTAAAAAAAGAGAGAATAGAAGTCGAGAGGTGGAATGAACCTGTCGGCGCTCGATCTCATATTAATTGTGTCAACCATGCTGGGCAATGCTGCCCTGTTTGCCGTTCTGATCAGCCGGCGCAGGTGGAAGGAGTTCCCTGTATTCACAGCGTTCATAGGCTTTGATACAGTGCTAAATCCGGTTGGATATACAGTATTGCAGCATGGTTCCCTCGGTTTGTATGCGCGGGTCTACTGGTCTCAAGCTCTGATTGATTTTGTCCTGCAACTCGGGATTGTCTTTGAGATCGTGCGTATCGTTCTGCGCCCCACGGGGACCTGGGTCCGCGACGCAAAAAAGCAGTTCATCCTCTGGGGCGCAGCCGGCATCCTCTTCGCCGCCGCGCTTCCGTTTCTGGTCATCGCCTCCCGCCGCAACTTTTCTGGATCGCCTGGTGGTGCGGGGAGACCTCTTCACCAGCCTGGTGATCTGCGAGCTGATCGCCGTGGTAACGCGGACCTCCAAAAACCTGGGTCTGGGCTGGCGCAACCATGTGATGGCGCTGGGCAACGGCTGGACGGCCTGGGCCGTGGCTGCCATTCTGGTGGACGGGCTGCATAGTTACTTTGGTGCTGAGCGTTACTTCGGGGAACTGGAACACGCTCGGATGTTCGTTTACCTTGCTGCGCTTGGTTACTGGACGGTTCAATTCTGGCTTGAGGAGCCGGCCCGGCAGCCGATTTCACCCCAATTGAGCGCCTACATCCAGGATTTGCACCGGCGCATTAAAAATGACCTTGACACGCTAGGTGTCCAACGGTAACATTCATTGCGATGACCTTTGCGCTTCCCTATCTCGTCTTTGGGGCGTTGTTGTGTGGCTTCGCCTTGGCAGTGATCGCCGACCGGCGCTCGTCCCGCAGAATCTCCCAACTGGATTGGCACGAACTCGTCGCCGGACTGCAGCGGCTGGACATGGCCGAGCTGTCCGCGGTCGCCATCGATTACCTGACCCCGCGCCGCGGCCAGATCGATATGGAGCCGAAAGAGATTTGGAATTCCCTCGGCGGTTACGAGGGTTTGAAGAGAATGCGCCAGAACGCGGAGATCATGCTTGCCTTGGCCGCCTATGCCCAGCGGTGGAACTTTGAAGAGGCTGTGATCGTGACCGAGCGCATGAGGATGGATGCGGCTTCTTTGCGCCGTGCCGTCCGCCGCGTGGAACTGGGTATGCTTCCGGCCCAGTTGCTGCCACGTTTCCGCTTTACCCTCCCCCTCCACGCGCAGGAGGCGTCTTCGGCCTACTATCTGATGCGGCAGCGCCTCCTCGCCCTTTATGAAACCAGCCACGTGAGCCGGCATCCCGCGCTCGCGGCCGCCCTGTAATAAAGCTCATCAGGCACGAGCTGAAGTTCTGCTGCCGTTGTGTCCCCTGCCGTTTTCCCTCCCGATGCGTCTAGAATTAAACAGGGTTCTTCATGACGCTCAGAGTATCTCCGTCTTCCGCCGTTCTATCTGCCGCTGTTTTTTGCCTGTTGGCGGGACTTGCGCCTGCCGTAGCCCCCGCCCAATCTTCCAGCAGCAGCTCCTCCAGGCAGGCCGGGGAGGGGCAGACTTCGTCTTCCTCGCCGGATTTTACGCGGGAAAAGGCGCCGTCGTTGATTGATCCCGCCGGGCCCACCATCTCGCTCATCAACTCCGAACCAGTCTTCCTCATGGCTGCGGCGCTGAACGCCTGCGGCTACGATGAGGGACTGGAAGATAGCGCCCCGGTCCGCAAACGAGTCCGCGACGAGATGAACATGGCGCTCTCCAAAAGCGAGGATGCCCGCAACAAACGCGACAAAATCTGCCTCTACATCGCCCAGCACCGTATGACGGGTGGAGAGCTCGATATTGCGCAGTACATCTCGCTGGCTCTCTACCTGACCCCGCCACCGGAACTGGAGACCTCAGTCGAGTTGACTGAGATGCCCCCCGATTCGACCCAGATTGTCGAGATTGTCCCCCTGCTGCGCGACTTTGCCGCCGCCGTGGACCTGAATGGCATCTGGCTGGCGGTGCATCGCACCTACGACGCCGAGTCCGACCGCCTGCACGATCCGCTTTCCAAAATGATCGTCTCCACCAACCTCTACCTCAAGATGCCGGCCGAAACCTACAATGGGCGGCGCTTTATTGTGGTGGTCGAGCCCATGTTTTCGCCGCGCATGGTCAACGCCCGCATCTACGGCGCCGACTATGTGGTCGTGGTTTCGCCGGCCAACGGAACCATCCCCATGAGCAATGTGCGCCACACTTACCTGCACTACGTGATCGAACCGCTGCTCTACGTCAGGGCCAACGCCATCGACCGCACGCAGCCTGTCCTCAAGGAGGTCCGCGAGGCGCCCATGGAGTTTCGCTTTCGTTCCGATACCGTCGCCCTGACCGTAGAGTGCCTCATCAAGGCCATCGAGGCGCGCACTATGGATACCGGCATTCCCGATTACAAGATTCCCGCCGACGTCGACCGGTCGGCACTGCCTCGTTACGAACGCGAACGCCAGCAAGTGCAGCAACGGCAGGAGGCGGTGCGCGTGGCCACCGTGCGCCACGACATGACGCAGGGTTTCGTGCTCACCCAGTACTTCTATGAACAGATGATCCAGTTTGAGAAGGATCCTGCCAGCCTGAAAGACACTATCGGCGAGATGGTCTACAGCATGGACGTGGACCAGCAGGTGCATCGCGCTCGAGATATTGACTTCGACAAGGAAGGCGACAGCGAAGTGCTCTCGCGCAGCCAGCCGCGTAAATTAACCGGCCTTGACCTGGCCGAAGCGCGCCTCGCTTCCGGCGACGTGGCCACGGCCAGCGCCATGGCCCGCCAGGCGCTGAACGCGCACTCCGATTCCCTCGATGCTTCCAATTCTCTGGAAGTCATCGCCAATAACGCCCGCGCTGATTTCATCCTCGCCAGGGTAGCCATCCTTACCGGTCACCCCGATCAGGCCATCGACGAATTCCAGAAGACGCTGGCTGCCAGCAAGAGTCCGCGCCTGCTCGCCTGGTCGCACATTTACCTGGGCCGCATGCTCGACCTGGACTGCAAGCGCGATCAGGCCCTGACCGAGTACAAAGAGGCATTGAAAACGCGCGACGGCCAGCAGGACACCCGGCTAGCCGCCGAGAGGGGCGTTAAAACCGCATATGCCGTCAACGGCCACAGTTGCGACGAGGATGCCGACGACGCTCCCGCTCCCGCGCCGGACAAGCCACAGCTGGACAAGCCACATCCGGACAAGCCTCAGCCGGACAAGCCCGAATCTTCATGGCCAAATGGGACTGAAAAGCCCCAATAATCCCGCACAGCATCGTCCGGGAGAGCGCAGAACGTCTAATAATGGGATAGAGGCCACCCCTGGGCAGGAAACTCCGGTTCGATAGGAGGCTCCTAGACTGGATATCAACGCATCGGATCGAGGCGCACATGGAAGCCGTTCTTGCAGAACTGGAAGCCGCTCTGGGGCATTATTTTGTGCGCCCCCAGCTGCTGGTACGCGCGTTGACGCATCGGTCTCTGGCGCATGAGAGAGCAGCCAGCGAGCAGCCCCTAGTCAACGGCGAGGTAGAAGCTGCAGGATCGGGCGACAATGAGCGTCTGGAATTTCTGGGCGACGCCGTGCTGGGACTGGTGGTGGCTGAAGCTCTGTTTCTGCTTCACCCGGAGTGGCAGGAGGGCGAGCTGACCCGCGTCCGCGCCCAGTTGGTCAGCCGCCAGCATCTTGCCGAGGTAGCCGCGGCCATCGGCCTGGGCAGTCATCTGCGCCTCAGCCGCGGCGAGGACAAGGGCGGCCTTAGGCGCAAGAGCACCGTGCTCTCCAATACCATGGAGGCCGTGCTGGGCGCGCTCTTTCTGGATGGAGGACTGGAGCCAGTCTCTGCCTTTGCCCGCCGCTGGGTGATGGGCGAGGCCGCCGAGCAACTCGCCGAGCAGTTGCGCTCCGGAGCCGCCTTGGGCAACTACAAATCGGCATTGCAGGAACACTTGCAGGCCACGCGCATCGGCGCGCCCGTTTACCGGGTCAAGAGTGAAAGCGGCCCCGACCACCGCAAGCGCTTTCTGGTCGAGGTCCGGCTTAAAGCCGCTGAATTAGAGCCGGGAAAGAGCTTGGCGCGCGGCATGGGAAGCACCAAGAAACACGCCGAGCAGGATGCCGCCCGGCGTGCGCTGGAGAGGCTGAAAGCAGCCGGTGAAAAAGCCGGCGCCCCGGCCAAGGTCAAACCGGGAGCCAAAGAGAAGGAGCCGGCAGCGCAATGAGCACCTCCGCCCAAGGGCCGGGACCATCCTCGCATTGGTTCGCGCGGCTGCATCTCCATCTGCCTACCGTGCCCGAGGTATTCGCCAGGTTGCTTGTGCTGGTGGTGGCAGCACTGTTTCTCAACACCTTTGTGCTTCAGCCTTACCTCATCCCTTCGGAGAGCATGGAGCGCACCCTGTTGGTGGGCGATTTTCTGCTGGTTAACAAGCAGGTCTATGCGCCAGCCGGCAGCCTCACCCGCTGGCTCATGCCTTATCGCGAGGTGGCGCGCGGCGACATCATCATCTTTCACCACCCCCAACACCCATATCTGGTCAAGCGGGTGGTGGGCCTTCCCGGCGACCGGCTGCGCATCAACGATGGCCGTGTCATCGTGAACGGCGTCATCCTTGATGAGCCCTATGCCGCCTTCGAGCCCGCGGCCTACAATCCCTTCCGCGACGACTTTCCCGCCAGGGTTTATACCGATCCTGAGGTGGATCCGGTCTGGTGGAAGCAGATGCAGAGCCTTATCCGAGACGGCGAGCTGGTGGTGCCCCAGGGTGAGTACTTCGTGCTCGGCGACAACCGCAACCACAGCAAGGATTCCCGCTTCTGGGGCTTTGTCCCGCGGCAGCAGATTGTTGCCCGCCCGCTGGTCATCTACTTCTCCCTCGCCCGGCCCTCGACCACCGATGTCGAACCGACCACGCTGCAAGCTGCGGATGATAGACTCGGACACGACAGGGAAATCTCGTCCCGGCTCGCCGGCTTTGCCCGCTGGAAGCGCATCTTCCACGTCGTGCATTAGGGGATAGCGAACAGAGATCAGTGATCCGTGATCAGTAAAAACCCGGACCACAGACAACTGTTGGCCGATCACTGACATCTGATAACTGATAAAGAGCGACAAGATGACAAAGAAAAAAACGCCCGCCCCCAAGACGCCGCCCGAGGACCAACCCGCCGAAGAACGTGTGGAAGAGACGCTCCCCGAGGCAGTAGCCAGCATCTGCTCCATCCTGGTCATTGGCCTGTTCATCCTCACCTTCCTCGGCCAGAACTACGTCATTCCCTCCGGCTCGATGGAAAAGACGCTGCTGGTGGGAGATCACCTGCTGGTGGATCGCATCACCCTTGCACCGCCCGCCAAATGGATGCCGCTGGTTCACTATCGCGAGCCCCGGCGCGGTGACATTGTGGTCTTTATCAAGCCGGTGACGGACCCGGATGCGGACGGAAATCCCCAATACTTGACTCTGGTGAAGCGGCTGATTGGCGTCCCTGGAGACCATATTCATCTGCGCAACGGCATCGTCATCATCAATGGAGTCGCTCAGGACCAGCCCCACGCCCAGCCGACAACACTGGAAAATCATTCCGATTTTCTCGACGAGTTTCCCTCCGTGTCGCCGTCCCCGGAGATAGGCGCCACCGCAGCCTGGACCGTCGATTTTCCAAATCTCGTCGTGAACGGCGATCTGGTCGTCCCTCCCGGACACTACTTCATGATGGGAGACAACCGCCACAACAGCCTTGACTCGCGCTACTGGGGATTTGTGCCCAGGGAGAACATTATTGGCAGGCCGGTCTTCAACTACTGGTCCTTTGAGGCCACTGAAGCCCAGATGGAGCAGAGCGGAATCCTCAATAACCTGGCCTGGATGGGCCATATCGCGCTGCACTTCTTTACTGAAACCCGCTGGAGCCGGACCTTTCATAGGGTTCGTTAAACCCTGACCCCTGACACGACCATGACGGAAGAGACCGAACCCCGGCAACAGAAGCGCAAGAGGCTTTGGCTCGCCCTGGCGGCGCTGGTTGTTGTCCTGGCCATCCTGATTGTGCCTCCCTTCCTGAGCGTGAGCCGCTACAAGGGCCGCATCACCCAACTGATCTCCGCCTCGCTGGGCCGTCCCGTGCGCCTCTCCTCTGTCGAGGTGCGTCTGCTGCCCCGGCCCGGTTTTCTCCTCACCAACCTCATCGTCGAGGAAGACCCCGCATATGGCGCCGAACCGGTACTCCAGGCCAACACGGTCACGGCTTCCATCCGCCTGCTCTCCTTATGGCGCGGGCGACTGGAGATTGACACAATCAGCGCGGACGAGGCCAGCCTGAATCTGGTGCGCACCTCGGCCGGCCGCTGGAACATCGACTCGCTTCTCCACGCGGCCACCGCCCAGGCACAATCCGTGGCAGGCGACCCTGGACCCGGAAAGCCCGTTGAGCTGCCTTACCTCGAGGCCACAAACTCCCGCATCAACATCAAGAATGGCGTGGAAAAACTGCCGTTTTCTCTGCTCAACGCCGAGATGTCCCTCTATCAAGAGAGTCCCGGCGAATGGCGCGTTCGGCTACGCGGCCAGCCCGTTCGCACCGACATGCCCCTCCAACAGGCCGACACCGGCACCGTGCGCCTGGAGGCAAACCTGCGGCAGGCGGCGCAGCTGCGCCAGATGCCGGTGCGCCTCGACCTCGAATGGCGCGAGGCGCAACTCGGCCAGCTCACCCGCCTGCTCCTCGGCACCGACGCCGGTTGGCGCGGCGACCTTACCGGCGAATTCCAACTCGACGGCACCGCCGAGGCCGCTCAGATCAAAACCCGGCTGCGTGCCACCGGCGTTCATCGCGTCGAGTTTGCCCCTGCCGCGCCCATGGACTTCGACGCCAACTGCACTCTTGTCGCCCACTTCTTCACCCGCGCCATTGATAACCTGCTCTGCGACTCACCACTCGGTTCGGGCCACATCCGCGTTACCGGCTCTTTGCCCGGCGACAGTGGCATGCCGCGCGTCTCCGTCGAACTGGACCGCATCTCCGTTGCTGCTGGCTTGGACGCGTTGCGCACCGTGCGCAGCGACCTAGCTCCCGGCCTCGAAGCCGCCGGATCGGCAAGCGGCAAAATTACCTACGCACCGGAAAACACTGCCCCGCCGAAGCCGGCGCACCCCAGCCTCGCCCGCATTGCCAAGGCCCATCCTGCAGTGCAGGGACCGCTTACCGGCAGCTTCACCGTCCAGGGTCTCCAACTCAGCGGCAACGGCCTCAGCGAACCCATCCGTATTCCCAGGCTGCTTCTGGCGCCTGCGCCCACGCCCGCAAACCATCCGTCCGGCGCTTCTCCGGTGTTGACGGCAACAGTCGCCATCCCCGCCGGCGCAGCAGTACCGCTCACGGTTTCCACACGACTCGCGCTCTCCGGCTATCAGCTAACGCTGCGCGGCCAGGCCTCTATCAGGCGGGGCAGGGAACTAGCGCTTGTGGCTGGCATCAATAACGCCGTTGCCCTGGATTCCCTTTCCGGCGACCCCGTCTCCGTGGACCTGACCGCGGAAGGCCCTTGGATTCCAGCCCCAGCGCCAATTCATCCACCAGTCCAGACGCCGGCCCAGAAGATTGCATCAGGCCCCATCCCACACGCTGCCACCGGCTCCGAGCCCCCTCCCGCACCCTTAGCCGATAGCCTCGCCGGAACCGTAACCCTGAGAAACGCTACCTGGAAGGCCGATTACCTCACCAACCCAGTAAAAATCTCCCAGGCCACGCTCCATCTGGCTTCGGGCGAACTCCACTGGGACCCGATCGTCTTCTCCTACGGCCCGGTGAAAGGAACGGCCAGCATCGACCTGCCCACCGCATGTGACGCTCCACAGCCCTGCCCGCCGCGCTTCCAGCTCCAGTTCGGCGAGCTCGACGCTGCTATCCTCCAGGCCGCATTCCTCGGCGCCCATGAGCGCAGTACGCTGCTCTCCACGTTGATTGAGCGCCTTCGCCTCACGGCTGCTCCTGCATGGCCGCAGTTCGAAGGCACGGTCAAGGCCGAATCCCTCATCCTCGGCCTGGTCACGCTCTACCAGCCTGCGGCCACCCTCCGCACGCTTGCCAATGGAGCCGAGATCACTGCCTTCGACGCCAACCTGCTCGGTGGCCGCGTCCACGGAACCGGCACGTACCGCGCCACTGCCTCTGCCAGGGACAAGCCTTCCTACGCCTTTGAAGCTCAGTTCGACAAGCTCAGCCCGAAGGCCGTGGGCCAGTTGCTCGGCCTGCGCTGCTCTGGCGTCGCTGTTGACGGCAACGGCAAGATTGAGCTCGCTGGCTTCACTGCCAACGACTTGGCCGCCTCGGCCAAGGGCGCTCTTCACTTCGAGTGGTCGCACGGAACCGTCGCCGCAGCCTCGGGCTTTGTTCCCCCAGCCCTGGCCCGCTTCAACCGCTGGACCGCAGACGCCGAGATCGCCAACGGCGCCCTCAAGTTGAAAGAGAATCAGGTCAAGCGCGGCGCCCACACCACGCCGGTTCAGGCCGTTGTCACCCTCGCCGACCCGCCTAAAGTTACCTTCCCCGCGACCAAACCAGCCGCGGCCGCAATCAAACCAGCCCAGCCAAAGCGATAATCCGCTAACTCGCTAACCCCGCGCAGTCCTCTCGCTTTTGAGACGTGATATGTATGCTGCTCGCCGTTCCGGCTTACTTCGCCGCCAATTTCATTCCCTTCAGCGACTCGCCATAAGGCGCGCGTAGCACGCCGCGTTCGGTAATGATGGCCGCGATGTACTTTGCCGGGGTCACGTCGAAGGCCGGGTTGCAAATGCCTACGCCATTGGGAGTGAGCTGCTTGCCGCCGTGGTGGGTAACTTCGACAGCCGGGCGCTCCTCGATGGGGATGGATTCGCCGGTTGGGGTGGCCAGATCGATGCTGGACCAGGGCGCGGCGATGTAGAACGGAATGCCGTGCTCACTGGCCAGAATCGCCACGTTGTAGGTGCCGATCTTGTTGGCCGTGTCGCCGTTGGCTGCAATGCGGTCAGCGCCGACGACCACGGCCTGGATGTGCCCGGCCCGCATCAGGCTGGCGGCCATGTTGTCGCAGATCACCGTGGTGGGAATCTTGTCGGCCATCAGCTCCCAGGCCGTGAGTCGCGCGCCTTGCAGAAAGGGCCGTGTCTCGTCGGCGTAAACGTGGATGTGTTTGCCCTGCTCGACCGCTGAGCGGATGACGCCCAACGCGGTCCCGTAGCCGCAGGTCGCCAGAGCGCCTGCATTGCAGTGGGTCAAAACGCCACCTTCCGGGGGCAGCAGCGCAGCGCCGAATCCACCCATTGCCTTACACGCGGCAATGTCTTCCTCATACATCGCGTGCGCTTCGGCAAAGAGCTTTTCCTTGATCTGGTCGAGAGGCGTTCCCGCAGCCAGCAATCCCGCGAAGAGCCGCTTCATGCGGTCGATGGCCCAAAACAAATTTACCGCCGTGGGTCGTGTCGCGGTCAGCCGTGCGCAGATGCGGTCGAACTCGGGAGCAAACTCGGCAGCCGTGGCGGCCTTGGCGCCGAGAGCGCCCAGAGCGACTCCGTAAGCCGCTGAGACGCCGATAGCTGGCGCGCCGCGTACGACCATTGAGACGATGGCGTCGGCAACCTGCTCATAGGTCGTGGCGAGTACGTAGCTCTCCTCCAGGGGGAGCCGGGTCTGATCGAGAAAACGGACGCCTTCCGGGGTCCAGGTAAGAGTAGGAATCATGCACTTCCAGTGTAAGCTGCTGCGCTGAGTCCCACTTGCGATGTCAGCTCTACTTTGTCAAAGTATCCGTTCGTACGGTTGATAGACCGGCTCCCAGACGTAGGCGCGGATACGTTCGCGCAGCGTTGCATCGTCCACGGCTTCGGCGGTGCCGTCGGCCATGGCTTGTTTGGCGGCGGCCTCGGCGATCACCAGGCTCACCTTGCGGCAATCGGCGATAGGCGGAAGCAACGGGGCGTTCGGGTCCTTGAGCGCCGGCGACAGGCCGGCCAGCGCCTTGGCGGAGGCCATGATCATGGCGTCAGAAACTCGTGTAGACCGCGAGACTAGAATGCCCAGCGCAAGGCCGGGAAAGATGAACGAGTTGTTGACCTGCGAGATGCGCACCAGCTTGCCGTTGACCTCGACCGGATCAAACGGGCTTCCCGTCCCCACCAGAACGCGCCCAGCGGTCCAGCGCAACAGGTCGGCCGGCGTAGCCTCGGATTTGGATGTGGGGTTCGACAGTGGAAAGATGATCGGGCGCTCGGTATGGCTGGCCATCTCGCGCACAATCTCCTCGGTAAACGCGCCGGGCTGAGCCGAGACGCCGACCAGAATTGTCACCTTGGCGTTACGCACCACATCGAACAGGTTGATGGCGCCTGTGCCTGTCAGCTTCCATCCTTCGACATCAGCTCTCTTGTGCAGCAGCGTCTCCTGGCCGGGGCGTATGCCCTCGCATCCCTCGACGAGAAGTCCATAACGATTGAAAGAGTAGATGCGTTTGCGCGCCTGCTCTTCGGTCAGTCCTTCTTCCTTCATCTCGGCAACCAACAAGTCGCTGATGCCGATGCCCGCTGATCCGGCCCCGAACATCGCAACAGTCTGCTCTTTGAGCGGAAGGCCGGTGGCGCGGACGGCGGCCAGCAGCGTGCCGGTGGTGATGGCGGCGGTTCCCTGGATATCGTCGTTGAAGGTGCAGAGCCGGTTGCGGTAGCGTTTCAGCAAAATGGCCGCATTGACCCCCGCGAAGTCTTCCCACTGCAACAGAATGTGCGGCCAGCGGCGTTCGACAGCGGTTACAAACTCCTCGATAAACTCGTCATACTCCCGGCCGCGGATGCGGTGGTGCTGCCAGCCGATGTAAATTGGATCTTGCAGGCGGGCTTCGTTGTCCGTGCCCACGTCGAGCAGAATTGGCAGGCAGTGCTCGGGCGGAATGCCGCCCAGCGCCGTGTAAAGGGCCATCTTGCCGATGGGGATGCCCATGCCGCCGGCGCCCTGGTCGCCCAGGCCGAGAATGCGCTCGCCGTCGCTGACCACGATGCAGCGCACCTCGTCATAGCGCGGGTCAGAGAGAATCTCCTCGATGCGGTCCTTGTGCGTATAGCTCAGAAAGAGCCCGCGCGGCCTGCGCCAGATCTCGCTGAAGCGCTGGCAGCCCTCGCCCACGGCTGGCGTATAAACAATGGGCAGCAACTCTTCCGTGTGGTGCGCGATCAGCGAGTAGAAGAGCGTCTCGCAGTTGTCCTGCAGGTCGCGCATGTTGCTGTACTTAAGGAAGGCGGTGTCCCTGCCCGCCAGGACTCTCATGCGGCGTTCCCGCTGGTCTTCCACGGTTCCAATATGCGGCGGCAGCAGCCCATGCAGTGCAAAGGTGGTGCGCTCCTCTTCGGTAAAGGCAGTGCCCTTGTTGAGCCGGGAATTATGCAGCAGCTCGAACCCGTGAAGACGAGTCCGGACCATCACGTCTTGCGCCTTGTTTGCCTCAATTACCTCGTTCATTGCAGCCTTCTCCTCGATGCCGATTTGGCGCCTGTGTTTTTGCCCCGATCAGGGCAACAAGCAATGCTACCCCTCGACGATAGCCAGGTCTGTGACGCAGGTCGCAGAAGGTCGCGACCCATATCACCGGTTTTCGGTCGAGGAACTTGGGTTTCCAGCGCCGGCGCATAGGACTTTCATCTCTTTTTCGAATCAATGAGCCCTGTCCAGGCGGAAAAGCCATGGGAACACGCCTACTCGAAGGTGAGCAAGGCGATCTCCGGGCTGGTGCCGACGCGCATGGGAGGGCCCCATGTTCCGGCGCCACTCGATGTGTACACCTGCAGTGCGCCGAAGCTCTGCAAACCCTGCGTGAACTTGCCGAAGACCCGGCGCGTGAGCCAGGTGAAGGGAAAGAGCTGTCCGCTGTGGGTGTGGCCGGAGATTTGCAGGCTGATGCCGGCCTGCTCCACCACCGGCAGCCGGTTGGGCACGTGGTTGAGCAGAATGCTGGCCTGGCCGGGAACCAGGCGCAGGCTCTCCAGAGCGGCGCGCAGCCGGATGGGGTAGCCGGAGTCGCCGTGGGAAACGCCGACGATGTCGACGCCATCAACGGTTACCTTTTCATTGGCCAGAACGCGGATGCCGATGCGGGTGAGGACTTCGGTGTAGAGGGCTACATGGCCAAACTCGTCATGGTTGCCTGTCGAGAAGTAGCTGCCCAAAGGTGGGGCAAGCTGGCCAAAGGGCGCGGCCAGAGCCTCTGCGTCGGCCTTGGCGCCGTCGAAGAGGTCGCCGGGGATGAAGATGATGTCCGGATTGAGGCGCGCCGCCAGAGCCACAATACGACGGCTGAAACCGGCGCCGTTGACGTGGCCCAGATGCAGGTCGCTCACAACCAGTGCCGTGCGCCCATGCCAGCTCTCGGGCAGACCGGCGAGCCGGATGGGGATGCGCCGGATGCGAATGAAACGCGCGTTCAACAGACCGTAAAGGCTGACCGCAACGGCCAGACTATAGAGCGTGGCGGCCAGCAGTTGCCGCTCCGCGGTCAGTCCCGCAAAAGGCAATCTCAGAAGCGCCAGCGCTAGCCAGCTCAGCCAGCAAAGGCAAGCGGCCAGGAAGAAGAAGTTGAGCAGCCCCAGCCACACTGAGGCAAGCCTGTAGAGCAGCGTGACCAGCCGGTTTGCGGAGTAGAACCCAAGCAGGGCGGCGGCGATGAAACTGAAGGCCAGCAGGAAGAGCGCCGTCCGCAAGGCCAGTGCGGCTGAGGGGCCAAAGAAGATGATCCACGTGTGATAGATGAACCAATGTGCGAGTAACAGGAGGGCTTGCATCAGGACAATTCCCACCAATGGCCAGGCTTTCAAA
The DNA here is from genome assembly GCA_963765995.1 of uncultured Acidobacteriaceae bacterium. Taxonomy (GTDB): domain Bacteria; phylum Acidobacteriota; class Terriglobia; order Terriglobales; family Acidobacteriaceae; genus Telmatobacter. Next base: position 17,288 of record CAVXYT010000026.1, on the reverse strand, counting down.
CCGGATCTCCTTGTCTTCAATTCTTGCACGAGAGGGGAACAGGGATCAGCCATCCCGGGCCCGGCTGCGCGCATGAAACAATCTGTTCATGGTTGCTTCCGACGGCGGCGCGCTTGGCCTCTACCTCTCGATCCCCTTCTGCCGGTCGAAGTGTACCTACTGCAACTTTGCCTCGGGCGTATATCCGGCCAGCGAACATGCGCGTTACGTGGACCGGCTGATCGAAGACATGCAGGCAGCCCGTTCATGGGCGGCGCGGATGGGTGTGGAGCTGCCGCGCCGCGTGGACACGGTCTACCTGGGCGGCGGTACGCCCAGTCTGCTCGCGCCGGAGCTGCTGGCGCGGCTCTTCACGGCGATGCGTTCGCACTTCGACCTCGACCCGGACGCCGAGATCACCGTCGAATGTGCGCCGGGCCAGCTCTCCGATGCCACGCTCGCCGTTCTGGTCGCGGCTGGCGTGAACCGCGTGAGCCTGGGCGTGCAGTCATTCATCGACCGCGAGGCGGCTTCAAGCGGACGGCTGCACAATCGCGCGGTGGTGCTCGCGGACGTAATGCGGCTGCGTGCCGCGCGCATCTGCAACCTGAATATTGACCTGATCGCTGGCCTCGCCGGGCAGACCTTCGCCTCGTGGAACGAATCGCTGGCGGTGATGACCTCGCTGGCGGATGCAGGCGTTCCTCACGCCAGCGTCTACATGCTGGAGGTGGATGAGGACTCGCGACTGGGCCGCGAGGTACTCGCCCACGGCGCGCGCTACCACGCCGATCTGGTTCCAACCGACGACGCCATTGCGCAAATGTACGAGCAGGCAGTCGAAACTCTGGGCGAGGCCGGCCTCGAGCAATACGAGATCTCCAACTTCTGCCGTTCCGGCTTTCATTCGCGCCACAATCTTCGCTACTGGCAGCGGCGGCCATATCTGGGCCTGGGTCTCGACGCCTCATCCATGCTGCATGAAGCAGACCATGCCAAACCCGCCCGCGTCCTGCGCTCCACCACCACCGGCGACCTGAAGGCCTATCTCGCGGGCTCGGAGCCAATCGAGACCTCTTGGCTTACCCGCGAGCAACAGCACGAAGAGGCATGGTTTCTCGGCCTGCGGCTGAATGCGGGCGTTGACGTAGCCGCTGTGGAGCGCGAATTTGGCGCGGCGATGGTCGAGCCGACGCTCAAAGTCGTTGCGCGGCTGGCGGAAAATAGGCTGTTGGCCTCCGACGGCAAGACGGTTCGGCTGACCGCGCAGGGACGGCTGCTCTCGAACGATGTTTTTCAGGAGTTTTTGGGGCAGGAAGTACAATCCTGCTCGGAGATAAGCAGCTATACCTGTAAACCTGTGAAACTGTAGACTTCCATTCACATTACCAGGCGAGCAGCTCGTCGCCGGAGGTGGGTGAGAGGAAGGCGACCGGGGCGGCATTGGGTTCGGGGAAGTCGCCGGCGCACTGAATCGACTCAGGTCCGGTAGCCTTGGCCACCAGCAGCGCTTGTTCGGCCTCGCGTAGAACCACCACCGGCGAGCGGCCCAGGCTGGCGGCGACGCCAAAGCAGGCCGAGAGGCGTATGGCGTCGCCATTGATGCGGAAGGGCGCCGAGAAGACATCCATACGCAGGCGCTCGGCCATCATGACCGCGTTGGTGCTGGTGCAGCCGGGCAGGGCCATGAGGAACTCATCCTTGCCGGCGCGGCCCAGCAGGTCGTAGCTGCGCAACAGGCGCGCGGTGCGGGCCACCACATGGCAGAGCAGCTCGTCGCAGGCATCCGGGCCGAGGCGCAAATTCCAGTGGCCGAAGTCGTCGATGTCAAAGAGAATCATGCAGAGTGAACTCTTCATGCGCTGCACGCGATCGGTCTCGCGAAAGAGCATGGAGAGCATGGTTTCGCGGTTGTAGACGCCGGTCAGCCGATCCATCTGGGAGTTGAGCGCGGCGGCCTCGCGCAGCATTTCCAGCTCGCGCGAGCGGCGATGGTTGCGCAACACCGCTTCCAGACGGAGCCGCAGGAAGGCTGGCTCGGTGGAGCGCGGCACCAGATCGTCGATAACCTCCTCGGCCAGACGGTCAATCCACTCCTGGGTGACAGTGTCCGAAATCAGGACAATCGGGAAGCGGCGGCCGGCTGATTCGGCGCGCGCGGCGGCCAGCAATTGGCCGATGCTCATGGAAGGCTCCATGCCCGGCAGATTGACGTCAATCACGGCAAGCGTGGGCGCATGGGCTGCGGTCAGCGCGGGCAGAGCAGCCTCTGCGGTGAGGAAGATTTCCACGCGCGCTCCTTCGGCGGCAAGCAGGGGTTCAAGGGCAGCGAGCAGTGCGGGATCGGGCGATGCGAGAAGAAAGACGTGAGAGGAGTTGGCGAGCATCCTGACAACCTCGATAGTGGACGCATCGGCGAAGGTTAGAAAATATTTAGAGAGCGGAGAAAGATTCCTGGGTGTCTTCAATGACTTTCGGAAGAAATTGAGGATGCCTAAGGTAATTCATTCGCCGCCCTCCGGCATGCTGCTCGGCGGCCATATCTGGGCCTGGGTCTCGACGCCTCATCCATGCTGCATGAAGCAGACCATGCCAAACCCGCCCGCGTCCTGCGTTCCACCACCACCGGCGACCTGAAGGCCTATCTCGACGGCGCGGAGCCGATCGAGACCACATGGCTCACCCCCGCGCAGCAGCACGAAGAGGCATGGTTTCTCGGCCTGCGGCTGAATGCTGGCGTTGACGTAGCCGCTGTGGAGCGCGAATTTGGCGCGGCGATGGTCGAGCCGGCGCTCAAAGTCGTTGCGCGGCTGGCGGAAAATAGGCTGTTGGCCTCCGACGGCAAGACGGTGCGGCTGACCGCGCAGGGGCGGCTCTTGTCCAACGACGTTTTTCAGGAGTTTTTGGGGCAGGAAGTACAATCCTGCTCGGAGATAAGCAGCTATACCTGTAAACCTGTGAAACTGTAGACTTCCATTCACATTACCAGGCGAGCAGCTCGTCGCCGGAGGTGGGTGAGAGGAAGGCGACCGGGGCGGCATGGGGTTCGGGGAAGTCGCCGGCGCACTGGATGGACTCAGGTCCGGTAGCCTTGGCCACCAGCAGGGCTTGTTCGGCCTCGCGCAGAACCACCACCGGGGAGCGGCCCAGGCTGGCGGCGACGCCAAAGCAGGCCGAGAGGCGTATGGCGTCGCCATTGATGCGGAAGGGCGCGGAGAAGACATCCATGCGCAGGCGCTCGGCCATCATGACCGCGTTGGTGCTGGTGCAGCCGGGCAGGGCCATGAGGAACTCATCCTTGCCGGCGCGGCCCAGCAGGTCGTAGCTGCGCAACAGGCGCGCGGTGCGGGCCACCACATGGCAGAGCAGCTCGTCGCAGGCATCCGGGCCCAGGCGCAAATTCCAGTGGCCGAAGTCGTCGATGTCGAAGAGGATCACGCAGAGCGAACTCTTCATTCGCTGCACGCGGTCGGTCTCGCGAAAGAGCATGGAGAGCATGGTTTCGCGGTTGTAGACGCCGGTCAGCCGATCCATCTGGGAGTTGAGCGCGGCGGCCTCGCGCAGCATTTCCAGCTCGCGCGCGCGGCGATGGTTGCGCAGCACCGCTTCCAGACGGAGCCGCAGGAAGGCTGGCTCGGTGGAGCGCGGCACCAGATCGTCGATAACCTCCTCGGCCAGACGGTCAATCCACTCCTGGGTGACAGTGTCCGAAATCAGGACAATCGGGAAGCGGCGGCCGGCTGATTCGGCGCGCGCGGCGGCCAGCAATTGGCCGATGCTCATGGAAGGTTCAATGCCCGGTAGGTTGGCATCATATCAGGGCCAGAGTGGGCGCGTGGGCCGCAGTCAGCGCGGGCAGAGCGGCCTCGGCGGAGAGGAAGATTTCCACGCGCGCTCCTTCGGCGGCAAGCAGGGGTTCAACGGCAGCGAGCAGTGCGGGATCGGGTGATGCGAGAAGAAAAACGGGAGAGGAGTTGGCGAGCATCCTGACAACCTCGATAGTGGACGCATCGGCGAAGATTAGAAAATATTTAGAGAGCGGAGAAAGATTCCTGGGTGTCTTCAATGACTTTCGGAAGAAATTGAGGGTGCCTAAGGTAATTCATTCGCCGCCCTCCGGCATGTTGCTGCCAACACCCACCCCTCCACGGCCTGCAACTGGTCCTTTCGAACCTCAGCAACAATTCGAGGAGGCTTTCGGACTTCTGTGGCAAAAAGCAAAACCGGAAGCGATGGAGCGCTTCCGGTCTCGGTCCAGTTTTAGGGCCTGTTAACACTACCTGGGCGGATGGCGTTGCGAGCGAAAACCCGGTCAGACGAAGCCGAGCCCGAAGGCTGTGGCGGGACCACCGTCGAGGGCGAGAATGAAGTATGGCCGGGTTTTCGCCGCAACCCGGGGCCCCCGGCAAACGCACTTGGTTTGCTGGGGTGGAAGCCGAAGGGACGGGGCCAATTTCCCCCATTTCTTCGTCAATCGTCGCTAGGATACGCCCGGTATCCGTCGCTCCTCATTCCTAGAACTAGGGAAAATTGGCTCCCGTCGCCACCGTCCAGGTAGTGTTAGCAGGCCCTAGTTTGCTTCGGGATCAGGCAAGTAGGCGACGGCGTCCCACGAAGGCGACGCCGAGCCCGAGCCCGAGGATGAGCAGACTCAAGGTGCCCGGTTCGGGAATAGCGGACACGGAGATGTCGTCGAGCGCTATGTACGCCTGGACTGTCCGCGAAGTCGAATTGAATGGTGTCCGAGCCGGTGCCCGTTACCGAATACGTGTAGAGAATGTATACCCCACCGCTAGTGTATGCAACACCGCTATTGGGATCTGTCAGGGAGAGAAGCTGGGTGCCGTCCCAGTAAGCTGAAAAATCCGAGGAGCCATCGCCGACACTGGCGAGGTAGAAAGCAAAGGTATAGTCCTGCTCCAATGCTCGTTGAAAGCGTCTGAGAAAGGGTGCCGTCCGAGCCGACCGGTCCCATATCAGCATAGAAGTTGCCGGAATTGGGGCCAGCATATTCATAGTAGGCGCCGCTGGTCGACCCCGGTGTCCCTCAAAGTTGCCGCCCGTCGTCCATCCGGTGAAATCACCAGTCTCGAAACCGCAGTTTGTAACCAGGTTGCCTGCCACGGAGCCGCAGGGGCTGAATGAGTTTGCCCTCAGGGGCTGTGCCATCAGGGCGAACGCGCAAACCAAAACCAGCAGCTTAAGGCCTTCATGGAGTCATCTCTCTTTCTTACGTAGATTACGTTCCACAGTGCATGGTAAAAGGCGCAAGAATCATATCATCGGAAAACAACGAACCGCAAGAGAAATTTTCGAGGAACCACAGGAGCCACGTTTGCGGCCCCGCGCGGTGAGGTGCAGGTGCATGGGAAAGTTGCGCTCTAATCGACGAAGTCGACCTGCGGCGCAATGGGGATGATGCCGCGCTCGTGGCCCATGTCGAGCAGTTTGCGGATGGCCTCGCGGCCGTCTGCGCCGTAGTCCAGGGTGCGCTCGTTGACGTACATGCTGACAAAGCGGCTGGCCATGCGGACATCGAGGTCGCGGGCAAACTGCATGGCATATTCCAGCGCCTGCTCGCGGTGGTCCAGCGCGTGCTGGATGCTGTCGCGCAGAGCCCTGGAGATGATCTTGTGCTTGTCGGCGCCCAGTGAGCGGCGGATGGCGTTGCCGCCCAGAGGCAGCACCAGGCCGGTGGTCTCGCGCCACCAGACGCCCAGGTCGAGAACCTTGTAGAGCCCGCTGGTGGAATAGGTGAGCTGGCCTTCGTGGATGATGAGCCCGGCGTCGTAGGTTCCGGCCAGGATCGCCGGGATGATCTGGTCGAAGGGCACGGTCTCGGTTTTGATTTCCGGGTTGAAGATTTTGAGGGCAAGATAGGCGGTGGTGAGGGTGCCGGGGACGGCGATTTTGATGCGGCTCAGGTCCTCGAGCGCCAGCGGTTTGCTGGAGACGATCATGGGGCCGTAGCCCTCGCCCACGCTGCCGCCGCAGCCCATCAGCGTGTAGTTCTGCTGCAGGTAAGGGTAGGCGTGGAAGCTGATGGCGGTTACGTCGAAGAAGGCCTCGCTCTGGGCGCGGAGGTTGAGGGTCTCGATGTCGCACAGCGTGTGAGAGAACCGGTAGCCGGGGACGCGGATCTTGTTGGTGGCCAGGCCATAGAACATAAAGGCGTCATCGGAGTCGGGACTGTGGGCGATGGAGATGTCGAGCGTCTCGGCCGGGCTGGCGGCAGCGGGTTTCTTGTTGCTCATGGGGAACCAAGGTCCTTTCAACGGAAAACTACAATATCTCTGTCTCTACGTCGGTTTCCTCAGCCGGTCCGGCGGCCGAATCGAGGGCTTGTCCGGCGCCCGCTGAAGGCCTGGACCGGCTTCGGCGCTGGAGCCAAATATGCAACGCTCCGCCGGCGGCTGCAACCAGCAGCGCCGCGAGCGAAACGAGCAGGGCAATCAGTAACCAACGCATCGGAACAATCCAGGCTCAGAATACCAGACCAGCCGGTCGTTGCAGCCGGGCATCACGGCAGGCGGAGGCTCTCTTGCAGCCAGTCGAGGTAAGGCTGGCTGGCGGCATCGACCTCCAGAACCAGAAACTCCGGCGTCTCGTAGCTGTGCAGTTCATGCAGACGCGCTTCGAGAGCGGCAAGCTGCTCAGGGCCGGTCTTGATAAGCAGCAGAGTCTCTGTCGAGGATTCAACCTTCCCCTGCCACCGATAAATGGAATGCACGGACGGAATCAGCGTGGCGCAGGCGGCCAGCCGCTCCTCGACCAGCGCGCCGCCGATGCGCGCGGCCTCCTCGGGATTGGCCGTGGTGGTGAGGACGATGCGGGCTGGGGGGGTGGGTGAGGGCATGGGTGGTTCAGGGTCAGTGTACGAGGGGACAATACGAGTTGGAGCATGTTCCTCTGCTGCTCCTTTTTACTTTGGGGGCGGCTCGAGTTTTCGTGTGCGTTTTGGCGACAGAACCAGGCTGTCGATTTCATGGACGAAATGGTGCAAAAACATCAGCGACTCTTCATCGTCAGGGCCGTTCATCATCATTTCGTGCATAAATGGACCGTGTGTCGTCATCTCTATTGTATTGAGAAGTGTTCTTCTGGCCCGATTTATCCTGCGGGGATCGCCCGCCTCAATCGCTCTATACAACTCGGCCGCAAGCTCATAGAGCCACGGGAAATCATCACGGAAGATGCTGAACATGACCAGGATCGGAACGCCGCCAGCGCCTGGTTCTTCCCTCCACATGGGATGATGAAGAATATCCTCAAGCATCCCTGGATGGATGCGCCTGTGACGCCTCATCCGTCGGGTTTGTGGATCGACTCCTAGTTGCCCAACAATGCGCTCCGAGACGCCGCCAACCAATACCTTGATTTCCTCGTAGAACTTTGCTACCGAAGTTTCGTCGGCTCGAGATGAAATTTGAGGCGTCTCTTTCTTACGATCCTTTAGGAGGGTAGCGATGGACTCACGAAATGCTTGAACTTGGCGTCGGACGGCCTCTTCTCGTGGGGCTGCCTGTGGATGACGTTTAATGAGCTGGAGAACAAGCGTAGTAATCGCGTCTTCTTCATCTGGAGAATTCTGAAACTGTGCGAACGGTCCTGTGGCAGCTTCATCAATCGGAATGCCGAGGGCAATTCCAAATACTCGATCATTAGCGCTGAGCTTCCCCTTCGCAACTCCTGCCTCGTAAAGAATCCACGGTCTGTTGACACTGCGGGCAGTTAAGAGAGCGACAACATCAGTGGCATCGTCAAGCTTTCTCATGATTGCGCTATACCATTCCTGCCCATATTCGATGCCAGCAGTGCCCTTGCGGTCTGATGAACGAAAGGATTTGAGAATCCCTCCACTGGCGTCTGTCAGTAAGTTGCCAAATGCCTCTGCGAGATCAGCGTCCCGACTGTCATGGCTAATGAACACGAGTGGATTTTCAGTAGTTGAGCGTTTCTGTCCTGGTTGGGTCTGAGGGGTTGGAGGTGAAAGTGATTTCTTACGTGTTGACATATCGCTCCTTCAATAACCTAATCAAAGTCGCGAGAATAATATCATGTTGGGATTCCTCTGAACGATTAGTTTTCTCATTGTTAAAGCTTGCTACCTACATTTCTTTATTCCCTCACTTGGAATGGAGTTGGCGGAGTTGCGGGTGCAGGGCTGCGATGACGGCATTAGGGTTTCTTGCAATGACAGTCAGGAAGGCTCTCGCTGACGACTCCGGGGTGCGCCGTCCGCCCTCCCAGTGTTTGACCGCATCCAAACTGAAGCCGAAAGTGTCGGAGAATCGGCTCTGCGTCATCTTCAGGCGTTTTCTGATGCCCTTTACATCGACTTCGGCGGGTAAGGTGACCTTGTAGCCGACCGTCTTCCCGGACATAAAGGCATCCACTTCATCCAGTCCGCTCATCAGGTCTTCAAAGATGGTCTTCATCGCTCACCTCCTGTACTTCGCGAAGATTTCATCAGCGCGTTTGGCTAATTGGTTGCGTTCCTGCTTGGTCAGGTTCTCTTTCTCGTTCTTGGCATAGACAGTAATGAGAAAGATCGGAAAGGCTTCGCTCCGAAGGATGTAAATCACACGCGCTCCGCCCCGCTTTCCCATGCCTCTGCGAGCGACCCGAACCTTGCGATAGCCGCCGGTTCCCTGTATGACCTCGCCGCACTCCGGGTTTGCTGCCACCATGGCGACGATCTGATCGCGTTCTACCAGGCTGAAGATGGCTTCGGCTGCCTTGAGATACCCCGGCGTCTCGACGACGGATTGCATACCTACTTGTACTCCATTGGACACTTTTCGTCAAGGGCTGCCTTGCTGATAGAACACGATAAGGACGAAAGGTTTTGATTGAGAAGTGAAATCAATGGTGTCAGGATTCAATGTTGCGGCGGCTTGCCCCGTGCGCCCGACTCAGGCAGTATGAAGTTGAGGCCGGCGAATTCGGCGCGGAGAAAACGATGACGACAGGGATCAGGTTTGGCACTTCGGGTTGGCGGGCGATTGTGGCCGAGGAGTTTACCGTGGCCAATATCCGGCTGGCGGTGGCGGGGATTGCCGCCTTCGTGAAGACGCAGCCGGAGCCGCACAGAGTTCTGGTGGGCCGCGACCCGCGATTTTTAGGCGAGAGCTTTGTGGACATCGCGGCGCGGGTGCTGGCCGGGGCGGGTGTTACGCCGATCATCATTCCCGAGGCCGCGCCGACGCCGGCGATTGCCTACGCGGTGCGCGAGCTGAAGACCTCCGGGGCCATCAACTTTACCGCCTCGCACAATCCGCCGGAGTACAACGGCATCAAGTTTTCGACCCCCGACGGCGCGCCGGCGCTGCCCGAGGTGACCAAGCAGATTGAGGCGGCCATTGCGGTGCTCTCCGCCAGCGGCGCGGCAATTCCGCAAGCCAATCCCCCCGAAGGCGGCTTCGAGACGGCCGACGTGAAGCCCGCATTTCTCAAGCGGCTGGCCGAGCTGGTGGATCTGAAAGCCATTGCCAAGTCGGGAATCAAAGTGGTCTACGACCCGTTCTGGGGCGCGGGGCGCGGATATAGCTCCGAGATTCTGCGCGAGGCGGGCGTGAGTGTCGAGACGGTTCACGACTATCGCGATGTGCTCTTCGGCGGCCATGCGCCGGAGCCCTCCGGCGAACTGCTGGACGATGCCAGGGCGAAGATGAAGGAGATTGGCGCGCATCTCGGCATTGCGACGGATGGCGATGCCGACCGCTTCGGCATTGTGGACGCGGACGGAACCTTCATCCAGCCGAATTACATCATTGCGCTGCTCTTCGACTACCTGGTGGAGACGCGCGGCTGGCGGAACGGCGTGGCCAAGAGCGTGGCGACGACCAACCTGATCAATGCGCTGGCCGAGTTTCACAAGGTGCCGCTCTACGAGACGCCGGTGGGCTTCAAGTACATTGGCGAGCTGATCAACGGCGACAAGATCGCCATCGGCGGCGAGGAGTCGGCGGGGCTGACCATTCGCGGCCACGTGCCGGAGAAAGACGGCGTGCTGGCCGGCCTGCTGGTGGCAGAGATGGTGGCCACGCGCGGCAAGAGCCTGGGCGTGCAACTGAAGGAGCTATTTGGCAAGGTTGGTTCCTTCTATCCGGTTCGAGAGAACTTCCGCTTGACCCCGGAGGGGATGGCCGCGTTCACTGAGAAGTTGAAGGCCGATCCCACCGAGCTGAGCGGGCGCAAGGTTGCGCAGGTCGTGAGAACCGACGGGCTGAAGCTGATTCTGGAGGACGGCTCGTGGGTCTGCTACCGGCTCTCCGGAACCGAGCCGGTGGTGCGGGCCTACACCGAAGCGCGCAGCGAACAGGACATGGAGGCGCTGAAGGCGGCGGCCGAGAAGTTTGTGCTGCAGTAAGAGCGGATTGAGGTTCATGCAGGACGAGTATGCGCAAGCCGGAAAGAACGAAGCAGAAGACGAGACCGTGTCCGCTCATGCCGGCGGGCGCTGACTTTGCGCAGCGGGCGTGGCGTCCGGCGGCGTCGGTGGTGGCTGTGGCGCTGGCGCTGCTACTGGGCTGGCACGCGGTCTACGGCAAGAACGGGCTGTCGGTGTGGGAGCAGAAGCGCGTCGAGGACCAGCAGTTGCGCAAGGAGATCGACGACCTGAATCAGGAGAATGTCGCGCCTGCGCGAGCGTATCGAGCGGCTCAAGTCCAACCCGGACGCCATCGGGCAGGTGGCGCGGGACAAGCTGCACTACGCCAAGCCCAACGAGGTGATTGTTACTCTGCCGCCAGAGCAGCAGACGCCAGCCCAGCCTGCGGGAACAGAGCAAGTAGTCTGTTCCCTAATCCCTAATCCCTATTCCCTGTCTTCAAAAATCCACGTGCGCGCGCACCGAGCCCACCCAGGCCGGGCCGCGGTCGCGGTTGTAGCCGGGGTTATCGATGTGCTGCACATCGACGGCGTAAAAGAGTCCGCGCCAGGCGTGCCAGTTGTAGTAGCTCTCGACGATGTTCTCGCGGCCGTAGTTGAGGTTGCCGTCGCCCAGCAGAAAGCCCAGGCCGCCCAGCTTCAGATACTCCTGGTGGTCGCGCTTGATGGCGTTTGAGACCACGGCCAGGCCGATCTTGTCCACCGGGCGATGCCAGCGGTTTCCGGCGTAATCGGCGCCGGCCTCGACGGTCTGGTCCACCTCGGTGTAGGCGAAGGACTCGTGCTGGCCCTCGTTCCAGCCGAAGCGGCCGAAGACGCGCAGATTCTCCGTGAGCTCCTGCTCGGTGTTGTAGCCGAAGCCGTATTTGAGCGCGCCGAAGTGCTCGTGAAGCAGGATGTTGGGCACGGTGATGCGTATTCGCGTGTCGGAGCCGTTGAGAAAGTCTTCGACCGCCTCGCGATAGTCGCCCATGTGGGCGCGGTTGGCGTAGAAGAGCAGGCGCTGTCGTCGCCTTTGCGTTGCGGAACAAAGCTGTGCCGCAGCTCGAACTCGCCGTTCTGGCCGTGGGCGCGGCTGAAGGCCCAGTCCATGTCGATGCCGTTGGCCACCGACGGGCATGGCGAAGAGGCCGTAGCGCATGCTCCAGATGCGGTCGTCGTACTCGGCCATGCCGCCCACGGTGTAGCCGCGCGTGTCGGCGGCGTAGTCCCATGCGCCGTTGTTGTCCACCGTCCAGTTCATGAACTGCAGGTGGCTGTCGGAGCCGGGGCCGTTCACGTCGAAGAAATCCGGCAGCGTCATCTTGCCGACGCGGAACTCGACGCGGCGCACCGGCACGCTGGGGGCCAGGCGCAAAAGGGCCCGGCTCCTGGCTGGCGGTCTCCTGCGTCAGGCCGATGACCTGGTGAATCTGGTAGCGGGCCAGATAGGGAACGGGGCCCAGGTTGGGATTGCGCACCACGTCCAGATTGGTGAAGCCGGCCAGCCCCAGCGCCTGGCTCAGGCCGCGCCCGCCGGCACTCTCCAGGTCGAGGATCAGGTCGGTGTTGTAGCGGATGGAATGCGTGGGCCGGAGCGCGGTGTAAAGCGTGCCCAGCAGCGAGGTCTTGTACTCGGCCGCGTTGCGAGAAGCTGTTGGTGCCCTGGTACGGGGAATGAAAGGGCAAGTCGCCCTGGAAGATGATGTTGGCCTGGCCGGAGAGCCAGTAGCGGCTGTCTTCCGGGTGCGGGGCCATGGTGACGATGGGCGCCTCCGGGGCGGCGGAGACGACAGGGCTCGGATTGTCCGGCGGACGTCCAACGCTGCCACGCTGGCCATTGAATAGCGGTTGCGCGGAACCGGCCTCGGAGAACTGTGATGCAAGCTCGAATTGCGGCTCCGGCGCGGAAGGCAGTGCGGCGGGCAACTCATCCGTCGTCTGCGAGTGTCCCGCCGAAGCCGCAAGCGCCAGCGCAACACAAGCCAGCCAGCCGGCGAGCGCGTACAAGAAGCGGCAGAGCATCGGGCGTGTGCGGCAGATCGAGGCCATAGTGTAGTTTTCCAATCGTGGCGCGGGACGTTGAGGAATGAGGATAGAATGGAAACGCAACCGTACCCCCACACCCTAGATACCATACCGGGGGTGGGTATTGTCAACAGGAGGACTCCCATGTCTCACCACGACCGGGAAAAGCTCAAGCTACTGCAACGGATCAGAAAACTGCGCGGCCAGCTCGACGCCGTCGAGCGCTCGCTGACTGCCGATGAAGACTGCGGCGGACAACTGATGCTGCTGGCCGCCGTCCGTGGAGGCGTCAACGGCCTCATGGGCGAGGTTCTGGAGACGCACATCCGCTTCCATCTGGCCGACGGCGCCAAGGAGCAGATCGCTCCCGAGCTCGCCGAAGACCTGATCGACCTGGTGCGCGCCTATCTGAAGTGAAAGCGGTCAAGGGTCAGGGAACAGAAAGACCCTGGCCGGGGCCGTTTTCCAGGTCTCAAGGCGAGATTGAAGGCACCCGGCTGGAACACCCGGTCCCTGGCGTCGGCAGACGGGAATATTATCAGGCAATTCAAATCTATATCCCGATCTTCTAGATTCTGCGCGGAAAGAAAGCTGGCGGCGCGTGCCGAGTGAGTTCTCATTGGTCAAGTGGTATATGGATTGCGTCACCGACTCGGGCGATACTGCAATCCTCTATTGCGCTGATTTGCATTGGCGCAGAGTGCATTTGGCTTACAGCAGTGTCCTTTCTGTCCTTGGAGAGTCAGTAGAATCGCATTCTTCGATGGCCCGTTATCGGCTCTCTTCGAGCAGCGGCCAAATTCTTGTCGAGTTTCCCCGGCTCCACGTCTCCGGAAGCTGGAAGGCTGATGCCGCCCCTGTTCAGCGCACAGTTTACGAGAATGCCTCGGGATCGGTGCTGTGGAACTGCCTTCAACCAGGATCGGCGGTAAATCTCCGAGTTGGCGGGCGCGAGCTCACTGGCCTTGGTTATGCCGAATGTCTTACTTTGACGCTGCCTCCGTGGCAGTTGCCGATGCGTCAACTTCGTTGGGGACGATTCGTTTCTGCGGACGACTCCCTGGTCTGGGTCGACTGGCAAGGCGAGTACTCCACGAGCTTTGCAATCCACAACGGCCGCGAATGTGAAACCCTATCGGTATCCGACTCTGAAATTGCAATCCACGGCGCTACCCTGCACATGGAGGAGAGTTTTCCTCTTCGCGCCGGGCGATTGGGGTCTACGGTTCTTCCCGGAGCGCCTATGCTGGGCAAACTGCTTCCCCGCTCATTGCTCAAAATTGAAGAGCAGAAGTGGAGAAGCCGTGGAATATTGAACTCACAGAATCGAAGCAGTCATGGCTGGGTGATTCACGAGGTGGTTCATTGGAAGCTTTGATTCGCTCCCGTCTTTCCAAGGTGTTATACGGAACATTGTTTGTCGTCATTCTGCCGCTGGCGCTGGTGTTATGGGCTCATGGCGCGAGAGATGCGGTGCACATAGCGGCATTACACGCACCAGTTATTGGGGCGATTCTGGCGGCGCTCGGTGTGGCTGTCGCGCTGACGGGAATGCTCTCGCTTTGGCGTTACGGCGGCGGCTTGCCCATGAACGCATTCCCTCCGTCGCGTTTTGTTGAGAACGGTATCTATAGCCTCGTCCCGCATCCGATCTATGGCGGATTCGTGATTGCCTGCGCCGGCGTCGCCACTCTCTTTGGCTCAGCCAGCGGTTTATGGCTTGTCACTCCCGCAGTGGCTCTAGCCAGCGCTGCGCTGGTTCTGGGCTACGAACTGCCCGACCTGCGGAATCGCTTCGGAGCGCGGAGATTCTCTCTCTGGTTGCCATCGGATCGGCCTGAGGCTCCGTCCCTGCTGGAGCGATTCGCGTTTATCTGGTGGTATTGTTGCCGTGGCTGGTGCTGTATGAGCTGACGTGGCATCTGGGCAAGCGCAGTCGGCGCCGCAGCTACCTATTTGCCTTTCGAGAGCCGCCTGCCGGTGATGGAGCAGACAGAGATTATCTACGCCAGCACCTACCTCGTGGTGCTGCTTGTTCCTCTGCTCGCCAGTTCCGGACACGCATTGAGGCGCTTTGCACGATGCGGCCTGATTGCGATGGCGCTCATCTTTCCGCTCTATCTGCTGTTGCCGTTCTTCGTTCCTCCGCGCCCCTTTACCCTGACGACTCCCATCGGCCAGTTGTTGTTGTGGGAGAGAACGCCCTATTCGGGGATCGCCGCTTTCCCATCGTTTCATATTGTCTGGGCGCTGATAGCAGCCTCTGCGCTTGGCTGAGGGTGGACGATGGAAGAAGTTCGCCTGGTGGACGTGGGCAGTGCTGGTTGCTGTCAGTTGCGTGACGACGGGAATGCATTCGATTGCCGATGTGCTGGCCGGGACTGTTGCCTTTGTGCTGGTGGTCCGCATGAAGGAAATCTGGGTCGCTATCCTGCGCGTCGCGGAGCGTATTGCAAACTCGTGGAAGGAATGGCGGATTGGGCCGATGAGGATCATCAACCATGGCGGGTTCGCCGCCGCCGGGATTCTGATTGGAATGGGTCTCATTGACGCGCAGCTCGGTCCAGGGCGCGAGCTGTTGACAGCCAGCATCTTCCTCTGCTCCACGGCAGGAGCGGCGCTGTGGGCGCAGTGGGTTGAAGGTTCACCGGCGCTGCTGCGCCCCATGGGGTTTTATGGAGGGATGTTGGGAGCTGCGATTGGAGGCGCTTCCGCGCTATTCTTCGACATCAATTTGTGGGTTGTGTTCGCGGCGATTTGCGTGGCAGCGCCATGGATACAGGGCATGGGCAGATTGCGCTGCCTGGTTCAGGGCTGTTGTCACGGGCGCGCGGCTAAGACCGTGCCGGGGATTCGCTACACGCATCCGCGAACGCGCGTTTGCCGCCTCGCGGAGCTTTCCGGAGTTCCCATCCATGCGACGCCTGTCTATTCAATCCTGTGGAACGCCGTGATCGGCGCCGCGCTTCTGCGCCTGCTGCAACTGCATTCTTCCGCCACGCTCATTTGCGGCGTATACCTCTTGCTGTCGGGCGCTGGGCGCTTTGTCGAGGAGGCATATCGCGGCGAACCTCAGACCCTGACCGTCTGCGGGCTGCGCCTCTACCAGTGGATCGCCGTTCTGACGGTCGTTGGCGGGGCCGTGGCGACATGCGCCCATGGCCCGGCAATGCCGCAGATTTTCGCCTTGCGCATGAGCTCGATTCTGGTTGCAACTGGGATGCGGCGCTGTGGCCTGGTTTGTCACCGGAGTCGACTTTCCTGAATCGTCGCGCCGATTCGCCCGCCTGACATGATGGCAGTACAGTGAGAAAATCCACGGCCAACGCGCGCCGGCCTTTTCAAGCCCGAAGCTCTGCCCTTCCGGCGGCTATAGACTTGTTCTGGACAGTTTTCATTGTCAGCGGAAGCTGCGGCTCTTCCTGGAGCTTGAGGGGACGCGGGCTGCCGCACAGGAGCGTTCCTCATGAATCGAATTTCTCGCCGTCTTTTTTTAACATTGCTGCCGGCTTTTCTGCTGGTTTCCGCGCTGATTCCGTTGGGTCATGCGGCGCCGGTGCTGATGATTTCCATCGATGGATTGAAGCCTGAATACATCACGCAAGCCGATGCGCACGGCATGAAGGTGCCGTATCTTCGCACGCTGATGCGCGACGGAACGTATGCCGAGGGCGTAGTAGGAATCTGGCCGACCGTCACTTATCCGAGCCACGCCACGCTGGTGACCGGCGTCTGGCCGGCCGAGCACGGCATCTACAACAACCTCGAATTTGATCCGGAACAGCACTATTCAGGCGCATGGAACTGGTACGCGCCGATGATTCGCGTTCCCACGCTGTGGAAGGTTGCGCGCCAGGGCGGCCTGCGCACGGCAAGTGTCGGCTGGCCGGTGAGCGCCGGTGCGGCGGATGTGGATTGGCTGATTCCCGAGTTCTGGCGCAGCGCCGATCCGTCGGGCGGCTCGGGCGCGTTGAATCCCGAAGACCGGCTGCTGATTGCGGCGATCTCGCGTCCACCCACGCTGCTGAAAGAGTTGGAGCCGAAGGCGGGCGAGTACATGATGGGCAACGACACAAGCATCGGCGGTGACGAGATCAAGACGCGCTACACCATCGAAATTCTGCGCCGGCTGAAGCCCGGATTCATGACTCTTCATCTCAGTTCGCTCGACGACACCCAGCACGCGCACGGCCCGTTCAGCGCGGAGGCGGACGCGGATCTGGAAGCGCTGGATGGGATGATGGCGCGGCTGACCAAGGCGGCCGTTGCCGCGGATCCCTCCACCGTGGTGGTGCTGGTCTCCGATCATGGATTCATGAACATCACGCACTATGTCAACCTGTTCATTCCTTTCCTGCAGGCGGGACTGGTGCAGGGGACGGTTGTTCCGGGAGCAAAGGTTCCCGTGATCAGCTCATGGAAGGCCGAGCCGTGGCTGGCCGGCGGCATGGCCGCCATCATGCTGCATGACCCGAACGATCACGCAGACCGAGCAGCAGGTGAAGGCGATGCTGGACAAGCTGGCCGCCGACCCGGCCAACGGCATCGCGGCGATTCTGGATCGCGACGCCATCAAGCAACGCGGAGCCTTCCCGGATGCGGCCTTTCTGGTGGTTCTCAAGCCCGGCTACTATACGGGATCGGCTATCAGCGGCAACCTGATTACCGTGATTCCCGGCCACCGTGGTTCCCACGGATTCTCGCCAGAGTACCCGGAGATGCGCGCGTCGTTCTTCGCCGTGGGCGCGGGAATCGCGCACCATCGCAATCTTGGCGTGGTGGATATGCGGCAGATTGCGCCCACGGTGGCAAAGATTCTGAAGGTCCCCATGCCCACGGCAAAGCAGAAACCGCTGCACGTGGAGCCGTAAAGGCACAGCTTGATGGCGGGGATTCAGACCGCGGGGTTG
>CAVXYT010000025.1:0-25994 GCA_963765995.1 uncultured Acidobacteriaceae bacterium | reverse complement strand
CTTTGTGGGCGTTGTCTTCGAGGGCCTGGGCTTCGGGCAGGAAGGTGAGCGCCTTCTGGATCTCGGGGTCCCAGTCGGCGCGGGTGCGCAGGCCCTGCAGCTCGCCAAACTGAATGGTGATGATCTTGTCCTTGATGCTGATCTTCAGCCAGTCCATCACGCCGTTCAGGTCGGCCTCGGTCCAGGGGATGTTCTGGCTGGTGAGGTATTTCTTGAACTCCTCGAGCACCGCCGCGTCGACCTGGAAGTTCTTGTCCACGGTGCGGTTGGCCAGATAAACCGGGGCGAAGTGAAAGAAGACATCCTTATAGAGCAGCGTGTCCTGGAAGCGGTTGCTCTTGGGGCTCTCGATCTTCTCATCCGGGGTGATGCCGCCTCCGCCGTAGACGGTGCGGCCCGCGTCGGTGAGCTTGACCTCGCGGTCGGCGGTGTCGGCCGGCTGCGCGCCGCCGTGGGTGTAGTAGTCGTAAAGCGAGACGCCCTCGTAGTTGCGCTGGATGAGCCGGCCCGAGGGCGTGTAGTAGTGATAGGTGGTCAGCGCCAGCGCCATGGTGTGATCGGCCATATCATAGACGGTCTGCACCAGGCCCTTGCCGAAGGTGGTTTCGCCTACGATGAGGGCGCGGTCGTGGTCCTGCAGGGCGCCGGAGACGATTTCAGCGGCCGATGCCGTGCCGCGGTTGACCAGCACGACGATGGGGAAGGTTTTGCCGCCGTTGCCGTGCGTGGCCGTGTAGACCTGGTCGGGATAGGCGCGTCCGCGCTGGCTGACGATGCCCTGTCCCTTGGCGAGCAGATGGTCGCAGACTTCCACTGCCTGGCTGAGCAGGCCGCCGGGGTTGCCGCGCAGGTCAAAGATCAGCCCCTTCAGGTTGCCGAAGCCGTCGATGGCCGCGATGACCTCCTGGGCCGTGGTCTCCTGGAACTGCGCCAGGTGGATGTAGCCCACGCCGGGGCGAATTTCGTAAGCCAGGTCCACGGAGGGGTGGGGAATCTCGTCGCGGATCAGGTCGAAGACCAGCGGCTTGGGCTGGCCCTCGCGGAGCATGGTCGCCTGGACTTGGGTGCCTTTGGGGCCCTTGAGCGCCTTGGCCACCATGTCGGAAGAGGTCAGGCCGTCGGGGTTCTTGCCGTCCACGGAGACGATCTTGCCGTCCACCGCGTAGATGACGTCGCCGGGGTGGATGCCGGCCTTGAAGGCGGGCGCGCCCTCGACGGGATAGACGACGTAAACTTTTTCGTTCTGCTGCTCGATGGTCATGCCCACGCCGTAGTAGTGGCCGCGCTGCTCCTCGCGCATCCTGGCATAGGCCTTGGGGTCGTAGAAGTTGGAGTGCGGGTCGAGCACGCGCAACATGCCGGGAATCGCCCCGTCGTAGATGGCGGTGTCGGCCTTGTCGCCATCGATCGGCTCGGCGTAGTTCTGCTCCACCAGCGCGTAGACGTTGGTGAAGGACTTGAGGCTGTCGCGGATCTGGCTTTCGTCGGCCGAGGACTGCGCCCCCACCTTGCGCTGCAAAACGCTGCCCACGACGGCGCAGACGGCAAAAAAGAGAACCACGGTGAACAGGGCGCGGCGGGCGCGGGGAGTCATAGACGGGAAAAACCTCCGGACTGGCGCGCGGCAGGCGCTCGGAAAGCGCCGGAAACGGCAGTCTTAAGGTTAAAGTATAGCACTGCGGCATTTGACGCGCGCCGGAGCCTTCCGATAGCCGCTGTGCGGGCTAAAACCACGGGTTCTTCAGGAAATCAGTGCGTCGGCGCTTCCCGATTCGCGAGCCGGAGTCGCTTTGCTGCTGCCCAGGCATTTACAATGGCGTCTATGCAACAGGGATTGATTCGTTGTGCCCTGCGGTGTCCTGACCCTATGACTCTTCGACTCTTTCACATTCCCGCGGCTTTCGTGTTCTCGACGGCGCTGCTCGCAAGTACCCTATTGGCGCAAACACATCCCGCCGCGCCGCAGAGCCCCTACGGCGGCACCACGGTCGAGGAGATCGTCGCCCGCGTCAACGACCAGGTCATCACGCGCTCGGACTACGACCGGGCGATGAAGGAACTGGACGACGAGGCGCGCCAGCACGGCGCCTCGATGCAGGAGATTTCCGCGGCGCACAAAGATCTGCTGCGCAACCTCATCGACCAGCAGCTGTGGCTCTCCAAGGGCAAGGAGCTGGGCATCACCGGCGAAACCGAGCTGGTGAACCAGCTGAACGAGATTCGCAAGCAATACCACCTGGAATCGATGGAAGACCTGGAAAAGGCGGCCAAGGAGCAGGGCGTCTCGTTCGAGGACTTCAAAGCCAATATCCGCAACGGCATCATCACCCAGGAAGTAATGCGCCAGGAGGTGGGCAAGCGAATTCAGTTCACCCCCGGCGAGGCCGAGCGCTACTTTGAGCAGCACAAGCAGGAGTACGCGCAGCCGGAAAGCGTCACGCTGGCCGAGATTCTCGTCAGCACCGGCACGCCGGCCCCCTCGGTGACAATGCCAGGCGGTGTGCAGCCGGAGGATCCGGCAACTCTGGCCGCGGCCAAGGCGAAGGCCGACGATATTGAGGCCAAACTCCACGCCGGCGGCGACTTCAGCCAACTGGCGCGCAGCTTCAGCGATGGGCCCACGGCGGCCGAGGGCGGCGATCTGGGCCAGTTCCGCCGTGGCGCACTGGCCAAGGTGCTGGAGGACCAGACCTTCGCGCTCAAATCGGGAGAGTACACCGAGCCGATCCGCACCAAACAGGGCTTTGTCATCCTCAAGGTGGTGCAGCACATCTCCGGCGGCGTTCCGGCTTACAAGGACGTCGAAGACCAGGTCGAACAAAACTTTTACATGGCACGGATGGAGCCGGCCATGCGCGGTTATCTGACCACGATGCGCGAGCAGGCCTTCATCGACATCAAGCCGGGATTTGCCGACAGCGGCGCCAGCCCCAAGCAGACCAAGCCGGTCTACAGCGCCTATGTGCCGCCCACGCCGAAGAAGAAAAAGAAGGTGGAGCGCACCCGCTTCCGCGAGAGCACACACAGCTACCGGCAGAAGCCGTCAAAGGCAGCGTTGTCTGAAACGCCTACCGAGCCGGTCACAGCGCCGGCAAGGAAAGGGAAAGGCAAGAAACGCTCGAAAGCGGACCGGGCCTCAATGAAGCCGGGGAAGAAGGAAAAGATTCGCCTTGGCCGCGCGCCGACCAAGACCCTGCCGAGCGCGCCGCAGAACAAGACGGAAGACGCGGGAGGCGGCGTGGCGCAGGAAACGGCGAGTTCCGGGCAGGAGCCGGTGAATCCGCTGGAACCGGCCAGGCCAACGCACAAGACGCGCTTCAGCGAGCGCGCCAAGCAGCCCAGGCAGGATAAGCGGTCCAAGGCCAAGGGACCGAAGCCGGACGCTCTGGCTCCCGCCGCGCCGGACTCCGCCGAGGTTGCCGATCGCCAGACGCAGGCCGGTCCATTGGGCCTGGCCGGCGATACGTCCAAGAAGAAGAAAAAGGCGTCCACCACCACGGGCGACAAGACCCGGCTTTCCGACAAGAAGAAGAAGGAGACTCCGGCGCAGAGCACCGGCGACGTGCCGCTAGCTCCGGCGCCGCAACATCAGTAGCAGCTTTGGTTCTCATAAGGGCGCGGCTTCGGCCGCGCCTTTTACTTTAGCGCGCCCTTTGCGCCGCGTATTAAAATGCTTGGGTCCACCAAGTCCGTCTATCAAATGCGCTGAGCGGCAGCATTGCGCGGAATCCAGTGTCATGGAGGTTGTTGTTGAAACTGAATATCGTAACGCTGGCAATGGTCGTTTTCCTGGCGCCGTTCCTTGTCGTGCATTTCTGGGGACCTCCCTGGACTTCTGTGCGCATCGCCGGAGTTGTCCTTGGCATTCCGTGTTTTTTGCTGCTCGCTATGGCTCGCGTTCAGCTGGGACGGGCCTTCAGCGTGCAGGCCAAGGCAAGCACGTTGGTGACCACCGGCCTCTATTCCCGCATCCGCAATCCGATCTACGTCTTTGGAGGTTTGGCGGTCGCGGGATTCATGCTCTGGGCAAATCAGCCCTGGCCACTGCTGTTCTTCGTTGTTCTGATTCCCATGCAGCTCTGGCGCAGCCGGTTGGAGGAGCGGGTGCTGACGGAAAAATTCGGCGCACAGTATCTGGAGTACAAAAAGAAGACGTGGTTTTGATCCAGGGTTGGATTCAAAGTTTGGGCAGCGGCCCATTCGGGCATAGATACGTTTTTGGGGGAGAGGCAAGATGCATTCAGTGTGGTTTGGCGAGTTTCTGGGGACGCTGGTTCTGGTGCTGTTGGGCAACGGCGTGTGTGCCGGCGTGACTCTGCGCAAGTCTTACGCGGCCGACGCAGGCTGGATGGTAATTACCACCGGATGGACGATGGGAGTGCTGTGCGGCGTGTTGGTGGCGCAGGCCTTTGGCAGCCCCGGCGCCAACATAAACCCGGCCATCACGCTGGCCAACGCGGTGATCAGCGGGGATTATTCGCAGTTGGCGAGCATGTGGTCGGCGCAGTTGCTGGGGGGCATGGGCGGCGCGGCGCTGATGGCGCTGCACTATGCGTCGCACTGGAAGCTGACGCCGGACCCGGCGGCCAAGCTGGGCATCTTCTGCACCAACGCAGCGGTGCGCAACACTCCGATCAACATTTTGAACGAGGCCCTAGGCACGGCGTTGCTGGTGGTGGTGGTTGGTGCGATCTTCTCGCACGGAGTTTCGGCGGCAGGGCCGGCGGCGGGAATGGGGCCGTGGCTGGTGGCGAGTTTGGTGTGGGGCATCGGCCTTTCGCTGGGCGGGACCACGGGCTACGCCATCAACCCGGCGCGCGATCTGGGTCCTCGGCTGGTTCATTGGCTGCTGCCGATTCCCGGCAAAGGCGGATCGAACTGGAGCTATGCGCTGATTCCGATTGTGGGGCCACTGCTGGGCGCGGCGCTTGCAGGGCTGCTGCTGCGGTATGCGCATCTGTAGATTTCGGTTCCCACCCATTCGCCAAAGAACGGCGAATGGATGGGGCACGGGGCGCTTCGCTTGCCCTGGGCTATTCTCGCCACATCCCTCCGGGATGTGCGCTCATGATAATCTGAGATACATCTAACAGGAGGTGCGCTATGCAATACGAAGACGAAATCACCGACCACTCCTGCTTTCAAGCGGACGAGTAAACGCCGCCAAGGGTTCCCCTCGGAAACCCACGTCAAACGAGGTCACTGAGTTGTTCATGGTGACAAGGATCTCAGCGAAAAACTAGGGCGGAATGATTTTGTCCTTGCGGCTCAGGACAGCGCTTTCAAGAAGTGCTGCATGAAGTCCGGTCAGTATGACGGCAGCCGGCGCAACTACTTTTTTCCGCGAATAGAAACCATTCCTCGCCGTGTGTCCCAGGTTTCCTATACGAGACCTGGGACTGTTTTCCAAACATCACTCCAGGTACGAAGCCACCACCGCCAGCGCGGCGATAGCGGCGGTCTCGGCTCTCAGGATGCGAGGCCCGAGCGATGCGGCGCGCCATCCGTTGGCATCGAAGAGAGCCTCTTCCGCGGGCGCCCATCCGCCTTCGGGGCCGATGGCAATCTCCAGAGTGGGCATCTCGGTTCCGGCTGCGTCCATGGCTTCGTCCAGCGCATGGCGCAGAGTGGTGGTGCGCTCCTGCTCGGCCAGGACGATGCGCGTGGCCTCAGAGGCAGCACGGACGCGCGCGGCCAGAGGAGTTGGATCGAAGATGAGCGGCACGTCGGAGCGCCGCGCCTGCTGCGCCGCTTCCTGCGCGATGCGCCGCCACCGCTCGGAGCGCTTTCCCGCGGACTCGGCCAGATGCTTTTCCGTTCTTCTAGCAAGGACGGGCGCTATCGCGGCAACTCCCAACTCGGTGGCTTTTTCGATGGCCCACTCCATGTGGTCGAACTTGTAGACGGCCATCACCAAAGTAACGGGCAGCGCCGGGTCGGCCTCCAGCTCGGCGATCAGATTGAAGCGAACCTCATCGCGGGCGACCGCTGCCACCTGCGCATGAAAGACGTGGCCGCCGGCCACCACGTCGGCCTCCATGCCCGGCTGCGCGCGCAATACGCGGGCCATGTGTTCGGCCTGCGCGCCCACCAGGGTTGCGGTGGCTTCGTCCCAATGCTCGGCAATCCAGCGGCGGCGTGTCATGGATTCCTCCCGCGTTCACCAGTGTAATCCTTTCTCCAAAAACACATCAGGGGAGCGCTTGAAGCGTTCCCCTGATGTGTTGCCTTTGGGTTGGACGTACCGCTACTTCTTTTTCGCGGTCTTCTTTGCCGCCTTCTTCGCAGGCGCTTTCTTAGCTGCTTTCTTAGTTGCCATTTTCCTATTCTCCCTTTCGATGCTGTTGCATCGATCTCTGCAAATCTTTCTGCAGTTGAAGAATGTATAGTTTCTCGCAACGCAAGTGTCAAGAAAAAAACGACGTAACGGTGGAAAAATAGGCAACAATTTTTTAGCGCGAAATCGGGCATCGCTTGCATCGGATCAGAAAATGTGGCTCGACCTGAGCAATGTGAGCGCTAAACCGGCGATCAAATCATGCCATGTATGCGCGAAGATGCCCGCGCGCAGGCTGCGGCGATAGAGCGCCAGCATGCTGAAGAGCGCGCCGAAGACAGTGAGCAAAACCATGCTGCGCGCGCCCTGATACGCATGAGCAGAGCCGAATACGATGGCAGAGAAGAGCACGCCTGCGGCCACGCGGCCGCGCGCCCAGCCGATGAATTGGCGCTGCAGGTAGCCGCGAAAAACGATCTCCTCGACAAAACCGACCAGCAGGCAGAGCAATGTCCAGGCGGCAATCTCTCTTCCGTTGGCGGGCGCCAGCAGCGCGAGCGCGCGCACTGCTTCGAGTCGCGCGGGATCGGGAGAAAGCGCTTTTTCTGTTTTTCCTGTCTGTCCGGGTTTTTCGGTTTGTCCGGCGGCGCGAGTTGCCGCCGTCCGGTGCGTGAGCGCAAACTCAACGCCCGACCAGGCAATGCCCAGTGTTCCCAGCACTATCAACGAGGCGATCCAGAAGACGGCCGCGAAGCCCAGGTCCGCGGCAACGGAGCGGATGTTGGAGGAGCACGAGCCGAGCAGCGAGCGCAGCGAAGTTTTTCCCAGGCGCAGTCCGACGACAACCCACGCGAGCATGGCCACTTCCATTGCGGCCGTGAAGCCATAGGTTGCGAGCCGGTTGATGGGGCCATGCGCGGCCGAGAAGCGCGCGACGCTGTGAACGGAAAGCGCGACAATGCCCACGACCAGCACGATGGTGTGCCATGCGGGCGCAACGTACGCCGGCGCGGAGGGCTGTTGCGGTTGTTCGCCCATTTGCAGGTCGATCAAATCGTACTCTGGAGTCGGCAAGGGATTCCTCTTCGATAGGATAGCGGAGTCAGAAGCTGGCGGAGAAAACGGAAAGCGCCGGCCGCTCCAGCCGCAAACCGCGGAGTCCGTCGGCAGATGGCCACATTATTTATGTGGTTTGCACCGGGGGGCTGCCAATCGTGCGTCAATTTGTGTATGATTCCTGCACTGCGACCCCTTTCGCAGTTTTCAGAGTTCTGGTCTCCCAAGCCCTTGCCGATGCGCGCGCCGGCAAGAATTCGTGTCTGAGGACTCGGAAATTGGAAACTGCTCCTGGGCTGCAACCGCAAGTTCCCCATGGAGGACACAAAAATGGCAACAGCAACGGCATTGCATCCGGGCAAGCTCAGCAATACGATGAGCTTTCGCACGCGTTATGGCAACTACATTGGCGGAAGGTGGGTGGAGCCCGCATCCGGCCAGTACTTTGAGAACATCACCCCCATCACCGGAAATCCCTTCTGCGAGATTCCGCGCTCCACGGCAAAGGACATCGATCTGGCGCTGGACGCGGCTCATGCGGCGCGCGAGGCATGGGGGCACACCAGCCCGACGCAGCGGGCCATCATCCTGAATCAGATTGCCCAGCGCATGGAAGACAACCTCGAACTGCTGGCGCTGGCCGAGACGTGGGACAACGGCAAGCCCATCCGCGAGACCACGGCGGCCGACATTCCCCTGGCCATCGATCACTGGCGTTACTTCGCCGGCTGCATTCGCGCCCAGGAAGGCACGCTCTCCGAGATCGACCGCGACACGGTGGCCTACCATTTCAAAGAGCCGCTGGGCGTGGTGGGGCAGATCATTCCGTGGAACTTCCCGATTCTGATGGCCACATGGAAGCTGGCGCCTGCGCTGGCCGCGGGCAACTGCGTGGTGCTGAAGCCGGCCGAGCAGACCCCGGCGAGCATTCTGGTGTGGGCTGAGCTGGTGGGCGACCTGCTGCCACCGGGCGTGTTGAACATCGTGAACGGCTACGGCCTTGAAGCGGGCAAGCCGCTGGCCTCCAGCCCGCGCGTGGCCAAGATTGCCTTTACCGGAGAGACCACCACGGGCCGGCTCATCATGCAATACGCCAGCCAGAATCTGATTCCGGTAACGCTGGAGCTGGGCGGCAAATCGCCGAACATCTTCTTCGCCGACGTGCTGCAGGAGGACGACGACTTCTTCGACAAGGCGATCGAGGGCTTTGTGATGTTCGCGCTCAATCAGGGAGAAGTCTGCACCTGCCCGAGCCGAGCGCTGATTCAGGAGAGCATCTACGACCGATTCATGGAGCGAGCGCTCAAGCGGGTGGCGGCCATCAAGCAGGCCAGTCCGCTGGAGATGGATACCATGCTCGGCGCGCAGGCCTCCAGCGAGCAACTGGAAAAGATTCTCAGCTACATCGACATCGGCCACAAGGAAGGCGCTGAACTGCTCTGTGGCGGCAAGCGCGCTCACCTGGGCGGCGACCTCGAGGGCGGCTACTATGTGCAACCCACCGTCTTTCGCGGCCACAACCGCATGAGGATCTTCCAGGAGGAGATCTTCGGCCCGGTGGTCTCCGTAACCACCTTCAAGACCGAGGCGGACGCGCTGGAGATAGCCAACGATACGCTCTACGGGCTGGGCGCCGGAATGTGGAGCCGCGACGCCAACCGCTGCTATCACCTGGGGCGCGGCATCCAGGCAGGGCGCGTGTGGGTCAACTGCTACCATGCCTATCCGGCTCACGCGGCCTTCGGCGGCTACAAGCAGTCGGGCATTGGCCGCGAAACGCACAGCATGATGCTGGACCACTATCAGCAGACCAAGAACCTGCTGGTGAGTTACAGCCCAAAGAAGCTGGGCTTCTTCTAAGGGGCGTGGCGATGACGGAGCTACCGCAACAAGTGCTGGCGACCGAACAGGCCATCCAACTGATACGAACACTGCGCGCCAAGCATGGGCCGCTGATGTTTCACCAGTCGGGGGGCTGCTGCGACGGCAGCTCCCCGATGTGCTACCCGCGCGGCGAGTTCCTCATCGGGGATTCGGATGTGCAGTTGGGCGAGGTGGACGGCGAGCCGTTTTACATGAGCCGCAGCCAGTTTGAGTATTGGAAGCACACGCAACTGACGCTCGACGTAGTGGCTGGCCACGGCGGCATGTTCTCGCTGGACAATGCCGAGGGTCTGCGCTTCCTCATCCGCTCGCGGATCTTTGACGGCGCGGAGATTTGCGACTTGCGCGCCGCCGGCCGCATCTAGAGTCGGCTTGCTTGATACCAAACGAGAGGTGTGGATGAAGTTTGTGCTGATTGGGTTTGGTGTTCTGGGCCTTTTGTTTGAGGGATTCCGGGTCAGGCCGGATTTGGACTTTAGTTTGGTGGAGCTGAGCGGGATCGAACCGCTGGCCTCCTCGTTGCGAACGAGGCGCTCTCCCAGCTGAGCTACAGCCCCACGACTTTTTCTATCTTATCAGCGAACGGCCAAACGGGGAAAGGGCGTTCCCCTCGACGCTTTGGAAGAGCGCGGAGTGTTGTGGTTAGCGGTATCCCACCCTAGCCGCAAAAGTTGCAAGACGCAGGTTCTTCGACTCGCTTCGCTCGCTCAGAATGACAGCGGCGAGGGTGGGGCACCCTGATTTGCGGTTTATCACGCGCACCGTTCGGCGTCAGCGCACGTACGTATAGATTCCGCAGAGATCGGTGGAGTTTTGCAGAGCTTCAAAGCTCATGAGAGGGGCATTGTCACCGGAGAAGAAGGCGGCCTTCAGCGAGCCGTTTGCCACATAAACCGCAATCCACTGGGTGTCTTGCGAACCGCAGAGAGTGTTTTTCTTGAGGAAATGGCGCGAGGCCGGAATACTGACGCGATAGAGTTGGCCATTGCCGGCAGTGTCCACGGCTTCGTCGAAGGCGGCACTTACCTCGTCCGGCTTGAGCAGACGGATAGGCGTGATCAAAAAGGAAGTAAAGTTGATGGTGATTTTGGAGCCAGAGAAGGAGATGTCGCCGGTGATGCTCGCAGCCGCGCGGCTGGCAGCTCTCCAGTAGCCTTTTTCCGGCTGCTGCGCGGCGGCGCTCGCGGCGCAGGCGAGCGCGAAAGCCAGAACGAAGAGAGTTACGCGTATGCGCATGGCTACCTCTAATAGCGGACTGAATGCAGTTCGCCAGACAAAGCCGGTTGAGGTTCGTGGTTTCCCACCCATTTCACAAAAAAACGTGAAATGGATGGGGCACGGAGGATTTGTGGGACTCCCTACAGTATTGGCCGGATCGCGGCTGAAAAAAGTTTTATAGCTGATTCATGTTGGCGAGGAACTCGGCGTTGTTGCGGACCTTCTCCAGGCGGCTGATTAACAGTTCCATGGCTTCGACGGGCGAGAGCGGGTTGAGCACCTTGCGCAGAATCCAGATGCGCGACAGGTCTTCTTTGGGAATGAGCAGCTCTTCCTTGCGCGTGCCGGAGCGCTGAATGTCGATGGCCGGGAAGACGCGCTTGTCCACCAGCTTGCGGTCGAGGATGATCTCCATGTTGCCGGTTCCCTTGAATTCTTCAAAAATGACCTCGTCCATGCGCGAGCCGGTATCGATCAGCGCGGTGGAGATGATGGTCAGCGAACCGCCCTCTTCGATGTTGCGGGCCGCGCCGAAGAAGCGCTTGGGGCGTTGAAGAGCGTTCGAGTCCACGCCGCCGGAGAGTACCTTGCCCGAGGGCGGCACGATGGTGTTGTAGGCGCGCGCCAGGCGAGTGATCGAATCCAGCAGGATCACCACGTCGCGCTTGTGCTCCACCAGCCGCTTGGCCTTTTCGATGACCATTTCGGCCACCTGCACGTGGCGTGCCGCCGGCTCGTCAAAGGTGGAACTGATGACCTCGCCCTTTACCGAGCGCTGCATATCGGTGACTTCCTCGGGGCGCTCGTCGATAAGCAGCACGATGAGCACGACTTCTGGATGGTTGGTGGAGATGGAGTTGGCCAGCGCCTGCAAGAGCATGGTCTTGCCGGTGCGCGGCGGGGCGACGATGAGGCCGCGCTGGCCTTTGCCCACCGGCGTCAACAGGTCCATCACCCGGCCGCTGATGGCCTCCCGCACCGTCTCCAGCTTGATGCGTTCCTGGGGATAGAGCGGGGTGAGGTTGTCGAAGAGGATTTTGTTGCGCGTCTCCTCGGGCGACTCGAAGTTGATGGCCTCGATCTTGACCAGGGCAAAATACTTTTCGCCCTCGTGCGGCGGGCGAACATTGCCGCTGATCGAGTCGCCGGTCTTCAGGTCGAATTTGCGAATCTGCGACGGGGAGACATAGATGTCATCGGGACCGGGCAGATAGTTGTAGTCGGGCGAGCGAAGGAAGCCGTAGCCGTCGGGAAGAATCTCCAGTACGCCCTCGGCAAAGATGTGGCCTTCCTTTTCGCTTTGCGCCTGGAGAATCTTGAAGATCAGGTCCTGTTTGCGAAGGCCGCTGGTGCCCGGGATCTCCAGGGTACGCGCGATGCGGGTCAGTTCAGTGATGTTTTTTTCTTTTAGTTCGGCAATGGTCATGTTTACCTGCGACAAGGGAGGATGGGAGTGGGAGTGTCCGGAAGGGGGAAGTGCCCCGGGGAAAGTACAGGCGGGATTACTAAGGCTGGCGGCCAGCGTGCGCCGCATTGGAAAACTATCCCGAAATCAAGTGGAGCATGGAACACCGGAATCCGCAGCTGCCTTGAACGGCAACCGCCTGAAACCGCTGCCTGAATCAACTATACCCTTCGGGAAGCAAGATCAAGCGGCGCGACGGGTTTCGACCGGCTGGCGCACAGTCACCTTGATGGGTGTCGCGGAGCCGGGGTTGGAGGTTTGAAAGCGGCCAAGAACTTCGTTGGTGGTGTCCTGCAGCCGTGTATTCGGCTTGTGCAGCTTGCGAGTTGCCTTGCTAGCCAGTTGACAGAGCTGGTAGCGATTGGAGACATGAGAAAGTGCCCCAAAAACCAAATCAGAACGCATTGGAAAATTCTCCTTAAAAAAAATGGCTCCGGCCGGAACCGAACGGTAACCGGCGGCGCAGCGGGGCGCTAATACTTAACGGGTCGCCCCAAATTTCCACTCCCAGGTTTTAGACGCACGAGTTGAGCGTACAGTTCAAAAATTCTGACGCACTTTCGCAGATTATTGAGCAGGCCTCATGCAGTATCAGTGATACGGATTGCCGCCCTGGGAACCATCCACCCTGCATTCCCGTTCCGGCAGAGATAAACGCACCGGGGCATCAACGGATGAGCCTTAGCTCAAAATGATGCGGGAGACAGCAGAAGAGCGCACACGAACACTTCAAACTCTGCTCTTTAATGGATGGCAATCATGAATGTATAACGAGTTGGCGCCAAGGTCAACAGTTTTTTCCAGGAAGCTGCTGTGGAACAGCCGATTGCGGAATTTTCGTGAATTGTGCGGCTACATCCTTTTAAATCAATTAGTTAGAGTATTATTCCGCGCGGAAAATCCGTTTCAGTGGCCTGAGCTAACCATCAGAAAACAGGAGATTTGCCAAACCACGCGAACCAGCCTGGTTACCCTGCGATGACAGGGATTCCGGGTCAGGAATCCGCCAAATAACCTGTGAAGTAACTCCCCCGCCTGATCCCGAATCCCTGCCTTTTTACGCTCAGTAGCTGCGGTCAAGGGTGCGGAATTCCACCCCATCGCGCCAAAAAAGCAGGCGCGATGGGGGCCCCGGATTCTTCAACTCCAATAACTCCGATCTAGCGTCCTATATTGGATGGCCTCGGCGAGGTGGGCGACGGCCAGATGCTCGGCGCCTTCCAGGTCGGCAATGGTGCGGGCAACTTTGAGGATGCGGTCGTGGGCGCGGGCGGTGAGTCCCTGCTGCTGCATGGCGCGCTCCAGCAGGCGCTCGGCGTCGGCGCCCAGTTCGCAGTAGGCGCGAATCTGGCGGGTGGTCATCTGCGCGTTGGAGTAGATTTTCTCGCCGAATTTGCGGAATCTCTGGCGTTGGCGCTCGCGGGCAGCCAGTACGCGGGCGCGAATCTCGGCCGAGCCCTCGGCCGCCGCCGAGCCGCGCAGTTCCTTGTATTTCACCGCCGGAACCTCGATATGTATATCGATGCGGTCGAGCAGCGGGCCGGAGATCTTGGCCACATAACGCTGAATCATGGGCGGTGTGCACATGCACTCGCGCGACTTGTCGTTGAAGTAGCCGCAGGGGCAGGGATTCATGGCCGCGGCCAGCATAAAGCGCGCGGGAAAGCTGAGCGACATGGAGGCGCGCGCGATGGTGACGGTGTGGTCTTCGAGGGGCTGGCGCATCACCTCGAGGACATTGCGGGGAAACTCGGGCAGTTCGTCGAGAAAGAGCAGGCCGTTGTGGGCCAGTGAGACCTCGCCGGGGCGTGGAATGATGCCGCCGCCAATCAGGCCGGCGTCGGAGATGGTGTGGTGAGGCGAGCGGAAGGGCCGCTGCGTGACCAGGCCGGCAGCCGCGTCAAGCACTCCGGCGACGGAGTGAATCTTGGTGGTTTCCAGAGCCTCATCAAACGTGAGC
This sequence comes from uncultured Acidobacteriaceae bacterium, assembly GCA_963765995.1. Taxonomy (GTDB): domain Bacteria; phylum Acidobacteriota; class Terriglobia; order Terriglobales; family Acidobacteriaceae; genus Telmatobacter. The sequence goes on along the minus strand of CAVXYT010000025.1, from coordinate 12,134 downwards.
GGCGCCAGGATCGAAGGCAGCCGCTTGGCCAGCATCGTCTTGCCGGAGCCGGGCGGGCCGATCATGAGAATGTTGTGGCTGCCGGCGGCGGCCACCTCTAGGGCGCGCTTAGCTGTTTGTTGGCCGCGCACATCCTTGAAGTCGACACTGAAATGCTGCAGCTCGCCTAAAAGAGTCTCAGTCGAGACGCGATAAGGCTCGCGCTGAATGACGCCCACTACCATGGTGTTGAGCAGCTCCAGCACATCGAGCAGCGAAGAGGCGGGATAGACGTTGACGCCCTCGACAACCGCGGCCTCGGCGGCGTTGGCGGCGGGCAGGATGAGGTTGGGTATGTTCTTTTCGCGCGCCAGTATAGCCACCGGTAACATGCCGGGGACGGCGCGCATGCTGCCGTCCAGGCCCAGTTCGCCCACCAGCAGGAAGCGGCTCAGGTCGTTGGAGTGCAGCGCGCCATAAGCGCCCAGGATGCCGACGGCGATGGGCAGATCGAAGCCCGAGCCTTCCTTCTTCAGGTCAGCCGGCGCCAGGTTGATGGTGATATGCGTGGGCGGAATCAGGTAGCCGGAGTTCTTGATGGCGGCGCGCACCCGGTCGCGGCTCTCGCGCACCGCCGCGTCCGGCAGCCCCACGGTGTGGAAGACATCTTTTTCCGCAACCACGCCGCTATAGTCCACCTCGACATCAATGAGGTTGGCGTCGATTCCATAGACAGCCGCGCTGTGAGCCTTAAAAAGCATGGAGGAGGTTTGCAGCGAGTGTAGCAGACGGGAGGGATCAGGGAACAGGGAACAGGGATCAGGGATCAGGGGTCAATGCCTACACTCACCTACGTCCCAGGATTCAAAATCTTGACCTGAGGCACTCCGATTTCAGTCTTGGGCCGCGAATTCTCCGCCCGCGCTTCGAGTTGGCGGTTGAAGCGGATCAGCGCGATCCACTGGCCGTGGTCCTGCTGCTTCCAAACCAGGTCGCCGTGGAGTTCGCGGGCTATCTCTTCGGGCGGCAGGTCGTTGTGGAGGCCGAAGTAGCGCACATCGGCCTCGCGGCTCCTTGAGCCCAGAGTGAAAAACGATGAATGCGGATCGTACTTGGTGCTGAAGACCAGGGCGGCGGAGTACTTTTCCGGCTCCTGGGCGGCGCGGGCGATCTCGGAGGCGGTGAAGTCAGCGACAAGATCGACGGCGTAGGGCTGGCTGACGTAGCCCAGCTCGGGGCGGGTCAGCTCGTCGGTGACGGGCCAGGCGGAGAGCACGGTTGCGCCGGGGTAGCGCTGGTTGAGCTGACTGATACCGGCTTGATGCAACCGGATGACGCGGGCATAGGTGAGGTTGTCTTCCGGGGCAAAGCCGTAAGGGGGATTGATGAACAATCCCAAGACAAACGCCACGGCAGAGAGGACGGCCAGGCCGTGCCAGTTGGGAACGCGGCGGTAAAAGGTGGTGACGGCCACCAGCAGCACCAGCGGATACATAGGCAGCAGGTAACGGGTGAGCAGCGCTCCGCCCAGGACGCTGAAGAGCACGGCATTGACCAGCAGCAAAAGAAAAATGCGGCGCAGCGCAAAAGGAGCGATGGTGGGACGGAGCTCATTGGCATTTGCGCTGGGACGCGGCTCAAGCAGCAGGGCGGCGAAGGCCAATCCTACCGGCACAAAAAGGTTCATGTGCGCGGTGAGATGGAGGATGCGGTGCTCCAGCGCGGCCAGGATGCGCGGAGCTGAGAGGTTGGCCTGGGCGTTGTAGCGCAGGAACTCGGGATTGCCGAAGAGGAAGCCGGTCTTCAGGTAGTGGAACGCGTACCAGGCGGCTAGCGGCAACACGCAGGCGGCGAGCCATGCGGTCTCGCGCCAGAGCCGGATGCGGGCCATTCCTGGGGCGCGGAGGCTTTCAACCAGGCTGATAACGGCCAGGGTGAGTGGGATGGCGATGGCCGTCTCTTTTGACAGCGCGGCCAGGGCAAACCACACAGCGGCGACCCAGGGCTTGCGGGGCATCTCCAGCCTGTAGGCAGGCAAAGCGTAGACCAACCCCCACAGGGTGCAGGCCGCGGCGAAGATGTCGGCGTGGGCCAGCGTGCTTTGGGCAAACCAGATGGGGTAAAGGGCAGTCAGCGCCACGGTCCAGAAGGCGACGGCGGGCACGCCCACCAGGCGCATGGCCAGCCGTCCGACCGCCATCAGGCCGAGCGAAGCGATAAGCAGCACGGCCAGGCGCGTGACCACTGGGTGAAAGCCCGCAATCTTCCAGCAGAGCGCCAGATAGATGCCGGGCAACGGAGGATGAGCGCTGCTCGGTGTGGTGAGGGGAATCAGCGAGCCGTTGCGGAAGATGTCCAGAGCCGCGGGGATGTAGTAGCCGGCCTCGTCCCAGTAGTAGGGCAGACGGAGCAGGGTGAAATGACAGGCGCAGAGCGCCGCGAATATGGCAGGGAAGATCATCCAGGCGGGGAGGGGTGCGTCCAGTCGCGGCGGAATGAGGCTTTTCCAGCGCATGGGATTGCTCCTGTTAGTTGATGGGCCCCTGCGGGAAGTTGTGGCCGTGCGGCTCCAGGTTGAGCGCGCCGAAGGCCTGCTCGTACTGGGCCAGGTTCTGCCCCAGCATATTCCACAGAGCCTTGGCCTGCTGCGGGCTGAGAAAAACGGCATCGCGGTTGCGGATGGTGATCTGGTCAGGAGCGTCGCTGGAGGCCAGGCCGAAGACCAGTTGGAAGTCCCAAACGCTGACGCGGATCTGGACGCTGTTGGCGTAGGATTCGCGGTAGTCGGGGGTCTGGACGAGATTCATTTGGGGTTGTTGCGCGGATGGGCTCATGGTTTCTCCAGATTACTCCGGCTGGTGGGCAGGGTCATGGTGCGAAAGGGGGGACTCGAACCCCCATGGATTGCTCCGCCAGATCCTAAGTCTGGTGCGTCTGCCAATTCCGCCACTTTCGCATGAGCGAGGCTGGATATATTCTAGCCCGAAGTGCGGCTTTTGCATCCTCTGAGCAGCGCCAATGCCCCGTTCTAGTTGAACAAATCCTTCATTTTCTCGATCAGGCTGGGGGACGCGGGCTTGTTGTCTACGGCGAGAGACCCGGCGAGTTGGCTGACCAGTTCGCGCTGGGCGCGGGTGAGCTTGCGGGGAATCTCGACCACCACCTTGACGATCAGGTCGCCGGTGCCCTTCTCGTTGAGGAAAGGGACGCCCTTGCCGCGCACGCGCAGCTCCTTGCCGCTCTGCGTGCCCTCGGGAATCTTGAGGGTCACGTTGCCGCCGATGCCGGGAATCTCGATCTCCGCGCCGAGGGCGGCCTGGGGAAAGCTGATGGGGATGACGCAATACAGGTTGTGGCCGTCGCGCTGGAAGAATTCATGCGCGCGAATGGAGAGCACCACATAGAGGTCGCCTTTGGGAGCGCCGGCGCGGCCGGCATCGCCTTCGCCGGCGTAGCGGATGCGGGTTCCGTTTTCGACGCCGGGCGGCACCTTGACGTTGAGCTTGAGTTCTTTGGTGACGCGGGTCTCGCCGCGGCAGGTTGTGCAGGGATCGGCGATGACCTGTCCCGTGCCGCCGCAGGCCGAGCAGGCTCGAGCCACGGCGAAGAAGCCCTGCTGGTAGCGGACCTGTCCCCGGCCCTGGCACTGCTTGCAGATTGAAGGTCCGCGGCCGGAGACGCTGCCGCTGCCATGGCAGGCGTCGCAGGCCTCGAGGCGGCGGATTTTGACCTCGGTCTCGTAGCCGAAGATGGCGGCCTCGAAGTCCACGGTCAGGTCGAAGCGCAGGTCGTCGCCGCGCTGCTGGCGGCTGGCGCGGCGCTGAGTGCCGCCCATGGAGAACATTTCGCCAAAGAGGTCGCCGAAGAGGTCACCGATGTCTACGCCGCCGGCGAAGGGCCCGCCAAATCCCTGGCCGGCTCCGCTGACGCCGGCATGGCCGTAGCGGTCATAGGCGGCGCGCTTGTCGGCGTCGCTCAAGACCTGATAGGCCTCGCTGGCTTCTTTGAAGCGCTCCTCGGCGGCATGGTCGCCGGGATTCAGGTCAGGATGGTGCTCGCGCGCCATCTTGCGGTAGGCGCTCTTCAACTCCTGGTCGCTGGCCTGGCGCGAGACGCCCAGAACCTCGTAATAGTCTGCTTTGCTCACGTTTATTTAGATTACTCGCTTGTCTGTTTCGGGTTGGAGACCACGCGCACCAGCGATGGGCGCAAAAGCTTCTCGCGCAGCTTGTAGCCGCGGCGAATCTCCTCGGCCACATGCTGGTCGGGCAGGTCAAGGCGCTCCACTGAACCGAGCGCCTCATGGTGGCGCGGGTCGAACTCCGCACCCATGGCGGGGATTGGCGTCACATGCAACTGGCGCAGGACATCCTCCATCTGCTTCACGATAATTTCGACGCCGGAACGCAACTGCTCGGTGGTGCCGTCGGCCTTGAGCGCCAGCTCGAAATGGTCCAGCACCGGCAGGAACTTTTCAACCACGCTGCCGACGGCGTAGTCGCGGTCCGCGGCTCGCGCGTGCTCGGCTCGTTTGCGGGCGTTCTCAAACTCCGCCTGCAAGCGGGCAAGGCGGTCGAGGAGTTGATCGCGCTCGGCCTTGAGCTGGTCAAACTGCTCACGGCTTACGGGCTGGGCTTCCTCCGCGACTTCGCCCGTGGTTTGACTTGTGACTTGATTCGTGACTTGACTTGTGACTTGATTCGTCTCGGGGCTCGCCTCTTGCGCGGGCATTTCGACCACGGAATTTTCGGGCAATAAAGCGGCCGCTGCAGCCGCCTCATTCGACAAGGTCAACTCTGTTTCTTGCTTCGGCATAGTTCTATGCGTTCTCCGAAAGATCTTTTGCATTTGTTTCAATGATCATATCCGCGGCAAGCGCCGGCTTCTCTCTTGCAAATCGGGGGCAACGCGGGTTCCGATGATGGCCTGCCCGCGCTCCCATGGTCTAGGGTCTGTTAACACTACTCAGGCGGATGGCGTTGCGCGCGAAAATCCGGCCAGACGAGGCCGAGCCCGACGATTGTGGCAATCCACTATCGAGGGCGAGAACGAAGTGAGGCAGGATTTTCGCCGCAACCCAGAGGGACGGGGCCAATTTCCCCGATTTCGTTGTCGCTCGTCGTTTCAGTAACTGGCTACAGTGCACTCCTCGCTCCTAGAACTCGTGAAAATTGGCTCCCGTCGCCGCCGCCTGAGTAGTGTTAACAGGCCCTAATCAGCGGGAACTTCCAGCAGCCGTTCGGAGAGCCGGGCGATGTAGCGGACCGCCTGGATCATCTCCTGGTACTGGATGCGGGTGGGCGCGATGACGGCGACGGTGCCCAGGTTGGCGCCGCCCAGCCGGGCCGGAGCGCCGATGAGCACCAGATCGTGCATGGCGTGCGAGGCTTCAGCCTGGCCCACCAGGTCAGGACCCACCACCACGCGCACCTCCTGTTGACGTCCGTCCACGTAGGCGGTGAGCAGCTCCACCAGCCGCTGCTTGGCCTCCAGAGCCAGCAGCATCTGGCGCAATCGCTCGCGGTCCACCTCGGCGGCGATCAGGTTGGCCATGCCGTCGACATAAATCGCCGGTCCGGCCTCGCCGCCGGCCAGAGCGCCCTTGCGACAAAGCTCCTCGACCGAGGCCAGCATCTGGCGATAGACAGCCTGCTCCAGCTCGACACGCCGGGCTACCTCGGCGCGGATGCGCTCGATGGGCCAGCCGCGGAAGTTCTCGTTCAGGTAGCGCGCGGCCGTCTCCAGCTCGACGTGGCTCAGTTCGCGGTCCAGGGCCAGCACACGGTCCTGCACGGCTCCAGCCTGGGTGACCAGCACGGCGAGTACCCGGCCGGTGGAAAGCCTCGAAAAATGAATGTGCTCCAAAACCTGGCTCGCCGTGGAACTGGCCAGCGCGACGCCCAGGCCGCTGGAAAGCAGCGCCAGCACGTGCGAGGTGCGCTCCAGGTAGTCGTTGCTGCTGGTGACGCCGCTGAAGCTCTCCTCGATCTGCTCACGGCGGGCTTCGCTCATCGGCGACGCGCCTTGCGGCATCGCGCCCAGGCTCGCTGCCTGCGCGCCGGCATCCATGCGGCCCGGCTGAGTAATCTGCTCGACGTAATAGCGAAAGGCCGCAGCGGTGGGCACTCGACCGGCCGAGGTGTGTGGCTGCTCCAGCAGGCCCGTCTCACCCAGCGTGGACATCACGTTGCGGATAGTGGCCGAGCTCAAGCCCTCTTGATTGGAAAAATAACGGGCGACAGCCTGCGAGGCTACCGGTTCGCCGGTGGCGATGTAGTGCTCGATGATGGCCGTAAGCACCAGCCGCTCTCGCGGACTGACACGCGCATCAGGCATCTTCCCCGCTCCCCTTTCTGGCTTGTCCAGTGTTTGATCCGCAGCCCTCTGCTGGCCCGGAAAAACTCGGCAAACACTTGATTTTTCTAGTGTTTAGACCAGAAATAGCGCAAACCCCTCCTCTTTAATTCTAGGCAGCGGCAAGGGTCGCTGTCAACCCGTGAGCCATAGACGGCGCAGGTGTTACGGCTGGTTGTAATAGCCGGTGTTGGTGCGGGCTGTCAGCCCCGGCTTGTCTACGAGCACCTTCAAATCGTGGTACTCATTGGCGTGAGTTGCGGGCGGCGGATCGAAGAAACAGCCGCGCAGCTTAGTCGCAGCGCCGGACGGCCAACATAGTCATGTCGTCGAAACTCGGGATGCCGTTGGTAAACGCTCGCACGTCGTCAAGGCAGGCGGCGATCAATTCCGCAGGCTGCCGCGCAGCCTGCTGGCGCACCAACGTGATGATGCGGTCTACGCCGTACTCATCGCTCTCGTTGCTGGCTTCCGAAAGACCGTCTGTGTAGAGAAAGAGCGTATCGCCGGCATCCAGTTGCACGCGCGTGGCGGAAAACTCTGTTTCGAGAAACATCCCCAGCGGCAAACCCGTAGATTCAATACGAAACACGCCGCCGCGTCCCACGACGATTGCGGGGCAGTGGCCGGCGTTGTGGATTTCTACTTCCCCGGTCGGCTTGGCCAGCCCGCATACCAGCGTGGCGTACTGTCCCGCCAGCACATTCTCGCAGAAAAAGCGGTTGACGTGGGTGACAATCTGGCCGAGCGGCAGGGACATCTGGGAAAGGCTGCGGAACAATGCGTGAAGCTGCGCCATCAGCATGGAGGCGGCCACGCCCTTGCCGGAGACGTCGCCCAACAAGAAAAGGAGCTGCCCATCGGACGGGATCAAGTCGCAATAGTCGCCGCTGACGGCGCCGAGAGGCGCGAAATGATAGCTCGTCTCCCATCCGCCCGCGCGCAGGCCCTTTTGCGGCAGCAAGTTGCGCTGCAACTGCGAAGCCAGGTCCAGGTCTCGCTGCAGCGCGGCTCGCTCCAGTTGGCTCAGGTGGTCCAGACAGTAGCGCACCAACGGATCCGCGAGCAAGCGGTCTTGTTCCACCGTGTCGTGGCACTCCAGACATAGACCGTAAGTGCCTTCGGCCATGCGGTCCAGCGCCGAATCCACTTCGTGCAAGAGGCCTCCCAGCCCGGAGTTTAGCGGCGCGGAGGCAATCGCCACTTCCAACCTGCGTTTGCGCTCCTCCAGCTGCCCCTGAAGAAACCTAACCTCTAGCGTGGCCATGAGTATCCCCTCAACCTACTTCTCGGTCATTGGATTCTGCCGGCCCGGTTTTCGATGCGCGTTTCCCCACCACACTTTCCAGATAGTTAACCTGCTCTGGAGCACAGTAGAGAATAGATTGTTAGCTCAGAATCTGCGCCGCGCTACGGCTGGTTGTAATAGCCGGTGTTGGTGCGGGCTGTCAGCCCCGGCTTGTCTACGAGCACCTTCAAATCGTGGTACTCATTGGCGTGAGTTGCGGGCGGCGGATCGAAGGAAAGGGTATAGTAGGCGCCGGCGTCCTGGACACAACGGTCGATCTGGGCTGCCATATCGTTATCCGGGCCGACGACGCGCCCGCCGGTCTCCACGGCAAAGACCTTCAAGCCCAGGTTGGGGAGATTCATCTTCGCGGGCGTCTTTACCCCTTTCAGGAAACCCTGATAGAGAAATGTGCCCAAATTAGCTTGCCCCAGTGTGACGCTGTAGACAGAGATGCGCGCCTCACGCAGTCTGGTGGAGAGCTGAACGAGCAAATCGAAGTCCTGCTGCTGTTCCTTATATGTGGTTAGAATTCTTGGAGTATCAAAGAGCGGCCAGCCGGGACCGGTCCAGATCAGCAACTTCCGGCCCGGCTTGTTCGCTTCATTGTCAGCAATATTCTTGAACATTTGGAGTGAGAGCTGGAATCGCTCGGCCGCGCCCCAGAAGCCACCTGAGCGGGTAATGGTGCGCAACTGGTTATCAAGCTGCCTGATGTCCTGGGCCAGTCCGTTTCCGTCGTAACTAGGCCGGTTCTGGACATCAAGGTCCTGGTTGGTCAGCACGAAGAGCGATAGCGGCTGAGCAAGATGCCCGCCGTTCTGGCGCAGAAAGTTCGCAATTTGTTGCCGCGTAATGGAAACCTCTTCGAACGGCTCGTTTACTGTATCGATAAGCAGAATGACTTCAACCGGCGGAGTGGTTTTTTGTGCGCTTCCCCCGAAGGCATGAAAGGAGAGAATCCTGCCGGGCTGATTGTTGTCCAGCAACGTGAAGTCTTTGAGTTCGAGTCCGGATACAGGCGCTCCCGCCTTGTCGGTGACCACTACATCGAGGTGAATGCGACCCTCGGCGTTTCCAGGAGTGGGCGCGGAGGGCGCTACGGCCTGGGGCTGAGCTGGGGCTGCTGCCGGAGCGGGATTCTGTTGCGCCCAGCAAAGGACGGGCAAGCAAACAAAGAGCGCAAAGCAACCGCACCGCGACAGGCTCATACGATTCACCTCGCTTGAATCTCCACCAGCGACTTCGCACCAAGTCTAACAGCGGCGTCCCGCGCGGACATACCATAATAGGTTAAGCCGGAATGGAGTTGAGAGCTTCTATCCATGAAGAGCCGCCTGGCAGATTCTGTCGCATTCGCGCTGGTTTTGTGCTCCGCCGGCTTGTGGGGTTTGGCAGACGCGTCCGCGTTGGCGCAGGCCCACCCGGCGGCCAACCCGCCACTGCCCGCGATTAGCCAGCTTATGAGCGAGGTTGGCGACCATCAAAAGCGGCTTGAGAAGGTACGCGAGAACTATACCTATAGCTCCACGGAGACGACCCAGGACATCGATACAAACGGCCAGGTGAAGAAGACCGAGTCGGAGGAGACCGAGGTGTTTTTTGTCAACGGCCACCTCATTGAGCGCGTAGTGAAGAAGAACGGCCAGCCGCTCAGCAGCAACGGCCTGGAGAAAGAGACCGAGCGTGTGACCAAGCTGGTGAGGAAGGCGGAAAAGACACCGTCCGATAAGCCGCTGGAAGGCGAGGTGGTCACCGTCAGCCGCTTGCTGGAGATCATGGATGTGCGCAATGAGCGGCGCGAGAATTATCGCGGGCGGCCGGCGATTGTCTTTGATTTCGTGGGCCGGAAGGACGCTAAGACCCACGGCCTGGCCGAGGATGCCTCAAAAAAATTACAGGGAACGGTTTGGATCGATGAGGCAGATCGCCAGATCGCCCATCTGGATGTAGTTTTCAACGACAATTTTCACATTGCCGGCGGACTCGTGGCGAATGTTCAGAAAGGCACCAATTTTCATTTCGATCAGGCGCAGGTGAATGGCGAAATATGGCTTCCAACCGGCGTGGACGGAACCGTGCAGGCCCGCGTGCTGCTGGTGAAAAGCTATCGACAGCACTTTACCGAGCGCGACTACGACTACAAGCGCTTCCGCGTGGAGGCCGAGCAGGGGAAGGGCGCGAAGGTGGCGGGGGAGAAGTAGCGGGCGCCCCGGGCTCGGATTGCCGGGGACGGGGAGGAGCACGCACGAGCCCGCATCCTTTACATTGGAAGGATGTTCGCCCGCAGGTTCTCGATTCAGCGCATCGATGTGAACGGCATCAGGCACCCGTGCCCGATTGGCTGGATCGACAACTTTGCCATGCGCAACTTCACCAACGACCCGATCTTCGACGACACGCTGCCTGTGGCCGACGGAGTGCTGGAAGCCGGGGTCCGCGTGCCTCTCGATCGCCTTCAGCCGGCAATGGAAGACTGGTTTCGCCGCAAGGGCTACCTGAAACCGGGCGAGCGGCTCGAAGTGGCGGAGATCGGCGGGGCGTCTCTCCGCGGCTAAAGCCGTTTATTTCATTGGCCTTATGCGGGGGTTAAAACCCCCGCCTCCCTCCGGTTTCCGCCTACTGAATAATTATCTGCATGGTTTTGAAAATAAATATAGGGGGGTAGGGAAGCTACGCTGCCTGTTGCCGCGCAGGGGCGTTGCGCCAAAGTTCGGCCTCGGCCTCGCGGCGGGCCTTCAGGGCGGCGACTTCCTCCCCGCCGGCGTGGTCCCAGCGCAGCAACTGCCCGGCGGCATCGTCGTACCTTCCCGCGTTGAGGCACTTGAGAAGAGTGGAGGCGGCGAGCCGTCCCGCTCCCAGGTTGAAACAGAAGTCCACCAGCGCGTCGAACTGGCCCTGGGTCAACGGTACCTTGACCAGACGTTGGACGGCCTGCTCGGCGTCGCGCACATCCGAGGCCAGGAGGTTGGCGGCTTGTAGCTCATTGATTCCGTTGGGAAACGAATCGGGGTGCAGCAGCCGGTGGCCGTAGCCGATGGTCGGAAGACCGGCCAGATCCAGATAGACGCGATTGCGAAACCCCTCGGACTTCTTCAACAACTCCATTCCCGCGGCGCTAAAGTTCATCTCTCCCCCTGCTTTTTGTTCAAGATACAAGGGCCTGTTAACACTACCTGGGCGGATGGCGTTGCGCGCGAAAACCCGGCCAGACGAAGCCGAGCCCGAAGGCTGTGGCGGGTCCACCGTCGAGGGCGAGAATGAAGTATGGCCGGGTTTCCACCCCAGCGACGAAGACCTGTCGCTGGGGACCCCGGTTTTCGCCGCAACCCGAAGGGATAGGGCCATTTTTCCTCATCTCATCGTCAATCGTCGCTCGGATGCACCCGGCATCCGTCGCTCCTCACTCCTTGATCTGAGAAAAACTGGCTCCCGTCGCCACCGTCTGAGTAGTGTTAGCAGGCCCTGGCAATTTCACGCTAGCAGGATTAGAGAAATAATCTGCAAAACCGGCGCAGGCCGCCTGTAGGCTTCAGGGGGAGTTGCGGGCCGCGGCTAAGGTTTGGAGGGTTTTGGGGCCCGAGGGCGCGGAATCGGCCAGCCCAGACAAAAAACACGAAATTGCACCATTTTTAGTGCAACTTTTAAGTTATAGGGAGGGAACGACTTAACGGAAAAAGCCGGGAAAACATCTAATTTTGGACAGAATATCCTCGTGCTTTTATTGACAACAGTTGGAAGCGCTAGTGTCGAATTGGTAAAATAGGCAGATGGTGAAACGACGAAAATCAAGCAACGCGAACTCGAAATCATCGCTACGGATTTGGCTGGTAGCGGGAGCTTCCTCCGTTGCGCTGGCCGCGGGAGTGTTGGCAATTTCCACGCGGACGGTGCAGGCGGATGCGCGGCTTCTGCGGCCGGCGACAACCGCGCCCCCTGCGGTTCCGGTAGTGAGTGCGACGCCCGCCCTGCTTGCGCCGCAGAAACCCCTGGAAACCGAAGCCACTCACGCACTCCACGGCATCGCTTCCTGGTATGGTGGCGTGTTCAACGGCCGGCGCACGGCCAGTGGAGAACGGTTCGACATGTACGCGATGACTGCCTGCCATCCAACCCTGCCGTTCGGCTCAGTGGTGCGGGTGGTGAACCGCAACAACGGGCGCTCGGTTGTGGTTCGCATCACCGACCGCGGCTACCTTTACGACGGGCGAATCCTCGATCTATCGTATGGCGCAGCCGTGAAGCTGGCGATGATCAAGCCCGGGATTGCGCCGGTTGAACTGCAGGTCATCTCCCTGGGCAGGCCTGGCCACGACAAATAATCAACCGAAAGCGTTCAACAACAACGGCCAGCCCGAGGGTTGGCCGTTGCTATTTGCCGGTTGGATTCCGCCGGCGGTTTACTCAACCCTCGCGGACGGGATTCTGGAGTTCATCGTTACTGTTTGTGCCGGGGTGGATGTGCCGGTTCCCGGATGGAAGATGGGAGTGTCCGCTGGTGAACTACCGCTGT
>CAVXYT010000024.1:0-195627 GCA_963765995.1 uncultured Acidobacteriaceae bacterium | reverse complement strand
GCGCATTCCGTCGATGGCGGCGGTGAGGTCTTTGGCAAGGGTTTGCTGGGCGGGTTCTGTCAGTTTGGCGCCCTGGCTGGTGAGGTAGAAGCCGTCGATGGCAGTTTCGCCCTCGGTGTCGATCAGGGCCACCTTGATGTCGCACTGGTGGGTGCTGAGAGTTAGCGCGATCTGGCGGAGGAGGCCGGGCAGATCCTGGGCCACAACCTGCAAAATCGTGGAGTGCGTCGAGGATTCGTTGTCGAACTGAAGGCGCGTCGCTACCTCGACCTTGAGGTTGGAGGGGTGGTTCATGTGGCGGCGGGCTTCGAGCATTGACTCGACGGGGAGCTTCCGCGCGACCACGTCGTGGAGATAGGCGAGGAAGCGCTCGCGCTCGCTGGGGTTCAGCTCGATAGTGCGGAAGACGTCGCTGAACTGGAAGCTGTCGACGACCACGCCGGCTTCATTGGAGAAGGCGCCGGCCTTGATGATGTTCATCCCCCAGGCAGATAGGGCGCCGGCCATATCGGCAAAGAGGCGGGTGCGGTCGCGGGTGATGACGGTGAGGTCGAAGAGCTGGCGATGAGGGCGGAGGTCGAGCTGGACGGGGTCGTCGCCGAGGTTAGCGGCTAACAGGAAGTGGTCGCGGACTTGCTCGGGGAGGCGGGTTTGCAGGTAGCGCTGCGGCAGGCCTTCGAGGAACTGCTGGAGCGCGCCGTACTGTCCGGCTGGAACCATCGAGCGGATGCGGTTGAGCAGTGTTGGGTCGAGGATGGCGTGATAGCGTACCTCGTCGACCGAGCGGTCCATGCAGTTGGCGGTGGAGATGTAGAGCTGCCAGAGGTTCTCCGCCTTCCAGGGCGTGAGCGCATCGGGGTTGACGGCCCTGATGTCGGCGAAGGTCAGCAGGGTGAGCATCTTGAGCAGCATGGGGCTGCCGATCTTCTCGGCGAAGCCGCGCACGTTTTCCGGGTCGAAGATATCACGGCGCAGGGCGCTGCCCATCTCCAGGTGAAGGCGAATGAGCTGGAGGACGGTCTCGCGTTCTTCGGCGTCGAACTCCAGGCGGGCGAGAAAGGCGTCGGCCAGCTCGATGCTGGGGGCGACGTGGTCTGCTGTGCGGCGGGCCTTGCCGGTGTCGTGCAGCAGCAGGGCGAGGAGAAAGAGGTCGAGACGGTCGATCTCGGGGAGCAGTTGGGCAAGGCGCTGTTCGTAGTCGTGGACGGGCTGGCGAAGGCCGTGGACATTGTCGATGGTGAGAAAGGTGTGCTCGTCGACGGTGTAGCGGTGATAACTGTCGCGAATGACCAGGGCGTCGATGCCGTGAAACTCGGGGATGAGCATCTCCAGGATGCCGAGGGCGTGCATAGTTCGGAGGGCCTGGGCGGCGTGGGGACCAAGCAGGACTTCGCGCAGCGCGTTCCACAGGTAAGGGCCTTCGGGGATGTGGATGGCAAGGGCGGGCAGGGCGTCGGTGATGCGATCTTCGGCGGCTTGCGAAAGTGTGTATCCGTGGGTGGCCATCAGGGAGAAGATGCGCAGGATGGCGCCGGTGTCGTTGAACTGCGCTCCGGGAGCGATGTCGATGCGTCCCTGGTCGAGGAGGAAGTCGGTGCCGGCGATGGGTGAGCGGCGGCGGCGGAACTGGCGGTAGAAGCTGACCGGGGCGGGCAGATGTTCCATCAAAAGAGCCGCGCGGCGATAGATGACCCTGGCATGGCGATAATAAGTGCGCATCCAGTAGGCGGGATCGGCGGTGCCGCGGGTCTCAAGGCCGATGGAGTTGGCGGCGGCTTCGTCCTGGGATTGCCAGTCGAGGGTATTGTCGTCGCGGCCGTGACGGAAGTGGAGAAAACATCGAGTGGCGGCGAGGAAGTCGAAGGCCGCCTCGGCGTCTCCGCGGGCGCTCTGGAAGACGCTGCCACGGTGGCGGGGCCACTCTTTGGTCTCCTTGAGCTGGAAGAGCAGGGCGAACCAGACGGCAAGGTTGTAGTCGCGCAGTCCGCCGGGACAGTCCTTGAGGTTGGGCTCCAGATGAAAGATGGTGTTTCCGAACCTGGCGTGGCGGGCGCGGGCCACCTCGCCCAGCTTCTGGGTGATGGTGTTCCACTCGCTCAGGAACAGGTCGGGCAGGACGGTCTGGTGGAGCTGCTGGTAGAGCGGGAAATGGCCGGCCAGGAAGCGGCGGTCGAGAGTGGCCAGGGTGAATTCTAGGTTGACAGGGTCGAAGCGGCCGGCTTCCTTGAGGGTGCGGGAGCTGGGGCTGGCGCGAAGGCCAATGTCCCACATGCCCTGGATGATGGCCTGGACTGCATCCCTGGAGGACGTCTCGGTCTTGTCGTCGGCAAAGACGAAGAGGACATCGATGTCGGAGTAAGGGAAGAGATCCTTGCGTCCGTAGCCGCCCAGAGCCAGCAGGGTAACGTTCTTTGCCGGTGGGGCGGCGAAGACGCGGCGCCACATCTCGATCAGAATCCGGTCCACGACGGCGGAACGGCGTCGAATGGCGGCGGTGCCGTCGCCGGTGCGTTCGCAGGTCTGGCGCACGAGCGCCATCTCCTGCAGATACTGCTCCCGAAGATCGTCAACCGCCAAAGCGACTGGATTCATGAGGTTGTGTGTGGCTCGCCGCAGCCAGAAGGAATTCTTAACAGGATAAGCGAAGTTGGCGCGGATGGGGTAATTTTGGTTGCCAAGGGCCTGCTAATACTACCTGAACGGTGGCGACGGGAGCCAATTTTCCCTAGTTCGAGGAATGAGGAGCGACGGATACCGGGCGTATCCTAGCGACGATTGACGAAGAGATGGGGGAAATTGGCCCCGTCCCTTCGGGTTGCGGCGAAAACCCGGCCATACTTCATTCTCGCCCTCGACGGTGGTCCCGCCACAGCCTTCGGGCTCGGCTTCGTCTGACCGGGTTTTCGCTCGCAACGCCATCCGCCCAGGTAGTGTTAACAGGCCCTAATCCCGGAAAGCGGGACGGGAGGGAGGTTCGAATGGGGTCATTTGCGGTTGCGGGGTGGAGTTTATGACCTCCATGCCTCAAAATCTGGGTATAGAGCGCGAGGAGCCTGTCGGAGGAGCAGTGATCCCCTGCGTTTTTCGGTAGAATATCAGGTTAAGTAGCTCGACTTGACTCACCGCAGCCATGAACACTTCCTGGGGAGCGATGGCCAATCGTATGGCCAGGGACGTTGCAAGGTGAGGCTGTCGCGAGGAGGACACCATCGGCACACGAATGCGATTGGGCGATCTGCTGATTCAGGCGAATCTGATTACTGTCGAAGATGTTGCCAAGGCGCTGGAGCGTCAGTCCGGCCAGGGCGGCCGTCTGGGCGACAACCTGGTGGCCAATGGAGCCATCGAGCAGCGGGCGCTGGAGGCATTTCTGAAGCGCATTCCCGCCGAGCCGCCGACTATCGAGGCAACCGGAATCGACGAGACAGATCTCATGAGCCTGCTGATGAAGCTGATCCATGCAGGCCACCTGGTGGATTGCCGCCAGTTCATCGATGCCATCAAGCTGCCTTACCACATTGTCTCCCAGCTGGTACGCATGGCCGTGGACCGGCAACTGCTGCGCGCCCTCGGAATGCGCGGTTCCAATAGTCCGATCGATATGAGCTATGCGTTCACTGAAGAGGGCAAGCGCTGGACAATCGATGCTCTCGAGCGATTGCATTATGTCGGACCGGCCCCCGTTACGCTGGATGAATTCACCTATCAGGTAAACCTGCAGAAGCTGACCAACGAGCTGGTCACCTTCGAGCGCATCCGCGAGGCCATCGGCGACTTTGTCTTCGACGACAGCATCGTCGAACAAAGCGGCCCGGCGTTGAACTCGGGCCGGGCTATGCTTCTTTATGGTCCTCCCGGCAATGGCAAGACTTCGTTTGCACATTCACTCAGCAGCGTCTTCCGCGATGTGATCTACGTGCCTTACGCGATTTCAGTCGAGGGCGAAATCATCCGCTTCTACGACCCCAGTGTTCATCCCGTGGTGAATCCCGCCGATGTGAGCGACGATGGCAAGGAGTCGTTTGTCCGGGCCGAGGAATATGACGCGCGCTGGGTTCCCTGCCGGAGGCCTTTCGTCTCCACCGGCGGCGAACTGACGCTGGAGATGCTCGACCTGAGATATGACACGACGGGCCACTTCTACGAGGCCCCCTTGCACGTGAAAGCGCTGGGGGGCTGTTTTGTCATCGACGACTTCGGCCGCCAGTTAGTCAGCCCTACCAGCTTGCTCAACCGCTGGATCGTGCCCTTGGAGAACCATGTCGACTATTTGAAGCTGCACACCGGAAAGAGCGTGAGCATTCCCTTTGAGGGACTGGTGATCTTTTCCACGAACATGGAGCCGGAGAGCCTGATGGACCCGGCCTTCCTGCGACGCCTTCCCTACAAGATCGAGATCAGTGCGCCCACTCTCGAACTTTACAGGCGCATCTTCGAAAAGGAGTGCGCTCGGCAGGGAATGACGCTGTCCGGCGAGGTGTTCGACTCCATCGCACATAAGCTTAAGGATGAAATGGGGATTGGTCTGGCTGCTTACCAGCCGAAGTTCATTGTCGATCAGGTGGTGGCCACCTGCCGGTTCATGGGGCAAGCGACGCATTTCGAGCCGCGGTTTATAGTCTATGCGCTCAATAATCTGCGGGTACGGCACAACGCATCTTCCGCTCCTGCCGGTACGGCCTCCATCCATTGAGCTAACCGGCGCTCAAGCCGGAGCGGAATTGTTTGCGCCTAGAGTGCCGTCTCGCCGCGTTCGTCGTTGCGGATACGAATGGCTTCCTCGACGCGGCTGATGAAGAGCTTGCCGTCGCCGATGCGGCCGGTGCGGGCGGCGCTGAGGATGGCCTCGACGGCCTTCTCCTTCATGTCGTCGTTGACCACCAACTCGATCTTGACCTTGGGCAGAAGGTCGACCGTGTACTCGCGGCCGCGATAGAACTCGGTGTGGCCCTTCTGGCGGCCATGGCCGCGGGCCTCCAGAATCGTCATGCCTTCGATGCCCGCCTCGAGCAACGCATCCTTGACCGCGTCCAGCTTGGAGGGTTGGAGAACTGCTTCTATCTTGAGCATACGCAGATGCCTCGTTTGACAGCGTAACAGGCGGGACAGCTTTTTGGGGGCTGGTCCCGCCGAATTTATGTTGGTCCGCCCGCATCAATTAAGCCGGAGCGGCTCGATATGCAATTCCAGGTTCTACAACCGCGTCGGCCTCAACAGACGTGGCCAGCTCACTCAGAATGACACATCCATTACTTACGAGTTCAGGTCGTAGCCTTCCTCACCGTGCTGCGAGAGGTCGAGGCCTTCGGATTCATCCTCTGTTGAAACGCGCAGACCGATGACCTTATCGACGAGGAAGAGCAGCAGCAGCGTGCCCGCAATCGAGATGACCCATGCAATGCCGGCGCCGGCGGCCTGGTTGAGCAACTGGCCCCAGTGTCCGTCCAGGGCGCCAGTGGGGTTGGGGTTTCCGGCGGCGTTCTTGCCGAAGGCGGCGTTAATGGCGCTGGAGGCAAAGAGGCCGGTGAGCAGCGCGCCCAGGGTTCCACCGGCTCCATGCACACCGAAGGCGTCCAGAGAGTCGTCGTAGCCGAAGATTTTCTTGACCACGAAGACCATGAAGAAGCAGACGACGCCGGCGAGGAGCCCGATGACCAGCGCCGGGAAGGGCTGCACAAAGCCGGAGGCGGGGGTGATGGCGACCAGTCCGGCTACCGCTCCGGAGATGGCGCCCAGGGCGGTGGGCTTGCCGTTGTGAATCCATTCGGCGATGGACCAGCCGATGGCGGCGGCGGCGGCGGCAAAATGTGTGTTGATGAAGGCGCTGGTGGCCAGGGAACTGGCCGCCAGCGCGCTGCCCGCGTTGAAGCCGAACCATCCCACCCACAAGAGACAGGCGCCGATGAAGCTGAGCACCATGGAGTGGGGCTGCATTTTGGTATGGGGATAGCCGGCGCGCTTGCCCAGATAAAGGCAGCAGATCAGCGCCGAGACGCCGCTGGTGACGTGGACCACGGTGCCGCCGGCGAAATCCAGGCTGGGGAAGCGGCCGCCGGTCGCGTTCAGCAGCCCACCCACGCCCCAGACCATGTGGGCCATCGGGCAGTAGACAACGAGCGACCAGAGCGAGAGAAAGATTGCCATGGCGCTGAACTTCATGCGTTCGGCAAATGCGCCGGTGATCAGAGCCGGGGTGATGATGGCGAACATCAATTGGTAGACCATGAAGGTCTGCTCGGGAATGGTGGCGGCATAGTCGGTGTTGGGGGTAAGCGAGACGCCGCGCAGGAAGAGGTGCTCGAAGCCGCCGACGAAAGCCGAGCCGTGGCCGAAGGCCAGCGAATAGCCCACGACGGCCCAGAGAACGGTGACCAGGCACATCATGGCAAAGCTCTGCATCATGGTGGCGAGGATGTTCTTCTTGCGCACCAGGCCGCCATAGAACAGAGCCAGGCCGGGTCCGGTCATCAACAAAACCAGGGCAGCTGAGACCAGCATCCAGGCGTTGTCGCCGGCCGACTGGGCATTCTGCACGGACTGTTGCAGAGCGGCGATCTGGGCCTGCGTGTCGGGTCCAGCGGGCAGAGCAAGAGCCAGGGACGGAATTCCAAGGACGACAGACAGAAGCAGCAGTTCTATTCCACGACGGCACATAAGGTTTCCACTCCCAGAAAATATGCGGTGGGCAAAAGCCTTGCGCCGGGTCGAAACTCCGGCCGGCCTTCCGGATAAAGTGAACGAAGATACACCGATAGCGTCGACCTGCGCGGTTACGCCGCTGCCGGAGCAGGAATTTCGTTGAAGAACAGTCAGACCTGGCTCAAGCCGGCCTGCTGGACGGTGACATTGGCTCAACTCTTACGTGATTCTCAAAAAGAATCGTAGAGCACTCCGAATAAGGAACCCATGAAGATTTCCTGCCGCAACGGAAAAAACCGGAGATCGAGCAGGGAAAGCAGCCTCTGCGAGCCAGAGCGGCAACCCCGCAATCGGGGAAGTGGAGGTATATTAGTCTTATGACGGCCACGGCAGAACGCGACCACTATCTTTTCGGAGCGATGGAGAGCAGTGCGAATAACCGCGCCAAGGTGAAGGAAACAAACTACGGCTATGAAGTGCCGGAGGGCGTGTTGCTGACTTCGCTGGATTTCGCAGTGAACTGGATACGCAAGAGCTCTCTCTGGCCGATGACTTTTGGCCTGGCATGCTGCGCCATCGAGATGATGTCGACAGGCGCTTCGCGCTACGATATTGCTCGTTTTGGCGCCGAGGTTTTCCGGCCTTCCCCGCGGCAATCGGACGTGATGATCGTTGCCGGACGGGTATCGCAGAAGATGGCCCCGGTGCTGCGCCGGCTCTACGACCAGATGCCGGAGCCGAAGTGGGTAATCTCGATGGGCGCCTGCGCCACCTCCGGCGGGGTTTTCAACAACTATGCGGTGGTGCAGGGCGTCAATCAGGTGGTCCCCGTGGATGTGTATGTGCCAGGGTGTCCGCCGCGCCCCGAGCAACTGATCTACGCGATTACACTTCTGCAAGAGAAGATTCAGCGCGAACCGCGCAGCCTCTTGAAGACCCTGAATCAAGGATGAACAGAGGAGTAGAGGCAGAATATTGGAAGAGTGGAGTACCAAAGTAATTTTTCCCTGGTTACCTATAAGGTATTAAGAAGGGTTACAGGCTGAGCTTTTAAAGAAATACCTTTCCCGGAAAAGCTCCCTATAGTGGTAAGTTTGTGGTGGTTAAATTGTGCAATTCAGCAGTGAAGATGTCTGAAGATTCTTCCCTTGTGAAGAATCCTGTCGTTCTGAGCAGGTGTTCGTGCTCGCATGCAGCTATGTCCATTTGTCGTCCAGGTTGATTACGGAGGAAGAACGAATGATCTTGCGTGTCTTGAAGTCTGTGGGTCTGCTCCTTGCCTTGGTATGTGTTTTATCAATTCCCTATACCCTGGGAGCACAGGTCGCGCCTGCCGTGAAGGGAGCCCATGCGGGTGATTCCGCGCCCTTGTGGGACTTCTTTGTGGGTTATAGTTACCTGTCGCCTCATGGAACGGTGGAATCGCGTCTGAACTACACAGTAACTGAGCCGTTTTACTTCACGCCCATCAACGGCGAAGTCATCTTCAGCATCGCGCGATTTTACAACAAGCATTTGGGCATGGAACTGGTCGGCGATATTCATTTGGAAAACGACTTTCCGAACCCCCCTCACTATGATCCGAGAAACTCGTTCAGCGGTGGGTCGGGCGGTGTGATCTACCGGTTTCGGCCCGCCGCCACCACTCCGTTCGTTCATTTCTTAATGGGCGGCGAGATAGCCGACGGCCCTCACTACCAGGACGACAACTGGGGTCCTGTGGCGACCGTGGGCGGAGGCATGGACTGTGAGACGTCCTTGTTTCACCATCATATGGCGATTCGCTTAATCCAGGCGGATTACCAGTTCATCCACGAAAATTGGGGAACGGGAATTCCGGGGGGCATCGGCAATGTGAACGCTTACCGTCTGAGCGCCGGCGCGGTGTTCCACACCAATTCCGTGATACCTTCTGCGGTGATGGGCCTTGCGTGCCTGGCCAACCGGAGTTCGATCTTCCCCGGCGAGCCGATCACGGTGACTGCGACGGCCAGCAACCTGAACCCCCAGCAGAACCTGATTTACAGCTGGTCGGGCGCCGGCGTATCGGGCAACGGAGCGACAGCTACGGTGACCACCGATTCACTGGCGGCCGGCACTTATACGGTGAATGTCGAGGCGAAGGAAGCCAGGCCTACGCGAGACTGCCTCCGGGTCATCCCGCCCCAGCATGCTGCCTGCACGGCAACCTTTATCGTGAAGCCGTTTGAGCTGCCGACCATCAGTTGCGTGGCCAGTCCAGGGACGATCAAGCCGGGCCAGACCAGCACCATTACATCGACCGGGGTAAGTCCGCAAAACCTTCCGTTGACCTACAGCTATTCGGCTTCGGCCGGCACGGTGGAGGGCAGCGGCTCGACGGTGGTCT
Organism: uncultured Acidobacteriaceae bacterium; assembly: GCA_963765995.1. Taxonomy (GTDB): domain Bacteria; phylum Acidobacteriota; class Terriglobia; order Terriglobales; family Acidobacteriaceae; genus Telmatobacter. The sequence goes on along the minus strand of CAVXYT010000024.1, from coordinate 186,620 downwards.
TCAATTCGGTAGGCGCGCCGACTGGCGTCGTCGAGATCCCCTGCACTGTGACCGACGGCAAGGGGCAGAAGGCAACGGCGGGCGCCAGCGTGACCATCCTGGCCCCGTATGTGCCTCCGGTTCAGCACTCCCAGGCGCTGTGCTCACTCAGCTTCGCCACCGACAAAAAGCGCCCCGAGCGGGTGGACAACGAAGCCAAGGCCTGCCTGGACGAGGTAGCTCTTGACCTGCAAAAGCAGCCGGATGCCAAAGTTGTTGTTGTGGGCAATTCGGATGCCAGGGAAAAGGCCAGGACCGCGAAGGAAGAAAAGGCGGAGAAGCGGAACCAGCGCGTCAAGGTCGAGGAAACAGCCGCCGAGCGGGCGGTCAACGCCAGGGAGTACCTGGTGAAGGAGAAAGGCATTGACGCATCGCGTGTCAGCGTGGCTACCGGCGCGGCAGACAGCCAGACAGTGGATGACTACATGGTTCCGTCCGGCGCCAGCTTCACGGCCGACGTAACCGGGACCACCCCGGTGGACGAGACGGCGGTGAAGGCGCAGCCGCGCAAGCCGCTGGCAACCAGGCCTGCGGCCAGGAAGCACACGCTGAAACCGGTGCAGTCAGTCAAGCCTCCGCAATCTAACTAGGTCAAGCCTCCCACGCGGTAACCGGTGGGTAGCGAGCATGGACCGGCAGCGGATCATCGTATCGTGCTCCCATCCTGAAAAGGATGGGAGCATAGCGGCTTCCGGAGAAATAGATTCCTCTTTTGATCATTCAAGGTTGACCGGCGTGCCGGTCAACTTTGTTTTATTGCGTGTCTTTCTTATATTTTTCGCCCCAGGGAGCCTTTGTTCCGCTGGATCATATGCCAATTTTTCGAACAAAAAACATGTCTACAATTGAACTGACTACGGGGAACTTCTATGTTACTCTGATTCCATATTGGGCCCTGTCACATGGTTGTTTTCAGGATGCCTCGGTGTTCTTCTTCTTTGTAGAATCGAGCCATCCGCGGAGAATGTCTGTGTTCGCAAGAAGCTTTGGCCAATTGCCACTCAAAATTGGTCATTTATCACTCAAAGGCCAATTGCTACTCAACTTGATATCGGAGGTAGTACGTATGTTCGCTTGTGTTTCAAAATCTCTAAGTCGTTTACTCGTCCTGGCGTGTGTGGCATCGATTCCCCTTGCCCTTGGCGCCCAGGACTCGGCAAAGCCAGCCGCGAAGGCCGCTGCAGGCAACTCCCCGTCCAGGTGGGACATCTTTGCGGGTTACAGCTATCTGAGACCCAATGGCAGTCTGAGCGTTACGACATACCTGCTGCCGACAGGTGTCGGCGGACAGACCGTTGTCCCTGCCGCCATCAGTAGTTTTACCACTGTCTATGATTACGATTCCGTCAATCTTGGCGGGCTCTTCAGCGGGGCGTACTACTTCAATCGGTATTTAGGCCTCCAGGCGGAAGTGGGCACTCATCATTGGGACTCAAACGACGGCTTTACGACCGTGGCCGGTGGTGTCATCTTGCGGTATCCCACCGCGAATTTCACGCCGTTTATACATCTGCTAGGGGGCGGGGCGTATGTCAACGAGCCGTATTACAACACCAGTGCCTGGGGTTCCGACGTGACCGCGGGTGGCGGCTTAGACTACGAGACGCCGCTATTGAACCATCATCTGGCGATTCGCATTATCCAGGCCGATTATGAGCACATGCACCCTGATTTTAGCGCGAGCTAATGGTCCGGGGAGCGTCGACATCAATGCAGCCCGTGTGAGCGTCGGCGTTGTCATCCACGCCGGCTCCATTGCGCCGCCTGTGCCTGTGACCCTGGCCTGCGCGGCAAGTCCCACTTCGATTTACCCCGGCGACCCGGTCACAGTGACCGCGACAGCCGGCAGCCTGAATCCCAAGCTGAACGCGGTTTATGCGTGGAGCGGCAGCGGCGTAACGGGCAACGGCACGACGGCCTCGGTGTCTACCGGATCGCTGGCCGCGGGCTCCTACACCGTAAATTGCGGCGTGAAGGAAGGCCAGGCCGGCAAGGAAGGCCTCAAACCCTGGGAATCTGCCAGTGCCTCGACCAGCTTTACGGTGAAGCCCTTCGAGCCGCCAACCATCAATTGCTCGGCCAACCCCGGCACTATCAAGCCGGGCGAGACCAGCACCGTTACCGCTGTCGGCATGAGTCCGCAGAACCGCCCGCTGACCTACGTCTTCGCAACAGCCGCCGGCTCCATCAGCGGCAGCGGCGCGAGCGCGACCTTCTCTTCGACCGGAGCGCCAGCCGGGACGGTGGGCATCACCTGCACGGTGAGCGATGACAAGGGGCAGACGGCCACGGCCAACACCAGCGTGACCATCGCGGTTCCGTATGTGGCTCCCGTCGAATCTCCGGAGGTAAAGCAACTCGAGACTCGCCTGGCGCTGCACAGTGTCTTTTTCCCGACCGATCAGCCTAAGATCGGGAATCCCACTGGTGGCCTGGTGGCGAGCCAGGAGGGAACTCTGACCACCCTCGCATCGAACTTCAAGAGGTACCTCACATTCAAACCGGATGCCCACCTGACCCTGAGCGGGCATACCGATGTGCGCGGATCAGTTGAGTACAACCAGGCGCTTTCCGAACGCCGTGTCGCTCGCACAAAGCAGTTCCTGGTTGAGCAGGGTGTTCCCGAGGCCAGCATCGAAACGCGCGGTCTTGGCAAAGAGGAAGAACTCAGCGCCGACCAGGTGAAAGAGCTGGTGGAACAGAATCCTGAACTGAGCGACGCGGAGCGGGGGAAGGTTCTCCACGAGCTGGGCGTCATTGTCCTGGCTCAAAACCGCCGTGTAGACGTCACCTTGAGCACTACGGGGCAACAATCGGTGCGTCTGTATCCGTTCAACGCTGCCGATTCGCTGACTCTTCTGGACGAACGGAATCTGACGTCCAGAAAGAAGGCTGCTGGCGGCGCGGTTAAAAAGCACGTTCCGCCCGCGAAGAAGTAGGCCAGTCGGCCTTTTTCGACTGTAAAACCGAACGTCCGGCCCCCTCGCATAAAACGAAGGGGCCGGATATGCACCCGGTTGAGGGATTCCTCAAGCAATTCTATGAGGTTGGCTGGCTTGCCGGCCGACCTCTTTCGTTTTGCGCCTTCTTTCTCGTATTTTTCGCCCCAGGATGCCGGCGTTCCGCATGACTCGGTTGCGAATTTGCCGAGCAAAGCCAAGCATTCGATTGGCCCTGCACCGGGATCGCTATGGTATGATTGACCCGTATCGGATTCTGTCGCATGATCGTTTTCAAGATGCTGATTAAGTTGTAGTCTGGAAATGGCGCGCATACGCAAACCACTTCATCAATGTTTTCAACCTGAATGTGGAGGAGAATCACATGCACTCGCGAAATTTGAATTCTGTTTGTCTGGTTCTGGCTTCGGCGTGTTTAGTCTTTGCGCCCATGGGGTGCAAGAAAGCTCCGCCGATAACGCTGTCGGCCACAGCCACACCCCCCGCCGTTTACCCCGGAGATACAGTCACGGTGACCGCTACGGCTGGCTCTGTGGATACCAACACGAAGAACAATGTGATTTACAGCTGGTCGGGAACAGGCGTGACGGGCAGCGGAACCACGGCCACGGTGGCCACCGCAACGCAGACGCCGGGCAGCTATGCAGTGAAGGCGGAAGTGAAGGAAGGCAAGAAGGGCAAGGAAGGCTTGAAGCCTGGCCAGTCAGCCGAAGCCTCGGCGAGCTATACCGTGAAGCAGTTTGAGCCGCCGACCATCAGTTGTTCGGCCAGCCCAAGCAATCTCAAGCCGGGCGACGGTAGCACGGTGACCGCGGTCGGCGTCAGTCCGCAGAACCGTCCTTTGACATACACCTTCGCGGCAGCCGCCGGTACCATTAACGGCAGCGGCGCCACGGCAGCTTTCTCCTCGGCCGGCGCGCCTACGGGCGAGGTGGGGATTACCTGCAACGTGACTGACGACAAGAATCAGACGGCTACCGCAAGCACCAGCGTGACCATCACGGCCCCGTATGTGCCTCCGGTTCCACACACCCAGGCGCTGGCAACGATCAGCTTCGCCGGCGACCCGAAGCGTCCTGACCGCGTGGATAACGAAGGCAAGGCGGCTCTTGACGGAATCGCTCTCAGCCTGCAGCAGCAGCCGGATGCCAAGCTCGTAATCGTTGGCGAAGCGAATGCCAAGGAGCGGGCCAAGACCGCGAAGGAAGCAACATTCGCGATGAAGCACAAGCATGCGAAGGTTGATGATCCCGCGGCCGATCGCGCCGTCAACGTCAAGGACTATCTGGTGAAGGAGAAGGGCATTGACGCTTCGCGCATCAGCGTAGCCACCGGCACTACAGACGCCCAGGAAGTGCAAAACTACCTGGTGCCCGCCGGCGCGAACTTCGCGGCTGACGTGCAAGGAACCACCCCGGTGAACGAGACCATGGTAATGGCGCAGCCGCGCAAGGCCCTGGCAGAGAAGCATATGCACAAGAAGGCTGCAGCGAAACCAGCGGCCGCCAAGTAATCCGTTCACTATCCGGCGCGGCGGGCCTCCGGGTTCGCTGCAAAGGAGGGATCATTTTGTTCGCAATCAATGGAGGCTGATCGGCTTTCCGGTCAGCCTCTTTGATTTGCATTAAGCTATAGTGCGCCTGGAAACCGGCGTCGATGGATTCTTTGTATACTCTTCAAATGAGCTTAGGGAGTTTCTTGCCTGCATGAATTGTCCGCGAATCTGCCTTGATTTTTCCTTCCGTACCAGAGTATTTGCGCAGGTCTCACTTTTGGTCCTGTTTGTGTTTGCCGCTCCCGGATTAGCTGCGCAGGCACTCTGGAGCGCGATTGGCCCCATGGGCGGCGATGCGCGCGCCTTTGCGGCCGTTCCCGGCCAGCCCCATCATCTGTATCTCGGGGCCACCAACAGTTGGCTCTACGAGTCCGTGGATGGAGGCGCATCCTGGCATCGGCTCTCCAAGCTGGACTCCTTTGACGACCTGATTCTGGATCACATCGTCGTGGACACGGCGAATCCCGCCACCGTCTATGTAGCCGCGTGGAGGTTGGACCAGCCCGGCGGCGGGCTGTGGGTGAGCCATGATGGAGGCCGGAGCTGGAGTGTGATCGAGGGGTTGCGCGGGCAGTCGATTCGCGCCTTTGCGCAGGCGCCCTCGAATCCGGCCATGCTCTATGCCGGAACCCTGGAAGGAGTCTTCCGCAGCACGGATTCGGGCGTCTCCTGGACGCAGATCAGCCCGCCGGGCAGCCGGGAGATTCACGAGGTGGAGTCGCTGGCCATTGATCCCGCTGACCCTGATGTGGTCTATGCCGGAACATGGCATCTGCCCTGGAAGACCGCCGACGGCGGCAAGAACTGGCACAACATCAAGCGGGGCGTCATCGACGACTCCGATGTGTTTTCCATCATCATCGATCCGGTTCAACCGAAGACGGTCTTTGCCAGCGCGTGCAGTGGGATCTACAAGAGTGTGAACGCAGCCGAGCTGTTCAAGAAGGTTGCGGGCATTCCCTCGACGGCGCGCAGGACGCGCGTGCTGAAGCAGGATCCGGCAAACCGTGAAGTTGTATATGCAGGAACCACCGAGGGGCTGTACAAAACCATGGACGGCGGCAAGAGCTTTCAGCGCATGACCGGGCCGGATGTGATCGTGAACGATGTTTTTGTCGATCCGGGGGACTCGAATCATGTGCTCGCGGCCACCGACCGCGGCGGCGTTCTGCTGAGCCAGGACGCGGGGACCAGTTTTGTGGCGGCCAATGAGGGATTCAGCGGGCGCAAGGTGGAGGCGCTGCTACTGGAAAACAGTAATTTGGCCAGCGACAATCCCGCGCGGATTTTTGCCGGGGTGGTGAACGACAAGAGCTATGGCGGCGTCTTTGTTTCCACCAATGGCGGGGCGCACTGGGAACAGATGGCCGAGGGGCTGAACGGGCGCGATGTCTTTGCCCTGGCCGAGTCGCCGGAGGGAACGATCCTGGCGGGAACCAACCACGGGATCTTCGCGCTGGAGACGAACAAGGATGCACTCGATTCGCCGGGCGCGCACTGGAGCCCGCGCAGCACGATCCAGAACACGCTGGTGAAGACGGCTACCGAAACGCACTATGGCAAGCGCGTCAACATCGAGAAGCACGTGAAGGATACACGGCGCCAGATGGACGGACGCGTCCACGCGCTCGACCTTTCCGGTGACGCCTGGCTGGCCGCGACCGCTGGCGGCCTGTTCACCAGCAAGGACCATGGCGCCAGTTGGCAAGGCGGCCCGGTTATCGGCGCCGTGGATTATCTTTCCGTTGCCGCGCGCGGGGCGCAGCTCATCGCGGCCCGGCGGGATGGCGTGGTTCTGTCCTCCGACGCCGGCCAGAGCTGGATGCCGATTAGCGTGCCGGCCATGCTCACGCGCATTCATTGCGTTGCCTTCTCAGCTAATGGGACGTTGTGGCTGGGCGCGCGCGAGGGCGTGTATTTTACGCGCGACCTGGGCAAGACCTGGATGTGGGTACATCGGCTTCCATTGAACGACGTGGACGACCTTTTCTATGACGCTCACCTGGGCAGGATTCTGGTCAGCTCGCGTTCGAGCGACCAGGTCTACGCCATCGATCCAAAGTCGCTGGAGTGGAAGTGGGCTCAAACAGGCTACCGAATCAACCGTGTTCGGGCGGCCGGAGGGCGGCTGCTGGCGGCCTCGCTCTATGATGGGGTGGTGATCGAGCCGCGGACGGCCGGAGCGGAGACCGGGCAGAAGTGATTGGGAACGGGGAATAGTTCCAGATAGAGAATCTCTTTCTGTATCATTAGAATATGCAGACCGAGACGGCGGTTTCCCGCCAGCCAGCAGCCTTCCGCACCAACGATCCACGGCTTGAGCCGATTGCCGCCAAAGTTCTTGCCGGCGAACGGCTGGACCTCAACGACGGCCTCGTTCTCTACGGATCACCGGACGTGCTGGCCGTGGGCTGGCTGGCCAACCATGTGCGCGAGCGGATGCATGGCAACGTGACCTACTTCAACGTCAATCGCCACATCAACCCCACCAATGTCTGCGTAGCGGCCTGCAAGCTGTGCGCCTTCGGGCGCAAGAAAGGCGACGCGGCCGGCTACACGATGGCTCTGGAAGAGGCTTGGGAGACGGCGGCCTCGGGCTACTCGGAGGCGGTGACGGAGTTTCACATCGTCGGCGGGCTGCACCCGGACCTGCCGTTCGAATACTTTCTCGACCTGGTGCGCGGCCTCAAAGTACGTTTTCCCAAGGTTCACGTCAAGGCCTTCACCATGGTGGAGGTGGCGTATCTGGCGCGCCGCGCCAAGCTGAGCATTGAAGAAACGCTCATCAGGATGCGCGAGGCGGGGGTGGACTCGATGCCCGGCGGCGGCGCGGAGATTTTCGCGGCGCGGGTGCGCTCCATCATCTGCGACCACAAGATCGACGGCGAGGAGTGGCTCACGACGGCGCGCCTGGCCCACAAGCTGGGCTTCAAGTCCAACGCGACAATGCTCTACGGGCACATCGAGAACGACGAAGATCGCGTGGACCATCTGCTCAAGCTGCGCGCGCTGCAGGACGAGACGGGCGGCTTCCAGACGTTTATTCCGCTGGCTTTCCATCCGGAGAACACGGCGCTCGACCATCTGCCCGTGACCACGGGGCTGACCGACATTCGCCAGGTTGCGGTTAGCCGCCTTCTTCTCGACAACTTCCCCCACATCAAGGCATACTGGCAGATGCTCACGGCGAAGATTGCGCAGATCGCGCTGCGCTTTGGGGCCGACGACCTGGACGGCACGGTTGTCGAGGAGAAGATTTACCACGACGCCGGCGCGACCACGCCGCAGGGCATGACGCGCAAGGAGCTTTGCCGCCTGATCACCGAGGCCGGCCGCGTTCCCGTGGAGCGCGATACTCTTTACCATGCAGTGACGCGCACGGAGGACAGTTTTATCGTTGCGGTTTAAGACGTATCGTCGCGGTTTAAGATGAATCTGGAAAGGGACGATCTCGATGGATGAATTTAGCCGGAATGCTCTGATTGGGCTCTGCTTCGGATTTCTGTGGGGAATCCTGTGCTCGATCGCGATCCTGTATTCCATTTATCTGTCCGCTTATCGCAAGGCGGTCAAGGATTCTCTCAAACAGGTAAAACCGCAGCGGTACACCGATGTTCTGGAAAAGATATTGGCGCAGAAAGCGGAAAAGCTAGAGGCCAAGAAGGCCAAGGCGGCAGCGGCGCTCCCACCCCAGTGAGCGGCTGTTCAACAAAGGGATTTAGATAACTAGTTTCAGGAGCAGAACTACTGCCGCACCACCGCGCCGCCCTTCATCACAAAGCTCACTCGCTCGACGGCGGTAATGTCATCGAGCGGATTGCCGGGAACGGCGACGATGTCGGCGAAGTAGCCGGGTTTGAGTTGGCCGATCTGGCCCTCCCAGCCGAGCAGCTTTGCGCCATTGATCATGTCGGCCTGCAAAACCGCCAGCGGCTTCATTCCATAGCGGACCATCAGCTTCATCTCGACGGCCTGCGTGCCGTGCGGGAAGGGACCAACGTCTGAGCCGACCGCAAATGGGATTCCAGCATCAATCTGCTTTTTGAACTCCCGAATCTTCACATCCAGCAGAGCCTTCTCGCGCGCGGCGACGGCGGGCGACGGAGCGTGCTGCGCAAAGTAGTCAAAGATGGCGAAGGTGGGTACCGCGGGAATCTGTTTCTCTCGCATCAGGCGCATGGTCTCGTTACTGAGCTGTGTCGCGTGCTCCATGGAAGCGACGCCGGCCTGAGCGGCGAAGAGCGTGCCCGGCTCGCCCATGGCGTGGACCGCAACGCCGGTGCCTAGGCGATGCGCCTCTTCGACAGCGGCTGCCAGTTGCGCCTCGGTGTATTGATAGGGTGTCCGCAGCTCGCCGTCAACCACACTGTCTTTCCCCGTCTCGTAAATCTTGACGAAGTCGGAGCCTTCCTTGTGCTGCTCGCGAATGACCTCGATCAATTGCTCGATGGAGTTGGCGTAGTCCGCGTTGGGCAGCACGTGCTGCGCAGGATTGTAGTGAATGGCGTCCTCGTGGCCGCCCAGGATGTTGATGGCGTTGCCGCTGATGCGCAGGCGCGGACCGGGGATCAGCCCCGCGTTGATGGCGTCGCGCAGCGCCGTGTCAGCCGAGCCAGCGCCCTCGGTGCCCAGATCGCGTTCGGCGGTGAAACCGGCCAGCAGGTCAGCCTTGGCCGCTTGCTCGGCAAGGATCGTGCGCCAGGGGACTGACTCTTCGACGGTCTGCAGGTCTTCGGCGCCGGGGTGCAGAAATAGATGCACGTGGGCGTCAATCAGGCCGGGGAGCAGCGTGACGTCGCCCAGGTCGATGACTTTAGCACCTTGCGGATGCTCGACGGAGCTACCCACGGCGCGGATGCGCTCGCCCTGGACGAGAATCTCGCCGGGTTGAAGCAAGACGCCGGTATCCACCTGGAGCAGTCGCGCTGCATGGAGCACGATTGGTGCGTTAGCCGGTTGTTGGGCGGCGGCCCACAGAGAAGACTGCATTGAAATGCATGCGGTCAGGACGGTGACCCAGAGCGCAAATCGGAACCATACGCGGATATTCTGCATGGATAAAGAGTACGCCATTCCAAAGGCCTGTGATTCAACGATTGATTAGCGCCGGACGAGGCGTCGGGATGCGGGATACCCGATCGCGTAACAAATCACCGCAACGACCAACGAAGATATCAATTCGAGTGCAAAGACGACCGCACTTAACGTCGTATTCTCTTGCGTCAAATAGATGAACGCAGACCCCCGGAAAGGAGGAATCTGATGCACACCGAACCAAACGAAATACACGAGAAAGCTGAGTACCTGAGCAATCGTCAGAATAAAGAGGAGGTGAACCAAGCCCCTCCAGAACTTGGGCGCAGGGCGTGCCCAGGAGAGGTAAAATGGGTATGCAAGTGAAAGCAAGACCCAGACCAAAAGATCTGGAACCAGACTATATTTCACCGACACCGAGCGCAAGGATAAGACACAGGCACAAGCGACCAGATAGACGAGATTCACCTTGCTCCACATACAAACACCTATTATCTCTCTTCAACAACCGGTTACTTGAGACCAATGATAGTCGCACACCTTGTGCATCAGTACGCCGGAATCCCGGTGAGGTGCTGGCCCAAGATCAGGGTGTGAATATCGTGCGTGCCCTCGTAAGTGATCACCGATTCCAGGTTCATCATGTGGCGCATGATAGGGTAGTCGTCGGTGATGCCATTTGCGCCCAGAATGTCGCGCGAGATGCGGGCACATTCCAGAGCCATCCACACATTGTTGCGCTTGATGAGAGAGATGTGCTCGTGGCCAACGGTGCCGGCGTCCTTGAGGCGGCCGACGTGCAGCGCGAGCAACTGGGCCTTGGAGATTTCATTGGCCATCCAGACCAGTTTTTCCTGGACAATCTGATGGCTGGCGATGGGCTGGCCGCGGAACTGCTTGCGGAATTTGGCGTACTGGAGGGCGGTGTCGTAGCAGGACATGGCCGCGCCGATGGCTCCCCAGGCGATGCCGTAACGTGCCTGGTTGAGGCACATGAATGCGCTCTTGATGCCGGCCGCGCCGGGCATCGCCGCCGTGAGGGGCAGATGCACGTCCTGCAGCGAGAGGCCGCTGGTGTGGGAGGCGCGCAGGCTCCACTTGCCATGGACATCGTAGGCGGAAAAGCCGGGCCGGTTGGTCTCGATCAGGAATCCCCGGACCTTGCCGCCCTCATCCTCATTCTTGGCAAAGACAATGGCCACGTCGGAGATGGTTCCGGAGGTTATCCACAGTTTTTCGCCGTTGAGAATGTACTCGTCGCCCACTTTTTTTGCGGTGGTGGTCATGGCTCCAGGATTGGAGCCGGCGCCGGGCTCGGTGAGGCCGAAGCAGCCGATTTTGTCGCCCGCGGCCAGCGCCGGCAGCCAGGCATTCTTCTGCTCGTCGGAGCCGAAGGTGTAGATGGGATACATCACCAGCCCCGATTGCACGCTGGCGAAGCTGCGCACGCCGGAGTCGCCGCGTTCCAGCTCCTGCATCATCAGGCCGTACTCGACGTTGGACATCCCGGCGCAGCCGTAGCCTTCAAGGTTGGCGCCGAAGAAGCCCAGTTCACCCATCATCTTCACCAGCTCGCGCGGAAAACGCTCCGTGCGGAAGCACTCCTCGATGGTGGGAATAATGTTGTCCTCGACAAATTCGCGAGCGGTCTTCCGGACGAGCAGTTCGTCCTCGCTCAGGATGGAGTCGAGATGAAGAAGATCGAAGCCTTGAAATTTGAAGCCCATGGTTTACCTGCCGTTCTTTTGAAATCAATCAAAACAGACGATTTTAGCAGGTGGGGGCGGTGGAAGGAACAGGGACACCCCATTAGTGGACCAATTGTTTTGCACAGGGCCATACAGCATTCATCTACTGCCGTTGAGCCAGCGGTGCGCCTGTTTATTCAGAGCGCTATCCCTAAATATGCGCTTTCGTCGATGAAGATAGCGATACATCGCTGAATCCAAGGTTCTGAATGCTGAAAGGAGGATCATATCTCCTTCTATAAGAGCAGTCGTAGAAGCCAAGACATCTGCAATCGCTCCCTCCTCTCGCTCAAAGATGCGACATTTAGGGCCAATTCGTGTATCTTCTCATTTGAGAGCGAAGGAACAGGGATTTGATGGAACGAAGGGATTTAGACAAAGGGCTGCTGTTCTTTTGTTCCCGTTACTGAAAAATGGCCGTCGCTAGATGAACGAATAGATAAGCCGCTTTGGCTGCAAGAGTCGGATATACTTCGCAGCCAAAGCAGTGTTGGTAGGGCTGTTCTGCCGCCGAATAGAGCAGGTTGAAGTCCATACACGTGCCAGGGCCGACCGGCTCTATCCCCGGCCAAACCATAGCAATCCCAAGATCGTGTGCGTTCTCAATCAGAGCGGCAGAGAGTCTATACGTCATGCGGCTATTTCGCGGCAAGTCTCTTCAACGCCGGGTAATATTTAGCCGCAGAACCAATGAACGGAGACCGGCTCGGGGCCTTCTCCATGAACCCGCTTGGCTTGGTCATATTCGTGCGAGTGATTCTTATTAGTGTGCGGATCTTTTTTGTAGTAGCGGCAGTCATACAGTTGTCCCCCTCTCCCTCTAAGGGTTGTTGCGTTTCGAGTCACTTCGCGTTCCAAGAGAACGCTTGGACATTTGAGTCCCTTAATATGCCTCTAGAAAAATGGAAGGGCAGCCCTTTTCGTGCGCCCCGTGTTCCCCGAAGTGTATACCACTCTCAGGATACCTGTATAGACCCAAAAATAAGCAAAAGGTTGCACATCATTAGCCCGACACACCTCATGCCGTTTGCTGCAAACACTCTAGAATTGACCGTCTATCCAGCAATTTCACCATTTCCTCGATTGACCAGACATGGTCGGCGATTCCTGCCTCCATCGCGGGGGTAACCCTAATGATCTGATGAATACGACAGAAGTTATAGTAAAGAAAATAGATAGCAAGCATTTGTTCATGGTTCGCTAGTTACTTGCTGAATGCGTTCCACAGCTGTGTAAACTGCCGCATCGACATACGCATGGTGAGGTTCTGACGCTCCATATAGGACGTAGAGACGTGATTCGGCTCGAGTTGGCTTACCCTTTTCCTTGTTCCTTGTCTCTACTCCAGAAACTCGCGCACGAACGGGTTCTCGCTTCTGACCAGTTCGTGCAGCGAGCCGTCGAAGATCAGGCGGCCCTCTTCGAGCATGAGGAAGGTGGTGTTGGGGTCGGTTTTGCCTTTGGGCAGCGGAACCATGCGGCCCTGTTCGGGATCGAAGTGGTGGTTGCAGAGGATGAAGGCGTCCTGCAGGCGATGCGTGACCAGCAGCGAAGGCGTGTGGTGGACGTCGCGCTCTTTGACGATCAGCTCGATGATGGTGGTCGAGGTGACCGGGTCGAGGCCGCCGGTGGGCGAGTCGTAGAGCAGCAGCTCCGGCTGGTGGATGAGGGCGCGGGCGATGGCCACGCGGCGGCGCATTCCGCCGGAGAGGCTGGCCGGGATAAAGATCGAAGGTCTCCTCCAAGCCCGACAAAGCGCAGGGCCTCGTGGACGCGGCGGTCGATTTCGTCGTCGGGAACCTGCTCCTGGATCAGCTGGTAGGCGACGTTGTCGCGGACGGTGAGCGAATCGAAGAGCGCGCCCTCCTGGAAGACCATGCCGGTGCGGGCGCGCAGGGGAAAGAGCTGCTCCTCGGGCATGTGCGAGATCTCTTCGCCGAAGAGCAGAATGCTGCCCTCGTCGGGGCGCAGCAGGCCGTTGACCAGCTTGAGCAGAACGCTCTTGCCCACCCCGGCCGGGCCAAGCAGGATGCGCGTCTCTCCCGGCGCGACGGAGAAGCTGACGTCGTCGAGCACCGGCGGGCCGTCGAAGGCAATGGAGACATTGCGAAAGGCGACGACCGGGCCGGCATCGGCGGCCGTTCGTTGGCCGGACGGATCCGGGCCGGGATGGGAGATAGGCGGAGTCTCGTTCATAGCGGGGGAAAGAGGGTGAGCAGCACCTGGGTGAGGAGGAAGTCGACGAAGATGATGAGCACCGAAGACCAGACGACGGCCTGAATGGTGGAGCGGCCCACGCCCTGGGTTCCGCCGGTGGTTCTCATGCCGTAAAAGCAGCCGATGGAGCTGAGGATGTAGCCGAAGAAGAGCGGCTTGACCAGGCCCTGGATGATGTCGGGATAGCGCAGGTGACTCCCAGGCCATGTGAGAAGTACTGGGTGCCGTTCTGGTGGTTCATGAAGACGGTGACCAGGCCGCCGCCGACGATGCCGCAGGCGTCGGCGACGATGGTGAGAAAGAAGAGCATGGCGATGGAGGCGAAGATGCGCGGAGTGACCAGTTTGCGCATGGGATCGACGCCCAGGGCGCGCATGGCGTCGATCTGCTCGGTCACCACCATCGAGCCCAGTTCGCTGGCCATGGACGAGGCGTTGCGGCCGGAGACCATCACGCCGGTCAGCACCGGGCCCAGTTCGCGGATCATGGTGAGCGCGACAAACTGGCCGGTGACGGCGGTGGCGCCGAAGGCCGACAGCGTGGCCGCCGATTGCAGCGCCAGCACGCCGCCGGTGGAGAGTCCGGAGAGCATCACGATGGACAAGGAGCCGAAGCCGATGATGTCGGACTGAATGAGAAACTCCGGCCAGTAGATGGGCGGGCGAAAGAGATTCGTGAAAGCGCGCCAGGCAAACAGGGAGTAGTCCTGCACGGTGAGGACGAGGTTCTTGGCGGTTCTCTCGATCGTTGTTATCGCCATCGCGTTTGCCGGCCCGCGGCGCTCTCCGGAACTCGTGTTGCAAGGACAGGATAGCGCATGAGGGGACGGGAGGGCGGAATGTATCGCGAGCGGACTTACCAGACTGGGAAGCGGGTTTTTGATGGCGTGTCGTTTTCTCCTTGACAGCTTAGGAGAGATGGGGCTAGTCTCCTAATCATCTTAGGAGGCACGGTGAACGACCAGGCTCAGCTTCTTCCCGGTACACTCGATCTGCTTATTCTGCAGGGCGGTCTCGCTCGGCCCGTTGCATGGGTACGGCATCCTGCTGCGCATCGGGCAGATTTCCGAGAATGCGCTGCTCATCGAACAGGGCGCGCTCTATCCCGGCCTGTTTCGGCTTGTCCGCCAGGGACTGCTCAAGGCGAGCTGGGGCACATCGGAGAACAATCGCCGCGCCAAGTTTTACGAACTCACCGCGGCGGGCCGAAAGCGTCTGCGGGAAGAGACCGAAAGCTGGAACCGGCTGGCCACCGCAATCGCTTCTGCGCTTTCGCCACAGCCGGAGGAAGTATGAAACTCCTCGATTCACTTCACTTCCGCATGGCCGCGCTGTTTGGGCGCGATCAGATGCACGCCGAAATGGATGAGGAAATTCGCAGCCACATCGAGCACCGCGCTGACGATCTGGAGCGCGATGGGATGGACCGCGCCACGGCCGAGCGCCGCGCGCGCATCGAGTTTGGCGGCCAGGTGAAATTTAATGAGCAGTGCCACGAGGCGCTCGGCGGCCATTTCCTGGAGACGTTTCTGCAGGACACCCGCTACAGCCTGCGTACGCTGTGCAAGTCGCCGGGATTCGCCGTGGCCGCGATTCTGACGCTGGCCCTGGCCATCGGCGCCAACGCCGTGGTCTTTGCCATCTTCGACGGCCTGATCCTGCGCCCGCTGCATGTGCCCCAATCCGAGAGCCTCTACGGAACCCCGTACGGCGACAATCCCGGCTGGCAATCGTATCCCAACTATCTGGATCTGCGCGACCGCAACCACAGCTTTGAATCTCTGGCGGCTTATAACATTGTTTGGGCGGCCTTCGACAAAGGCAATGATCTGGATTCGTCGACGTTGGGCTATGCCACCAGCGGTAACTACTTCGACGTGTTGCGGATTCAGCCGTACTTGGGGCGCTTCTTTCACGCTGCCGATGAACGCGGCCCCAACAGCGCGCCCTATGTCGTGCTCGCCTACAAGTACTGGCATAGCTTTTTTCAGGACGATCGCAACGTGGTGGGGCGCGCGGTTCTGCTCAACAAGCATCCGTACACCATCATCGGCGTGGCGCCGCCGGATTTCAATGGAACGCTGGCCTTTGCCTCTACCAATTTCTTCATGCCCATCGTTAATGAGGATCAGGTCATCATCATTAATGAGGATCAGGTCATCGGCGGCGATCTGTTGAACGCGCGCGGCAGCACCCTTGCGGTCTTCGAGATCTTTGGACATTTGAAGCCCGGTGTGACACCGGCGCAGGCGACCGCCGATGTCAACGCCGTGGGCGCATATCTGGAAAAGACCTACCCCAAAGACTTTGGCCATCGAACTTCGACCGTCACCCGCCAGGGTCTCACTTCGTATGGCGGCAAGGCAGAGGCATTCATCGGCGGGCTGATGCTGCTTTCGGGCCTGATTCTGCTGGCCGCATGCGCCAATCTGGGCAGCCTCTTTGCGGCGCGCGCCGCCGACCGCTCACGCGAAGTGGCCTTGCGGCTGGCGCTGGGTTCGAGCCGCAAGCGCATTCTGCGCCAGCTATTTACCGAGGCCGTGCTCATCTCGCTCTGCGGCGGCGCTGTCGGGCTGCTGGGCAGCATTGTTCTGTTGCGCCGCCTGAGCCTGTGGCAGCCATTTCCCCAATTTCCCATCAACATTCCTGTAACTCCAGACGCGAAGGTCTATTGTGTTGCTTTGATTTTAACCTTGGTCAGTGGCTTCCTCTTTGGGATCGTTCCTGTGCGCCAAGTGCTTCGGACCAATCCCTTTGAGATCGTCAAAGCGGGATCGAGCGGCAGGCTTGGACGGCGGATCAGCGTGCGAGACGTGTTGCTCGTGGTGCAAATTGCGATCTGCGCGGTGCTGGTCACTTCTTCGATGGTCGCTGTGCGGGGGTTGGTGCGCTCGCTGCGCGGAAACTTCGGTTTTGATCCGCACAACATCCTGCTGGTCGATACCGATCTCACCATGGCCGGATATAGCGGCGACCATATGCCCGCGATGCAGCGGCGCATGATCGATGCGATAGCTGCGATTCCCGGCGTAACCTCAGTGGGCCTGATAAATAGTCCTCCTTTGCATATGGGCTGGTTTATTTCGGATATCTATACCGACCAAACGACGGATATGCGCCCGGTCAATGCCGCGGTCAGAGCCGTCAAGTTCAGTATCTCTCCCGAATACTTCCATGCGGCGGGCACTGCCCTGTTGGCGGGCAGAAATCTCAGTTGGCATGACGACCAAAACGCGCCGCGCGTCGCGGTGGTGAATCAGGAGTTTGCCGACGAGATATTTGGCTCCGTAGCCAACGCGATCGGCAAATATTACAAAGTTACGGATGGAACGCGCGTGCAAGTCGTGGGCGTTGTCGAAGACGGGAAATATACTCGAACCTTGACTGAAGACCCACAGCACGGCGATGTTTTTGCCCATCCTGCAATCGCCCTCGACGGCAGACCTGGCTGGTGGTGCGCTCGAATCGCGATCCGCAGCAATTGGCAGCAGCCATCCGGAGCAAGCTGCGGGAGCTGGATGCAGGGCTGCCCGCTTTTATTCAAACGTGGGACGAAGAGATGGACGGAGCTCTGTTTCCCCCGCGTGTGGCGACGATGGCGCTGGGCGTGCTGGGCCTGATGGGCGCGATGCTGTCGATCACCGGCATCTTTGGAATGGCGGCGTACTCGGTGAGCAAGCGGCTGCGGGAGTTGGGCATTCGCATCGCCCTCGGCGCGCAGCGTAAAGAAGTGTTGCAGGCCGCGCTGGGACGGCCGTTGAAGTTGCTGGCTTTTGGTTCGGCGGCAGGATTGGTCCTCGGAATTCTGGCGAGCAAGGTGCTGGCTTACATCGTGTATCAGGCAACTCCCCGCGACCCGCTGGTATTGGGCGGAGTTGTTCTGGCGATGTTGCTGCTGGGCCTCGTGGCTACGTGGATTCCAGCGCAACGCGCGCTGTCGATCGATCCTTTGATCCTGCTGCGCGAAGATTAAACGAGCTCTACTGGCTCGCGGAGCGCGGCTTGATCAACTCGTCGAGATAGTCCGGCTTGTCGCTATCGCGCACCAGGTGCGGAAACTTATCGCCGCCATGGTAGTTGATGACGCAGGTTCGGAAATAATCGTCCACGACTACCAGGAGCGTGACCGGCTGCGAGGTGTCTTTGGCGGCTTTGATTGCGTCCTCGAGCAAATCGTGGCTGTAGACGCGGCCATTGACGCCGATCACTTTCATTCCCGAAGAGATGCCGGCCTCGAATGCGGGACTGCCGACGATGGCGTCGGTGACTGTGCCGTCGCTACCCACCTGAAGGCCGATGGAATAGATATCGCCGGGGTCGCCGCGGCGTCCCTGCAACTTCAAGGGCTCGCTATTCAACACAACCTTCCAGCCGCCGTTTTCGATGCCGCCTGTGGGCGCGTCCGCGGAAGTGGAATCCAGCCGAGCGTGGAAGAAGCCGGCCCAGTCGAAGGGCGCAACCGCATTCAACGCGCTCACCAATTCGTCGAAGGTGTAGGTCTTCACCTCCGCGCCATTGATTCGGGCCGCCGTGGAAAGCCTGGCAGAAATCATCGATGGATTTCTGGCCTTTGCTTTCGCGATGAATGATGGTGGCCACTTCAAGCCAGAGCAGATCGCCTTCGTCGTAGTAATCCGTGCCGCGGCGCCAGTTTAGCCAGCCGCCTCTTCCATACCCCAGGCCAGGCTCTCCAATAGCGGTGTCGAGCAACGGACGCCAGGTGCGGCCGGGGCGTCCGGGCCCAAGCGAGGCTGCAATGGCGGCCATATGCTCGTGGTACTGCTCCGCGGTCCACAAGCCGCTGCGCGCGGCCAGCATGGGCCCAAGGTAATCCGTCAGCCCTTCATAGCCCCACAGCAGATCTGTTTCCATCGGCGCTTCAAAATCAGGAGTGGCCAGATCGGCGGGACGGCGAAATTTACCGTTCCATGAGTGAACGAATTCATGCGCCAGCAATCCGCCGAGAGACAAGCCGGAACTGGGCAGGAGCAGGGCGCGCTCAGGCAGACGGCTGTCGTTGGACTCGTGATGTTCGAGGCCGAAGTGGGCCACGTGATCGCTGAGGGCGAGCAGAAAATGGTAGTCGCGATAATGGCGCGCGCCAAAAAGCTTGCCCGATTCGGCAACCAGATTGGTCATCTGCTTCTGGTTTTCGGGGCTCATGTTCAGCGCGGCTTCGCTATCGGCGACCATATCGATTTCGTGATGAATCGGTTCGCCCGGGGGCGTGATGTCGATGGCGCGATAATATTCACCGGTAATTACGGGCGAGTCCACGAGCATTTCGAGAGAAATCGGCTTGAACGAAACCTGATTGCCGGATTGTTTTTCGACAGGAAGCGGCGTGCCGAATTTCCAGCCATCGGGCATGAGGAGTCTGGCTTCATAAGTGATCTGCTGCGCGGGTACGCCGGCCGGATAGAGGACCACCTCATTCCATTCGAGGACCATCAGCTTGTCAGTGGCTGAGCCGCCAGCGGGTTCGATGAAGTCATATCTCGCGTCGAGATGGGTGATGCCGGCGGGGATTTCCAGATGGAAGGTATACACATCCAGCAGATCGCGCTGCCACGGAATGGTCTTGCCGTCCGCCTCGAATTTGAGGCCGGTGAGTCCTGCGATTGGCCCACTGGGTGCGTGCGCGCCTGGAATCCATTTGGGATAGTAGAGAGTCAACGGTCCAGGCTTGACGGGGATGACTTCGTGAGCGCGCAGGAGCTTCTGCTGAGTTCTGGTTGTATCTACCGTGACCGAGATCGTTTGGTCGGCCCGCGCGGCGGGTGCTGCGATGACCAGGGTTATGGCAAGAAACACCAATGTGCGAAGACGGTACTGTTCCATGCAAATGCTCCTTTTGCGAAACTGATAAAACTCACCTGTGCACCATACTATCAACAGCCGGGGCGCCTGGTTCCGCTTCTGACGAACAGGGTTGGGCGCGGTCGTGAACAGTTCTGACAAGTACAGCAAGTTAGCTAATCTCGATTTCTATTCACTATTCCCTATTTTTCAGTCTACTCTCTGCCCTTCTTCCGGATCTCGATATTCAGCCGCTTGATCTTCTGGTTCAGCGTCGAGAGCGGGATGTGGAAGTGCTCGGCGGCGTCGGTCTGGTTCCAGTTGCAGCGCTCGAGTTTTTCGATGATAATGCGGCGCTCGATGTCTTCCAGGATGTCGAAGAGCGAGGCGTTGGGGTTGTGTTCGAGGAGCGCGTCCTGAAAGCTGCGGCCGGTGATGTGGCCGGGGAGCAGGTCGGAGCCGATGACGGGCCCGCTGGAGAGCACCACGCCGCGCTCGATCGCGTTTTCCAGTTCGCGGACGTTGCCCGGCCACTCGTAATCGACCAGAGTGCGCAGGGCGTCGGCGGAGAGTTTGCGCGGAGAGAGGCCGTTCTCGTTGGCGTAGAAGTCGAGGAAGTGCTGCGTCAGCAGGGGGATGTCTTCGCGGCGGGCGCGCAGCGGGGGCAGGTCCACGCAGATGACGTTGAGGCGGTAGAAGAGGTCTTCGCGGAAGCGGCCCTCGCGGACTTCCTTTTGCAGGTCGATGTTGGTGGCGGCGATGATGCGCACATCCACCTGTATCTCCTGCACGCCGCCCAGGTGCATGAAGCGGCGGTCCTGCAGCACGCGCAGAATCTTGGCCTGGGTGTCCATGCCCATGGTGGCGATCTCGTCCATGAACAGCGTGCCGCCATTGGCCACTTCAAAGAGGCCTTTCTTGGAGGCGATAGCCGAGGTGAATGCGCCCTTGACGTGGCCGAAGAGCGTGGATTCAAGCAGCTCGCTGGGCATGGCGCCGGTGTTGATGGGGACGAAGGGCTTGTCTTTGCGCGGCGAGTTGGCGTGTATGGCCTTGGCGATGAGCTCCTTGCCGGTGCCGCTTTCACCCTGGATGAGCACCGTGGAACGGCTGGGCGCCACCTGAGCGACAAGGTCGAAGACCTTGAGCATGATCTCGCTTTTGCCCACGATGTTGGAGAAGTTGTAGCGCTGCTTGAGGGTGCGCTTGAGCTGGAGGTTCTCTTCTTCAGCCTTGTGGCGGGCCACGGCGGAGCGTATGTCGGCCAGCAGCTTTTCGTTGTCCCAGGGTTTCTGGACGAAGTTTTCCGCGCCGGCGCGGATGGCGTCGACGACGTTGTCCACTGTGCCGTAGGCGGTGATCATGATGATGGGCAGCTCGGGCTGGCGCTCCTTGAGCAGGGGCAGCAGTTCGAGGCCGCTCTGGCCGGGCAGCGCCAGGTCCAGCAGCACCAGGTCGAAGTTTTCTTGCTCCAGAATTCGCAGCCCCTCGGCGCCGTCGGCGGCCACTCTTGCCGTGTACCCCTCCAGCGTGAGCAGCACCTCGAGAGATTCGCGGATGGCGGCCTCGTCGTCGATGACTAGGATGCTGGCCAGGCCGCTGGGAAGGCCGGATTCGTCAGCGGCAGCGGCAGCGGATGCGGACGGGTTCAAGGGTTGTTCAACCTCAGGCATGAACGGAATTCCTCAACAGGGGAAACTCAAGATGGAAGGTTGTGCCGGCGCCGACTGCGCTCTCGACATGAATTTTGCCGGCATGCTCCTGGATGATGCCGTAGGAGACAGAAAGCCCCAGGCCGGTGCCGCGGCGGTCGCCGGGCCGGGGCATGGTCTTGGTGGTAAAAAACGGATCGTAGATGCGCTTGAGATGCTCGGGAGCGATGCCCGAGCCGGAGTCTGAAACCAGCGCCTCAACATGTCCGTTGACCAGCGTCGCCACGCGCAGGCGGCCGCCGCCCGGCATGGCTTCCTTGGCGTTCAGCAGCAGATTGAGAAAAACCTGCTGCAGCTTGCCGGGGTTGCCGTGGATGGGGGGCAGATCCTCGGCCAGGTCGAGATCGACGATGATCTGCGCGGTCTTGAACTGGTGATCGAGCAGGGAGAGCGTGTCGCGGATAACCTGGTTGAGGTTAGTTTCGCGGAACTCGGTGGTCGAGGTTCTGGAGAAATTCAACAGGCCATTGGCGATCTCGGCGGCGCGGAAGCTCTGCTGGGTAATCTTGTCGAGGACCGGGAACAGGCGCATGTCGCCCTTGAGTTGCTTGGAGAGTATCTGCGCGTACGAGGAGATGACAGCCAGCGGTGTGTTGATCTCATGAGCCACGCCGGCGGCCAGCAGGCCGATGGAGCTGAGTTTGTCGGCCTGCGCCAATTGGGTTTCCAGCGAGACGCGTTCGGTGATGTCGTCCACGAGGATGATGCGGCCCACGGAAACGAAATCCCGCGACAACAAAGGGGCGATGGCGATGTTGGCGGTGCGCTGCTCGCCGGCGCGGGTGGTGAGGGGAAACTTGTAGAGGTGATGGACGCCTTGCTCGTTGCGAAAGCCTTCGATAGCGTCGACGAACTCTACGGGAAAGACCGAGCGAAGCTCCTGGCCGATGGCCTCGGCGCGGCTGAAGGCGTACATGGCCTCCATCTGCGCGTTCCAGCTTTCGATGCGGTCGTTCAGATCCAGAGCCAGGATGCCGACGTTGATCGACTCGACGATGTTTTCGTTAAACTCCTTGAGCCGCTCGAATTCGCCGATCTTTTCTTCCAGGCGGGCGTAGAGGCTGGCGTTCTGAAGGGCGATGCCGATGTAGCTGGCCAGCGATTCGAGCAATTCGATGTCTTCGCTGGAGAGAAAGTCGCCGCCGATGGTGCGGCCCAGGCCGATGACGGCGATGGTGCGGGTGGCGTCACCGTCCTGGACTCTGCAGGGCAGATAGTAGTTCAGGTCGAGCAGGGCGGCGGTGCGCTGCTGGTACGTAGGCAAGTGCAGGGCCTGCTGGGCGTTTTCCAAAAAGATGTGCGAGTGGTCCTGGGCGTGGTCGAAATTCAGAAAGCCCAAAGCCATGCTCTCCTGCGCGGCCAGAGCCTCAGCGGGCAGCCCGTGCGAGGCGGCCAGCCGCAGATGATCAGGGTCCCCTGAGTTATTGGCCATGAAAACCGCCACGCGCGCCACCAGCAAGGTGCGCGGCAGCCGCTCGACGATCGATTTCAGCAGGGCCTGGAGATCTGTCTCCGAACTCAGGCCGCGGCCGAACTCGACCAGCGCCTTGCGGTAGTCGTAGCGATGGCGGTCAAAGACCTTGTCGACCCAGCTCTGAATCCTGCGCTTGAGCGGTTCAAAGAAGGCAAGCGCCAGAATGATGGCGATTCCTTCTCCCCAGTCCCGGACCGATACGGGCAACTGATTGTGGGCCAGCCCGGCAGCCGCCGCAATCACCCCGAAGTAAGCTCCCAGGATCATGCCGGTGGCCAGCGTGTAAGCCACGCCGCGCTTGAAGATCAGGTCAGTATCCATCAACCGGTAGCGGACGATGGCCCAACTGAAGGTCAGCGGAAGAAAGACGATGGAGAGGCTCGCCAGATTGGTAAACAGGCTGGGCACCCGCAGGTCAAGGAGGAAGGGAATAGCGTAAATCAGCGTAAAAGGCACCACCGCGAGCAACGCTCCGCGGGTGAGCCACTTCAATTGCTGGCGCAGCAGCGGAGTGTTGGCGCGGCTGTAGCTGCGCAGGAACAGAGCGGCTGCCAGCACGTAGAAAATGGCATCATAGGCCGTTCCGACCTGCTCCAGGCGGTGCTTGAGCAGCGCCGTGGCCTGCCAATAGCCGATCGCATAGAGCCACAAGCCGAGCAACCCGGCGCCGGGCGCATAGATCAGCGGCAAAAGCCAGCGGCGGCCGAGATTTTTGAGCCGCTCCTCGGGAAAGCTGAGGGCAAAGTGGAGAAATAGAGCTGGTTGCAGGGATTCAGCCAGCACGTTGCCCCAGAAGACGGTCCAGTCCAGCGTGCCGAAGGTGCCGGTGTACTTGAGCGCGTAAAGCGCGAACGAGACCAGGCAGAAGAGGTAGAAGTGGGTGGCGCGCGGAGCCGTCCAGCGGCGAAACAGCACGTAAATGCCGATGGCCAGATAGATGAGTCCGATCAGACGCTGCCCCAGCGCCAGGCTTCGGTCCATCGGCTCCGGGATCACCTCGACTATCACCTCCGCCGGTCTGCCCCCCGAGATACCGTTGCGGCTGACCCGGTAATAGATCTGGAAGTAGCTGCCTGTGCGGTATAGGGCGCGCTCCAGATCCGCCGATCTCACGATGGGCGTGAACTTGAGCTCCGGGGGGATGGTAAGCTGTTCGTTTTCCTCGCGCTGGCCCTCGGCTTCGGGCAATTCTTTTACCCCAGCCAGCGGTACATGCGGTTGGATGCCGGTGGCCAGGCCCGATCCCACGGTTCCGACGGGCAGAATGTACACTCCCGTCAGCCGGTCGCCCTCGCGGATGCCCGCGCGCTGTCCGGGGCTGTCAGGCAACACCTTGTCTGCTGCGAGTCCGGCCCCATCGGCTGCCTCCCGCCACCAAACGCCGTCATCTGGGATCTGAGAATGGCGCTCCTCAACAAAATTCAACACTGCCAGCAGCACCAGACCGGCCGTGACCACGGCCAGCAGTGTCGCCTGCAAGCGGTTGAAGAGACTCGTCTCCATCAGGGAAACACCCTGCATCCTTCTGTTTTGTTGCACGTCTGTTGCCATGGGTAAAAAATACGGCGAACACCTAAAACGGAAATGCAATCGATTGAGAATACGCGAGATAGAGACGCTCGGTTCCCGGAAATGTCAACCGGCGCATGAGGATTTTCCGCAAAAAATGCAGGAAATTGGATAGGGTATACAATAAAATGGATTGGCCTATTGAAAACGGTAGCATGACCGCTGCTGCGAATAGCAGCTATGACTTCCCATTTACATGCTGCTCGTTGCTGTTTTTGGGGGCCTGGATTAGGATGGTGGGGCATTTCTTTCAAAATTTTTTCGGGGGTGTATCGATGCGCCGAGTCTTGTTATTCGGTTTGGCTGTGTTTGCGTTTTGCGTGCTGCTTTCAACTGCGGCGTTGGCCGGCAACCATAATCCTGCTGATTTCCCGTTGAGGGTTCACATTTTCACGCACAATAGTGTTTCGCACTATTGGGGCCCAGGCGGTGCGCGGTCTCTGAATGATGTGGACGGGGAGGGCCGGGCGAATCTCTTTGAGAATGGTGAGGCGCACGGCTTCGACTTCCGCTACAACTGCGGCAGCCGCTTGATGAACTCGGCGGGTTATGAGACCTACGTGGCGCGGTGGAAGAAGCCGGGCATGACACTGGAGCTTCTGCTGCCGGCGAGGGCCGGCACGTGCGATCTACAAGTGGATGTGAAACCGGACGTCGTCTATATCAGGCATAAGGGTTCTCTTCTCGAAGAGCCGGTGGCCAGGTACAAGGCATGGATGATCAAGCACCAGTACGACCCGGAACACGGCAAGAATCTGCCGATGGAAGCTAATTCTGAGCCTGCATCCACGCAGACGCCGGCCGGGACCGGGGCGACCGCTCCGAGGTAAACCGAGCCGCAATGAGAGCGGTTCCACAATTCACGTGCCCTTTCTGGCATCGTGCAGGGTGGCATTTTCTTGAGGAAAATGCCACTTGAGGACAGTGGTTTCGGGGTACAGCAATTGTGGAACCGCTATAGTCGGTACGCGGGGCGGCGCTCGCCGCTCCGTGTGCCAGTCGATATAGATGAAATATTCCGCATGGATGAGAAATGCTTCCGGGGCTGTAAACTTGCAGCCAGTGCGGGCGTCTACCTGAGTGATGGCAGCCGGCACAGTATTGGAACCGATGACCATGGCCATGGCAGAGGAGAATGCCGCCGAGGAGTTTTCGGCTGTCGTCGCAAAGCACCGTCCGCAGATTTTCCGGTTTCTGCTCGCCTCGACGCGTGACGTTGACCTGGCCGAGACGTTGACGCAGGATTGTTTTCTGAAGGCGCACAGAAACTGGTCGAGTTTTCGCGGCGAGTCGAGCGCCATGACATGGCTGATGCGGATCGCTATCAACCTGCAGAAAGACCACTGGCGCAACCGGCGAATGCAGTTTTGGCGGCACACGCGGGCCAATGCGGTGGGACTGGACGAGGCCAGCGAGTGGTTGCCGAGCGGAGAACGGTCCGTGGAGCAGCAGTTGATGGCGCGGGAGCGGGTTGAGCAGGTGGGCAAGGCTGTTGCGGGGCTGAGCGAGCGGCAGCGGACGGTTTTCCTGCTGCGCTACGTAGAAGAGGCGGAGTTGAGCGAGATTGCGCGGGCCACCGGGCTCAGCGAGGGCACGGTGAAGGCGCACCTTTCGCGGGCAGTGACAAGAGTGCGAGCGGAATTGGGGGGAAAACGGTGAACTACAAAGATAAAGTTGGCGCAGTGGACGAAGTGCGCGAGGATCGCAGATTTGTTGGCGGGCAGGACGAGTTGGACGAAGCGCTCAGGGACTTCCGCTTGAGCGTTCATGCCTGGAGCGATGCGGCGTACCTTCGGCCGCGGAGGGCGTCGGCAGCTTCCTCGCATTGGCGTGCCAGCCGGCTGGCGGTTGGATTGGCGATGGGCTGCGTTCTGGTTGCCGGCGGCGCATCGGCTGGGGTCTGGGAACATCATCAGCAGGAGATGAGGATTGCCGCGGCGCGTGTAGCTGAACAGCAGCGGCTGGCTGCCCAGCAGCGGGCTCGCCAGGAAGAAGAGGATTTGCTGGCCAAGGTGGACAGCGATGTATCGCGGGAAGTTCCAAGCGCCATGGAGCCTCTGGCTCAACTGATGGCCGCGGACGAGACCCGGTGAGACCGAAATTATAGCGAAACCAGAGTAGCTGTACCCAGAGGCACGACTGCCAAGTGGCTTTTTCCTTAAGAAAAAGCCACCTTGTACAACCTTAGCAAGGGCACTTTTACTCTGGTTTCGCTCTACAACACAGCAGCAGACCCTCGATAAATCGGGGGGAGGAGAAGAGGATGAAGGCATTTGGGACAGTAGGATGGGCGATTGCGGGAGCTTTTCTGGCGGGAACAGTGATGCTGGCACAGGCTCCCGGCGGCGGAATGGGAACAGGACCGGGATTCGGGGAGCATCGGCCTCCGATGGAGCGGGCCTTCGGGTTACAGGGCGGCCATGGGCGCTGGTGGAACAATCCCAAGGTCGTGGAGCGGCTGAAACTGACCGATGAGCAGCGCAAGACCTTTGACGGCATTCTGCTGGAGCACCGCGAGAAGCTGATCGATCTGCGAGCCAGCCTTCAGAAAGCTGAACTGGCGCTGGAGCCGCTGATGGGTGACGATCAGCCCAACGAAGCCAAAATTCTAGCCCAGATTGACAAGGTGGCGCAAGCGCGGGCAGAGCTGGAAAAAGCGAATGCCGGTTTTCTACTGGCCATTCGCGCCAAGCTGACGCCCGAGCAATGGAAGTCGATACAAGCCTTCCGGGCCAACCATGCGGATGCCCGCGACTGGAGAGAGCGTGGCCCGGGCCAGGGGAACTGGCGGCAGGGCGGCCAGGGACATGGTGGTCAGTATCACCACCCGGCTCCTCCTCCGCAGCCGGCTCCGCCAGTAGCGGAACCGATTGCGCCTGTGGCTCCTCAGCCGGGAGTTGAGCAGTAGAAAGGGATTTTTGTAGTGCAAGTTTAAGATAGAGAGCAAATGCGGTTGCAGTCGAAACCGGTGGCGGCAGGAGGCGAACCTCTTGCCGCTGTTTTTTTGTGCGAAAGGCTGCCGGGCGCCGGGGAGCGCGGCAGCACGAAGTGCGGGCGCCGAGGGATCTCAAGGCCGCGAAACGTCCCGGTCCCTGTCGCGAACCGGGACAAATAGCTGGAGCGGAACGCTACAGCGGCTGAATCGCTTCAGAACAGGCGTTGAACGGAAGCTGGACAACCTGATTCGGCCCGCGACAGCCGGGAGCGAAAGCGGCCCTGAAATTTGTGACTAAAGTTATTTTCAGCCGGACCGATGAAAGGGGCAGATGCAAGAACGCCCATCCGGAAACAGCGGAGGGCCGGCGGAACGAAAGATGCTCCGCCGGGCATGGCGCGATTCAAGGCATCAAAAAGGAGCTGCCTTCCATGGCCCTCGGTGTTTTGAACAATCTTTCAGCGATTTACGCAGAGAACAACCTGAACAACACCAACAACAGCTTGCAGACGGTGCTGCAGCAGTTGTCATCGGGTTCGAGGATCAACTCCGGAGCCGACGACGCTGCCGGCCTCTCGCTGGTGAACGGCCTGGCGGCCAACTCGGCTGCCCTGACGCAGTCGACGACCAACGCCACAGAAGGAGCGGGGCTGCTGCAAGTGGCCGATGGCGCCCTCTCGCAAGTGACGAGCCTGCTTGACCGTGCCGTTACGCTGGCTACCGAAGCCTCGAACGGCACCCTCGACAGCTCTCAGGACGCTGCCGCCAACCAGGAATACCAGTCGATCTTGTCGGAGATCAACAACATCGGATCGACGACGACCTATAACCAGAATCAGGTTTTCACGGGGTCGCAGGCGGGCGTGGCGATCTATACAGGCGACTCGTCTTCGGCCGGGTCGTCAATCGACAACTTGTATTTTGCCAAGCTGACCTCGGCCAGCGTGGGCGATGCGGGCGGCTCGGTGCAGCAGAGCAGCGCAGGGCTGTTTGTCGATCTGTCAGCCGACGCAGCCGGTCCGGTATTGAGCACTGCCGCCACGCAGAGCGATGCGATTGGCGGCACGGGCATCATGTTCACGATCACGAACGCCGACGGGACGACCAGCACGCTGACCACTACGGCGACCACGGTGAGCGGGCTGATCTCCGAGATCAACGAGGATGGAATTCCGGGCGTGACAGCCAGCTTTACCACCGCGGCAGCGGTAGGCGACGGCGCGGTGGCCGGCGGCGACACGGGCATCCTGCTCAGCAATACAAATGCGAATGTGACCATCGCGGCGGCCAACGCTGACGTGACGGATACCACCACGGGCGCGACCACCTCGAACTACAACTCCACGGCTGCAACCACAACCATCAGTTACGTGACGGCGACAGGCGGCGACACCACGGCGGACCTGTCGAACACCAATCTGACGACGCAGGGCAATGCGCAAAATGCGGAGTCGGTGCTGAATGCGGCCATCACCTACGTGGCGGCGCAGGATGGCTACATCGGGGCGCAGATCAATACGCTGAACTCGATCAGCCAGGTGATGAGCACGCAGCAGGAGAACGTGGTTTCCGCGCAGAACGCCATCCAGGCCACCGACTATGCCTCGGCAACGTCGAATATGTCGAAGTACGAGATTCTCTCGCAGACCGGCATCGCCGCCTTGGCGCAAGCTAACAGTGTGCAGCAGGAAGTGACCAAGCTTTTGCAGTAACTCAGAGTTAGTTTTTACCGAACAATTGCAGTAACTTCAAGACAACCCAGGGACGGGCGGCGGCATGAGGCGACTCTTGCCGCCCATTTTTTTGAGGCAGGGAATAGGGAATAGGGATTAGGGATTAGCCCTCAGAGGAAGGGATTCCTGACTTGGAGACTTCCGAAGCGCTGACCGTGCTGGAGATCCTCGGTAAATAGCAGGTCGCACCGCGCCTGGATCGCAGAGGAGACGATCAAGGAGTCGTACCAGGAAAGCCCGCTTTGGGCGTGGAGATGCAATGCCTCCGCGTAGAGTGCCTGCGAGGAATGCACGCCGAGCAATGGGCGGAAAACCGTGCTCAGATACTGCTCTGCATCCGCAGTTTGCATCGGTTGGGAGAACCGTTTCAGGGCCACATTGAAGAATTCCTGCACGACTTGATAGCTGATGACGCCCTTCTGCGTCGTCAGGGCCTCGCGGATAAGTTGCTTGGCTCTCCGGGCTTTTGCGGCGGAGCGTTGATCGAAGGAATAAACGAAGATATTCGTATCCAGAAAGAATCTATCGCTCATTCAATTCGTCCCTGCTGAAGCGCCTGCCCGCATCTACGTGTTGCAATCGCTTCATCAGCGCATCAAAGCCCTGCGCGTCTCCCGCGCTCTGAGAGAATTGCACCAGCCATTCACGGAATGCCTGGTTCAGTGTTCTGCGCTGTCCGCACGCAATCAAGCGCGCCCGCTCAATCAGGTCCTCGTCGGCACTCAAAGTGATGTTCTTCATACGAAAACAGTGTACACTATTTTCGTGTAAATGGCGAGATGATCATTCGTTTGGATCAGCTATTTGCCATGTGCCCCATCCTTGCGGCGTCTTTGTTTTTGCCGCAAGGGTGGGATAGCTCCACCTATTTATAGCTTTTTATACGTGTTCCCTAATCCCTAATCCCTATTCCCTGCCTCTTCCCACTCGCCGCTGGTCAGGTACTCGTGAATCGAAGCTGCCGCCTTCCGACCCGCGCCCATCGCCAGGATGACCGTTGCGCCGCCGGTAACAATATCGCCGCCGGCAAAGACGCCGCGCTTGGAGGTGCGCATCGTCTTCTCATCGGCCACAATGTAGTTCCATTTATTGGTTGCGAGATCCGGCGTGGTGCTCTGGATCATCGGATTGGCGGTGGTGCCGACGCCGATGATGGCCACATTCGCGGGAATAACAAACTCGCTTCCCTTGATCACCACCGGGCGGCGCCGCCCGCTCTCATCCGGCTCGCTCAACTCCATGCGCACGCAGCGCGCGCCGGTGAGCCAGCCCTTTTCATCGCCGACAAATTCAATCGGGTTGGTCAGCAGGCGGAACTCGATTCCCTCCTGGCGAGCGTGCTTTACCTCTTCGGCGCGGGCCGGCATCTCGGCCTCGGAGCGCCGGTAGACCAAAGTCGCTGTCCGCGCGCCCAGCCGCCTGGCCGTCCTCACCGCATCCATCGCCGTGTTGCCTCCGCCCACCACGATCACGTCGCGATCCCGGCAGTCGTAGACCGGCTCATCGTACACTTCGTGTTGATAGGCGCGCATCAGATTGACGCGGGTGAGAAATTCGTTGGCCGAGTAGACGCCGTTGAAGTGTTCGCCGGGGACTCCGAGGAAGATCGGAAGTCCCGCGCCGGTGGCCACAAAGACCGCGTCGTAGTGTTCGTTCTTCATCAGCTCATCGATGGTGACGCTCTTGCCGACGACCACGTTGGTCTCGAACTCGACGCCCATGCGTTGCAGGTTTTCCACCTCACCGCGGACGATGGTCTTGGGCAGGCGAAACTCCGGAATGCCGTATACCAGCACGCCGCCCAGCTCGTGCAACGCCTCAAAGACGCGCACGCGATGGCCCTTCTGGATAAGGTCTCCGGCTGCGCTCAAACCTGCTGGCCCGCTGCCTACGATGGCCACGCTCTTGCCCGTGGAGGGCGCGTTGGCGGGTAATCCAAGCTGGCCGCTTCTGCGCTCGTAGTCGGCTACAAACCGCTCCAGGTTGCCGATGGCCACCGGGGCGCCCTTCTTGCCCACGATGCATCCGCCCTCGCACTGGTTTTCCTGCGGGCAGACGCGGCCGGTGATGGCCGGCAGCGAGTTGTCCTCGCGCAGCTTGGATGCGGCGGCAAGAAAATCGCCTGCGCAAATCAGGGCCACCACATCCTTGATCTTGACGCCCACCGGGCAATCGACGACGCAGCCCGGCTTGGCGCATGCAATGCAGCGTGTGGCCTCGGTCAGGGCGTCAGCCGTTTCCAGGCCCAGGTTGACTTCTTCAAAGTTGCGGCTGCGCGCCTGTGCGTCTGCCTCCGGCATCTGCCTGCGGAGTATCTTCATCCTCTCTTTAAGCGGAAGAGTATTTTTCTCAGACATGATGGCTCTCCTTCGCGGCCAATTCTTCGCGAAGTTCGGCCACTTGCTCTTCCTTGTGTTCCTGGAAGTGTTTCAGCGATGCGCACTCCTTCTCGCGATACATGGTGTTGCGCTGCATCAAAACCTCGAAG
Source organism: uncultured Acidobacteriaceae bacterium (assembly GCA_963765995.1). Classification (GTDB taxonomy): domain Bacteria; phylum Acidobacteriota; class Terriglobia; order Terriglobales; family Acidobacteriaceae; genus Telmatobacter. The sequence goes on along the minus strand of CAVXYT010000024.1, from coordinate 155,358 downwards.
TTGACCTTGGAGGCGTCAAACTCCGGCCCATCCACGCAGGCGAACTTGCTTTTATCGCCCAACAGCACGCGGCAGCCGCCGCACATTCCCGTGCCGTCCACCATGATGGAGTTCAGGCTGACCATGGTCTTAATCCCAAGTGGTCCGGTGATCCGCGCCACGGCCCTCATCATCGGCACCGGGCCGACGGCAAGGACAAAGTCGATCTTGCGTCCGGCGGCGATCAGCTCGTCGAGCTTCTTTGTGACCAGGCCCTGTTCGCCATAGCTGCCGTCGTCGGTCATCATGTAGGTCTCGCTGCTGGCCTGGCGGGCTTCGTCTTCAAAGACCACCATCTCGGCGGAGCGCGCGCCTTCAATGAAGACCACGTGATTGCCCGCCTGCTTGAGCGCGTAGGCGGTCGGAAGCGCCATGGCCGTGCCCACGCTGCCGGCCAGTATGACCGCCGTGCCGTAGTTTTCAATCTCCGAGGGATGGCCCAGGGGCCCGACGATATCGAGAATGGCGTCGCCCGCCTCCAGGCAGTTCAGCAGGGAGGTAGTCTTGCCGATCGCCTGCACCACGATGGTGACCGTACCGGCTTTTGGGTCAGATGATTTGATGGTGAGCGGAATGCGCTCGCCCTTGTCATGAAGGCGGAGAATGACGAACTGCCCCGGTTTGTGTTTGTGCGCAATGCGTGGCGCCTCAATCACAAACTGCTTGATATTGAGGCCCACATTGCGTGTTTCCAAAATCTTATACATAAAGAAAAATCTCCGGTATGGCCAGGGCTCCTGGCAATTCGCTTCCGCAAACGGTTGAAAACCGGAGGCAAGAACGAATCGCGCGCCAAGGCTCAGGCGAACCCAACGCCGTACTTCAGAATCATTCAGCTATAGCATGATCGGATGTGATGTGAATCACCGGGGGGTGGAAATGCTTGAGCAGTTTCTGACGTCAGCGATCTGCAGAATAGCTCCGCCTAACTGTTTGAGAGGGTGCGAGGGAAGAACTCCATCGTATCCTTCAGGTCCATCGCTCCTGTCTTGTCACCTTCAAGCGCAGGCGGCGGTTCTCGCCGGTCTTCCACCCTTTGCGCCGTTTGCCTTTGCCGCCTTGCGTTTGGCCTCGGTCCTGGCACTGCCGCCCTTCCGGCCCAACTCTGCCATCCAGCGGCGGTTTCCGTATACGCCTTCGATCAGAGCGGGAACGTACAGGTCGACGTCAAGCTCCGGAAAACGAATCCCGGTTCCGCGCCCAAGTAATTCGTAGTTCTGGATTTGTTTGTGCGTTGCATTGCCCAGCCCCTGCAAGTTCTCGATGGGAAGCACCAACCGAAGTCCGTTGTTGAGTCCGACAATGAGCAGGCGATGACCAGGGATGTGCTCAACGGTGAGCGCACGCGGCTCATGGTCGTGAAGCTTTGCCCTTCCCAGCGCTGCTTCAATTTCTGCATCGGTCGTGATGACTTCATGCTCAGCCATGATGCTTCTCCCAAAGAGATACCAGATCGTCGAAGTGCCTGGCGGCTACAGCCAGGACATGCCGCACATCCGACTTGCTTCCGTTTCCCGGCCTGACAGCGTCTGTTCGCGTGGCCAGTGTGACCTTGCCATCCAGGCGAAGATCAACGATTACCTCTACATCCGCATAGAAACCGTGCAGATGCCGCGGCTCATGGTCCATTGTGTAAGCCGTAAACCTGATTCCACTGAATCGGATCGAGCCCATCTGTATCTATTCTAACCCAAGCCTATTGGGTTATTCAACCTTCCATCTCCAACTCCTCCTCAACTTCGGCCTCCATCCCAGGCAGGATGGCCCGCATCCGTTCGAATTCCGGGTAGCCGTGCAGCGGTTTAAGGCGCGGATCGGCGAGTATCTGGAAGAACCAGGGGCAGCGGGACTCATTCACGGCGCGCAGTTCGGCCAGAGCTGCTTCATGATCCCCCAGCGCGAGATAGGCCGCGGGCGTGAACGCACGCACGACGTAGCGTTCCCTGCCCAGCCATTGCAGCCGCTCGAGGATGGCGCGGGCCTCATCCGCGCGGCCGGCGCAGGCCAGCGCATACGCATGAATCGCAGTGGCAAGATCGATGTCGGGCGAGCGCTGCGCGAGGCCTTGCGCAATCTCGATCCCTTGTTCCGCCTCCCCGTTGAAAGCAAGAATCACCGACGAATAGAAGCCGGTTCCTTCATGGTTGGGAAACTGAGCGATGCTGTTCCGGATCTGCTGCAGGCTTTCCTCCCGCTGCCCATCCAGGTGGAGCGCCCATGCCAGGCGGTTCTGCAGCCAGGGCGAAAAGGGATCGATGCGAATGGCTGCGCGCAGCATCTCGATGGCCTCTGGAAAGCGATGGCGGCTGACGGCGAACATCGTGCGCGCCCGCGTGGTCCATGGATCGTGGGGCAGATGCGCGCTGAAGGAAAAAGCCAGCAGGGCCGCGCGCAGGTTCCAGTCGTAGTGGAAGTTGACCCAGCCCAGCGCGGGCAGCAGGGCTGCGGCCTGACGGGGAAGATCGGGTATCGATTCCGCCACGCGGTGCACATGCTCCGCTGAAACGGCCGGAGACATGAAGCCGTAGAAAGCCTCGGTGATGCATAGGTGCGCCAGATCGACTTTGGCGGAGATCAGCGTGGGATCAAGTTCGACGGCCCGCAACAGGCGTTGCAGCCCGTCCTGCATCCGATGGCGATGAAGCGTCTGCCATTCATGGCGCCCACGCAGGAAAACATCGTAGGCCTCCGATTGCCGGAGGTCGCATTCGTCTTCCATCTCGTTGGCCTCGGCGGCGGAGATTTCCAGGCGGGAATTCCACTCCGGCGAGATTGCCGCGTCTGGGTGGATCTCAGTGCCGAGCCGATAGTCCAGCAGATGCATCAACTCCCGCTCCAGCTCGCCTGTCCGGTTCTGCGGCGCCAGCAAATCTTCAACCCAGATTTGCGTGCCGTCTTCGACGCGGATCATCTCCGCCCGCAGCCGGTAATGCGAGCTGAATGCCTGCAGGGTTCCGGTCAGAACCAGGTCGGCCTTGAGTTCCTGGCCGATCTGCTGGGCCGTGAGCCCGCGCTGAGCCAGGGTAAAGACCGAATCCCTGGCCAGCACCGCAACGGCAAAGTGGCGCGCGCGGGAGAGGCTGGCTGTGGTCTCTTCGGCCATGGCCGGCCCGAGATGTTCCGGAACAGAGTACCCGGTGGCGAAGGGCATGATGGCCAGCCGCACCAGCGTTCCGGCCGATGCCGCGCCGTTCCGCCGGATCTCGACGGAGAAGCGATAGCCGCGCTTGTAGACAGTCTGGATGCACGCTTCCGGCTCAAGCCGCGCGCGCAGGCTGGACATGCACTTGGGAACGCTGTCGGCGGTCACATGCACATCGCCCCACAGTTCATGCTTCAGTTGCAGGGGCGAAACCACCTGGCCGGCGTGCGCCATAAGCAGTCGCAGCGCCTTCAGCTCCTTGGGAGGCAGGTGGACCACTGCCTCGCCGCGCCACAGTGTGCCGTCAGCCTCTAGCCGGAACCCCGCGAAGGAACAGGCAGATTCACCACCCTGACTTCCAGGAACTGCCATCGGCGCGGCAAACTGGGCACTGCGAGAAACCGGGAAGGGTTCTTTCATCGCTACCACCGCGCCTCCTCTTATTCTGGGCAACACGGTCGCATTTCTTCTGGCCCATCCGGGCAAGCAGAAAGGCAGTTGCCTAAAGTGGTCGCGGGAATCTGCGCGGAAAGAACCCAGGGGGAAAAATAAAGCAGTAATCCCGGCGAATCTCTGTGCTTCTATGAGCCCAGAATTTTCTGTGAGGTACAGACTAACCGCTTTAGACGCGCTTCGGGAAGTATCTTGTGGAAATAAATTTCTTTGATTACGCAAAGTAATCTGAGGTGGTTACCAATGAATCCTAAAGTTATCTCCGCTACGAAAGCACAGATTCGCGTCCTCCATTTCCAGGTGTGGTTCACACCTAAGGAACCTCTGCATAAGCCGATGTTTTGAAAGGGCACGACTTTAGTCGTGCCGCAAAGGCAGCAAAATGAACGTGGGCTTTAGCCCCTGAGGGAATGTTGGCTCACAGTAGAGACTTGTTCAGAGCTTCACTAAGTTCGGTAACTACTGAGAAAATCGACGCCAGGATTCAGAAAAACTTCATGGATTTGTCAGAAAAGAAACGTCCTGCGGCTGGCAAAATAACGGAAAGGAGCTTGCCATGTCCAGGACTGTTTCCTACGCCCATTGGTCTCTTGAACCCTATTGCATCGGGATGAAGCTGCGCTCGCTGCGCACTCAGAAGCGGCTCACGCTTGCGCGCCTGGCGGCTGAAACCAGGCTGTCCACTGCGCTGCTGTCCAAGCTGGAGACCGACCGCATGGTTCCCACCCTGCCCACGCTGGCCACCATCAGCCGGGTCTACGGCGTGGGGATGGGCTACTTTTTCTCAGCGCCCGCCAAACATACGCTCTCGATCACCCGCAAGGCCCACCTTGCAGGCAACAGCCGCGTACTGGAATCGGTGAAGACAACGCCGCTGAACGCGGTGTCGGATGGAACGCGGCTGGTTGCGCGGATGATCGAGTTTCCCGCGGGCGGAGCCTCTTGCGCCATAGATGTCGGCCGTGAGACCAGCGGCCTGGTGTATGTGCTGGAAGGGAAGTTGCTGTTGGATGCGGGCGGGATGACAGAGGTGCTCGAGGCGGGCGACTGCGCCTGCATGGAGAGCGAGATGACGCTGGCCTGGAGCGCGGCAGGCAAGGGCCGCTGCCGGATTCTGGCGGTGACGCCGGCCGTCCCGCGCGCGGAAGCCTGAGCGGCTGTAAGAACTTATTGAAATTCTCAGGATTTGTGTCAGGGCATGACTTTACAGCTTGCGGAAAAACTCAAAACGGAGTCGCACGAAGTGTCAGGGCATGACTTTAGTCGTGCCGTAAATGTAGCAAAACTAACGTGGGCTTTAGCCCCTGAGGGACGATTTCACGTTTCGAGTTGGATTTTCAACAAGCTCTTAGTTGCTAACGCGCGGAATCAACTGAAATGAGTCGAGAAAGCGCGTGGTGCCGGCATACGGCGGTCCCAGAGGTGCGGCGATCAGCGTCTGGTAAAGCGTGCTGCCCACTAGGTAGATGCGCGCTGAAAAGTGTAAGGTGTCGTTCTCGGCCTCAAACTCCCGTCCCGGATAAACACCGAGCGTGATTTTCTTCCCGCTGAGCAGGTGAGCTTTGACGTTGTCTATGGCTCCCTTTTGGGCGCCGTCCAGCACCTGATCCGGAGTCCTGTCCGAGATTGCCGAGCCGTAATCGCATACCCCGACGAACACCGCCGACGGGCCATCCGGCGAGAGATATGCGCGCAACTCAAAGCTGCCCTTTTCGGTGGGCACATTCTGCTTTTGCGATGTGGGTACGAAGGGGAACGAGGCGCTGAATCCATCCGCCGGATAGCTGTAAGTCTTCCAATCCGGGGTGGGCGCCGGGGGTGCCGTGGGCGCCGGTGTTGTCTGCGCGGCTAGTACTGCGGCAAACGATAGCGCCATCATGGAAACGGCCGTGCGGCGTGCGAAATTCCTGCGCATCTTGTCGATCATTTCAGATCTCCTTGTCCTCGGGGATAAAGCTATGTGCAGTTGGCCTTGAGTCCAGCCGCCAAAGGCTGCATCGGTAACCGGGGCATAATTCAGAACAAAAATTCCAGCAGCTCTTTCGTATGCCTTCGGAGTAACCGATTATAGCCTGTTTCCGCTGTAGCGCGCCCGGCCGTTTCCGCTTCATGCGGCCAGATGTAGGCATTTGCCGGTGCGGGTGCCAATCTGTTGTACTATCTAATTTTTGAAGCAGAAAGGCAAGAGACCATGCGACCCAATTCCAAACTGATCAGGACAACACTGATAGGCGCCCTGGGAGGCCTGCTCTTCGGATTCGACATTGCCGTAATCTCCGGCATCATCGATTCGGTGGTGCGGCTGTATGGGCTGGGCGATTACAGCAAGGGCTGGACGGTGGCCATTGGGACCATCGGCACGGTGCTCGGCTGCTTTATCGCCGGCGTGGCCGGACAGCGCCTGGGCGCGCGCGCGGCGCTGCGCATGGCCGCCACGCTCTATATCTTCGCGGCCCTCGGCTGCGCTCTCTCGCTGGGCTGGCCCATGCTGCTCTGCGCCCGTTTTCTCGCCGGCATGGCTATCGGTACAGCCTCGGTGCTGGGGCCGGTCTACATCACTGAACTCTCGCCAGCCTTGTGGCGCGGCCGTCTGGTGGGCGCTTTCCAGATCAACATTGTTGTTGGTATTCTGGTGGGCTATACCTCAAATTACCTGATCGGCCTGGCGCATCTTGGCCCCCTGGAGTGGCGCGTGATGGTCGGCGTGGTCGCGGCTCCGGCCATCCTCTTCCTTGTGCTTCTGTTCCGCATTCCGCGCTCGCCCCGCTGGTCGGCCTCCCGCAACCAGGTTGCCGAAGCCCTCGATGTGCTCGGCCAGATGGGCGCTCCCGACCCCGAGGCTGAGTTGGCCGAGATTCAGGCAGCGCTCAGCTCCGAGCACGCCGTGGCGCACGAGCCGGTCTTCCGCTGGAAGTACCGCTTCCCGCTCTTTCTGGCCATCACCATAGGCGCCTTCAACCAGTTGGAGGGCATCAACGCCATCCTCTATTACATCAGGAGCATATTCGCCGCGGCCGGCTTCAGCCAGCTCTCCGGCGATCTGCAGGCGGTGGCCATCGGGGCCACCAATCTGATCTTTACCCTGGTGGGCATGTCGGTGATTGACCGCTTTGGCCGCAAGAGTCTGCTGATGGTGGGCGCGGCGGGCGCCACGCTCTGCCTCTCTGGCGTGGCCTGGGTCTATATCACCAATAGTCATCAGGCCGCCCTCCTGGGCCTGCTGGTGGTCTATATCGCCTTCTTCGCGCTCTCGCAGGGCGCGGTCATCTGGGTCTACCTGGGCGAGGTCTTTCCCACCTCGGTCCGCGCCAAGGGCCAGGGCGTGGGCAGCGCCAGTCATTGGATTCTGGTCGCCCTGATCGTGCAGTTCTTCCCGCTCGTCGCGCACAGGTTTGGCGCGGGTATGCCATTCGTCTTCTTCGCCGCCGCCACGGCATTGCAATTTGTGGTGGTCACCTTCTTCTATCCGGAGACCAAAGGCCAGACGCTGGAAGCGTTGCAGCGCAGGCTGGTGCGGTCGGAGTAACGAGCTTATTGATCCGGCCCAGAAGTTTTGAAATACTGTGCCCCATCCATTCCGCGCTTATTGCGGAATGGGTGGGAGGGAGTGTTGCATTTCTACGGGGCCGGATCAGTAGTAGCTATCTGATCAATCGGTTTTGAAAGGGCACGACTTCAGTCGTGCCGTAAAAGCAACAAAACAAATGTTGGGCTTTAGCCCCTGAGGGAGCTTTCCACCCTGCGCTGTATATAATCTGAATCAAGGTCGGCGCTCGCCGGCGCCCGGTCACCCAGCCCAGCGTGAGGTCAACAATGCAGCAGACAGCGGTTCCAGTCGCGGAGCAGGACAGGGAAGCGGCGCAGGTCGCGCCCGAGACCAGCTTTGCTTCCAGGCCCGAGGCCTTGAATATCGAGGAAACTTCACCCCTGGCTGCCGCCAGTTCCCCTGAGGCCGAGGCCTTCCGGCAGGAGATCATCCGTGCCGGCCGCAAGCTGTGGGAGCGCCAGTACGTGGACGGCAACGGCGGCAATATCAGCGTCCGGCTGGGCTCGCGCTATGTGCTCTGCACGCCCACCATGGTGAGCAAGGGCGACCTGGAGCCGGCCGACATCTGCCTCTCGGACCTGAACGGCAACATCCTGGCCGGCGACCGTTCGCGCACCAGCGAATTGCTGCTGCATCTGGAGATTTACAAGGCCAGCCCGCGCGCCCGCGCCGTGGTCCACTGCCATCCCCCCTACGCCACGGCCTTTGCCGTTACCGGCGCCACGCCCCCCAGCGGGCTGATTACCGAGTACGAACTCTTCATTGGTCCCCCGGCGGTGGCCCCTTATGAGACTCCCGGCACCCAGGCATTTGCCGAGACGGTGCTGCCCTTTGTCCAGGACCACAACACCATCCTGCTCACCAATCACGGCATCGTCTGCTGGGCAGACACGGTTACGCACGCCGAGTGGCTGGTGGAGATCTTTGAAACCTGCTGCAAGACCTACCTGCTCGCTCTGCAGATCGGCCAGCCGCTCAGCATCATTCCCGACCACAAAATCCAGGAGATTCTGGCGCTCAAGCGGCGCATGGGCCTTCCCGATGAACGCCTTGCCGGCTATTCCGAGGTTCCCACCCCGGCCGCCGGAAAAAACGAATACCGCTGAACTGGAGCGCCTAATCGAGCAAGTGACGGCGCGGCTGGATGATTGGGACCAAGGCGGGTTTTTCGCGACAACTTCAGTGGATTATTGATCCGGCCCAGAAGTATTGAAACGCTGTGCCCCATCCATTCCGCGCTTTTTGCGGAATGGGTGGGAGGGAATGTTGCATTTCTTTGGGGCCGGATCAGTAATACCTCAAGCGCATACAATATCGGCATCAAATGATGCTATAATTGATGCATGGAGGCCCTATGAGAACAACCCTTGCTCTCGACGACGATCTGGTGCGCATCGCCCAGGAGTTCACCGGCGTCGCCGAAAAGACGGCACTCGTTCGGGAGGCTCTCAAGTCTCTCATCGAGCGGGAAAGCTCCCGTCGCCTGGCCGCGCTCGGAGGCACAATGCCCAGGCTGAAGGATATTCCGCGCCGCAGGGTGAGTGAGAAGTGATTCTCGCGGATACATCGATCTGGGTCGATCATTTCCGCTCCGGCAACGACGAACTTCGCAAGCAGCTCATCAACCGGCGGATTGTGATGCATCCATTCATTGTTGGGGAACTGGCCCTGGGTTCCCTGACGCAACGCGCAACTACCCTTGCATTTTTAGAGCAATTGCCGAGTGTGCGCGTGGCACGGCTCGATGAAGTGCGCCGGATGGTCGAGGCGCGCTCCCTTTACAGCCAGGGCATCGGGTTGATCGATGCGCACCTGATTGCCTCAGTCTTTATCAATCCCTCCACCCAGTTGTGGACCAAAGATAAGCGCTTGCGCAGCGTAGCCGAAGCTCTCGGCATTCACGCAAATTTGCCCTGACCCAATCTGTGCTATACTGTATTTGCGCTCAGTGATTTGGCCGTGAGCGGCGGTTTGCCCCACCAAGGCAAGTTTAGCCTGGCACAGATTTCCCCAAGCCCCTACATACCGGGGCCCCCCAAAAATGGTCTTTGTTTTTTGGGGTGGAGCGTATCCACATGAGCCTCCCATCCTGGGGGCCTCTGCCATGGGTCAAACCAAGCCCGGCAGAATACTATGCGGTCGTCGCCTCTTACCGAGGATGCCGCGCAAGCAAACCAGGAAACGCTTGAAAGCGTGGGAGCGTGGAGCCGGTCGGCGTTGTGCCGTCTGGCGATGAAGTAGCGTGTGGCAGCTCCGGGCCTCGGACGTTCTCCCCTTGAATGTCTATCGGTCAGTCTTAGATTCGACTCGTCGGTTCTCCCTTACGCATATCGATTAGCAGGCCCGCGCCCTATATTGGGTGTGTCAGCCTCATGTCCGGTTCCGATTGCAGGCCGCGAGCAACTCTGGCGGCTCCGGGACCCACACAGGAAATGACTTAATTTTGACGACACAGTTTTCTCAGTTTTCTCTTTCGCCCGCCCTGATGGCGCGGCTTGACGCCAACAAATTTGAAATTCCCACCCCGGTGCAGGCAGGCTGCATCCCCCCGGCGCTCGAAGGCCGCGACGTGCTGGCTACGGCGCAAACCGGAACCGGCAAGACGCTCGGCTTTCTCATCCCGATCGTGGAGATGCTGCAAACCTCGGCTGCGCGCGGTCCCGCGGCGCACGCCTTAATCCTGCTGCCCACGCGCGAGCTGGCCATGCAGGTGGAACAGGCGTTCCTCGCCATTCGCTCCAGCTCCGAGCAGACTGTCGCTCTCGTCGTCGGCGGGCTGGCCGAGCGCTCGCAACTCGACGCCATTCGCCGCGGCGCGAAGCTCATCGTAGCAACGCCCGGACGGCTTGAGGACTACATCAAGCGCAAGCTGGTGCGGCTCGATCAGGTGAAGATTCTGGTGCTCGATGAGGTCGACCGGATGCTAGATATGGGCTTTCAGCCGGCCATAGCTCGCATTGCGGCCATGCTGCCCACCGTGCGGCAAACCTTGTGCTATTCGGCCACACTCGAAGCGTCAGTAAAGGACGTGGCGCGCAAGTACCTGAACAATCCCGTCCGCGTCGAGATTGGCTCGGTGCTCAAGCCCGCGGAAAACGTCGAACTGCGCACCTTTGAAGTAGAGGCGGACAAAAAGCAGGAGCTTCTCGAACACCTGCTGGGCGCGGAACAGGGCAGCTTTCTGGTCTTCGTGCGCACCAAGCACGGGGCTGACCGCGTGGCGCGCCGCCTGGTTCGCAGCGGACACTCCGCGACGCAGATCCACGGCGACCGCTCGCAGGCCCAGCGGAACCAGGCTCTACGCAGCTTCTCCGAAGGCCGTCACCGCGTTCTGGTTGCCACCGACGTAGCCGCGCGCGGCATCGACGTGGCCAACGTGGCGCACGTGATCAACTTCGATATGCCCAAGATGGCCGAGGACTTTGTCCATCGCGTTGGCCGCACCGGCCGCGCCTCGGCCCACGGCGTAGCTTCCACCTTTGCCGGCCCCGCCGAGCGCGGCGATCTGAAAAAGATCGAACGCACTCTCTCGATTTCGATGAAGCGGTTCCGTGTAAGGTCGGCAAGCGACAAAAAAGCAGCGTAAAAATACGGGTGCCCCACCTTCGCCGATGCGCGTTCTTTGCGCATCGGTTAAGGTGGGATACCTGCCAATATAGTTCTTTATCGTCTATCACTGCATTCGAGCGCGCTATTTTCCCGCCGCACCTCTGAATTTTGCCAGGATAGTTTGCTTCTCTAAAGCAATCACATCTTCGCCGCTGGAGTATTTATTGCTCGATTTATACTCGAATCGCTGTTTGTATTTCGAGATTGCTGCGTCAAAGAAATAGGCTGTTATCTCGAAATGATGTACCTTGGCGCGGGATTCAGCGTTGGAGATGAAACTGTCATCGTCCCACAAATTATTGGCAATCAGGATGATCGGCATTGGTGAGAGAGACTGAATCTGCCATTCGTCCCACTGTCCACTATTGGCTGATGTGATCTCTACCGAGGGCAGCAGATTCACAGGCTGCTGATTCTGTTCGTCGAGCAAAGCAAGGTCGATTGTTCCATCGCTTCCTCCCATCGAAAGTGCGGTTACCAGGATCAGTCTGCGCCCGGATGGAAGCATGACTGGTTTTGCCGTCACCTCACTGAAGTAGTCTCCGACATTCCAACAATGTTCCTCCTTCCCATAGATGAAGCAAACCCGTCCGCCTTTTTCTTCTCCAATATTGCCAGTACCTTGGTAGACCTTGTAGGGAGTTGGAGAAGTCTGTGAGGACTGTTTATTTTGAGCGCAGAAATATAAAGGTAAAAGCGCGGCAATCAGGACAGACGACAAGAAGCGGAGATGCTTAAATCTCATGGCACTCTCATCAAGGATAATATCTCAGTGTGGACATGCAGATCAGTCCCAACCTTACTTCACCTTCAGCTCAAACGCCCACGGGAACAACTCACTGAATCGCATCGTTCGGTAGCCGTCGGCCACGGGAAAGATCACCGGCGCTTCGGGCAGGGTGAACTCGGAGAGCACCTGCCGGCATGCCCCGCATGGCGGGCTGGCTGCCTCATTCAAATTCGCAACGGCCACGGCCTCCACGCGGATTTCCGGTCCGAATTGGGAAACGGCCCTTACCAAAGCGGAACGCTCGGCGCAGATGGCTAGCCCGTAGCTGGCGTTCTCCACATTGGCGCCGGTGACGATTTCGCCGTTGGTCAGCCGGAGCGCCGCGCCCACCCGGAAGCCGGAGTAGTGAGCATAGGAGTGCTGCGCGGCCTGGCGCGCCTGTTCGAGCAGGCTCATGAGTGCGGGTTCGGTCGTGCTGGTATGGTCCATTCTGTCTCCGATTCCTCCAACGTGCGGATATAAAGGCTATAGCATTTGGGTGCCGCTATACAAGATGAAGCCGGTTTCCGGCTGATACCCGGTCCCCGGTCCTGCCCCTCGCCAAAATTCCATTCCTCAAGTTGAGCCCCAACTCACCGATAAAGGCCTTGGGTACTCTCTGTGCCGGGAGTGTTTATTCCGGCCGGGCGGATGAGTGGGCGCGATGGATGAGTTGACGAGAGAATTCCTGATTGAGAGCCAGGAAGGGTTGGACCGCATGGAGCGCTGTCTGACCGAGCTGGAGGAGCGGCCCCAGGATGCCGGACTGATCGGAGAGATCTTCCGTTCGGTTCACACCATCAAGGGGACCACCGGATTCCTGGGCTTCAAGCGGCTGGAGAAGCTGGCCCACGCCGGAGAAAACCTGCTGGGCCAGCTGCGCGAGGGCAAGCTGACCGCGGACCGCCAAACAATCACCGGCCTCTTGCAACTGCTCGATGGACTGCGCTCGATTCTCAAGACGATTGAGGCGGAGAGCAATGAGGGCGCGGGCGAAGACGGTGTTCTCATCGGCTGGCTGGAAGAGCTGCAGCTTCCCGCGCAGGTGCAGGTGAAACAGCCGGCCCATGCCCGGGCTCGCGCTCATGCAGCGTCCGCTGCTCCTGCCGCCGTCTCCCTGGCCGCGCCGCCGACAGCCGTCCCAGGCCCGTCTCTGGCCCCGGTAGCGGAGGATCTTCCGGCGCCCAAAGCTCCTGCGGAGGCCGAGGCCGATTCCACGCGGCCGCGCGCCCAGGGAAGCGCCGCCGAGAGCACGCTGCGCGTCGATGTGACGCTGCTGAACCGCATGATGAACCTGGTGGGCGAGCTGGTTCTGACCAGAAACCAGGTCTTGCAGGTTACCTCGGCTGATCCGAATATGACGCTGCTTTCGCGCCGCCTGGATATGGTGACGGCCGACCTGCGCGAGAGCGTGATGAAGGCCCGGATGCAGCCCGTCTCGAACATCTTTTCCAAGATGCCGCGCATCGTGCGCGATCTGTCTCAATCGCTCGGCCGCCGCGTCCGCCTGCAGGTCGAGGGACAGGACACGGAACTGGACAAGAGCCTGCTCGAGGCCATCAAGGACCCGCTCACCCATGCGGTAAGAAACTCTCTCGATCATGGCATCGAGCCGCCCGAGGAGCGCCAGGCTGCAGGCAAGGACCCGGAAGGAACGCTGAAGCTGAAGGCCAGCCAGGAGGGCAGCCACGTCGTCATCGAGGTCTCCGACGACGGCGCCGGCATCAATGTTGAAAAGGTGCGCCAGAAGGCCGTCGAACGCGGCCTGATCACCGCGGACCGCGTGGCCCATCTGGCGGAGCGCGAGCTGTTGCAACTGATCTTTTTGCCCGGCTTTTCCACCGCCGCGGCTGTCACCAACGTCAGCGGCCGGGGCGTCGGCATGGATGTGGTGCGGACGAATGTCGAGAAGATCGGCGGCAAGGTCGAAATCGACTCCCGCGCGGGCAAGGGAACCACGCTCCGCATGAGGATTCCGCTCACCCTGGCCATCATCCCCGCGCTGATCGTGCGCAGCATCAACCAGAGCTTTGCGCTGCCCCAGGGCGCGCTCTCGGAGCTGGTGCACATTCCCCCCCAGCAGGCTGCGGCGGCTATCGAGTGGATCGAGAACGCGCCTCTCTACCGGTTGCGCGGCAAGCTGCTGCCGCTGGTCTTTCTCGACCGGCTGCTGATGCCCGGAGGCGAGCATAAAACCGCCGCCGAGCGGGACAACTTCATCGCCGTTCTGGACGCTGACGGCCGCCGCTTCGGCCTGGTGGTGGATGGGCTGGCGGATCCGGAGGAGATCGTCGTCAAGCCTCTCTCCGCGGTTCTGAAGGGCATCGGACTTTTTTCCGGAGCAACCGTGCTGGGCAATGCCGATCTGGCGCTGATTCTCGATCCAGGCTCGATCGCCATGAAGGCCGAGGTGAACCTGTGCGAAGAAGAGGTTGCCCGGGCGGACGAAGGCGAAACCGAAGTCGGCGCCGCCGGGGCCCTCGAGTACCTGCTGGTGGAGGCGGCCGGCCGCCAGGCCGCGGTGCCGCTGGCCGACGTGCTGCGCATCGAGCAGTTGCCGCTCTCGCGCATCGAGTACGTCGGCTACCGGCCGGTGCTCAACTTCGAGGGGCAACTGCTGCCGGTGGAGGACTCCGGCGGCGTGCTGGCCGCGGTCGATGGCAATCCTCAGGCGCAGATTATTGTGGTGGTTTGCCGCGAGGGCAATCGGCATGTGGGCATTGCGGTCTCCCATGTGCTCGATGTGGCTGCCGGGGGCGACCTCTTCGAGGCTGGCGCCACGCAGCGCACCGGCGGGGTCACGCTGCTCAAGAGCCGCGTTACCGGCGTGGTAAACCTGGGGGCCGTGGCCCCGCTGCCCGCCGGGGAGCGGGCGCCTGCCGAGTGGAGCCAGATTGGGGAGACGGTGGCATGAGCACATCAGCAGTTGCATTGCGTCGCAAGGAAAAAGCATCGGCGGTGACGCTGATGGAGATGTGCACGGTGCGCCTGGGAAGCGCGATCTTTGGCGTGCCTATCACCCACATTCTGGAGATTGTCGGCGCGGCCCGGCCGCAGCCGGTTCCGCTGGCGCCGGTCTTTGTGGGCGGGCTGGTTCACTATCGCGGCGACGTGCTTACCACGGTGAGCCTGCGCCAGTTGCTGGATTTGCCGCTCAAAGAGGGCCGGCAGGATCTGTTAGTGCTGGAGAGCGCCGGCGGAATTTTTGGTTTGCTGGTGGACGCGGTCTGCGAGGTGCTGACCGTCTCCTCGGCCGACCACGAGCCCAACCCCTCAATTTTGGACGAGCGCAGGAGAGCCTTATTTGTCGGCGCTTACAAGCTCAAAGACAGCTTGCTGGTCATGCTGGACCCCGAGCGGCTGGACCCCATGCGGCTGAGCGCAGCCCGGCTTGCTTAGGGAACTTCTGATTAAGTCGATGTTTTGAAAGGGCACGGCTTTAGCCGTGCCGCAAGAACAGCAAAATCAGCGGGGGCTTTAGCCCCTGAGGGAATGCTGGGGCGAAAAAAGGACTTGTTCAGAGCTTGCTTCGCTGCAACAGGCGCAAGCGATTATCTGTCTGGAGGTAACCATGCGAGCTTTGATTGTCGATGATTCCCGCTTCGTGAGGGGTTATTTGCGCGGCCTGCTCGAAGAAAAGGGAATCGAGTGCGAGGAAGCCGCCGATGGCCATGCCGGCATGGATCAGTTGAAGTCGCGCCCGCCCTACGATCTCGCGCTGGTGGACTGGAACATGCCGGTGATGGACGGGCTGGACCTGCTCAAGCAGTTGCGGGCGGAGGGTTATGGCGACGTCAAAGTCATGATGGTGACCACCGAGGCCGAAAACGACTACATCCTCCGCGCTCTCGATGCCGGCGCCGACGAGTACCTGATGAAGCCCTTCGACGACGAGGCTCTGACGGAAAAACTGGCCATGCTTGGCCTGGTGGAGGCCTGAACCATGGCCTCCGGTAACCGGACCCGAATTTTGATCGCGGACGACTCGGCAGTGATGCGGAGTCTGTTGCGCTCGGTTGTGTGCTCTGACGCCGGCCTGGAAGTGGCCGGCACCGCGGCCGACGGCGAAGCAGCCTTGAGCGCCATTGAAACCCTTCGCCCTGACCTGGTGTTGCTGGATGTGGAGATGCCGGTGATGGACGGATTGGTCACGCTCAGGAAGCTGCGCGCGCGGGGACACAGAATGCCGGTCATCATGTGCAGTTCGCTCACCCAGCGCGGCGCCAAAGTGACCATCGAGGCCCTGGCGTGCGGAGCGTCCGACTATGTGGCCAAGCCGGCCGGGCAATCAGGCCGCGAGGCGGCCATGCGGGCGCTTTCCCAGGATCTGATTCCCAGGATTCACGCTCTCACCAGCCTGCCGCAGCCGGTCTTCCCCGGCTCAGCGCGCGCTCCGCTGCCCGCGCCCATGGCGCCGTTCATGTCACAGGCGGTCACGTCAATCCCGGCGGCGCTGGTTATCGGCGTCTCCACCGGCGGCCCTGCGGCCCTCGATATTCTGCTGCCGGCGCTGCCCGCTGACTTTCCCCTTCCGGTCTTGATCGTGCAGCACATGCCGGAGTTGTTCACCAGGCTGTTTGCCGAACGGCTAAACGGCCGCTGTCCGTTGCGGGTGCGTGAGGCCGTCGAGGGTGAGCCGGTGCGCCCCGGGACCATCTGCATTGCCAAAGGCAACTGGCACATGGAGGTGCTTGCCGGCGCGCGCACCGGCCTGCCGGCCACGCTGCACCTCAGCCAGGGCCCGCCGGAGAATCATTGCCGCCCCGCCGTCGATGTGCTCTTCCGCTCCGCGGTTGCGGTCTACGGCGCGGGCGTACTGGCCGTGGTGCTCACCGGCATGGGTTCGGACGGTATGTTGGGCGCGCGCCTCATCCGCGAGCACGGCGGCAGTGTCCTGGCTCAGGACCAGGCCACCAGTGCCGTGTGGGGAATGCCCGGCGCCGTCACCAACGCGGGATTGGCGCACAAGGTGCTGCCCCTCAATGCCATCGCTGCTGAAATTCTCCGGCTCGCCGGACGGACCCGCGCGGAAGCGCGCGAGCTTCGGGAATCGGTGGCCTAGTCATGCAAACCTCCTCCAGCGTCGACTACGGCTATCTGCGCCAGCTCGTCTTCAGCCTCTCGCAAAACGTCCTCGATCCCTCGCGCGATTACCTCTTCGAGACCCGCCTCACCAGGCTGTTGCGCAACCAGGGCATGACTCAGTTGGAAGATCTCGTTCACCACCTCAAGCTCAGAAGAGATCCGCTGCTCGAACGCTCCATCGCCGAAGCCATGACCATCAACGAGACCAGCTTCTTCCGCGACGGCCGGCCCTTCGAGCTGTTGCGCACTGAGCTGCTGCCCAAACTGATCGAGTCCCGCCGCGCCGTTCGTGCGCTGCGCTTCTGGAGCGCGGCCTGCTCCACCGGCCAGGAGGCCTACAGCCTGGCCATGCTCCTCCATGAGCACTTTCCCTTGCTCTCCGGCTGGAATATCCGCATCGAGGGCACCGACATCTGCGCCGAGGTGGTGGGTCGCGCCCAGGCCGCATGCTATCACCGCATCGAGATGAACCGCGGCCTGCCCGCCCGCTCCATCGTCCGCTACTTCGATCATGTGGGCGAAGATTGGTCCATCAAGCCCGAGATTCGCAGGATGTGCAACTTCCGCCAGGCCAACCTCTGCTCGTCGCCGCTGCCCTTCAACCGCGCCGATGATCGCTTCGACGTCATCTTCCTGCGCAACGTCATGCTCTACTTCTCGCAGGAGACGCGCAAGACTCTGCTGGCCGGCATCCACAGGCTGCTCGCCCCCGACGGCATCCTCTTCCTCGGTTCCAGCGAGCAGCCCGCCGATCCCTCCATCTGGACCCCGGTGCTGGCCGGCGGCACCTGCCACTTCCGCCCAAGACAGCCAAGTTAGGGAAGCTCTGACGAAGTCGATGTTTTGAAAGGGCACGGGTTTATAGCCTGCCCTGAGCGAATCGAAGGGTGCTACCAAGGCTGCAAAATCAACGAGGGCTTTACAAGCTGCGGAAAAACTCGTAAAAAGTGTCTCAAAAAGCCGCTTTGTGTCAGGGCACGACTTCAGTCGTGCCGCAAGCCCGAGTGTGCACCGACGGCCAGCGAAGGTTGGGGCGTCAGAATTCTAGAGTTGCACGGAGAGGACGGTACCGAACCAACCTAAAACCGGAGCCTGATGATCAGTCTGCTCGGTATCGAGGTACCGAGCGAGAGAACGACCCCCGAGATATTACGGAGAACCCAGGCTCTATGACTGGCAACTAATGCGCGGTGCGCTCTTCGGTGCCGAAGTTTGTTTTGGTCCAGCTTTTACCCTCGTCGGAAGACTCATATTCTTCGAACCGAATGTGATCGTGATCAAGGATAAAGTTTTCTACACGCGACCAGTTGCCCTTTTGCTTGAGAGGCGGTTTGTCAAGATAGGTCCAGTGATTGCCATCAAGGCTGAGATCGCCGCGTCCCCCAGCTAGCCCATCAGGATCGATAAAACGGGTAGAGAGTTTTTGGGGAGAGCTACTGACGGTATAGACGATCAGACCCAGGGTTTTGCCATTGACGGTCTGCTCGCAAGCGAAGTACTGAGTGAAGCGCTGACACCGGCTGACCAGGTGATCCAGGGTGCCAGGCGCGCCGCTACTCCAGGGATGCTCCGCCTGAACCGTCCATGTGCCGTTATAGACGGCGAGCGGGGCAAACGGATCGGGCGCAGGTTGGGCTCCTGATGCGTTTTGAATCAGCGCGAAAAGAAGAAGTGAGAGCATGATGTTCATTATGCCACCAGTGGGCCACTTGTCTTTAGCTAGGGTCTGTTCACACTATCCTGGTGGGTGGCGCTGCCAGCGAAAATCGGACCAGACGAGGCGGAGGCTGAAGGCTTTGGTGGTTCCAAAGTCGAAGCCGACAACGAAGTATGGCCTGATTTTCGCCGCAGCCCGAAGGGACGGGGCCAATTTTCCTCATCTCTTCGTCGATCGTCGCTAGGATGCACCCGGCATCCGTCGCTTCTCACTCCTTAATCTGTGAAAAATTGGCTCCCGTCGCCACCGCCTGGGTAGTGTGAACAGGCCCTAGATCGGTTCACTTTGGATAGTAACGGGCAAACCGCATTTTGAAACGGCTCGCGACGCAGGTTGCGCCTGACAGCCGGGTGCCCCATCCTTTCGCGTCCTGAGCGAAAGGGTGGGATAGCACAAACTTTGGAAGCGCAAGTGCTGGCTGCTCCACCGCAGGTAGTTGTCGAAAATTCCCCTCATTTAGGCCACAAGATGACTCGGAACTCCGAGTGGCCAAAAATCGGGCCCCACATGCGAACGTCAAACGATGCAGAAACGGACCATCCTACCCGTCAGGCATTCTGGATACTGAGTTTTCTGTGATGTACCGCTAACACCAGCCCCACCAGCGCAGTGAGCAGCGAAACCACGGCAAGGCACAGAAATGCGTTGCGCCAGCCAAAGTCAACCGCGACCCGCGCCACCGTGACGCCTGAGAGCCACCCCGCCAGATAGCCAAATCCATCGATGATTCCCGCCGCCGTGGCGCTCCCCCGCTGACCCCCGAAGTCAAGCGACATGGCGCCGGCCAGATACGAGTAGGGCCCCAGCAGCATGAAGCCGACGAGGCCAACTAGGACGCTCGGCGCCCATCCTCCGCCGTGGTCGGGCACGCGGCCCATCAGCAGCAGGCACGCCGTGCAGCCCGTCATCCCCATCACGATCAGGGTGTTGCGACCGTTGGGGCCGAGTTTGTCGCTCAAAAAGCCCATCAGCAACACACTGATGCCGCCGCACAGAGGGAACAGCGCGCTGCGGCTGGCTGCCGTGCTCGGCGTAAGCCCTGCGAACTGGACAAAATACGTTGGCGTCCACAGGTTAAACGTCTCCCGCAGCATCGTCGTTCCAAACGCCAGCACGCACACCATCCAGAAAGCAAAGCTTGTCAGCAATGGCCGCAGGATCGCCCCTACTCTCGCCCGTTTTCCGCCGACGGCGTGTTCTTTGTCCGCGTAGACATTTCTCGGATTCACTTCCGGCGCGGACAACCCACGCTCCTCGGGCGTCTCGCGAAGCAGCAGCAGATTGGTCAGCATCAAGACCGTAAGCGCCCCCGCTGCGAAGAAGAACACGCCGCGCCAGCCCACGCCGTGAGCCAGCAACTGGCTCATCATCCATCGGCAGGTCGCGTCTCCAAATAGAAAACTCAGGCTCACCACGGCCATCACGGAGCCGTAGGTGGAGTAGGAGAACCAGCGCGACGAAACCCGCACCAGGCCTGCCCACCCTTGCGACTGGAACAGCCGGTTCCCGATCCATGCCGCCGTGAAGATCGGAAATCCGCCGCTCAGGGCAAAGATGATGGTGAAAACCACAGAGCCGGCCATTCCGCCCAGAAAATTGCGGCGGCCGGTGCCAAGGTCGGCCAGCGCGCCGGAGAAGAACTTGCCCAACGCATACGCCACGGTGCCCACCGAGGCGATTAAACCCAGGCGAATCTGTGCGCTGCTCGCCGTCATGCCGTGGCGCGCCATGTCGTGAATCAGATCCGGCAACACCACGGAGAGATCGGAGCGGCAGAAATAGTAGCCGGAATAACCCAGGGCCAACAGCGCGGCCGTGGCGGCGTGCCAGGACGTAAACCGCCGCTTTGAACCGGGCTGCGAAGGCTCAGTTTGGCCCGCGGCTGGTGTTTTGGTGGTGGACACACAATCAACCTACCACACGCCCCGGCGCGGCAGTTCCGCGCTCTGCCGGGCCAGGGAATATATTCACACGTTGTTCATCAAATCGCCTTCCGGCTCAGAGGTTCCTTAGGAGCAGTCTGACTCGCCATCTCGCATTACGGCTGGGACAAACTCGCGCCAACTCGGACTTTTGACGATATTTCGCCCCAAAGTGGCCTTTGCGCCTCCCGTTTTGGGGTATCCGGTCACTGTTCGTGCAAAGCTGTCTTCGGGTCCATAGCGGCCGCACGCTGCGCGGGCACCCATGAGGCGAGCAGCGAGATAGCCAGGAAGAGCGCAAACGTGGCGCCAAAGGTGAGAGGATCGATGGGCCGGATACCCACCAGCATTGCCTGGATTGTGCGGCCGAGGAAAATTGCGAGCAGTACCCCGCCAGCCATACCTATTAAAGCCAGGCGCATTCCCGCCGAGACGACCATGCGCACGATGTGAGAGCGA
The DNA here is from genome assembly GCA_963765995.1 of uncultured Acidobacteriaceae bacterium. Taxonomy (GTDB): domain Bacteria; phylum Acidobacteriota; class Terriglobia; order Terriglobales; family Acidobacteriaceae; genus Telmatobacter. The sequence goes on along the minus strand of CAVXYT010000024.1, from coordinate 134,616 downwards.
TCCGCTCCAAGGGCCAGCCGCACGCCGATTTCCGGGGTTCGCTGCTGCACCGCCGTGGACAGGACTCCGTACAGGCCTACGCCGGCGAGTGTCCCTGCGACAAGTGCGAAGACGGCGATAAGCAGGAGCGAGAAGCGCGTTTGCGCCTGCGCGCCCTGGAGGATTTCGTCACCCGTCTCCATCTCCGTGACCACCAGGTTGCGGTCGATGCCGCCTATGGCAGCGTGCGCCGCATTGGCCACCTGTGCGGGCGCGAGCGATGTGCGCACCGCCCATGTGCGCACTGCGCCGGAAGACAGGAAAGCGTCGGTAAAGTAAATCTGCTCGCGGCCGGGGGCGGTCAGCGAGTCCTGATGCTGATGCTCAACCACGCCGACGATCTGAACCCACTCGGGTTCGGGAGTGCGCAAGCGGATGAGGATGCGTTTGCCGGCCGCGGATTGGCCGGGGAAGGCCTTGCGCGCCAGCACGTCATCCACCAGGACGTTATTGCGGCCGGGGAGATTGTCGTCGTCGGTGAAGGTGCGGCCAGCCAGCAGAGGCGTGCGCAGGGTCTCAAAGTAGCCGGGCAGAACGATCTGGAAGTCCGTGGCCTGGAATTTGCTTGGATCCTTCAAGGCTTCTTCCGTTCCCCAGCGGATGGGGCTGAAGTCGCCCGTCAGGGGAAACGGAGAGGATGCGGTGACCGCTTCGACGCCGGGAAGGGAGCGCAGCTTGCCGGCTATCTGCTGCATGAGAACGGCGCGCGAGGCGGCGTCATTCCGCGTCGCCCTTGCGCCCAGGACCTGGAACGTAAGCAGGTGGCTGGCATCGAAGCCGGGATCGACCTGCTGCAGCTTCTGGAAGCTGCGGAACATGAGGCCGGAGCCGATGAGCAGTACAAAGGACAGTGCGACCTCGGCAACCACCACCACGTTGCGGAGCGCGGCTCCGCCAGCCAGGCCGGAGGTGCGGCCGGCGCCGCGCAGCATGATCATCAGCGCGGGCTGCGACGCGCGCCATGCGGGCACGATGCCGAACAGCGCTGCCGAGGCGAAGCCGGCGAGCGCGGTAAAGCCAAGCACCGCGCCGTCGATTCCGATGGCATCGAGGCGGGGAAGATTGGCCGGCGCCAGGATGCGCAGTTCCCGGATGCCAGCCCACGCCAGCGCAAGGCCGAGGGCGCTGCCTGCGGCGGCGATCACGCAGGCTTCCGTAAGCAGGGGTTGGATCAGCCTCCAGCGGCTCGCTCCCAGCGACGCGCGCACAGCGAACTCGGCTTCGCGCAGCGAGGCGCGCACCAGCATCAGGTTGGCAACGTTGGCGCAGGCAATCAGCAGCAGAAAGACCACCGACCCCATGAGCGTGAGGATGGCGGGCCTCACCGCGGCCACGAGATGCGCCTGCATCGGCTCGAGGTCGATGTAGTAGCCGGCCGTCTGGTTGATGGGAAAGTTCTTGCGGCCGTCGGCGGCCACAATGTCCGCAACCTCCTGCGCTCGTTTGAGGGGAACGCCATCGCGCAGGCGGGCTACCGGGCGGATCGAGAAGCTGGTGCGGTCGGATGCGTCGTAGCCAAGGCGGTTGGCCATCCAGATGTCGGGCGCGGCCTCTTCGTCGGCGTCGGGAGGGAAGTAAAGACGGAATCCGGGCGCGAGCACGCCGGCAATCACCGGCCCGGTGCTGCCGGAGAACCGCATGGTCTGACCGATGATGGCCTTGTTGCCGCCAAACCGGCGCATGAAGTACTCGTAGCTGAGGATGGCAACTTGCGGCAGCTGCGGCGGACCGGTGACCGGAACCGCGCCCGGTGGTGGCTGCGGCGAGGGAACGCCATCGTCGGCGTTGAAGTCGCGGCCATACAGGAGTTGTGCGCCCGTTAGAGAGAAGAAATTGGTGGTCACGATGGCCATGCGGAGCTGTTCCGGCGTACCGTCAGCGCTGGGAGCGATGAAGCGGTCTGTAAAGACGCCTGCCATGTCAGAGAAGGCGGACTTCGTGCCGTCGCGAAGGTCGATGAAGTCGGCGTTCGAGAACTGCAGGTTCTTCACGTTGCGGCGGCGCAGCTCCATGCCCGCGATGACCAGCTTGCCGGGGTCGCGATAGGGAAGCGGCCGGAACAGGACCGCATCGGCAACGCTGAAGATCGCGGTGCTGGTTCCCACGCCCAGGGCGATGGTGAGCACGGCAACCGCGGTGAAAAGCGGATTCCGGGCCAGAACGCGGGCGGCAACAGCAAGGGTGCGCAGGGACATCGGGAACCTCACTGCCGCCGCAGAGTGCTGGCCGGGCGGGCCGGGGACGTAAATCCATTATGCACCGGAATACGTTGCCTTGCCGCGCATGCCGCTACCCGCAGGGCCTTGGATTGGAGTTGTACCTGGTTGGTTGCCAATTCGAACTTTACTTCCGGCTGGGGGTATTCCAGGCTTGCCGGTGATCCCTGATTCGGATGTTCAGGTCACTACCGAGGAGGGCAAGTGGGCGCAACAGCCAGTGCGTCTGCCAGCATTGCCCTAAGTTACGTCTCGGCCACACAGTTGTCGATTAACGGTGCAAGGGGGTGTCGGCGCCGACGAGTGCGGTGAGAACCATGCCGGGCTCGATTTCAGCCTCATCACCCGGAGGCAGGTCACCTACGACATGTACCGAGGAAGCATTTGAAAGTCTCTGGGCTCGCACCGCGGTGTCTGGTGCTGCCAACGTCAGGTTTGCACTAAGAGGGACTGATGTCCCATGCGCATTGAGCGACTGGACCTGAAAAGCGAGCACGCCCGGTTTACCATCTCGTCCAGCCCGATCAACCTTTGTAATTCTGGCTTCAACGGGGGATCCTTTGGGCGCTACGATCGTCTCGTCGATCATCACATCCTCATCCAGCAGAAGCGGAATGCGGTCACCGACTTGCGCCGATTCTGATGTGAGATCAGCGCCGGTCACCAGGCGCAGGGGGGTGCCTTTGAGCAAGACCCCTCCAACGGCCGACGCTCGCTCCAGCTTAGGAACCGGTGACGTGTTGACTGTGTAAATCACCTCGGCGACTATGCTGGGCAGCTTATTAGGCTCTTCCGCGATCGCCTGCAATCTGGTGTCAGCATTGATGGTGATTGGCCCTGTGTAGCGCGGGGAGGCTTCGGTCGGAGTCCAGCCATCGGTGGTGTAATAGATCACCGCGCTGTCGGCGGGGCTGGTGATGGATACCTGAGTTCCCGGAACCAGATCGCCTGCATTGACAGCAAAAATTGGCTGTTTTGCACAACCGCAGTCCGCCCAGGTGCGCTGCGCATCGGCAACGTCATATTCGCCTGTTGTTTGGCTATGCGCTGCTTTTTGCGGCGTTGGCTGCGTGGAGTGCACGTTGATCTGGATCGGATGCTGGTTGACATTTCCCACGCCCTGCGTGGCGTGTTGGTTAAGCAGGATAGTCGTCCCAAAGTCTTGGGCTGCGGCATCCGTGCCGTAAGCAAAGACGCAGGCAAAGAGGATAACAAGATGATCGGTTCTCATACTCACACTCAGAATTCAGACGAGAATAGTTCATCAGAGTGGGTTGTGTGTTGACAAGAGCGAATTGCACATACCGCAGACTTTAGTGCGTAGCAGCTGCGTTGAAACGGCCAGCCAGGAGGGAGCCTCAGGTTCGCTGCAAATCGGGGTTTGAGGCAAGTTCAAGCTCCATGCTTTCTCGGTTGGGTGCAAAAGGCTTGATTGTGGGCAGCACCTAGGGATGCTTCGGGCGAATTGTCGGCTGCTCGCAGTGACGGAGTGGTAAATACCGGATTGCCGGTTATACAGGTACAAGGTTCGCCGGGACCATGTTAAGTTCCGTTCCAGACCTATACATTCATCGATCGATGGAGTAGATCATGACGGAGTTCTCGACCCTTATCAGCGGCTTGTCGTTCACTGAGTGCCCCAGATGGCGTGACGAAAGACTCTACGTATCGGACCGCTATACACGCCGGGTGCTTGCCTTGGCCATGGACGGGACGGCGGAAACATTCGCTCGGACATCCGGACTACCCTGCGGGTTGGGATTCCTTCCAGACGGGCGGTTGTTGATCACATCCATGCTCGACCGGAAGGTCCTTCGGCGGGAACCTGACGGTGCACTCGTGGAACATGCAGACTTGTCCGCATTTGCACCGTGGCAGTTGAACGACATGCTGGTTGATTACGAGGGCAGGGCATGGGTGGGCAACTTCGGGTTCGACCTGATGGGTGGCGCGCAAGCCCGCACCACCGTTTTGATCTGCGTCACGCCAGAAGGAAAGGCCAGAGTCGTGGCCGACCAACTCGGCTTCCCGAATGGCATGGTGCTCACGCCGGACCGCAGCACACTCATCGTGGCCGAAACCATGATGAACCGGTTAAGCGCATTCAGCGTCACAGGCGACTCGTTGAGCGAGCGCAGGACCTGGGCCGCTTTCGGCGACCCCCCAGGATCATCCGACGTTTCCGAGATTCTTGAACAAGCAACCGTCGTGCCCGACGGAATCTGTCTCGACGCGGAAGGTGCGGTATGGGTTGCCGACGTCTTCAACAACCGCCTCATCCGCGTCATCGAGGGTGGCGCCATCGTTGAGGAACGTAAGACCGATGGAGTCAGCGTGTTCGCTTGCATGTTAGGAGGCGAAGATGGCTGCACACTATTCGCATGTGCGGCGCCCACATTCGAAGAACCAGAAGCATCTTTGAATCATCGAGCTTCGATTTTAACGACGAGAGTCCGGGTGCCGCACGCCGGACTACCCTAGCACCCAGCCCTCTATCCCTTCACGATTTGTATGAATCTGGTTCGGGTTGAATTGTAGTTAATAACGGATAGGTATATGAATCATTGAAGAATTAGATGTGTAGAACCGGGCCTCAATGGACGGCTATGTAAGGGCTCTGCGTCTCGACTCGCCAGATTTAGTCAATCTTCAGCTTTGCAGAGAATTACCCTCATCTGGAGCACAATGTGAATTGGAACTCCGAGAGGGCAAAGATGGAGAACTGCGGACAAATGCAAAACGATGTCGATAACACCAGTCCACTCTGTCAGGGATGTCCCCGGTCCGTACCCTGACACTGGTACCCCCCACCCCCCCTCTACCCCCCTGGGGTATAAATTTTCCCAGAAACCTTGCAGATTATTTCTAACCCATTTGAAATCAACGCCTGTTGAAAACTTTTCACCCCCAAATTTTCCCACATCGTGAGATTTGGCCTCCGAAAATCGCCGGAAAAATCCGGTTTTTGCCAAAAAAGGGAATTCGTACTAGGTCTCTGACCGCTTGAAGTTGTACCAGCTTCGTGCCCCATCCATTCCGCGTTTTCCAGCGGAATGGGTGGGAAACCACAAAGCCCAAAGAAACTAATTCACACGGTCAGAGACCTGGTTGCCGCTTCTAAGCAGCTCTTCTACTTCGGCGTGCAACCGTGCAGTGATCGCCGCCTCATTCTCCTCCGGCGCAAACCGAATCGGCTGGCCCACATGCACTTCGATGCTGCCGGAGCGGAACCAGCGCCTGTTTCCCGCCTTCAGCTCGCCCAGCCCGCGAATCGCCACCGGTAGCACCATGGCTCCTGATTGCTTCGCCAGTAAGCCGATTCCTCCGCGGAAGCGCGCCAGCGCCCCTTCGGCCGAGCGCGTGCCCTCGGGAAAGACCAGCACGTTGTATCCGCGGTCCATTGCCGCGCCGGCATGCGCGAAACTGCGCTGGAAATTCCGTCGCCGTGGCAGAGGAAAGACATTGAACAACGCTGTCAGCAGCAGATAAATCAGCGGTCCGGGCAGATAGAAACCGCTCTTCCGCCCAGCCGGGCGCTCGGGATTGCGGAAGTGACGGTAGTCGTCCAGCATATCGCCGGCCATGGCCACCGCGATTCGCCGTCGCATCGGCCCCGGCAGAGCGTACTGGACGAGCGGCCCGTCAAAGGCCGTCACGTGGTTGGCGACAATGAGCAGCGGCTCGTCCGGCGCGAAGTTTAAGGTTTCCGGCGCGACTACGCGAGGATTGGCCAGCAGCCAGACCAGCGGCTGCGCGACCGCTTCCAAAAAGGCCACGCGCAGCCATTGGATGGGCCGGAGCCACGGCCAGCGCGGGTAGATGCAGCGTCCGGGTGTGGCGTCACTCTCAGCTTCGAGTCCGACTTCCTCCGCTTTGCCGGCCAGTGCCGGTGCAATCGCTTGCTCGCCACCCAAACTGGACGCCTCATCCTTCTGAGCGCAGCGTAGCGGAGTCGAAGAACCCGCTTTTTGCATTTCGGCGGAAAGGGTGGGAGTCCATTCACTCCGCGCCCCTTTGGCCTCGTCGGCCACCAGGCCGCGCAACTCCCCAAGCGTTTCCGCCCGTTCCAACCGTCCGCTCTCGGGCGCGATTCCCAACCGCTCTTCCAGAGCCGCCGCCAGTTGCACCCGGCCCAGGCTGTCCAGTTGCAAATCCTCGGTCAGCCGCAACTCGTCTCCGACGCCGGCCGGCGCCTCGCCGGTAATCTGCGATATCAGCGTCAGCAGCCAGTCCGACGAGGCTCCAAAAGCACCCGCGTTGGCGGTTGCGGCCTCGCCCGTATGGGCCGTCGAGGCCGCGGCCTGGATTTCGGCCAGCCAGGCCGCCACCGTCTTTCTCCGCACCTTGCCGGTCGAAGTTCTTGGCAGGTCCGGCTCAGGCCACAACACCCAGTGCCGCAGCCGCTGAAACTCCGCCAATCTCCGGTTGGCGCCTTCGATGGCTGCCGCTGCTCCCTCGCCGTGGCCGCGCATCGCCAGCACGGCGCAGGGCTCCGGCCCGGATGCCGTCTCCATCGCCACCACCGCGCAGTCCGCCACTCCCGGCTCCTGCTCGATGGCCGCCTCAAGGTCTTCGGGGTGCAAGTTCACCCCCGCCGCGGTCACGATCACCTCGCTCTTGCGCCCCAGGAATCGCAGCTCGCCGCCAGCCACGACCTCGGCCAGGTCGCCGGTGGCCAGCCACTCGTCCCGGCGCGGCTCGAAGCTCCCGCCCGACCAGGTTGCGTGCGAGATCACCTCGCCCCGCACCAGAACTTCGCCGTCCGGCCCCAGCTTGACTTCCCGGCCCGGAAGCGGCTTACCGATCGTCCCCCGGGCCACGTGGAAGGGGTGGTTGAGCGTGACAATCGCCGAGGTTTCCGTCATTCCGTAGCCTTGCACCACCACCAGCCCGAGCGCGTTCCAGAACTGCTCCAGCGCCCCCGGCAGCGCCCCCCCGCCGGAGACCAGCGCCCAGAACTTCAGACCGAGCTCGTGATGAAGATCGTGGAAGCGCCACCAGCGTCTCCACGGCCGAATGCCCTGCGATGCGGCCACCCGCTCCGTGAGGCCGGGATGGGTGGTTTCCAGATGAGTCTTGAGCAGCGCCATCACGCGCGGCACCGCGGCCAGCACCGAAATGCGCTCGCGCTTGATGGTCTCGATCAGCCGCGAGGCCACCAGACGGCTCTCGAAGTGAACCTCGGCGGCAAAGATGGGCGGAACCCACAGCCCCATCATCTGTCCGAAGACGTGGCTCAGCGGCAGCGTCTCCAGAAAGCGGAGTGGATGCACCAGCCGCTCCCAGCGCAGATAGGGCTGCGCACCCTGCTCGATAGGCTCCACGCTGGCCATCACGTTGCCGTGGGTCAGCACTACGCCCTTGGGGTCGCCGGTAGTGCCGGAAGTAAACAGAATTTGCAACGGCGTATTGCGCGAGAGTCCAGCAATAGGTCCGGCCTCTTCGGCGGGTAGCGCAGTGAGCAAATCTTCGAATGTGAGGCGCGGATACTCAGAAGGCAATTGGCTCACGAGCAGCGCATCGCCTATGGCCAGTTTGGGCAGCACGTCGGAGGCCACGTGCGCGGCAAACTCCGCGCTTCCGTAGGCGTCCAGCGGCACCGCCAGCACCCCGCGCAGCATGCAGCCATAAAAGGCCGCAATCCACTCCGTGCCGTTTTCTCCCCACACCAGAACCCGGTCGCCCGGCCCGATACCCCGCTGGGCCAGAAGCGCGGCAAAGCGCCCTGCCAGCCGCGCAATCTCCCCATAGCTTGTCGCCCGTCGCCGGTTGCCCTGATGGCGAACCACGGCGATCTGGCGATCGTAGCGGCGGAAGTCGTCGAGCAGTGTAGCCAGATGGTCTCGCATAAATCTCCGGCAAGTTCATGGTAAGCCATTAGTCAGTGTAGTGCCGGCGCACGTTCGCTCTGCGCCTGCACCACTCGCATCCCCCGCAAAGTAAAATAGAAGCATGGGATTTGAAAGCGTGAAGAAGATCGCCGAGGCGGATTTTCCCACTCGCTGGGGAGACTTCCGCATTCTGGGCTTCGAGGGCCGGCTAACGGCGACCCTCCCCGGTGGCGAAGGCCCAGCTAACGGTGCTGGCAAAGGCGAGGTTGAGGGCCTGGTGGCTCTGGTGATGGGCGACATTCACTCCGCGCCGCCGGTAGTACGGATTCACTCGCAATGCCTCACCGGCGACGTTTTCGGCTCGCTGCGCTGCGACTGCCGGCTGCAACTGGAGCTGGCCCTGCGCCGCATCGCCAAGGAGGGTGCGGGCATTCTGCTCTATGAGCAGCAGGAGGGCCGCGGCATCGGTTTGATGGCTAAACTCAAGGCCTACGAGTTGCAGGACCAGGGGATGGACACGGTAGAGGCCAACGTAGAACTGGGCTTTGCCGCCGACTGCCGGGAGTACGAGCTGCCTGCCGAGGTACTCAAACGGCTTGGCGTCTCCAGGGTCCGCCTGATCACCAACAATCCGGCGAAGGTCGCTGCCCTGGAATCAGCCGGCATTGAGGTTACCGAGCGCGTCTCCGCCGAGGTCGAGCCGCACGAGGGCTTCGAGCGCTATCTGCGCACCAAGCAGGAAAAGATGGGCCACATCTCAGACTTTGAGGAATATAAATAACTTATCGTCTAAGGGGGACTGGCGCGGCGGCAAGGACACGTGAATTGGAGAACCGCTTCTAAAACCATGCTTTCTCCGCACGTCGTTCCCTCATCGGTCACCGCATTGATTGGATATCTCCCAGTTGACGTAGATGGGATTGCCCAGCAACCACATCTTGCCGCCAGCGTCCGCCACTTCCGCGCGGAACCAATGACGCAGGCCATCGCTCACCCAGGTCAAAGGAAAGCTCTGATCAGTCGATGAAACAGCCGTGCCGGATTTGAGAGCGACTTGCTGACCGTCCTCCAGCCAGCGAACTGTTCCGCCAACCGCTGCGGTTATATGCAAATCGAAGTCCACCGTTTCGCCCTTGCTTGCTGTAAGAAGATCTCCCATGTGAACTACCTGATCTCCGGCTTGCGCGGTCACTTCGAGGAGGCGATTCCGGGTTCCTGCCAGATCGATGAAGACGTGTCCGGCGCGGATGCCGGCAAGAATCGCGGGCGTTGATAGCTCGCTTGCATAGACGACCGTCGTCGGGCTTCCGATTGAGCCAATTCCATCCAGCGGCTGCATGGGCCGGTGATTATCACTCCCGCCAATCCCCGCCAGCCGGCAGCCAGTGTTCAGTTGCTTATCCCAAAAAGGAATGTTGGGAATTCCGTACTCTTCGCTGCCTCCGTTTACCGCCTCGACTGCTGTCAGCAGATGCATATCTACCGTGGAAGACGGCGTCCAGCCACAACCCATGCACATCTCGCCGCTGGGGTCGCCGGGATGGTTGATCGAGGTCAGCCCGCCCAGGCTATCAGCGTTCCGCAACAAAGTATTCACGTCCGGGACCTCTTTGCTTCCCAGGCGGAAATCGACAAAATCAGTTGTCCCGAGAAAGTTGATGTGACCCTCGAAGGTCGTGATCTCGCGTCCTGGAATCAGCAACACCTTGTCGAAGTAAGGCTGCAGCTCGCGCATGGGATTGTACTGCGAGGTAGCGTTGTGGTCGGTAATCGCGATGAAGTCTAGCCCGCGGCGGGCCGCGGCGTCCGCAGTAAAGTAGACCGGGCATGGCGCCATCTTTCCCGTCTGGCTGGGGCATTCGCCGTCGCTCTGCGCGGTGTGCATATGGAGATCGCCGCGGTACCAGGCCGGCCCAGCGCGGAGCGGCGCGTTCAATACCGCAGGCTCGTTGGCGACTGAGCCGCCGGACGAGAAGTACACATGCACGGTGTAATGCGATTGCACGTTGGGACGAATGTTGGGCACGCCGATCAGCACATTCCACTTGCCCGGAGGAATAACTCCCGGAAGGCACGAGGGAGTCGCATCGGCAATCCCCACCGTAAGCAGGGATTTGTTGCCGCCGCTCCAGCAACGAAGCTCCATTGGATCTTGCAAGCCAAGATCAAGCGCCGTGTGCTGATCCTTGCCGGTGTAGGCAAAGGTCAGCGTGACTCGCTCAGTGCCGGCGGGCACATCGAAGGGCACTTGAACGTAGCTTTGATTTTGCGAGCCCAGGACTACGCCCTCGAGAACCAGATCCGGGACAGAGGCCTGAGCAGCGGCGGGAGCCTGCTGGCCACCCCTGGCAGCGGCCGTAAACGAAAACAAAGAGAACAATAGCGTGGCGCAGGCGATGGTTGTTCCTGGCCGGAATAGGCGTTGTATCATGCAGGTCTCTCCCTGTGCGTACTGCAATATTCTCACACCTCTTCGCGCATCATCCAAGGCATGGATCATTGCGCCAAAAAAACTGCGCGGAGGATTCATCTTCAAGAAGAATCCTCCGCGCAGGGTTTACGAAAACCGCAAAATCCGGCTAGAAGACGATCTTTCCGGCGAATTGCATCTCGCGTCCGGGACCAGCAAGCGAGTTGATCACGCCAAAGGAATTACAATTCGGATTGTTAATGGGGCAGGTGCCGCTGTACGAGGTGTTCGGATCACCGTAGTTGGTTTTGTTGGTGAGGTTGAAGGCCTCGGCGCGGAACTGCACATGGGCCTTCGCGGTAATCGGAAAGTCCTTGGTCAGGCCCGTGTCGAGCTGCCAGAAGTCGAAGCCTCGGACGGCATCTCGGGGCGAATTGCCAAAGGGCGCATTGGCCGGCGGGGTGGAGTAGGCGCTGTTGTTGAGGTAAACAATGCCTCTCAGGGAGGAGTTGTAGGCCCAGGTCGAGTTCTTGACCGGGACCCCGGGCACCAGGTTTGGACGGTAAGCATTGCGGCCGCTGATGGTGATCAGGGTCGAAACCTGCGTGTTGATGCTGGGGTTATAGCCCATGGTGAGCGGGTCGCCGCTGCGCGCCTGGAAGATATCGGTCATCTGCCAGCCACCCAGCGCCGTGTTCCAGCCGTGGCTGAAGTTCCCTCCCAGCCGGTGGCCCTGGCCGATAGGCAGCGTCCAGACCACGGAGGTCGCGTCGACAAACGGATGGTTGTAAGCGGATATGCCGCGATCCGCCTGCCAGTCATAGACGTTCTGCACCGAAGGGATGCCGTTGGCGCAGTTGTTGCAGTTGCCGCCGCCGTCCAGCGACTGGGCGGCGATGTCGATGGCCTTCGACCAGGTAAAGGAGTTCAGCAGGTACAGCCCGTAGGTGAAGCGCTGTTCCACCTTGGCTTGCAGGCCGTTGTAATGGGAGTAGCCCCAGGGCAGGGTGCCGACTATAGTGCCAAATCCAGGGTAACTGAAAATGCGCTCCGTGCATGTTGCTATTGGCTGGCACGTAAGCGGGGTAGAGCCGCCGGCGGTGGTTTGCGGCGCGGCTTGATTGATGTCGTTGAAAAACACTTCGTGAACGCCGGTGTTGCCCACATAGGCCAAATCGATTAGCAAGCCGTGGCCCATTTCGCGCTGCCCGGAGAAGTACCAGCTCCGTACCTGGGTGTCGGGCGAACTGTGAGGCATGTACTGGAGGGCTGTGTTTTGGGCATCGGCTATGGTCCAGGTTGCCGGGTTGGCCATGTTGGTCGGGAAGCTGTCCTCGGTGTTGAGGTAGCCGATGACTCCAGCAGACGGATAGGGGGTGAGGCTGGGATAGACCTCCTGAAGTGCGTCTATGCCATAGGGCGCGTTCAGGGTCAGGTAGCTGGAGCCTGTGCGGTTCCAGTGCGAATAGCTGATGCCAAAGCCGCCGCGCAGAACAGTGTTGTGGGTGAGTGCGAAGGCGCCGCCGATACGCGGGCCAAAGTCCTCCTTATTCGCATCCACCGTATAGCGGTCGCCGGAGCTGGCCAGTACCATACTCAGGGTGGCGGGATCGAAGTTGGAGAGCTGGTTGTTGGCCTCGTAGATGGGGGTGGCGTACTCGTAGCGCAGACCCAGGTTCACCGTAAGCCGATGGTTCACCTTCCAGTCATCCTGCAAGTAGCCGCTCCAGCCCCAGTCGCGGATCTGGGCGATGGTGGGGCTAGTGAGGCCCATTTCGGTGCGGTAGCCGAGCAGGAAGTCGGCATAGTCGTACATCTTGTTTGTTGCGGAGGTCGCGGCTCCGTGGTAGGCGGGGCCTAAGCTGGCATAGCAGCCATATGTCGTGTAGCAGATGCCGCTCATCTGCGCATCATAGGCATCGCCGCCCATCACGGGATGCAAGTCCTGCTGCGCCACGTGGAGCATCTGGTACTCGAGGCCGACCTTCAGCGTGTGCCCCGGCAGCAGCCGGGTGTAGTTCACCTTGGGATTCCATTCTGTGGGGTTCTGGTACTGGGGGCTGGTAAACAAACGGCCCAGGCTGGTGAAGCCGCCATCGACGAAGTACTCGTAGGGGATGCCGCCGGTGTACTGCGGGTCGGTGGGCAGTCCTGTGATGCCGAACATCGACAACACACTGGGGCCGCCGGCCAGCGGCGGTGTCTTGCCCGCCTTCATCTGCGAGAAGCCGAAGCGGGCTTCCAGCAAGGACTTCGAATTGATGGTCCAGGTGGCGCCGCCCACGATCTGCTTCATCGGGGCATAGACATTGCCGTCACCGTTCGCCCCCGCCGTCCCGGCAATGGTGCCGAAGTCAAAGGCATTGAACCGGCTTTGCGAGTAACGGGCAAATAGACGCAGGTTCTTCTTAACGTCATAGTCCACCTTCACGTCGCCCTTGTCTTTGTTGAAGGTGTTGGGGTGCGGGATGTTGTAGTTGTTGGTCCAGTTGCTGTTGGTGTTGGCCGGCAGCAGCGCCACCACCGACGCCGCATAGTTGATGACGGCCGATATAGGAATCCCCGCCCCTGCTTCATAAGGTGGGTTCAAGTATTGCGTGCCGCCGTAGAATGCCTGTGCGCCAGGCCCCGCGAGGCCCAGACCTATGCCCAAATCGGTTGTTGAATTGCACGGATTCACGCCCACGCCGACCGTCTGCGGGCCACCGATGGGGCCAGCCCACTTGCATGGGTTGTCGACCGGCAAATAATTGCTGTTTGCAACCGTGTTCGCGTCGATGGGATCGTCAATCAAGTAGCCTGTCGTAGCTGCGCCAGCTCCGCCTACCGGGTTGCCGCGCTCGGCCGCGGTGGGCAGGGTAGATATGGCGGGCTGAGAGCCGGACTGACGGAAACCCTCGTAGTCCAGGAAGAAGAAGAGCTTGTCCCTCTTCAGCGGACCACCCAGGGTAGCGCCGAACTGGTTTTGGTGCAGTGAATTCTTTTGTACTTGTCCAGCCGCATTCGGGTCCGGTAAAAAGTAGCCTTCTGCATCCAGGGCCGTATTGCGGATAAACTCCCATCCCCGGCCATGAAACTGATTGGTCCCGTAGCGGGTGACCACGTTGATGGTGGCGCCGCCGGAGCGGCCGTACTCCGCGCTCATATTATTAGTCACTACCTGAAACTCTTGAACGGCGTCTGGCGACAACTGCACCACCTGGTTCGAGAATCCCTGGTTGGAGGTGCCATAGAAGTTGTTGTCCAGGCCGTCCAGCAGATAGTTATTGAAGACGCTGCGCAGGCCGTTGATATCGAACGATCCCTCGCGTTGAGTGTAGCCTGTGCCCAGCTCGCTGGGGCTGGGAACAACGCCCGCGGTCAGCTCGACCAACTGCGAGTATTGGCGCCCATTCAGCGGCAGTTCGGCGATTTCGCGCTCATTGATCACCTGCCCGCGTTCGCTGGATTCGGTCTCCAACTGGGTCACTTCGGTCGTGGTGGTTACCGAGGCGGTCGCCGTAGCCACACGCAGAGGCATGTCCACACGCTGGCGCGCGCCGACCGTCAGTTCGAATTTAGCCTCGGCCACTTGAAAGCCCGGCGCCGTCACCTTCAGCTCATAAGGGCCGATGGAGACGTCCACGAACCGGAACTCTCCCCGGTCGTCGGTGGTAGCCGTAGCCAGCGAGCCTGTGGCTGTGTTGTGCAACGCTACCTGACAGTGAGATACGACCGCTCCGACCGGGTCGGTCACTGTTCCGAGTACCGTTGCTGTATCGAATTGCGCCCTGGCGAAGGCTGCAAAAATTACAAAAAAAACGAACACTGCTAAACGACGCATCACTTCTCCTTACTGAATGGTATCGGTTCTACTGACACGGGAATTGTGCGACCCGGGATTCCAGATGTCAAGATAATTTCCTTTAATCAGTTAAGTTTCAGCGAATTAGGTTCATCTGGCCGTGTCAAGAACGGACCATACGGACTGCTCCGGAGCATGTCAATAGGTTTGAGACAGGTAGGTTTAGAGTTTAGAGTCGAACTTCATTTGTCACCTGTTTTGGAGTAGGTGCCGACGCAACATTTCCGGGACCGGCTGAGCGATCCAGCGGCAGATCGCCGGGAGTAACTTCGGTAGCTATCCGGCTCCATAGGTCTCTTCTAGTTTCTGCTTCGGATTTTAGAGAGCAGCCTCAGAATCTCCAGATATAGCCAGACCAGCGTCACCATGATCCCGAAGGCGCCATACCACTCCATGTATTTGGGAGCGCCGAACTGTACGCCCTTCTCGATAAAGTCGAAATCGAGAACCAGATTCAGAGCCGCGACGCCAACTACAATCAGGCTGAATCCGATCCCGATTGGCCCGGAACCGTTGATGGAAGTGAAGTGGATCCCGAAGAATCCCAGCACCATCTCCAGCAGATAGAAGACCATGATGCCGCCGGTCGCCGCGATGATTCCCAGGCGAAATTTCTGCGTCACCTGGATCAGTCCGGAGCGATACGCCAGCAGTAGTACAAAGAGCGTGCCGAACGTCAGGCTCACGGCCTGGATCGCAATGCCTGGATAACGCAGGTCCAGGACGGCCGACAAGCCGCCGAGCACCAGGCCTTCCAGCAGCGCGTAAACAGGCGCCGTCACCGGGGACCACTCCTTCTTGAAGATGGTGACCATGGCGCAAATAAATCCGCCGATCAGGCCGGCAAACATCAACGGCGTTACATCCGTCATATCACGCGACTGAAGGAACAGGTGCCACGTCCACCAGGCAGTTGCGATCGCGCAGACCAGCAAAATACCGGTCTTGTTCACAGTGCCGTTCAGCGTCATCCGGCTGGTTAAGTCGGTCAAGCCTCCATACTGGCTGCCGGAAACGTCGCGAAATGCATTCTCGCTCAGTGCCGGATTCGATGTTTTTATCAGCGCCATCGTGTTCTCTCCATACTGACTGTCTGAACTGCCATCTTGTCGGTGTATATCGCGTAAAGCTTCAAGCTCAGTTTCAATTCTAGACCCGCCACTCTGAGATTGTGTTCGCTACTAACTTCCGGCTTGACGACTCAGAAGCGTAGGCAGCCCTATTTCACTTGACCCACAATCAGGTCGCTCGGCCCTGGCAGGCTGAGCCGGCGGACATCAGGGAAGCCGGCGGCCTTCATCCAGCATGTGTATTCAAGCTCGCTGTAAGCAGCGCCGGCGTCGGTGCCGACGAGCATGTTCAGCGAGAAAAGCGCCGCGTGTAGCGGCCCGGTTTTATCGGGATTGAGGATGAAGTCCTGCACGGCCAGTCGGCCGTTCGGAGCGAGCGCCTGATGGGCGCGGCGGAAGATGTCCAGGTTCTGTTCCTCGGAAAACATATGGCAGATCGCGTTCAGCATGATGATGTCGTAGCCTGAGCCGAATTCGCCATGGAGCATGTCTCCAGCACGAATGTTGACTTGTGCCGAGACGCCGGCCTTGCTGGCATATTCGGCTGTGAGCGGCACGACCTCCGGAATATCGAGGATCTCGCACTGCACATCGGGAGATGCCTTTGCGAACGCGATGGAGTAAGCGCCAGAGCCGCCGCCCAGATCGAGTATGCGGCGAACACCGGTTGTGCCCAGGGTTTTCACCACAAGCGGCGCGCGGTTCCCGGCATTGCGCTGCATGGCGGTGATGAAGTTGAGTGTCCGTTCGGGGGCGCCATCGGTATCGACCGGGATGCGAACGCCTCGCCGTACCGTCTCGGTCAGAGTGCTCCAGCGATGCCAGATGTTGGCGGTGTGCAACAAACCATTGCGGTGGTTGTCTTTGGACCCCTGAACAAAGAAGCGAGCCGACTCAGGCGTATTTCTGTAATCGTCGCCGCTCTTCGAGAGCAACCCGAGAGCTGCGAGCGCGTTAAGCAGCGTGCTTACTGCGCGGGGATTCGCGTGAATCCGCGTCCCGATCTGTTCCGCATTGGCCCCGTCCCCGATGGCGGTGAAGATGTCGAGTTCAAGCGCCGTAAGGATGCAGCGGCTCGGCATATAGCCGCGGATCATCTGGTCCAGGTGATCGGGCAGCATGCCTGATTTCTCGCGTGCAGTCATCGCATCACGTAACTTTACCTCATGCTCGACCGACATGGCTTTCATCACAGAGGCATCGTTCCAGATGAGACGGTCGACGGGCTTGCCATCGCGCAGATGCTGACAAACTATTGCAGATACATCGGACGGTTGCACGCGCCGGTACCACACCCCTTCGGGATAGATGACCATCACGGGACCTTCATCACACAGTCCCATGCAGCCGCAGGTGGTGAGCTGCACATCTCGGCTGAGACCGAGTGCATGTATCTCGCGATCCAGCAGGTCGAGCACCGCGAACGATCCTTTGGCCGGGCAGGAGGAGACGCCTTCCGGCTTTTGCTGTGTGCAGACGAAGAGATGAATGCGGAACGGCTCCATCGCGGTCTCCGATCATGGATCAATAGTTAGGCTAATCACCGGCCGACTTGTCAATCGGAGGGATGTTTACGCGGGCAAGGTCACATTCCGGATTTGCTGCTGCGGGACAGAAGAACTCCCGGCAGTCTTATGCGCTCAACCCGCGCTCTTCACCCGCACCACGGTGATCTTGGCAAAGCCCTCTTCGAAGACCGGCGGCTTGAGCCGTTCGGCCATCTTGCGCATCACGTCCTCGCTCACCGAGCGGTCGCGCTTGCTGTTGCGCTCCAGACAGACCTCGAGCGGCACGTCGAAGAAGACCGCCTGCACCTCGTAGCCAAAGCTTTTGGACATCTTGATCCACTGGCGGCGCTCATGGATGGAAAGATTGGTGGCGTCCACGTAGTTCCAGGGCATGCGGGCGATAAGCCTTGCGCGCAAGAGCGACCGCAGGGTGGAAAAGACCAGCCCCTGGTAGCGCTGCTCCTCCACGTCGTCGAAGAGTATGTTGCGCAACAAATCACTGGACAATGGCGTAACGCCGCGGCGGCGGAACCATGTGGTCTTGCCAGAGCCGGGCAGACCGATGGCCAGCACCACGTAGCCCTTGGGGGCCTGCGGCGAGCGCTCGGCCGCCTCGGGCTCCGGCGGCGCCACGGAGGGCATCTCCGGCTGAGTCTCTAGCTCAAAACGTCCGGAGCCGGCCTGTTCATTCCATTGCTGCCGTGCGGGCCGCTCCTGTTTGGCGGGGGATTCGGGTTTTGGGGGCCGTTCAGGCCTGGTCTGGCGCGGCTCTGCCTGCGGTTGCACGGCGGGCCGGCGCACAGGCTCCTGGGACCGCTGCGCACCAGACTGCTGGACTGCCGCCGGAACCTCGTCCGGATAGAGCGGCACCAGCGGCCGCTGTTGATTCGATGGGAGTTCCTGGCCGATCTTGCCGGTGGATTCGGAGGTATTGGGGTTGCGTCGGGAACGTTTTCTCATGCCGCCTTCAACACGTACGTACTGATACGGAGATACCATACTTCCCGAGGGCGGCGCAAACAGTGTGCATTCCATCACATACGATCCTGTATCGGGAACGGCACAATAAAGGAGCGAGGGGTTCTGCGCAAAACGGGAAGAAACGCGTTTTGATTTTGTCTCCGTTGACTTGAATGTTACGATCATGAGTTTGGTGGAATTGCCTGCGGGGATGTTTTCAACTGCCGAATCAGGGCAAGCTGAACCAGATCAAACCACAGCCTCATCAACGACGAAGGAGAAGACACACATGGCAGTTAAGGTTGGTATCAACGGCTTCGGCCGCATTGGCCGCAATGTTTTACGCGCCGCGCTTGGCAATCCGGAGATCGATTTTGTCGCCGTCAACGACTTGACCAGCCCGGCGACGCTGGCCCACCTGCTCAAGTACGATTCGATCCTGGGCAACCTGAAGAACCAGATCGTTGCGGGCGAGGATTTCATCTCCGTCGACGGCAAGAAGATCAAGGTCTTCGCCGAGAAGGATCCGGCCAGGCTGCCCTGGGCTGAAGTGGGCGCGCAGATCGTGATCGAGTCCACCGGCCGCTTTACCGACGCCACGGACGCCAAAAAGCACCTGGGAGCGACCGTGAAGAAGGTCATCATCTCCGCCCCCGCCAAGAATGAGGACATGACCATCGTGCTGGGCGTCAACCAGAACAAGTACGACCCCTCCAGGCACAACATACTCTCCAACGCCAGTTGCACCACCAACTGCCTGGCGCCGGTCGTCAAGGTCGTTCTGGAGACATGCGGCATCGTCAGCGGCATCATGACCACCATCCACAGCTACACCAACGATCAGGTCATCCTCGACTTCCCGCACAAGGACCTGCGCCGCGCTCGCGCGGCC
This sequence comes from uncultured Acidobacteriaceae bacterium, assembly GCA_963765995.1. Lineage (GTDB taxonomy): Bacteria > Acidobacteriota > Terriglobia > Terriglobales > Acidobacteriaceae > Telmatobacter. Next base: position 115,846 of record CAVXYT010000024.1, on the reverse strand, counting down.
GCCCTGAGCATGATTCCCACCTCGACCGGTGCCGCCAAGGCCCTCAAGCTGGTCATTCCCGAGACCGCCGGCAAGCTGGACGGCTTTGCCATCCGCGTTCCCACGCCGAATGTCTCGCTCGTCGATCTCACCTTCATCGCCGAGAAGCCCATCACCGCCGAAGCTCTGAACGCCGCCTTCAAGACCGCTTCAGTGGGCGAATTGAAGGGCATTCTGGGTTACGACGAGAACCTGCTGGTCAGCTCTGATTTCAAGGGCGATCCGCGCAGCTCAATCGTGGACGCGCCGCTGACCAAAGTGGTCGGCAACAGCGTCAAGGTGCTCAGTTGGTACGATAATGAGTGGGGCTACTCCAGCCGCGTTGTCGACCTCATCGGCTTCTTAGCCAAAAAAGGCTTGTAAGCAATCTCCACAAATATGGGTGCCCCACCCTCGCCACGTCTTTGTTTTTGTGGCTTCGGGGTTCCCAACGACAGGTCTTCGTCGTTGGGGTGAACCAGGGTGGGATCCCGCGATACTGAAAACCATGCGTAAAAACATCAGCGGCGCTTCTCCCTACGAACCCATCATCGGATTCTCCCGCGCGGTGCGCGTGGGGAACACGGTTCATGTCTCCGGCACCGGCCCGGTGGGCGCGGACGATCAGGACGCCGCCGGCCAGACCCGCTGCATCTTCGAGATTGCCGAAAAAGCGCTGAACGAGGCGGGCGCGCGCATGAGCGACGTGGTGCGCACCCGCATGTACCTGACTCATGCCGAGGACTGGGAGGCTATTGGTCGCGTCCACGGCGAGTATTTCTCCACGACCCGCCCGGCGGCTACGATGGTCATAGTGGCCGCGCTGCTGAATCCGGCGTGGCGGATCGAAATGGAATTCGAGGCGGTCCTCTCCGGCGAGTGACACATCGCGCCGATAGACCACCGATCACTGACTATTGTTTTTCAAGGAAGGCTGTTCCCATGCCCAAGCTCTCCATTCGCGACATCGATCTGGCCAACAAGCGGCTCTTCATCCGCGTCGACTTCAACGTGCCGCTGACCGAAGACGGCTCGACCATCACGGATGACACCCGCATTGTGGCCACGCTGCCCACGATTGAGTACGCCCTGCGGCGCAAGGCCAAGGTGATTCTGGCCTCGCACCTGGGCCGTCCCAAGGGCAAGCCGGATCCGAAGTATTCGCTGCGCCCGGTCGTCAGCCGGCTGCGCGCCCTGCTGGACAAGGAGCTGGGCGAGGCCGTCAACGTGGCCTTTGCGCCGGACTGCATCGGCGAAATCGCCAGCGAAATGGCCCGGCAGCTTGAGTCCGGACAGGTGCTGCTGCTGGAGAACCTGCGCTTCCACGCCGAGGAAGAGGCCAACGATCCGGCCTTCTCCAGGGAGCTGGCCTCGCTGGCCGATGTCTACGTCAACGACGCCTTCGGCTCCGCTCATCGCGCTCATGCCTCTACCGAAGGCATTACACATTTCCTCAAGCCCGCCGTTGCCGGCCTGCTGATGGAAAAGGAGATCACCTACCTCGGCAAGGCTCTCGAATCGCCCGAAAAGCCATTCGTGGCCATCATCGGCGGCTCAAAAATCTCTGGCAAGATCGACGTCATCGACAACCTGCTCGACAAGGTGGATACGCTGGTGATCGTCGGCGGCATGGCATACACCTTTGAGCGCGCGCTCGGAGTTACGACCGGCAAATCGCTGGTCGAAGAAGACAAGATCGACATGGCCAAGGCCGCGCTCGACAAGGCCAAAGCGAAAGGCGTCAGGCTTCTGCTGCCCGTCGATAACATCCTGGCAGACAAGTTCGCCGCTGACGCCAAAACCCAGGTGTGGGATTGCTCGGTCAACTTCCCCGCCGATTGGCAGGGTCTGGACATCGGCCCCAAATCGATCGCGGCCATCGAGGAAGTAGTCTCAACCGCACGGACGATAGTCTGGAACGGCCCCGCCGGCGTTTTTGAATTCCCGCGCTTTGCCGTGGGCACCAACGCCATCGCCCATGCTGTTGCGGCCAACAGGACAGCCATCACCATCATCGGCGGCGGCGACTCGGTTTCAGCCATCAATCAGGCCGGCGTTGCCGATCAGATCACCCACATCTCCACCGGCGGCGGCGCCAGCCTCGAATTTTTGGAGGGCAAGAAGCTCCCCGGTGTCGAGGCGCTGACGGATAAGTAATCAGCCTGGTAAGCCGATCCGTCCACAACGCCAGACTGGTTACAACCCTGGAGATGCCAACCGTGTGGACGTTGTTACTCATTCAACAGAATGCCGTTAACTGATATTCATTTGAGGAACCTCTAATATGCCCCGTAAAGCCTTGATTGCCGCCAATTGGAAGATGTTCAAAACCCCCGCTGAAGCCAAAGCTTTTGTCGATGCATTTTTGCCCCTCGTTGCAGGCCACACACGCGATGAGATCGCCCTATTTCCATCGCCAGTCTTGTTGCCCACGGTGATTACCGCCGCCAAAGGCAGCAATGTTTTGGTTGGCGCGCAGAATATCCACTTTGCCGACGAGGGCGCTTACACCGGCGAGACCTCGGTGTGCCAGCTTCTGGCCGTAGGCGGAACGCACACGCTGATTGGCCACTCCGAGCGCCGGCAGTATTTTGCCGAAACCGATGAGATCGTCAATAAGAAGCTGCACACGGCGTTGAAGCACGGCATTGTGCCGGTGGTCTGCATTGGCGAAGTGCTGGCCGAGCGCGAAGCGGGTACGACTGCCCATGTGCTCAAGACTCAGATCGCCGGAGCCTTCGCTGGCATCACCGCCGAGGCCGCCGCGCCCATCGTGATTGCCTATGAGCCGGTCTGGGCCATCGGCACCGGAAGGACCGCTACGCCCGAGATCGCCGCTGATGCGCACAAAATCATCCGTGCCGAAGTGGCCAGGTTGATGGGCGCTGAGGTAGCGTCAAAAATGCGCATCCTCTATGGCGGCAGCGTAAAGCCGGACAACGCCACGGCGCTGATCGGTCAGGAAGAGATTGACGGCGCTCTCGTCGGTGGCGCCAGTCTCAAGCCGGATTCTTTTACTGCTATCGTCAAGTATTGATTGTTTTTGAGCAAGAACGGTATGGCTGCGGACTTCGATTCGCGGCCGTATATATTTTGTGCTATTGCGTAGTAGTGGCTTAAAACGGCTCCTTGTTGCCGCCGCCGCAGAGTTCGACGGCATGAACCATGGCTTTGGCGACGCGGTTGGCCGTCTCTTCGTCCCTGAAGAAGAGTGGAGTCTCAACATTTCCCTTGCTTCGTGCAGTGACTGCAAAGTAAGGCGGATCCTGTCTTTTGTCCAAAGCTGGATGCCCGTTTGCCGTGTCCTCCATCTTCGCTTCATGCATACTGGTTCTCACCTCAAAGGTCTCCACATTCTTAAGGTCTAGCGTAAGATCCCGATCTATGCCTACTTTTCCGCCATTAGTGGTCACCTTGTGCCAGGTGAGGCGGCAGGAAGCGGGGTCGGCAACGGCATTGGTGGCCTCGATACTGATTTGGTAAATCGGCCAGTCATCTCCATTGGAGTTGTCATGCGTATACAGCGCAAAGTTGATCTTGCCCTGCTCATTTGTCTTGTCCTGAATGAACTGCATGGTAGCCGCTAGCGTGGGGCCGCTGTTGGCCGGCTTTGGCGGAAGCGTAACGGAGGTTTGCGCTAGTCCGGCTGTCGTAGCAGTGAGAAGCATTGAAAGCACGGAGATGATGCAGGTTCTTTTCATTGTTCGTCTCCTTAAAACGGCTCCTTGTTGCCGCCGCCGCAGAGCTCGACGGCGTGGGTGAGCGCTTTGGCGACGCGGTCGGCTGTATCGGCGTCGGTGAATGGGAAGAGGCTGCTCCAGTTATGCGGACGGTACACCAGCAATGCCGACACGGGTGGGTTGGTGGATGTAGTGATCAGGTTGGGATTGCCGAGGCTTGCATCCAGCTCGGTTTGATACTGCGCATAGGACTTTATGGCGATGTTCTGGACATCGCGAATGGTGAACCAGGTATCCCGGTCCTGCGTGCTTGCGCCATCCTTCAATACCCTCCAATGGAAGGAAATTTTGCACTGATTGGGATCGGCGACGGCGTTAGTGACTTCATTGCTCCAATTGCTGGTAAACGTGCTGTTGTCATTTGTGTTCTGGATAAACTCAACGAAGTTGACCTTGCCGATGTCGTTCAGCTTGTCCTGAATGAACTGCATGGTAACTGCCAGCGACGGTCCGCTGTCGGCGGGCTTTGGCGGGGGCGCGACGGTCTGCTGGGCAGAGGACGAGCAGAGCGCCATCAACGCAAGGGCGAGAGCGGAAACAGTGATGCGCTGGGTCTTCATCATGAAATGTGCTCCTGGGTTAAAACGGCTCCTTGTTGCCGCCGCCGCAGAGTTCTGAGGCGTGTGTAATGGCTTTGGCAAGTCGGTCGGCCGTATCTTTATCGCGAATTACCATAATATCGCCATAGCGATCAGTAAAGGATGGAGGCGCACATGGAACTGTTTTTCCATCTGCGAAACATGTTCGCTGGGAGTTATTCAACACTACGTGCATGATGAAAACTGAAGGCTGTACATGCACTGAGAAGGTTGGTGCGCCCTCGTCAGCAGCTTCCTGTGTAAACCAGCTGTCTGCACTTTCAACTTTGATTTGCGCTATCTGCCCCAACGGAATATTAGCTATCGTTTCAAGCGGACCAAATTGGTACGTGCCTTGTGAAAATGAATAAGTCCTATGGTATGCATACCTGCATTTTCCGCTATCGAATGTGAATTGAGAAAATGTGTCAGTGTACTGCTTCATGGCACCAGGGTCAGTCTGATTGGACTGACTATCTTGCCAGTAGGCAGCAAAATAGACGCTGCCCTGATTGTTGAGTTTATCCTGAATAAACTTGAACGTTGCATCCAACGACGGTCCGCTGTCGGCCGGCTTGGAAGGGGGCGCAATGGCTTGTTGTGCGGAAAGAGTTAAAGCGATCCCGCACAAAAGGCTGGCTGCCAGCAGATTCCTCATGATCATGATTTCGTCTCACTTCCATGGCAATGGCAGAAGCAGGGATCTCTCCCTGCTCCTGCCGTGAAATATCCTGCTCCCCCGAAGGCTGTGCTAATGTGCCTGCGGGCTGGCGAAGGCCGACTGCGTTACGCTGCTCTCGGTCTGGTTGGCTTGTTGCTGCTGAGCATCGAGGAGCGATTGCACATTTTCGTTGTCCGCCGGAGGCTCATCCACGGGCCGGGGTGGCGGGGCAATGGCTGAGTAGGGTGCTCCGGGCAATCCGCCCTGGCCCTGCTGCGTGTGCAGCGTCTGCAAGCCGGAATCCAGTTGGGCGCGGAAGTTGTTCTGCATCTCCTGGAGGCTTCCCAGCGGCACGGTAACGGTAAGCCCGGCCGGGCAATCGCCCTTCCTGCTGCTGACCACCATCAGGTCCGCCGACACCGCATCTTCCGGCGGCGCGGTTACCAGCTTGATCACGTCTCCGGTCGAGAGCCCGCATTGCTGCCCATCCGTAGTGGCCACGTTCAGGCCCTGATTAACAACGAATAAATGGTTTGGTGTCAGTACCTGCGGCAGGCCGTCGAGCGTTGGCGCCTGGTCCGGCTGCGCCGCGGCGGCATTCTCATAGGCCAGTTGCTGCTGGACCTCCTCGGCGATCATCTGCTTGATCTCCGGCGTGATGGGCGTATCGGCCGTGGCATAGGCTTCATCATCATCTGGCGGTTCGGTATCATCCCCGGCGTAGCCGTTATCCTGCCCGCCGCCTGCCTGGGCATCCATCTGGTAGCCATCGTCAAGAGTCTGGCCGAGAAAATAGTCCGTCAGCCAGTAGGCTCCGCTGAGATAGGTGTCCCAGGGAGAGAAATATCCCGCGTAGAAGTTGAACCACGGCGAGTCATCCCATCCCCACGCGTACGCCGCCGCAGTATCCCAGGGGTAAAAAGCCCATCCGTAAAACAACGGATCGTAGTAGAAGCGCGGACGATAGTCGTCGAAGTCTCGTCCGTGATACCGGTAGCCGATGTAATCGCGCGTGATCCGGTGGCCCCCATGCACGTACGTCCGTTGGTCGTAGGTGTGTCCGTGGTAGGCGACCGAGCGCTGCAAATAGCCGCTGTGCGCTCCGGTGGAGACCAGCCTGCTGTGATCGGGGCGCGCGCTGATAACAGTTCTTTGCCCGTGCGGGCCGTGCGCGATGTCCATGGTGGGCGTATGCACGGAGGCCAGGCGTCCATTCGCGTGGAAGGAAGCTGTTTGCCCGTGCGCGCTGAATGATGCCAGGGTTCCGTTGGGACGCAGATTGAACTTCCGCCCATTGGTCGCGGTCACGGTCAGGCTCTTATCCGGATGAACGGCCACCTGGCCCTGGGGTATCGAGTGCTTGTTGATGCCGTTCATGCCGGTGCGCGCGGTGTTTACCTGATGCAGCACGGATTGCGACCCTGCCGATGTAAGCGTGGAGTTGCCTGAGCCGGGCTTTCCGGCTCCCGCGGACTCCGGCACGTTGTAGACGGCATGAGTGCCGCTACCCGCGGTGGTTCGCGGCGAAGAGTTCCGTGGGGCATAGGATTTGCCGCCAACAGCGGCTGGGGCCGTCGGGGTGTAGTTTGTGCCGGTCGAGACATGGGGAGTGTAGGTAGTGACCCCATTCGAGCTTTTCACCTCTTCTCCGCGGACGGTGGTACTGCCGGATGTGTGCGGAGCCCCGGACTCGCCCTTCGGATAGACACCTGGGGTATAGACGTGCGGGGTGTAGGTTGTAACGCCCGAACCCGAAGAGGACTGCGGGCTTGGTGTGCTCCGGCCCGACGGCGCACCCGGCGTATAGCTGTGTACCGGTGCCGACGGACTCGGACTCGATGGCCTGTAGCCACTGCCGCCGCCCTGCGCCGGCGGGCTATAAGGCCGCGAAGGCGGCGGTGTATAGGTCGGCCGCTCTGGCGGAGGCGTATATGAAGGCCGCGACGGTGGAGGCGTATAGGTCGGCCGCGAAGGCGGCGTATACGAAGGCCGCGACGGTGGAGGCGTATAGGTCGGCCGCTCTGGCGGAGGCGTATATGAAGGCCGCGACGGTGGAGGCGTATAGGTCGGCCGCGACGGTGGAGGAGGTGGGGGTTTGTATTGTGCGGCAAGGGCCACTGTCATCGCGGGAATCGACAACAGAACTGAAAACCGGATCAAGATCCTGCTCACGCGTGTAGAATTCTTCATCTTTCACCTCCGGACAACTGTTCGTGCCTGGAATGTTCCAACATTTCAACCCGATCAGGAATCGAAAGTTGCGTAAATCGCAGAAATATTTACACCTGCATCGAATTTTCCGGCGAAATCCTCCCTGCTTCAGCATATCGGCCGGCAGCGTCCAACATATACGGAAGGGTCGAACCAAGCCTGAAATTCATGGCACTCGAACTATAGAACATTTTCCGGAGTTCTGTAAGTACCATGAAGCCGGCTCGTGGCCGCGCTGGTAACCGCTAATTCACGTTCTTGCCCAGGCCGAATATTTTTTGCAGCAGGTTGCGGTGATCGGCCGGATGGTCGCAGGTCTCCGTAGGCGCGGTGCCGTCAAGGAATGCCGCGTCATAGCTGTCCGGGCAGGCGGCGTCGCTGAGCAGGTTGCTGACCTTGTCGATGGCGACAACCTCGACGCCATCCGGTGGCGTGAATTCGTTGGTGTCGGAGTACTGCGGTAGCGCGATCGCCCGCTTCATGAACTCGGCCCAGATGGGCGCGGCGGCATGAGCGCCTTCGATCTTCACGTCGGTGTAGTCGTCGTTGCCAACCCAAACGACGCACAGCAGGTTAGAAGTGAAGCCGGCAAACCAGGCGTCGTGGCTGGTGCCGGTTTTGCCCGCTGCGGGGGCTGTGAATCCCATGTTGCGCACTCCCGCGCCGGTCCCTTCGCCCCGTAGCACGTTCTCCATCAGACTGGTGATAAGGTAGGCCACGCGCGGGTCCAGTATCTGACTGGAGTCGGGCGAGTAGTCGGTAATGATGTCGCCCGTGGGAGTACGGACGCTAGCCAGCATCCAGGGGTCCATGCGCAGGCCCTTGTTGGCGAAGGTGGTGTAAGCGCCGGCCATCTCCAGAGGCGTTGCGTCGTAGGAGCCAATGGCCATCGAGGGCGTTCCACGCGCGCTCTTGATGCCGGCATCGCGGGCCAGCGCCGCCACCCGGTCAAAGCCCACCATCGAGGCCAGGCTGATGGTGGCGTTGTTCAACGAGCGCATCAGTGCGTAGCGGGCTGTCACCAGGCCGAAATATTCGTCTTCATAGTTGCGCGGCGTGTACTCCTGGTCAGTGCCGGCATTATAGGTGGTCTGTTCGTCTCGCAGTATGGTTACCGGGGAAAACAGCTTGGTTTGTCCCGGCAGCATGGTGCCCTCGACGGTTGTGTTAAAGGCCGTCGCGTAGACGAATGGCTTGAAGATGGAGCCGGTGGGGCGCTTGGCAACTGCGTGATTCAACTGCGAGTTGCCATAGCTGCGCCCCCCAACGAGAGCCAGCACCTGGCCGGTGTGCGGATTCAGAGCCACCAGCGCCACCTGCGGATAGACGTATGGAATGCCGCGCTTTTTGTCGCGCGCGTGCAGTTTGTCCACCTGCGCATCGACCACGTGAACGGTGGATTCGACTGCGTCCGTCGCCACCCTCTGCAGGTCGGGATCAAGCGAGGTATAGATGCGCAGACCCTCGCGATTGAAGTCGCGCTCGCCCAGCTTCTGCAGAAGCTGGTCATGCACGAGGTCTACGAAGTACGGCGCTTCGCTGGCGTCCACACTCATTGCTCCCAGGTGCAGCGGCTCCGCTTTGGCGCGCTCCGACTGATCCTTGGTAATAGCGCCCGTCTCAACCATCGAATCCAACACCAGGTTTCGCCGGTCGATCACCCGGTCCCCATGGCGGAACGGCGAAAAATAGTTTGGCCGCTGGATCATCCCCGCCAGCATCGCGCAATCGGATATATCGAGCTGGCTTACGTCTTTGCCGAAGTAAGACTGCGCGGCTTCGCCGAAACCGTCGATGGAAAAGCTGCCGCGCTCGCCCAGGTTGATCTCGTTGGCGTACATCTCGAAGATCTGTTTTTTATTGAAGCGGTGTTCAAGCTGGAGTGCGACTACGATCTGGGAAATTTTGTATTGAATTGTGCGGTTGTCGGCGACGATGAGCATCTTCGCCAGTTGCATCGTCACTGTCGAGGCTCCGCCGCGGTGCTTACGATCCCCGATCAGGTCATGCCAAGCCCAGCTGATCATGCTGACATAATTGATGCCGCCATGCTCAAAGAAGCGCCGGTCCTCGATAGCCAACACTGCCTGGACTAGGTTCGGCGGAATTTCGTCGTAGGTGAGCAACCGGCGCTTGGTGCGATTGGGATCGTTGCTGAGCCCGGTGATGAGCAGCGGCTCCAGTTCGTAACTCGATAGCGGCTGCCCATGATCGTCGGTGATCGAGTCCACAACTCCAGCACTGACATGAATCACCGCACCATCCTGCGCGTGGTACGACTGTGGTCCGGGATACACGGTGATGGTTTGCACGCCTTGCTTGTAGGTTCCCATTTCTGAGACCTGTGCGGTGCCTTCGGTCGAGTAACCGGCCTCGCGCAATTCATTCGCGATAAGTTGGATTGACAGCTTCTGTCCGGGGCGCACCTCGCGCGGCGCGGCATAGATTTTGGCGGTGTTGGCAAAGATCGGCTGCTTCAGGCGGTCGTCCACAACATGCTGATACTTGAAGTAAAAATAACAGAAAACAGCAAGAAACAGCAGCGCGGCGGCCGCAATTGTCACCAGCCCCCCGCGCAGCAGCAGCGACGCCCAATCGTGCTTTCCCTTGGGCCTTGGAATTCTGATCTTCAACGCCATCGCCGCTCCTTCAAAACAGTGAACAGTGGTCAGTGATCAGTGGTCAGCCGGGGTACCCCACACTCGCCGCGTTCTTGCCTTTCCAACCCAGCGACGAAGACATGTCGCTGGGGACCCCGGTTTGCGACTAGGGTGGGAAACTACGAACCTACGTTCCTACAGTCAACAGCAGCGCGTCTTCCTCAACGCGCTCTTTCACCAGCACCACAACATCCGACAGCGTCACATCCACGCTGGTTGCAGTCGAGCGTGTCACCAGCTCCACTTTTCCCTCGGCAGCCTTCTTGCCCACGTTGATGCGGTAGGGAATGCCCACTAGGTCCGCGTCCTTGAATTTGACGCCGGCGCGCTCGTCTCTGTCATCCAGCAACACATCGAGGCCAGCGGCTTCGAGTTCGGCGGCCAGTTTTTCGCCGGTCTCAGTCAGCAACGCGTCTGAAACGTTGGTGATTGTGACGACCACAGTAAAGGGCGCAATCGAGGCCGGCAGCCAGAATCCGTTTTTGTCGTTCGACTGCTCCACGGCCGCTGTAAGAATGCGCTCCATGCCGATGCCGTAGCTGCCCATGATCGGCGTTACTTCCTTGCCATTCTCGTCCAGCACGCGCGCGCCCATGCTCTCCGAATACTTGTAGCCCAGCTTGAAGATGTGGCCGACTTCGACCGCCTTGCCGACGACCAGCTTGCCCGCGCAACTGTCTTTCAGGCAGTCTTCGCCTTCGTTGACGCTGCGAATGTCGGCCATCAGGGTCCAGGAGAAATCGCGGCCGGGGGTGACGTTGCGCAGGTGGTAGTCGAGCTTGTTCGCGCCGCAAACCATGTTCTTGCGGCCCTCGAGTGATTTATCCACCACTACGGTCAGGCCTTCTTCGAGCGGTTTCGTGTTGGGTTTGAGTCCAACAGGGCCGAGAAATCCTGCCGGACCCTTAAAGTACTGCTCCAGTTCCTCAGCCTGCATGGTGCGCAGTTCCGCCGCTCCAAGTGTTCCAAGGAGTTTCGTTTCGTTCACTTGGTGATCGCCGCGTAAAAATGCCGCCACGCCGCGCCAGCTATCCGGCTTACCCTTTTCGCCGCGCTTCAGCGTCATGTAAGCCACGCACTTGATGTCCGAAGCCGGGGAAATTTTGAAAAACGCTGCCACATCAGAAATCGCTCCGCATCCCGGCGTAGAGACCAGCTCCGGCTTGCCGTCTCCCGTCGGTTCCATCTCCACGATAGGCTCCAGCAGCGAAGTTGCCTTCTCAAGATTTGCCGCGTAGCCGCACACCGGGCAGCTTGCAATCAAATCTTCGCCGGCGTCGGTGTACACCATGAACTCCTGCGACTGCGATCCGCCCATCGCGCCCGAATCCGCCTCGACAGCCACAAACTTCAGCCCGCAGCGCGTGAAAATCCTGCGATAAACCGCATCGTGCAGATCGAAGCTCTTGTCCAGTCCGGCCTTGTCTATATCGAAGGAGTATGCGTCCTTCATGATGAACTGGCGCACCCGCAGCAGTCCCGACTTGGGCCTTGGTTCGTCGCGGAACTTGGCCTGAATCTGATACCAGATCTGCGGCAACTGCTTATAACTGCGCAGTTCGCTGCGCGCGATCGTGGTCATGATCTCCTCGTGAGTAAAACCGAGGCACATTTCAGCGCCCTTGCGGTCCTTGAGGCGGAACATATTGTCGCCGATGGCAGTCCAGCGGCCGCTCTGTTCCCACGGCTCTTTCGGGTGAAGAGCCGGCAGGTAAAACTCCTGGCCGATGCTGTCCATCTCCTCGCGCACAATGCCGATGATCTTGTTCAGCGAGCGCTGGCCGAGGAAGAGGTAGTTGTAGATGCCCGCGCCAAGTTGGCGGATGTAGCCGGAGCGGACGAGGAAGCGGTGGCTGGCCACTTCGGCGTCTGCCGGGGCCTCGCGAAGAGTTGGAATAAACAGTTTCGACCAGCGATGCATACGGATCAAGGCGCGCTTTCCCGCCGGTGCGCCGGCGCACGACATTTTTTCGATTGTTTCCATTCTAAATGTTCCGGGAGCGAAGGTTGCTCCAGGGTACCGTTCCTCCGCGGGCAATCGCATGAACCTTCAGGCGTTTGCCCCGCAAGTGGCGTGCGGCGCCGGCCACGTCCTACAGCTATAATGCAGGGATGGAGTTTTGCGTTCTTCAGGCGGGTCGACCGGCATGAACAGATTTCCGCGCCTTCTGCGCTACGGGCTTCCCTATTGGCTGCAAATGCTGCCCGGCGTGCTGCTGTTGGCCATGGTTGGAGTGCTGGACACCTTCCGCATTCTTCTTCTCCAGCCCATCTTCGATCAGGTTCTGAGGCCCGACGCGCCCGAAGGCCCCATCACGCTTGGCCTTGCCAACAGCCCCTGGCACTTCGACCTGCGGCAGGCAATTCCCCATGTTCTGCACATGCACAATGCCTGGGTGGTGGTGGCCTTCGCGCTGGTGGTTGCAACGCTGGCCAAGGGCCTGTGCGATTATTCGGGCACCTACCTGGTTAATTACGCCGGCTTCGGCACCATCATGGATCTGCGTAACCAGCTCTATGAAGCTACGATGCGGCGTTCCTCCAGCTTCTTCCACAAGCACGCCACAGGCAGCATCCTCTCCACGCTCATCAACGACGTGGACCGCGTGCAGGTCGCGGTCAGCACGGTCATCAGCGAATTCTTGCAGCAGTTCTTCACCTTCGTTGTGGGACTGGTGTTAGTCATCAAACTTGGCGGAGAGCTCAGTTGGGCGCTGCTGTTGTTTGTGCCGGTAGTGATCACCTCATCGCGCAAGATCGGCAGTGAAGTCCGCAGCCGTACCCGCTCCGGCCAGGATAAGCTGGCCGAAATTCAGAACATCCTGCACGAAACGGTAACCGGCAACCGCATCGTCAAGGCCTTCAATACCGAGCTGTGGGAGATTCTGCGCTTCAAGACCGCGGCCCGGAGGCTCTTCCGCGCCAACCTGCGCAGCGTGCGCATTCAGTCCATCAGCTCGCCCCTGATGGATTCGATCGGCGCGGTGGCTATTGCAATGATGCTGTGGATTGGGCGCGATGCGATTCTGCACGGGCGCATGACCATGGGCATGTTCGGCGCGTTCATCATCCTGCTCTTCAAGCTATACGATCCGGTGCGCAAATTCGCTTACTTCTACAACAGCTTCCAGCAGGCGATGGGCGCGTCCATGTCCATCTTCAGCTACTTCGATGCCGAGGACGACGTGAAGGAGCGCGCGCATCCGGCAGTGTTGAAGGGCTTCAACGCCTCCATCTGCTTTTGCGATGTGGGCTTCTCCTACTCGACTGCGGAGGGCGAGCACCAGATTCTGCACAACGTCGATCTCGACATGCAGGCCGGCGAAGTGCTGGCGCTGGTCGGCCCCAGCGGCGCCGGCAAAACTACCCTGGCCAACCTGATTCCGCGCTTCTTCGACGTTACCTCCGGCCGCATCCTCATCGACGGCCACGACCTGCGCGACCTCACGCTTGCCTCGCTGCGCCGCCAGGTTGCCCAGGTCACGCAGGAGACCATCCTCTTCAACGACACGGTGCGCAACAACATCGCCTACGGCCAGCCCGACACGCACATGAAACTTGTGGAACAGGCGGCGCGCAACGCCCTGGCCCACGACTTCATCCTCGGCATGCCGCAAGGCTACGAGACGGTGATCGGCGAGAAAGGCTTCCGGCTCTCCGGCGGCGAGCGCCAGAGGCTGGCCATTGCCCGCGCCCTGTTGAAGAATGCGCCTGTTCTGATTCTCGACGAGGCTACCTCGTCGCTCGACGCCGAAAGTGAATCCCTGGTGCAGGCCGCGCTCGCCAACCTGATGCAGAACCGCACCGTGCTGGTCATCGCCCATCGGCTGGGCACTATTCGCCGCGCCAACCGCATCGCCGTGCTGGAAGACGGGCGCATCACCGCCATCGGCTCTCATGACGAGCTGCTGGCCGCATCCGCCACCTATCAGCGGCTCTATCAACTGCAATTCATGGACGTGCCGGAAGGGCCTCAACTAGAGCCGGTTCTCACCGCCGGGGCAAAGGACTAGCAGCTATGCCGATTTATTCTATGACCGGATTTGCACGGGCTCAGGTTCGCGTACCCCTCCCCAATGAGGGCCAGCTAAGTTACACGCTCACGGTCAAGAGCGTGAATCACCGCTTTCTCGACGTGCAGTTGCGCCTGCCTTCGGGCCTGGACGCGCTGGAGATGGAGCTGCGCAAGGCGCTCAAGGACGCTCTCGTCCGCGGCCACGTCGATTTGACTCTCTCCATTGACCGCTCCAGCCAGCAAACGGCCGGCTACAACCGCGACCTGGTGAACGGGTACCTGACCGCCTTTTCAGCGGCGCGCGAGGAGCATGGACTTACCGGCCAGCAGCCCGATCTGAACGCTATTCTGCGCCTGCCGGGCGCGTTGCAGAACGAGAACCGCGGGAACGGCGACGAGGATCAGGCCGCGCTGACCGAAAGCGTGCAGCTCGAGATTGTGCCGCTGCTGGAAGAGTTGAAGATCATGCGGGCGCGCGAAGGCGCGGCACTTGAAGCAATTCTGCGCGGCACGATGGACCGTCTTGCCGATGCCTCCGAGGGAGTGGCGACGCTGCGCCCCGAGGTTGAACAGCGCTATCAAGCCCGGCTCACCGAGCGGCTATTGGCGGCCACCGGTCCGGAGTTCAACCGCCAGCGGCTGCTGGAAGAGATTGCAGTGATGGTCGAGCGCAGCGACATTGCCGAGGAACTGGAGCGCATGACCACTCACATCGGTCACTTCCGCGAGCTGTTGGCAGCCGGCGGCGAAGTCGGCAAAAAGCTCGACTTCCTGCTCCAGGAGATGAATCGCGAGGCCAACACCTTGCTCTCCAAGACCGGCGGCGCTGGAGGGAAGGGAACCCGCATCACCGAACTGGGACTCGCCATGAAGTCGGAGATCGAAAAAGCTCGCGAACAGATTCAGAACGTAGAATAACAAGACAGTGGACAGTGAACAGTTGTCAGTGAACAGTTTCGCTTAGGCAGAACGAGCAGATCTGGCCGGATGAATGGTTGCTTGCTTTCCGTAGAGGTTGCCGATAATTTGTCTGACAAATGACCACTGACAACTGACAACTGACAACTGTCCGAAGGACATCAACGTGGCAGGAATTCTCTTTATCATTTCGGCGCCCTCGGGCTCGGGCAAGAGCACGCTGGTCAACGAGGTGCGCAAGCAGTTGACCGGCATCGAGTTTTCCGTCTCCTGGACCACGCGGGCACCGCGCGGCTCCGAGCAGGATGGGCGCGAATACCACTTCACCACTCGCAAGGAATTTGAGCGGATGGTCGCCGCCGGCCAGTTCCTGGAGCACGCCGAGGTCTTCGACAACTACTACGGCACGGCACGCACCTCGCTCGAACATGCCCGTCGCGAGGGTCACGACCTGCTGCTCGACATCGACGTGCAGGGGGCCGCGCAGGTGCGGGCCGCCATGCCCGAGGCGGTCAGCATCTTCGTCCTGCCTCCCAACCCCAGGGTTCTGCGCACCCGCCTGCGCAATCGCAGCCGCGCCGAGGGCGTCGTAAACGAGGAAGAAGTCTACCGCCGCCTGGGCGCGGCCAGCAGGGAGATTGAGAATTATCGCGAATACGGCTATATTTTGGTCAACGACATCCTGGACCGGGCGGTAGCGCAATTGGAAGCCATTGTGCTGGCCGAACGCTTCTATCGCAACGACGAGCCGATCGCATATCGTTCGCGCCGGGTGTTGGAGGTGGCCGCTGGTTGCCTGCAGACCAACTCGCAGGAGCGGCTGAAACCCGTGCTGGAGGCCTTCATGATTGGCCATCCACCTGACCAGCAACAGTTTAACTTTGGAGAGGACCAAGATGACGATTGAAACCGGCTTCGACTCGAACTACCGCAAGGTGATGGTAGCCGCCCGCCGCGCCCGCCAGTTGCAGAGCGGCTCCCGCGCTCTTGTCCCCACCCGGTCCACCAAGCCCTGCCGCATCGCCCAGGATGAGATAGAAGCCGGCAAGATCGCCTACGTCAAAGCCGACGTTCCGGTGGTCAAACCGGTGGTGGAAGGGCCAGCCATTCCCATCCTGGCCAGCTAGCTTTTCCCGGCTCTTTCATAATTTGTGCGAAGTACGGCAACCGGTGGTTGAGTCAGGCATTTGGCTGTGGAGTAAAAAAGTTGGCGCAATCGCTCGATCCCGCTACCCGCGAAGCCTTGATGGCCCGCGTCCGTTTCTACCGTGATCTGGGCCTTACCGAGTTTTACCGCCGTCCCGTGGACCCGGCGCTCGCAGCCGCAATGGAACTGGGCGACCCATCCCTTCACCAGTCTACGGGAGAAAGAGCGGAAGGCCGCGGAACTCAACAAGAGAGCACTCCAGGGGAACGACTCCTCGCTCAGCCTAGCTTTTTCCCCGAGGATCAGTCCATTCATCGCAGCAAGACAATCCCATCCGCCCCCGCCATCGCCGACGCTGTTCCCGAGGCTGACCGCGCCGCCGCTCTTCAACTCATCCGCGACGAGATTGGCGACTGCACTCGCTGCGCGCTCCACAAAGGCCGCAACAAGCTGGTCTTCGGCGACGGCTCGCCCAACGCCCGGTTGATGTTCGTCGGCGAAGGCCCCGGAGCCGACGAGGACGCGCAGGGCCTGCCCTTCGTGGGCAAGGCCGGGCAGCTTTTGAATAACATGATCTCCGCCATGGGGCTGAAGCGCGAAGAGGTCTACATCGCCAACGTGGTCAAGTGCCGCCCGCCGGGCAACCGCGTTCCCGAGCCGGAAGAGGGCGCCACCTGCTCCCCATTCCTCTTCCGCCAGATCGACGTCGTGCGCCCGGAGGTGCTGGTCGCTCTGGGAGCTACTGCGGCCACATGGCTACTCGGCACTCGCCAGCCGCTGGCCGGCCTGCGCGGCCGGGTGCACGCCGTCCGCGGGACCAGGCTCATCGTCACCTATCACCCGGCTTATTTGCTCCGTGACCCCCGACAGAAGAAGGAAGCCTGGGCTGACCTGCAGATTGCGATGCGCGAGCTGGGGCTGAAGCCGCCCAGCCGGGGCTGATAAGCGCCGCCAAAATTCACTGGTTACATTGTTCGGTGATTGCAGTCACAGCGCGACCCGTGGCACGGATGGACCATCCTTGGGAGCATCGAGGTGCGGCTATGCCGGCCATCAAGTTGGTTTTGCCCGCGTTGCTCGCAACCTCGCTAAAACGCGGCGCGGCGGCGCGGAATCCGTTCGCAAAGGAGAAGTTTCATGGTCGCTACTCTGGATAAGAAAGCCGACCTGGCCGGGCCGGGAATCGGCGATTACAAAGAATTGGAAAAAATTCTGCCGGGCGATTACCATTCCCTGCTGACTCCGAAGGAGACGCAGCAGGCCATCTTCCATGTCAAACGCTACATCGAAGACCACATGTGCAAGGAACTCAACCTGATGATGGTCGAAGTGCCGCTCATTGTGGATGTGGAGAGCGGGGTCAACGACATGCTCGACCGCGACGGGTCGCGCACGCCGATTCAGTTCCACATCTCGAACGATCGCAACCTTCATCCCATCGACGCGCAGGTAGTGCAGGCCGCGACCAAGTGGAAGAGACCCGCGCTCAAGGAGTTCGGTTGCAAGGTCGGCGAGGGCATCTGCACCGATATGCGCGCGGTTCGCAAGGATTATTTCCTCGATCACGATCACTCCGCCTACGTCGATCAGTGGGACTGGGAGCGAGTGATGACCGCCGATCAGCGCAACCTGAAGTTCCTGAAAGAGGTCGTGACGAGAATCTGGAAGGTGATTGTCGGCGCGGAAAAATACGCCCTCAAGATGTTCCCGCAATTGAAGGATACGCGCTATCCGGAGCTGCCCGAGAAGCTGACCTTCCTTCACGCCGAGGAGATTCTCGAGATGTATCCCACGCTGCCGCGCAAGCAACGCGAGACCGCGATCCTGCAAAAGTATCCCGCGGTCTTCATCATCGGGATCGGCTGGCCGTTGAAGGACGGCTATCCGCACGAGATGCGCGCCGCCGATTACGACGACTGGGTGACCGACACCAGCAAGGAGACGGGCAAGGACACGCACGGGCTCAATGGCGACATTCTCGTCTGGAATCCGGTGACCAAACGGCGTCATGAACTGACCTCGATGGGTATTCGGATCACGGCTGAGACGCTGAAAAAGCAGCTTACGATGTCCAAGCAACTGGACTTCCTGAAGCTGCCCTATCACAAGGCGATCATTAACGACCAGATTCCGCTGTCGATTGGCGGAGGAATCGGCCAGTCGCGCACCTTGATGCTGCTGCTCCGCAAGGCTCATCTGGGAGAGGTGAGCGTCACGGTGTGGCCGAAGATACTCAAAGAGATGTGCGCGAAGAAGAAGATATTTGTGCTGGACTAGAGAACTGCAGTTGCATGCCCATCCTTTTGCTGGCTTTCCGGCGAAAGGATGGGCACAACTATATTCCAGCGTTTGTGGTTTCCCACCCTGGCCGTAAAAAAACGCGGCGAGGGTGGGGCATCCGGTCTTCGCGCAAAGAAAGTGATTTTGTGCGATACTTGTATTGCAGAGAATATGGAGGTTTGTTTATGGGCTCCGCTGTTTCCCTTCGCTTGCCGGAAGGCCTGAAAACCCGGCTTGATAAGCTCGCCAAACGCACCGGGCGAAGCAAAACCTATTACATGGTCGAGGCCATCAGCGAAAAGCTGGAAGACCTGGAGGACTTGTATCTGGCTGAAGAGCGGACGCGTGCGCTGAAGGCTGGACGCAGCAGGACCTATACCCAGGCGGAGATGGAAAAGCGCTATGGCCTGGCGGATTGAGTACAGCAAAGAGGCAGAGAGAGAAATCGCCAGGCTTGACAGACCCATCGCCCAACGGATCATCCGGTTTATGGGAAACCGTGTTGCAAAATTGGAGAATCCGCGCAGTATCGGCCAGGCGCTTGCCGGTTCAACGTTGGGCGATTACTGGAAATACCGGGCGGGGGATTACCGCGTCATTGCCGATATTCAGGACAAAAAACTCTGCGTTCAAGTAGTGCGTTTAGGAAACCGGCGCGATGTGTACCGATGAGGACTTCGCCATTCGGCGGAACTCCCAGGTCCAAAAATCCGGAGCTGAGGCACCTGGCCGTCACTGAATTTACATTCTCGATTGAGAGTCAGATATATCATCCAGGTGCCGACCGATGAACTCCGCACACCCACCCCAAGCATACTTTATTTCCTTCGTTTCTGGATCGCGATACCAAGCATCCGACCATTTCTTATTTGTATTCCATTCCCAAGCAACTTCTTTACCTTTTTGAAAATGTGTTTGAGTGGTTGCGTAGATTCTTTTTGTCTTCGTTACGCCGCCGGGCGATGTAGTTTCAAGAATAATGCCTTTCACACCTGGGATAGGTTTGGTGCATTTGTCATCTGAGAATACTTCGACGTCCGGATGATACACAACATTGATTTCATGCGGCAGAGCCTTCAACGCTCGAAGTATGGTCATGCCAGAATCGAGCGCCCTTAACGCATCATCCTCAGTTGCGGTTCCACCGTGGATGATCTTGTTCCTCACATTGTTGAATAGCTCAAGAGAACCTTGTAGATTCTGAGGGAGTCCGTATTGGCCGAGTTCGCTCAAGGCATGGCTTATGGACACAACATGCCTACCGCGAAGCATTCCTCGAATTGCAAGGCCATGTAACGATTGCTTTTCTAGTTCAGCCGAGAGTGCCATTAGTGCGGCCTTAGGGGAATTCGACGCCTGCTGAATAATAGACCTTATAATCGCGTCGAACTTTTCCTCCTGATCTATGTTTACTTTTCGACTTTCATCTGCTGGCAATTGTTGTGCTTCTTTCGCAATAGCAGCAGCAGATTTCTCCAGATACATTAATTCATCGCCGAGCTCAAACTCTTGCCCCAAAAACTTTCCCTTTTTGATACGGCCCAATGCTCTAGTAATTTCCGGCTTAAACATAAATAACGCCACGAAGGCAAAGCTGGCCCATGCCAGAGATGCGAATGCTTGCAAGATGGGTGCTAAATGTTCCATTCAAGTTACTCCTATCTACCCCTGATCTTTCCACAGATACACGCCACCCAGCAGGCCGCTTTCGTTGGAGATGAGGCTCACGTTTTTGGCGGGCTTGAAGAGAATTTTTTTGGTGTTGCCGCCGCCCAGGTAGAGGTGGTCCCAGTTGAAGGTTGCCTCGGTCTGCTTGATGGCGGCCTCGAGGAAGTCGTTCCAGCGCGCCTTGCCGTACTTGTCGAGGCCGCGGCGGCCAAGGTAGTCCTCGTAGTTCATGCCTTTTTTGCGCCAGGGATGCAGGCTCAACTCGAGGCCGGGAACCAGATGGCCGTTGGTGAACAGGGCGCTGCCCAGGCCAGTGCCCAGCGTCAGCGCCAGCTCGACTCCCTGGCCCTGAATGGCTCCATAGCCGGCGATGTCGGCGTCGTTGCCCACCCGGACGGGCTTGCCCCAGCGCTCGGCCAGCTTGTCCTGCAAGGGGAAGTTTGTCCAATCGGGATGCAGGTTGACGGAGAGGAAGGTAACGCCGCGCTTGACAACGCCGGGAAAGCCTACCGATACGCGATCAAAGCCCGGCAACTGGCGGCGGAATTCATCGAGCGCGACCAGCAATGTTTGCGGAGTGGGCACGGCCGGGGTTGCGATGCGCAGCCGTTCGCTGACCGGCTTGCCGGCGGCATCCAGCAGCATGGCCTTCAGCCCCGAGCCGCCTATATCGATGGCCAGCGTGACGGGGTGAGTTGGATTGGGCGAGATGATCGAGGCGGCGACAGGGGCGGGGGTGAGAATCTCGGAAGCCATTTGCAGGAATTGTACTGCCTGCGGCCAGGATTGCAATGTGCCGAGTGGGAGGCAGGGTCAAGCGCGAGCGGTTCGGGTTGCGCGACCGGTCTTTTCAACTACCCGCCTGGAGGCTAGACCGGCGCTGTGAGCGACGTAATGCTGGTCCAAGGCCTGCCGGACGAGGGTCTTGATCAGGGCCTGACGGCTGATATTCAATTCTTTGGCGGCATTGTCGAGTTCGCTCAGCATCGGAGCGGCGAAATCGACATTTACGCGCTGAACCGAAGCCTGGATGGGCGGCATCATGCGGCCCGAGCCGGTAAAAAAGCGGGAAACGTCCTCGCCGCTGTCGGCAAGCTGCGCAATCTGCTCGGCGGCGACGGTCTTAGTGCGGCTATGTGTGCTCTTCATACAGTCTCCTCTCCTCACGGGTAGCTTTCCACAGCGTTATGAGGTGGTAGAACTCGCCTTCTTCGTCCTCGCGAACCTCGAAAATCAGGGAGTAAAGCATTGCCCTCACCCATCCGATTGCCCGGAACTGCTCGGGAATATCAAAGCGTTGATCCAGATAGTAAGGCCTGGCGAATATCTCCTGAGCCTCCTCGAAGCCGATCCCTCGTTTGGGATTCTTCCGCAGTTGCTTGCTCTTGCGCGGGTCGAAGTGGAGTCTCATTAAGTATAACAGTTATACCATTTCTCGTCGGCGGTCAAGACTAAATCCAAAAACCGAATCACCCCCATCCCCTACACTGATTGTTGCCGCCCATGCCCGCCTATTGCGAAGTCGCATTGCCCGTGCCGCTGGACCGCGTATTCACCTACGCGGTGCGCGAGGGGCAACTGCCGCAGCGGGGAGCGCGGGTGGTCGTCCCCTTTCGCAACGAAAAGCTGATCGGCGTGGTCACCGGGCTGAACGACAAGGCGCCGGCTGAGTTCGAGATGCGCTACCTGGAAGCGGTTCTCGACGACGAGCCGCTGCTGAGCGACAGCCTGTTGGCGCTGGCCGAGTGGATGGCGCAGTACTACCTGGCGCCGCTGGGCGAGGTGCTGCGGGGAATGTTGCCGCTGATGGCCGAGGTGCGGCGGACGGTCTATTACCGGATTACCGACCTGGGGCGGGATGTGCTGGCGGCGTGTGCGGATGGGGAAGCTATGCACAAATCCATCTCGAAGCGGAAAGGGGGGCGGAAAGGGAAGTGCTCTGCCGAGGAGCAGGACATGGAACGGCGCGTGCTTGCGCGCCTGGCCTCAGGGGAGCCGGTGAAGGTTTCCACGCTGCGCACGGCTACCGCGGCCACGCTGCCTGTGCTGGCCGGCCTCACGCGCAGGAAGTGGATTGCCCGCGAGACGGCGGCGGTGGAGCGCGATGCGCGGCGGACGGAGCGGTTTGCGGTGTTGATTCCCGAAGCGCGTCTGCCCGCGCTGACCGTCAAGCAGCAGGCGATTCTGGCCGAGCTGGCGGCCTGTGGAGGCGAGCTGCCGCTGGCCGAGTTGCGCCGCCCAGATCGCGTCAAGGCCATGCCCTCTTCCACGCTGCAAACTCTGGTGCGGCGCGGCCTGGTGCGCATCGACGAGCGGCCGGCCGTCTTTCGCCTGGGCGGAGTGCAAGGCCAGCCCGGGCCGCTTCGGCTTAACGAGCCGCAGACGGACGCCCTGGCCAGCGTGGCGGCGGCTCTGGGGGGATTCCAGCCGTTTTTGCTTCATGGAGTGACGGGTTCGGGCAAGACAGCCGTTTATCTGGCCGCGATGCAGCGGGCGCTGGACCGCGGCCTTGCGTCCATTCTGCTGGTTCCGGAGATCGGCCTCACGCCGCAGATGGTGGGCCTGCTGGACACGGCCTTTGGCGACAAAGTGGCGCTGTTGCACTCGGCGCTCACTCCAGAGGAGCGCAGCGAGCAGTGGCGGCGCATCCGGCGGGGCGAAGCGCCCATCGTCGTCGGCACGCGGTCGGCGATCTTCGCGCCCGCGCCCAGGATTGGCCTGATTCTGGTGGACGAGGAGCACGACGGCAGCTACAAGCAGGAGGAGACGCCGCGCTACAACGCGCGCGACGTGGCCGTGATGCGGGCCAAGATTGAGAACGCAGTAGTGGTGATGGGCTCGGCGACGCCGTCTCTGGAGAGCTGGCAGAACTCGGCCACAGGCAAGTACCGGCGCATTGAGTTGAACGACCGCGTGATGAATCGCCCGCTGCCTGAGGTCGAACTCATCGACATGCGCCGCGAGTTTCAGGAGACAGGCCAGGAGCAGCTTTTTTCGCGGGCGCTCGTGGAACAGACGAAAGAGGTTCTGGATCGCGGCGAGCAGGCGTTGATTCTGCTCAATCGGCGCGGCTACTCGTTCGCTGTGATCTGCCGCGCCTGCGGAGAAAAGCTGGAGTGCCAGAACTGCGCCATTTCGCTGACCCACCACAAGCCGCCGGCGGAAGATGCAGGAGAGGCGCGGGAAGGCCAGCGGCTTGAGTGCCACTACTGCGGATTCCGGCGCACCGTGCCCGCTCGCTGCCCCAAGTGCGACAGCGAGCACCTGTACTACCTGGGCGCAGGCTCGCAGCAGGGCGAGGAGCGGCTGGCGGAAATCTTTCCCGGCGCGAGGATCGGCCGCATGGACCGCGACACGGTTCGCGGCCGGAGCGATCTGGAGAGATTGCTGGCGCGGCTGCACTCCGGCGAAATCAACCTGCTGGTGGGCACGCAGATGATCGCCAAGGGCCACGACGTTCATGGCGTCACGCTGGTGGGCGTGGTGGGCTGCGACCACGCGCTCACCATGCCCGACTTCCGCGCCGCCGAGCGGGTTTTTCAATTGATGACGCAGGTTTCGGGGCGGGCTGGACGCGGGGAGTTGCCGGGGCGCGTAGTTGTGCAAACCTACTATCCGGACCACTACGCAATTCTGGCGGCGAGCACCCACGACTACGCGAGCTTCGTCGAGCGCGAATTGAAATACCGGCGCTGGATGCACTATCCGCCCTTCGGCGTGCTGGCCAATGTGCTGGTGCAATCGCAAAAGCTGGAAGAAGCGGCGGGGTGGTCGGCGGAGTTGGGCAAGTGGTTCCAGAAGGCGGCGCCCGAGGGAGTGCGCGTGCTCGGCCCCTGCACCGCGCCCATCGCCCGCATCAAGAACGTCTACCGCTTTCACCTGATTCTGAAGGCTGGTTCGCGCAAGGCGCTCAACGCCGCCCTGCGCGGCATGCTGGCCCACGCGGACGCCGCTCAGATTCCGCGCAGGAATCTGATTGTGGACGTGGATGCGCTAAGGTTGATGTAACCACCTGCGGTGGGGCAGGCGGCCTTTGGCGGGCGAGCGAGCCGTGTTCGATTCCCACCCTTTCGCAAAGAACGCGAAAGGATGGGGTACCCGGCCTGGCGCGCAAATTCCGCTGACTCGACGACTCGCTTACTTGCCGGCCTTGCCGGTCTCCAGCACGTGCAGTTCCTTGCCGGGTTTGAAGCGTACTGCTTTACCCGGAGCGATGCTGACCTCGGTGCCGGTGCGGGGATTGCGGCCGATGCCGGTTTTGCGGGCGCGGACGCTGAAGACGCCAAATCCGCGCAACTCAATGCGCTCGCCGGCCGTCAGAGCCTGCTTGAGGCCCTCGAAGACCGTATCCACGGCAGCCTCCGCCTTGGTGCGGGGCAGGCCCGTGCGCTCGATTACATGATGGACGATGTCCTGCTTAATCAATGGGGTACCTCGCTGGCGCAACTGAATTGACTGTACTACGAACTACGGTTGTGATGCTACAGGATTTAAAGCGTTTGTGGAATACCAGAGAGGGCAACGATTCACTTTAGGCGGCTTTTCCCCCCGGGGAAGGGCCACAAGAGGGGTTCGGCAGCCTTCCCATTACCAACGGAGGCAGATTTACGTAACGTATATTGAAAATGTCAGAGAATTTCCGTAAGATAGTCGGCAAAGTGATCCATATCACAAACGAGCACAAATCCGGACGTGGGCCAGACCCGGAACAGGAGAGGCATGTCAATTCAGAGTGACCGTTGGATCAGGGAACAGGCCATCCAGCACCACATGATCGAGCCCTTCAGCGAGAAGCAGATGGCCAGCGGTGTCATCTCCTATGGGCTCTCCTCCTATGGCTATGACCTGCGCGTCAGCGACGAATTCAAGATTTTTACCAATGTGAACAACGCCATCATCGATCCCAAGGCCTTTGACGAGCGGTCGTTCGTCAGCATCCAGGCCGATTCGGTGATTGTGCCGCCAAATTCGTTCGCATTGGCCCGTTCTGTCGAATATTTTCGTATCCCCAGGGATGTACTGACGATTTGCGTCGGAAAGTCTACCTATGCGCGTTGCGGAATCATTGTGAACGTGACGCCATTCGAGCCGGAGTGGGAAGGGTTTGTGACACTGGAAATCTCCAACACCACCCCGCTGCCGGCAAAAATTTACGCCAACGAAGGGCTGTGCCAGATTTTGTTCTTCCGCGCTGATGAGCCTTGCGAGGTCAGCTATGCCGACCGCAAGGGCAAGTATCAGAAACAACAGGGAATTGTGCTTCCCCGGCTGTAGAGCATTTTCACGGTTCCTGTAATGCTGGCATCACGGTATTCCACCCTGACCGCAAAAACATAATCGCGGCGACGGCGGGGCGCCCATGCCTTGCACTATCCGCGAAAAAGCTGCAAGAGGAAGAAAACCGGTTGGGCAGGTTCGGATGTTGGACTGTTTCACTGGGCGATGCGGAGGGATTCTCTGCATCTTGCTTTGTTGCCAGGTTCTCCTGCGTTGAGCCGAGAGGCGCACGATGTCGTCGAGTTGTCGCAATGAACCGATTCGGATGGGCGTGTCCACCGATGAGCCGCTCCGCATGGAGGGTCTTACCGGCATCTTCGAAGACCGGCCCGACGAGGGCTATACGTCTCTGTCTCCGGTATTTGGGGACCTCGAGGAACTGTTGTCCGACTCCACGCTGACGTATCTGATCGTAGGCCTGAACTCCTTCTCCAGCGGGGTGGGAACCGTGGAAGCGATTTGCCGCAGGCGTCCCGGCATGAGGTTGATTGTCATTGGCCCGGAGGGAAGCGGCAGGCTGATTATGGACCTGATCATCGCCGGGGCCCGCGCTTACCTCGATTTGAAAGCTAGCCCCCGGATTGTGCGCCAGGCCGTTGAAATGGTCATCAGCGGCTCCATCTGGGCCCCGCGGCGGCTGCTCTCCCAACTGATCGACCATCTGCTTGCGGCCTCCGATACAGTCTCTCCAACGCCCCCTCGCTTGACCGACCGTGAGCGCCAGGTACTCGACCTGATCCTCATGGCTCGCTCCAATCGCGAGATCGCCAGCCATTTGGGGATTGAGGAGCGCACCGTGGTGGCGCATGTTGGGCGGTTGATGCGCAAAACGGGCGTGGACAACCGGATCAATCTCCTCATGCGCGCATCGAATCCTGCCCTGCTACAGGCCTCCGGGATTAGGGATCGACGCCTGGCGGGCCGTCGCAAAGCCCTGTCATTCGCCCCGCCTCCCGTTACTGATAAGTAAACTTATATGGTTACTTTAGTCCACACTGTTTCCGTAATCTTGTGCAATTTTGACCGTTTCCCACAGACTCGTTCACAGAAACAACGCAGATCTGGGGAAAGGAGTTCCCAGGCTGCGTGTTTGACATGAAGCCTGGGAACTCCTCTTTTTTCGCTGTTCACGGCGAACTCTTGTGCTGCGTTCCTCACGTTCAACCCTCCCCCCGTCCAACCTATAATAGGAGAATCAAGGCCGGCCACACCGGCCTTGATTTTGCGCCAATGCCAGGGACTCAGGTCGGTGTTTCTGGCAGGGGCTAGCATTCCGGTTGCATGATGCGTATGCGCATTCCGGTCGGATGCGGTAGCCTGTCTGGGGATACCCTGGCGGGATGCCGGAGGCAGGCCGGGGTCTTCCGGGTTCCCGTGGGCTTCAGGGCCGTGGAGACCAGATTGCGCGGCACTGCTCCCTGACTCAACTTCGTCGAAGCATCTTCGACGACTCGACTACTCGCGCGGCCCCCTTGCCGCGGAGAGGAAAGGACAAGAATATGAAGAAGACACTTGTTTTGCTTTGTCTCTGTTTCATGATTTCACCAGCCGCCTTCGCAAGCCCCAAGCGGGAGAGCCTGCAGGCGCGCATCGACGCCGCCAAGGCCGTACTGGACGAGATCATGGCCACCCCCGACAACAGCATCCCGATGGATATTCTTCAGCAGGCCACCTGCGTGGGCGTGGTTCCGGGATTGAAGAAAGGAGCCTTTGTCTGGGGCGGGCAATATGGCCAGGGCGTCGTGACCTGCCGGACCGGCCACGGCTGGAGCGCGCCGGTCTTCATTCGCATGGAAGGCGGCTCGTTCGGCTTCCAGATAGGCGGCCAATCCACGGACCTGGTGCTGGTGGCCGTCAACGATCGCGGCTTCCAGGATCTGTTGAAAGACAAGTTCAAGATTGGCGGCGATGCCTCCGCCGCGGCGGGCCCCGTGGGACGCAGCAGTCAGGCCTCCACGGACTGGAAGATGAGCGCAGAGCTGCTCAGCTACTCGCGCAACAAAGGCATCTTTGCCGGTATCAGCCTGGATGGCACCAGCGTAAGCCAGAACGCCGAGGACACTGAGCTCTACTTCGGCCAGGCACACGGCTTTGATTCCATCCTGAAGGGCGACGTGGCTGTACCCGGTGGCGCAGTGCCGTTTGTCAAAACGGTTGCGCATTACTTTACCGCCGCCAAACATCGCTAGGTCTTTGACCGCCTGAAGTTGTATCAGCTTCGTGCCCCATCCATTCCGCGTTTTCCAGCGGAATGGGTGGGAAACCACAAAGCCCAAATGAACTAATTCACACGGTCAGAGACCTGGTAGCGGCAAAGCCATAAGCAGGAGGGGGCCGTCCGTCAACGGGCTGCCTCCGCTTGTTTTGCCACATGGAATCCGCGTCGGGAGGCTAAACTTAACTTTTGCCTCCGACGATGCGAGAGAAGCTCGAGTTTTGGCTGGTCCTGACGTTAGCGCGCCCCCTGGGGTGGCTGCCGCGCGGCTTGGCGCGCTGTGTGGCCGGCGGGATTGCCTGTGGCGCATATCGACTTCTTGGCCGCCTGCGCCGCGTGGGCCAGCGCAACCTGGAGTTGGCTTTCCCAGAGCTCTCATCCAAAAGTAGAAGAGCGGTGCTCCGCGGCGTCTACCGTTCCCTGGGCCGTCAACTTGTCGAGTTCTGCCGCATGACCCGCTATACCCCGGAAAATACTCGAGGCTGTATCGGCACCGAGGGGCTGGACCACTACCTGGCTGCAAAGACGCGCGGCAAGGGAGTGCTGATTGTCACCGGCCACCTGGGGGCGTGGGAGCTGTCCAGCTTCTACCACTCGCTGATGGGACATCCCATGGGCATGGTCATCCGGCGGCTCGACAACCGGCGGCTGGACGAATATGTGAACGGCATCCGCTGCCTGCACGGCAACCGTGTGCTGCACAAGGACGATTTTGCGCGCGGGCTGCTGACCTCCATGCGTAGGGGCGAGACTGTAGGCATCCTGATGGACACGAATATGACACCGCCGCAGGGCGTCTTTGTGGATTTCTTCGGAAAACAGGCCTGCGCCGCCTCGGGTGTGGCGCGCGTGGCTCTCAAGACCGGCGCGGCTGTTTTGCCGGGATTCATGCTGTGGGAGGCGCCCGAGCAGCGCTACGTGCTGCACTTCGGCCCGCAACTGGTATTCGAGAAGAGCGCTAACGAGGAGGCTGACATTCTGTCCGCGACACAGCAGTGCACCAGCGCCATCGAGAGCTGGATTCGGCGCTATCCTGACCAGTGGCTGTGGATACACAGGCGCTGGAAAACGCGACCGGCGGGCGAGGCGGGACTGTACTGAGGCGTTGACTCAGCAAAGGAGAAACGCATGAAGCTTGGCGAACTGGTTCAAATTCTAAGCGGCAAGTTGGCGCAAGGGAGTCCGGAGTTTGTGGTCAACGGCGTGAACTCTTCCGCGCTGGCTTCGGCTACGGAATTGGTTTTTGCCGAAGACGCACAGTCGGCCGCCAAGGCGCTGGCCAGCAGTGCGGGTGTGGTCCTTCTGCGGGCCGGGCTGGCTGAGGCGTATCCGGAAGACAAATGCGTTGTGGAAGCCGAGCAGCCGCGATTGTGGTTTGCGTGGGCGGGCAAGCTGCTGACGCCTGCGCCGCCTGCCACCGGAGTGCATCCTGCCGCCGTCGTTGGCGCGAATGTGAAGCTCGGCGAAGGGGTGAGCATCGGCCCCTGCACGGTGGTCGGCGAGAATGCCTGCATCGGCAAGGGAACGCGCATCGAGGCCGGAGCGGTCATCGGCGAGGGCGTGCGCATCGGCGAAAAGTGCAGGATCTATCCACGCGCAGTGCTCTATCCGGGGACTACGCTGCGGAATCGCGTCATCGTCCATGCAGGGGCGGTGCTGGGCGCGGACGGCTTCGGCTACGTGCGCGACGAGAAGACCGGCGCTTACACGCAATTCCCGCAGCAAGGCACGCTGCTCATCGAGGACGACGTTGAGATCGGCGCCAACACGACCATCGACCGTGGCGCGCTGAAACAAACAAGAATCGGGCGGGGCACCAAGACGGACAACCTGGTTCATGTCGGCCACAACTGCGAGATCGGTGAAGACGTGATTCTGGTTACCGGTGTGGGCATCAGCGGCTCCTGCACGGTGGGCAACGGCGCAGTGATTGCAGGGCAGGTGGGCATCGGCGACCACGCGCACATCGGCTCCGGTGTCATTCTGGGCGGTCAGGCCGGCGTGCTGAGCGGCAAGACCGTCACCAACGAGGGCATGGGCGTGAAGCCGGGAACCGTTCTGTGGGGCACGCCGGCGCGTCCGCTCAAGCAGGTGTTGCGCGAGATGGCGGTGTTGGCGAGGCTGGCGAAGAAGCAGGGGTCAGGGAACAGGGAATAGGGCAGAGAGACTGCCTGCCATCCGCGAATCTACCCCTCTACTGCCGAAAGGCCGGTCCGTAGGGCGCGTTGAAACGACGCTCCCACGCGCCATTTTTCTTCAGTGGACTGTTCCAATAGAACTCCATAATGGGCAGCTTGACCGCTACTGAGAGCAGTGCCGCAGTGACGGCCGAAAACCGCTCGATGCCGGCGATTTCCCTCAATTCCGCCTGGCCGAAGCGGCCATCGCAGGCGAGTTGTTCACCCAGAGTTTGCAGCCGTGCCCATAACTTAGTATTCGCATTCTCCGGCCTGACCTGCAGCGACTCGCCTCCGCCGCGCACAATCGTGCCTGCGTAGGGCGAGCCCAGGCGGCGCGCCAGCTTTTCCAGGTAACGCTCCAGCGGGCGCGAGTGCAGCGCCTCCGGGAAACCGGACTGCACGAGAAACCCGAGCGTCGGAGTTGAGCACCCGGAGTGCGCCGCGGCCACCTGCGGGGCCAGGGCCTCGATGTATGCCTTCACCAGCGAAGGCATCGAGTCGGTGTAGAGCGGCATCCCCAGCAGCACAACGTCAGCTTGTGAAAAGGTATCCACGGCTCGCTGGAAGCCTGCGCGCCGCGCCAGGTGCAGTGTCTCCGGCGTGTTTCCCCCGCCGCGCTCCCAACCCGCGCCGACCCGCGACAGCATCTTCATTGTGTTGGAGCGCTCGCCGCGCGGCGAGCCGTTAAGCAGCAAGAGCGATCTCATCGGCTACCTCCTCGGCGGAACGGCTTGCGACCGCGGTGAATACCAGGCTGGACTTCATGTTGCGCGCCGTCCGCTTCCACATTGCTGTTGTAATCTCGATGTCCTCGTCGTCGCTGCCGCCGCCCGCGCCCAGCAGAAGCCCAAACTTTGGATAGTGCGCATAGCGCGCTCGATGGTGCGCCTCACCGCCTTCGATGACGAAATACGGGTGGACCAGCTGGATCATCTGGTCGGTCGCGCGCTTGAGCAGGGCGGTGGTAAAGCCCATGACGAGCGGCGAGGCCAGCAGGAGCAGGTCTGCGCTGATTGCGGCCTGGCAAACCCGCGCGCTGTCGTCGCGCTTCACGCACTCGCCGGGCGTCTTAACCCAGCAGCCCCAACAGCCTATGCAACCCTTCAAATCCAGCGCGGCCAGATCAAGCGTTGTGACCGCGTGGCCGGAGGCGGTGAGCTGCCGGGCGAGTGCATGGAGATAATTCTGGAAGGCCGAGACGGGATCGGGTTCTCCATTGAGGATGGTGATCTTCATGGGAGATTTCCTTTCTGAGGATTGAATTCTACATTGTAGAAATCGTCTCATGGAATTGATTCTACACAGTAGAGTTAATTTGTCAACCCCTGGCGGAATTTGTCCCTTGCCTCAGAAACAGATAAGAATTATCTTCTTTCTCTCTAGCCACTTGCACCCTTTTTGCGCTAGAATAACTACGCTGTAGAAGAAGCTCTCCCAACGGCACTAAGGTGATTGGCGCCATGTCCGCAAAGAAAAAACTCGTTCCGGCCGCCCCGCGCAAGCGGACTTCCGCCCCGCGCCGCAAGCGCCGCGTTGGCCCCGCTGAGCCGCTCCAGCGAGAACAGATTGTCAGGACGGCGCTCGCGCTTGTGGATCGCGCCGGCCTCAAGGCCCTCTCGATGCGCAGGTTGGGGGCGGAGCTTGGCGTCGATCCGATGGCGGTCTACTACCATTTGCCCAACAAGCAGGCGCTGCTGGATGCAATCGTCGAGGCGGTGATGGCCTCGATCGACCTGAACATCGACAACCCGGCAGAATCCCCGGAAAAGCGCATCCTGACAGCGGCGCAGGCTTACCGGGATGCGATGCTGGCCCACGCCAACGCGCTGCCCATCGTACTCGGGCGCGGTCCGGCCACGCCCGCCGCAATGCGGCCCGTGGAACGACTCATCGGCATTCTGCGCGACGCCGGTCTGCCGCCGGCTCAGGCATTCGCGGGCATGCAGCTCATAGCAGCCGCAGTGCGTGGCGCGGTGGGGATGGGACCCGCTCCCGAAGGCGCCAAACCGCCTGGTCCAGAGCAGATCGAGGCCATGTTGCGCCTCTTTCCGCCCGGCGAGTTCCCCAACCTGCTGGAGGCCATGCCTTACGCCGCAGAGTTTTTTGAGAGTGGCTTCGAGTACGGCATCCGCGCCCTGGCGCGCGGACTCATTGCCGAGGCGCGGAGGACGGAGTGAATATGCCGTAAGAAATCTCTGCCAGGCGGGTAGATTCCAGCCAAGGGAGGCTGTACCCGGCATCGAATAGCTGCCAGTTCTCTTAGAACGGCTTCTCGGTCAGGAAAGGTTCCGGCTTGAGCGATCCGTCGCGCTGCTTGACCAGCATCTGGACCTTGCCCTCGGCGGCGTCCAGCTCGGCCTTGCAGGCGGCCGAGAGGCTCACGCCCTCCTCGAAGAGCTTGAGCGACTCCTCCAGGGCCAGGTCGCCCTTTTCCAGTTGATCGACGATGGTTTCCAGCTTCTTGAGCGAATCTTCAAACGAGGGCATGGCGGTCACTCCGTTTTGCTGCGGCAAGACTCGAAGATCAGTCTAACCGATGCGCGGTGAGCCTTACCGGTAAAATCAAAAAGAAGGCTCCGCCGGGTTGCGCCGGCGAGCTGGTATCTGTGCATTTTTTCAAAGCCGCTCACGAAAGCCTGAACACTGATGATTTGAAAAGGAGAGTTCCTTGAAGGTAATGCGTTCTCTGATCGCGCTGCTGGCGCTGGCCGGCGTAGTGGTTTCCATCCTGGCGTTGCGCGTGCATTATTCCACTGGAACCGAGCCCTGCTCGATCAACGAGAGGTGGGACTGCGGCATCGTGAACCACAGTCCGTTTGCCGAGATCGATCATGTTCCGGTGGCCGCAATTGGCATTGCGGGCTATCTGGCGCTGGCCGGGCTAGCGCTGGCGCGGCGGCGGTTCCTGGTGTTTCTGGCGGCGCTGATCGGGCTCGGCTTCGCGCTTCGTCTTTCTTTCATCGAAGAATTCGCGTTAGGGGTCTGGTGCGTTTATTGCGTCATCTCCCAGGCTTTGATCGCGCTGATTACGCTGCTGGCTCTGGGTTGGTTTACGGCGGAATATCTGGCGCTGAAGAAGGCTTGCCGGACGGTGTGAGCCGGGCAATTCAATAAAAAAAGTCAAAAAATGTCGCCGACGGGCGGTTTGATTTGCCCGTCTGAAGCCGTAGTGCAGCGGCTCTTATGCCGTCTTGGGCAGCACGCTGCTGATGACCTCTGCTGCGGCGGTGTAGCGGCCGAAGGGGGCGCTGACCTGCACGCCCTGGACGAGGGGGAGGACGGCCTCCAGCATCTCCTGCGCGATCAGGATGCCCTCACGCCGGGCGGCGTCGGGCGAGCCGCTCTGGGCCATGCGCAGCATGATCTCCTCAGGCATGGAGACGCGCAGGTCGTTCTTCATGAATTCAGCGTTGCGCAGACTGGTGAGCGGCCAGATGCCGGCGATGACCGGAATCCGGTGGCCCTCGATGCGCTTGAGAAACTCCTCTAGCAGCTTCAGGTCGAAGACCGGCTGAGTAATGGCGTACTCGGCGCCGGCCTCGACTTTGAATGCAAAGCGGCGCAACTCCTGCTCGATGTCGGGCACGCCGGGGTTGGCGGCCACTCCGATGGTGAAGTTGGTGCTTGCCCCGATGGCGTTCGAGCCGATGTCCAGGCCATGATTCAGCCGGTGCACGATGTTGACCAGACCGATGGAGTCCACGTCAAAGACAGCAGTAGCGTCGGGATAGTTGCCCAGCTTGGGCGGGTCACCGGTCAGGCAGAGGATGTTGTGCAGGCCGATGGACGAAGCGCCCAACAGATCCGATTGAATGCTGAGGATATTGCGGTCGCGGCAGGTGTAATGGAGAATCGTCTCAATGCCGGTGTGCTGCTGAATCTGGATGCACAGGCTCTGGGCGCTCATGCGTGCCGAGGCGCGCGGCGAGTCAGGCACGTTAATGGCGTGGACGCCCAGTTGCGCCAGGATGCGCGCGCCCTCGATCTCATTCGAGCAGGAGATGCCGCGCGGGGGCACAATTTCGACCAGGGTGACGAAGCTGCCTTGCTCGATAAGTGCCCCGATGCGGGAGCGCGCGCCCAGGGGAGCGGGCGGCGTCTCGGTGGTCAAGGCCGGCGCCGCGCCAGTGACCGCGACGCGGGCCTGTGCATCGATGGCGCGCATGGCCGAGCGCATGGCGCGAATGTGGTTGGGAGTGGTGCCGCAGCAGCCGCCGACGATCTGAACTCCGGCCGCGATGGCCTTGCGGGCAAATTCGGCCATGTACTCCGGCGAGCAAAGATAGATGTTGCGCCCCTCGACGGCGCGCGGCAGACCGGCGTTGGGCATGGCGGCCAGCGGCAGCGAGGTGGCGGCGCGCATGGCCTCGATGGCGGTGAGCACCGTGGCCGGTCCGGTGGAGCAGTTGACGCCGATGGCTCCAGCGCCCCACTCGGTAAGGAGCGACGCGGCCTGAGCGGGCGAGGAGCCGTCCAGGCAGTTGCTCTCGTCGTCCACCGTTACCATCACCAGCACAGGCAGATCGGGGGCTACCTCGCGCGAGGCCGCCAACGCCTCGCGGGCCTCGTTCAGCGCGGGCATGGTTTCGATGACGATGAGGTCCACGCCGGCCTCGGCCAGGGCGTCAATCTGCTCGGCAAAGGCCGCGCGGGCTTCGTCCAGGCCGGTCTTGCCCAGCGGCTCCAGGCGCACGCCGAGCGGACCCACCGAGCCGGCTACCCACGCCTCTGTGGCCTGCTTTTCCTTGAGGTGGTCGACGGCCTGGCGGGCCAGCCGCACTCCAGCCGCGTTGATTTGGCCCACTTTGTCGGCCAAGCCATAGCGGGCCAGTCGAAAACGATTGGCGCCAAAGGTATTGGTTTCGACAATCTCGGCGCCGGCCTGTAAGTACTCCTCGTGAATCGACAGGATCATGCCGGGGTCGGAGAGGTTCAGCTCGTCGTAACAGCGGTTGATAAAGACACCGCGGGCGTAGAGAACGGTGCCCATTGCGCCGTCGGCAAGCACGGGGCGGCTAGCGAAGATGTCGGCAAATTGCGGCATTCTTGTGTCATGTTAAGCTACACGGGCCTGGCGCGCCAGCAGGCAGGGCTGCTTTGTTATACTTCGGTAGTCATCAGCTGAGGTTGCGCCGGTTCCGGGCCGGTTATTTCTATCCGCCCGTCCAAACGGCGACCGCCGTCAATTTGTTCACGCCGCGGCCATGGCCGCAGGCATCCTGCGCGGCAGCTAGCGCGTTCGGTCGAGGTAAGGGATTTTGAAGAATAAGAATCTATGGTTGAGCGCCGCCGCGGCCCTCGTGGTTTCAGCCGCGCTGGCAGGTTGTGGCACCACCACCTATTTCGCGGGCCGGACGCTGCCCCCCAGCGGGCTGGCCAATCGCGTCCTGATTGCGATCCAGAATCCCAGCGCCTTATCCACCGGCGTCCTGGAGTTCGTGGACGCCTATTACGACATCCGCTTCAAATACAACAGCGCCTATACGAGTCCGGCGTTTTCCATCGCCGGGTATTCGGGAAATCTGCCCATCACCATCCAGAACATGCCCGAGGAGCTGGGGGGCGCGGTTTATGGATACGGGGACGGCAGCCTCGCTACGATCAGCTATTCCCAGGAGAAATCCAACGGCTCCATAGGCGGCCTCAACGGTCACTCCTCAAGCATCTTCATCACGCGGAACCAGTCCTACATCTTTGCCGCCAACCAGACGTCTCACGTGCTGACGGTGGTGGATCAGTCGGCGACAAGATCCGGGTCCTACGCGTTGAGCCTTCCCGGTATATACCGGGTTAGCGTAAACCCCGGCGGCTCCATGGCCCTTGCCTTCGTGCAGAACTCGAACTACGTTTACTTTCCGGTCAAGCTGACAGCTGCCGAGACCACCGCCTACTCCGGCGGACCGGGCACCTGGCCCACGGGCGCGGTCGATTGTGAACCGCAGAACGAGCCGGGCTGGTGCCTCTTCCAGACGCTAAGCCCGGACGATAACCAGCCGCTGGTCTTCGACCGCCCGGTCAAGGCAGTCTTCTCCGCCGATGGGGGCACAGCGTATGTGCTCAACTGCGGACCCGAGTGCGGCGGCACCACGGCCTCGGTTTCCCCAATGCCGGTGGCCCCAATGATTTACCTCGTTGGCCAGCGGTCCGGGCTGCTACCCACCCACAGCGCTCTGGCCGGCAGCACGATTGCCATTCCCGGCGGCGCCAGCAATGCGCTGGTCAACAGCTCCACCCTGTACGTCGTGGGCCAGAAGTTGATGCCCGACCACTTCTTTGGCGGCTTCATGACGGTGGTTAATCTGCTGACCAACTCGGTTGTGCCCACTACGTCTTCAGTTCCTAACCCGGTTTCCATCAGCGACGGCGCGCCCGGCGCCGTCAGCCGGATGTTGCTGGCTGATGACAATACGCTGTGGATCGGCATGACTCAGTGCAACAACGGCGAGCGCGCCAATAACAGCTTGCCCTACGGCTGCCTGACCATGGTCAACACCACCTCCAACACGGTGACCCTGCTGGAGCCCTATATAGGCGACGCCACCGGCATTGCCGGGGTGACCGGTCTGCACAAGATCTACACGGCGGAAGGCGGGCAGGTGTACATCTATTCAACCGTGGATGGCACGGCAATCAACAACCAGTACGTTACGGTGACCGGCACGGCCTATGATGTGGCCTACATGGACGGGCTCACCGATGCCAACAACACCGTCTACTAACCCAAAGGCAGCCAGGCTTCTCTCCCTGCTGCAGTTTCACTGCGACACGGAAGGGAAGCCAGGAAACCAGCCCTATTACAAATTAATTGCGTATCTTTGCCATAGCAAAGCACTGTCGGCAACTGGCCGGAG
Organism: uncultured Acidobacteriaceae bacterium; assembly: GCA_963765995.1. Taxonomy (GTDB): domain Bacteria; phylum Acidobacteriota; class Terriglobia; order Terriglobales; family Acidobacteriaceae; genus Telmatobacter. Next base: position 79,427 of record CAVXYT010000024.1, on the reverse strand, counting down.
AGCGGTGCAGAGCCTTAGGGATGGATTTAGTCGGTTGGCAGACTTCTGCATGAAACCTTGCATGCCAATCAGGCTATTTCAGTGTCGCAATCTGCTTGAAATTGATCCTGTCTGAAAAGGCTTGAACTATAGACTTCGCTTTGTCGATTGTGTCGTTGTCTGAGGCAGTGCCGTCGTTGAAGGCAACAATCTGGACATGGATACTGCTGGCAGGATAAACGACAAGGGAGTATGCTTCCCCCGACACTGTAAATGAATCTGCCGCGTCGAAGCCGTTCACTGTCGTGCGTTCCCAAAACGCGGCTCCTGATCCGCCAAGATACATCTTCTGAAGGTCAATTTCTTTCGCGCCTTTTTCAGCGACCAGAATCTGCACCTTCACCCGCTGGATTTTCATTCCAGGGGCGCTCTCTGCTGGAACATAGGATCTCATCGAGCTATAACCTACGCCCGAGACATCTTGAGTTGCGACCTTGCCTTCCACGTTCCAGCCTGCTGGAGCGTCCGGCAAAAGCGGAACGAGCTTTCCTGACTTTCCACACGCAGTAAGCACCAACAAGATGCAGATGCAGGTAATACGGGGAATTGCGCGCATGAGAATTACCTCGGTTCCTGTGGATCGGATGGGCCAAGCCTAGTCAAATGCTCTGCTTGGTGTCAAGCCAAATCCGCAGGAAATCCTTCAGCCACTAGGACAAACAGAGCAATCGGATGCGTCTATGGGTGCGGGCCTCCAGTCCGGTCGATCTAAGCCAGTCCGCGCATCAACGGCTGAAGAACATCCGTCCGCCCACGGCGATCAGCGTCAGCGCGAAGATGCGCCGCAACCAGAGTTCAGGCACATGCACGGCAAACACTGCCCCAAAATATCCGCCGATAAAAAATCCCAACGCCAGCAGCAGCGCAACGCGCAGATCGGCATGACCATTGCGGTAGTACTCCATAAAGGCGAGCAGCCCCACCGGCGCCAGCAATGCGCCCAGCGAGGTGCCCTGTGCCTTATATTGGTCTCATGCCCAGCATGTAGACCAGCGCGGGAATGAATAAAATGCCGCCGCCGATCCCCACGATGCCGGAAATCACTCCTACCGCCAGCCCGATCAACAGAATCATCCAGGTCACGCAAGACTCCTTGAGGGCGACGTCGAAATTTGATGACCGGCCCGTTATTAGCGTAAATCATGAGGCGGCATGGAGGAAAAGCCGCATTCGGTTGAAGATACCGGCGCGATTGGACAAGTGAAAAAGAAAATATGAAATTAGTCAAAAAATTGCTTGCATTTATATATCGAGTTATGGCAAAGTAATTCCTGCGTAGGAGAACGCCCGATGAAACACATAACGCAAAACTCGATGCGTAGGCTGGAGCGGCTGAATCCTGGCTGCATCTGCCGCCGGGCGCCGCTCGTCTATTTCCGGTAACCCGCCGGTCTCTTCATCCTACGCAAAGCGCATGAACATTGGCATTTCCCCGAGTGGTGTAGAAGACAGGTTCATCGACTGTTAATCGAACCACGATTCTGTCTTCGCTTGTTCCCTCGGGTAACTTTGGCTGAGTTAGCAGGCCTGCTACCTGTTGGCGCCGCGATAAGTAGTTAGCGGCCAACGGGAGAGCCTTGCTCGAATTGCAGGAAGGTAAGTAAGTTGTGCCGGTGGCGAAGGAGAGAGTTACTTCCTGCCACGAAAAGCAGGGTTGATGAGACTCTGTGGGCGGGCCGCTTTTTCGGAGCGGTTCATCCCAACTCTTTTCAGACCATTCCCCGGCGCAGTATGTTGTGAGTGCGTGTTTTTCAAATCCACCCTGGCCGGTGGTGTAGGTCGCGGTTACTTCTGTTAAGCCGGATGGTCGCGGGTTCGACTCCTGCGTTCGGAGACGCAAGTCTCCGGTAGCTCAGTGGCAGAGCAGCGGAAAAGTACCGCAGCCGCTTGTTCCCCGGCCGAACTTTTCTTCAGGCGTTGCAGTTGCACGCGCGCCATAAAAACCACCTTGGCCGGTGGCGTAGGCAACGGATACTTCGGGAGCGGAGAATGCGGGTTCGAATCCCGCCGCGATTGCAGTTCGCGTCGTCCAAGGCAGGACATCCGCCAATGTTCTGTCGCCGCTTGTTCCCCGGTCAGAAAGTTATTCAGGCGTTGCTTTTGGGCGCGCCATCAAAACCACCTTGGCCGGTGGCGTAGGGAACGGTTACTTCGCCAAACGGGGGCCGCGGGTTCGATTCCTGCTCGGGATGCAAATCCCGGTAGCTCAGTGGTAGAGCGCCGTAAAAGTCCGTTTCCGTTTGTTCCCCGGCTAAAGTATTTTGCTCTCGTCGGCTAACATCAATCAACAGCAACCAACATCCTGCCGGTGGCGCAGGGCACGGGTTCATCACGGTAGAGCGCCGCTATATGCGGAGGAGCAGGTTCGATCCCTGCCGCCAGGGAGTAATCTGGTGTAGCTCGCATTACGAAGTCCGCGTCCGACTTTTCCCCGGCAGCAGGTTTATTTGAAAGGAGGCGCCACCATGCGCCTGAATGTTTTCAAGCAGAAGCCGCGTCCGCGCACCCACGAGGGAGCGCCGGCCAGGGTCATCACGCCGGAGCAGGCGCTGCGGCGCACGGTTCTCTCCTGCATGTTGTGGGAGGGCGAGTTCTACGAGGACGGCGTGCAGATTGCAGGCCGCATTCATGAGCTTGTCCCGCAGGTTGCCGAGGAGAAGGTTGCCGCGCTGGCCGTCGAGGCTCGTGAGCGGATGAAGCTGCGCCACGCGCCGCTGTTGCTGCTGCGCGAGATGGCGCGCCACTCGACGCACCGCGCCCTGGTAGCTGAGACGCTGGCGCGCGTCATTCAGCGCGCCGATGAACTCTCGGAGTTTGTCGCCATCTACTGGGCCGGCGGGCGTCAGCCGCTCTCCGCGCAGGTGAAGAAGGGGCTGGCCGCCGCATTCGGCAAGTTCAACGAGTACGCGCTGGCCAAGTACGACCGGGCCGGCGCGGTTCGCCTGCGCGACGTGCTCTTCCTCTCTCATGCGCGGCCTGTAGACGAGGCGCAGGCTGCCCTGTGGAAGCGGCTGGCGGAGAACGAGCTGGCCACGCCCGACACCTGGGAGGTTGCGCTCTCGGCTGCCGGACGCGGCGAAGGCCCCAAGGGCGAGGAAGCCAAGCGCACAGTGTGGGAGCGCCTGCTCGCCGAGCGCAAGCTGGGCGCGCTGGCTCTGTTGCGCAACCTGCGCAACCTGCGCACGGCCGGCGTCGGTGAGGAACTGGTGCTGGCCGCGCTGGCCGAGTTGAAGACGGATCGGGTTCTGCCCTTTCGTTTTCTGGCCGCTGCGCGCAGCGCTCCGCAGTGGGAGGCCGCGCTGGAAGCTGCGATGTTTCGCGCCCTCGAAGGCAAGGCAGGGAAGCTCGCCGGCCACACGGTGCTGCTGGTGGACGTCTCCGGTTCGATGGAGTCGGCCATCTCCAGCCGCTCGGAAATGAGCCGCACCGACGCCGCCTACGGGTTGGCGATCCTGCTCAGGGAGATCGCGGAAAAGGTGGCAATCTACACCTTCTCCGGGAAGGCCGTGCGGGTGCCGTCGCGGCGCGGAATGGCGCTGCGCGACGCTCTGGACCAGAGCCAGCCGCACGCGGGAACTTTCCTGGGCGCGGCGCTCAAGCACGTTGAAGCCGAGGTCCGCGAGGGGTGGGAACGGCTGATCGTCATCACCGACGAGCAGTCGCACGACCAGGTTCCCGCGCCGCGCGGCAAGGGCTACGTGATCAATGTGGCCAGCAACCGCAACGGCGTGGGCTACGGCGCATGGACGCACATCGACGGCTGGAGCGAGGCGGTGGTCGAGTATATCGCCGAGCTCGAAGCCGCACAGGGCAACACTGCCGCCTGAGCAAGGTTACAACCATGCAACAATTACCGCCGGCCGGGGAGCGATCTTCGGCCGGCCATCTTTTCGTGAATTCCCGATTTTTTCGAGGTCATGCGCCCGCTTTGCCGTCCCGCTCCCATCACAAATTCACACAACGTTTGCAATCTCTTTGCCTGGTTACAGTAGTCTGTTAATAATTCCTTGCGGCCTCCGCATCTGAAGTTCAACAGCCGCCAGGCGAGGGCAGACCGGTTGAGCCAGACTATTTTTGTACTGGAAGACGACTCCGACATCGCGCGGCTGGTGCAGTATCACCTGGAGGCGGGCGGATATGCGGCGCGCCTGTTTAGCACTCCCACTCACCTGATTCCCGACGCCGAGCGCCAGCCGCCCGCGCTGTTCCTGCTGGACATCATGGTGCCCGGCGGCGATGGACTTGACGTCTGCCGCCGCTTGCGCAAGCACCCCGCGCTCTCCACCGTTCCGATTATTTTTCTCACCGCGCGCGCCGGCGAAAACGACCGTGTGCTGGGCCTGGAGATGGGGGCTGACGACTACATAACCAAGCCCTTCGCCACCCGTGAGCTGATGGCGCGAGTGAAGGCCGTGTTGCGTCGTTTCGAGCGGCCTGACACGCCCGCGGTCACCCGCTTTGAAGAGGTCATCATCGACGCCAACGCCATGCAGTTGACGGTACGCGGTAAACTGACCCCCACCACAGCCACCGAGTTCCGGTTGCTGGATTACCTGGCGCGGCATCCGGGCCGGGTCTACAGCCGTGATCATTTGCTGGACGCCGTCTGGGGCGATGCCCGCTTCGTCACACCCCGTTCGGTCGACGTCTATGTGAGCCGCATCCGGGATAAGATCGAGGTCGACCCGGAAAACCCGCGTCACCTGAAGACCGTGCGCGGCGCCGGATACCGCTTCGAGCTTCCCAAGAGCGAGTAGGATACCTTGACCTCAAAAGTTATTGCCAAGCTGCTCGGCCTGTTTGTCCTGCTGCTGATCCTGCAAACTGCGGTGATGGCGCTTGTTTTCAGGCATCCTTTCGGTTACACGGCTCTGTGGTCCGGCCTGATAGCGCTAGCCCTGGTGCTGCCCGTGGCGGCCTGGGCTGACAGACGCGCCGGTGCGCGGCTTCAGCGAGTGATTTCCTTTGCGCGGCAGATTGGCGCGGGCGACCTGAGCGCCCGCCTTGGTGATGCCGGCGGAGACGAACACTCCAGCATGGAAGCTGCGCTGAACCAGAGCGCCGAGCGGCTGGGTGAGAGCTTTGCCGAGATCGAGAGCCGCAACCAGGAGCTGGCCGGCCTGCTCGATTCCATGCAGGAGGCGGTAGTCGCCATCACTCCCGAAGGGCTGGTCCGCTGGTCCAACGCCCAAATGCAGCGCATCGCGGGCATCGAGATTCGCGTTGGCCGGCCGCTGCTTCACTCGGTGAGCGACCCCGAATTGCTGGCCTGCGTGAAAGCAGCTCTGGAGCGACGCGAAGAAGGTTTAGGGCGCACCAGCACTCTGGCGCCGGGCCGCATCTTCGAGATCAGTGCCGTCCCCATGTCCTCCGGCGGCGCGCTCGCCGTGCTCAACGACGTGACCCGCATCGAAGCCGCGGAAAAGTCACGCCGCGAATTTGTCGCCAACGTCAGCCACGAACTGCGCACTCCGCTGACTTCCATCCAGGGCTACGTCGAAACGATGCTCGAAGCTCCCGGAGCGAACGCGGAAACTACGCGCGAGTTCCTGGGCATCATCCTCAAGAACGCCATTCGCATGAACCGTATTACCGAGGACCTGCTTGCCCTGGCCAGCATCGAGAGTCCGGATTACAAACTAGCGATTCAGCCCATGCTGTCCAGTTCACTGGTGCAGGACGCCATCGAGTCGCTGGGCGGCATCGTGGTTGACTCCGGCGTGGCGCTGGAATCGTCCGGCGCGCCCGATACGCTCGTTTTGGCCGATCCCGACGCCATGAACCAGGTCTTCGGCAACCTCATTGAAAACGCCTTGAAGTACGGCAATGCCGGCAAGCGGATTCGCGTTGGCGCGCGGCTATTGGAATCTGAGGTCGAGTTCAGCGTGCAGGACTTCGGCCCCGGCATCGCCTACGAGCACCTCAGCCGCATCTTCGAGCGCTTTTACCGCATCGACAAGGCGCGTTCTCGCGAGTCGGGCGGCACCGGGCTCGGCCTGGCCATCGTCAAGCACATCATTCTGGCCCACGGCGGGCGCATCTGGGCGGAAAGCGAACTCGGCTCCGGCGCCACGTTCCACTTCACGCTGCCCCTGGCGCCAGACGCGCGGCTGGATTCCGCATCCGCCGTCTAGCTCGAATCTCTTGCGCTCGTCCGCTTCCTAACACCCCCAAAGCCCGTCATGTGGCACAAAGCCGCAGAGCGGATACTAGATTTTGCCGCAGGCTCCTGTGTCAGAACCTCAGAACCAATAGATCAAGGCAAATCCGATATAATCTCTTAGGGATTTTTCTCGCGAGCCACGGTCAGGAGTCTTTATAGCTGGGGCGCGGTGGTGAGCCGTTTTATACAAAGTCGGTGATGCTATAGTTTCAGAGAGCAGCTATAGTAAAGCCGCCAAACGTTCTGTTACTCTCGGCAGGGAGCGAAGCCTCGGCAGATTCCGGGAAAAGTTTCTCTTGTCACATGCCGCAAAACCAGGGTGAACCTGAAAACGGAGACAATGATGCGAATGAATAGAATGCGGACTGCCTTTATCTTGATTGGAATTGTTGTGCTGGGTGGCGCTGTGGCACTGGCCCAGGCCGGTGATCAGACAGAGGGGCAGAGCAGTGCTCAGGCACATCGGAAGGCAGTCTCTCAGCCGCAGCGACTGACGGATATCGGGATAGGGTTTTACAAGACCTTCACCAGCTCCACCAGCGGCAACGGCACGGCGCAGACTCCGTCGAACTCCGCTGGCGGAATGTTGGAAGTGCGCCACATCGTCAATCCGCTGGTCGGCTACGAGTTCACTTATTCGTTCAATCCCTCCAATCAGGCGTTTGCTCCCATAACCGGTGACTGTCGCTCTGATTGTAACCAGCAGCCAGTCAAGATCTCGGATAAGGGCAGTCTAGTCGCCCTCGACTGGGTGGTCTCGCACAAAGAAGGAAGTTTTAGACCATTCGCAGTCGGCGGCCTGGGTTTTTTCATCAATTCAGCTGGCTACGCTCCTGATGGCACCAACACCATTGTCAGGCCAACGTTTGTTTTCGGCGGCGGCGTGGATTGGCAGATGCGGCCCCATTTTGGTTTACGCTTCCAGTATCGTGACAACTACTACAAGGCACCTGATATTGCCCTGAACTATGCCTCGACTGGCGGATATACCCAAACCGCGGAGCCGATGGCCGGTTTCTACTACCGGTATTGAACCCCAGCCGAGATGAGGTTTGAGGCCGCGGTCTGGGCCGCCACGGCCAACTTCGGCAAGATCGACACCGGGCGTGTGGATCATCGCGCCCGCGCTCGAGCCTGTCGAGTGGCTGCCGCACGAATTGCGGGAGGAATGCGCGGCCGCGAGGAGTGGTGAGCTCGCTGGGACTTGAACCCAGGACCCACGCCTTAAAAGGGCGTTGCTCTACCAACTGAGCTACGAGCTCTCACCAACTACAACTTAATTAGATTCAATAAGTTGTAGAGTTTCAACCTTCTTGGCCTTGTACGACTTTTTGGTGCTGGTAGCCAAAAAATGGCCACTTTGTACCGAAACTGACCCCGGACGCACCAGGGTCTCCAGCGCCTGCAACTTGTGTGTTGGGGCGAGGTGGGCGTAGCGGGCGGTCATGGCGATCGTCTTGTGTCCCATCAGTTCCTGCACTGTCTTCAAGTCTACCCCAGCCATCACCAAACGGCTAGCGAAGGTGTGCCGTAGGGTGTGCCAGGTGACGCCCTTGATCTTCGCTTGCTCGAGGGCGGTCGCGAACCACTTGCGTGGATTTTTGATCAGGCCATCACGCTTGGAATGGAACAGGGTGGAATCGGAAGGCAGCCCGAGCAGCTTGTGGCGCTCCTGGAGGCTTTTGAGAACCTGCACGGCGGCACTGTTGAGAGTGACAAACCTGTCGCTGCCGTTTTTGGTCATCGACAGGTAGATGTACCGCTTCTCCAGGTCCACCTGGTCCCAGGTCGCACTGAATTGCTCGGACTTGCGCATCCCGGTATGTAGGGCGACATCCAGTTGGGCAAAGGCGCTTTCGCCTTCATCGTTGATCCGGCCGGGCAGGTTTAGGGCGATCACCTTCCGCAGCCTGGCTTCCTCGTCGTAGGAGAGGAACCGGACCCGTCCCAAGGATTCCTTCGAGCGCCGGATAAGCCTGGCTGGGTTGACGGATACCTTGCCGGCCCGCATACCCTCCCGGAAGACCGTACTGAGGGAGGACTTGAATCGGTTCTGTGTACCTCCGGTCCACTCTCGCTCCTCGGCCATCTCGTCTACCCAGTCTTGGAGTTCCCGCGTTGTGATGGACTCGGCGATGCGATCACCGAACACGGGGAGTGCCAACTCCACCCGCTGTTTGAAGTCCTTCGTTGCGCGGTGATGTTTTTCGGAGAACTTGATAGCGTCGGTCACCAGTTCAGAGAACTTGGTGCCGCGCCGCTGAGAGACCGGAAGGAGAATGCCAAGTCGAATCTCGGTCGTGCGCTGGTCGTAAACTTTGGCCGCCGTAGAGAATGTTCCGACCTTCGCCGTGACACGCTTGCCCGTTTCATTGGTGTAGCGAATCCACCAGATGCCCGAACCTTTCACCTTTTCGAAGACACCTTTGTGCTTCTCCTGCTTTGGTTTGCGCGGCATCGGGCTGTTCTCCTGGGTTACACTTCAATGATACCACAAAATCCGTTGCTCTAGCTTGATATGCATTTGATTTATTTGGACTTGAACCCAGCGTGGGCGAAGTTTTTGCAGGAGACCGCTATACAAACCCCGTCGGCATACGGCTGAGAGGGAGTGGCTTTGTTGAGAATTCACCGGTGAGACAGTTCGAAGGCGGAATCAGGCAGGCTCACGTTTGCGTATTTACCCTTATAGAGGTTGTTTGCTTCCCAATTTACCTTTATATGGGTATAATGTGTTCATGGCCAGAACGACTCGTGCATACCCAGCCCTTTCGGAGAACGCCCTCGACCAGCTACAAAAGCTGGGACAGGGACTTTCTGTCGCGCGGAAGCGGCGGCACATGTCGATGAGCGAGATGGCGGAGCGCATGATGGTCAACGTGAAAACAGTGCAGCGAATGGAAAAGGGCGATCCGGCAGTTGGAATCGGGATCGTTGCGACGGCGCTCTGGGTCTTAGGCTTGCAACGCCGGCTGGGGGACCTTGTTGCTCCGGAAACGGATCGAGTGGCTTTGCAGGAAGACATCAAGAACCTGCCGCGTGATTTTCGGAAATCCAAAACGCAGACGGACAAATATGATTTTTGAGTAAGCCATGCCAGAAGCCTACGTTTATATCCATCTCGACGAAGGGCCGGTGCCGGCCGGAATACTGGAAACGGTCGGTACCGGGCGCGAAGCAGGTGCGCGTTTCCGGTATGGGCGGCGCTACCTTCAGCGCAGGGACCGGCCGCCGATCGATCCCGTTCAGTTGCCATTGACCGAGCCTGACGACGACCGCGAATACATCACCGAGGAGGGCTTCGCTCTTTTCAATGGAATTCGCGATGCGGCGCCGGATGGTTGGGGGCGTCATCTGATGGACCGGGCCGCCGGCGCTCAGGCACTATCAGAATTCGACTACCTGGTTGCGACCGGAGAATCCCGCGTTGGTGCCCTGGCATTTGGCACTGATCTATCAGGCCCTCGGCGTATCGTGCCTTGGGCGGAGGTGGATGGAGCCGAGGGGGACATTGACGGCGGGGATCTCGATTTTGCGGGAATGATTGAAGCGGTTCGTGAGTTGGATACTGCCGAGGGCCTGCCCCCGAAGCACCGGCGCTTTCTTGTACGCGGGTCCTCGCTTGGAGGAGCGCGGCCCAAGGCGACCACAGAATTTGAGGGCAGGCAATGGATCGCAAAATTCGGTCGGGCCGATGATCGCAGTCCAATGTGCCGCGTTGAATACGTCACGATGAAACTGGCCGAGAGGGTGGGCATCACGGTGCCGACAGTGCGGCTTGAAAAAGTACTGGGCCAGGACATTTACCTCGTGGAACGCTTCGACCGAGTGCGGAACGATAAGGGGTATCGGCGCATTCCTTTTGTATCGGGACTGACGATCCTTGGCGCACACGAGAGCGAGTCCACGCAGCAAAGCTACCGTAGACTGGCCGATCAGTTGAGGCGTCTTGGATCCGCACCGACCGAGGATGCCAAAGAACTCTGGCGCCGAATGATCTTTAATATTCTTTGCAACAACAACGACGACCATCTGCGCAACCACGGCTTTTTGTGGGACGGTCGCGGCTGGCGATTGTCCCCCGGCTACGACATCGTCTCGTTTCCCCAGGTCGGAACGGAGCGGGATCTCGCCATAGGTGTCGGCAGCGGTGGCCGCCGGGCGACCATCGAGAACGCTTTGAGCGACACTGTGGGTTTTGGTCTCTCCCGGAGCGAAGCGGTTTCTATGGCGAGAACAATGCAGAGGACAGTCAAGGGGAACTGGGAGAAACTGTGCGTTGAAAGCGGCTTCAGCGTTCTCGAAATTGACCGGCTGCGCAGTTGCTACATCGCCTGTGATGAGCATATCCAGAGTGCGTAGTCGGAACAGCGTGTAGACGGCCATTCGCCTGAGTCTCGAGATTCGGAGTCTCGCTCTAAACCGCAAGCCCATGCCGCATCGTCCGTCGCACCAGCGACTTCAAACCCCCTTTCAGCACAATTGAAATGACCTTTGAAGGTGAAATCCTCCGCTCTCTATTTCACTGAATGCAGTATTTTCAACATATTCTGAAATCGTAGCTTTCACTGAAAAAGAGTGAGAACCAGTGAGAACCAAGGAGCGAATGTATTTCAGGCATTACTCGTGCAGGGAGGTTCTTTAGCGTCCTCGATCTGCTGTTTGCCTTCTTTTGAAGCGCGGAGCCTGCTTCGCGGGCAATTCGCAGGTTTCGGCTGGAGCATCATCGACGGCAACCTGGGCCGGAGATTGGCCTTCAATCGCTTCCGCGTAGACGCATTCCTTGCTGTCCGTGGATTCACGCTCGACAGGAAGGGCCTTTGAAGACGGCAGTTCTTCCGTCTCGGCATCGACAAGCTCCTCGACCTCTTCCGTCTTGCCAAGCAGTTCCCTGTCGATCTCCGCCAAACGCTGCTCGTACTCTTTGAGCTTCGCCTCGTAGGGGCTTTCATAGTCCAAAGCGGTGTGCAGGCGGGCCAGCGTTGCCTCGTTTCCCTGGATGGTGGCTTCCGTTTCGAGGATCTTCGTCGGCAGATCGCTGCCGCGGCGCAAGACGGATGTGAACAGGGACTGGGCCGAGGGCATCCCCATGTGGGCTTCCGGGCGCGGCACATCGAACCACTCGCCCGCCAGATTGTAGCGAACGGCCGTGATGTCCGTGATGGTGCCGAGTTCATCCTTGATGAGGGCGTCGCTGACCGCGAGGGGAATGTCGAGACCGTTGACTTTGAGCTGGGTAGTGCTGTCGAGGATTGCCGCGCGCAGATATTCGTTGGCGTCTTTGAGCTTGGAGAATTCAAGCCCGTTGAAGCGCACCTGGAGGCTGAGGAGCTTACCTTCATCGTCCCGCCGTTCGTGCGACTTGAAAGTCTCGCTGGCCTTCTTGAGTTGGGGCAGCCTGTCTTGAAGGTGCGCGATCCGGTATTCGACGTTCAGCAGTTGCTGGCGGTTGTTGTAGTGGTCCAGCCGGTTGGAACGGGCGAGCAGGGTCAGGTTCTTGATCTCATACTCCAGCTTGATCTTTTCGAGCGCAAGAGGGTTGCCGGTGGCCTGGGCCTTGGCCAGAGCAAATAGCTGAGGACTCAACCGTGTCTCGCCGGCAATGTCCTCGATCTTTCGGCCCATCCGTCCGCCGGATTTGAACTGGGAGAGAAACGTCTGTTTGCGCTCCAGGAGCTGGGCGCGTTGAAGGTCGTGCGCTTTGGGCGAGGCCACGTCGCGCGGTTCTGAGATCATCCGGTAGAACTCGACTTCGGAGAAGGTGTTGCCGGAACGGCGCATTCGACCGTGACGCTGCTCCAATTGATCGGGCCGCTGGGGGAGATCGAGGTCGATCAGCGCCTTGAGGCGGGTCTGAATGTTGACGCCGATGCCGCATTTCTCCGTGGTGCCGAGCAGGACGCGGACGCGGCCCGCGCGCATAGCCTGTTGAAGGCCGAAGAATTCCTTGCCTTTCTTGTAGTCGTGAACGATGGCAACCTGTTCTCTGGGCACTCCGGCGGCAATGAGCTTCTTTTTCATGTCTTCGAAGAGATTGAAGTCGCCGCGCTGGTAGCGGTCGGCAAAGAGGATGACGGTCCCGCGTTCGGCTTCCGTGCGGCGCAAGACATCGAGTGCGGTGCGCACGGCGGTGTTGGCTTTACTGTCGGGATCGTCCGGACAGGTTGGGTCGTACAGGCGGGCGTCGAGCGAGATGGCACAGGCGTCGGAATCCAGTTTGAGCCAGTTGTCTTCCGTTGGGTCGGGCCGCTCTGGATCGCTCATCGGGAGACTCAGAAGCTCGCCACGCTCGGCAATGCTCTGGAGCAATGGCTCCTGGGCTGGGGTCACCTTGACAAGCAAATCCTTGCGGACGGCCTTGGGCAGGGTGATGAAGCCGGCTTCCTCGGCTTCGTCCTGCATCATGACATCGGAAAACTGAGACCAGATGGACTGGAGTTCCGGGACGTTGACGTAGTTTGCCAGCGCGGTCTTCGGCTTGATGGTGACACCATCGGTGGCGTACTCCATGCGCGTGACCGGCTCGGCGAAGTTTGCGGCCCAGTCGTCGAAATTGTTGATGTTGCACTTGTTGAGAATGTCGCGGGCCAGATAGCGCGTCATCACGAATTGTTCGCCGAGTGTATTTGTGATCGGCGTGGCGGTGGTGAAGATGACTCCGGCGCCGTTGTGCGTCTCCTGCATGAACTCGATCTTGGCGAGGATGCGTTGTGCCCTCTGGGACTCACGGGTGCTGATGCCGGCGATGTTCCCCATTTTTGTGACGATGGCCAGAGCCTTGTATGCGTGGGCTTCATCAACAAAGAGACGATCCACTCCCAGATCGTCGAAGTAGATGGTGTCGTCTTTCCGACCTTGGGACAGTTCTTTCAGCTTCTCCTTGTACTTCTGAATCTTGTTCTCGATCTGGCGCGTGGTCCGCTTCTCCGCTCTGGTCTTGGTGCGACCGTTTTCAGAGCCTTCGCGCAGCAGGTCTTTCATCTCTTGCATCTGAGCGTTGACAGTCTTCGCTTCCCGCTCAGGTGAGATGGGAAGCATATCGAACTGGGAATGGGGAACGATGACGGCGTCCCATTCATTGGTGGCAACACGACTGAACAGACGCTTCCTGCTGAGCGGAGAATCGAAGTCCCGTTCGGTAACGGCAAGGACATTGGCGGAAGGATAGGCTTTCTTGAACTCCTCGCGCCATTGCTGAATCATGTTGTTTGGGACGACGTAGAGATTCTTGCGAGAGATTCCTATTCGGCGCGATTCCATGCCGGCAATAATCACGGAGAGGGATTTCCCGGAGCCCACGAAGTGGTCGAGGAGCGCGCGGCCTTCGACCATGACGCGCCATGCTCCACGCATCTGATATGGCCGCGGATTGATGGTGGGATTCAGACCGGGGAAGGTCAGGTGCCCGCCGTCGTAAATGCGGAGGCGGTTGGCGTTGAAGGTTTCGTTGTAGATGCGCTCGATCTGCGGCTGTATGTCTGCTTGCTTGTCGTCCTTGATCCATTCGGTAAAGGCATCTTTGATCTCGCGCAGCCGGGCGCGCGCAGCGATGGTTCGTACCGTGTCGATGACCGGCTTGCCATCCGCATTGTTTTCATAGAGGGTCGGCTCCTGGAGGTTGAGTCCATATTCGAGCAGCTTGTGCCCGGACATTCCTCCGCCTGCCCACTTGTGAGTCAGCTCGAACGTGTTGTAGAAGGTAGGCAGATCGACGCTCCACCGGCCATTGATGTCTCTGGTGATAGAGGGTGCGCGGCCGCCAGATGCTGGACGTTGCTCGGCCAGATGCCGGTTGAGGAATTCAACGTACACCTCGGTGGGAACCCAGGTCTGTCCGAGACGCACGTCGATGTCGATGAAGGGCACGATCTCTGGCTGGACAGCTTCGAGCGCCTTGACGTTCCGCTCATAGGCCGGGTCAAGCAGCGTGGCGCCTTGAGCGTCTTTCAGTTTCTGCCGCACGTTGCCGGATAGGTATTCGTCGGCTGTCTGGTATTGCTGAGAGTTCGGCTCTTTGTAGATCAGGTCGGCGGTGACAAGCTGGCCAATGACATCCGCCTCCGGTTTGTCGAGGAGACGGGACATCAAGCCGGTGTCCAAACGGCCGCACTCAGCCAACACCTGGAGCATGGCGGCCTTCGGATCGCTCGGAAGTTCCCGCAGCGGTTCGTAGGGACGAATCGTGCGCTTGGTAAAGATGTCGGCGAGAGAGATTCTCGAAGTCTCCGGATCGATGTTTTCGAGCGCCGTCAATAGGGGATACTCAGGGTCATCTTCAAAGACTTTGGCTGTGCCTAGATTGTTGAGCGGGCCAAAGTTCGCGCGATAGCTTTCGTAGTGCTGGAGTAGCTGCTCCTGGCATTCCGCGAGCTGGCCTTCATTCGCAGATTGGAGCTGAAGCCGGATCACTTCCTTCAACGAGTCCCTGAGCGCAATCAGCGATTTCAATTGAAAGAGGACGCGCCCACTCGACAACGCGCGTGGAAGCGGAGTCCTGGCGCCGTTGTCGTTGATCCAGACTGTGCCTTCGTCGAAGAAATACGAATGATTCTTGACGGTGTTGGGTGCCGGAACGAGCGAAGAGACGCTTCGGCTGTTCCGTGAATCCTTAGAGACAGAGGGATCGTAAGGTGTGAAGATATTCTCCGGTAAGGAGTCGATAGCTTTCTGAAGACGTTCGACGATGCTTGTGTCGCCTTCAAAGGGCTTGAGCGTGTAGTCTTTCCGTCCGTACATGCGGCTTTCCGCACTGTGAACTCCGAGGACCATCTCTGGATGCTCGTCGAAGTAGGCGTTGTAGTTGACCGCCGCTGGATCGCCATAGCCCGGAACTACGTGCGATACGCTGTCAATCCAGACCGGGTGCTCCGGTTGGGGTTCGTTGGGAAGCCGCTTGCGGAAGAACAGAATGTCGGTGGTAACAGACGTGTTGGCGTTCTTCTGGAAGGTGTCGTCGGGCAGGCGAATTGCCGCGACCAGATCCGCCTTTGCGGCCATCGCGCGGCGGGCGCGCACGTCGAGAGAATCGAGCGTGTAGTGCGAGCTGATGCAGACTGCAATCCCGCCCGGCTTGAGCTTGTCGAGAGACTTGACGAGGAAGTAGTTGTGAAGGGAGAGCTTGGGGTCCGAGTATTCAGGATCGGCAATCTTGATGTCGGCGAATGGAGGATTGCCGATGATGAGGTCGAATGAGTTGTTCGGCAGCCGCGTGTCTTCAAAGGGCTGGACGAGAATCTTGGCGTCCGGATAGAGCATGGAAGCGAGCGCCCCGCTGAGGGGGTTCTTCTCGACTCCGAAGAGTTCGGACTCATGGAGAAGCTGGTCGGGAATGCGGGCAAAGAAGTTGCCAACTCCCATGCCCGGTTCGAGGATGCGCCCGCCGGCGAAGCCGAGACGGTTTGCCGCCGCCCACATCTGGTCCACGACCTCAATGGCGGTGTAGTGGGTATTGAGGGACGTTTCCTTGACCGCATCAATCTCGTCCTCGGTGAGGATTTCGGCAAGGCGATTGCGCTCCTCGTAGTAGCGATAGCCTTGGTCCCACAACTCGCGTAGACCGCCGAAGTCGATGTACTGCGCGATGCGATTCTGTTCGTCGGTGGTCGCGGTGCGTTGCTCTGTCTGGATGGATTTGAGCAGTTCAAGGATGTCGAGGTTGTGCTGTATGCGCGCCTTTGAGCCGCCTTCGGCGATATGCGAGGCAACATCGTTGCTGAGGCGGAAGTTCCGGCTGTTGCGGAGAGGATCGGGAGGGAGAATCGGTCTGGGTGTTGCGGCTTCAGCGGGGCTGTCTGAGGCAATACCAAAGTCCAACTGGGGGGCTTTGGTATCGCTTTCGAGTATCAGTTCTCGTCCGACTCCAGCGGCGGGTAGACCAGTCCGGAGATCAGTTCCTGGGCCTGGTCCATCGGAAGGCCCGTCGAGCGGGCTTCCTTGAGTATCTCCCAAGCCTGGGCCGCCCGCTCCTGGAGCGTAAAGCGTATGGTCCCCTCCAATTCCAGTTCCGCCGCTTCCTTGGGGCGGTTCCGGTAGAAGTTCGTCTCCACCTTGGCGAGCAGGTTCTGGAAGGCCGGGAGTTGCATCAACCCCAAAATGTAGTCGGGGTCGCAGGGGATGATGTTGGATGCGCCGTTGGGAGTCATGTCGTGCCTCCTGGTTCAGTGTAGCGATGGATTCGGATTCTCGGAAGGTGCCGGACAGCTCCGGGAACAGGGACTGCTGAATTGGCCAAACTTGTGGCATTTCCACCTCGCGCTAGAGAGGGCACACGTCAGTATAATACATCACTGATATATTATCTATATGGCTCTCCATTGAGTTGCTTGGTTTCGATGGACCTCAAGCCAACCCTGGGGCAAGTCCATAGGAATCAACATCGTACAGTGATTACACCGAGTGCAATAGGTCGCCGATGTTCCCCTGAATCCGTCCATTTAGCCGAGGTCAAAGGCGTGTTTATATCTTGTAGAATCAATACGATGCCGTATGCAAGATTGAACCATATGCCCAGACGCAGTAATCTTGCTTGCAGAATGCCAAGAAGGCAATCCACGACTAGAAGCAAAGGTGGCGGCGGTTTCGATTTCCGGGTGGTATTGGCCCGCATTTCCGCCTTGAAATTGCGGGCAACCCCATCGACCCGATTGGGAAAGGGGTAGCCGATAATTCAGAAGCCAGCCAGATCGCCGGATGCAAGGGCGTTTCCGAGGACCAATCCGCAGCTGACCGCCTAAGCCTAGCTTCTGAATGCAGCTTGAACTCGTTCCAGGTACGTGAGGTCTCTGGTTCGGGACCAGATTCTCTACCTAGTACTCCTCTAATAGAACCAATGGGTTACGCGCATCGACTTGTTGTACCTTGTGGTTTTGCGAGGCTTTGTCCGCTACATTTTTATCTACAGTCGGGATTCTAAAAAATCTTCGTGGTATGTATCTCTCTGTATTTACAAAGAGTTGCCAGCCACGAATGCCGATTGACCCCCTGGTATTGGACCACGGGGGCGAGTCGTAGTTCTCCCTGCTTACCCGTCTCCTTGCGTGCTTCAATGGTGTGATCGCATGGACTGGTACCCCTCGCGGGCGGCCATTCGCTCGTTTCCGTTCATCTTTTCGCCGTCTGGTAACGCGGCAGATCCTCATCCGACCGTGGCGTTTTTTCCAGTCGCGGCTGGCACGTAAGCCTGCTGATGCCCTCAAGAGCCCTGGAGCCATCCTGAGCATCATCATTGTGTTGACGCTGATCCCGGCGGTCCCTGTGAGCGTCTCGTCAGGCCTGTCCCTGTGGCAACGGCTCACACTGGCCGCCATCGGAATCGGCGTCTGGCATTGGGGCGACTACACCGCCAACGACGGGAGAATAGCAAAACTTTCCCGTGGGATAGAGGAGAAATTTACTCGACACGTCTGGGCCACAAAAAAATATTGTTCATCGCGAAACGATGCCGTCTTTTCTTTCACTATAACTTTGAACCAGAAAAACTAGAGCCGCCAGGGCCGCATGACTCGGCAGCTCGTAGGGGTGTGTGGTATTGTGTGAGCTTAATCACAGAAATACGTGTATGCTTGCCGCGCTCCCTTCCCAAGGAGACGTGGGTAGCCAAACGAAGAGATTTCCAGTGTCTCTCTCCTCAAATCTAGGATGGGCGTTTGGCAGGCGCAGAAGCGGGTGTAGGGCGCTTCCCTTTATCCGGAAATCAACCTCCCCAAAGGCATTTCCTGCACTATTGCGTTCTCTGATTGTCGTCGCCATCATCTTTCAACAAATCAGGCAGGAGGACTCCCCATGTACAAGGATCGCGTTTCTCCGGATCGCTCCGTCATGGAGCCGAGTGCTGCGTTCGTCATTTTGTCCCTGTTGCTGCTCTCCCTGTTGCTCGGTCTTGAGAGAGCGTTCGCGCAGGCCGCTCAGTCCACGCCAGCTGCGGAGGCGGATAAGCAAGACCCCACGCACAAATCGTTAGTGGTGGATTACACCGGCGCAATGTTTGGCTATTACCGAGTCGAAGCGGACGCCGACCCGAACACCGGGTCAGGTATGTTGGCCCCCGTTCAGGCTTTTCTTGCCGAGCGAAAGAACAAACAGGCAAACATTCTCCTGGGCATGGGGAACAACTTTGGCCCGGAATTCGGCGCCAGCGTGGAGCGGGAGCTTGCGCAGCTCGGTGCGTATAAGAATCACCTACCATGTTATCTGCCGGTGAGGGAGCGCAAAACAAATGAGCAATATTATGACGCGCCTGAGCTTCTGTACAAGAATGAGGACCGGCTCCCTATTATGGCGGAGTGCGACAACGTGGGACGGTTCCTGATGGAGGCCGGCTACAGCGCGGTCGTTCCCGGCAGAGAGGACTTCCTGTATACAGCAACATGGCTGCGCAGAATTGCAGTGCTGTTTCAGGGAGCAAACGGCAGAATCGAACAAGTTAATCCGTTCAACACCACAAGGTTAGCCACCTACCAGGAGAAAAAGTGGGTCACTGATAACGAAAATGCGATCAACAAAGACAAACACAAGCCGTTGATGCTGGCGGCAAACCTGCGAGTGAACTTCACAGTCAAGGTGGAGGATCCCGTTCTGGATCGGAGCGGGCTTGAAAAGCAACCACTCAGCCAACAGGTAAAAGGGAAATGTCCACTACTCTTCAGGTGGGGTTTACTGGGCGGTGACATGGAGGAATGCGCTGTTGTCAGCGGTGAAAATGCAGGCACATACAGCAGGAAGATGGATTGGCTGAGGAGGCTGGACCTGACACTCGATTGCACCCAGGACTCCAAAACCAACTGCACTAACGGACCGCCTCGTGACAGCAAAGTGGCGGAGTCGATCATTGAGCAGGCCAAGATGGATGCGGAGTTTCGCAAGCAACTGCTCGAAAATCAAGCCAAGATCGCGATGAGTGTGCTGGATCCGGAGATTCTCGACAAATCGTGCACACTGGCAGACGGAAACGCAATTGGAGAGATCAAGAAGGCACTCAAAGCGTTGAGCGACGATAAGAGCTACAAAAAGGTGGATGATGCGTCAGCCCCTGTGCGCTTTGCAGACGCCAGCACAGCGACCCAGCTCGAGAAGCTATCGACGATGACTTGCAACACAAACGAAGCGACAGCGAAATTGGTTCAAGCTATGAACCAGGTTGTTGGAGAGCTGTCCGAGAAGTTCAAGTTATTGACCACGGATTCCAAGCAAAACGACAAGAAATTTCTAGTTTCGTCTGAAGCGCGCGAGGCCGCAGTTCATCTTTTGCTGCGCGAGATCGCCGCAGAACAAAAAGATATCGGATACACCATTGTGGGAGATGGGACCGAGGGACAGAAGACGCTGGTGATTGGCGTGATCGGGCAGGAGACGATGATGGCTGTTTCTCCGGACAATCTGAAATTGTGCTCCGGCTACATCGGGTTGGATAAACCGGTTGCCATGGCGAAACTGGCGCCGTGCAACACGAAAGACAAGGACAAAAAGGACAGAGCCGAGTATGGACACCTTGAAGGGACGGTTAAGGTCGGGGACCCCGTATTGGCTGTCACTACGCTGACTCGCGCAGCATGGGAGGAGTGCGGCGGAACTCAATTCTGCAAGGTTGTTGTGATGGCGCAGATGCCGCGCACCGAGGCCGAGGAGTTAGCTGCCCAGGCGCGCGCCGCCTTGAATAAGATATACAAACACGCGCCGGACAGCCCTCACATTGATCTCATCCTGAGCGAGGCGCAGGAGCATTATATTACCCGCGAAATCACCCTAAACTATGCAAAGGAGGACATGATTCCAGTTTTGACTCCCAAGCTCGCGTATTCCATCAGCGGCGAGGGTACTGTGCGAGAGGATCTTGTGAAGCCGATATCCACGGTGACTATCACTCCCTATTCCGCTTCATACCCGGTGACCCTGCCAAACCTCTCCGAGGGCTGCGCCAAAAAGTACCCCCCTTCCATCTTGCTGGCGAATCTGAGAGGCGGCGATCAGGATCGAATCCTCACGAATTGCGTAAACGGCTATAAAACGCCGGAGCACAACCCATCCCCCTGTACCATGGCTGAATTGCTCGAAACGGAGTTGAAGTCGCTAGCATCAGCACCGCCTGAATCAGGGAGCAATGGAATCCCGGCCGAAGGATCTACGGGGGAACAGAGCACATGCCAACAATTAGCAACTAATGCGGCCGTGGCACCAGGGGCTTTAGGCATCCAGTCTTCGTGGGAGACGAGCGGCTCAAAAAAGTTATGGGGCAGGTGCGGCGAGAGCGTGGAGAACGATGCATGCCGCAACTCCGTGATGATGCAATATCTGCTGGAACAAATACACCGCAGTTCACATGCAGATGTTGTTCTTTTGGAGAAGCGGGATTTTTATTTTGGGGAGATGCTTAAGGGATACGACGACTACCAGATATGTACGGACTGGGTGTCGTCGGAAGATCACCTCGAGAAGTTGATGGAAGAGAATAGGGGGTATTGGGGAGAAAATAAGAAGTTGGTGAAAGAGAGAGCTGAAGAGTATTGCAGGGTTCGAGTGGCGCTCGATCGGGTGCTCTGGAAGGGGGACTACTCAGAGCGGGTTATGGTGGACGGCAAGACCTTGACGCAGATGTTGACGACGGCCCAGCAAGAGACCGACGAGGAGCAAACCCTTGCGGCGCGCGATACCACAGATGAATGGCTGATGACCTTCGGTGTCGTTACGAGCCCGCCGACAAACCTGGTAGCCGCCAGCATGGGCACCGACACGTTTGCGGTGCCGGGAGAGAGTTTCTGTAACGACGCTTCGGCAGATGCGGGAACTCCAACATACTGCGTCAATGGTCAAAAGGTCACCGACGATGGAGCCTATTGGGTTTCGACCAGCGACCACCTGGCGAACGACAACGCGGTATACAAGGTGCTCAAGGCGCTGGACCCCAGATATCACCAGGAAAAGAAGAACCTCTTTGTGACCGGGGAGATCGCGGACGAGATCTTCAAGCATGGCCAGAAGGAAGCGATCCTGGCTAACGCCAAACCGCCTGCTGCGATAGTCAAAGCCGACGACGCACAACTCGGGATGAGCAAAGTAGAGCTGAAACAGCAAACTCGGACGATGGTGCAACTGGATTATACCAAGCTGGTCGCGGGGTTCATGATTTACAAACCGGATCAAAGCAACGCGCAATTAGAGTCCAACTATTCGGGCGTGGCGAATTCGCAAGCCACGACGCCCAACTCGCAGCAACTCGATCTTGAGGAGGTGTCAAGAATGACTGTTGGGCCTGTTTGGCAACATTTCAGGCTCGGCATTCAGTCAGATGCTGAGTACGATCGCGCCGTTACGGGCAATCTGACGGGATCTCCGGAAACGGTGACCTACGCGTTGAACAGCGCCACGGTGGGTGGCTTCCTCCAGTATCACATCAGAGAAAACGAGCTTTTACCGCGCTTGCTGTTCGTCGCGGCGCCCTACCAGTATCAGCAACAGATTGCGCGCAACTATCTCTACTTCAACTACGCAACCGGGACTGGGCAGATCACGGTTTCTAACCCCAAGATAACAGCTTTCAATCAGCGATTAGGCGCGCGGTACGAGTTTGGCGGAGGAAAATGGCCGAAATTCGATGCGGGGAGCTATGCGGAGGGGGGGCCTGAGTATTCGGTCCTGAACAACGTGCTCTCCGGGCTGCAACTGCCGAATGGGTATCTGTGCGCGGCCAGCGCGGTTTCATTTTCGACATGCGTTGCCGGCAATACTACTGTGAGCGCCTCCACGGTCCTTATCCCTATGACCGAGACGCTACACGCAGGTGGCGCGTACTGGGATGTGCACTTGCAAAAAGCTCTCGGCAAGGCCAAACATTTTTCCTTGACGATGGAGACGAAGGGGGACAATTTCATGCTTCCGGCGGTAACGCTGCCAACCCAGGCGCGGTACGCGTTTACGACGGACGGGTCATTCAATTTCTCGGTGATTGGGAATCTTGTCTTCTCGCCCACCTACACAACGTTCTTCTACAGGAATCAGGGTGGGCCCGGCGTAAGCAATGCTTTGATGACCAATAATTTTAGCGTGACGGCCAAGTGGTATTTTGCGCGGGACGCGGCGGTCCCTGGCCGGCGGCAGATATGGTTCCAGGGGCCGGCATCGCTGGACCAGACAAAGACCGCCAAGATGAAGTAACGGCTACGCGCTTGCGCTCCTGCCGCCCCGGTGCAAGCGGACGTGAGCGCCGCTATTCGGATTAAATTTGCGCAACTCGTAAAGAGCGCTCCGTGTCGCCGAACAATATCTGCGCTTGTCTGCAATGTTGTCTAGAGTACTAAAGTTTCTATAACAGAAGCGACTGTAGCTGTTTTGGTTTTACTTGAGACGGCGCATCGCATCACATAATGAAGCGTCGGCGATCACTCAGAACCCGGCTACGTTCCTTTGTGGTCCCTGCCTCATTTAACGCTCGCTCACATACAGCTTGCCGATGTCCTGAACCGGGTTGGAGCCGGTCCATGGTGCTGTTACTAATCCCAATTGTCCTCGTGAGCGCCTTGTTGGGCGTGGCCCTGTGGTAACGGCCCGCTTTGACCGCCATCTGAATTGGCGACTGCCGTTGGCGGCGACTGCGACGCCAACGACGGAAGAATAACTAAACATACTCGCGGGATAGAGCAGAGATTTACTTGGCTCATCTAGGGCACAAAATATTTTTGTTTATCGTGAAACGATGTCGCCTTTTCTTTCACTATCAATTAGCACGCGAAAAATATGAGCCGCTGTCAATGAGTCATTCGGCAGCTAATAGGTGGAGTGTGTCTGAACGTATTCGCATAACTAGCCGTGTGTTTTCCACAAGACTCGCAAATATTAACTTGACAGAATGAACAGTGCTTGTGACAATCCGAATCCAACAAAACTTTTTAGTTGTGCAGTTGATCTTTCGCAAGGAGACTCGCAATGAAACTCTTTCGGTTCACGGTCCTTATTCATTCCTTAGTAGCAATCGCGTTGCTTGCCACTGCCGTACCCGCGGCGCGTGCGCTGTCGAGTGTCCCTGTCAGCGGCGCACCCGCCGGCGCCACATTGACCTATACCTACACCTTCAATCAACAATCGTATTGCGGAGAGTCTGAGACTGGACAAAATGAATACCAAGAGCTTTTCACTTACTCCGGTTTCCAATATGTCCTGGGCAGCATGAGCTATCCGCTGTCCGGCACTGCCACCTACACGGTTAACGCCATAAAGTACATCCCCCCGTGCTCCAGCAACGATACTTCGGCGGTGCTCGCCCTTCCCCCCAGCTACGCTCCGGGATCTACCTGCACCATCACCTTCAATCCCTCGGGCAATGGGAACAAAGCCTCCCTTTCCTGCGTGGGCGGGAACCAGGTGGCCACCGGGATCTATCCCTATGGCACCTTCGACAACCAAGGCTTCGACACCATCAACGTGGGAAACCTGGATGTCCATTTCGTCCTTCCGGTGCTGAACAAGGCTGGCCGAGGGGTGCCTTTTCAATACAGCCTGAGCTACGACAGTTCCATCTGGTATTTCGCCAGCGTCAACGGGGCCGGGAAATGGCAACCGGTTGGAGGATTTGGATGGAATGCGCTCACTGCCGCCGTCGTGGGATACGTGTCGGCCAACGCGCAACAGGGGGCAACCTGTTCCAGCGAAACGATCTGGTCGAACTTTGTCTATCATGACGCCTTTGGGGGAGCACATGCCTTCGCCGGAGGCGCGGAAACAGCGCTTTATGCGGCCGGATCGTCCTGCCCTCCCGACCAGCAAACCGCGACCTTCACGGCCACCGCGACAGACGGATCGGGTTATACCATCTCCGCCTCGCTTGTGGCAGAGAGCCCCACCACCTGGACCGTCACGGCGCCCAATAATGCCGTGACCACCGGATCGCTCAACTCAGACGGTTCTTTCGTCCCCAACCCCACCGCGACGTACACCAATCCCAACGGAAATGAAATTACGGAGAGCAGCAACGGAGAGTATACGGATACCACGGGAAAAGTTGCGCTGACGGTTACGGGGGCGGCGCCCAGCCCGGTAACTATGGTCTACACCGGGGTCAACGGCAACCCGGAAACCGTGTCCATGAACTATTCTACTTACACCGTGCAGACCAACTTCGGTTGCAGCGGCATCGCGGAGTATGGCCCGCTCTCGCAATCGCTCGTCAGCTCCATTACCTATCCCGATGGCAGTACCTACAACTTCTCCTATGAACCCACGCCGGGAGTCTCGGGGAGCGTGACTGGGCGGCTGGCCAGTGTCGAGTTGCGCCAGGGCGGTGTGATCCAGTACACATACAGCGGCGGCAACGGGGGCATCGAGTGCGCGGATGGCAGCACGGCGGGATTGACGCGCACACTCAACGGCGATTCCGGCTCAGCGGCCTCCACCTGGAGCTATGCGCGCACGATCATCAGTACCTGGAGCAGCAAGACGGCGGTGGTGGATGGGCTGGGCAATTCCAAGCTCTACACCTTCTACATGGCCGGCAATGAGCCGACGGGGATAGCAGCTCAATACTACGAGACCGGCCGCAGCGTCTATAACGGCGCGGCAACAGGAACGCCCGTCCTCACCCAGCAGACATGCTACAACGGGTATGCGCCGCCCTGCTCTAACTTTTTGCAGCCCATCAGCCAGATCGATACTTACAAGACCCGCGACGGGGTGGCCACTAACGGCACCACTTCGATGTTCAACGCTAACGGGATGCAGACCGAGGCAGAGGTTTGGGATTTCGGCGCATCTTCTCGCGGCGCGCTGCTGCGCAAAGAGGTCTGGACCTATGGATACAGCGTTCCCAGCGCGATCACTCTGGACGCGATCTTCGACGGCAGCGGCACTGTAGCCGGGAGTACATATTATGGATATGACGGCACGGCGGTGACGGTGAGTTCAGGGGTTCCGCAGCATACCAGCGTCAGCACTGCGCGCGGCAATCTGACGAGCATGACGCAGTACGCCAACTCCTTAACATCGTATATGTCGAGTTTCACTTACGAGGATACGGGATCGCTGCTGACCTCGACCAACCCCAACGGGACGACCACCTACAGCTACGACCCGACCTTTGTCTATCAGACAGGCACCAGCTTGCCTACCCCTTCCAGCGGCGTTGCGCTGAGCACCAGCGCATCTTTCGACACCGCTAATACCGGCTTGCCGCTCACATCCACCGATGCAAACGCGCAGATCACGAAGACCCCAACATACGATGCGCTGTTGCGAGCCACAGAGATCGAATACCCGGACGGCGGCGAGACCACGTTTTCCTATTCTCCAACGGTGACGATCGCCAGTATACCGGCCATCAGCGCCATGGCCGAAACCGAATATGACGGCTACGGCCGGCTGAGCCGTGTGGAGACCGCCAACGGGCAAGCCGGCAATGGCTACTACCAACAGGACACCTGCTACGACGCTAACAGCAACGCGATCTTCAAGTCCTATCGCTACCAGGGATCGGGCTTCGGCGCGGGCAAGGTTTGCTCCGGCGCGGGCGATACAACCACTTACGATGTGCTGGGGCGCGTGACCAGCGTGGTTCGCGCCAACGGCGAGACGCGCAGTTACACCTACCTGGGACGCGCCAAGAAATCCGTAGACCCCAACGGCGTCACGCGCATCTCGCAGCTCGACGGCCTGGGACGGATGACGATTGTCTGCGAGATCTCATCCAACGGTAGTATGCCGGGATCAGGATCGCCGACGAGTTGCGGAACCGACATTGCCGGAATGGGCTTTACCATAACCTACAGCTACGCCCTTGCTACTCCCACAACTACGATCACCCAAGGCGCGCAGATGCGCGTTTTTCAGTACGATTGGCTGAAGCGTCCCATCCTGGTTCAGGAGCCGGAGTCGGGCACAACGACTTACAGCTACGCCTACAATGCGACGGGCCTTCAGGTAACGCGGACACGACCGCAAGCCAACCAGACCGGCAGCGCAACCACCACGACCACGACCCAATACGATGCCCTGGGCCGGGGGGTGAGCATCAGCTACAGCGATGGAACGCCGGCGAAGAGCTTTGCCTATGATGCGAGCGTGGGTTGGGGGGTGCCCCAGGCAAATCTCAAGGGAAGGCTCTCCGAAGCCTGGGCGAACGGCACAAGCGGCATCAGCAACGCGGGAACCATCTATAGCTATGACCCGATGGGGCGAGCGACCACGCTGGCGGAATGTACGCCTTCGATTTGCGGAAGTACCGCTTATATTCTCTCCTACACCTATGATCTGGCCGGGGATATGACCAGTTCGAGCGATGGGGGCGGGGCGGTCTCCACGTACACTTACTCGCCGGCGAGCGAGATTCTTTCGCTGACCAGCTCGGTGAGCAACGAGACGGACCCGGCAGACATCTTATCCAATGTGCAAAACGGGCCGTTTGGGCCGGTCGGCTACAATCTTGGCAACGGCCTCACCGGCGCATATTCCTACGACGCGCTGGGGCGGCTAGGCGGCGGAACGGTCTCCTCCAGCGGCACCCAGGTCTACGGCTTCGCGGACGGCTGGAGGGGGAAGCAGTTGACCGGCTCCTCGGATTCGATTCTCGCTCAGGGATCAACTTATGGGTATGACGAGTTCAACCGCCTCAACTCGCGCACCGTCAACGCCGGCACAGGCCCAAACTACGGCTGGGTCTACGACCGCTACGGCAACCGCTGGCAGCAGAACATCACTGGCGGAACGGGAAACGGATCGACCTCCTCACTGAGCTTTAACACAACGACCAACCAGATCAATACGGCCGGATACACTTACGATGCCGCGGGCAACATGAGAAACGACGGCTTCCACAGCTACACCTACGACGCGGAAGGCAACATCACGGCGGTGGATGGCGGCTCGACGGCGACCTACGTCTACAATGCGCTTAATCAGCGGGTGCGGGCTACGGTGGGCAGTGCGATCACGGAGTACGTCTTCAACGCTGCGGGGCAGCGCGTCTCGGAGTGGAATGGAGCGACACACGCCCAGATTGATGGCAAGTATTACTGGGGTGCGAAGCCGGTGGCCTATTACGCGGGCGGGGCGGCGCACTTCGAGCATCAGGACTGGCTGGGGACGGAGCGGATCAGGACGACATATAATGGCAGCGTGGAAGGCTCTTATCAATCCCTGCCCTTTGGCGACGGCCAGGCGACCACCGGCGCGGACACGGACGCCAACCATTTCGCGCAGCTCGATCTGGATGCGGAGAGCGGGACAGCGCACGCGCAGCAACGGCAAGACTCCAATGCGCAGGGCCGCTGGCTCTCGCCCGACCCCTACAGCGGCAGCTATAAGATGAGGAATCCGCAGAGCTTTAACCGTTACGCCTACGCGCTGAATAATCCGCTGGCCGCTACCGATCCCAGCGGGCTATTAGCTTGTCTCGCGGTTCCCGTTCGGCGCGGCGTCCGCGGCATGGGCGTTGGCGGGTGCTACTATGACGGTGGCGAAGGCGGCGGCGGCGGTGGCGCCCCTGAAATTGGCTCGTATGAGTTTGACTTCTATGACACAGTAAGTTCATCTTATGGAACTTACTCCTATGCCGGCGATGTATGGGATAACATGATGCAGGATGGGTATGGAGGAGGTATAACAGATGGTCCAAATAACGAGCTGCTGGATTCCGACGGAGATGTGGTTGGATACACCTGGCAGACCATAGTGCCTGTGGATTCTATTCAAACATCCCTGACGGTAGGGCAGACAGGCACAGCCCCAAATAACGTAACACGGAAGCCGGGCATCATGGACCCCTTTGTCGCTCGTGAAAATGCACAGTTCAATCAATGTGTTACAAATGGAGGCCCGCTCGCAATCGCCCAGGGTGCGATGGACAGCTTAGGCAACGATTCATCCGCTAACAAAGCTGCCATAAATATCATGGGAGCGGCGCTGGATATACAGAAGCGGTGCTTGGAATTGTATCCACTCGCAGTACTTAGTCCCAACTATAATGGACTGTTTGGCGCAGGAGATCTTGTTAATATGTTTTAGCCCGCATTTAGCCCAAGGTCGTGGTAAGAACACCGTAGCAAGAAGGAGGCAAGCAGTGGAATGGGCACGTTTTCTAAATACCGTCAGGCCAGCATTCCTCATGGTCTATGGAATCTTCGTGATTTGGGCCATTGTCAGATGGATAGTGAAGATCCGGTCGTTTCAACGAGACTCGCGTCATTGGCTTGGGACCATCGGGCTCGGACTGGGAGTCTGCTCTGCGGTACTTATCGCGCTCTTCTATGTTCATATCTGGATTACGAACAAGCTCATCGCCCATGGTTCCGAGCTTTGGATTTATTACTACCTTGGGTTTTGTCTGGCCGTCGCTGGATTGATCCTTGGACTGACTGGACGTGGATGGGTGCGGGAATCGGGTACAATTGTGGCTCTCGTAGCCGGTTTTCAATGGGCTGGACAGATGGCCGTTAGCGCGCGACAGGATGCTTTGATCACAGTCGCAATGTTTGCTTCTCTCGCTCTCGTAGGAGTGATTTTTGCGATGACTTGGTACTTTGCCCACAAGCGTCAAAGCCTTGCTTAGGGACCAAAAATCAACAATGGCGGGTGATGGCACGGCAGGTTACTTGGGAGACACTAGTCAGGCTCTCAGCGCGGAGCTGAATGGACCTGGTGCCTTTGCGGTGGACTCACTCGTCAACCTCTACATTGCAGATGATCCGAATTATCGCCGTGTGTGCAAGGTGACAGCCTCAACTGGCCTTATCACGACCGTGGCCGGCAATGGTAACAAGGGCAATGCGGATACATCACGGCGGTGGATGGCGGCTCGGCGGCGACCTACGTCTACAATGCGCTCAATCAACGGGTGCGTGATACGGTGGGCAGCACGGCCACGGAGTACGTCTTCAACGCTGCGGGGCAGCGCGTCTCGGAGTGGAATGGGGCGACACGCGCCCAGCTCAAGGGCAAGTATTACTGGGGCGCGAAGCCGGTGGCCTACTACGACGCGGGCGGCGCGACGCACTTCGAGCATCAGGACTGGCTGGGGACGGAGCGGATACGCACGGCATATAATGGCGGGGTGGAAGGCACCTATCAATCCCTGCCCTTTGGCGACGGCCAGGCGACCACCGGCGCGGACACGGACGCCAACCATTTTGCGCAACTCGATCAGGATGCGGAGAGCGGGACTGCGCACGCGCAGCAACGGCAAGACTCCAATGCGCAGGGCCGGTGGCTTTCGCCCGATCCGTATCAAGGCAGCTATCAGATGAGGAACCCGCAGAGCTTTAACCGCTACGTGTATGCGATGAACAATCCGTTGGCCGCCGCCGATCCCAGCGGATTGATTGCTTGTCTCGGGGTGCGCGGCATGGGCGGCGGACGCGGCTTTGGCGTTCGTGCGCTATCTGTCGGTTGCTACTATGACGGTGGCGAAGGCGGCGGCAGCGGTGGCACCGGTGACGAGGAATTTGCCTTTGCCAATGACCCCTCCAACACCACGGACACCAGCAACACCACGGTCACCAGCGGCACCGCGGATAGCAGCGACGAAGGCGGGCTGGAGGTTACCTACATACCGGTTACCGGCCAGATCGACGAAGAGCCCCTGCAAACCTTTGATTTGTCGGATGGTAGCAACGGAGCCACCATTCAGATCGGTGATGCGTTTTCTGAAGCGGCACCACTATACAACACAACTGAGACCACCTACTTTTACGACAGCGGCGGCAACTTAATCTCCAGCTATACGGCCACCTACGATGGCTACGGCACCCTTCTCAGCTACAACACACAAATGTACAACCCTCCCATCTCGTTGACGCCTTGTCAGTCGATGACGGTGGTAGGAGTAGTATTAGCTGTACTCGGGCAACCGGAGGTTGACTTGCCTGCGGGAGCATCATTAGTTCTCACCCGGCTCGGCTTAGTGACCACTGTTGCAAGTCTGGGATGTAACTAATTGGTCAAAGGAGTTGTGAAATGCGTACTGAGAAGATTTGGAATAAGTTTTCACGTTTTGTGCGTGAATACAACGCCGCAGCCGAGAGCCTACTATTTGTCATATTCGTCGCGTATCTTGCGTGCAGACATTGGCATACGGTGAGCACTTATTTCATTTATGTCTTTATTTTAGTATTTTTCCCGGTTGTGATGCACCTTTGGAGCCAGTTTTATTATGCACGTAGAATCATCAACTCTATGGGGCTCCAGTCTGGAACAACGAAGAGTGATGTATACAATTTGTTATTCAGGACAGCACTCACTAATCTGCTCCTCTTGGTTTTTATTGCGGCGCTGCTCAGGCACATTGACGGTTTTATCTGAGAGTTCGGGCCGAGGTAACACCCCAAGTGACACGCCGCCACAAGTGCGGGTGCCCAGGTTAGGATTTTTGGTCCTGGAATTCGGGCAACATGACCAACGATGGCTTCCACAGCTACACCTACGATGCGGAAGGCAACATCACGGCGGTGGATGGCGGTGCGACGGCAACCTATGTCTACAACGCGCTCAATCAACGGGTGCGTGATATGGTAGGCAGCACGGCCACGGAGTACGTCTTCAACGCTGCGGGCCAGCGCGTCTCAGAGTGGAATGGAGCGACACGCTCCCAGCTTAAAGGGAAATCGGTGAGCGTTACGCAATACCCCATCCTGCCGATGGCGACGCACGCGAGCAATCTTATGGAATGAGACAACGCGGCTGGCAGGTGTGGACGATGGATTAGACTGGTTTCCAGGCAGGCCCGGATCGGGCAGAGTCTGGTTTTCTCGATCTTCCGCCGCACAGAATCACGCGTTCAAATCCATCGCTGTAGTCGAAATCGTAGCGGTCAAAGCACCCTAAAACAATTCAGAACCACAACTTTCAACAATATGGCCGCAACTCGTTCAATACAAAACAGTTAATTTCACGCTATTTCAACAGATTTCAACAAATGCCGAAAACTGGTTCGGGACCAGGGGGTCGGAGGTTCAAATCCTCTCTCCCCGACCATATTTTTCAAGCATTTACAGACTCATTACGCACTCGAAAGTCGACCCTCTGGTTTTGGCCCAGGTGCCTTAGCGCCGGAAGGCACGTCAATATTGGGTTTTTCGCCGGACCTTGGATGCAAGACCATCTACAAAAACATCTACAGTCGGAAGATAGTAAGCGCGTGGTCTTCCCCTCTTGACCATCTGCCGGTGCGTGGATTTGGGATAAGGACTGATTTGCGAAGTGTCCACTTATTTTAAGTGGACACTTCGAGAAGTTCCTGGAAGTGCTTACACGGAGTCAGGCGGCCTTGGCGACGGGCTGAAGAGTGTCGGCGAGGTTCCACGGGAGCAGTTCTTCGATGCGGTTGACCGGGTGCACGGCGATCTGGGCCAGGACCGTGCGCAGATATAGTTCCGGGTCGAGGCCGTTGAGCTTGGCTGTGCCGACCAAGGAATAGACAGCGGCGGCCCGCTCGCCGCCGGAGTTGGAGCCGCAGAAAAGGTAATTCTTGCGGCCCAGAGCTACGGCGCGCAGCGCCCGTTCGGCTGCTGAGTTATCGATCTCCAACCGCCCATCGTCAACGTAGCGCGTGAGCGCGCGCCAGTGCGAGAGCGCATAGCGGATCGCGCCCGCAGTTTCACTTTTTGCGGAGAGTTGCCGCAGTGATTTTTCCAGCCAACTTCGAAGCTCGTCGAGCAACGGTTTCGCGCGGGCGTGGCGAATTTCGCGGCGCACCTCGGCCGGTTTGCCGCGCACCTGTTCTTCGATGCCATACAAAGCGCCGATGCGGCTGATGGCTTCAGTTGTGATGGGCGAGGCGTGGACCACGTGGATGTCATGGAACTTGCGCCGCGCATGCGCCCAGCAGGCGACCTCGTAAATGGCGCCATCGCCATAGAGATGATGAAATCCCGCGTAGGCATCGGCCTGCAACGCGCCCTTGAAGTTCTTCAGATGCTGGCGCGGATGTTCGCCCTTGCGATCCGGCGAGTAGGCGAACCACACGGCCGGAGCGGTTGAACAGCCTGCTGGCCGGTCATCGCGCACATACGTCCAAAGGCGTCCAGTCTTGGTCTTGCCGTTGCCCGGCGCGAGCACCGGAACCGGCGTGTCATCGGCGTGAATCTTGCTCGCGGAAAGAACGTGCCTGCGCAGCGCCTCGACCAGCGGAGCGAGCAACTCGCTCGACGCGCCCACCCAACCGGCCAGCGTGGAGCGATCCAGGTCGAGGCCCTCGCGCGCGTAGATCTCCGCCTGACGATAGAGCGGCAAGTGATCGGCATACTTCGCCACCAGCACATGCGCCAGCAAGCCCGGGCCTGCCAGACCACGCTCGATTGCGCGTGCCGGCGCCGGCGCTTCGACAATACGCTCGCACCGCTTGCAGGCAAACTTCGGGCGCACGTGGCGAATGACCTTGAAGTTGGCCGGAATGTACTCCAGCATCTCGGCCACATCCTCGCCAAAGTTGCGCAGCGCGCCGCCACAATCGGGGCAGCAGTTCTGCTCAGGCATGTGCGTTACCACTTCGCGCGGAAGGTGCGCGGGCAGCGGCTTGCGAGATGGTCTTGGCTGAGACTGCGGCTTGGCTTCTGACGCAGGCGCTTCGAACTTCTCTCCGGCAGCGGCCTGTTCCGTCTCTGCATCTTCGAGCTGCAACTCGAACTGCTCAACCTGAACCATGACCTTCTCGCTCTTGGCGCCGAAGATCATGCGGCGCAGCTTCTCGATGACCAGCTTGAAATGCTCGATCTGTTGCAACTGCGAAGAGATCGTCTCCAGATGCTGCTCGTGCTGCGCAACGACCAACGCCTTCAAGGCTTCGATATCGAGTTGATCGAGGTCGGGAAGCGCGGCAGCAACCATGACTACAGTATGCCATGAAATGATGTGGAAAACATCTATAAAAGGTGCATGAATACAGGAGAATCGCGCTTGTCACTTATACTGCGATCTGCGGCGTCCAGGTCCGCTCCGGTCTGCGCCAGTCAATGCCTTCGAGTAGCATCGACAGCTGCGCCCGCGTAAGAGAAACCGTTCCTTCCTTCGCTTGCGGCCAGACGAAACGGCCGCGCTCCAGTCGCTTCGCAAACAAGCATAGACCATCTTCATCGGCCCACAAGATCTTGATCGTGTCGCCCCTGCGCCCGCGAAAAACAAAGACGTGTCCGGAGAACGGCTGCTGCTTGAGAATCATCTGCACCTGTGCGCTCAGACCCGGAAAGCCGCGCCGCATGTCGGTCACGCCCGCGGCGATCCAGATGCGTGTGCCGTTCCGCAACTCGATCACTGGCGCAAACTCTCCAGCACCGCACACAGCACTGCACGGTCCGCACCATGCTCCACAGTGATCGTGGCGCGGCCTGGAAACTCAATGTGAATCGCGCCTGCCGCGATCTCCGGCCCTGGAATGACGGCCTGCTCTCGCTGCGCCTGCTCCGTGGGAGTAGTTGCTGCCAGCAATACCGGCAACAAAGCCGATGTGTGTTCTCCGAACTCTACAAGCTTCCCGGCGCGATAGGATCGACGCCACTGAAATACCTGATGCGAGTTCACGCCTTCGGCCTGAGCCACTCGCGCCACGCTCGCCCCTGGCAGCAATGTCAGTTCAACTATCCGCAGCTTCTCCGCTACCGTTCGTCGTACACGCACACTCGCTGTCGCCATGTCTCCATCGTTGCAAGGCGGCAACCGCATGTCGAGGGTGGGAAGACAAGACGCTTACGGAAGATATGATCCAGTCTTACACCCAGATAATCAAACTGGAGCCGCACACATCTGTTTGATTTGACAGCAGATCGACATCTTGGCGAGGGCACGTAAAGAGAACGCGCCTCACGGATCACTTCACGAAAGTTGAATCGATCCCTGCCCGTACGGCTTGCTGAAATGTCTTCCACTTACAGGAGGCGTCGGCTCGGCTGCAACCGGGCACAAACACCGCCACGCGTTCAGGAGGATTGTCCAGGCTGAGCGGCGTTGCATTACGCATCTGATCGAGTGTCTGCGCCGTGTAAAACACGCGCACTTCATCCTTTCCTGTTGCGCGCTGCTTCCACAACTCAAAGACCAGAGCCCCTCCTGGCGGAGTATCGTCCCTGCGGCCGTCAATCAGCCACGACAGCCCCAATGCTCCGCTGATCGTTACGATGTTCGTGTCGTGGCCAACCAAGATCAAAAGCCGGTCGCCCGGCTTGCTGAGTGCGCCTGCTACAGGATGCCCGCCGGCAGACTGTTCCATCGACCGAAGCATGTGACTGAGCAAGTTCGAGGATTCAACCCGAGCAATATAGCCTGTGCGTTGTCCAATATCGCCGCTTGCCGTGTGAAGCTGTAGCAGATCGCGCAGCTTTTGGAGGTCCACGCGCCCCCAGCCCACCTGTGCAGCATCCATGCCCTCGGTGTACTCCAACATGAAGTTCTCCGACATGGTGGAAGCCAGGCCCAGCGGAGTTCGCAGATCGACCAGATGATCGGTCCTCCCCGGCGCGAGCGACGAGGGAATGTCGAAGAGCGATGGCGGCACGGCCTCCTTGCACTCCGCGCCGGGGCAGCAAGCCTGCAACACCCTCTCCAACGATTCGAGCTGGAGACGATAGGCATCGGATAATCCTTGCGGATCGGCTCCGATGCGTCCCGATACCGCCGCCGTGGCCAGCGATTTATCCGGGGTGCCCACGCCCGCCTCCAGCGTGTGAAAGAGCGGATTGGGAACTCCTTCTGGCTGAGCCTGGACCTCCAGGTTGCATCCCGGCGCCAGGCCTGCGGCCATTGCCTTGCCGGTCTCGCGGGTACGTTGATCGGAGTCGGCGACGATGCGAATATGCGCCGCATCGGCGCAACCACTCGGCACAAGCAGGCCTTGAGAGGCCAGCAGTTCGCGGTCGTAAGCGCCAAACAAAGTCATCAGTTGCGCTCCATGCTCCGTCAGATGACCTTGGGCGACTTTCCAAACGGGCCATGGTTGCCGAGAGTAGAGATTCAGTTGATCGAGCTTTCCGGTGGGGGAGCGCACTCCGTGGCGGCTGACAATCACGACGAACTTCAACTCGCTTTCGGACTTCGCTCCGCTTGCATCCGCGGTTTGCGCATGAAGAACAACTCCGATACTCGTCAACAAGCACAAGACCATCGCGAAGATGCTGATTGTAACTCTACGATTCACCATTTCTCTCCTGGCGGCGTGGTTGAATCTGCAATTTACTGAAGAGGGGAAGATGCCATTGAAATTGCATCTTCCCCTGGGATGGTGGCCCCGTCTGTGTGTGCGTTAATTTGCTCAAAAAATCAGCTTCAGCGCCAGTTGCAGCGAGCGCGGTCCTCCGGCCTGATACAGCGCGCTCTCCGCACCGCCCTGGTTGTTCAGCGAGCCGGAGGCAAATCCAAATACCCCAGGACCATCCGAGAGGGTTCCGTCCATGGCGCCCATCACGGGATGATTGAATACGTTGAAGGCTTCGGTCTTGAACTGCAGCTTCAGCTTTTTGACCAGGGCGAAATCCCGCGCCAGCCCCATGTCCACCTGGAACTCACCGAAGCCGCGCATAAAGTTGCGCGGAACGTTGCCGTTCACAGGATTCCCATTCGTATCCAGGGCCTCGGTAAATGCGTTAATGTTGAAAGCGCGGCCTTTTGGCGCATTGGCCGTGTGAACCCCATCCGTAGCCGTGGAGACGTAGAGCGGCTGTCCAGGGACGAAATTGGGTTCATAATTCAGTTCCGCGTCGGTCACCGGATCGGTCACCTGAGAACCCGACAAATCCACCGGAAAACCCGAACGAGCGGAGATGCGGCTGTCCAGCATCCAGTACTTGAGTAGACCGGCCACCACACGGTTCGAATAATTGCCCGGCACAGTATAGGTCAATGCGGCCTGGAAGTTCTGCCGAAGGTCGAAATCCGAGTTCCCGCGGAGCAGTTCCATGACGGTCAGGTTGCTTGAGGCATTGTCGATCGAGTGCGACCACGTGTACGCCGCCAGAGCCTGAAGCCCGTGCGAAATTTTCCGCTGGAACTTCACCTGCAGCGAATCGTAAGCCGAGCTGGCCCGGTTCGCCACCACGTCAGCAACAGAGCTCGAGGCGAAATTGGGGTTGTAGTAGGTGCTACCCGCGGTTCCCAGGTCGTAGCGGATTTCAGCCAGCAGGTCCTGGCCGTGCGACGCCACATAGTTCACCGTCAGGGTCTGGTCCCGGCCCAGGCTTTGTTCGACGGCCAGGTTCCAATGCAGCGTGTAAGGCATCTGCAGATGCGGATCGATGGCCAGCACGCTCATGTTGTAAGGCGCCGACGTGTTCACCGGGGGCAGAGTCATCTGCACCGGCGTCAGCGGGAAGGGGTAGAGTATCGGAGCATTGGGGTAGTCCTCTATATCATTCGAATACGCTTGAATGGAATCGAAGCCCATGTAAGTGGAGAAACCGTTCGAGGTGAAAACGGTCCCCAGGTCGTAGAAGAGGCCCGCGCCGGCCCGCAATACCGTCTCGCGGCCTGAGCTTTGTCCCAGCCGGTACGCCACACCGAGACGCGGCGAAAAGGCGTGCCAATCGGTCTGCCAGAGCGGCGTATTCTTGGGTGCCAGTGTCGCGGTGGTAAGATCCGTAATCTCGTTCAGCGTGTAAGGCAGATAGCCGATCGCATTGGTAGGAGGCGGGTTCACATCCCAGCGCACCCCAAGCGAGAGCGACAGCCGCGGCGTCACCTTCCACTCATCCTGCGCGAAGGCCGAGAAGTTGACGTAAACCGGCTCGGATTTCAGAATCGCATGGGGAACGTTTTCAATCACGCCTGGCGCGTTGGCCAACACTTCGTCTCTGTTGTGGAACTCGACTTCTTCTTTGTTGATGCTCGGGATGGCATAAGTCGAGATGCTGCGCCAGTCCATTCCGAATTTGAAGGCGTGCGTCCCATGCGTCCAGTAGTACGAGTCGGTCACGTTGTATTGGTGCTGGTTGTAGTCGTTGCCCTCCAGCTCGAATTCGGCTTTGCCGCCGGTATCGAAGTATGTGCGGAACGTCAATTGCGAGCCGAGGGGCTGGAGAGGATTTCCGTCTGGCCCGTCCACGATGCCCACGCTGATCGGCACGGCGCCGCCGAAGTTGCTGGCCTGCTCGTTTTCGCCCGAGTCGTTGGAGGTGAAGTTGGCCCGCAATTCGTTGGTCTGCGTCGGCGTGAACACGCTGGTCGCCCCGACCGTGATGGACTGCACATTGGCCTTGATATTGTCGTGGATCGGCAGGTCGTTGAAGTACCATCCGTAGGACGGCGTGTTGGCATAGCGGCCGAAGATCTTCAGCTTGTCGCCGAAACTGTGATCGATGCGCACGCTCCCAGAGTCCAGGTTCGAGGGCTTGGAATAAACCAGGTTGTAGTACGCCAATCCTGGGCTCTGCGTCATTTCGCCGCCGTTTTGAACCGCATAGGCATTTAAAAACGGCTGCAGTACGGCCGGAGCCGCCAACCGCATTGCCGTGTCGGGAACCACCCACGTCGAAGGAGGCACAGGCTGAATCAGCCGCAAGCCCTCGTACGATAAGAAGAAGAATGTCTTGTCCTTGCCGTTGTAGAGATGCGGAATCAGGATTGGCCCGCCCAGCGTGCCGCCGAAGTCGTTCTGCTTTTCCGCGCCCTTGGGAAAAGGGACGAAAGTTTTGCAATCGTTGCTATCCGTAATGGCGTTGCAGTAGCCGTTGAACCAGTTGCTAGAATCCAGATCGTCGTTGCGGAAGTACTCGGAAAGCGAACCGTGCCACTTGTTCGTGCCGGAGCGGGTCGTGAACGAGAACTGCCCGCCCGGCGTGCGCCCCTGGTCCGCCGAATAGGTCGAGGTGCTGGCGCGGAATTCCTCCAGGTCGTCGAGTGAAACCATACTCTGCGTGGTGCCGCTGATGGTCATGCCCGGAACCGCACCGGAATAGCCTGCGCCGCCGGTTTCATTGTCGATCTTGGCGCCACTGTTGACGCTGACGCCGTCGACGGTAAAGTAGTTGGATTCGGTGCGTTGACCGTCCACCGTGATTTCGCCCTGGTAGCCTACTTGGCCCGACCCAGGCACCGTTGCGACGCCCGGAACCAGAGTCAGCAGGCTCTGGAAGCTCCGGCCGTTTAGCGGAATGTTTTCAACAAACTGACGGTCGATGATGGTGCTGACGGCCGCATCCGATTGATTGATGTAAATCTGGTCGCCGTTGACGGTCACGACTTCCTTGCCGGCACCGATCTTCAACGTGAAGTCGATATTCACTTTCTGTGCCGTCTCCACCTTGATCGAGTCACGGGACTGGGTTTCGAATCCAGACGCCGACGCCGTCATCCGGTAGCGTCCGGGTAATAGCGCGGGAACGGTATAGAGTCCGGCTTTATCGGTGACGGTGGTGCGTTCTGCCGCGGTGTCCTGATTGATCACCGTGATCTTGGCGTTGGAAATGAGGGCGTTGCTCGCATCTCGGATAGAGCCGGAGATTTCAGCGGTTTGGCTAAACGCAGGGCACGCGAAAAGCGCGCCAAAGAAGATGAGCATTGTGAGCACGGCTGACTTCATTTGAGGTCTCCCTTTTTAATTTCAAGAATGGTGAGTGTTGCATCATGGTCTCTTTGCATAACCAGAAACCTCGTCTGCATCACGAGGTGTGATCTCCGGTGACTCTGAGTTGCACTCTAGGAGCGCTCGTTAAAACCCTGTTCACAACGTAGTGAAAAATTTTTAAGGTTACCGGCGGGAGGCGCAAAGAGGTTTTGTGAAGATATGGTGAAAATTCGTCCATATATGCGGACTTTCCTATGAATGCGCGACTACGCTCGAAGTACGGTATGCGTGTATTGGTTGTAGAAGATGAACTCCGCGTGTTAGATCTATTGCGCCATGGGCTTCATGATTATGGCCATTCCGTCATGACCGCCACGGATGGCCTGGAGGGATGCGATATCGCATTCACGGCCGAATTCGACGTGATCGTGCTGGACATCGGCCTGCCGCGATTGAATGGCTATGGCGTGATGAAGGAGCTGCGCGGACGCGGATGCGCGACGCCGGTGCTGATGCTGACCGCGCGCGACACGGAAGACGACATTATTCGCGGCCTCGATTTGGGAGCGGACGACTATCTGACCAAGCCCTTCTCGTTTCTGGAACTGGTTGCGCGCATGCAATCCATCACCCGGCCGCTTCGCCACGAAGACGATGGAGTGATCGCCGCCGGTGAAGTTTCCATCGATCCGATCCGTCACGCGGTCACACGCAACATGCAGCGCATCGGCCTCACGCGTTGTGAATTTCGCCTTCTTGCCTGCCTGGTGCGCAGCGCGGGCCGGTGTGTGCCCAGGCAGCAACTGGTCGAGTCCGTGTGGGGTTCGAATCACGCTGTCGGCCCCGGCGCTCTCGATGTGCTTGTGAACCTGTTGCGCGCCAAGATCGATGCGCCATTCCCAACCCGGCTGATCCACACCGTGCGCGGCATCGGTTACATCTTCCGCAAGAACGCGGCCCATACCGGGAGCGCAGCGTGATCAAACCTCTGCCCATCCGGATTCGGCTCACACTGCTCTACTCTCTCGCCATGGCTGCCACCATGTTCGCCATCGGCTTCGTCGCCCTGTGGATGGTGCATCGCGCCGTCGACTACCTTGAGATGAGCGAACTGCGCCAGCGCGCCCGCAGTGTTCTCCGCTTTGTGGAAAGCCGGCCGGAGAACGAATCCTTTCCTCAATTGCAGGACGACATCGCCACCGCATTCCACAGTAGCCATGGCAACAAGTGGCTGCAAGTAATCGACGAGCACGGCAGGTGGCTGTACCGGTCCCCGCACGTCGCGGCCGTTTATCCAAGCCTTGTGCTTCCGCAACAGGCGCCCCGAGAGGGCCGCTTTTTTACCTACACTGCGGAGTCCCTTCACGTCCGCGCCCTCATCGAACCGATCTCGGTCCACGGCGTCCGCTACACCGTGCAGACCGGACTCACGCTGGGAGTTACGCTGGCCGTCTTATCCAACTTCCGCATCCATCTCTTTTTGCTCATCACCGTGGGACTGCTCGTCTCCTCCATCGCCGGACACTTCATGAGCCGCAAGGCGCTACAGCCTGTTGCTGCCCTTGCGGCCGAGGCCAGCCGCATCAACGACCGCCATCTTGAAATCCGGCTGCGCGTTCCCAACGCTCAGGACGAGATATCGGATCTCTCCCGCACTTTGAACCAGATGCTGGAGCGAATCGACAAAGCCTTCGCCAGTGTGCGCACCTTCGCCGGCAATGCCTCACATGAGCTGCGCACGCCCCTCACCGTACTGCGCGGGGAGATCGAGGTTGCACTGCATCATCCACGCAAAGTTGAGGAATACGAAGCGATTCTCTGTCGCCTGCATGAAGAGACGTTGCGAATGACGGGCTTGGTTGAGAGCCTTCTCGCGTTGGCCCGCTCCAGTGGCGGAACGGATAGCATCGCGCTGGAGCCTATTCGCGTCGACGTTCTCTTCCGTCTGGTTGGGGATACATGGAAGAGCGCAATGAGCCAGGCGATGCTCGACTTCCATGTGGATTGTCCACAGCCGGATCTTGTTCTGCTGGGCGACGCGCAGGGAATTCTGCGCTTGCTATCGATCCTGCTGGAAAACGCCAGCAAGTACACCCCGCCCGGTGGCGCAGTCACGCTGAGCGCGGTGGCGGACGGCGAACGCGTCGCGATCTCTGTCCGTGACACCGGAATCGGAATTGCTGCCGAGTACCAGACGCGGATCTTCGACCGCTTCTACCGTGTCGCACCCGCAGGAGATACTGTCCCCTCAGGCTCTGGCCTGGGCCTGGCTCTGGGCAAATGGATTGCGGAGCGCCACGGTACTGAGCTGTGCGTTGAGAGCGAGCCTGGGGGCGGGAGCTGCTTTTCCTTTTCGCTGGAGAGAACAGATGCGACTGTCTCCGCCGTCGAGGCATTCAGCCTCGCACGCGCAGAATCGCTGACAGGGTTGAGGCTGTCCATTTCTCGTATGCTTTGACTCACATCATGAAGGTTAAGCGCCATACTGACGTTATGGCACAGTTTTTCAGATTGCAGCGTTGTGCGGGTGAGACGACGTATCCAGAAATGCCATCGTATGTTCGGCTAATTGCAGATCAATGGACTGACCCCACAAAATGAGACACAGGTGTAGTCGAATTTGTAGCGGTCAAAGCATCCTGAAGCAATACAGAACTATAGCTTTCAACGATATGACCGCAACGCATTCAATCGAAAGCAGTTATTTTCACACACTTTCAACAGATTTCAATAAGCCGCAAAAACTGGTTCGGGACCAGTGGGTCGGAGGTTCAAATCCTCTCTCCCCGACCAATGTTTTCAATAGTTTGCAGACGAGCGGACTCGACCCCCTGGGAACAGCCCAGGTGCCCTAGTGCCGGAAGGTGCGTCAATATTGGGTTTTTTGCCGGACTTTGGATGCAACACTATCTACATTAATATCTACAGTCGGAAGAACTGATCCAGTTTTACACCCAGACAGCAAACTGG
Organism: uncultured Acidobacteriaceae bacterium; assembly: GCA_963765995.1. Taxonomy (GTDB): domain Bacteria; phylum Acidobacteriota; class Terriglobia; order Terriglobales; family Acidobacteriaceae; genus Telmatobacter. The sequence continues at coordinate 37,803 of CAVXYT010000024.1, read as the reverse complement.
ATCTCCACCCATCTGTTTGATTTAACAGCAGATCGGTATTTTGGCGAGGGACAGGACGGGTTCCATGTATATTTGAGGGCACGCGAGAGACAGCACATCCCTCCTCTTGTCTCCGGCGTGTTTTCGCAATGACCGCGTTACGGTGCTTTACTTGCCCGACTGGCTCACCGGGCAGGTGCGGATGCCCAGCAACCTATACATTGGGCAGACGCCCAGCAACCCTGTCAACAACGGCACCAGACCGATTAGACCAAGCCAGCCAATCCAGTACTTTAGTCCATGCACATGCAGGAGGAACAACAAACACAACAGGGCAAGCCCTATCACCACACGTATCACGCGATCAGCGGTCCCTTCATTTTTCATTGCCTTCCTCTTCCTCTTTTTTCAGTTGCCAGTTCATTTGCTACTCGCAGCAGGGGTTCCTGTGACCGGATACAGTCTAATCCATCGCAGCGGGGCGTGTGGATATTATCCCGCGTGTGCAAGCGGTGAACTGTATCTCCTTTCGTTCCCTCGCTACCTTACGCGCACCCGTCAACCTGTGGGGCACGCGAACCTCGCTCTGTATCGAGCGGATCGCTAATCCTTCCTCATAGGACTATTACATCCCCGACTTCATGCCGGTTTATCCCGGTGCTTTGGAGCAACCTGATTAGACGGAAGCCCATCCGCTTCACCACCCGCCACAGGTGCTGTGTGCCGACCCGAAGACCGGACTTTTTCTCCAACTCCGCCTGCAGTATGCTTAAATCGTCCGCGATGCAGCTCCTGGGAGGAGAGAGCGTCTTTCACAGTCTCAACGACCGCGGTGTGCGAGAACGGCTTTTCGATGAATCCGTGGATCAGCCCTTGCTCCAGAGCCGCCTGGATGGCGGGATCGTCCATGTAAAAGTACCCCGAGACCACCACGATCGGAATGCTTGGCTGGGCGATGCGAATGTGTTGGGCCAGTTCCAGACCATCGATGTCGGGCAACTTGGCGTCCAGAAGAGCCAGCGTGAGCCTGTTCAGCCGGACTGCCTGGAGAGCCGTCTGGCCATTGAGCGCGCGGATGCACCGCACCCCAAGCCCTTGCAGCACATGTTCGAGGGCCCAGCAGATGTCGGGGTCATCGTCCACGATAAGGACGAGCTGGCTCAACAGGCTCACGGTTCTTCTCCCCGGTTACGGACAACAACGGCAGTTTCACCGTGAACGTGCTTCCCTTGCCGCTCTGGCTCTCCACGCCGATCGAGCCGCCGTGCTGATCAACGATGGAGTGGCAGATGGATAGCCCCAGGCCAGTCCCCTTTCCCAGAGGCGCCCGGGTGAAGAAGGGATCGAATATCTTGTCCAGGTCTTCCGGTAAGATGCCCTCACCGGTGTCGGTGACGTACAGCCGCACCTCGCGGGCGGTTAGTTCGGCAGAGATATCGACCGTGCCGCCGTTGGGCATGGCGTTCATGGCGTTGAGTAGCAGATTGATGAACACCTGTTCCAGAAGGCTGGGCACGCCGAGCACCTGGCACGGCCTCGACGGGAAGTGGGTGCGAATCTCGATGTTCTGCACCTTGGCCTGGTTATCGACGAGAGTCAGGGCCTCTTTCATTACCCGCAGCAGGTCCAGAGGCGTCTTGCTCTTGTCCGCGGAGGGGTGAGCGAAGCGCAACAGGTTCTCGATGATGGTGCTGGCTTTGTGGATTCCGCCATGCACCTTCTCGGCGCACTCCCGGCAAAACTCCGGGGTGAGATTGTCCTCAGTAAGGAACTGAGCTGCCGAGGAGGAGATGGCCAGCGGCGTGCGGATCTCATGGGCGATGCCCCTGGCCATCACGCCGAGAGCAGCCAGTTTTTGCGATTCCAGGATCTGTAGCTCGAACTTGCGTTGCTCGGTCAGGTCGCGGCCCACGACCACAAAGCCCACCGTGCGCGCTGCGTCGTCGGTCATCTGCGAGAAGACCCAGGAGACGGGACGGCTATGGCCGTCTTTGGTTTTCAGGTTGGACTCGATGCGGCTGGAGTTTTCGCTGGAGGCTCCTTTGGAGAGCAGGCGCCGCACGCTGGCGGCATCGGTCTGGTCGCAGTAGTCGACGAACGGGCGGCCTTTCAACTCCTCGAGCGCATAGCCGGTCGTTTTTTGGGCGGCTTTGTTCCAGGTGAGGATATTGCCCTCGGTGTCGGTGGAGACGACAATATCGCTGGCGCTCTCGACGACGCTGGCCAGATGGCGCTCCATGCGCCGGATCTCCTCGCCCAGCCTCATCTGCTCGGTCACATCGTCCATCAGGAGTAGAACGTGATCGACTTGTCCGGTCCAGTTCACCGGGACGACACTGTAGTAGTAGACGCGGATGGGCACACCCGGCGCCCGGTAGGTCAGGCGCTGGCCTTCGGTCGCGTGGCTGCTGCGAAAGACGTTGCGGATCTGCTGTTCCAGTCCCATTCCGGTCAGGATCACTTCCGGGAAGACGTCGGCCAGCCGTTTCCCAGCCGTCACGTCCGTGGTGCGGCGGGATTTCTCGAGGAAGTTCCGGTTGGCCAGAACTACGCATAGGTTTTCGTCCAGCAGCAAGACCGAGGAGGGAATAGTGTCCATCAACATGCGATAGATCAACTCAGCATGTTTGCCCTCGCTGACATCGACGGCGATGACCAGGCAGGCGTTCTGGCCGGCGAAGGGGACGGGAAAACGCGTACCCTCGACGTAGATCACCGTGCCGTCCTTGCGCACGTGCCGCCAAGTCCGTTCCTGCTGGGAGGAAAAGGGCGAACTCAGCGCGGCATCGAGGCTGGGGGAGCGTTCGGCGCGCAAGTGCAGTTGCTGCGCGGTCATGGAACGGAATTCCTCGCGCGAGTAGCCGTAACACTCGACGGCTGAGTCGTTTATAGCTAGAAACGACAACGTGCGCAAATCATAAATCCACATGGGCAGACGACTGTTCTCAAAGAGTCCGGCCGTAGCCTCGCTGATCTGCGAGCGCTCCTGCTCAAGGACGTGTCCTGAAACGGTCATTTCTCACTGATTTCCTAGGACAGGCTGATGGTAGCCTTAAACTGGTTTTCCGTCAATTCAGACTTTCAGGCAGGGCAATACCCAGGGCAGACGCAGCATATTTTTCCGGCAAAACGGTTACTGCCTTGATTCTGATCACGTGGTTTGGCGGCTCACTCAGATGATATGCCGCCTTTTCAGACAGCAAAACGCAGCACTCAGCTCCCCAAAGAGTGGCTGGTTCTTTTCTCGATCCGAATCGAGCCCAGTTTGTGGTCCGAGACAGTGTCGTGCCGCATATTGACCTCAAAAAGAAATTGAGATACGTTTGCCTTGGGGTAATACCGTCGGCCGAGCTCTTCGACCCGGTCACCACTTTGCTCACTAATCCAAAAGGGATATCCTCCGGCTCTCTCAAGGAGCAAAATTCGTTTGCTCCTTCCCTTATTGCCTAGACCATCGGTTTGGTACCCCACTGCCGGGGAGCAGGGGAAGTTTGACAGTTCCGGGAGTTTGCTTCTCCTCAATGGGCCTGGTTGAGCCAAGCGAACGCGAGCATGTGGTGCATGACACTTTTCGGCTCATTCGCACTGTTGCCGCCCTTCCCCTTCGTGAATTTCACCCGGAAACCGAGAACCGTGGCAAGAGTAAACAAGAGTAAACTTGTCCATGATGACGCCCCCCAAAGAAAATAACGCCGTCGCACTTCAGTCCGCCCTCCGCGCTGCCCGCGAGAACGAGACGATGGTAGGCTGTGCCATTGCACCGGAATTCTCTGGCTCATCAGGCTTAGAACTAGCTGCGTTCAACTTCTGAAGTCGTTCGATGAGCGACGGAAGCGATGATCTTAGATCGGTAACAATGATATTGAGTTCCATACTCCCAGCGTTGGGGTTCAGACCGCTTGCCACCACGTCAGTCCAACTGCCAATGCGGTTGTACGTATTCTTGACCTCTAAATAGAGGACTTGTGGAAGGGTGATCTTGTTTCGGTTTTCTAGCCATGCCTTCATTGAAGGTCTGCGATAGACATCGCCAGTTCTCGGTCGGGACGCGCAATCAAAGTTGTCTTCGAGTTCGGAGATCAGATCAGCCAGCAGTTGCGAGCTTTGGACCGAAGAACCCGATGATGTTGGCTGATTCCCACCCACACGAGGCTGTCCAGAAAGACTAGGCGGGCTCAAGTGACGCCGAACATCGTCAACAATTTTCGGCAGCTGCCGGGTCAAGTGGTCGCGCAAAGCAGATGCATCCTCGAACTCGAAGTAAAGCGTGTCCTTCTGGCGCTCTTTTTTGTAGGCTTCGAGGGCTTCCAGTTGGACCCGATCCGCGCTTCGAGGAACGTCGGCAGTTGAAAAGTAAAGGGCCACGTACTTTCCTGCTTTGCGAAACTTCTCGATCTCTTCGATGGTTCCGGACTGCGCCTCACCGGTGGGCGTGCCCAGCCTGTAGCCAAAAATTCCAACTAGGATATCGCCGGATTCGACGATTTGCTTGTTAATGATGGCCTGTGGACGGTCCCCCGACGCCGGATACGCATGGGATTCCCAACGAAGCGGATGCAGCATGACTCCCATGCTTTCAAAATGCGACGCGTTCCATGCGTGAAGGACCTTTTCGACTACATCGCGCTCCTCCGTCACGTCAGAGGGCGAGGCAATCAGGATGTTCAAAACCTCAGCGGTGCGACGCGTGGCTTTACCCTCCCTGCCAGTCTCGCCTGCGGGCAGCGAACCATGTTGTGGGTCGTTAATCTTCGAGATCAACGTCAGATGGTCCGTTTCCTGGATCGATTCGAGCGTGGGCCGGAGCACATAGGATTCCCCGTCCCAGGCAACATATCTTTCGGTCAGCGGAACGTTCACAATCGTGGCCCCCGGAAGAACGACCTCCCTGGTGCCCTTCTTCGCCAACAGGCTGGTAAACCGGCCGCCCCGGCCATGGATATGCACCTGCCGGACGCCATCGACTTCCTCAGCGGTCGCGTAACCGTAAATCACCGCGCCATCCGGAATTTCGGTCCCTGCTTTCTCTTGTTTTGCCTTCGGTTTCTTCGTCACGCGTATTACCGCCAGTACCAGAAATGACTTCTCTGCGCGATTCTCAATTTTAGCCGACGGAGATCGCGTTCGCTCACACTGGGCAAGGTAGGAAAGGGGGACAGCGAGAAGGAGGTTTCCCTGCGGGGTTAGGCCGTTCAAAAAACGGGATTTAGACCAAATCCATCGACGGTGGTGAAGTCTTGATGAGCACATCATCGCCTTCCCGCTCACGGCCCCCACAAGTTGCATTGAGGGAAGTGGGCCGGGGAGCAGGTTCTCGTTCATTGACGGCGAATCTCCACACCAGCCATGGGCTACCTCCCTTCTCTTTCGTGACTGGGAGTTTTGAACTTCTCGCGCAACGCCCACTGTGCCGACTGGCGAACCTGTTCAACACGTTCGAGGACGTGCTTGCGCTTTCCCTCGTCTATCGACACCCGGAAGGATTGCCGACCGTCCGGGGTCTTGATGACTGCAACCGTCAGATTGCCGCCGACGTTTGCCTTTGGCTCCGGTTCTTGAGACGCCTTCAGGATTTGGAGAACCTGCTGGGAGTGCGCCGCCGGCTGGAGGCACGAAAGAAGCAGGTGTACGTCGGATTCATTGGTGAAGAGCAGTCTGCTCGCGTCCTCATTCTGCAATCTGGTTTCGAGGGCATGGAGGCGAGCAGCCTTGACCTGGAGCGGATTCGCCAGGAGTTGGTGTTGGTACAGGGCGTCACGCATCTCCGGGTCGGTGAATTCAACGAAGATGCCGTTCTGGACGGCCACTTTGATCACCTGCCGCTTCCAATCGTCGCTTCCTGTGCACGCGATGCGCGATCCGTACTTCTGGACGGCCATCTCCAGCCCAAAAACGATTGCGGCCTCGTTCTGATTGAGCACGGTCACGCGCCGCCCACGGTCGATGACGCACAGCTTTCCGTTGAGCGTGTACGAGACATCCCCAGTGGTCCGGTTGATCGTCCATATCCGGGCTGTGGCAATCTGTCCTGCGAGATTCTCCGCCCGCTGTTGAGCAGCGAGCCGTTGTTGCATGAATTCGGACCAGTCTGTCTTCTCCTCATCCGCTGTTGCGGGGCTCAGATGCAGTGCATTGGTTTCGAGCGAGGCGTCGAGGCGTCGTTGGTTTCGTTGATCCGCATAGCGCCATCCGCGCAATTGCGCCGTCGCCCGTGCATCGCCCTCGGCGGCGCGTTCCGCTACCCATGTGCGGAGGTTCTTCGGGAACTGCGCCTGGCGCGTCTTCTGCGTGGACAACTTGAGCGTTCGCAGCTCGATCACGGACGCCGCTACAGCCTCCGACAACAATATCTTTTTGGTGGGCCACGGTTGCGCCAATGCGCGGATTTCCTTTTTGTGTTGCTTCAGCCGGGCGAGTGCCTGTTGTCGGTCATCTCTGCCCTTCGCAGTAATGCCCTTGCAGACGCCTCTTTGCTGATTCCGGTATTGATTGTATTCGGCCATGAGAGCGTTTCTGTCCCGGAGTCGCTGCTCTCTTCGTTCGTCCCGTAGCGTCTGATTACGAACGGTAGTACGTCCGGTATCTGCCGGGGGAGGCTGAAGCGATCTCGGTGGTTCTCTCCAGGATCCGAGAAGCTGTTCGGTCGCCTTACGATTCTCTTTACCGGCAAAATTGTGACGGAATACATCGGATGCTTTCACGCGGGTGGCGCGGTCGATGGCGAGGACTGTGTACCCGCCTGCTTCCCCTTTTTCCATGCGTAGATGAGATTTCGCAAGAAGTGTATGGAGGGCTTCCCACGAGGCGCTCTGGCGAGTTAGCAACGTTCGTACATGCGGAGCAACTTCTCGACGTATGTAGGATTGCAGAGACTCTTCATCGTGATAATGCTCATACTGTGCCGCGGCGCCCGTTGGGTGTTGTTGAACGGATCGTGACGCATTGCGTTCTGATTTCGATGCCGGCACGGCCATTTTCCTATCCTCGTCCCATCGCATTGGACCGGGCGTATGTGACCAGCCATACTTGGCTTCAAGATGGCGTACTGCGCCATCGAGAGTGATCCAATCTCGGTGCGGAGTATGGGCTTTGTATGTTTCGGGATGAACTCTGTTTACCATGACGTGAATATGAAAGTGCTTCTTGTCTTCGTGAGCGACGAGAACGTACTGGTGTTCCTTGAAGCCAAGTTGGTTCAGCGTGTACAAGGCGGAATCAATCCACTCTGCCCGCGACGGACGTTCTCCTGGAGGCCATGCCAGTTCATAGTGGAAAACTGCGTCGTTGCATCGTGGGTTTAGAGATTCGACTCCTTTCATCTCGGCTGCGGCTGTGTCGATACCGACGAGGTTGTGCGACATTACGACATCTCCTCGGAGAAGTGTCTTTCCGGTATCCGGGTCGCGTTCCATTGTGAGGTAATTCAGCAGCCGCATAAAACTGCTTCTCGACTTCCGTTTGCTGGGTTGAACTTTGGCAATCACGTACACTCCCAGGCGTTAACCTGTTTAGCGATCATTCTGAATCCTCGTCATTCTTGACAATGGTCCGCAACGTTGCGGTGATCCCAGCAAGAACCGAATTCAGTTCACTGCGAAGTGTGCCCTCGTGTGGAAGGCCGGTTATTTGCATGAGCAGATGTTTTTGCAGGCCGCACAAGCTGCTCAGTCGGGCGACCGCCTTGTCGCTTACGCGCGAATGAATTCGCTTGTTCAGCGAACATCTTCGCAAGTATTCGCTCACAGTGAGTCCGGCTTTCTGCGCTTGTATATGCAGAATGTCCTTTTCGTCACTCGTGACGCGAATGTGGATTTCCGATGTGACGCCTTGCGCTCGTTTTGGTCGCGGCATTGCGGATTGTCCTTTCCGTGGGGTCTCGGGGCGCAGCCCTGAGCAAGATGCGCAACCATTTCTCCGAGTAGCCGCAGGCGGATTGGAGAAATGGTGGTGGAGACGCGAAACCCCGCAGGGGTTTTGTGGCTACAGCGCCTACCTTGCCGTATCTCTTAACGATTCCGGCTTCCCTGGCAACAGTTCCGACTTTACTGTATTACATATCTGCTGTCAACTATGTGATATACTGTTTTCGGCTCGTTGTTGGCAAGGAAAGGAGGAAGGCAGATGGAAAAACGTCGCCGCAAGCCGCAAACGCTCACCTCAGAGCAATTCGATGTCTTTCGCACTCGCCTGGATGAGAGAGGGAATGTACCTCCCCCGCAACCCGAGTCCTACATGATGGGGGAGATCGTTCGGGGTGTATATCCGCAGTTGAAAAAGTTGCGGGAGAACGGCTACACGCTGAAGATGCTGGTCCGTGTTTTTGAAGAGAACGGCGTCGTAATCACAATCCACGCCCTTTCGACCTACTTGAAGAACCTGGCGCTACCAAAGGAACAAGCTCCAACAAAAGCGGCCAGTAAGGGCACAGTGGGGACACCAACCGTTGAAGTAAGGCCTGGGCAATTCCAGATGAAACCGGACGTAACACTGTAAGAAAGGAGAGAGGTAAATGGCAAGAGTTTTCTTTGTAACTGGCAGCAAAGGTGGCGTGGGAAAGTCGGTGGGCGCGATCGCACTCCTCGACTACTTCGAGATGAGAAACCGGCAAGTCTCTTTGGTGGAAACCGATACGGCCAACCCCGACGTTGGCAAAGCCTACCAGAAGGCCGTGAAGTCGTTCTCGCTCGTAAACCTCGACGAGAACGAAGGTTGGCTCGATCTTTTGGACATAGTGGATGCAAGTAAGGACGATGAGGTTGTGGTCAATACCGCCGCGAGAAACAATGAGGGCGTGAACCGCTACGGCTCGATGTTCGATGAAAAGCTGAACGAGTTCGGATGGCCCTTCATTTCGCTGTTCCTCATAAACCAGCAGCGCGACAGTTGCGAAATACTGACCGAATACATGAATGTGGTTCAGCACGGCAGGATTCATGTGGTTCGTAACCGCTTCTTTGGCCTGGCCCCGTCGCTATTTGAGTTGTACGACAACTCGTCTTTGCGCAAGGCGGTGGAAGAGAGGGAAGGACTGTCGTTGTTCCTTCCGCAACTTGCCACACGTGTAACCAATCTCGTGCAAAGCAGCCGACTGACGCTCGAAAGGGCACGAGAAACGGCAACGCTGGGAAGTCGCGCGGAGATCGAGCGGTGGCGCCGCGAATGTGCCCGGAACATTTTCGACAAGGTCTGCGACGATGCCCTCAACAAGTGACGACCTCTACAGCGTCTTTCTCGCGGATCTGTCTGAGGCTGAGCGCGAGCGTGTCAGGTCTTACGCTGACAGGTTCGGGATCGAGCCCACAGATGCCGTGTGGGCTTTGATGATCGTGCTCGGCCATTACAGCGAACTGTACGAGGCAGTTCCAGAAAAGATCAACCTAACCGTCCAGGGCATCCTGGAGAAAATCCGGTCGGCTGCGGCGGAGGAAGCGGAGTCTTCCAGGGTTCGTTTGCAGGCGTCCTTAACGGATGCCGTGGCCGGTGCGGCCGAGTCCGTGGCGGCACGGAAGGGCCTTAGCGAGCTGCTGAAATGGAGTTCCATTGCCTCGGCGGCGGGGGTGCTTCTCCTCGCCGGCGTTTTTGCCCTCGGGTATTGGCTGGGTTTCGACCACGGTCGTTCCCGTGGCTTCAATGCCGGCGTCGAGGGGCACCTTGCGTCGTCTTGGGCGCTTTCGGCGGACGGCTTGCGGGCCTATGAGCTATGGAAGAGCGGCGATCTTGAACATTTGACCGCCTGCGACCGGCCCGGCTGGAAATTGGAATCCGGGGTCTGCTACCCAAAGGCTGACGAAGGAAAGCTGTACGGCTGGCGCGTTCGGTGAGATCGGGCGCAAGTCAAATGCAACTCAACAAGTTGGAAAGGTGAATGGCTCATTATGGAATTGTCTTTACGTTCTCAACCATCTGCCGACAAGAAGCCTCCAATTCGCGCCGAAGAGAAGTTGCTTCTGAGCCGGCGGGATGCCGCGCAGTTGCTCTCCATCAGCCAGCGCGCATTGGATTATCTGGTAGCTACTCAGCGCCTGCCAACAAGGAGAATTGGCAAGCGCGTTCTGATTCCGGTGGCTGACCTGCGGAGGTACGCTCGCGCCGACCATCCAGAACCGCTTGCGGGTTGAGGTGACCTATGGCCATTTCAGATAGCGGCGCCGTCTATCCGGCCTCAGCACTGCAAGTCTCTGTCTGGGCTGCTCAGAATGGAAGGTGTTGCTCCTTTGGCCGTGCAGACGAAATGTTTACAATACCACAAGAAAGTTGTAGTATTGTGTTCATGGCACAGTCCCACCGAGAAGCGTCTGCACGGCTCTTCGAGCTGGCCCAGCAACAGCAAGGCTACTTCACCACGAAACAGGCCAAGGCTGCCGGGTTCGCCGAGAATACCCACCCGTACCATGTGCAGGTCGGCAGCTGGATTCGTGAACACCGCGGAATCTATCGGCTCGCCCAGTTTCCGGGGACGGATCGGCCCGACCTTGCGCTCTGGTCGCTCTGGTCAAGCAATCGGAAAGAGCAGGTCGAAGGCGTTTACAGCCATCAAACGGCTATCAGCCTTTTCAACCTGTCAGACCTGAATCCGGCCAAACTACACATGACCGTTCCCAGAAACTTCCGGCGCAATAGCGAGATCCCCGGCATTCTGGTGCTCCACTATGCCGATCTGCCCGCGAGCGACGTGCAGACAGGCCCCGGATACAAATACACTCGTCCGCTCCGAACGATCCTCGATCTGATCGAGTCCGGCGAGGTTGAGCGAAACTTCATCCGCCAAGCGCTGACGCAGGCTGTTGACCGGGGCATGATAACCCGCCAGCAGATTCGGAATGCGCATCTGACCGAACCAACGCGCAAAGTCATCGAAGCGATACTTCGGCAGGCTGCATAATGGCGACGATCAAAACATACGTGACGGCGGGAGCCTTTCGGGTGGCTCTCGAAGAGCGCCTCAGGCGGAGATCACAGCTGGATGCGATTGACATCAACCGCCTTAGGCGCCAAGTGTAATTCGACCGTTTGTTGGCGCGGCTTTTCCGCGGAGATTCTGTGCCCTGGGCATTGAAAGGCGGCTACGCTTTGGAACTTCGCTTCAAGGCAGCGCGGTCCACCGTGGACATCGACCTGACTCTACAGCGAGTCGTGACAGCAGCAATTGGAGGTGTCGATGTAAACCAGGCAGTGCGGGAGATGCTCCAATCTGTTGTCGGTTATTATCTCGGGGATTGGTTCGATTACACGATCGGGTCAGCCATGATGGACATAACGGCTGCGCCTTACGGCGGGGCGCGTTATCCGGTCGAAGTCCACATGGACGGAAGAATCTTCGCAAGATTCCACCTTGATGTTGGGATCGGCGACGTGCTGATGCAGCCACTCGAAACCGTCGTTACCAACGACTGGCTTGCGTTCGCGGGAATTGAGCGACCGCGAGTGCTGTTGATTTCCCGAGAACAGCAATTTGCCGAAAAGATCCACGCATACACGCTGCCGCGCAATACTCCAAATAGCCGGGTAAAGGATCTCGTGGATTTGGCGCTGCTAATCGGCGGCGAGTTGGACCGGCAGAGGATTCTCGACGCACTGCATCTGACCTTTGATCGGCGGGGAACACATCCGTTGCCGACGGCCTTGGATGCGCCGTCACCGGAATGGATGATCCCGTTCCAGACCCTTGCGGAAGAATGTGGGATGCAGCCCGACCTTGCTGCCGCATTTGAAAGGGTGGCGAAGTTCTACCAACAGACATTTCGAGACGAGAACACGCATTGATCTGTGTTGACCGTTCCGAGGCTTTCCGGATCGAGTCGAAGAAAACTCCAAGGGAATCATGGCGCAGTTAGGCTTGCGCATCTGACCATCGTGGACCGGACACAGTTCTTGGTATCGGCGCTTATTGCATAGAATTGCACGAAGAATTTGGTAGCCAAAAAATAGCCACTCTGTACCGTATTCCGTGCATCAAAGTGCGGCTCTGTGCAAGGTGGATATGTTGATTAAGTCATTTATTATCATTATATTGCTGTCGAAGTTGTTGTTTTTACAAAACTCGGGATTTTGGTCAAATTCGGATTAAAAGGGCGTTGCTCTACCAACTGAGCTACGAGCTCGTTCAAGGCCGCTATATCCAAATTATCACAGGGGTGAGTTTGCCGCTTGGCCGGCTCGTCTTGAGCTGATAGTTCGTCTCAGCCCCGGCGCAGCGTTTTTGGGTTTTGCATCGGCACCACCTGCACCGTCACGTCGCGGATCTCGGAGAGGAAGCGGTTGAGCACTGAGCCGCGCAACAGAATATCCCACCGCGAGCGTGCCGACTGGCCGAAGACCACGTGGGAGATGCTCTCCTGCTGAGCAAAGCGGATGAGGGCGTCGGCGACGTTGCGGCCGGTGAGCAAGACCACCTGCGCTCCCAGATTGCGGGCCATGCGCTGATACTCCTCGATGCGGTGGAAGGCCTCGGGATCGCCGTGGCCTTTGTCGTCTTCCGGACGAGTGACGTAGACGGCGTACCAGTTGCTGGCCAGGCGGCCGGCCACGCGAGCGCCCACGCGTAAGAGCCGCTCAGTGCCCGGCCGGTTGCTGAGGCAGACCATCACCTTCTCCGGGATGGGCGCCTGTTCCAATCCCTGGTTGCGGCGATATTCGGAGGCCTGGTTGCCTACCTGCTCGGCAGTGGTGCGCAGAGCCAGCTCGCGCAGCATATTCAGGTTTCCCTTGCGGAAGAAGTTAGCCAGCGACTGCTCGATCTTCTCGGTCGCGTAAATTTTCCCCTGGCGCAGGCGGGAGCGCAACTCGTCCACGGTCACATCCACGTTCACCACCTCGTTGGCGCGCTTGAGGAAGTTATCCGGAACGGTCTCGCGGATGATAGTGTTGGCCGAGCGGTTGACGGCGTCGTTCAGCGTTTCCATGTGCTGGATGTTGACCGCGGCCATGACGTTGATGCCGGCGTCCAGCAGCTCCAGCACGTCCTCATAGCGCTTGCGGTTCTTGCTGCCGGGAACATTGGTGTGGGCCAGCTCGTCCACGATGACCGTTTGCGGATGGCGGGCCAGAATGGCGTCCACGTCCATCTCTTTCAGGTTGACCCCGCGGTAGGGAATCACGCGCTGAGGCACAATCTCGAGGTCGCGGATGCGGGCCTCGGTTTCCTTGCGTCCGTGGGGTTCCACCAAGCCGATGACCACGTCGATGCCCTGCTGGTGCTTCATTCTGTAGGCGTCGTTGAGCATGTCGTAGGTCTTACCTACCCCGGGCGCGGCTCCGATGTAGATGCGAAGCTTGGCGGGTTCCTGCTGGCGTTCCAGTTTGATCTCGGCCATGGCTAGGGCCTGCTAACACTACTGGGGTGGACGGCGTTGCGCGCGAAAATCCGGCCAGACGAAGCCGAGCCCGAAGGCTGTGGCGGGACCACTGTCGAGGGCGAGAATGAAGTATGGCCGGATTTTCGCCGCAACCCATAGGGACGGGGCAGGTTTTCCCCATTTCGTTGTCGTGCGTCGCTCCAGTAAGACATTACAGTTCGCTCCTTTCTCCTAGAACTGTGGAAAACCGGCTCCCGTCGCCGCCATCCCAGTAGTGTTAGCAGGCCCTTAACCCTCCTCGACGGGGTAGCGGATTTCATTGACAGCCGCTACGGGAAGAGTAAAGCGGAAGGTGGCTCCGTGGTCCAGGCGGCTTTCGACGGCAATCTGGCCGCCCAACGACTCGACCAGCCGGCGGACCAGCGCCAGGCCGAGACCGGAGCTCTGCTCGGAGAATGTATTGAAGCGGTCGAAGACGGTGCTCAGACGATCGGCCTCGATGCCGCGGCCGCTGTCGCGCACGGTGAACTGGACAAAGTCCTTGATCTCTTCGGCGGCCAGCAGAATCTCGCCCTCGGGCGGCGTGTAGCGAATGGCGTTCGACAGCAGGTTGTCCAGGATGGAGCGCATCGCGCGCCGGTCGGCCTGCACAAAGGAGAGATCGGCGTAAGCCGTGACCTCGACCCGAATTTGCTTCTGAGCGGCGTCGCCGCAGAAGCGGTCGCGGGCCTCGTTCAGGGCCTGCAGCGGGCGAAGGCGCTCCAGCTTGAACTGGCGGCGGCCGGCGTCCAGTTCGGCAACTTCAATCAGGTCGCCCATCAGATCGTCCAGCTTCTCACTCTCGTTGATGGCGGCGGCCACCAGTTCCGCCTGCAAAGGGAGCAACTCTCCGCCAAAGCCCTTGCCCAGGGCGTAAAGGCCGCGGCGCAACAGAAGCAGCGGGTCGCGCAGCTTGCGGCTGGCCACGCTGATGAACTGCGTCTTGAAGCGGTCAGTGTCCTGCAGGGTGGTAACGTCTTCCAGCGTGGTCACTGTTCCCAGCAGGCGCCCCTCGGAGTCGCGCATGGGCGTGGTGCGCAGGCGGTAGCTGCGCTCCTGCTTGCCGATGCGCATGGGCAGCATTGCAGCCTCGTCCTCGGCGGCCACCGCCTTCTGCATGGAGATGGCGTCGCGAATAGCGCTCAGAATCTTGTCGCCGCCGGGGGTATTGACCAGCGCCAGGCGGTCGGTGGCCGCTTCGCCCAGCAACTCGGCTGCGGCCTGGTTTACCTTGAGCACATGCCCCTTGCCGTCAGTTACGATGATGGGTTCAAAGATGGATTGCAGCACGGCGTCGGAGAGTTGAAACTCCATTTGCCGGCGGCCGGCGTCGGAGTCGCGCAGCTCGCGCAGCCGGACCGCGAGGCGGTTCAGCTCACCGGCGATCACGCCGAAGCTGTCGTGACTGCTCCACTCCACGCGATGCTCCAGGTTGCCCTGGGCGATCCTGTGTGCGTCGCGGGCCAGCACGCGGATGGGACGCAGCACGAAGAAAACGGTCCCCGCCGCGACTACCGCCGCAGCGGCCACAAATATGTACGCGAACCTCAACTGCCCCGTCGCCGCGAGGGCTTTGTGCGTGACCAGCACCAGACCTGCTATGAGGCCGACAACGATCGTGCAGCCGAGAATCAGTCGCTGGGTAAGATTGAGCATGATCCGGTCTCCGGCCGGAAAAAGGCAACTCCCCCATTCTCGCGGAAACAGCCTCAATGCGCAAAGGGCAGGGAACTTGCCACCAACGGCTATTCACTGACCACTGTTCATTATTCCCTATTCCCTGTTCCCTGCCTTTACGGTATCCGGCAGACCGACACGACGCCGTTGTGCCACTCGCAGTCCAACCCCGCCGGCTGAGGATAGGAGACCAGCACCCAATCCACGCCAAACTCCGCCTTCAGCCGCTCGAAATCGGCAAGCTGGAAGTGGTTCCAGCCTTCCTGGGCCTGAACCTGCCGCGTCCACACATCGCCCAGTTCCGGTATCAGCGTGACCACCGATCCGTCCTTGATGTAATCGGCTAACTGGCTGCGCTCGGCCAGCGCGCGGAAGCTGTGATAGTCTTCGCCCGGCGCGGCCAGGTAATAGGGGTCGAGGGCAAAATAGGCGTCGGTAGGCGTGTTCTGGCGAATCCATGCGAAGGCCTGCAGCCATGGGTTGGCCGAGGTGCGTCCGGGCAGTTCCAGGTGTTCACTGGCGCTGTACTCTAGCCGCTGCGCGAGACACATTCCTCCGTTGATGACGAGCAGAAAAACGGCCCAGCGCCAAACACTGGCCTTCAACAAATATTTGCCCAGCAGGCAACCGCCTACCAGCATCAGAAAGAAATAGACCAGGTGGAGATAGCGCATCGGCTGCAAGGGGGTAAGCCGGATCAGCGCCGGTGTTCCCAGGACGATCATGGCCACGGTCTGATGAAAGACCCCGTAGAGGAAGACGGCCAGCGCAAAACGCGTCAACAGCGTCTCGCCCTGCCTTCGAGCGAAGCGCCAGAGCAGCCAGAAAAGAAACAGCGGCGCCAGCGCCCCCAGCCACTCATACCAGTGCCAGCGATAGAGAAACAGATAAGGACGCGAGTTGAGAACCTTGAGCCAGGTGGGGTTGGGCGGCGCAAAGATCCAGCCCAGGGGAACAAAGGCGACTGCCAGAGAATTGTGCGCAGGTCTTCGCCATCTTCTCAGCCATGCAGGTGCCGGATCCATCGTGGTCAGGCTCAGGAAGACGCAAAAGGAGATGCCCATCGCGGTCATGATGGGATGCAGCAGAAACGCCAGCAGCAGCAGGGGAACAGACTGCCACTTCTTAACCGCCAGAATCCGCCAAACCGCCAGCAAAATGATTCCTGTGGCCATAGCGCGCGGGTGCAGATGCTGATCGACCAGGTAAAGCGCCGTGCCCGCCACCGGCAGCGTGAACATGGCCGAGACCAGGGCGACGCCGGCCCATTGTGCCCGCGCCTCGGGAAACAATTTGCGCGCAATCATCCAGCAGGCGAAGACGATCAGCGCGATAGATGCAAACTGGAGAAGCAACTCAGCGCTGGCAACCGGAACTCCGGTCCAGCGAACGAACCCGGCGACCCACTTGTCGAAGAAGGTGGCCTGCAGTTGAACCCGGAAAAACTCGGCATCGTGAGGGTAGAGCGCAGGATTAAGATTGCTCTTCACTGCGGTCAGATAGACACCATCGTCCTCGAGGCCGGGATGGTAGCCCATCACGGCGAGGCCGAGCAACGAGAAACTCGAGATCAACAGAAGGTTCACCGGGAATTTGCGTATTATCCCCATATATCCCGTATACTCAAGCTCAATATGTCGCCAGCAGTGACAGATTCATCCTACACGGCGGCGGACGGCGCGGCAACGCACGCTCTGCCGCTGGCTGAGCCGGAAATGCGCGCCCCGGAAAAGCTGGCGCTGACCATTCCTACTCTGCGCGAGGCGCAAAACCTCCCCGGTCTGCTCAGCCACATTCGCGCCATCCTTGATCCTCTGGGTATTCCCTACGAGATTCTTGTTGTCGATGACGACAGCCGCGACGGCACCGAGGAGATTGTCTCCGCCATCGCCCTTGAGGATCCGCGCGTGCGACTTTTAGTGCGCAAAGGAGAGCGCGGCTTGTCTGGTGCGGTCCTTTACGGCTGGCGGCACACGGACGCGGCGATTCTAGGCGTGATGGACGCCGATCTGCAGCACCCTCCCAAACTGCTGCCCGCATTGGTCTCCGCCATTTTTGCTGGCAACGACGTGGCGATTGGCAGCCGTTACACTTCGGGCGGGCAGTTGGGCAAGTGGAATCCAATCCGGAAGCTGCTCTCTTACGCTGCCATCTGGGCCACCTGGCCCATCCAGCGTCCAGGCATCCGCGCTCATGATCCTATGACCGGATTCTTCATGCTCCGCCGCGAGTGCATCGACGGAATTGCCTTCCAGCCCTCGGGCTTCAAGTTGTTGCTGGAGATTCTCGTGCGCGGGCGCATCCGCTCGGTCGCTGAGGTTCCGTTGGCCTTCGGCAGCCGCAAGCAAGGCAAAAGCAAAGCCAACTTCAAAGTAGGCTGGGATTACGCCAAGCTGCTCGCCAGGCTCTATGCAGCCAGATTCGCTCTGCGGCGCTAGGTCAGGAATTTCGCCGCCTAGGAACTTGTTGAAAAACTCTGGTTTTGTATCAGGTCACGGCTTTAGCCGTGTCGTAAGTCTACTACGCCGCTGTTTTGAAAGGGCACGGCTTTAGCCGTGCCGTAAATGCCGCAAAATTAACGCGGGCTTTAGCCCCTGAGGGAATCCCGATAGCGTCAGGAAACTTATAAAGAGGTTCCTTACAGCGCAGGCAACAGCATCCGCAGTAGCAGAAACGCGCCCACGCCGGCAAAAAACACCAGCGCCATGCGAATTCCAGGCTCGCGGTTCACCTCGGGCACCAGGTCGCTCGCGCCCACATAAAGAGCCACGCCCGTTGAGAGGGGCAACCCATACGGCAACCAGCCGGGAACCAGCGCGATCATCAATACGCCCGCCACGGTAGACGCGGCCAGAACCACGGTCGAGTTAAAGGCTGCGGCCCGGCTGTGTCCGCTGGCCAGCATCACCGAGGCCATGGTGAAGCCCACCGGCCCCTTGTGCAGCAAAATCGCCAGGAAGATCAACCAGCCCAGCCAGCTCGAAATTACAAACCCCGAGCCGATAGCCACGCCGTCAAAGAGCGCATGGACGCTCACGCCCGCCAGTACCGAGTAGCCGGTGCGCGCCGAGACGAACTCCCCGGTGTGGGTCTCCTCGCCATAGTGGAAGTGCGCGTTGATGGTGTGTTCGGCCAGATGAACCACGCAATAGCCGGCCATGATGAGAACCGGCCCCAGCTGAGGGTTCAGGCGCAGCCCTTCAGGCATCATTTCCAGCAGCGCCGCCGACATCAGAAAGGCGGCGCCTAGCGAGACAAAGTAGTGCAGATAGGGCTCGACGCCCCTCGCGCGCACCAGAATCCAACCGCCCGCCACATTGGCCAGCGCGGCAAACAAACCCAGAATCAAAGAAATTTTCAGCAATTCGTATCTTTCCTAACTTGTGACTTGAGCAATGTTTTGAAAGGGCACGGCTTTAGTCGTGCCGAAACGTGTTCTAAACTCATCGGGGCTTTAGCCCCGGAGGGAAGGCATATTCAACAATTTACATCCCCGCTGTGCTGAAGCCGTGCCTTTCAAGGCAAATAACCTTACCCGCTGTGCCGAATGTGCATCACATCCCCATCCTGCACCACATATTCTTTGCCTTCCAGCCGCAGCGTTCCCTTGCCCCGTGCAGCGGCCTCGGAGCCGGCCTCGAGCAGCGCGTCCCAGCGAATGGTTTCGGCGCGGATAAAGTGATGTTCCAGGTCAGAGTGAATCGCCCCAGCCCCCTGCGGCGCCTTCGAACCAACCGGAATGGTCCATGCGCGGCACTCGTCCTCGCCGGCGGTGAAAAAGCTGATCAGCCCCTGCAACTCGTAGCTCTTGCGAATCAGCCGCACCAGCCCGCTTTCGCGCAGTCCATAGCTGCCAAGAAACTCCGCCGCTTCCTCGTCGTCCATCTCCGCCAGCTCGGCTTCGACTTTGCCGCAGATGGCGGTAGCTCCGGCGTTGGGCCGATGCGCAACCTCGTCCAGCTTGAAGCGGCTCACCGCGGCTTCCAGGTCGTCCCCAAGCGTGGTGCTTTCGCCAATATTCAGCACATAGAGAATCGGCTTTTGCGACAAAAACATGAAGCCCCGGATAAGCTTCTTTTCCTCGGCGGTCATCTCCAACTCGCGCAGCGGCAGCTCCTTTTCCAGAGCCGCTTTCGACCGCAGCAGCAGGGCGTGCTCGTGCTCCAGATCGTTGGTGCGGCCCTTCTTCAAGTCCTTCTCGACACGCTCCAGCCGCTTTTCAACCTGGGTCAGGTCGCTGATCATCAGATCGAATTCTACGTTCTTGATGTCGCGCAGCGGGTCGATGGGGCCAACGTGCGGAATCGCATCGTCCTCGAAAGCGCGCAACACGTGAATTAGCGCGTCCACTTGGCGCAGGCTGGCGAGAAACGCGGTCTCCTTCAGGGCCTCCTGCCCGATGGCCGCCACGTCAACAAATTCGACGCTCGCGTAAGTCGTTTTCTTGGGCGAATAGAGCTCCGACAGCTTGTCCAGCCGCTCGTCGGGCACCCTCGCCACGCCGATGTGTTCCTGGCGCGAGTGGCCGCGCTCTTCCAGCCTCGCCTTAGTCAGTATCTTGAACAGAGATGTCTTGCCCACCTGCGGCAGGCCGATAATGCCAGTCTTCATGATTTTCCCATTGGGGTTCCCGGCAGAATGAAACGCGCACGCGAGGACCTCTTCGATGATACAGGAGCGGAGGTCAGGGCTCAGGGGTCGGGCAACAGGGAACAGGGAAGAGGAAAGCTCTGGCTGAGCCAATCAACCAGGGTGCCCCATCCATTCGCGCTCTTTGCGAATGGGTGGGAAATCGCAAACCTAAACCGGCAGCGGTCTCTAAGCTTTTTCCGTCTCCGCCCTAGCAACCCGCACCACCGTCAGCATCCCGAACAGCAAAATGACGCCCTCCACATTTACGCTGCGGCGATGCAGCTTTTCGAAGTCCATGCGGCTGGGATTGTCCGCAGAGGCGGCGTCGATCACTCCTCCAACATTGACGCGATCCCGCTCCATCGCCGGAATAATGCTGAACTGCGAGTAAACAATGAAGCCGACCGCCAGCACCAACAAGGCCATTGGCACGAGCACCGCGCGTGGCTTATAGATGCCCCATGCAGGGCCCAGCGCCAACAACGCCAACGCCACCATTGCTGAAACCAGCCCCATGCCATGCAGTATGCGCAGCAAGCTGCCCACGATCATTCCTGCCGCGTGCGTGTCTGGCCGCAGTGTTTCAAAGGTGATGGCGGCCACGACGGGAAAGAAAATCTCCGCGCCCAGCCAGACGATAAGCGCGAGGTAGAGAAGCGTGCGGAAGAGAGTTTTCATGGCAAAAGGATACAAGAGAACAGGGAATAAGCATAGGGATCAACTGCGAATCGTCATGGTCAAACGGCTGTGATGTGTGGGTGCAGGCCGGGGGCAAGTTGCGGTGTATTTGGTGGGCCTGCAGGGATTCGAACCCCGAACCAAGGGATTATGAGTCCATTTTACGACACATTGCATGGTTCTGCACACTCGCGCAATAATCCGCACATCTCCTTTACTTGCAACACATAGGCCATCGGCCAAGATTGCACGATGATGCACCAACCAGAACAAAATCCAGGTACGAACATGCACCAAAACATGCACCAAAATGCCCTTAGTCTACTGGTCTTGATTGATCTCGAACTTCTTCCCGCATTTGGGTGCGGTGCACGCATAGGTGTGGGTGTGCTGAGAGATTGTCCCATCGGCCTTTTTCCCCTTCCATTTCATCTCACTCCTCGGAAGGTTACGCAGTTCAGCCGTACAGGCAGGGCAGAACTTCACATCAGGCTGTGGACCACTGACGTTTGCCATAGAGCGCGATTCTAGCATGCACCCAGACAACGGACGCAAAACGGCCCCGAGGAGAGCATCCTCAGGGCCGTGGTCGGCTGTGGGCGAGGAACCCCACCTGGAGTCCTATGTGGTGGCCGACGTTCCCGGGAGTCGGCGGGGTTCCACCAAGACAACGGCCGGTACAAATGCCGAAGTCAATTGGAACTCACCACCGGCGCTGCCACAACGCTCATAACGGCTTGGAATCGCCATAAAGCCGGCGAGATAGTGAGTGGTGTAGTTTATTTCGCTTTTTGTTCGCTTTTATGGTAAGCTGCACCTCTCCGTTCCCCTTAGGAGGAGTCCATGTCCGCCGCCCACTCATACGTAGCAGAATGCACAAGTTCTGGTGCCGTGTTACCATTCGTGCATTCCACCGCGCATCGCGAAATGGGAAGCTTTCAATCACTCATCGACGAATACGCTGCGAGCCTTGCGGGGTTGACGGGGGTCGACTTCCAGGCGGAGGTATGTGCGCGCCTGCAATCCTTCATTATCGGATTCCAGACGGTCCCCTCCAAACCCCAGGGAGATGCCGGCCTCGACGCCTTCTCAGAGCATGGTCACCGTGCCTACTGTTGTTACGGCCCTGAACTCAGCTCGTTTAAAAGCGACAGGGGTCGAGTGACCGCAATTGTCGATAAATTCCGTGGAGACCTTCGCAGACTCTATGAATTGGAATTCTACAAACGGGTACTGCAGCACTGCGAAAGCCCGGAAATGGCGACGATTCTCCCGAACGGGCGGAAGATCAGGCAAATTGAGCTCTTGGTGAACTGGTTCGAGAGCCACAGGGTCCTGAACCCCATCCTCTCCGCGGCAGAGGAATATGAGAAAGTGAGCCTCGGCAGATATGTTGAGTCGAATGCCACCGTCATCGTGGTCGGGCCCAAAGACTTGGCGAATCGCTACGCCGTTGATGAGGTGACGATTACGCGAGCGCGCCAAAGAGTTTTCCTTCAGAAAATCCAGCAAAAGGCGCAATCAATCGTTCTCCCGAGTACCGCGATATTTGATGAGAAGAAGGAGATTCTAAAGGAGATGTATCCAGAGCGAGCCGAGACCATAGACGCGCTCTGGATTCAGCTTCAGAGCGCGTGGCGGATGGCCCTTGCGTTTGAGCAGGAGCTTGATGATACGCTTCCGAATCTCCACCGCGATCTCGAAACCAATCGGGCTCGCATTCTGCAGAAGGTTCTCATGCTGATGTTGGGCTCACCAGCCCCTTGGGAGCAGCTCTTGAGGTCAACTGAGTTTGCGACTGAAATATTACGGAAGGATTTCGACTCGTTATTCGGAACTATAGTTGAGGATCTGAGCAGCGGAGAGGTTGCACGGCTAGTTGGCGAATGTCCGATTGGTTGGAAAAAGGTGGTTGCAAATGCCTGAAAATCTCGGGCCAATCCATCAACTCGCAGCTCTGTTGGAGGAAGTTAAGGCGGAGCCAGTCATTGTGCCTGCGAGGCTCGCTCCTTCAGCGATCTACGATGTCGAGTATCGCACGGCGATTGTGGCTCTTGTATTCGCGCGGTTCGCGAAGCCCGCTGGACCTGTCGGGAACCGAAAGATGTCGTCGGCGCGGCTGAAGCTGCTCCAGTTCATCACGCTACGTCCGTGGCTACTGCCGGCAGTTAGGCAATGGAGCGACGCCGGTAAGCAGAGTGGCTTTGCGTTTGGTCACCCCATGCGTATTCGTCGCGGGTTTCTCTCAGACTCGGCTCATGACGATGTAATCAGCTACTTGGTCGCATGTGGACGACTCGTTCGAGCCGAAACGCAAATCATCAGCGGAACAAGTAGCGGAGCACTAAAAGACGTAGCTGAATCTATCGTGGAAAATGAGCTCTTTGCAAGCGAGCGGAGTGTGATCGAGCAACTAGCAGATATCAATATTACCAACGAGATGCTGGAGGGTTGGTGATCCACCTTGCGAAGGTCGAAGTGCGCGGTCAGGCGGAGGCCGGAGAGTTCTCGGGGGCTCTTACCTTTGCACCTGGGCTTCAGGTGATTTCTGCACATAACGCCTATGGCAAATCGCTGGCAGTCAGAGCCATCGCCTGGTGCTTGGGTCTTGAGCCGCTATTCGGGAATGTTGATAACGACCCTGTTCGGCTGCCCGAGGCAGTTCGCGAATATATTGACCTGGATGGTCACGCAAATAGCCGCGTGATCTCGGCCGAATCGACCATCACCATTCGCGATGACGCTGGGCGCGAACTTGTGATCACGCGCGACATCAAGGGCGGAGATTTAGCTTCCGTAAGAGTTATCGAGAAACAGGCCGATGGTGGCTCACGAGAAAGCAAACTTATTTCGCGTTACAAGACGATGCAGGACGAACATGGAGGGTTCCAGCGCTTCCTTTTCGAATGGATGAACTGGCCCCGGCTCAAAGTATCTACTTTTCGTCCAGGGGCATCGGAGATCTATCTTGAGAACCTGGCACCGCTTTTCTACATCGACCAGGACGAAGGGTGGTCGAATATTCAGGCGCTTCAGATAGCCCGATATGCACAGCAGGAGATCGGCGAAATCGCAGTGGAATACTTGCTTGGCGCGCTCGATGCAGTTCGTGCTCGTGTAATGCGCCTGCAGTCGGAACAACGCGCCCGCGACCTTAAGGAAAGCGCGCGCCTTATCGCCGAGCGTGCAACCGATACCATGATCAGGCGGGGCTGGCGTGTTGAGTGGTCCAGTCACGGCAGCCTGAAGGAAATCGTCTCTCGGTGGAGTACGCGGAAGTTTCGCGATGTGCTGAGCGAGTCTGCGCACGTCGACATCGATGCGCGCAAGAAGGTCGTTATTGCGAGGAGCGAGGAGCTTAGGAGCGCACTCACAAGCCAACCCATCGATCCATCAGATACTTCGGCCTCTATCGTTGCGTCGCAGAGAGCCATTTCTCTGAAGGAACAACGACACTCGCTGAATAGGGATCTGAATTCATTGCGCGCCCAGCGGGAACAAGCCTCGATGCTTCTGGATAGCTTGGAACACCGGCTTCTTGGAGCCGCAGACCTGCTACGTCTCAAGCGGTCGGGCGTCGGTCGGCTCGATCATCTCGAATGTCCGACCTGTCACCGGGATATGGACGCTAGCATCTTCGGATTGACCTCACAGACGCCCGAGTTGGTCGAGGCACACATAGAAGCCCTCAGGCGCGACCGAGAGCTCATTAAGAGAAACCTTGATTCGCTCACCGCCAGCGTTGCATCAACGACCGCCAACATTACTGAAGTCGATTCTCAACTTCGGGATGCGGACCAGGCGCTGATGACGGTTACCAACGCGGTCGGGCCAGTCCGCGAACAGATCGCCGCAGCCGCCTCCGCACTTTCAGCAACGGAACGGGAGTTGGAACGGCTTAACGATGTAACCAAGGAAATCGACGACATCCAGACATCGATCGACCGCTGGATCGCGGATGCAAGGGCCTTTGAGAGTGGCACTCTGCCCACCCCTGACATCGCCGAGAGGAAGTTAGCCTTCACGAATGAGCTGAGACGATACCTGATCGCTCTTGGGCATAGCGCAGTGCACCAGCAAAATGCGCACTCCCTTTCGCTAGATGATGAATACGTACCTTTCATGGAGGGCCGCAGATTGCGGTCGCTTGGGTCGGCAAGCGACCAATCTCGACTAATCGCAGCCTATAGCCTAGCGCTAGCTGCAACATCAAAGGAGATGTCGGGCAAACACCCCGGCTTCGTTGTTTTGGATGAGCCACTGCAGCAGAACCCGGATGACAAACACAAGAAGCTATTTCTCACCTTTCTTGAGAAGCAACTCGCCCAGCAATCCAAGTTTCAGACACTGATATTCACCTGGTTAACTGACAAGGAGATTGGGCAGCTTCGGAAGCAGAACACGACGGTGATTACACCAGAAGGGCATCATTTCCTTCAACTGACACCGAAGACGGCGGAGCCGATTGCCGAGCCCACCCAGACCGTGCCCCAAGCCCCAAATTGATCCTGCGAAGCGTGCAACTGGCCGCCCTTGGCCAGACAGGATGTAAAGTAACGAGAGTCGAGCGATGATGGTGGAGCCGGTCGGATGACAGCTACAGCCCGCGCCAATCCCCTGCACCGTGTGTACATGTCGTTCCAGTGCCGCTATGGCTGGCATTGCCAGTTCCTGGAACAGGACTTGAAGACTCCCCTGCCCAGGAAGCTGCACTTCAAGTCCGCAGAGAAGGTCATCGAGCTTGTGGCGCGCGGCGGCGGGCTGGGGAACCTAGAAAGTAAACAGATGCTGGATCAGGCTATCGAAATGGGACGAGGAGGGGTCTTCCTGAGTCTCACTCCAGAGCAGTATGCAGAATTGCTGCACAACTGATGATGAAGTGGGCGCGAAATCCAGAGATCGCGCCCGGTTTTCCACGCGCGGGCTCGCACAGTGTGGAAATGTGGACATTCTTCACCACTGCCAGTTCCTGGAACAGGATTTGAAGACTCCCTGCCCAGGAAGCTGCACTTCGCATCGCCGGACAAGGTCGTCGAGTTGGTGCACCGGGGTGGTGCCCCTTAGGCGCGAAATCTCATGTGCGGAAAACGGCCTCATTCGAGAATCGCCTTCATAAATGCGTCCGCCGGGTCCGCGTAAAACACGATGTTCACCTTGGTTGCCATTTCGTCCGGTAGGCCGAGAAGCTGCCGTCGCGCCGAGATCGGCATGAGAAGCTGAGCCGCGCCTTTCTCGACTGCCAACTCGGCGACGGCCACCGGGTTGGGGATCATCTCCACTGAGCCACCCAGGTTGAGTGAGCCGACAACGATAAGTCCGCCCTTCGTGCTTCGTTCCATGAGGCTTCCGCACAGGGCAAGCAGCACAGGCAGCCCCAGGGCGGTTCCGGATCGGTCCGTATCCATCGCTCGCAACTGTACTGAAAACTCGTGGTTGCGAGGATCGCGGCCTCCGACCAGTTCCTTGGCTTGGGAATAGAGATTCTGCTCGCCGTACCGGACGCTCTCGCGGAATGCCGGCGGCACCGGGTGCATTGAGAATCCTTACACCACTGCCCGGCCCGCTCGTCGCTTCGATGCGGTAGAGCGAAGGCGCCGCGTCTTGTCCGCCAGGACTTATAGCCCATACTTGTCCGGGTGGTAGCGGGTCGGCCTCGATAGCTTCGTCGCTATGCAACTCCGGCGTCGAGACGAACTGCTCGACGCCATCCACGCCCATGAAATAGCTGAAGTGGGTGTTGCGGAATTCCGTCTTGAGGCACCGCTTCTGCTGCTCCTTCACCCTCCGGCGCGCCTCCAGGGCGATCCGCAGGACGGCCTCAAGTTCCTGATCTGGAATCGGCATTTCTGGATCGGGGAACAGCAGTTTGAGCAAGCCACTGACGGTCTTGCTCACCGCTTCGATGTCCCGACCGCTCAACGCGCCGCCCCAGTGCGCCCGGCCTTGCAACGCCGATATCCGTGTCCCTTCGCGCAGCTTCGTCCAGCACTCGGACAGATAATCGGTCACCAGGCCGAAGTGGTCCGTCAGATGGTCGTCCGCCTTGAGCTTCGGGAAGTCCCAACCAGGTGCGTAGGCGTGGATGCGGTCCATGAAGGCCGTGTCGTTCCGCATCTCCGGAGGCAACGGGCTGAGCAAATGGCCAATTCGCTGTTGCTGCTCCACTTCCACGTCGAAGTTGCCCACCATAACGATGCCGCCCGACGCCCTGATGCTCTCCTTGCCGCGTGAGAACTCGCCGGCGGCCATGTAGCCTTTGAGGATGTTCACGCCATCCTTCTGGTCGAACGAAATGCCCGACACCTCATCGAAGCACACTACGTCGTAGAGGCACACCAGCCCCCGCTGGCCGCTGGACATATTCACGAACATCTTGGCGACTGTCGCCTTGCCACCCGAAATCAGGTGTGAGTACGGTGAAATCTGCTGGTACAGGTGGCTCTTACCCGTACCGCGGGGGCCGAGTTCGACGAGGTTGTAGTTCCGCTCCACGAACGGAATCATTCGCAGTAGCATCACCATCTTAGCCCTGTCCGACATTGACTGCGGCTCCATGCCGACTGAGCGAAGGAGGAAGTCCGTCCACTCAGACGTGGTGAACCGCTCTCGCCCCTTTGTGAGGGTCACCAGCACGTCCGACTTGGAGAGCTGGATCGCCCGCAGGCTCTCGATGGCGAACGGACGACCGTGCTTTTCCTCCGTAATAGCCGCATCGTAAGTCAGCGTAACCTCAGCGTAGAAACCGTCGGTAAGCATGCGCTCGTGCTCATGAACAAGGGTGTCGGCGATCCGCACGTCCTTCAGCCCCAGGCTCGAAAGCTCTACAAGGAACGAGTCGGTCTTAGGTTCCAAGCGAGCCTTCACCAGGTCGATGAGCTTCACCGAGCCTTTCTTGCGGGCGTTGGCTTTGAAGAGCTCCTGGTCGCTTGTGCGGACGGTCCGGTCCTGTAGCTGTCGCTCGACGATCCTCAAGCCCTCTTCGATCTCCTGCTCATTCACCGTCGCGCAGTACCGCCCGAGTAAGAATTCGACGACGTATGTGGGCACGGGATACTGCCGGCTGTACCGCCGCACAAGGTCTTTGCGGACGAGGTAGCCGTCGAAGGCCGATGCCGCGAGTTGGTCCAGATGGTCGAGTTCCATGTTAGTCGTCACCTCCAACGGTAGTAGCTTCCTTGCAGACCACGCGCCCGGACGCATCGACAATTACGAGACTGGCCATCGTCCCTTGGAGGGAATCGTCGGCAACCAAAAGCGCGGCCCTCCCGTCGGCGTCCAGGGCCTTGGGTTCGGTAATGCTTGAGTCTGAGACATTGGCCTTCGTGCGCAGATCTGCCAGCAGTCCTTCGGCTGTGGGTTGTACGCTCACCCGGCAACGTAGTCCCACCCACCTGATCTCGCTAACGGCGACCACGCCGGCTGGCGCACCCGTCGAAGCCAACGTCAAGACCGGAATCAAGCACTCCTGCAAGCTCGCGCCCCCGTGGGCATACTCCTGTCCGACGACGAAGCAATGCACTCCCGGCGCGTAGGCGAACCGCTCCTGCGGATTCCACGACCAGCCGGCAATAGGCACCTCCACGTGGGAACTGTCCTTAATCGACGCGCACCGAGACCAGCGGCTCTCAGCCAAGTATTTTGGCAATTGGACCTTCGGCATCCCGCCTGGTACGAGCAGCCAACCGTGGTCGGTCACTACGCGCACGCGCTTCCAGCCGCCTTCAAGCAACCCTTGCACCCGCTCCAGAAGAAGTTCCAACTGATCTTCGATCCGTGCCGCTAGCTTTCCCTGGAGGGTGTGCCCGAGTTTGTCAAACTCACCGTACTCCGTCCAGCCACGGGCGTTCTTGGCCCGCGCGTCGCCCGTCTCTGTCGGCCCGATCACCTGAAAGCCCTCCGCGGAAAGTAGCTTGCGGAAGCGGTCTGTGGTCAGCGATACGCCAGAGTCGGCCGTCTCCGGGCAGAAGTCGGACTCCAAGCGACTGCCGCGCAGCTTCCCGGCAACTGGCGACGCCGCCGGCTTGGCCGTCGCTGTCACTGTGGGCAGCGCGGCCCACCGCCAACCAGAGGACACCTCTATGTGCCGCTCGCTGGCCATTGCTACTAGCCGTTGGCCGACATCGAACCGCAGCCCGTCGGCGAACAGGATGCATACGCCCTCCTCGGCGGCGATGCCCTCCTGTTGCGCCACAGCGGGCAGGTCCTTCGTCAACAGGCAGTTCTGGAAATGCCTTGCGGTGTCTTCCAACCATGGCAGGTACACGCATCGCACTGCTGCCTGGACGGCTGTAGTGTCTTCTGCGGTCTTCACGCAGGCCGCCGCCCGCATGGCGCCGTCGTCGGCCAGATACGCACCCTCGGTGTAGAGCTTGGCCATCACGTCGACGGAGTCTCCACCCACCGTTGCCGCGGTTCGCTTGGCAAGCATCGCCAGATGCTCCAGGGCGTTCGCCAGCGGACATTTGCCCAGCCGCGCCCACACCCATTTACGCCTTGGACCATGCTCGGTTTCCAACTGCTCCAGACGCTGCCTCGCTTCGGCCGACTTCATCGAGCCGATCTCCACCAGTGCCGCCCGCAGCACGTTTTCCATCGAGTCGTTTTCATCCGGCCAAGGCTCTTTCTCGAAGATCAACGTTCCCTTCGGCTTGGCGCGGCGCAAAAGGTCGGGTATTCCGGGATACAGCGTCGGCGACTCGGCGAACCGCTCCCACGCACCGTACCAGATGTCCTTGCGCTGCCCGAGCTTCTCGCCGCCGACGATTTCACCGTCGGTCTCCGGGTCGAAGCCATAGTCCTGCCGGCAGCGGTTACGGAATGCCGACCACTTTCCTTCGTCCCATTGCCCGCGGGTACCGTCTGGGTCGCCCAGCCACAGCAGCAGGTCGCGCGGCGTGTCGCCGATCATCAGCCGGTCGAAGTCCTCGGCCTCCAGCCGCTTCGTGTTAAGACGAGCCACCGGCGTTACCGCCAGTTGCGACAGCGCCCCCTGCATTGCCTGAAGCGTGAGCTTATCTTCGGCCACGTCCAGGCCCAGCCCGCCGTCGTCGCTCACCAGGAACGCCAAGATGGTCCAGTCCTTACCATTCTTCTGCATCCAGACCGTCCCGCGATACTGAAGCTCGACCAGCGGCTTGAGCAAATCCGGGCATTCCTCAACTGCTCGAAGCGTCTGCCGACTCACGCCCGGCATGTAGATCACCGGCACGGTACCTACTGGCCAGGACAGCTCAGGGAACTTTTCCGCCCGCACCGCCGGTTCGATCACACACCGCAGCCAGATCGCCGGACCGGTTCGCGTAGCAGCGTCGTAGTCGCCGAGTGTCAGGAGTTCCGGCATCAATGGCCGCAGTTGCTCGACCACGGGCCGCCACTGGCCGTCCGCATCGGTCCACAATACGGCTGCGGGCCTAACCACATCGCCGGGGTTGTACCGGGCGGCGTGCGCGAGAGACTCCCGGAGGGCTTCAAGCAAGGTCGAGGGTGATCGCGTGATGGTGTTCATCTTTTCCTTAATTCCACGAGCTGGCCAATTCCGCAGCTTTAGACAATGCCTTTAACTTCGTGTCTGCGCCGCCACCAAACCATGTCCGCTCGAGACGCTGGTCCGGCTGTTCTTCCTGCTGCGGTTGCTTGTAGTCTTCAAACCGCGTGATGGCGTTGTAGGCTCCCCAGAGCGTGCCTTGTACTCCGGGCAGTTGAAGATCTTCTTCTGTCTCGAAAACCTCTTGCAAGAACTTCCATCTTGCCGGCGTTTCCCGCTTCTTCTTCTGTGCATCGCTGCGAGGAAAGACAGCGTCAAAATAGTGCTCTAGCCGACCATCCTTCATCTGTATCTTGGCCAGTTGCTTAAACAGCATTTCTGCATTGAGAAATACCTTTTGAGTGATGGCCATGAAGTCCGCTAGTTCATTTAGCTTGAATTGCATCTGTTTGCTGTGCCGCACACGGTAGGCTTTTTGCCCGTCTTCCATCGCCAGCATCAGCGTGTTCTGGCAGACCACGCGGACTGTTGTGAATTTCACGATCACTGAGCCGTCGCCCGAATGTGTGTTCGACAGCAAAAGGTACTTGAAGCATTCATCACCGCGGACGATCTCCATCGCCTCTGGCATCTTGGCCATCACCCAGATGCGCTCGCCCTCGCCTAAAGCGCCGGCTGTTTCAAAGTACGCCTTGCCCTCACCAACAATTGGGTCAAAGAACTCAAACGCTTCCAGATTCTGAAGTGGCTGATACCGCCTGCTGACAACACCAAAGAGAACTTCATTTTCCTTCGTGTTTGGACGCGGGACGCGCACGACTTCGTAACGGGAGAACTCTCCCTTCTTGTTGATCTCCTGCGCGCCGCGGGCCGGCCGAAGTTCCACCTTCCAATCCAAACCAGCGGCCCAGATCATCTCTTCTGCCTTCAACCCCTTCGGCACTTCCATTCCGAGGCCATGCCAAGGCACTTCGCCGTAGTAGGCCATAGTCTGAACATTCGCTGGCATTACTTGCCGCCTTTCTTCGCGGCATCGCGGGCCGCTTGCTTGGCCTTGTTTGTGTAGTGGCAGTCGTTCTGGCGGTTGCCGTCTGGTTCCTTGCCGGTGCCCATGAAGTCCTCGGTCTTTCTCGTTCCAGTTCCAGAACCACGGGTACTCGGCCTTGGGGCGCTCCGGCTCCTTGCCGCGGTCCTTGTCCCACTTGATGTTGGGCTTCCAGCGCAGCACGCCGGCGCCGGTCCGGCCAGCGGGCAGGTCGCTGGCCAGGAACGGGCGGATGTTCATCCGCACGCCGTCGTTGATGTCCGGCTCCCAGCCGATGGGCTGCTCGGCCAGCGGCTTCCAGCGGACGAACAGGTCGAACGGCGGCTCGCCTTCGAGGATCAACTTCAGCCGGTTCTGTAGCTCAATCGCCGCAGCCAGGCGATCTTCCGCGCCGCCTTCGCCGCGCTTCACGCCGTCCTTCTGGCGGGTGATCCACTCGCCCAGGTAGGAGTAGGTCAGCGACTCGAGCAGCTTCCGCCCCTTGCCCTTGCCTTCGCAGAGCTTGTGATAGTTGACCAGGGCGTGGAAGCCGTCGCGCTTGCGGCCGTCCCAGATGTGCCACACGAACGGCCGGTCATGGAAGAGCTTGCAGTGCTCCTCGAAGAAGCTGTTGCGGAGCCAGTCGTCCAGGTCGGCCCCACCGGCCAGTTCGCGCACCTTCGCCGGCTTGACCCCGGCCGCGGTCAGCATCGCCTCCAGCCGCTCGGCCGCGGGTTCCTTGCCGCGCACCGCGGGGATGCAGACGATTCCATCGTCGTCGGCGAACTTGGCCAGTTCGTCGCACCGCTTGACCAGCGCCCGTGCCCGCTTGCTCAGGCGCATCTTTTCGTCTAGTTCCGCCGGCCAGCGGTAGCCCAGCAGCCGCGCCACGGCCACCTGGAGCGGGGCTGTCGATTCCTCCGGCCGGCCGTGAAAGAGCCATTGCGTCGGATCGTCGCTCTCCGGCTCGGGCAGGCCGTTGGGGTACTTCTTCGCCGCGACCTTCTGCCAGTGAGCGAGGTCGAAGGGAACCTTCGCGAATCTGCCATTCGTGGGCTTGAGTGCTTGGTCAATGACTGTATGGCGGGCGTGAATTGCTCTGAGAAGCTGTAGCACAGAATGGGCACGATGTTTTCATGCCTTTTCGGGACGAGAGCAGCCATATTGCTATCAAAGGCTTCACCGAGGTAGATGGCGCACGGGAGATTAGACATTTGACTTATTGCTACACCTAACCGCCCCCAGGCGCGCATCCCCTCGTTTGGCTGGAATCCCTGCCCCTCATCTCCCCAATACAACAAAGTCTCCAGTCCGCCATAATGCGCCGTTTTGCTGACAGTGCTCTGGAAGAACCGCCACTGATTGTCAATTGTCTCCAGTTCCCAGAAGAGGCGTTGCACCCGGCCGTCATCACCGGTCTTGACGCCCTGCACACATTCGGCAAACTGTCCCAGAAGGCTATTGCTTGTTGGGGAGGCGAATGTCCAAATGTATTCAGGATTCTGTGACTGCGATATCTGCGAACACTCGTTGACATTCGCCTGCGACAGTTTCTTAGATATACCCGCCACCTCCGGCTCCGCATGCTCAAATGGAGTGGATGCAGTGATCCTCAGACGGTGGCGTCTGCGACAACACAAGAAGACAGGTAACAAAGTCCCACATCTGCGTGCGGAACGCCTTCATGCCAAAGTCTTGGACGCTAACGCGACACTTACTGCCGAGGAGTCGGCGTCTGAAACGCGAGTAAGAGACTTGGAAGAGCCAAGTCTGCATCGAGACGAGAGCGACAGTTCCATGCTGCGCAAGAAAAGCGACCAATCGCTGAACAAAGCAGGCAGCCAGATTCGACTTTGTATCGGGGAAATGAGATTCACAGTACGAAAGTAGGACAGGGTCGAACTTGGTCTTGGAGAGGAAAGGCACATTCGTTAGCACGAGCGTGCACAGTCTGCCCCCGAGCAAGTCGGCGGCTTTCACCATTCCGGCTGCGGCAATTGCCCGTTCGCGAGTTTCATCGGTCGTATCTTCTGCCTCCATCACTTTCGACAGCAAGGGGCGACGAGCTCTAGTCAGCGTGGAAGAGATTGGCTTGCGAGCTTACGGGGTTGATCAGGTATCCGAGAACCGGGGCTTGAGAGAAGAGTTCATGGAGCGCCTCCAGGGTCTGCTTGATCGGCGAGGATAGTAGGGAATCCTCGGCGCCAAACAATCGCGCTTCGCCGGCATACCACCCTTGGCCGCGATCTCCTCACCCAGCCTGAGCCACTGCTCTTTGCTCGTTCGGGGCCGATTCCCGTGCAGGCGATTTGCAGGTCCGGCAGCGCTCGGTAACCGCCTGCGCCGGGGTACGTCCATGCAGCGAATGCCAGCGCAAACGCGGCAATCTGGCAGCACCGCTCATCGATCTCCAGACCATGCAGGTTTCGCGAAGGACGGCATCGACTGCTTCCCGTGCGTTCAAGCCTTCTTCCGCCATACGGATAGGGGCGAGGTGGTGCAGCGCCGCAACCAGGAAGTGGCCGGAGCCGCAGCACGGATCGAGTACCTTCAATTCCGCTGCGTTCTTTGGCCAGCCGTCAAACGTGCCCGCGGCAGGCCGCCACGGCCCGCTCTTGCCGTCCGCCCCGCGAGTGAAGCGCAGGTATTCCCAGCCGACGCCGGGCAAGGAGAATTTGCGGCGCAGTTCGTCTTCCGTCTTGGCGCTCGCGGCATCCTTCGGTGCGAGCTTCTTGCCGGCCCACCAGGCGCCCAACGTGTTGTGGAGCAGGAACTCCACCATGTACGGCTCGGTAAAGAGCTGCGTCACCGCCGCAATCTCATCGGCGCCGATCTTGACCTCGGAGCGGTTCACCTCATCCTTCTTCTTGCTCTGCCAGAACTGGTAGACCCACCCCAGCGCATCGGAGGCGGTGAAGACCGCCTCCGGCAACGACGCCAGCAACTTCTCCAGCTTGAGCATGTGCTCGGTGGCGAATGAGACTTGGAGCAGTGGATCGTCAGGCCGGAAGATTTGCGGCAACATTCCTTGGCGCAACGGGAGGCGAAAACCCAAACATTCACGCCGTCTTCCTTGGCCAGTTCCTCGGCTTCGGACAGGCTGATGGCCATCTTCTCCTGCGGCTCGATCAGCAGATTGTTCTCGGCCAGGAAGCGGGCGAAGAGCATCCGATGCCAGTGTTCGTAGGCGCACTCGTCTGTCAGGTGATCAATCTCGAGGTCTTTGCCCTTGGTGTCTGGCTTGGGCAGTTTGCGATCCCCGAGTTGCAGCGCGCGGGCGCGGAGGTGATTGCGCAACTCGATCTGCGCGGGCTTCATGTGTGGGTACGCCGCATGATGATGGACGGCAAGAGCCTCAAGGGCCGCGCGAGCGCCGATCTCGGCCGCGTCGCGGGCGTCGATGACCACGCGCTCCAGTTTGTTCCGCAGTTCGCTTGCGAGTGTTGGCATAAATCATTTCCCCCCGTTCCTGCCCCGATGGGGAAGAGGTCGTTGACAAGCTTCAACTGCTCGATGATGCCCATCGCCTTGGAAAGGTTCGCATAGATCGTCTCAACATCACCCACTGACATCAACGCGAGAGCGTCCCGGAACTCCCCCGGCAAACCCATGGTTTCTTTGCGGATTTGCTCCAATTGCTTCGCGTCGGAGACAGCAACCACTTTCTGGACGGTCGGATTCGCCCTTGACTTCTGGAGGTTGAGAATCAGGCTGTCAATTGAGCCGCTTTTCTGCACCTCGAACACATAAGTGACGACTCCCAAGTTGCCGATCTGCGCCCGCCAAAGGACATCCACTTCCGCGCCGTGGCTAACCTTCTGCTTGGTGTCGGCTTGGAAGCCCAACCAAAGCCCGATATCGCGAATATGGTCGCCAATCTCGTCGTGGTCGAACTCCTTCTCCTCTTCGGGCTTCGGTGTCGTGCTTATCGGGCCGGGGGCCGCTTGACTCACTTCGTAAAGGAAGTAATCGACGCCGAAAAGATCCGGCTTCGGCAGGCCCGCCGCCGCCAACTCGCTTGCGATGGACCGGCAAACGTCATTGAACTGGGCTAACTCCTTACCCGTAATGCGGTATTTCTTAACGGGAAGATCGCTCTCGAAACCGAGAGCCTTCAGCGCCTGACGGGCTTTATCGTTCCAGATGGCGCACTGATCTGGTTCCTTTGAGGCGAGCATTTCCGTGACCGATGCCGGACCAAGATACTTGACGTGTTCCAGAAAGTGGTCATAGCGCACCGATATGGCTGATGTTCCACACAACAGTTCTGCAAGTTCCTTCCGCAGCTTCTCCAAGCCATTCGATGAGATGATTTTGTCGAGAATGTACTGGTGGTTCTTCCAGAGCTGCGTTGCCCATAGCTGTGTGATGATGGCTAGGATGTCCGCCTCATCCATCTGTAGGACGCCATCCTTCGTCAGAGAGCCAAAGAGGGCCAGACGCTGCTTGCGCTCTTGAATGTCCTTGGCGCCCTGGTCTGACTTGCAGTACGCCTTGTAGGCGTGAACAAAACTGCGGATTGTTTTCTTCTGCTCGGCGGTCATGGCTTAGTCAGTCCTTTCTTCAGGAGATTACGACCGGACCCTTCGTGAGCTTGACCAAGAGGTCTTTCTCCGTGGCGGTCAACCACGTCTTTACTTCCAGCTCGGTCTTGAGCGTTCCACTGGAAAGATGGATGTGCTGAGTCTTAGGTTCTAACAGTTTCGCTGCGACCATCGCGGCGCGGGAGAACTGTTGGGGAAGCGCGTCGGTCTTGGTCTTCCACGCCGGCAGCGATGTTTGTTCCAGCGTGCGAATGAGGTCGGACTCAGAGCCGACGGCCAGCGCCGGCAAGGTGTCGATCGCTTCATCGGCGAGTATCTGGTCGCACTGGCCGGCATTGAGCTTCTTCCAGTTTTCGCTGGCGGTCAGGGCAGCCATCTGCTCGTTGTAGGTCTTCTTGTACTCGGCGTGGGCCGCAGTGACAGCAGCGCGCAGCGCATCGACGGCACCCTTGCGAATGTCTGGCACGGGATCGCTCGCGTCGAGCAGCCGGCGCTCGGATCTCACCGCATCTGCTTGGGCGCGGAGTTCATCGGCTCCAGGCATGGCGTCGGCGTGCTTGAGCAAAGTGCTGAGTGTTTCCCATGCCGGCTTGCGCTTCCCGGCGAGTTCAGCCAGCTTGCTCCAATCCTTGGCCTGCTGGGCAAGCTCGTCGTGCTGTTTGAGGATTTCGGCCAATTGCTCGACCCCACCGAAGCTGCGGAGCGTATCGAGGTGGACCGTCGACGGCCGGGCCGGACTGGGCGGCTCGCCGCCGGCGCGCTCGGCCAGATCCGCCAGGCGAGTTAGGAAGACAGGGGCTTTGGCGGTTTCCTCGTTAGGTTTGCAGTCCACACCAGCATCTTGAAAGAGCTTACGAAGCTTCATCTTCTCGCGAGCGTTGAGAGTGGCTGTTTCACTGCGGAAATCAGTCAGGGAAATCTTCGACTGGTCGAGCTGACCCTGCGAGAGCGTCATGCCCTTGTGCGTCGCGCGGAGATGGCCGCATGTGTGGAGCGTGATGAGCGCAGCGTCCACGGCGTCGCGGGGCCACCCGTAAGGGCTGGCCTCGAAAGCATCGCGGACTTCCTTGCCACGCTTGCCCGCGCCTGCTTCTGAGAGCACGGCCGCGCAGACAGGGTGCTTCTCGGGCGCGTCGGTCCAGTCCACCGCGGAAAGGGCAGCTTCGTCGCCGTTCTTGGCACGGTTGATGACGCTTGCCCAGCGGCTGTCGTCAGCTTCCTTGAAGCTCGGGAAGAGCCGGTCGAGTGACGCCTGAGCGGCCGCTTCTACCTTAGCCACGAGGTTCAGTTCGAACCGCTCCCCGCCACCTCCCTGGAAGACTTTTGCGCCATCGATCAGGTCGCTGACGATCAGGTCGCGGGCTGCTTCGGCAGTGGCCATACGTGTTGCCATTGCGTCGCGAGCCTCGCGGCCTTCGGGCGTGGTAGGCGTCCCCTTGAAGTCCAGCGTGGCCTTTGCTGCCTCGATACTCAACAATGGCTTTCTGGAGATCGTCGGCACTGACCTTGGGGACGTAGACGTAGATGGTCGCGCTGTCGCTGCCAGCCGCTCGGGCGTCGTTAAGCACCGTGCTTTCCTTCTCGCCCCAGCCGTCGCGGACCCACACGGGGATATCGGTTCCACCGGCTGCTGGTGCTTCGGTACCGAATTGGACCAGCAGCTTGCGCGGCTCCTTGGACTTACCTTGGGCGAGTTTGATGTCCTTCAGCGCACCGCCACAGCCAGCACTGATGAGCGAGCCGCGCTTGCTCGAAAGAGAAGTCAGGTCGCTGTTCAGTCGGGTCTGACGGTTGCGGAACTCGCGATCCCACTCGCTACTCTCGCGAGTCTGGAGGCTGTATTCCTCGTCCAACTTGATAAGCGTGCCAGCGTCCACCAGCTTCTTGAGGATGCGAGGGATTTCCTTCCGAAGGTCGGTGCCGTCACTCGACAAGTTGGAAACAAGCAGGTCGGCCAACATCTCCGGAGTAGCACGAACGCCGATGTCGGCCACGGCCTCTCGCGGGAGTTTGCGAATCAAGAAAATCAGGCCGCAAAGCCGCTGGGCGAGCCGGCCGTCGGGGGTCTTGTCGTCGAGATTGCGAATCGTCTCGTCTATCTCGCGGAGCAGTATGCCGGATCGGAGCAGGTCCGGGTGAAGCTGGCCGAAGATAAAATCCGCCGGTACAACGGTACCGAGCGAAGCCTCTGCCGTCTGCCGGACGGCTTCATGCACGATCTTGAGTTGCGTGCGAAGCTGGCTGGCCGTGCCGGGCACGTCCACCGCGCGAAGCACGTGCTCCCAGAACCGGCGGCGGACCGGCAGGAGCGGGTAGTCGTCCACGATGATATCGCGGTCTTCCGAGCGCGGAGCAATACGCGTTCCCGCAAGCTGGCGATCGATCTCGCCGGCGTGGGCGGAGACTGTGTCTTCGATAGCCTTCTTCTTGTCGGCCTTCTTGGCCAGCACA
>CAVXYT010000023.1:0-84405 GCA_963765995.1 uncultured Acidobacteriaceae bacterium | reverse complement strand
CTTGCTGCTCTTTGCCGTTGCGGGGGGTGCGCTGGGTGCGCGGCTGATGGCTCGCACGCGCAGGCCGGAAGTCTAGGCGCGTTTTCGCGCCTGCGGTCTGTTTCCTCGGGCCCTGCAACCTTCTGGCCTTCTGTCCTGCCCAACCCATTGGGAATTGTTATATTTATCGTGTGCTTGCTTGCAGGCCCAAACCCTCGTATCATCCTGCGAGAGGCTGGCTGCGAGAGTCAGATAGCGAGAATATCCATGAGCGAAGCCGAAAGCAAACCCTCCCTGCGCACTAAGGGCAGGCTGATGTCCGCCTCGGAGGTCGAGCGCACGCTGGTGCGCCTGGCCCACGAGATTGTTGAAAAGAGCAATGGCAGCAAGGATCTGGTCCTGGTCGGCATCAAGCGCCGCGGCGTTCCGCTGGCCCAGCGGCTGGGCAAGCTGATCTCCGGCATCGAGAAGCGCCCTGTCGACACCGGCGTGCTCGACATCCAGTTCTACCGCGACGATCTGTCCACGGCGGGCATTCGCCCGGTGGTCACCCCAGGCGTGATCGGCATCGACATTGAGGGTCGTGATGTGGTCATCTGCGACGATGTGCTCTACACCGGCCGCACCGTCCGTGCCGCGCTCGATGCCCTCTTCGATCACGGCCGTCCGCGCCGCGTGCAACTGGCCGTGCTCATCGACCGCGGCCACCGCGAGCTGCCCATCGAGGCCACATACATCGGCAAACACGTGCCAACAAGCAGCCGCGAGATCATCGAGGTCAAGTTTCAGGAAGTCGACAACGACGAGCAGGTTCTGTTGGTCGAACGGGTCGATTAGAACTTTCGTTGATCGTCTGGCGCGCGCTATCTTGCGCCGCCAATAGAATGAAGTCGAGCTGGCGCGGGCCGGGAGTGGGTCGAACGGACGCGGCTGCGTTAACGACAGCGGCAGCAGATTGCTTCCCCCAAGGTGGAAAAACACTGGCCCAATCTGTAAGCCAACCCGGCTGGAGAATTCCCCGCCGCTGTCTTTGGCAATGTGTCAGTCCATCATAAGCGGGTCAGGCGCGGTAGATTCTCTCAGTCTCCGGTGTCTTCTGCTGCCCGCTGAAGAGCGAAGAAAGGAACCCGCACACTACCGCTTCTGGAAATCTTCCGGCTGCGCTTGGCCATCCACAAATTGATCGAACCAAATCTTGAGGCACTGCATACGAAGCAGCAAATCTACGCCAGGCATATCCTTGGTCCTGATCCTTGTCATCAGCGCCGGCTTAAGCACGCGAAAGAGTTGAGGCGTCCGGGTTCGCAGGAAGCCTTTGGTTACCTGCACGGCGCGCTGTTTGAATGAAGAACGCGCGCCTCCCGGCTGTATCGCCCGCTCATAGAGAGTCCGCACCGCATCGGGATTCAGAATTTCGTGAAAACTATTGCGCTGATCGATGAGGTGCGTCTTCAAAAATTTCTGGAATAACTGATCCTTCTGAACAATTTCTGGCCAGTTCTCAAGACTATTGCACGTGGCGGCCGGAATCGCCATTAACTCAGGAAACATCCTAGCCGCGGTTTTCCGGTAAAGATATCTGTCAAGTCGATAGCGAATTGGCAAGGTCTGCAAAAACTCCAAAAGCTCCCTATCCAGCCACGGGTTCCTGACATCCACAACAGTCCTTTTGCAGTAAGCGCTCCGCGTATGATAGTGAAAGAGGCGAATAGCAAAGTAGAACTGGTCGCGGCGATCCGTAAAACTCACGGAGGGGCAACTGTCAATCAGCCCCTGAATGATCTGCTGCGAATGATCGCGGTACCCCAATAACTTCGAGGGATTTAGAATGCGCTCCACTTTGGGGTAATCCACCAACCGGCCAATGCCCCACTGATTGAGGGCTTCCTCATCGCATGTGGGCTCCGAGGCATGGCCGAAGCATTCTTCTCCGCGCAGCACATAACGGCCGCCGTACTCCTCGCGAATGCGCCGCATGATACAAAGCTCATTGCTATGAGAGGCCGGATCTGTATTAAGTCCGTCAATCCTGTAGATCATCTCTCCAATATCGCGTTGGAGATGCTCAAACTCGCGGCGCGCGAAGTGGTGATCGCTACCCAGGAAGTTCGCCACTTGTCGAGCGATGACCGTGTCCGAATCGGGGCGACTCTCATTCACGCCCCACGAGACAGTGTGCAGATTATCTCCCAATATCCGGTTCACGCACCCGGCAATGAGCCGTGAATCGATGCCGCCGCTGAGCGGCACAACGACTTTGTCCGGATTGCGCAACCGTTTACCAACAGATTTCATAAGCAGCGCCGCAAGGCCTTCCATGTAATACTCTTCGCCACGATCCGTGGTGTCGACGCATGGCGCATAGAGGCTCGATACGCTGCGGGTTAACTGGCCATTTTCGATCGTGAGCACAGTCCCTGGGGGTAGCGGCTTGACATTCTTGTAGAAGGTCTGTTCGGCCACGGGATTACCGCAGACGAGAAAGGCCACAAGAGCATCCTCATCGACACTGGCATCGAATCCCGGCATGCGCGCAACCCCTTTAACCTCAGGGGAAAAGTAGAACATGCCGCCCTGCATCCCATAGAAAACCGGGCGCGACGCATCGTAATCGTTGAACAGAAGATACTTCTTGCGACGTCCATCGGCTACGAAGATGACGTAGGAACCATCGAGCGACTGCGGAAACTTGTCATCGAGTTCCAGATATTTCCGGAGAAGGATTCCGGCGACGTCATCGCCGCTTGCCGCCGCCTGGAATGGATGGTCATAAAACTCCCCATAGAATCCAAGACTAACTCCCATTTTGGAGTCTTGAAACGCGCCGCAGATCATGCCGTCAATCGCAGGATTCACGATCACGGCAACGCTCTCATCCGGGCAAGGAATCCGCTGCACGGAGTAGTACGGCTCATGCAATAGCGACCGGGTTAATCGAGACAGAACGCCGGGCGGTTGTGGCAGATCGGGCGTCAGAGGGATATAACCTGCGATTCCTGGCATCTGAGACTCCGTGGATCAATCGTCGTTACGAATATGTATAGTAGAATATAAAGTCGCACTCAGTCCATACCCGCTGTGCGCGATGCAGAAGTAAATGGCCAGCGATGTTGGGCGGACGTTCCAATTCAGAGTATATTTTATACGGCCTACATAAGTATGTAAGTTATGCCGCTGCGTGGCAATCCTTCAGGGCCGGATCAATAAATGGGCTGGCGGTGGATGTCGGTTGAGGACGTGCCAGGCGGGGCTCTATGTATATGCAAGCCGCCGATATGACCACAGGAATCGACAGGGTAAAATCTGGATACTGGTGGCGAAGAAGGGGGTTACCTTTGCGGTGAAACAAAGGCCTACATCCAGCCGCGAAGGGCATAGTAGACGATCTTGGCAGACTCAACCAGCATGGTCTCGAAGGCGGAGAAGCGCCCGTTCCATTGCTCGGTGGAGTGAAGCACATCCGGAACCGCCATGGGAGTAACTTCGATGCCCAGCTTGCGGAAGACGCGAAGCGCCCGGAACATGTGAAATTCGCTCGTAAGAAGAACCTTCTTGCCGGGCATACCCTGAATCAGGCGCTCCGTCTCGATTGCGTTTTCGCGGGTGCTATCAGATCGCCGCTCGGCAATGATAGCTTCGCGGGGAATGCCTTCGGCGATCAGAAAGTTGAGAATGCCAGGTCCGCCGCCGCCGCTGATCACGATTTTGTTGAAGCCTCCGGTTTGCCATGCGAAAATCGCCTGGCGCGCGCGCCAGTAGGAGGAGTAAGAAATGCCGCCATTGTCGTCAGCCGCCGCGCTGAGCAGGATGAGAACGTCGCCTTTGGGCTGCTCGATGGGGCCGGCGTAGGCAAGCGCCCACCATGAGACAACAGGAGTGAACATCACCAGCACGGTGATGAGCCCGATGGCCACGAACAGGCGATTGAGCCACAGGAAGGCTGTGCGAAGGGCGTTCATGCGCAGGCTTCCGGGCGCTTGGATAGAAGCGATTCGAAAATCTCAAGCAACTCTGCCGCAACGGCCTCCCAGCTTCTGCTTCCGTTCGCGGAGATGGCCTGGGCATCCCAGCTTCTGTCGAGGACCGATGCAAGTGCCTGAGCCAGCGCGCCGGAGTCGCGAGGGGGCACGAGGCGTCCGCACTCGTCACTCAGGATCTCTGGGATGCCGCCGACATTCGTGGCGACGACAGGCCGGCCGCTGGCGAGCGCCTCCAAAATAACATTGGGGCAACCCTCCATATAACTCGGCAGAGTGACCAGGTCGGCCGCTGCCATCCAGACGGCTACATCGTCGAAAGTGCAACTGGGCAGCGCGTGGATGTAGCTGGCCGCTTTGTTGTCCTGAATGGCGCTTTCGATCAGAGGCTTGTCCGGCCCTTCGCCGATCAGATACACGTGCAGGTTTGCACGCTCCGAATGCAGCGAAACCGCCGCTTCGACTAGTTCACGCAGGCCTTTCTTCACGTCCATGCGCCCAATGTAAACCACCGCCTCCGTGGCCGGGTCGATGTGCAGCTTCCGCCTCGCCTCAGGACGGTCGCTGACGTGGAAGACTGAGAGGTCGCAACCGTTGAGGATGGCGCGGGTCTTCTCCGGCGGGGCGCCCATGGCTAGAGCCTTCTTGCGCAGATCGCCACTGACCATGACCAGAAAATCGGCCTCGCGCAGAACAGTGCGCGTGTGCAGGGCCGAAATTGGATCGCCGATCCGGTTGATGTCGGATCCCATGCTTCTGGCGACGGCAGGAACAGAGAGGGCTCTGCCGATTTTGAGAGCGGCATACCCCTCAGGGTAGAGGAAGTAGCTCAAGATAAGATCGGGCGCAAAGCTGCGGACGCTAGGCAGAAGCACACGGGCGGCCATCCGCCCGTTGAACGGCCGGGAAACCAGGGGCAGAGCAGGATAGTCGTAGTAGCTAACTTTCACATCGGGGGGGCTGTAGGAGGGGTCAAGCCGGTCGTAACTCCGGCTTCGGGGCTTGAGCCAGGAAGGATATTTGGCGTTCGGAAAGAACACCTGCACGTCGGCTTTGCGGGAAAGAACACGCAGTATCTGATAGGCCGACCGGCCTTGCCAGGGCTCCGCCGAGCTGGGAAAATACCGGGTTATGACCGCAATCTTGAGCATGGCTATTCTCCAGCGCCCACGAGCTGGGCAACCGGTGCTTGTGAGTCGCTCTCCCGCTGTCTTTCGGCTATGGAATGCAGCAGGACGGCATAGCGCTGCGCAAGAACCTTGCGTTCGTACTGCGCGATTTTCTCTACGTCAGGTTGAAACGCGCTGGCAAGCGATTCGCCGCGAACGGCAGCGTCGATGAAAAGTTGGCGGATGCCCCCGACATCCTGAACGTCCGCCCACCATCCTGCCCGTAGCTCATCGAAAAGGCGGCGTGTCGCTCCCCCCGGATGGACTGCTCCGATAATGGGCTTGCCCCCGCCGACGTAATCGTAGAACTTGCCTCCGACGTTCAGTGGATCGTGGTTGATCAACAGGAGATAATCGGTTTCATCTATGGCGGCCAGAGCCTCGTGTTGCGGCAGGTACCCCTTCAGTTCGACCATATCCCCCAGTTGTAAAAGGGCTTCACGGTAGCGAGGCTCTTCAATGTGGCCGATAAAACGAAGTCTGAAGCGAGACTTCACTTCGCTGGGCAGCGATTGCAGGGCTCGAACCAGCATGGTTGGCTCGGTTGAGGCATAGACGGTGCCAACGTAGGTGACGACGATCTTGTCGTCGTGCCGGGGCTCTGCTGAAGACGCGGAGCGGCGCAGTCTCGTGGCATCGAATCCGTTAGGGATTAGATGAAACTTGCTGTCAGGTTCCTGTGGATACCGGGCTCGAATCTCACGCCGTGCAGCTTCGGTAACTGCAACAACGGCAGTCGCGTTTGTCACGGCGCTAGCTTCGGCGTTGCGGGCTACACTGCGGGCGCGCTCGCTGCGGCTGAAGAGAAAGCTGACTAGATCAAAAGCGGTCGAGAGCCATTCGTCGCGGAAGTCGACAACAATGGCCAGACGAGGAAACTCCTTCCGAAGCTTTTCTACCAAAAGAACATTGGAGAAAGGCGGCGCTGTGATGAGGACGAGGTCAATGCTGCGCTCCCTGACGATACGACGAGCGGCACGGGTGAGCACGGGAAGCCACGTCACCTGCGGGTCGGGCAGCAGAACGTCTCCAAGAATCCTCTTGAGTAAGCTCGGCTTGCCGGCAGCGGACGTGGCAGCGGGATTGCCAGCCGGTGGTTTTCGTCCTGCGATCAGGTGCTTGATACGCTTTTTTAGGCTGAA
Source organism: uncultured Acidobacteriaceae bacterium (assembly GCA_963765995.1). Classification (GTDB taxonomy): domain Bacteria; phylum Acidobacteriota; class Terriglobia; order Terriglobales; family Acidobacteriaceae; genus Telmatobacter. Next base: position 78,138 of record CAVXYT010000023.1, on the reverse strand, counting down.
GGGAAGATCGAGCGTGAGGGTCCGGTGAATGGTGACTTCGGCTGGAATCTCGCTTAGCAGAGTGGGGTCAGTTCCTACGGCGGATGGGTTGCGCGTGGTGAGAATGTCGAGCCGGATTCCTTCTGCGGGCATATAGCGTGCCAGGCTTGCCGCGCGCATAACCCCGGTGCCTCCGATGGGTGGGAACACATAGGTGACAAGAAGAACATTCAGGGGATTCATTGGCTGGCTTCCTTATTACAGACCGGTGAAGCGGTAACATTCGTGCGGCAATCAATCAGCGCATCGGCAGCCTGGTACTTCTGCCATGCCGTGGCCCTGTCAATCTCGGCGCCTCTTCGGTCTGCTTCTTCCGCGGCCCAATGGAACAGGTTGCCCAGCCCGTCGTTGAGTAGCGGTTCGTAGTGATCAGAGATATCGCCCCAGGCATGTTTCGGCTCAGTGGGCCAAAAGTTTTTCCGCATGCGGTCCATCAGATACGGCACAAGCCGGATTGCTGCGTGTCGAGGGAGCTTCATGAAACTGATTTCCCCCTTCTATGTTGCCGCAACTTGCGGAAGGCACGCCCTAAACGAACCACTATGTATAAGTATCGGGCACTCTTCTCATATCTGTCAAAAACTCATATATCCTTCCCTATGAGTCGTATTGCGTGCCCCCAAAGGCGCCGCGTTAAGAAGCCTGCCGGGTAAGAATCTCGGCGATCCGTTCGGATGCTTTGCCGTCCCATAGCGGTATACGGCCAGTCTGTTTGCGGCCGCCGCTCAGCGCCTTGTGGAACTCTTTACGGAGTAACTCCCAGTCGCGCCCGATCAGGACATTCGTTCCCAAAGTTACAGTGATTGGACGCTCGGTGTTCTCGCGCAGAGTGAGGCATGGCGTTCCAAGATATGTGGTTTCCTCTTGTATCCCGCCGGAATCCGTGATGACAACCCTGGCGTTCTTCTGAAGCGCAAGAAACTCAAGGTATCCCAGCGGCTCAATGGCGCGAAGATTTGGGTTACACTGTTCCAACTGCGCCGACCACTTCTGGCGCGTCCTGGGATGGACCGGAAATATCAGGTGAAGTGTCTCGCTTAAACTGTCAAGCGTTTGTAACATTGGCAAGAAAATCGCCTCGTCGTCGACATTCGATGGTCGATGAAGTGTTATCAACCCAAAAGAATCCAACGATAACTCTGCCTTGAGCTGTGGAAATATCTCGTCCGCCTTGGGCAAGAATCGAATCAAAGTATCGATCATTACATTGCCGACAAGAAACACCTTTTCCTTGGCAATGCCCTCGCGCGCAAGGTTCTCATTGCCATCGGTTGACGGAGTAAAGAGTATATCCGCAAGTTGATCGGTAACCAGGCGGTTGATCTCTTCCGGCATCGTGCGGTCGAACGAGCGCAGGCCCGACTCGACATGTCCCACACGAATGCCGAGCTTGGAGCATACCAGCGCCGCCGCAACTGTAGAATTCACGTCCCCATAAACCAGCACAATGTCCGGGCTGTGCGCGAGCACAATCGGCTCAAATCGGCTCATGATCGTGGCAGTTTGCTGCGCATGCGTTCCCGAACCGGCGTTCAGGCTTTCGTCTGGATTTGGAATCTCCAATGCCTTGAAGAATACGTCCGACATGAGTGCGTCATAGTGCTGCCCCGTATGCACCAGCGTCTGTTTGTGCCCTTTGCTCCCCAGCGCGCGATAAACGGGAGCCGCCTTCATGAAGTTTGGCCGCGCGCCAACGACGTGCATAACTTTCATCTTGAATTCCCTTCGCCGTTACCTTAACATCGACCTCTGACTGTGAACAAACCTTTACACGCGGTCTGAGGATACCAGGGAGAGCAGTCAGGAACCATCCCTCAGCCCGTAATCTATCACCGGGTCGAAAACAGATTTGCGGCCATGAATCAGCGCATCGGCAGCCTGGTACATCTGCCAGGCTGTAGCCCAGTGAATCTCAACGCTTCTTCGCTCTGCCTCTTCCGCAAGCCAGCCGAAGAGGTTGCCGAGCCCACCGTATAGCAGCGGCTCAAGATTTCTCTCCAGCGCGCCGTGTGTGTACAGCTTCAAAAAGATGTCTTCGCCGATCGTTGGAGCCAGATCGAACCACTGGCGCACCCGCGAGGGCGTCGGCATGTCGTATCCCGCAATCTCTCCTGTTTCCAGGCGCGGCATCAGCCGTCCGCCGAAGCGCAGGCCGAGTGGCCCGGTGATCATAAGCAGGTCACCGCGCCTGCCACTGCCAACAGAGGCTTCGATTCCGTGATCGAAGGACTTCGGTCGATTGCCGGGGTTGTTTGTGCACCAGTAGATTTGGTTGACTACACGCCCCTGGGTCGCCGAGGGAAGAGAGGGCATGGTGAAATCGGCGTAGCAGCCGAGATCGCGCAGCAAGGCGATCTCACCATTGAGGCCGCACCACTTGCCATCAGGGCTCGAGTTATCGAGCGTCCAGTTGCCATGAATGAAGCCAAAGACGGTGCGGCCGTCCTGCTGGCGAAGCAGGCCGTGGTCGTCCGTCAGTCGGCGGCAATAGTCAGTGACTTTCCGAATGAAGGAATCGCGCTGCTCGTTGTCATGATGAAGATGCACTTCCACATCGCCGACGCCGAGGCGGGCCATTTCCGCTATGCCCTCGAGCAAATCGCGCCGGTACTCTTCCTGCGGGTAGAAGAAGCTGTATTGGGGGCGCTGGCCCGCCGCGTCCCGGGGAGCGTCGCCGGCGATACGCGGCCACCTGTCGCGCCACCGCGTCACGCGGCCGAGCGCGGTTTCAACGGATGCGCCCATGCCCAGCGGTTCGTAGTGATCGGTGATGGCAACCCAGGCCCGCTTCGGCTTTGTGGGCCGCGCAATTTTCCGCAGCCGGTCCCTCAGATACGGCAAAAACCAAATTTCCGCGTGTCGAGGGAGCATCATGAAATTGATTCTTTCTTTGGGCGTATTGGCAGCATCCCGCATAGGCGCTACAATCAAGGCCACAGCTAAAGTATCGAGTACGCTTCTCTTGTCTGTCAAAACCCTTGCGTGTAACTCTTGCGTAGCCCTAAGCGCGACAAGGCCCGTCACAGCGGCCTTAGCAGCTTCCTGACCTCCAGGCCATGCATAACAATGGATTCGATGCTGTTGTTTGGGTTATCCTGCTTAAGGCTGCCAACCGCGCTCAGGCCGTTCACCATGGGTTTTGTTCTAAGCGTTCTCTATCTCGTTACGTCCTACCTCTCGCCCTACGTTCTGTTCGGGCCGCTGGCGGTCTATCGTATTGAGCTAATTCTTGCGGGGTTGGTGCTGCTCGTCTCACTGCCCGCGCTGATGAAATCATTTCTTTTGAAAACTCCACAGTCTCTGGCTTTGGTTGGGTTGGCTTTTGCTGTCTTTTTGTCCGTGTTCATCGGGGTGCCCTGGCCAAGGGGAGCTATACAGGCGTTTCTGGATTTCATTCCGAGCGCCTTTGCATACTTTCTTCTGTGTCTGCACTGCAACTCGAAGAAGAAGTTGCAGGTTCTGGTCTTCATGCTGCTGTTCGTCTGCCTGTTTGTGATTGCGCACGGGTCCATCGATCTGTTTAGCAGAGTTCCGGACAGCGGCCCTTCCCTGTCAGCGGCCACGGGGGATGCTAACTTGAATCTATGGAACATGCAGCACCCTTATCTTTTGGCACAGGGGAGCAGCAGGGGAGAGTGGGTCTATCGGCTAAGGGGATTGGGAGAGATTAACGACCCGAATGACTTTGGGCAGGTGATCGTCTGCACGATTCCTTTGATCTTCATCTTCTGGCGCCCCAGAAAGGCGTTTCGGAACGTCGTATTTGTGATTCTGCCGGTGTGTGTCCTGCTATTCGGGGCGTTCCAGACGCACTCGCGCGGTGCTTTGCTGGCCTTGATGGCGGTGGCGGTGGTGGCGGCGCGGCGGCGCATCGGAACGTTGCCATCATTGCTGCTAGCGGGCGTAGTGTTCGTTGCCGCGATGGCCTTGAACTTCACCGGCGGGCGGGGTATCTCTGCCAGCGCGGGCGAAGACCGCACGGCTCTCTGGGGCGAAGGACTGCAAGTACTGAGGTCTCATCCGTGGTTCGGAGTGGGCCTAGGTTACATGGGGAATTATACCGACTCCCATCATACAGCGCACAACTCGGTCGTAGTCTGCGCGGCAGAACTTGGCATCTTCGGGTTGTGCTTCTGGTGTCTGTTTCTGTTTCCCACGGTAAGGGATGTTCTGGCGATAGCTTCGCCTGCAAATGTGAGTGAAGCAGAGCCGATCATTCCTGTGGAAGGATTATTGCCGCAGACGACAAGAAAGATTGAAGCAGTCGACAAAGCGGAAGTCAATCGCCTGGGACGTTTGCTGGTTTTGTCGCTCACGGGCTTTCTAGTTGCAGGGTGGTTTCTCTCACGCGCCTTTGTCATGACGTATTTCCTGCTGGGCGGCATGGTTGAGGTGGTTTTCGAGATGGCTTTGAGGCGAGGGATGATTGCTCCTCGCCTGCGGCTGGCGCGCGTGCTTCCGTATGCTGGTGGACTGGCAGTCTCGCTGATAGTCGTGATGTACATCATGCTTCGAATTCTGAACCTGATGCATTGATTGAAGCAGCCGCGCAGCTTTCCGCAACGAATGCTGAAAACAGTGGACAGACAAGTACCGCACCCTGTTTTTGTGTCCCAGGGACTGCCCTTTCCGGCCTGCCCGAAAGTTTGAGATGGAAGCGGATGCAAAAAGCGAGCCGGGCGGGTATAAATGCGGGTACACTGGTTCGTAGTCATGAGACCAAAATGGAAATTCCGCATGCAATAATCTGCGGAGCTTCTTGCGCATACAGCACCGAACGTGCTGGACGCATGGCTGCATCATTGATGCTGGAGGTTCAATGCTAGACGGACGGGGATCTGCTGACAGTCATCAAACAGGATACCGCTCGGATCTAGACGGCCTCCGCGGCGTGGCAGTTCTGTCTGTGATCGCATACCATCTATCCCCTAATATCCTCCCCGGCGGTTATCTGGGAGTGGACATCTTCTTTGTTCTGTCTGGCTATCTAATTACCAATGTCATCTGGCGCGAAGCGCTCAATAGGAAATTCTCGATCATACGCTTTTATGAACGCCGCGTTCGACGGATTCTTCCGGCGCTGGTCGTCCTTCTTATTATCGTCTCAGCCTGCGCCATAGCGCTGCTGCTACCAATCGATCTTAGCGGCTTTGCAAAGAGTATCTTCGCCAGCCTTACTTTCGTTGCAAACATTTATTTCTGGAGAGACACGGATTACTTCGCGCAGCTTGCGGAAGAGAAACCACTGCTGCACGTTTGGTCTTTGGGAGTCGAAGAACAGTTCTACATCATTTTCCCGCTTTTGGTGGTTCTATGCATCAGGTGGCGCCGTACAGCTCTTCTGCCGCTCACCTCAGCGTTTGTCCTGCTCTCTCTCATGGCCAATATCTTGGCTAACAGAGCTAACGTGGCCGGGGCTGCCTTTTATCTACTCCCAACGCGTGCATGGGAAATCGGCGCAGGCGCTCTCCTCGCGTTGGCCCCCTCTGCAAAGGTTGCCAACCCCTGGATGCGGCATACACTCGCACTCTTGGCAGCGGCGCTCCTGTTCGTCAGTCTGTGCTTCAAGGAAACCTCGCTGGGGGGGATTGTTCCCACCGCCCTGTGGGCGGTGCTCGGCACAACCTTAGCAATTTACCTTGGAAGTGCCAGCGGCAGTTGGCTTACTCTCGTACTCTCCAAGACCGCTCTGGTATGGGTCGGCCTCATCTCCTATTCCTTGTATCTCTGGCATTGGCCGATCTTCGTATTCGCTCACTATTATCTCGTGCGAAGTTCCTTTTCGCCGGTTGAAACGGCGATGGCGGTCACGCTCACATTTGCGCTGGCAACATTGTCCTGGCGTTATGTCGAGCGTCCCTTTCGCGATCGCTCGATGCTGATTGGCACAGTGCTGGTTTGGGTCGCCTGCGGTTGCATGGTTGCTGCGACTGCCTCCGTGGCTATCCTTGCGTACAAAGGATTTCCCTCGCGGTTCAATGGAGATGCAGCGCGCATCAACTCGGCGGTCGGCGCCGAATATCGTTGCAGTCTGACCGAGTATATCCGCTTTGGTAATTTGCACGCCTGCCCCATGTCTTTGCCCAGCCGCAATCCGGAAGACGCAACCGTCGCTCTCGTTGGCAACTCACACGCGCAGATGTACGCGCCGCTTGTAACCGATATATTGCAAGCCAACGGCCTAAGAGGCATTCTCGTTCCGTTGAACAGTTGCCTTCCCATGCCGGACTACAATATATCGACGGCGTGCATGGATTCTGCCGCCAAGAACCTATCTGCGATAGAAGGTCTCCCACGCATTCGCATTGTCATTCTTGCCATGACCTGGGAACACTCTGGTCATATGTACACGCCGGCGGGCAAGGCGCCAAGCGGGAGCGTATCGAAATTACTCACTGAGAGTTTGGACCGCCTGATTCGGGACCTGGAACAGCGAGGCAAGACAGTGGTACTGGTTGGACCGATCTCGCCACCTACCTGGGAATCGGCATCTGTTGTGGCTCGCGACCTTGCCTTCGGCCATAGGATCATCGAGCCGCTGTTTTTGCCTGAAAGCACGTTCATGGCTGAGCAAGGCGACACAATTTCGCATTATGCGTCCCGTAATGACATAATCTTCATTCGGCCGGACCGCATCCAGTGCAAGCAAGACAGATGCGACTACTTTCGTGACGGAGCATCGCTGTTTGCGGACTCCAGTCATATCGCGGAGGCTGCGTTACCTTTATTTCGTCCGGTCTTCGAACCAGGACTACAACAGGCTTTTATTCGGGCCAATCAATCAAATGCGGAAGCCCACCTTTCGCCGAGCCGTTGAAATGAGGGCGCCGCTTACTTCGCCGAGCGCCTAGGCTCCGCCTGTGAGACCTGGGATCACCGCTCAATCCTGCGCATGGAGTACTTTATTTCCCTATGAAGATTGCACACGTGGTAGACAGCATGGAAATAGGCGGGGCCGAGACGCTCGTCTTGCAGATGTGCCGGTTGCAGCGGGAACAGGGCCACGACCCATGTGTCTACGCGGTGGCGACTCTTGGCCCGCTGGGCGAACGGATGCAAGCAGAAGGCTTCGCCGTGCAGGCAAACGTGGGTCGGCATTTGCCGGACTCCGCGCGGAATTTCTTCCACATCTTCAAAGAATCGCATCCCAACGTGGTTCATCTTCATAATCCGACGCCGACAGTTTATGCTGCCATGGCTGCCCGGATAGCCGGCGTGCCAAGCATTGTGTCGACTCGCCATAGCCTCGTGGCCGCGCCGCGCAGGCTAATTGCAGAGTTGAAATATGCCTTTGCGGCTACCTGTTGCGACTGGATTGTCGGCATCTGCGACGCAACGGCGAATAATATGAAGAGTATTCACAGTGTCTCGCCAAGAAAGATTGTGCGCATTTATAACGGCGCAGTACCTATAGAGCGCGTGACGAAAGAACTCTTGCCTCGGAAAGAAGGATTCACGCTGGTTTACGTCGGCCGGCTTGAGCCGGTGAAGAACCATGCGCTGCTACTGAATGCCTTTCGCGCCGCGCTCTGGTCTATACCGGATTTGCAGCTTTGGATGGTGGGCGAGGGCAGCGAGCGAAAGGCCCTGGAGAGTTTGGCTAGAGAGTTGGGCATCGCTTCGCAAGTCACATTCTGGGGACAGCAACTCGACGTGGCGCCGTTCTTTTCCGCGGCCGACGCATTTATCATGTCGTCGAAGTCGGAGGGATTGCCCATGTCCCTCCTGCAGGCCCTCTCGCTGGGACTCCCGGCAATTGTGACCGACGTGGGCGGAATGGCGGAAGTTGTGCGGCTGGCGCAGGCAGGGTTTACTGTGTCTGCGGCAGATCCTGCAGAGATGGCTGCAGCGATTCTGCGGCTGGCGGCCAGTGATGCGGAACGGAAGCGATTCTCGACGAACGCCGAGGAAGCGTTTAACTCGCGCTTTACTCTGCAAACTATGGTCGACGCCTACATGGACCTTTATCGCAACACCCCGCGAGTTGCGGGCAGGGCGGCCGCAGCTCGATGAGCCTGTTTCGGGCGAACATCTGATCACGGCTCTTCGGTAGCCGGAGTGTGTTATAAATAGGGTTCTCATACTTTGCATGACCCAACGAGATGGGGGAACAGCCTAACTAGCGCTCTTCTTTCTGGCGGCGCGCTGCGCGCTTCCGGCCTCCGGAAGAGCGCGGAAGGAATCCTCGAGGCTGCAGAGGAAGTTGAACCGCAAGATATACCACAGCGCCGCGATGCCATCCTTCATCCCGATCTTTTTCCCCTCCTCGTAAGTCCGCCCGTGATACGAAATCGGCACCTCGTAGATGGCGACGCCAAGTTTGGCCACTTTCGCAGTAACTTCAATCTCGAAGCCAAATCCGGTGCTGATGATCTTCATGTTGCGGATAATATCGCCGCGAAACGCCTTATAACAGGTTTCGACATCGGTCATGTTAACGTTTGTGCACAGGTTCGAAAGAAATGTCAGTGACTTGTTGCCGAGGTAGTGGTAGAAGTACAGCACACGCGATGCCTTGCGCACAAGAAAGCGAGAGCCGTAAACCACATCCGCGTAGCCTTCCACAATCGGCGCAATCACGTCGCCGATCTCCGCGGGGTCGTATTCCAGGTCGGCATCCTGAACGATGACGATTCGGCCTGTCGTCAGCGAAAAGCCCGTCTTCAGCGCCTCGGTTTTGCCCCGGTTTCTGGAATGGCGGGCGACTTTGATCGTCGGGTGTTCCGCCGCCAACCGGTCGGCGATCGCCCGCGTCCCATCGGTAGAGCAATCATCGACGATGATGATTTCGCCGGCGTTCGGAACCGCCAGCAGACGCGCCACTATCTCGGACAACGTGGCTTCTTCGTTGTAGGCCGGAACAACAATGGAAAGCAGCGGCTGGTCGTCAGTTGGAGTATTCATTCAAGATCCCCTTTAATAATCTCGCTAGTGCAAGGATAGGACAGGACACATTGATTGCTTTTATCTTCAATCCTGAGTAACTTTCGCTCACGCCACTATTGCGCTTAGATTGAGACGGAAAAGGCGCCTGCCGCGTCATGGATTCCGCACACAGTCATCGGTTAATCGGATTGGGGTTCCAAAATCGACAACTTCAAAGTCTGTCACTTTCAGATCCGCCAAATCGCGAGGGCCGAAATCAATGTCGGCGTACTTTGCTTTCGTATCAGCGTCATTCTGCGCGGTGAGGGCGATATTGCCGCCGTCGGATAGGAACATGCCGTATTTCTGCATGGCTCGCGCGACGACTTGCGCCGCGGGTGTTAGTTGCGACATATCGTACGAGGCTTTCAGGCGGAAGCGGGCGCCCATTGGAGGAGCATCAATCGGCCCGCGCGGAGCACCGGCGTGAGTGGCAGGATGCACAAAAACGTGCGCGCGAATCCGCGGATTGGGGAGAATAAAGCGGATGGCGTGGTTGATGCTTCCTGTAGCGAGTTCGTCGGCATTGAAGAGCAGCGGCGCGACCGGGAAGCCGGCGGCGTCGGTACTGGTGCATTGATCTCCACGTCCCGACGGCGGATAAATGCGATTGAGGTCCCACACCACAAGGCCGGTTGCGGAAAGAGCGCCATCCGCGTAGTTGGCCTGATAGGCTTCATAGAGTTTGGCGTGGCCACGGTCGGCCACAATCAGGTGGCAATCGCTCTGGTCAATAGGGCACTGATAGTCGGCCTGCCCTTCTATGCCGCCACCGGCAGGAAGGGGAAAGGTTGAGACCATGTCGGAATCCCGAGTGTAAAACCCCAAACCTTTGCGAAAGGGAACTTGTGGCGTGGAGGCGTCCGCCTGCAATACCCGCATGGCGAAATCGACTTGTACCTTATTGTTGTGTCCCCATCCGCCCGCACCCTCGAGCCAGGCGATGATTGTGGAGGATTGAGGATCGAGGGGCGCGTGACTTATGTCCTGTGTCCAGATTGAACCCGCGGGAAAATAGGCCGCAGGCGCGACGACGTGCTCCAGCCTTGCCGCCCTTGCCTTGCCGCCTAAAGCTCTATCCAGCGCAAAGGCGATGTGGGCCTTGAGGTGCTGGGCACTCCTGGCGAAGACGATGTGGTTGTGGAGACGGTGGATAGCCACGATGGCTCCCATTCCCGCCATGACTCCCAGCATGAAAATGGCCAGCGCTTTCAAGGGTCTCATGACGGCTTAATGTTCCTCTCATCGATGTGAATCATTCAAGAGAATTCTACGTTTGTCATTTCCCGCGGCAGGCGCAAAGGGTTCCGGCGGCGCGGAGTTCGCAGTATCAGGAGCTGCAGTCTGCTCTCCCGGCCCATGAGAAGTCCATATCTTCCAAAGCGGACCACGCGTAAAGAGAAATCTATAAAGCCCAACGACGGCGGCAACTTTGAGCACGAGCAGCGCGCTGGCCGGAGCCGTGACCCGATGCAGAGCGGGAATCCGGTAGCGCAGGCCGGCAATAGCGACGGTCCAGCCGAAAATCTGCAGGGCGGCGAATGCCGCATAGATGAGCGAGCCGCCCGAAAGCGCCAATGTGGAGATAAGCAGCAGAACCAGCAGGTAAGGCACCACAAGTCGCATGACCTTGTGCGAGACAAGCTGAAAGAGGACTGGATTCCGCGGAGTCAGCGTCCACGGCGCAAGACGGAAGAGCTGGAAGTTTCCAGCCAGTGTGCGCACCTTACGATGAAACTCCTCTTCAATTCTCGCTGGCCAGGTGTCGTAGACGCAGGCATGCGCATCAATGACTGACCGGTAGCCCTTGCGGATAATCGAAAGCGGCTGGAACATATCATCCAGGATTATTCCGGCCGGCTGCGGCACGGCGAGTTCGCGGCGAATCGCGTAGAAACAACCAGAGACGCCGACCGGGGAACCGCAGATAGATTCACAACTCCTGATCCATTTCTCATAGCGCCAATAAACCCCGCTGACAGCCGCGGAGGCGCCGTCGTGGGATTCCTTGCGCAGAATCAATTCGCCGGTTACGCAGCCAACATTCGGGTCTGCGAAGTTGCTGACTAACTTCTGAATCGCGCCGGGAGCGATCTCTTGCCGAAGATCCACGAAGAGGATCACTTCCGCCGTGGCTTTCGACACACCGGCGTTGACGGCAACCGCCTTGCCACTGTGCTCATCAAGGATGACCGTGATGAGGCGCGAATGGCGCTGACGAGCCAGCAATTCCGCTGTGTCGTCGGTTGAGCCATCCGAGACGATGATGATCTCTTTGATGTTGGGATAGTCGAGGCCAAGCAGGTGCTCGATCTTGCGCGGGAGCAGCGCCTCGCCGTTATACACCGCAAGCACAACACTCACACTGGGAGAGATCGGCCTGGCTGTCCAGGGCCGTGGACGCAGCCGGGCGAGCATCCACATCACCGCGGGATATCCCAGGTAGGTGTAGAGGATGCCTATCAGCGACAGCCAGAAGATGATTTTCACTGGGCGCCCCTCCGCAGAATGATTGTTTTGATGGTCTCAAACATGATGAGCAAGTCGAGACCAATCGACTGGTGCTTGACGTAGTAGAGATCGTATTCGAGCTTCCGCTTGGTCTCCTCCAGGCTTGCGCCGTATTGATAGCGCACCTGTGCCCAACCGGTAATACCTGGGCGAATCATGTGACGCACGTCGTAGAAGGGAATCTCCTGGTTAAGCCACTGCACAAACTCCGGGCGCTCAGGACGGGGACCGACAAAGGCCATGTCTCCATAAAGGACGTTCCAGAGCTGCGGAATCTCGTCGAGCCGAGTGCTTCGCATGAACCTGCCAATCGGAGTGACGCGCGGATCGTTCTTGGTCGCCCACACTGCTCCCTGCGTTTCGGCGTCCACCCGCATAGTGCGGAACTTATAGGCGGTAAACAAGCGCCCGCGCTGTCCGACTCGCGTCTGGCTAAAAAAGATGGGTCCTGGTGACGAGAGGCGAACCGCAAGAATGATCAGCGGGATAAACGGCAGGCAAATCAATAGCGCAATAAAAGAAACTGCGAAGGAGAGCAAACGCCGGAAAAGCTGCTGCAATGCGCTCATTCGGAAGCCCTCAGAGAAGATGAGGGTGCTAGGATTGAGACCGTCCAGCGGCAGTCTGCCCGAAAGCCGCTCCATGAGCTCGTTGGAATTTTCAACGACAACGCCACAGAGACGAAGGTCAAGCAGTTCTCGAACAGGCATCGATTCGCGACGTTCTTCCATTGCAACAATGACGCGATCAATGCCGGGCCTCAAGCCGCGGAAGGAGCGAAGATCCGCGGAGAAGTGATCGAGCAGTCCATGGACTTCGCTCTCGCCTTTCCAGCCGATGACTTCCATGCCGGCATCGCGGCTGGTCCGCAGTAGCTCGACCACGGCGCGAGCCCGCTCGCCGCAGCCCAGAACATAGACCCGCTCGCGAAACATGGGGAGACCGATGATCCACTCATAGGCCCCGCGCCAGAAGACGAGAAGAGCTGCAAGGAAGGAGATACCAACGACAAAAACATAAGGGCCGATATCCAGATCTGGGGCAAAATAGACGATCCCGGCGAGAACAAAAGATAGCACTCCGAGAACGAGCAGCAGGCGGAAGTATATCTCCCAGCTCTCTGAGATGCGACGCGGTTCATACAGATCGAAGTAATAAGTGAGGAGCAGGGTGAAGACGGTGATGCCGGCGATCTTCAGCAACCCGTTCTCGTAGAACAGAACGATGTAAGTATCCGGCCCCATGAGGCAGGCGGTGGCCAGCAGAAATGAGCCGCCCACGAGGAGCACCTCGCAAAGAAGCAGCACCAAAGTCCGTGTAGGATAGTAGACGTTAAAAAGTCTGATCATCCTTGTTTCTGCTTATCCTTTCGCCGGTGCGATCCGGCGCCAGTCTCTTGCTTGCCGTATCCGTAGTAGTAAGAGGTGTTGCGTGGAGCGTTCTTGACTGCATTCAGCACGAAGCCGAGGATGCGCGAGTTGCTGAAGGCGGCCTGCGCGCGCTGCGCTACATCGAAAGGCGTGGTTGCTCCGCGGGCAACAAGCAATACTGCATCGGCGGCGCGGGACATATCGGTTGCATCCGCAAACACGAGGGCTGGCGGGGAGTCGATCAGGATCCAGTCGAAGAGCGGTGAAAGGGCGGCTATCAGTTCTTCGATACGGTGATTTGCGATGAGCTCTGAAGAGTTGTCGCCGCCCGTGCCGGCGGGTATAAAGGTAAAATCCGGGATATTGTGCAAGAGGTCGGCATCGACATTGCGGGGAGCCTGGTTGCGCTGCAGTATGTCATGCATTTCCGCGGTTCCCGCGAGATACTCCATGAGCCCCGGCGTGTTGGGAGCGCCCAGGATTTCGTGGAGCGCGGGCTTGCGCAGGTCGGCGTCAATGAGTAGAACCGTGTTGTTACTGTTGCGCGCAAGGCTAATGGCCAGATTTGCAGCTACAAAGGTCTTGCCTTCCGAGGGCATGCCGCTGCTGACAAGAATCGTCTTTAGCGGAGACTTATCGCGAAACTGATAGATTTGTGATCGCAGGCCGCGAAACTGCTCGATGCTTTCGCCGCGGTCTCCGAGCGTCGGAAGGGAGGCCATCGATGGCTGCCACGAATGCTGTGTGATGTTCTCAAGGATGACGCCGGTCTTGATCGGCCGCAAAGCCTCGGCGCCGGGGAGAACGAACGGATCGTCAGTTGTTGTGGAGTCTGTTCCCTTGGCGGCTTGCCGTTCAAGATCCGCCCTTTGAAGTGCATCGTATATGCGGCTCATATTTCACGTTCCTTCAGTGAGCCCGCGCTGTCGGCGACGGGTGTTATGGTGTTGAGCATATTGGGTTGCAGAGTACGCTTCATCAACGCTTGCATGGCCGGGTACGAGATTGTGAATGGATGCTGAGCAAGATCGAGCTCCAGACCGACAGACTCAACGATGTACGCCGGGACCGGCTTGACCTGTTCAGCATAAGCGTCGATCAAGGCATGCTCGCAGATCAGATTGATGATGCGAGGAATTCCTTTCGAGTAGTGATAGACAAGTTCCGCCGCATCAGGCAAGAACACCGGCTGGCTGGCTCCTGCGATGCGCAATCTTTCTTTGATGTAAGCCTGCGTCTCTTCGCTGTTCAGCGACTTGGTTCTGCACCACAGGGAAACGCGCTGGCGAAGCTGGCGAAGATCTGGGTGGTAGAGCTTTTCTTCGAGTTCAGGCTGGCCGGAAAGGACAATCTGCACCAGCTTCTCCGATGAGGTCTCGAGATTGGTCAGCAAACGAATCTCTTCGAGAAGTTCCCAGGAAAGATCCTGCGCTTCATCGACCACTATGGCGCACAGCTGATGAGCGCGGAAGCGCTCGATGAGCCAGCCATTGAGTTGCAAAAGCATAGCTGACTTCGTCCGCGTCTTGGGCGGGATGCCGAAGTCCGTGAGCATCAATTCGAAAAAGTCAAGTACATCCAGGCGCGGATTGGAAACGAAAGCCGTCGCAATGCGCCCCTTGGCAAACGTGTCCAGAACTGCCCTGAGCAGTGTTGTTTTCCCTGTTCCCACTTCTCCCGTCATGACCACAAAGCCCTTGCGCGCTGCAATGCCGTATTGCAGGCAGGCAAGCGCCTCCCTGATCTGCGGCCTCAGGAAGAGAAACCGCGGGTCCGGGCTTGTTCCGAAAGGAAGGACGCGAAGGCCAAAGAAGGATTTGTACATGGCTATCCGGGCGCGCTTTCTATGGGTTTAGCCGTACGCGAAAAGAGTTTCCCGCGCCTGCGGGACGCGCGGGGGTGATCAATATCGTTGATGTAGGAGACGACGGCCAGCGTCGGCAGTTTGGTGAAAGCCCAAATATCGCTCTCGTTGCGCAGGGCGGTATCGCGGTATTCGAGCAGCGCGGCAAGAAGCAGGCCCAGAATCAGGCCGGAAGCAAGGCCGCCACCGGCAAAGATGAAATGGTTCGGGAAGGTAGGAGCGTCCGGAAGGTTGGGAGCATCCATTACGTGGAACTGTTCGCCCTGCTGGCGGTGTTCAAGAGCGGTGGCCATGGACGATTCGTTCATCTTGGTCAGCAGAGTATTGTAGAACTGCAAAGCCGTCTCATGGTCGCGAGTGATTTGTTTATACTCTTCCTCGACCATGGGGCTTGACTCAAGTCTCGACTCGTAGGTGCGAACCTGCTGCTCGATCCGGGCCTGCTCCTGCTTGGCGGAGACCAAGGACTGTCGCTCCGCGCGAAGCTGAGCTTTTAGCTGTTGAAGCTGCGGTGTGTCAGGAGAATGAGCAGCGGTCCCTGTCTTCGCCGGCTCGGCTGCGTTGCGCGCGATCTCCGCCCGCAGATTGGCGATCTTGCGCTTAATCGCGACTATGTCTGGATAATCTGGAGTGTAGAGAGCCTCCAGATCCTTTTGCTGTGTAATCGCATCCTTGAGCTGAGTCGTGAGTGTATCCGCTGATGCTCCTGTAGCCGGGTCGGTGCGTGGCGATTCCTGTGCCTGCTGGGCGATCATTGATTCAAGAAAGGTCCCATTTTGCTGTATGCGATTCACCGCCTGGGTCGCAGCGTCAAGCTGGGTCGTGAGCGCCTGAAGAGTGTTCGTATTCGCCGATTCCTGCTCGGGAAGCTTGCCGACGTACTTGCGCTCGAAGGCTGCAAGTTTTGCATCCTGATCGTCGAGGTTTCTTTTTGAGTCGGCGAGTTGCTGTTTGAGGAAATCGGTCGTGCCTTCGGCAGTCTCCGCGCGCTCGCTGAGATTCGCGCTGACGAAAAGCGATGTGATATCGCCGCACACCTGTTGGGCGGTGCGCGCGTCCTGCGCCTTGAACGTGATAAAGAAGCCTGGCATCCCGCGCGACGACTGGCCCGGAGAAATCGGTTTGATTCCTATGGCCTTGCGCGTCAGATCGACGCGATCGTCCATGGTGTATTTGCCGCCGGCATACAGGCCGTACCGCTCGATGATCGGCTCGATGCGCGAGCGGCTCAGAATCTGTTCCTTCATAGACGCCAGCCGCGCGCCTAGATCTTCATCGACGACGGGCTTCACATAGTCTTCCGGAACCTTCTGCTGCTCGATGAGCACCAGCGTCTGAGACAAGTACTGCGGAGGCAGGATGTAGCTGATTCCGAGACCAATCCCCAGAAGGAGGACCGCGGAAGTCAAAATCAACCAGAATCGCCGCTTCAGCATTTCCTCGTAGTCCCGCATTGTCAGTTCACGATGCCCGAGCATAGGCCTCCTTGATGAGTTACTTCCTGAAGTGTGTTTCCCGCGGAGAGTAGCCGACGCCGAAACTGACCACCTGCGACAGCCCGTTGATGGCATTCGCTGGAATCACTGAGCTCGACGACTGATGGATTGCCGTGTAGTTCGCGAATACGATGATATATCTGCCCCATCGCCGCGTCGCCGCCACTCCGCCATACTCTGCGTTGATCACGCCGATCTGCGACAATCCTAGTTGCAACCCCTGGGTGCGCATGTACGCGCCCGTAGCGCTTAAGTCCAGGTTCCTGCCATACTTTCGCATAAGACTGGCGCTGGCGGTGTTGGTTTCTATCCCAAACTGCGTCTCCACCCCCGAACCGCCTGCTACTGTACGGAAATAGCTGAGCGTGGCCGAGGTTGACGGAGTCGTGTAGGTCGCAGTCGCGTTCACGGTGAGGTTTATCGATGTAGGAATAGTCGCGCTGTCTGAGCTCCGTACCCATTGCGGCCCGGCCGAGACGTTCGTCTGGAACCGCCGGCTCCACGTACGCCGGTCCCCAAACAGCGCGGATTGAGTATCCATGGTGAACGTGTACCCCGGATAGCTGATGTGAGAAAAAGTGTATTGAGCTGATATTGAATTGAGAGCGTTCAGCCGCCGGGTGATTTGCGGGCCCGCCTGCCAGGAATCCATTTCCAGGCCATTGCCGTCAGGGAAACGCAGGATTTGGTAGCTGCCGTTGCCGCCGAAGCTGATTGCGTGGCCAAGATTGTGCGTGTAATTCGCGCTAGTGGCATTAAGGACGCTGGGCGTGTTCAGCGTGAGCACCGACAGGGTCGGCGGGATGGGCAATCCGGGCAGGTTGCCCACGCCGGGGATGCCCGAAAATCCCGTGGTCGGCGCTTCCGGCAGATAGCTCGCGTCGTCACGGAGAGTGAATGACTGTTTGCGCCCGACAAAGCCTTGCGAAGCCAACATATGTTGGAATACCCCGGATTCCCCGGAGGAGCCGGAGATGTTCCACAAATTGCCGCCCGAATACATCAGGCTGAACGGGTAGGCCGGGCTGGAATTTTTGTAGGTTGCCTCTCCGGATAAGATGCTATTCTGCGCGGTTTGACCGCCATAGAACTGCACCATCTGCGAGTAGCTCAGATGGTAGTGCAGAGCGCCGCTGAGCGGCAGCCCTGCCGGGCCGGTCGCCGCAGGAACAACTTGCGCTCTCGCCGTGGCGCTGGCGATGAATAGAATCGCCATGAGTGTGGCAAATGGTTTCATTTGGGCAGTCCTACGGAACGACAATCGTATCGCCCGGATTCAGAGTGAGATTGAGCGAGCCGTCGCCCCTCAATGCTTGCTTGTATTGCACGGGAATCTTCTGCTGCTTTCCGCCATCGTTGCGCAAGATGTAAATCTTCTTCGAGTTTGCGAATTGTGTAAGTCCGCCGGCTGTGGCGATTGCCTGAAGCAAGGTCATGCCGGAAGTCATCTCGACAGGTCCGGGTTTACCCACTTCCCCGATCAGATAGACTCTCTTGCTGTTGATCTGCGTCAGAACTACAGACACATTCGGATCCTGTACGTACTTTTTGAGCTTGTCCGTAATTTCGTCCGCCAACTGCAGAGGCGTCTTGCCAGAGGCCTGGACATCGCCCAGAAGCGGCATCGAGACCATGCCGTCAGGCCGGACAAGCAGACCGCCCGATAAAGTCGGCTCTTTGAATACGGTCACGCTGATAACGTCGGAAGCGCCGATGACATAGCTGTCGGTCACAGACGGCTTGGCCGCGTCTGGCGCAGCCGGTTTGGCCGTGTCCGGTGCAGCCGGCTTGGCCGCGTCTGGCGCAGCCGGTTTGGCCGTGTCCGGCGCAGCCGGTTTATTGTCTTGAGCCGGGCAGAAAAGCGCCGAAGCAAGAAATGCCGCCACGAGAAGGCTTCCTGGTTTCATAGTGCAACTCCATTCATGCAGAATGCGGATTGGTTTTCCGTTTCGATCTGCTTGAGTTTGTAGAGCAGGGCCTTATAGCTGATTCCGAGATCGACCGCGGCGCGTTTCCGATTGCCGCCGGTTGAAACCAGAACCTCTGTGATCAACTGGCGTTCGAGCTGGATCGATGAGGCACGCGTGGCTTCCTTCAACAGCAGATGCCTGCGGTTTCCGTTCGGCCTCCCCGATGGCGACGCCGCCTTGATGGCCGCCAGAGAAATTGCCTGGTCCCCGATGGCGACGAAGGTCTTGATTGCCGTCTGAAGTTCGGAGAGATTGCCGGGCCAGGTGTGCTCCATCAGGTGTCCGATGATTTCCTTGCAGAGAACCGGCTTGGGACGGTCAAACTGCTTCGAGTATTGCGTCAAAAGCTCATCGGCGATGGAGAGAATCTCTGACTTCCTGCAGCGCAGTGGAGGAATCCGGAGCGTAACGGCTGATACGAGGTAGTAGAAATCCTCTCTCATGCGCCACGACTTGACCTCGTCTGGAAGGTCGCGGCTCGAACCACATAGGAGGCGGCAGCCTTGCACCTGCCCGGAGCGAAAATGGGTGTTGACGATCAGTTCCTGCAGGGAAAGGCTAAGATCTGTTATTTCAGCAAGATAAACCGTTCCCTTAGTAGAGAGCGCAGCCTGCAGGGCCGGTGCGTTGGCATCCATGCAGCGGATCTCCCGGAACGCGCTGCGCGACAGATTCGACTTCGCGTGGATTTGCGCGGCAACAAATCGCTTCCCGGCGCCATGCTCGCCCAGGATCAAGACCGGGCAGTCGCTTTCGGCAATTCGGGCAATCGCGTGTTGAATCCGCGTTTCAGCAGGAGAGGCCGGCCGTGCCTGCCGCTTCCCATTCTGGATCATTGCAATTGTTGCCATAAGGGGACCAAAGTTCACTTCATCTTTAGTAATGCAGGTTCCAAACCTGGGGGAGAAGAACGAGGAATTGGCTTCCCTGCGGGATATGGGCTTAGGGACGCGCTTTCCAGGGCGACGCCGAAGAAAAGGCAGAGTTGTCCCCTCCCACAGGGAAACAGTGTACCATTAATTGTCCCGAAAAGTGGAATTCATTTTCCACTAACACCGGAAGGCGGATTCCCAAACAAAAGGGGAATTCATCGGGAATTCCCCTGAATCGAACCGTTTCACTTTCGGCCTCCGATTGCTAGTGTAGAGTGGTACGGATCGATAAGGCTTGAGGACCGGGAAAATGGATCAAGGCACACAGGCTTCTACGGATCCCCTAAGGGACTGGCGCTCTCGCTACGCTCAATTTGCAGTGGGTTCGGTGGTGATATGCCTGCTGATCGTGGCGGTTTATTACCAGGTGCTGGCGAAGCTAATCACTGACTGGTGGCAGATACCTGATTTCTCTCACGGATTCCTGGTGCCCCCGTTCGCCGCCTATCTGGTGTGGGAGAAGAGAGAGACCCTTCGCTCAATAAAAGTCGCTCCTTCCTGGAGTGGAATTGCCGTGATGGTCCTGGGGCTCGTCGTTCTGCTCCTGGGGGTCTACGGATCCGAGCTCTTCCTCTCGCGGGTTTCGCTGATTTTCCTGTTGGCCGGACTGGTGCTTTGCTTTGGCGGACGGCTGTTCTTGAAGGAGCTGCGCTTCGCCCTGCTGGTCCTGTTGCTGGCTATTCCGCTTCCGGCCATCCTCTTCAACCAGATCACCTTTCCGCTGCAGATCCTGGCTTCCAAGCTTGCCAGTGGCCTGCTTGATCTATTCTGGGTGCCGGTTCTGCGGGAGGGCAACGTCCTCGAGCTTCCCTTGATGAAGCTGGAGGTGGCCGAGGCCTGCAGCGGCATCCGCTCCCTGATGAGCCTGTTCACGCTGGCGGTTTTTTATGGATACTTCCTCGAGAAGTCCGTCTGGCGGCGTATAGTTCTCGCCGTGGCCAGCGTTCCGATCGCGATTGCAGCCAACGCGGTGCGCATTCTCGGCACCGGATTGTGCGTCCAGTATTGGGATCCGGACAAAGCCATGGGCTTTTTTCATGAGTTTTCAGGCTGGGTTATTTTTTTGGTATCGTTGACATTCTTGTATCTTGTCCATCGCGCAATGAGCCTCTTCCCAGGTAAAAGGCGGCAGACATGAAGAACCTTCGTTTCTGGACTGCGGTCCTGCTGCTTACGGGAACGGCGCTGCTGTTGCATACGCGCTCCAGTACCGATCGGAATCCCTCCAGCGAGCCCTTGTCGCAGTTACCGGGCGTCATCGCGGGATGGGTTGGAAGCGACCAGCAAATCGACCAGGAGACGCTCGATGTTCTCGGGTCCGGAGACTTCCTTTCGCGCCTTTATTCCCGCAGGCCGCAAGCGGCGCCAATTGGTCTCTTCATCGGCTATTTCCCCACCCAGAGAACTGGCCAGACCATCCATTCTCCGAAGCATTGCCTGCCAGGGGCAGGTTGGGTCTTCGTGTCGTCGAGCTACGTCGATTTGAACGATGTGAACGGCAAGCCGCATCGCGTGGGAGAATACATTGTTGCCAACGGCGAGGCAAGGGAGTTTGTCATCTACTGGTACCAGGCGCATGGGCGCAGCGTGGCAAACGAATTCATGGCGAAGATTTACATGGTCATGGATGCAATACGGATGAATCGCACGGATGGCGCGCTGGTCCGTGTTATCACGCCGATCGCTCCCGGCGAAGAAGTTTCAGACGCAAAAAAACGCGCCGAGGAATTCACCATGCGCCTGACACCCATGCTGCCGCGATTTATCCCCGATTAGGAGCATTTAAAGGAACAGTGAAATGGAACGTGGCGCAGCCAATGAATTCAAATTTTCGGTCAAGAGACAGCCTGAAAGGATGGAAGAAAAATGAAAAGCGGATTTAATGCATTTCAATCCGGCTTCGATGGCAATTGGAGGCCGAGGAATCGTCGCGCGGCTGTTGGGATAGTTGCGCTCTTTCTGTCGCTCGCACTATTGTCCGGATGCTTCCGTGATCCAAACGTGCGCAAGCATAAATATCTGGAAAGCGGGCAGCGGTATAGCGCTCAGGGCAAGGACAGAGAAGCCGTCATTCAGTTTTCCAACGCCCTGAAAATTGACAAGAACTTTGCCGATGCGCATTATGCCCTGTCGCAGACGTACCTCCATATGGGCGCGTGGAACGCCGCTTACGCCGAACTCCAGCGGACCGTCACCCTGCAGCCGGCAAACTACAAGGCGCGGATCGATCTCGGAAGCCTGCTGCTTGCCGGAGGCAGGACCGACGACGCCCAGGCGCAGGCCGTTGCGGTGATGGAGGCTCAGCCTAACAACGCCGATGTCCACGCTTTGCTTTCCCGCATAGCGGCCAGGCGGGGACAGAAAGATATGGCTCTGACTGAAATTCATCGCGCGCTGGAATTGGCCCCGAACGATGCGGCGTTTCATGAAGCCCTCGCGTTGCTTGAAGCGGGTGATTCTACTCTAAGTTCTTCCGTTGAAGACGAAATGAAGAAGTCGGTTGCGCTCGATCCGAAGTCTGTGAATGCCAAACTGCTGCTCGCCTCTTTCTATGTCAAGAACGGCCGTTTGCAGGAAGCCGAGCAGGTATGCTGGAGTGCCGTAGCTACCGATCCGAAGAATCCAAGCGCGCGGGAAGCCCTTGCTCAGGTGATTTTGAAGCAAGGCGATCAGGCGAGGGCCGAGATAGTGCTTCGTCAGGCTTCGAACGATCTTGCGGACAGCCCGCAGGGAGTGAGAATGCTGGCTGACTACTACGCTGCTTCCGGTCAAATTGACAAAGCCAGGGCGGAGTTTGCAAGCCTTGCTCAAAAGTACCCCAAGAATGTTTCTGTGCAGGAGGGATACGTCCGGATTCTTCTTCAAACCAAGGACTTTGCGACCGCTCAAACCGTGGTAACCGGGTTGATGAAGAAGAATGGCAAGGATCCACAGGTCGCTGTGCTGAACGGAATTGTATTGCTCAACAATGGCAAGTTGGTTGACGCGATCAACGCCCTTCAAAGTGCCGCGAACGATGCCCCGAAGGACGCCTTTATTCAGTTCTGGCTGGGCAAGGCCGCCATGGTTAAGGGCGATAGCGCTCTGGCCGAGAGGAGCTTTCGCATGGCGGCGCAACTGAATCCGCGGGACTTGGAGGCACAGGAGGAACTTGCGCGCATTGCAGGTCAGCGGGGCGACATGAACATGCTGGCCGATGTGGCCGACAAGACGATTGCCGCCGCCCCTCGTTTTCCTGGCGGCTATCTGTGGCGAGCTATGGTGGAGTTGTCCCATAACTCACCGGACAAGGCTGAGGCCGACATGAAGATCGCAATGAGCATTGCCCCGCAAAGCGCGCAGGCTTATCTAATGCTTGGCGAACTTCGCTACGCGCAAAAACGATACCCGGAAGGAGCCGCGCTGTTGGAGCAAGCTTTACAGTACGATCCTAATTCGATTGCCTCCTTGCGCGGGCTGGTCGGTTACGATCTCCTCAAGAAGCAGCCGGACCATGCACTGTCCCGCTTGAATGCGCAAATCGCGAAGAATCCGAAGAATAGCGGCTTCTACGATTTGCTCGCTCAGTTACAGATACAAAACAAGAACCTCGATCAGGCAGCCGCCACGGCTCAGAAAGCCATGGAGGTAAATCCCGATGATGGCGAGGCGGTTGCGCTTTACGCGCAGCTTCAGGTTCAGCGCGGACAGGCGGCAAATGCGATTGGCGCCTGGGAGCAATGGTCGAAGGCCCATCCCAGCAATGCCGGAGCCCTGGCCATTCTTGGAACCCTGGTGGAATCGAGCGGAGATACAAGGAAGGCCGAGGACTACTACAAGAAGGCTCTTGCACTCCAGCCCGCACAGCCTGTCGCCGCCAACAATCTTGCCTATCTAATGCTTCAGAATGGCGAAAACGTGGATGTGGCCTTGACGCTGGCGGAAACGGCGCGGCGCGGCATGCCAGATTCACCTAACTCCGCCGACACTTTGGCGTGGGCATACTACTTCAAGGGAACCTACGGATACGCCCGCGATCTTCTGGAAGACGCCATCAAAATCAATCCAAACAGCACGGCCATGCAGTATCACCTGGGAATGGTATACGTCAAGCTTGGAGATAGAAACAACGCAACGATCCATTTTAAGAAGGCCATTTCGATGGAGCCGAATTCGCAGGCGGCAAAGGACGCGCGGGCCGCGTTGCAAGGACTAGGTTAGACAACAACGTGGCTTTAATGGCAGCCGGCGGTGCGCGACGTGCTGACGGCTGCCAGTATGCACTAATTGACTGGCGCGGGCGAATGGTGTGCCGATACTTTTTGGATCAGAGTTGATTTCGACATGAAAAACACCAAGACCATCGCCCGGAATGCCGGCTGGTTCAGCATCGAAAACATAATTAACGCTGTAGTTCTGTTTACTACGTCGATCGCAATTAACCGCTATCTAGGACCTGAGAAGAACGCCTATCTCATTTATATCTCATATATCGCCAACCTGGTCAGCAGCCTGGGCAGCATGGGCATTCCCGCGACTACGCGGAAGTACATGGCCGAATTTATCGGCATGGGCGACCGGGGAACCGCGCGGTACATTTATCTGCGGACTCTTCTATTGCAGCTTGGCCTGGCCACGCTGGCCACATCCGGCTTTGTTTTCTGGGTGGCCAGGTCTGCCTCTGGAGAGTACTGGCTGGCCTCGGTTCTTATCGTACTAAGCATTTGGCCTGCAATGATCAATTTCATCTCGGCCCAGGCCAACACCGCCGCGGAAGATTTGGCGAAGAATCTTCCGGGATCTATCGCCTCAGCTTTGACCTACTTCACGGCTATTGCAGCAACGGTGTTGTTTCATTGGGGAGTTGTCGGCGTCGGCGCGTCGCTGCTCAGCATGCGAGCCGCCGATTTTCTCGTGCGCTTCTTTCCAACGATGAAGCGTGTACTGGCATGGGAGACAACTCATGCTCATCCGCCAGGCCTGCGCCAGCGCATGACGCCGTTCGCGTTGCAGGCCGTTGGCAGCATGTTTGTGGCGCAGATCGTTTGGGGACGCTCTGAAATCATCCTGCTAAAGGCGCTGTGCTCGGATGTGAAGCAGGTGTCCTTTTATTCCGTTGCTTTTACCATGGCCGAACAGTTGCTCCTTGTGGCGACCATCTTCGGTACGGCGGCCGGCGCAACCATTTTCGCGCAGTACGGGCGGGACAAATCCAGGCTGCCTGAACTTGCCGCCTCTACTTTCCGCTACATCGCTCTGATGTCGATACCGCTCCACTTCATCGCCGCGTCGCTGGCATATCCGGCGCTGATGCTTTTCTACGGGCATAAGTTTGAGGGTGCAATGATAGTGGTGACGCTGGCGCCGCTACTGTGTATGTTCAAAGCCTTTCTCGCGCCCGCACAGAACTTGCTGGAGAGTTTCGAGCGGCAGCGCTATGTGATCGCCGCGACAGTACTAGCGGGGATAATCGATATCAGCGTTGCGTGGTATCTTATTCCGGCCCACGGCGCGGTGGGCGCATGCATCGGCAATGGCGCGGCGCAGTTGGCAGCCGTCGGGTTGATGTGGGCCATCTCCATCCACCTCTACAAAGTGAAACTTCCCTGGCTGCTGGTGGCAAAGATTGCCTTTATCAGCGCGTCGGCATCCCTGACCGCGCATTACGTTGTTGTGCAGCTTGCTACGCCGTTATGGGCCATCCTGTGCGGCGGTGTCGCTTCCCTTATCGTTCTCTTCGGGCTCTTCTACCTAATGCGCGTGCTGGAGCCAGAAGACCGCGCCCGCCTCGATGCAGTAGCCGGCATGTTGCCCAGGCCGATCGCCATTCAGGCGAACATGGTTCTGGACCTGCTGACTCGTTCGCGATGAATGGCAGGGCGTTTGTGAACAAGATCTGTGTTGTCATTCCGGCCAATAACGCCGCGGCTTTTTGCCGCGCTGCCTTCAGTCCGTCTTCTCGCAAACATTGAAGCCGGAGGAAGTGTTCGTCGTTGATGACGGTTCGACTGATAACACGGCAGCGCTGGCGGCGGAACTGGGCGCGAGAGTTATCAGCCGCCAGATTGGTTGTTCGGGCTCGTCCTGGTCGCAGGCTTTTCAGTCACGCCATCTCGCGAGTCGCCATCTTTGTGCGGGCCACAAACTCCCGCACTTTGGCCGGGTCCTTGCGGCCCGGCGCGGCTTCAACGCCGGAGGCTACGTCCACGCCCCAGGGGTGCAGCGCGGCGATGGCTGCGGCCACGTTGGCAGGGTTGAGCCCGCCGGCGGCGATGAGTCGCTTCCGCGCTTCCGCGTTTTGAAAGAGCGCTTTGCGCGCCTCGGCCCAGTTAAAGGTCACGCCCGTCCCGCCAACGGCAGAGGCAGTCCGCGCGTCTACCAGCACTGCATCCACGTGCGGGTTCCGGGCGTGCTCGGCGAACTGGGCAGCATACCGCCCGGCAGTTTCCGCGCCAAAGTGCACCACGCGCAGGATGCGCAGTTCCGGCCCCAGGCGCTCGTGGAGTCTGGCCGGCAGCTCGGGGTCCGCGTCGAAATGGAGTTGCACGCCGGTCAGGCCACAGGCTTGAACCGTGGAGACGATCTCATCCAGCGCGGCGTCGACAAAAACGCCGATCTTCTCGACGGTTGCCGGCAGATGCGGAACGATGGCCGCGACCTGGACCGCTGTCACCCTGCGCGGGCTGGGCGCAAAGACGAATCCTACCGCGTCCGCTCCGGCTTCAGCGGCCAGCAGCGCGTCCTCGAGCGAGGTATTGGCGCAGATTTTTATCCAGATGCTCATCGCGCTTGGACTCCAGTCAGCAGCGCCTTGAGCGCCGCGCCGGGATCGGGCTGGCGCATCAGGCTCTCGCCAATCAGAAAGGCGTCGAAGCCCGCCGCGCGCAGCCGCGCCAGGTCTTCAGGCGCTTTAAGGCCGCTCTCGGCCACGCGCACCACGGCGGGCGGAATCCGCTGCACCAGTTCGAGCGAGGTTTCCAGACGGACATCAAATGTTCCAAGGTCGCGGTTGTTCACGCCGATGGCGTCGGCGCCGGTTTCGCCCAGCGCCGAGAGCACGCGATCAAGCTCGGCAGCCGTGTGCACCTCGACCAGCACGTCGAGTGAAAGAGCGTGCGTGGTTGCGGCAAAACGCTGAAGTTCGCCATCGCTAAGCGCGGCGGCAATGAGCAAAATCGCATCCCCGTGGTGCGCGCGCGCCTCCACGATCTGGTACTCGTCCACCGTAAAGTCCTTGCGTAGGCAGGGCAGCGGAACTGCCGCCGAAGCCAGCTCGAGGTTGCGCAGGCTGCCCTGAAAGAACGGCTCGTTGGTCAGCACCGACAGCGCCGCCGCGCCGCCGGCGAAGTAGCTCCGGGCAAGTTGCGCCGCGTCGAACTCCGCGCGAATCAGTCCTTTGGAGGGCGAGGCTTTCTTGATCTCGGCGATGACGGCAAAGCCCGCGGCCGCCTGCCGCCGCAAGGACGCAGCCCAACCGCGCGGCTGGTGCGCGGCGGCCAGCCGCTCCAGCTCCGCGATGGGAAGATGCGCCTTTGCCGCGGCCACTGTGGCGCGCGTCGCGGCCAGAATTTTGTCGAGGTGAGTAGACATACTCTGCGATGAGTATACGGAAAAGTCCGAAGCGCAAGGCCTCCGGCAAGTTAGCGGAAAGGCCATGGAGCGACGCTTTAGGGTTTTTTATTTAGGCGAAAATCGGATTTTTCCGGTGATTTTCAGGGGTCAAATCTCACCATGCGGGAGAATTTGGGGGCGAAAAGTTTTCAACAGGCATTGATTACAAACGGGTTAGAAATAATCTGCAAGGTTTCAGGGGAAATTTATACCCCCCTGGGGTAGGGGGGGTGGGGGGGTACCCAGCTTTCAGTGATCAGTGGTCAGTGGTCAGGAAGTGCACGTGACTCTGGACCTTGTTCATGTATTGATTGTGCGACGAGGGACAGTAATTATCCGCAAACAGGCGCGCGAATTCCGCCGTGGAGGTGAAAACGGCCCTGTCGAGCGCAGCTAGCCCCTAACCACCATCCCCACCGCCTCTTGCGCGTTGGCTACCACTTGCACCAGCCTCCGGTTCTGCGGCTTTACGAACCCCGCTGCAACCGCAGTGTCGAGAAAGGCCAGCAGCCCGTTCCAGTACCCGGCGGTGTTGATCAGGATGCAGGGCTTCGCGTGCAGGCCGAGTTGCGCCCAGGTCACCACCTCGACCATCTCGTCCATGGTGCCGTAGCCGCCCGGCAACACCAGAAACGCATCGGCCAGCTCAACCTGGCGCGCCTTGCGCGCGTGCATGGAGGGCACCAGTTCGAGCGTGGTCAGCCCGGTGTGCTCAATCTCGCGGCCGTTCAGCACCGCGGGCAGCACGCCGATTACTTCAGCGCCGGCGGCCAGCGCCGCATCGGCCACCGCGCCCATCAGCCCCACGCACGCCCCGCCATAGACCAGCCCCAGCCCGGCGGCAGCGACGGCAGCGCCCAACGCACGAGCCTCGGCAACAAATGCGGGATTGGTTCCGTCGGACGATCCGCAGAAAACCGCCACGCGACGATGACGTTGATGGGAAGTGGGCATAGTCTCTACAGGATAAATGCTGGGTACAAAATTAATCGACACTCATGTCGTTTTTGGAGATGGAGAACCGGGCTCCGTGCTAAGTTGGAATCAGAATGAGCAGAAAAGGCCTTAGTCCGGCACGTCTAGAGGCGTTCTCCGACGGCGTCATTGCTGTCATCATCACCATAATGGTGCTGGAGCTGAAGGTACCGGGGCCGGACGGCTTAGCCGGTCTGCTCGTAGTGCTGCCTACCATCTTCCTCTACCTGCTCACCTTCGTGCAGATCGGAATTTACTGGGTGAACCATCACTACCTCATCGATGAGGTGGAGACGGTCAGCCATGGTATTTTGTGGGCCAACCTGGTGTTTCTCTTTTGCCTCTCGCTGTTTCCGTTTGCGACTAACTGGATTGGCGTCAAGGGGCTGTCGTCGTTCACCACCGCGCTCTATGCTGCAGTCAGCATTTTTCCGGGGCTCGGATATATGGCGCTGTGGATCCAGGTACGATCGCAGAGTGCGGCACCCGCGCACGCAAGCTGGGGCAAACAGATAGCCTCCGTTTCGCTTTATCTCACTGCGATTCCCGTGGCCTACTTCCGGCCTGTTGCCTCTCTGGCACTGATCGGGATCGTTGCAGTGCTTTGGCTGCTGCCACCGAAGGCCCGAGTTCCATAGTAATCCGACTGGCTGTCTCTATGTTGTTTATCGAGTGGTAATCTCCGGTTTGCTGACAAACCGGACATAGTGAAGATCGAGGCAACTCCACGGATTCGCGTCGGAGTGAATGGAGTTGTGCCATACTCTTGGAACATGAATGCTTGGGCCTTCTGGAGATCACAATTTCGACGCAGATCCTGGATTGAGACTGAGGCCATAGTGTTGGCCTGCATTCCGGCTGAATGGTGGGCCGGCGAATTGTACTTGGGAGTTTCGAACTATTCCATTCAGGTTCGTTACTTAGCCAATTCCCACGAAGTCCTAGCTGAATTCCACTGGAGTAAGCCGTGGTGTGAAGGGGACACTCTCCCTTTGCGCTATGATCCGGCCAACCCTGAGTGTAATGATCGAACGGGAATTTGGTTTGTTCGCACAATAGTGCTCTGGCTCCTTATTGGAATTCTCTTTCTGACTGCACGGATTCTCGGCTGCTCAGAGTGGTCCTGAGACCGTATCACCGCCAAACGGACAATGGGCGGAAAACGGGGTTACTTCCCACTTGGCGACAATATAGGGAGAAATTCAATTCTGGAGTCTGACGTCCACGCTAGTATCTGGGCGAATCTCGCTGTCCGGGTACGCGCACGTCAGATGCAAGGTCTTCGCGTCTGGGCCAAGGCTAATCTCAGGGACGATGCGGTGGGACGCGATGCCATCCGGGTCCATACACCCCAACGGGACCGATTCGCTCTGAATGCGTCTCTGGACAAATGGGAACCGAAGTGGATTCTTGTAGATCTCGTACCTGTAAATCGTATCGGCACCAATAATGCTTTGACCGACTGTTATGCGATAGGACAAGACCGGGGAAAGTCTTCCCGACATGAACGGGGAGAGTGACGCAGTTCCAGCCGGATCAAAAATACCGCCGCTCGTAAAGAAAAGGCCGACAAATAAGGTCAGTGCTGCAACAAGTCCGGGAATTCCTGCCAGCCCAAATACGCGACCCTCCCGCCAAACGAGGATTTCTTCCAGGAAGCAAGCTCCGAGAGACAAACCCAGAATCAAGACTGGCCCAAATGAGAGGGAAATTGAATATTCGGTCAGGCACTGGATGGGCAACATGGCTATCAGGAACAGAAGAAGCAAGACTACGGAGATTCTCTTCCTGAGCTGGTGTGTTCTCGCCTTTCGCAGGTACACCCACATCCCGCCGAGAACGTAGAGAACGGTGAGTGCCAGCCAAGCGACTAGAAAGATCATTGGTAGCGAGTGTAAACCCCAACGCGGGGTCGAGCAAGAAGGGACGGTTACAGGATGGCCACTGGCAAATATTCGTTCCGGGTGTATCACCGGCCACTTGGTAGTTACTCTCTCGTCAACAGTCGCGTAACAGGAAACCATCGGCGCACTCGACGGGCACTGCTGGGCGGGCACTCTGCTCTCTCAACGCCCTAACCAGTACACTAGATCTAGGACTCTTCCCGCCTGGACTTGCCCCTTGCAGCCGCCTCTCTCCAACCTGAATCCCGAACAGCGCGCCGCCGTGGAGGCCACCGAGGGCCCGCTGCTGATTCTGGCCGGGGCCGGCTCGGGGAAGACCCGCGTCATCACCAGCCGGATTGCCTGGCTAATTCGCGAGAAAGGCGTCGCGCCGGACTCGATTCTGGCCGTCACCTTCACCAACAAGGCCGCCAGCGAGATGGGAGAACGCGTCGACCGGCTGCTGGGCCACTCCTCGCTGGCCCGGCCGCTGCTCTGTACCTTTCACTCGTTCTGCGTGCGCATTTTGCGGCGTGACATTGAGGCCCTCAAAGTCGGCAACGATTCACCCCAGCGACGTGGATCTGTCGCTGGGGACCCCGGTGACGGCCTGACCCGCTCCTTTGCCATCTACGATGAGAACGACCAGTTGGCTGTCGTCAAGCAGATCATGAAGCGCATGGGCCTGGACACCAAGCAGCTCACCCCCCGCGCGGTTCTGGGCCGCATCTCCTGGGCCAAGAGCCACATGGTCGATCCCCAGGAGTATTACCTCGCCTCAAAAGACGCCAACAGCGAGCGCATCGCCCACATCTACCAGGGCTACAAGGCCGAACTGCGCAAGTGTAACGCGCTGGATTTCGATGACCTGCTGCTGGAGGCGGTGCGTCTGCTGAAGGTTTCCTCCGAGGTGAGAGAGCGCTACCAGCGCAGGTACAGATATTTGTTGGTGGACGAGTACCAGGACACCAACCGGCCTCAGTACGAGCTGATGAAGCTGCTGGCCGGCGAGCATCAGAACGTCTGCGCGGTGGGAGACGAGGATCAGAGCATTTATTCGTGGCGCGGCGCCGACATCCGCAACATTCTGGAGTTTGAAAAGGACTTTCCCAGCGCCCGCATCGTGCGCCTGGAGCAGAACTACCGCTCCACGCAGATGATTTTGGAAGCGGCGGGAGCGGTGGTAGCCAACAACCTCAAGCGCAAGGGCAAGAAGCTGTGGACCGATCGCCAGGGCGGCTCGCTGATCGGCTACTATGAAGCCCCCGACGGAGAAAACGAGGCGCTGTTTATCGCCGACCGCATTCAGGCTTTCCTGCGCCAGGCGGAGACGGCCGGAGGAGAGACCACTGAAAAAGCCCACTGCGCGGTGTTGTACCGGACCAATGCTCAGTCCCGGCTGGTGGAGGAGGCGCTGCGCCGCTACAACATCTCCTACACCATGGTCGGCGGTTTCAGCTTCTACGAGAGAGCCGAGATCAAGGACCTGCTCGCTTACCTGAGGCTGATCCGCAACCCCCACGATTCGATGGCCTTGCAGAGGGTCATCAACACTCCGGCCCGCGGCATCGGCAAAACCACGCTGGAAACCCTGGAGCGGCTGGCTCTGGAGACCGGCGCCTCCACCTGGGAGGCCCTGGGAGCCGCTATCCAGAACCGGCTGATCCCCACGCGGGCGCTGATGGCTCTTGAGTCTTTCAGACAGCTCATTCTGGACGCTCAGGCGATGATGGATCCCGACTTCGCCGGCAAGCTCTCGGCTGACGTGGCCGCCGGCGCGGAATCCGGCGAGGACGCGGACACCGGCTTCGGGTTCGGGGCGTCCACGGCCGACTCCGTCAGTTCAAAGAGAGAAAGCGAGGATTCCGCAACCATCGGCGAAGAACAGGTCGTGGGTTTTCGCACTCCAGGCGACGCAGCCACGCTGCCAGAGCTGATCCGCTTCCTCCTCGACCGCACCGGCTACATCAAAGCTCTGGAGACCGAAGGCTCGCCGGAGGCCTTCAGCCGCATTGAAAACCTGAAGGAGCTGGCCAACGCCGCGCACGACGCCGAAGCCCGCGGCGAGACTCTGGCCGAGTTCCTCGACCACGCCGCTCTGGCCTCCGACACCGACCAGTTCGACCCCGACGCCCGCGTCACGCTGATGACCCTGCACGCCGCCAAGGGCCTGGAGTTTTCGCTGGTCTTTCTTGCAGGACTGGAGGAGGGCCTGTTTCCCCACTCCCGCACCCTCAACAATCCAGATGAGTTAGAAGAGGAGCGCCGTCTCTGCTACGTCGGCATGACCCGCGCCATGAACTCGCTCATCCTCACCCGCGCCCACTACCGCCGCCGCTACGGAAACGACGCCCCGGAGATGAGCATCCCCTCCCGCTTCCTCGAAGAAGTCCCCAACCGGTTGATCGAAAACCTCGGCGGACGCAGCCCAGTGTGGTCCACTCCCGGCTATACCAGCGCAGGCTCCCGATCGGGCGCATCCCGCCGCCACGCTCACTCCGGCGACTTCGCCGACCGTCACTACAACTACGAAGACGAAAACCAGGAAGCCCCGCGTTCACCCGCCAAGGGATTCACGCCCAGCGGAAATAAGAGCTACGGCGCGGGCGCGAATGGCTCCTCCTCCAAGCCCTTTGTCGCCTCCTGGATGACCGCCAAAGCCCCAGCGGCAAGCCACGAAGCGAGCCCCTCGCGCAAAAGCGCGGAGACGGCGAAAGACGGAGGCGCGGAGGCACAGCCTGATTCCATCGACAACATCGCACGCTTCTTTGGTGGTAAGGGCGGAGCTATCAAGCCCGGCACTCTCGCCCGTCCGGCCATCGATCTTCCGCAGCCAAAAGGCGCGACCGGCCTGAAATAAGGTCAGCACGTCCGCCATGCGAAGTACGGAGAAGGCGCCATCCTCCTGCGCGAAGGCGACGGCGAAGGCGCCAAGCTCACTATCCTCTTCTCCCGCCACGGAGTGAAAAAGCTGATGGAAAAGTTCGCCAATTTACAAAAGATCTGAGGCCTTCGCCTTCGCACTCCCGCTGCGCTACCATAAAGACAAGATTGGAAACGCGCATGTTCGTCGTTGTTTGGCAGTTCGAGGTTGCCGAAGAGAAGATTGCCGGCTTTGAGGCCGCCTATTCGTCCGAGGGCTCGTGGGCGCAATTGTTCCGCACCTCGCCCGGTTACCAGGGCACCGAGTTGCTGCGCGACGCCTACATCCCCGGCAGCTACCTGACCATCGACCGCTGGGCCAGCGAAGAGGCCTTCCGCGCCTTCCGCAAGGACCACGACCAGGAATACGAAACCCTGGACCGCGCCTGCGACCAGCTCACCAGCCGCGAGGTCCGCATCGGCGCCTACACCGTCTGAGCCGCACGTTCCGTATACTCCACGTCTTTCTATTCGAGGACCAGAACGTTCTGGCTGAACTCCGCGCCCGCCATATATTGGATGCCCTTGTCGAAGGTGACCAACACACCTTTCTCTTTGATCGCAAGCCCTAAAAGATAAGCATCGGTCACCTGTTGATGGCCGAAGATGCGCGCGGCGAACGGAGCGGTGAGTTCGACCCAGCTTCTGTCGATCGGACAATACCAATAGTCATCACGTTCCTTGAGAGCCTGAAGAATGGCGATTGCTTGCTCCAAAGTACGTGGGCCGGGGTGGAATACGGGATTCGTCGTCACGCGTAAAAATCCCGCCTCCGTCAAAGGGCAAATGCCCAATCGCCCTGCAACGGAAGAAGTGAGCCAGTTTCGCGCCTTCTGATGATGCTGGTGCTCGGGATCCGTGAGCGCGATCAAGATGTTCAAATCAAGCAAACTTTTCAGGATCAAACTCTTCCTCCTCGAGTCTCTTCACCATCTCGTCCGTGACAACCCTGCCTGTCCCGGAAGGAGGAAACGTCGGAAAACCGTCTGGAGAAAATACGATTTTGGGTATAGATTCCGGCGGCGCCTGCGCTTTGCGAAGCAGTTCCTCAATGGCCGCACTGAGCGTGAGTCCGCGCGCATGAGCGTAATAGCTAACAAAGGTATGAGTTTCGTCGTTCAGTGTGATCGTGGTTCTCATATCCTCATACTACATCAAAATAAAAAATGATGCAATTTATGGAAATTGATGCGGAATGTTAAATTTGGTTGTTTGGTTTAATGCTTCTCCGTCTCTTCGCCATTTTTCTCTGTCAATTGTGTGTCCCGCCCTGCTACAATCCCATCGAAATCCAATCCATGCCGCCGCGCTGTTTCCTCGCAGGAAAGCAGGAGCCGGACGAGGTGAGCACACTCTTGAGGAGCCCCCCAAATGGCGATAGCCGATGACCGCACCAAGGCCGTAGAACTGGCCCTTGCACAGATCGAAAAACAGTTTGGTAAAGGGTCGATTGTCCGGCTCGGGTCCAAGGAAGCGCTGGTGCCCATTGCCGTAATCTCCACCGGCTCAATCAGTTTCGACGCTGCTCTGGGCGTGGGCGGAATCCCGCGTGGCCGCGTCAGCGAGGTCTTCGGCCCCGAATCCTCGGGCAAGACGACGATCTGCTTGCAGGTGATCGCCGAGGCGCAAAAGGCGGGCGGTTTGGCTGCATTTGTCGATGCCGAGCACGCCCTCGACCCCGCCTACGCGCGCAAATTGGGCGTGGATATCGACAACCTTCTGGTTTCGCAGCCCGACAGCGGCGAGCAGGCCCTGGAAATCACCGAGGCCCTGGTCCGCTCCGGCGCCATCGACGTGCTGGTGGTGGATTCGGTGGCCGCGCTGGTGCCTAAAGCCGAGTTGGACGGCGAGATGGGCGAGTCCCACATGGGCCTGCAGGCCCGCCTCATGTCCCAGGCATTGCGCAAGCTCACCGGCACGGTCTCGAAATCCCGCACGGCGCTGATCTTTATCAATCAGATTCGCGAAAAGATCGGCGTCATGTTCGGCAACCCGGAGACCACCACCGGCGGCCGGGCTCTGAAGTTTTATTCGTCTGTCCGCGTGGACATTCGCCGCATCGCCGCCATCAAGGACGGCGACGCTGTCACCGGCAACCGCACCAAGGTCAAGATCGTCAAAAACAAGGTGGCCGCGCCCTTCCGCGAGGCGGAGTTCGACATCCTCTACGGCGAGGGAATCAGCAAAGAGGGCGACGTGCTGGACCTGGCCGTGGCCAATAACATCGTTGAAAAGTCCGGCGCATGGTACGCATACGCCGGCGAGCGCATCGGCCAGGGCCGCGAAAACACCCGCGCCTACCTGCGCGACAACAAGGACATCTTCGCCAAACTCGACGCCGAGCTGCGCAAGAGGCTCAACATCGGCGGCATCAAAGGCGAAATCCCCGAAGTGCCGGCTAGCGGACCGGCTGAAGCCAAGGAAGCGGTGCGGGGGCGCAAAGGGTAGTTTTCTGGTTCACGGTTGAATCCCAGATTCGAAAATCCGAACGTAGGGAACCCGGCAGAGGTTTAATGCTATGAGTTCTTGGGTACCGGTCGTATGTGGGAGCGTATTAGCAATCTTGGGTATTGCGGAACGATTCTACGCAAGGTTTGTTCCGAATGTTAGCGATCAGAAGCGTCACTTATGGACTGCTGCGTGGGTTGCTTTTTACGCGTGCGTTATTCTCGTCGTGGGCGTGGGGTTCTGGCAAGCCGAGCATGTGAGCGGGCCTTTAACATCCCAATTCGTGTTTTTTGTCGGTGGGCTGTTTTTCCTGCTCTCGTTGGCCATAAACCATATGCTTGCGAACCTACTGCGCCCATCCAGGTACGACGACAGCTTCAGCCGCTTCTTAGAGCTTTTTGGGCGCCACGTCGACCTGACGCGGGAGGAAGCGGAAATACTCGTGGCGCTTGCTGAGAAGACCAAGGTGCCAGATTACATCAAGAAGAAGGCTCAGAATATTCTTGAGAAGTATGACGGTAAAACTAATTGAATTGGGTGTCAGGCAAGTAGTCCAATAGGGTCTGACTATTCCAAAGTGGACGAATACCACAGGTTTTGAATATGAGACTTGCGAAATCAAGAACCGTATGGCACCGCACCGCAGGTGCATTGTGTCAGGGCACGACTTTAGTCGTGCTGTAAGCGATTGCAAAAGGATGGTGGGCTTTAGCCCCTGCGGAGGGAGCAGGAGCCTTCAGGCTCCTGAAAACCGATGCATCAAATCAACAGGGCCTTCAGGCCTGGGCCTTATTCCCTGCGAAATCTCCGCGGCTGAAGCCGCTGATCTTGAAGGCCAACATTCAGAGGCCTGAAGGCCTCTGCTCCCTCCGGATGAATGGCACCCTTCGACTGCGCTCAGGACAGGCTTTGAAGTCGCGCCCTGACACAAAGCCGGTATTTGAAAGAAATTTCAGTTGCGCTTGCGCTCGATGAATGGAGCCAGGCACTCACGCCAGCGCGACAACTTTTCTTCTCGCGTGAAGCGCGCGCTGGCGGGGCTGGTGGAGACCAGGGCTTGCTGTGGGATGGGGCGAAGGCCGGTGAGCGATGGAGCGACTTTGCGGCGAAAGAGGTTTGCGGCCGGGTGACCGTTGAAGCAGATCAATTCGATGCGCGGATGATTGGCGAGAAACGCTCGGAAATCATTGGGCTCGATGGTTTCCATCAGAATGTTTGCATCGCTGCTTCCGGCGCGCTCGGCGGAACGGCAGACATCCCACAGCGCGATTCTGCTCTTACGAAGCCGGCTAAGACGATCCTGATATGCCATCTCAGGCGAAGCACCGACGAGCTTACCCATGATCCACCAAAAACAATTCCTGGGGTGGGCATAATATTCGCCCATCTCCAGCGACTTCACGCCCGGCAGTGTTCCCAGGATCAGCACACGAGCATCGGCGGATTCCACTGCATCGAAGCTGAGAGATTTCATCGGGGGAACTCCGTTCCAGGTCGTCAATGCCTTCCATGCCCATGCACAAACACGAGCATCCGCAACAGCAGCAGCAAAACGGCAAACGCAACGACGCACACCAGAACCAGACGCTGTGGGCGCGGCCTTGCCTGGCGAGATTTGGCCGGTCGATTCATGCGGAGAGCAAAAGCGAAGCAAGGCCATTTTACTGCGATGGATGCGCGCTCGGTGCATGATTTCTAGCGGGCAAAAGCGGATCCACCCGCGCTGGGCCTGCTTTTCTCCACTGCTGATACAATAGAAGGTGACGCATTGTGCGGCAAATGTCTCTATGTTGAGAGTGCTTTGAGGGTCTTCTGATACCTGATCTCTGACCCCTGATCCCTGTATTTCTCTCCAAACCCATGGCCCGCTTGGCCGAACCAAGAGAAGGAAAAGCTCCCCTGTGACCCAGACGATACGTAATATCGCCATCATTGCTCATGTTGACCACGGCAAGACCACTCTCGTGGACGCCATGCTGCGGCAGTCGGGGACATTCCGCGCCAACGAGCAGGTGGCCGACCGGGTGATGGACTCCAACGAATTGGAGCGGGAGCGGGGCATCACCATCCTGGCCAAGAACACGGCCATCGTCTTTGAGGGCGGCAAGATCAACATTGTGGACACGCCGGGCCACGCCGATTTTGGCGGCGAGGTGGAACGCGCTCTGAAAATGGTGGACGGCGTGATGCTGTTGGTGGACGCGGCCGAAGGACCGCTGCCGCAAACGCGCTACGTGTTGGCCAAGGCGCTCGAAGCGCATCTCAAGCCCATTGTGGTCATCAACAAAATCGACCGCCCCGATGCGCGCCCGCAAGAAGTTTTGAACGAGATCTACGACCTCTTCATCGACCTCGACGCCGACGAATCGCAGCTCGATTTTCCGGTGCTCTACGCGGTAGCCAAAGCAGGCACGGCGACGCTTGATCCGGCCACTCCCGGCGTGGACCTGCAGCCGCTCTTCGAGACCATCGTCTCCGAGATTCCGCCGGCCACCGGCGACGCCGACGGCACCTTGCAGATTCTGGTCACCAATCTCGATTATTCCGATTACTTCGGCCGCATCGCTATCTGCCGCGTCTTCCAGGGCACGCTCCACTTCGGCGACGACGTGACCATTTCCAAGCGCGACGGCTCGCTGATGAAGACGCGCATCACCAAACTGTTCACCTTCAGCGGCCTCAAGCGCATCGAGACCACCGAGACCACCATGGGCGACATTGTGGCCGTGGCCGGAGTCGAGGGCATCACCATCGGCGAAACCATCACCAGCGTCGAAAACCCGTCGCCGCTGCCGCTGATTGTGATTGACGAACCGACCATTGCCATTCAATTCAGCGTGAACAATTCGCCGTTTGCCGGACGCGAGGGCCAATACGTAACCAGCCGCAATCTGCGCGAGAGGCTGGAAAAAGAGCTGCTGACCAACGTCAGCATTCGCGTCGAGGATACCGGCTCGCCGGACAGCTTCAAAGTGCTGGGCCGGGGCGAGCTGCAACTGGCGATTTTGATTGAGATGATGCGCCGCGAGGGCTTCGAGCTTTCCGCCGGCCGGCCGGAGATAGTCACCAAGGTGGTGGACGGCACGCGCATGGAGCCGGTGGAGCATCTGACCATCGACGTTCCCGATGCCTACACCGGCACGGTGATCGAGAAGCTGGGGCCGCGCAAGGGCGAGATGACCAAGATGCACAATCATGGCTCGGGCCGCGTGCGCATGGAGTTTCGCGTGCCCAGCCGCGGCCTCATCGGCCTGCGCAGCGAGATGCTCACCGAGACCCGCGGGACGATTGTGATGAATGCGCTCTTCGACGGCTACATTCCCTACCAGGGCGAGATTCCGCAGCGGCCCACCGGCGCTCTGGTTTCCGACCGCCAGGGACTGACGACGACCTATTCGCTGAACGGATTGCAGGAGCGCGGGATGTTGTTTGTGGGCGCGGGCGTTGAGGTCTACGAGGGAATGATCGTCGGCGAACATTCGCGCGACAAGGACCTCGACGTAAACGTCGTCCGCGAAAAACACATGACCAACATGCGCGCCTCCAGCGCCGACGAGGCCATCCGGCTGGTGCCTTACAGGAACCTCAACCTGGAGCAGGCCATCGAATTCATCGCCGACGACGAGATGGTCGAAGTGACGCCCAAGTCGCTCCGACTGCGCAAAAAAATCCTGCAGCAGAATCGTCGGCCCAAGCGCTGGGAAAAGAACGAGTAAGCCTGCTCGGCTTGAAAGTTGAGTTCTTATCTCAGTGCCGGTGCCAAGCCTCGAAGGCCACTTCCACCACTGCGAGCAGCACGCTGACCGCCGCTAGAAATCCTTTGGCGCGCTGCCAGTTTTGCTCGTGCCGCTCCATGCGCCTCTCCAGATCGGCCAGCCGCCCGCCGTTGCCGTCGCCCATCAGGCCGGTCATCTGCGTCTTCAGCACGCTCAAGTCGCTCAGCACCTGCGCTTCGAATTCATTCATCATCCGCATATGCCGGACCCCATCCACCATCGTTCAAAAAATATCGTTTACGATCCAAGCGGCAGGTTGATGAATAGTGCCGTTGAAAACTCCGAGTAGTTTGGCGGCGTCGAGCCGTCGTACATCCGGATATAGAACCGGTCGTTGGCGCTGATGCGAGAGAAAGTCATGGCCGGAGTTGTCGACCGCATCACCAGCGCCGGGTCCGTGCCCGCCATGAAGTCAAAGTCTCGCAACCGCACCTCGAATCCTCCGCCTGTGGGCGGAGTAACACCGGCATTGATTGTCAACGTGGTTCCATTCAGCGTAGTCACCGTGAGGCTGTTCAGATTCGCCAGCACGGTCGGCGCAATCGGCGCCGGAAGCCACGCATCAGCGGGTACCGTCGCGCTGGTCTTGATCGCCAGATCGTCGGCCCAGTCGTTGGCGAAGACAATGGCATACTCCACCAGATCGGGATAGCTCGCGCTGTAACTCACCTTGACAGTCCGCACCACCACCTGCGCGTCCAGGCTGGTTGAAGGCGCGTTCAGCAACAGCGCATCGCCCGGCCAGACATCGGCGGCAAAGCTCAACCGGTTCCCCTTGTAAGTGCCGCTCCACAGCGCGCTCACGCTGGCCGCCGCCTGCTCCATCACCAGAGCCGCATTGCGGCAGTCCGCGGAACTGCGCGCCGGGGGATTGGTCACCGAGCCGATCCACGCGGCCTCGGTCGGCATTCCCGCCGCGGCCAACGCCGCCTGGCTGGCGGTGTTGACGGCTCGACCTACTGCCCTGCCCACAGTGCGGTAACTCACCGCAATCTGCTCGCCCGCTACCGGCGTATACCCGGTATAAAATACCACCTTGCCCGTGCGCTCCAGATAGCACTCGGCCGCCTCGGCCGTCGTGCCAACTCGCCGAGTGTAGGGACCGCCGCTTGGCGGTGTGCTCACCACCCAGCCCGAGCCCAGATTGGTCAAGTTGAGCGCACGCATGGTTCCAATCAGATTGATGCTGCTCGCCGCCACCACATTGCAAGCCGCGGGAAGGTTGGAGATAGCTCCGTCATACAGAGTTACCGGCATCCCTCCCACTCCGTCAACAAACTGCTGGATCTCCATCTGCACCATGCCCGGAGCCGCATTCAACTCGCCGCCGGAGGTAATTGCCCCGCTATCTCCAAAGGAGCGATAGATCGCCAGCGCCCGTTCGTTCTCTGGGCAATGCACCCGGACGCGCAGTGTGTATTGATAGGCTGGATTGATCGCATAAGTCGTTCCCACCGGACTGCCATTGATGAGTGGCTGCAATGTGACTGCCCCGGTGCCTGGCTGCGCTGTCACCTGAAAGCCCGCGACGCACGTAGTCTGCCTGTCCATGCCGACAAAGAAGCCGGCCAATGCCCCTGTGCTGCCCAGTGCAAGAGTTACTCCCACAGCCTCCAGCAGCAGAGTTCCGCCCATCTCCACAGGGTCAAGCCAGGCGAGCAGCGTGTCCCCGTCGATTCCATTGCCGCCGTTTATCGCCAGCCCGCCGGCTCCCAGCGTAAGGTAACCTGCCCCGCCTGTAACTCCCCACACGCACTGGTTGATCTGCGATTCGTTGAAGAGTTCGCGGATGATGATGGACTTGGACGTGGCGGGAAAGAACGGATCTTGCGCCAGATAAAACTGTGTTGTTACTCCGTCACCCAGAAAGTATTCGGTAACATAAGCAACCGGCTCATGCTCTCCGCACACCGTCACATCGTTCGCCAGAGCGCGTTTGACGCTGGCTGTGAAGGCCAGGGTTGCCAGGTTCAAGCTGCCGTCCGTCTCATTCAGTGGATGCACCGTGCCGGGCACAGAGGAGGCTGTGAGCGCTCCATTGACCGCGCGATACGCGGCCCGCGCCATGTTTGCCACCTGTCCGGCGCTCTTGCTCCACGGCGCGCCCTTGTCGGGGGCAAAGTTGCTCACCGCCGCGCTGAGCGAAAGCCCCAGAGTCGATAGCCCGGCGCCTCCCGCGTGGGCTACCAGCGCCGTCATCAGCGTCCCCGCGCTTTCTCCCGTTGCGCCAGTACTGGGAGGCATCAGGTTTTGGTCCAGCAAAAGCTCGTCGCTCAAAGCCTGAATCGCAATCCGATAGCGCGGGCCCTCCATCGCAAAGCCTGCATATTCCGGCAGAGGACTTACCGCGATGTACCCCGTAAAATAATATGTTCCGTCGTCTCCCACTACGGCGAGAGACTGATAGCGCAGGGGAGACGTCAAACTTCCGTTGGTTGGCAGGCTCAGACACAGTTGACACAGGGAGGGCGCGTTCAGCTTTCGCTCGATCGTCAACGGCCGCACTGCATCGAGCGCGGCCGTGTAGTCTTGCCCGTTGATCGTGATCTTCATCGTGACTCTCTGCCCTGCTGACTTGCTGTTGTGCTGACTTGCCGACTCGCCTACACCAGAGCGTGTGCCGCGGGCAGGAAACTCCGGTAACAGACCACTCGCTCCCCATCCAGAGGATCGGTCACGGGCAGCGCCAGAAACTGGCCTTTGAGCAACACCCGCGCCAGCCCGGCCTTCTGCTTGCCGTCCAACGGCAATGCGGTTTCTTGTGCGCTGGCCATGGTCTGCAGCCGTGGATAGTGGAAGAAGATCCGTTCCCCCTGGCTGCCCTCCATCACAAACAGCGCCGACCACTCTTGATAGAAACAGCCGCCCTCGCGATCCACAAATCCTGTGACTGCCTGCAACCTGGAACCGGCCGCAGGAGCTCCGCCCGGTAACGGCTCGGCAAGTGTTAAGCCGGTGGAAGTCACCGCAGACACCAATGCGACGTTAAAGGTCACGCGCCGGATGTAATTTACATCCGTTAATGCAGTGCGCACATACGCTCCAGATACAGGCGCGCCCACATATCCGGTCTGCCCCGTGTAATCCGCGTCCAGCGCAATGATCGAACCAGCAGAAAAAGTAGCCGCATCGGCCGAGGCCAGCACGATGGATGTAGCCGTCGATCCGCTCAGCACCGTAACTGCCGCGGCAGCCGTTGCTCCATCCGCCGCCAGAGTCGCTCCGCTTGCGGGAGCCAGCAGGTTCATGTGTTGCGAGCCCGTCGCCAGAGCCATGGTCAGTTTGGTCCAGCTCAGAAATTCAAAGCTCACCTGCGCCTCAAGCGTCTCGCGCACCTGCTCCAGCGTTCCAGCGGGAATGCCCGTCAACACAGCGGCGGTCTTGCTTCCCTGCTTGCGTGTGAACTGTTGAATCCAACCCAGGCTGATCCATGGAGCCGGCGGAGCGCTCAGGCTGAAACTGCCCTGCTCCGCCGGGTCGAAGAGCACTGGCGTCTGCACCGTCCGGTTCACCGGCGCAAAATACCCTCGAACCCGCCGCGCCACCGGTGCGGGAGCCGAAAACCAAGTCGTCGCCATTTACTCCCCCTGCTCCTGGTAGCTGTAAACCATCACTTTTGCGGAACGGCTCAGCTGGTCCCGTTGGACCACGATCGGCGCAAACTCCGGCTCATCCCAGAACACCTTCGTCAGCATCGCCGCCGGCGGCGTTGCCGTGAAGTTAAGCTTGGCGGTGTAGAAAGGCTGCATCATCGCCACAAGTTCCTCGTCCAACTCGCTCAGCGACCGGCCGCGGTCCAACCCGCTGAAGCTTTGCGTTCCGCAGGTCTGATAGATCACCTCGCACTGCTCGGCCACCATCATGGACCCGAGATCAAAATCGACGCCCAGGCCCAGCCAGCGCAGAACAAACACATCGTTGGGAAGCTGGCTGAAGGGAGCCTCGGCTTCCTCCGCCAGAATCCCTGGCCTTACCGCTCCGCGCAGCAGAATCGTCCGCTCTGGATTGATCGCCGCCAGCCGCGTGCGCAGTGCCATATAAAACGAATCTTTCGCATTTTGCATAAGAAGACAGGAATCAGGGGTCAGGGATCAGGGATCAGAAAACCTCTCCTTGATCAACTTCCCTTGCTTTCCCACTCACCTTTCCGGGTCAATGTTCGTTGACAAAAAGCCGCGATTGGGTCGGAAACACGGTTTTGGCCATTGATCACGCATCAAGACCCCTGATCCCTGACCCCTGATCCCTGCTCTCACACTGCCTGCTGCCTTGCTTCCCGCAACAGCAACCGGTAGAGATACACCTGGCCGAAGGCTTCGTTTGCGCCAATCGACTCAATCAGATAATCCTGTCCCGCTACCGTAATCGCCAGAGTCATCGCAAACAGAGACTGGGCCGATGCCAGGTCCAGCGCATTCACCTGTTGTTCCACACCAGTCGCCGAAACCAGCAGCTCCCACTTTGACTCGCCATTCTCCTGCCAGGTAGGCCGCAGCTTGCGCATAACCACCGGGCTTATCACCACTTCGGCAAAAGCCGTTGCCACCAGCCCCACCTCGGACTGACTGCTATCCGTATTTGCGCCCGTCACCCGCAGAAGGGCCGTCGTTCCTGTCACGCTTCGCAGCAGGGCATCGGCCAGCATCCGCGGCGCTCCCACAGGGTTGCGCGCTGCCGTATCGCTCATCCTTCACCCCAGCCTGTTCGCCACGTAGGGACGCAGCCAGGCCTGCACTGTTTCGTCCACCAGCGAACTCGAGAAATACTGCATCTGCATCGTGTCGATCTTGGTCTTGCTTGCGTTCAGAGCCGGCGTGGACTGCGCATTCCGGACAATCTGCGCGCACGCCGTCTTCACGTCGTCGCTAATCGTCGCCAGCCCCGCCGTATAAGTCA
The DNA here is from genome assembly GCA_963765995.1 of uncultured Acidobacteriaceae bacterium. Lineage (GTDB taxonomy): Bacteria > Acidobacteriota > Terriglobia > Terriglobales > Acidobacteriaceae > Telmatobacter. Next base: position 34,541 of record CAVXYT010000023.1, on the reverse strand, counting down.
CCGCCACCTCGTTGTAAGGCAGCCCCAGCACATTCCATGGCAGCGTAAGCTCCCCGGTATTGGGGTCGTAGTCTACGGAGTTAGGATCGATCGCCGTCCACTGCCCTGGCAGCGAAAACGCCAACGCGATCTCCAGAAGCGGCTGGTTCGGAAACTCGCCGCGCCGCGGTCTTGCATAACGGCCCTCGATGCTCACTATCGGCGTTGTAGCCGTTCCCAGAAGCGCCAATGGAAGATAGCTCAACAACATCGTCTGCGATCCGCTGGTCAGCCGCAACCGCTCCATGTACTGGATCACGTTCAGGTCTGGCCGCCTGCAGTAGCTGTTGATCAATGCCGTGGCGGCCGTAATCCAATCCGCCGTCGTGCCTGCCGGCAAGCCATAATTCTGATAATCCGCTGGCTGCAGATATGCCATAAGATCCTTCCTTCAGTTGTCAGTGGTCAGTGATCAGAACAAAACTCCGGCACGCAGTGAACAGCGGTCAGTTGTTACTGTTCACTGACCACTGTTCACTGATCACTGCCGTTGTCTACCGGTCCACCAGAACCTGGTAGTGCGCGTAGTTGGCGCCCTTCACCACCGGCGCGCCGAATTTGACCGCGACATACTGGTAAGTCAGCGAGTTCGGCAGTCCCAGTTGGAAGATGCGCGGCGTCGGATCGCCGAGCCAGTGGTACTCGATCAGATCCTCGGTCACGATGTAGGCCGGCAAAACCGCCGTGCCCGAGCCCGGCGTGCCCGTGTAACTCAGGCTCCAGTCCGGAATCAGCGGCAGATCGCCCGCCTGCGTCGAAAGCATCTTCACCCGAATACCGCCCGTGATGTTGTCGGTATTCAGCACCACGTTGAACTCGGTCTTCATCTCCCGGTCGATCAGGTCCAGCAGCACGGGGTTGGCGTAGATCGCCGTGGGCCGAACATGGAAGCCGTTATTGGCTACCATCTGCGCCACAGCCGACTTGATTCCATCCACGATTGATGCCGTCGTGCCGATGGTCGTCGTGAGGCCGCCCGCCACAATCTGCGGAATCACGCCCATGTACTGCGTGGTCGTCGGCGAGCTCAGGCTGGTGTCGTTGCCGTTCCACAAGGCCACGTCATGAGCCACCATCACGCCGCTCACCGTATCCACCAGGTCTTTGGCCTGGAGATAGGCAAACTGCTTCTGCTGGTCGCCCAGCTCGATGTCGAAGAGGTTGTAGTTGATCTGCGAAACGATTGCCTTCAGCGGCACGCTGCGCTCCACGCGCGTCGGGCTTACCACCGTAGGCGCGATGCTGCGCGGATTCACAAAGCCGGCCGTTCCCGGATTCGGAATCGCCGTCTCCTCGAAGAACCGCGACGGATGCCCGGTCGCCGGAACCTGCTTGATGCGCTGCCCGAAGGGGCTCGAACGCCGGCAGATGTCGAAAATTTCGGTCTGATACAACGGAACTTCGATAGCGCCCGGCCCGATATAGTCTGCTGCCGCGTGAATGTCTGCAAAGGTTGCGTTCATAGGCTTCTCCGCCCCCTCCATGGGGCCGTTGCTTGAGTGATCACTGACAACTGAAAACTGCTTTTATGCGATTGCGCCTGCCCGCAGTAGTTGGCTCTTGACCGCGATGCGCTGTTCCAGGCTCAGCCCGGCCAGTGCCGCATCCAGGGTCCGCACGTCCACCGGGCCCTCGCCGATGCCGTGCTTGGCCAGCATCTCGCTGGTTGTCGAGGGCAACGTCCTGCGCAGCGGGTTCAACACATTTTGCGCAGCCCCAGCCTTCACCTCGGCCAACTCCCGTTCGGCGGCGGCCAGCTTCTCCGCCAGTTCCGCCTCCCGCCGGCCCTGCTCGACGGTCGCCGAAATCCTCTCCACTTCGCCGGTCAAGACGCCTTGCCGCTCCTCAAGCCAGCTCAGTGTCCGCTCCAGCAGGGTCGTCGCGGCTTCCAGCCGCTCCGTAATCTCTTGCTCTTTGTTTTCCATTTCATTCCTTTCTTCAGTTGTCAGTTCTCAGTGATCAGTGATCAGTTGTCAGCTTCCAGCGATCAGTTACAGTTAGCTGCTATCGAGACGCGACTTCTCCACGGCTCTCTATCGATGGCTTGCTGTGAACCAATGACTGAGAACTGACAACTGACAACAGTGAACTGTTTTTGCTAACTCGCCATGCGGAAGCTGGTGGCCCGGTAAGCCGCCTTGTCCCGCAGCAGGATTGCCGCTCCGGTAAAGGTCACGCGGGTCAGCTTCCACACATCGGCCCGCATATCTTCCACCCGCGCGTCGGCCAGTTCATAACTCATGCCCAGCGCCTCGGGAGTCTGCGCCTGTATGGCCTCGGCCACCTCGGGAAAGTCTCGCGCGTAGAGATACCCGCGAACCACCAGTCGCTGGCCCGCCAGATCCGCCTCGGTCAGCAACCCGATCTTGCGCCGCGCGTCGTGGCCGTCCCATCCCGGCCGGTAGTCCACCGCCATGCCCAGCAGCGAAGGCAGCGCCTTCTCCGCCGCCTCGCGGGTCAGCATCACCCGGTGTCCGCGCGCCCCCGCCGGCGCCTTGTCGCTGGCTGAATTCACCATCGTCAACACCCCTTCAAACGCCACCCGGTTGGGGTGCCCGTCCACATGGGGAATCTTTACCGCCATCGCTTCCAGTCTCATGCGCTCTCCGCTCCGCCCGTCAACTGCGCCGCCCCATCCTGCCCCAGCGGTCCCAATCCCCGCATCGCCCGCACCTCGTTCACCGTCAACACGCCGGCCTGCAGCAGTTGCACCTGCACCGCCAGCTCCGTCTCCTCGTCCCTCGCGTTCAGTTCGTTGAAGACAAACTCAAACTCCCGCCAGCCAATGCACTTGCCGAACAGGTCACGGGTAATGTGCCCGGCCAGCAGCATCGCCAACGGCGAGATCGCCCCGCGGAAGGCCTCATCGGTCATCTCCGACGCGGTCGATTGGTTGACATCCGCCTCCAGTCCCAGCATCAGCGGCGGCAGCCCGAAGGAGTTAGCCACCATGCGGATCAGAAACTCCTGCCAGGCCAGCCGCATATCCGCGTCCGTCCCCTGGGCAAAGCGCAGTACCTCCGGCTTCTGCTCGGTCGAAATCAACGGCACCCGCCCTGTTCCCTCGATCTCGTCCTGCCACCAGCGAATCAGCCGGTCGTGCTGCGCGGGCGTCGCCTCGTTCAGCCACAGCGCATACTGCGCCACCGCGTTCGCCGCCAGCTTGCCTGCAAATCGGTGCGCGCTCAAGAACTGGTTCACCGTCTCGAAGGCCACTTCCAGCGGTCCCAGCCCGAAGGGCGTAAAGCTGCGCGGATTCATGCGCACATACATAAGCTGGTCGTCGCGCAACTCGATCGCGCTCGACTCCAGTTGCCCCGGCATCGCCTGCGCATACCGGGGCGTCTCCGGCTGTCCGTCCCAGCGTGGATTGATCCGGATCGACGCCCCATCCACCGCCCACAGCATCGCCGGCCGCTCTGTGTCGCCGGTCGGCTCCATCTCGATGGCCCCGTACCCGCCCGTAAGCGCGTCCTCAATCACCTGTTCAATCAAGGTCCGAAAACTGTCCGTCGCATTCGGCTCTTCCAGCGTGCGGCGCAGCGCGCGCAGCTTGCGTTCCGCAAAGGCCAAATCTCCCGGCCTCACGCCGCGCCGCACCCTCACCTGCCAGTCCATGGCCGCAATGCGATCCTTGATCACGTTGATCGCTCGCCGGACAACCGGGGTCTCCGCAAATCTACGCAGATTCATCGGTGTCGGCTTGGGCAAGTGTTGTCCCGGAAACTGGACCGGGCTCAGGATCGCAGGCAGCGCCAGCGTCCTGCGCTCCGCCTCCGCATCTGCCGCGCCCGCCGCTATCTCCGTCCTGCGGCCACTTCCGGTCGCCTGCCGCCAGATCTCCCGCAACTGCTCTCCTACCTTCACGCGCACCTTCCTTTTCCCGCCGCCCCAAAACAAAAAGGCACAGCCCCGGAAAGGGCCATGCCTCATCTTCGCCAGTGATCAGTTGTCAGTGGTCAGTGATCAGCTACCCGCCGACAGACCGTGACTTCCAACCGCTTGAACTTCACAACAAAATCGATCCTACCGCAAACACCGATAATTATCTGCAAGCCTGTGCTGATAATTTTCCGTCAGCTGCAATCTATACGAAAAGAACTGACAACTGATCACTGACAACTGTCCTCACACCCGCAGCTCCCGCCGCGCCGTCTCCGCCACCCGCCCCAGGTCCGACGTCGTCAGCACCCTTATGAGGTTTTCTTCCATCGTCTCCACGCCAAACCGGTACATCTCCAGCCGCTCCGGCTCCTCGCCGGTAGCTCCCAGCTTCAATGCGGGCTCGATCACCGCGGTCAGCTCCAGGCTGGCCTTCTCCACGCGCTCCACGCCGGCCCGCAATCCCGCCGCCGAAAATGCCAGCACCTTGGCCATCTCCACGCCCGGCTCCAGGCTCACCGCGTGAAACATGCGGATGAACGGGGTCCCCGCGGACGGGTCTTTGTCCGCGGGGTGGCGCACCCCATTCGGCCGGTACCCCACGTCAATCCGCAGCGGATCCCCCGGTCGCGTGTACTCCGAAGCCGCAATCTTCTTTCTCAGCAGATCCCACACCCCGGCCCGTTCAAACTCTGTCCGCATCCTCGCCTGAATCGCCGCCCGGCCGCTCAGCCGCGGGATTCGTTCTCTCGGCGGCGGCTCCACGTAAAGCCGCATCAACTCTTCCATCCCCGCCGGAAGGCTCTCCGCCAGGTACGCCTTGGGTTCGGTCATCTGCACGCTCAGCGAGAGCGATTCGCTGAGCAACCGCATCAGATTCCCATCCGGCTCGGCCTCAAAGCGCCTGCGCAGCTCGCTCTCCATCCCCTCCAGCAGCGCGGTGTCGGCCTCCGGATCCAGACAGCGCACGCGGCGCCAGTCGCGGGTAAGCCGGATCTCCGTTGGCCCGCCGCCCTGCTCGCGGAGGATCACCCCGATATGCACATACTCGTTCCGCACCGCATCCGGCACATACCGGAGCAGTTGAAACTCGCATGCCCGCCGTTCGTTTCCGCTACTCATGATCTGGCTGTCGCCTGGCCTCGTTCTAATTCACTCTCCCCGTCATGTTAGTCCCCCACCGTTCCTCTTTCCAACCCTCTTCCATCACATCTTTCCCCATCCCGCCCCATTTCGGAAATGGCTTCCGATCCGACTTCCCGAATCCTTCAATCAGCTTGCGAATCCGGCTCCGCCGCTGGAGCAGCTTCTCCACCAGCGCTTCCATCTCGCTCAGATCGCCGCCATACCATTCAGGGGGTACCTCGCTGGCCGCCGCCCACACCGTCTCCGCCGCCATCGTCTCCAGCCGCGTCAGCCAGGGCTCAAAGGATTCCCATCCTCTGATCTCCCGGTAGACATCGTTGCGGTAATACACCCCGCGCAGCGGAAGATCCTCGAACCTCCATTCCCCGGCGTGAAAGCAATACCCGTAGTCGATAAAAACCGCCCGGTAGCGCCTTTCCCGCTGTTTGCGCGCGAAGACCGCCTGCCTGCCATTCGCATTGCCGGTCCACTTGTCCAGCGCCAGGATGCCGGCAAACTCGCCCAGGTTTCTCACCTCGGTCATCTGCTCCTCGGGCAGGTAGTCCACCACCTGCCCCGGCATCAGGCCGCCCACAAATCTTGATCCGAACTGCAAGCCCGCCTGGCACCGGACCCGTTTCCTGCCCAGGTCGATCTCCAGCTCCGGTGTATTCTCCACCAGCCAGCTCGAAACCTCCACCAGTTCCGTCTCCGGCGCCGCCAGCCCGGCCGCCGCCGCCAGCCGTGAGGCCAGAAACTCGTTGGCCAGCACCCGCATATGCTGCGGGTTGTTCTGGAACTTCACCACGTAGACCTGGCCGTCCGCGCCCAGCATCAACTGGCCCTGCGCTCCGCCCCGCATCCGCCGGATATGCTGCACCGCCAGTACCGCCAAGCCCGTTCCCCCGCCGCGTCCACAGCCACAATCGAATTCTAAGCGTTGACAGTGAACAGTGAACAGTGGTCAGTGATCAGTTTCTCTTCGATGGCGCGAGCAGATTGATCTTCTGAAGAAATGCTTGACATCCCGAAAATGGCGCGAACAATTCATCTGACCCCTGACCCCTGACCCCTGACCCCTGACCCCTGATCCCTGACCACTAGCTTTTCCCTACCAACTCCGCCCGCGCCCCCAGCCCGATTGCCATCGCCATCACCCGGTCGTCATGCGTCCCCGGCCGCGCCCCGCTCCCGCCGTCCGGCCGGCGCACAAAACTCCGGCACTCGGCCAGCAACTTCCGGCTCTGAAAACGCTCCGGCTCCTCCACCAGCCCAGCATTCAGCCGCCCCAGCGCCGCCGGCCGGCTCACCGACGTCGTCAGCCAGCCCGCCTGCCCACCCTGCCGGTAGATCTTCCCGTAACCGCACGCCGTCTCGATCAGCGCCAGAACGCCGCTCCCGTGGTTATTCCTCTCCACCACCAGCCACGCCTGGTTGTACTCATCGGCCAGCGCCGTCACCAGCCGCGCCAGCTCCAGACCCCCCATGTGTCCGGCAAACTCCGCGCACTGCAGCCCCGTCTCCAGCTCCAGCACCTGCGCCGCCGAGTAGTCGCCCTCGCTCCCGCCGCCGGCCGGATCAACCGCCACCAGGTACTGTTTGCCCTTGAGCGGCGGCAGCCAAATCTCCAACTCCCCATTTTGCCGCCGTTCAATCGGTTCGGTCGATGTTGCCAGCCGCGCTTCAATCGCCGCCAGCTCAAAGACCGAATCCCCGCTGGCCAGAAAGCAGCTTTCGCAATCTTCCGCATACTCCTGCCGCGCCAGCCCGCGAAAATCCGCCCGTATCTGCCGTCGATAACCAATCTGCTCCAGGTCCAGTTTGCGGTGCGCCATCAGGTCCCGCTCTTCGTTCGTCAGGCTCGCCTTATCCGCCGCCCTGGCCCGGTACCGCTGCTCCATCCACCAGGGAAAGAAGTGCCGCACCATCCCCGTCTCGCCGGCCTTCTGCCACTCCTCGTGGAAGCATCCGCCCACTCCTTCCGGCGTCGACTCCAGAATCAGCTCCGCTCCCGGCGCCATCGCCGCTCGCAATCCCGCCAGCGTCTCCGCCGGATCGCCCGGCCAGCGCGCCTGCTCCGAGCAGTGCAGATTCTGCACCGTCAATCCCCGCCCCGCGTTCCGCTCGCCCGCCGATACCACTCTGTACTGCGAATCCATCTCCGGAAACACAATCTGCCGCACATTGGCTCGCGAGGTCCGCAGCGGACCTTCGCGCAGTTCCTCCGGTAGCCAGTCCACAAACCGGTGAACGATCTGGAAGATCTCCTCGGCCGCCTCCTGCGTGTGCGCAACCTCCAGCGTCAGTGTCCCCGGCCGGGTAATCGTCTTCAGAAAAAACCGCGCTGCCGCCCAGGTCGTCAACCCCATCTGCCGCGCCTTCAGCACGATATTCCGCTCGCCCCGCCGCCGCTCAAAGGCTCGCTGCACCGCGTTCGCCTTCAACGGCGCCGTGCTCCCATCCCGCGTCCTTACCTGCAAAAGCTGCTCGGCCAGCGCCATGCCCACCGTCCGCCCCCGCATGCTCGACGGCCGGGAATCCAGAATCCGCCCAAATCGCTCCAGCTCCTCTCGGTTGAGCTTCTCCGGGCACAAGCGCGGCTCCCCCGCAACTGCCGTGCTTCCTTCTGTTTTCTCCGCCATATCTTTCTCAAGTTTGAGAAACCTGTCCACGCGCTCCCGCACAAGCCCCGCGCTGTGTGCCGCCATCCGTGTGCTCCTTGCATTGTGCTCCGGCTCTCTGAAGGGCTTGCCTATTTACTGGAACCCAGGCCGATCCTGCCTACCACCCCGCAAACTCCGCGTACCAGCCTGTCGCGCCGTCGCCGCCCTTTCCCGCAGTCGTGTAAGTCGCTGCCGTATAGCCTGTGCTTGTACCCGGCGTTACCGTGCAGCTTGCCAGTGTGCCGCTGCTCCAAGTTGGGTTGATGACAGCCGTTCCCGCCGTTCCGCCGCCACCGGCAATATTCCATGTAATGCCTGCGCCCGTGCCGCAACCGGCCCCCGCTTGCGCCACCGTGCAGGTTCCGCTGAACGCCCCGCTGGTAACGCCGAGAGTGGCCTTCGGCTGAGAGGTGCAGGCGCCGCCTGTTGCCAGGGCTTCCGGCACGGTGACCAATCCCCCAGGTCCGCCCGCAACATAAACTGTGGGCCAGTTTGTAACAGCAGCTTGCGAGGATAGAAGCACAACTCCGCCGCCGCCGCCGCTTCCTGCCCCAGTCGAGTTTGCGGCTGGGGGCATCCCATAAGCGCCGCTTGCGTCGATGACGCCGCCTGTGCCGTTCATCGTGGCACACATCATAACCAGTCCTTGACCACCTTCACCGCCCGCGCCGCCAGTGCTTCCGCCCTGCACCCCGGCTGCTCCAGTGAGATACATCCCATCCATTCCGCCAATTCCGGCGTTCGTGACCGATCTTTGAAAATTTGCGCTCGGCGCGGTCCCGTTTCCACCGTTGCCGCCACTTGCAGCCCCGGCTGTGCCGCCAGATGTGTTCCCTAAACCTGTGTTGGCAATCGTAGGATAAGTCGCGGTTCCTGCCGTACCCGCCGCGGTGCCTCCACCTGAGCCGCCGGAAGGACCGCCCCCGACGCCTTTATTTCCGGCAGGCCAGGTGCTCTTCGCTCCGTTGACCAGAATCGTTCCGTAGATGTTGCAAGCTCCCTGTGAATGAATGGTTAGCCCTGCCGTGCTGGCAATGTTGTCATAGATGTACGCCCCGGAATCCACTTGAAAATTAGTAGTGATCATTTCGCCGCCGGCCATCGAACACGGCGCTGACGAAGTGCAGCTTGTCACGCAATGTGTCGGACTCGTCGAGCAGCTTCCGGTAGAACTGTATTCATACGAGCCATCCGCTCCGCTGCCAAGATACTGAAGCCAGGACGGTGTATTGGCAGGTGCCCCGGAGCCCCCGGAGCAGCCGGAAGTAGTTGCGCCTCCATTGCTGTCTGTGCAGAGAGCTGCTCCCGTGCCCGATACTGTCCCGGCTGTAAGAATCTTTGAATCGGTTCCCTGAAGAGACGCGGGCGCGATCTGAGACGCTGTAATCTGCCCGCTGCTATTGGCGCACGGAATGGCCGTCCAGGTTCCCGGCGTACCGGCTGACACATTGACCCATCCGCAGATACCATTCGCCACCGCGCTGGAGTTCTGCTCGAAGTCTCCCTGCGACCATGCCAAAGCAGAAGGCGCGGCTGCGGATTTCGTCGGCATTTGAATCTCTGGTCCCAGCACCGGCGCGGTGAAGGACAACGCAGTAGCAGACGAATTGGTTGTGTGCGGCAAAGAAGTTGTGTTATGCACGATAACAGCCGAAGGATTCGTGTTGTCCACCCATGCAACTGTAATTTGGCTTTCGCTCCCTAGCGTGAGTACGCTTCCGGCTGACAAGTCCGTGGCGCTGGAGCAGGTCATGGTTCCTGTATAGCCGGTATCCGTGCAGGTGGTAGCTCCGGCGTTTGGGGAACCGGTCGTGCCGGTTTGGTATACAACGTCGAGAGCATACCGCTTCCCGTTGGCCCCGTTCCAGTAGGCTGGGGGCGCGAGCACCTGGCCGGAGTACAGCGTTGTCCCGTTGGGAAGCGCGGCGTACGCTGTATCTGAGAATAGAAATGCCGATGCCTCAACCCCGTGCTGCCAGAGTTGGCTGAACTCAACATCGCCTATCAGAGAGATCGGTTCCGGAGCATTATTAGCAGCCGCAAGGCTATTGAACGAAGGAGCATAACTCAGGAATGGGCCGTCTCCTATATCGTCTCTCATCAATGCCGGAATCCCAACAAACCTTGTGGTTGTGTTGGGCGCGGTGCCATTGTAGAATCCACCATCGGCCATGTTCAAGGTGAGCTTTGAATCACTCGGCGGAGACATGACGATAGCCGGGAAATTGAAACCGGAGGTGGATGCCGCAGCTATGCTTTCTCTCGTGCTTTCCAGGTTCAGGTTAAAATTCTGTGCGGCTGATGGGCAATCATACAGCGTAAAAATGCCCAGGCCAGAGGTAATCGTAGAGTTCACTTCAAACAGCACATTCCGTGACTCGAAATTTAGGAACGAGGTGTTGACGCAGGGAGCGCCATCCACCATTAACAGGCCGCCGCTCGGCGTCATCGTGCCGCCTTGACTGTTGTCTGCCGTTCCGTTGGCTATTCCAAAGGAATCCCCTCCTGACAGCCGCCAATAGATGCAGGATATCCCGGCAGAGTCGCACCGCCAGCCTTTGTCGAAGTCTACGTTGATGCCCCCGCCGGAAAAGTAGTAACCATACATCGTGGCTTGCTCCGCCCAGGTATTCTCAACGTGGGTTCCGGTATCAACGCGGCTACCGTAGTACACGTCTACTTGCAGCGACCCCGTAGTCGCGCCGGATGCCAGGGCAAACTCCATATTCTTGAGGGACTGTTCGTATCTGGCACTGGAATCAAAGACAAGAAGCACGTTGACGGTCGTTGCAGTGCCGGAATCCGATGTCGTTGTCGTCGCCGATGCGTTCGCCTGTATTTCAAACTGCGTCGTGGATAGTCCGGCAGCCAGAACCGGCGCGATGAGCCGGTTCATTGTCGTGCCTGTCGTAGTAGTCAATCCCTCAATATCGACGTACTGCCCGGCGGTCAGGCTGTTTGCGGCTGTGAAGGTTGCAATGCCGCCCGCTGCTACGCTGTATCCGGTAATCGTCGAAACTGTTCCCGCTGCCGCGCCCTTCCATAGAACCCGAACCGGCGCGTTGGCCACGGTCGAGCTTCCCACAACCCCCTCCACCTGGCAGGAATCGTGCGCGTTAATCGTGGAGGAGACCACAAAGCTGTGAGGACCGGGAAACTCAACCACGCCGCCGTAGGGAGCAACACCGCCGTGATAACAAGCGTCAAAAGCTGCCTGAATCGCCGCCGTGTCATCTGTCGAGCCGTTGCCTACTGCGCCAAACGCGGAGTTCGTCACATCGTACCGCGGCCCGATGCTCGCGTTGTTTGCTACAGACAGTGTTGTCGAAACACTCACCGGTCCCGTAAAAGACGCCCCTGCGAGCGATGCTCCGCCCAGGTTCGCCAGCGCGCTTGAAGCCGTGGAAGCCCCGGTCCCTCCGGCCGTTACGGAAACCGTGTTTGTGCCGGATAGGGTTGTGCCTGCTCCGCTGTAATAGGCAATCTGCCCGCTGGTCCCCGTGTTGACCGTCCCGCTGGTGCTTCCGCTGCCGCAGGCCGTCCCCGTATTCGTGACATAGCCCGAGTTATCGATCTGTAGGCAGTTGTGGCCGCTGCTCGCCGCAAGCCCTGGAAATTGAATCAATGCCGCGCCCGTGAAGGAGGCATAAAGAGTGCTGCTGTTCCCCCCATATACTTTTAGCTGAGTTCCTGATCCAGTCTCGTAGTTGATGCGCACGACCCCGGAAGCGTTCGAGGTGTTGATGTACGTGTCGCCGCTGTTGGCGCTCTGGTAAGCCTTGAAACTGTCCAATCCGCCTGTGGCCGAATTCAGCGCCCAGTTATTGCTCCCGTCCTTCACCATGTACCACTGGCTGTTGCCGTTCCAGTCCTTGTAAATGAACGACTCTTTCTGGCTCGTCGTCAGTCCCGCCCACAGCGTCGCATCGATCTCCGCGTCGGCCTGGTTCTTAACTGTTGCGGTCCCCGCTAGAGTTGACGCGCCCCCCACCTGCAGCGTCCCGTTGAACTGCGCATTTCCGGTGTTGCCGATCGTCGCCACGGTCGTCTCGCTCGCGCCGCCCGACCCGATCACCACTCCGCCGGTCCCCGCGTTGTTCGATCCGTTCAACACCACAGCGCCGGTTCCTGCCGCATTGATCACCGTCTGGTTATTCGTGCTCGACTGCCCGTTGTTATTCTGGCCCACCGACAGCCGGTACACATTGTTCAGTTCGTCCAGTATCTGGTAAAACTGCTCGCCGGCCGTCGCGTCGCTCAAGCCTAGCGTCCAGCGGTAGCCGTAGTCGCTTTGATAGCGGTCCAGCAGGCCGCGCTCGTTTCCTGCGCCTGTCCCCAGGCGATAGTGGTTGGTGACCGTCGCGTCTTTCTGACTTCCGTACCAATCGCCGTTCAGGCCATTGAAACTCCGGTGAAATGCATCAAGGAAGCTGTTGCGCGTGCCGTTGTCGGTCAACTGACCGGTAAACATCGTTCCCCCGGTCATCCAGTTGTTATACGAACTGCCCGCATCCGCCACAACCTGGTTCGTCGAGTTTTCGTTCCGCAGTCCAACGATCATGTTGTTTTGCGCGTTCGCTCCCAGGTGCAATGCCGTCGAACATCCCTCTACGTCTCCGCCCGTGAACGTGTTTCCATCGCCCTGTTGCAGGTTGATCCCATAACTCCCGCTGATCGGGCTTCCCCCGCTCGTCGGGCAGTCGATGTGCAACCGCACAAACGTGCTCGCATTTACCCAATCTGTCGTGGCAGGATTCGATATCTGGTGCCCGATGGCGTTCACCGCCGTCTGGTAGCCATTGAATTCGTTGTCGAGAAACGTTCCCCCGGTATAATTCCCAGTCCCGTCCAGTGTCATTCCTGTCTGATTCGAGTTACCAAGAAAATACAAGCTTTCCAGGTCCATCTCCTGCGTGCGATAGGCCGCCAGTCCTTGCGCCGCTCCGCTGGACGAAGCCGTAGTGTTAATCACCACATTGTCCAGATGAAAACCCATCGTGTCCGCCGCATAGGTCGGGTCTCCCACCTGCACCATCGCGCCCGTTCCCGAATACAGAAACACCGTGCCGCCCTGGCTCCCGCTCGCCGTGCTCGCCCCGCGCAATGCGCACCCGCGCAGCGACACATTCCTCGTGCCCGCCGCCACCATCAACTGATTGGCAGTCGAAATCGTCGCGCAAGGCAGCAGAACCGTCGCATTCGCCGTCGAAATCGTCAGGTTCGATCCCATCGACAGAGTGCCCGTGAAATTGCGCGCATCGCACGTACCGCCATTCGTCGAGCTCAGCCCGCTCAGGCACGCACTCAGCTTGGCTCCGAAATCCGATCCGGAAAACTGGTCCACTTGGTATAAAGCCCCTAATTTCACGCTCGTCAGCGGCCCGGTCATTGTCGCGCCTGTCAATGGCACGGCTAAGGCAGATGCTGCGTCCACATAGTGCTTGTCCGCCGCTTGCAACGGCAGCGTCGGATCGCAGCACAATGTAAGTGGCCCGCTCAGCGTCCCTCCCGATCCCGTCAGCAGGCTTCCCGTTAGCTCCGCGATCGCCTGATCCACATAGGCCTTGCTCACTGCCTGCACGGCCCGCGTCGCCGGCATCAACTGCGCCTGCACCTGCCCCAGCGTCGCTTGCGTCCCCGTCGGCACCACCCAGTATTGGGTGTTAGTCGAGCCATCGCTCATGTAATAGACCGCCGTGTAATACAACCCCGCCGGAGTCGCCCCCAGATTAGGCGCCAGATTCACGCTCACAAATCCATCCGGCGCAATCGTCACCGTCGTGCTGTCGGCCGTCACCAACTGACCGCTCGCCGTGGTAAACGATGGCCAGCTCACCACGAGTGTTCCTGTGGCAGGCTGACCGTTCGCCAGATACACCGTTCCCTGAACTGTCGTTGTGCTGATCGCCTGCGCCGGGGCCTTGCTTGCTAACCCCAGGAACATCAGGCATAACTCAATCAACAACAGTCCAATCCAGCCGTTGACGCGCAACCACTTGTGATTTGTGAGCTTCATCTGCCTCTCTTCTTTCTTCCGGGGAAGAACCTGCCTTTGTTCATCTCTGTTACTGTTCACGCGGGCCAAATCGTCAACCCTTCGCTTCGCGTTCTCTGATGCTCGTCTCCGCATCCAGATCGTCTTCTTCGCCAGTCCATTCCGGCTCCAAAGCCAGCTTCTCGGCATAACTGCAAAGCTGCTCCATTACGACTTCGTTCTCGCAGTTGATGAGCCCGTCCGCGAGCGCAAGTAGCAGCCTTGTGCACGTTGCGTTGCCCTTTTTCGCGTTCTCGGTCAAGCCTTTCGTTATCTCGCTGCTGTTGTCTTCCAGGGCCTTGTCCGCCTCCGCCGCCATCTTTGCTTTTCCGCGGCTGACTGTTTTCGCCTGCATCCCTGTTCCATGCGGCCTGCCTCCGGCCGCCTGCCTCGTCCTTGCCAACACCATGTTTCCGCCAATCCCGTCCCGCCATTACACGGTCTTGCACTCTTCTCCGTAGAAAGAGAAAGGGGTGATTCCTTGTAGGAACCACCCCTGCATTCGCCGAATTGGTCTCGTCTGGCGCCGCGAAGACTCAGCGGCTTCTTCCTTCACTCCAAACCGCCTTGCAACGCTCTCGCAGCTCCGCGTCAACTCGGAAAATGTTTTGATCTCTTCCAGATCCTGTCAGATGCCCGTCTGCCTTTGGCTGCTTCCGACACTTCCATCCGCAGCTTTTCAATAAGACAAAACGTCCATCCGGCCTCTGAAAGTGTTTTCAGTCTCTCCCCACGCTCGCGTACCGCGGAAGTGGTCCGAAAAATACCAGGAAAGCCTCGTCCTCGCTCCCCTGTCCTCTCATTTCTCGTTTTTCCTCGTTGATTGTTCTTAGCTTAACGAATCTCCAGGAAATTTCCTGCAACATAAATAACCACTCGGTTCTCTAGTTGATTCAACAACTTAATCGAAAATCTCCACCCTCTCTTTGTTGACAAGGTGTCCGAGCGGAAGCAAATCAACTCCCAATATGGAGCGTTTTCACACCCCTGCGCCAAATGTTCTACGATATTCCGGTGACCTCTCCCGCCCACCACGCTCCTACTCTGCTCGTCCACGGGGGCGCATGGGCCATCCCCGCTGACGCCGCTGCCGCCCACCAGGCCGGTGTCCGCAACGCGCTGGAAACCGGCTATGCCATCCTCTCTCGCGGAGGATCGTCCCTCGATGCGGTCGAAGCTGCCGTCTCCGTCCTCGAAGACGACCCCACCTTCGATGCCGGTCATGGCAGCTTTCTCACCTCCGACGGCCGCGTCCAGCTAGACGCCCTACTCATGGACGGTGGCCGCTTGAAGGCTGGCGGCGTGGCCTGCGTCGAGCGCCTCCACAACCCCATTCAGGCTGCCCGCCTGGTCCTCGAACACAGCCAACACGTCTACTTCGTCGGCGCTGGCGCCGAGCAATTTGCCCAGGCCCACGGCATGGCCCTCATTGACAACGCCGAACTGGTCCTCGACCGCGAGCGTGAGCGCCTCACTCATGCCAAGCACCGCGAGGCCGCCGGCCTGCGCGACGCCACCTTCTCTGGCCAGGAAGCCGGGGTCCCCACGGACAGGTCTTCGTCCGTGGGGTGGAATTCCCCCCTCCAGCCCGTCCTCCATGACGACAAAGACCCTGAGACTGCTGTCGTTGACGATCCCGCGCGTTTCAGTAGTCATGACACCGTCGGCGCCGTCGCCCTCGATGCCCGCGGCAACCTCGCCGCCGCCACCTCCACCGGTGGCACCCTCAACAAAACTCCCGGCCGCGTCGGCGACTCCTCTCTCATCGGTTGCGGCTGCTACGCCGACAATCTCGCCGCCGCCGTCTCCCTCACCGGCTGGGGCGAACCCATCATGAAGCTGGTCCTCGGCAAGTGGGCCACCGATCGCGTCGCCAACGGAACCGCCCCCGAACTCGCCGCCCGAGAAGCCATTTCGTATCTCTACAATCGTCTCGGCGGCCACGGCGGCATCATCCTCCTCGGCCCCGACGGCCGCTTCGGACTCGCCCACAACACTCCCGCCATGGCATGGGGCCTAGCCACTCCCAAAGGCCTCCAAACCGGCCTCACCGTCTGACCTTCCACCTCACCAAACTGCTGACTCGCTGACTTGCTAACTCGCTAACCCTACGAAGCGGGCGCTAACTTGCTGTCTTTGTAATAATCTCAATATGCTCGTCCTCGCCTCATCCTCGCCTCGCCGCCGCGAACTCCTCGCCCAGGCCGGTTACACCTTCGAGGTCAATCCCGCCCACATCCCCGAGGATCCCCTCCCCAACGAAGATCCCATCGCCTACGTCACCCGCCTCGCCCGCGAAAAAGCCGAAGCCGTCTTCGCAGAACTCTCATCCAAATGCTCCGCCGCGCTGCAAGTTCTCGGCGCCGACACCACCGTCACCCTCGACAACCAAATCCTCGGCAAACCCGAAAACCCCGCCGACGCCGCCCGTATGCTCCGTCTCCTCTCCGGCCGCACCCATAGCGTCATCACCGGCGTCGCCCTGGTCACCGCAACCTCCTCCCAGGTTGCCGCCGAAACCACCGCCGTCACCTTCCTCCCCCTCACCGAACAAGACATTGCCGCCTACGTCGCCACCGGCGAACCCATGGACAAAGCCGGCGCCTACGCCATCCAGGGCCGCGCCGCCCGTTGGATTCCCCGCATCGAAGGCGACTACTTCAACGTAGTCGGCCTTCCCATTGCTCTCGTCTCCGCCCTCCTCAGATCCAGCCTCCTCGCCGACTCGCTGACTTGCTGACTCGTCAGCCCGATAACTGTCCGTGCAAGCAACGTTTCCCTTGGGAACAGGAATCCTTCGCCCCGCGCCTCGAATCAAACAGAGCGCAATTCATCCTTCCAAACGGAGTTCTCGCCATGACCCTATCTGCTATTGAAGTCAACAACTTGAAGCAAGCGCCCACGGTCGAGCGCGTGTTGCCGGCTGTGCTCGGCCGCTGGAGCCCGCGCTCCTTTGCCAGCCGCGACGTAAGCCCGGCTGACTTGGCCAAAGTCTTTGAAGCCGCCCGCTGGACCGCCTCTTCCTTCAACGAGCAGCCCTGGCGCTTCCTCGTCGGCACCCGTAACTCATTGACCTATAAAAAGATATTCTCAACCCTCATCGGCTTCAACCAGGGCTGGGCAGCTGCGGCGCCGGTCTTGATCCTGGGCGTGGCGAGCACCAAGTTTGCCCACAACGGTAAAGACAACCGCCATGCTCTCTATGACTTGGGAGCAGCCGCCTCCTATCTCACGCTGCAAGCTGCCGCGCTCGGCCTCACCTCTCACCAGATGGCCGGCTACGACCAGGACGCCGCCCGCCAAGTCCTTGATATCCCAGACAGTTACGCCCTCGGAGCCGTCATCGCCCTCGGCTACCAGGGCGAACCCTCCGCATTGGCCCACGAGGAACTCATTGCTCTGGAAACCACACCCCGCACGCGCAAGCCGTTGACCGAGTTCGTTTTATCGTCATGGGGCGTACCTGCCAACCTGGGCTGATTTTGCCGCCGGCAATGTGTTTCGGCGTAACGGCTCCGGCTTCCGCGTTACAGCATTTTCACTTCTGCTCTTTACAGAGACTTGGCTGCCACCTTCTATGCTCCTGCATGGGCGATATGTGAAGTGAAAATGCACTAGAGTGGAAGCGGGGGATTTTCTTTGTCCAGCACGCGCCCATCCCGCAAGACGCCCGTCCGCCGGACCAGCCATCGTCGCTCCATGGCGCGGCCAGGACGGCTGGGCTGGCAGGGCCGGCTGATTCTAGCCGCCATCTTGTTGATTCTTGGCCTCCTCGGCTGCGGGGAGGCCGTCCGGTTGCTAGCGCCTGCCTCCAACACCTCGCTCACCCGCTTTGACGCGATTATCGTGCTGGGCTATCCGGCCGACAGCGACGGCAACCCTACGCCGGAGCTGTTGGCCCGCGTGACCGAGGGGGTGCATGAGTATGAGCGGGGCGTCGCGCCCAGGCTGATTCTGACTGGAGGAGCGGTGCACAACGGATTTCTCGAGGCGCGCGTGATGGCGCGAACTGCCCACGCGCTGGGTATTCCGGAATCTGCCATCTTCATCGAGCCGGAGGCCAGGAACACAATCCAGAATGCCTGCTACGCGGCGCGGATCATGAAGGCGCACAACTGGCGGTCAGCGGAGGTGGTTTCCAGCGCCAGCCACCTGCCTCGCGCCGGTTATATCTTCAACGAACTACCGCTCCAGTGGCGCACTCACGCCGCGCTTTCGCTCTCGCCGGAGCCGGCCGCTTATCCATGGGCCTCCACCTACGCGGAAACCGTGCTGACCGTGCGCTACCTGATTTGGTCGCGCTGGACCGAGCGCTGCGAGCCGTAACAGAAAAATTGTCGCCCGGTTTACGTTGTCCCCCGCCGGTATGCTCCTGTAAGCTGGAATACGATGCGTATTTCAGTTAGATTTTCCGCCGCTCTTGCCGCCGTAGCCGTCCTGGTTTTGTCTTCCGGAACCCGCGCCCAGGCGCAAAGCACCGCCTCTCCGACGGCTGGCAATGGCACATACATTGCCAGCGATCCGCTGGCCGGCGTGCGCTACGACAACCGCTACGATGTATCACTGGGCATGGCCTACGACCATATGAAGGCAGGCGCTAACGTGCTGCAGGGGGCCAACCTGGGCGGGCTGGACTTGACCGGCTCCTATTGGTTCAGCAAGCACTTTGCCGTAGAAGGCTCGGGGCGCAGCTACCTGGGCAGCAGCGGCGCCGGTACTTCTGGCTCTAATGTTGTCCACGGGCCCTTCGTCAGCCAGTACTTGTTCGTCGCCGGTCCCGAATGGCTGGGACCGCACAACAAGCACGGCGCTCTGATTGCTCATGCGATGGTGGGCGGCGCCTACTTTGATGCGCATTTGGGCAACGTCTCGCCGGCGGTAGAGAATTTCTATTACAACCAGATTGCCCCGGCGGCGATCATCGGCGGGCACATGGACCTGAACCGCTCGGCCCACTGGGTCTTCCGCATCACGCCCGACGCGGTGATGACCCACTACAGCACCAGTGGCGTGCCTGCGGTCAGCCAATTCGACGTCAACTTCGCCATCTCGGTCGGCATCGAGTACAAGTTCACGAAGAAGCGGTAGAAGACTGGCGCTCCTGGCCAGCGCATGAGTGGCGGCGGCTCCGGTTTTGTTTTTGGGGCTGCCTTCTTCTATAAAGTGAGAAGGGCTGCCGAAGTCGTCGGCATGTGGTATCCTCCACCCCTCGGAAATCCCTGTAGAAAAGTGCCCCTGGACGATATGCTGTATTGAATGGCGGCGCTTCCTGCCCCGGGCCGGGGATCTCCGGGCAGGGATCCGTGCGAAGGCAGGGTTAACCGGCTATGAGAGACACTCTTGGAGTTTTGCTTGCGGGCGGAGCGGGAGAACGGCTCTTTCCTCTCACCCGGGATCGCGCCAAACCGGCCGTGCCCTTTGGCGGGCACTACCGCATCATCGACATTACCCTCTCCAACTGCATAAACTCCGGACTGCGCAAGGTCTTCATCCTGACGCAGTACAAGGCACTGTCATTGAACCGGCACATCCGCGAAGGGTGGACCGGCATCGTTGCCCAGGAGCTGGGCGAGTTCTTCGAGCTGATGCCGCCTATGCAGCGCACCGGCTCGAACTGGTACATGGGGACCGCCGATGCCGTCTACCAGAACATCTACTCGATCGGCAGCGAACAGCCCAAGTACATCATCGTCCTCAGCGGCGACCACATTTATAAGATGAACTACAGCCGGATGCTGGCGTACCACAAGGAGACCGGCGCGCAGGTCACGCTGTCCACGCTGCCGATTCCGCCTGACGAGGTTTCGCGCTATGGGGTCGTCGAAGTGGGCCAGAAGGGCGAGGTCCTCGGCTTTCAGGAGAAGCCGGCCTCGACCAGCTTCCGCTCGCCGTTCAACCCCAACGCCGTGGATGCCTCGATGGGCATCTACATCTTCAATACCGAGGTGCTGCTGAAGGCGCTGATCGCTGACGCCGAAGACCCCGACTCAAAACACGACTTCGGCCACAACATTCTGCCCAGCTTGCTGGGCAAGAAAAAGATGATGGCATACAGCTTCGTGGACGAGAACAAGCAGCAGGCGCTCTACTGGCGCGACGTGGGTACGCTCGACGCCTACTACGACGCCAACATGGACCTCTGCGCGGTTTCGCCGGTCTTCAACCTGTACGACAAGAACTGGCCCATCCGCACCCGTGTGCGCCAGTATCCGCCGGCCAAGTTCGTCTTCGCAGAGCCGGGCCGCTCGGGCACGGCGGTCGACTCGGTGATTACCGCCGGCGTGATTATCTCCGGCGCCACGGTGTCGAACTCCGTGCTCTCGCAGGATGTGCGCGTCAACTCCTACTCGACCGTGGACTCGAGCATTGTCTTTTCGCATGTGAACATCGGCCGGCACTGCCGCATCCGCCGCGCCATCATCGACCGCCATGTCCACATTCCTGAGGGCACGGTTATCGGCTACGACCCTGTCGAGGACAAGCGCCGCTACTTTGTCACCCCCTCGGGACTGACCATCGTCACTCGCGACGCCTCGCTCTTTGAGAACCCCGTCGATCCGGACTTCCAGCAACTGTATTGAGGCCCTTTCCCTGGAACAGAAACGAGGGTGCCCCAGGTCCCGATTCTGGGACGTGGGAGATCATAATTATGGCTTGAAGTCGGCTTGCGCAATGCTGAACTGGTAGGTATGCTTGGTTGTCTGGGTCGTTATTACCACTGGATTGGAACGAACTGTAGCCTTGAGCACCAGTCCTTCCGCCGAATTTTCAAGCGTTATATCTTCAAGTTCATATTTGCCGCCTGAATCTCCAAGGTCAGGAAGGGTCTTATTAAACCGGCGCTGCCACGCTGCTTCAACGGTCTTCAGTAAATCAACGCGTTTGTATCCGCTGTCCGAAGACAAGAACAGATATCGTTCTTCCCCTGTGTCGTCTCCACCATACCAGGAATAATCCGGCAGACCGTCGCCGTTGAAGTCGCCCTCGGCGGCAATACTTTAATGCCACAATTTAACAAGCTTCCCACTGGAGTAATCACCAACTTCAATGCGGAATAATTCATGTCTTGGTGTTGTGCGTGACCAAAAAACCTGGTAAAAAACCTTGTGTGCAGCTTTTCCGACGTTGATCTCCGTCGCAATAGCGGTTTTGGTTTCCTTTTTAATTTTGGTACATACGCAAGATCGATCCAATTCGTAAAGGACGAACTTCTTAGTCTCTGCCGGTGCTTGCCCGAAAACAGGGGCCGCGGACAACAGTAAGGCGACGATTGCCAAGCATTTGGAATTCATTGGATTGATTCTAGGTGTATATCATGCGGAATTCCAGTTCTATGTGTTGGGAAACCAAGTCTCGATTTTGAAACATGGGATCTCCGTGCTAAACCTGAAAGAGACGACCATGCCCGCCCTCACACCGCAGATGATCTCCCTGCTCGCTCGCATTCGCGAGCTGGCCGCGATTGCGCCGTCGCTGGATGTCCTGGAGAAATCCATCGTCGAGGCCATCGCCGGCAAACTCCCTCATTACAACTGGACCGGCTTTTATATGCTCGACCCCGGAGATGCCCAGACGCTGGTGCTGGGCGCGTTCCATGGCGAGCCAACCCCGCACGTGCGCATCCCCGCCAGTGAAGGCATTTGCGGCGCAGCGGTTGCCACTGGTGCGACGGTTGTGGTGGACGATGTGAACGCGGACCCGCGCTATCTTTCCTGCTCCATCAAGACAAAATCCGAGATCGTAGTGCCCATCTACGCACACGGCAAGGCCGTAGGCGAAATCGATATCGACAGCCACACCCCTGCAGCTTTCACGGAGATGGACCGCGCATTTCTAGAAGAAGCGGCGCGCGTTGTCGGAGCCTGGGTGGAACTGCACGGAACTAATAGGGAAAATCCTGCGTATTAGCGCAATATGCATTGCGTGGGTACATTAAGCTGGAGCGGGATGGGACTGGTGTGGCCGGCAAACCACCCCAGCGGCAAGGACCTGTCGCTGGGGATCCCGGCCAAGCCATTGCGGCGCAACCTGGAAGTCCTGGCGACCGGCGCTCGAAGGCCGCGGCAGATTCCGGACGGCAAAGAGCTTGTGCAAGGCCGTTTACAGGCGAGCCTTGCGGTCCACCCCACGGACCAGGACCTGCCCGTGGGAGTCCAGGCGGTTGCGCCAGCCGCCCGTCCGGTGTGCAGGGAGGCAGCTTCTCTGGAGATCGATTGGTCCCAAGTCGTAAGCCGCTGCATGGACGGCGATTCCAGCGCATGGGCTGAGCTGGTTCGCGCGCAGCACCGGCGTGTCTACGGGCTCTGCTACCGCTTTACCGGCAACCCGGCCGACGCCGAGGACCTGACCCAGGATGTATTCCTCAAGATTTACTCGAATCTGGCCAGCTTCGACATAGGGCGCGGCTCCCTGCAGGTGTGGATCACGAGTTTGACCCGCAATCTGCTGGTGGACAACTTCCGGCGGACCCGCAACCAGCGCGCTACCTCTTCGCTGGATGACGGCTGGGAGTCGGCGGAAGAACTCAAGCCTATCGACCGGCTCACGGCCCGCGGCGTCTCGCCGCACGAGTCGGCGGCCAAAAAGGAACTGGCAAAGATGGTGCAAGAGGCCCTGGCCCGCGTTTCCGTAGACCTGCGTGAGGCCGTTATTCTCAGAGATTTACAGGATTTGGACTACAAGGAGATCGCCCAGGTTTTGGGTATTCCCGAGGGGACGGTTAAATCCCGCATCAGCCGGGGCCGCGCGGAACTTGCGAGGCTCCTAGAACGTAATAGAAGGGAGGTAATGTGATGGCAGAGCGCAATTTCAATCCGAACTCCCCGGCCTGCGGGCAATGGGAGATGCTTTTGGCGGACTCTCTGGATGGGCTGCTGAAGCCCGAGGACGAGGCTGTCTTTACCGCCCATATGGCCCTCTGCCCGGCCTGCGCGGCGTTGTTTGAGGAAGCGCGCCGGGGCCGCGAATGGCTGGAGTTCCTCTCGCCTGAGCCGGAGGTTCCGGCCGGGCTGCTGGACAGGATCCTTGCGCATTCCGGTCCCGGCAAAGAAGCTGGTTTGAGACTGGCGACGGCAGGCGGCAATGTTCTGCCGATGCGTCCGGTCTCCGTTCCGGCATGGCAGCGCCCCGGCATGGTAGCCCGCATCCAGCGTTTTGCCGAACCCCGCCTGCTGATGACGGCGGCCATGGCCTTCTTTTCCATCGCCATGACGCTCAACCTGACTGGCATCCACTTGAGCAGCCTGCGGCTCTCCGAACTGCGGCCCAGCGTAGCGCGTTCATTCTTTGAACGGCAGTTGACCATGGCCTCGACCCCGATCATTCGCTACTACGACAACTCGCGGCTGGTCTACGAGGTGCAAACCCGGATGCGGGATCTGCGACGGACGACCCAGGTCGAGGGCCAGGGTGAAAGCGAAGACAATCGGCAGAAACCCCGCGACCTGGCACCCGGCGAGTCGAGACAGGCTCCGGAGCCGAGGACCGGAGGCCAGCAGGACAATCCTCCACAGCAGCCTGACAGTCTGGCTGTTGGGCCGGCTGTTCAACCAATTCACAACGATTCTGATTATTTGGAAACATCCCTGACGTTTCAACACCGGCCCGCGCACTCCGGCGGCTCCCGAGAGGAATTACGGGAAAGGAGCACAAGATGGATTGCGTAAATCACAGTGGTATCAACGCGACGGCTTATTGCCAGAGTTGCGGCAAGGCGCTCTGCGCCGGCTGCGTCCGCACTGCGGCGGGAGGACAGCTTCTCTGCGAGCCCTGCTCGACGGCGTGGCAGAGCTATCAACAGCCCTTCATTCCGCCTCCGGCAAGCGGACCCAACCCAGCAGCCGCTGCGGTGCTGGGGCTGATTCCCGGCGTAGGCGCGATGTATAACGGCCAGTTCTTCAAGGGCTTCATCCACGTGGCGATCTTCGCGGTGCTGGTCAGCATCACCGACCACTACCCGATCTTTGGCCTGTTCATTGCCGCCTGGATCCTCTACCAGTCGTTTGAGGCCTTCCACACAGCCAAGGCGCTGCGCGACGGCCAGCCGGTGCCCGATCCCTTCGGACTGAACGAGGTCGGCAACTGGCTGAACATGAATATGGGCACGCGGATGCGGAATCCTGGCCAACCCGGCGCCGGACGTGGACCGGCAGAGGGAGACTATCCGCCTCCGTCGGACGGGCAGCCTCCGCCGCCTTATCAAGCTCCGTACCAGAGTCCATACCAGGCCCCGTTTACGCCGCCGGCAGCTGGCTTTGTCGATCCTGCCGCGCCGCTGCCGCCGATTTGCTGGCGGCGCAGGGAGCCGATCGGCGCCATCGTGCTGATTGCCCTGGGGTTGATGTTCCTGCTGGGGCAGTTGGACATCTTCCGCGGCCGCTTCTTTGATTTCGCCTGGCCGCTGCTGCTGATTGCGCTGGGCGTCTGGCTGATCGTTCGACGTATTGGAAATTCACAAGGAGGATCCAAATGAGCCGCTACATCATGATTCGCCGCCTGCGGTTTCCGGCCATTTTGCTGCTGATTGGAGGGATTGCGCTGCTTCATCAGACAGGCGTCATTGACCACTTCTGGCATTGGTTCTGGCCATTGCTGCTGATTCTGCTGGGCGTGATTATGCTGGCTGAGCGCGCTGCGCTGGCCGCCGACGGCGGCTATCCGATGTGGCCGTATCCGGGCCAGCCCGGCCCTGGCGCGTATCCAGGGTCAAATCCCGGCGCTACGCCGCCGTATTCACCGGCCGAGAACTCGGCCAATGTTTCATCTCACTCACAGGAGTTCGGAAAGGACTCCGAGGGAGGACAGTCATGAGCAGTACACCGCCGAATATGCCCCCAAACACGCCTCCTAACTCGCAACCCAACTCGAATCCAGGAGGCGGCATGCCGCCCCCGTATCCGCCTTACGATCCCAAGACTCAGTGGCGGGTCTACCGGGAGCAGCAGAGGGCCGCATGGCGCGCGCAGCGCGATGCCTGGAAGGCCCAGCGTTACGCCATGAAGTCCAGCTATGTGGGCATCTACGGCCCGCGCGTTCCCTCGGTCGTCGGACCCATCATCCTGATCGGCGTCGGCGTGATCGCTCTGCTATTGTTCACCGGCCACATCGCCGCAGACCAGTTCTGGAGCTGGTATGGCCACTGGTGGCCGCTGCTTCTTATCGGCGCCGGCCTGGCCCTGCTGGGAGAGTGGGCGCTGGATCTGCGTCGCGAGACTCCTGTCCGCCGTGGCGGCAGCTTTGTGGGCATCCTCATCCTGCTGGCCCTGTTAGGTCTAGGCGCGGCTGGATGGAATCATGCGCGGCCGTGGTTTTTCCATTGGAACGGCGACGGTGACGACTTCTTCAATGCCTTCGGCCTGCCGGAGCACGATCTTGACGCACCGTTGCTGAATCAGCAGATTCCCGCCAATGCCGTTCTCGACATCGAGAATCCTCGCGGCGATGTGAGCATTACGACAGGCGACGGGTTGGCAATCGAAGTGCAGCCGCACGAAGTGGCCTATGCCGACTCGGACGCGGACGCTAAGAAAATCTTCGACGCAGAAAAGCCAAGCCTGTCGGTAAATGGCAGCTCTGTGCTGGTCAAGTCGGAGAGCAACTCAAGCGGCAGGGTGAACCTGACCGTTACCGTGCCCAAGACCGTCAAAGTAAACGTGAATGCGGGCAAGGGCGATGTGACCGCGGCCAACCTGGGCACTGGCATCAGCGTCACCGCCCGCGGAGACGTTCAACTGAACACGATTGTCGGCCCGGTGGAGGCGCACTTCACACGAGGCAGCCACGACTTATCAGCCCACGATATCCAGGGCGACCTGACCGTTGACGGGGATTTGAACGACATCACCTTCTCCCAGATCAACGGCAAGGTCACACAGAGCGGCGAAATCTTCGGCGACATGCACATGGAAAGCATCCATGGACCGGTGCATATGCACACCTCGGTGACCGACATCGAACTGGCGGAGTTGCCCGGCGACCTCACCCTCGACTCCGGCGACCTGCGCATCAACGAGGCCAGGGGACAGGTGCGCGTGGTTACCCACTCCAAGGACATCGACCTCAACCAGATCTATGGTGACATCAACGTGGAAACCCGCAACGGCCGCATCTCGATTGAGCCGGCCGGCGCCTACTCGGTGGACGCGAAAAACAGCAAGGGTGACGTCGAGGTGACGCTGCCGCCCAACGCCTCGGCCACGGTGACCGCGCGGACGCACAACGGCGACATCGTTTCGGATTATGCCATCCCCGCGACCGAAGGCGAGAACAAGCTCGCCACATTCACCATCGGCTCCGGCGCATCGAGGATCATACTGAACGCGGACAACGGCGATGTGCGCATCAAGAAAGGTCCGGGATTCCCGCCCGCGCCACCTGCGACTTTCCCCGCAGCTCCGTCCACTCCCAAGGGTCCCATGCTGAATGTTCCGCCCTACCACAGGATTCCGCCGGGGTTCGAGGGGAAGCAACTGAAAGCGCCGAAGGTGCCGCCCGCGCCCCCGGTCAAGCAATAACGCTGTCAACAAACCGAAGAGAACAAAGCAGGCGCAGGTGGGCTTCCTCTCCCGCGCCTGTTCTTTTGCCCGGAGGAATACAGCCAGTCAGCTTTCACCAGACAAACGGAATCAGCCTGTAGCGGGTGCGAAGGCAGTACTCGGAGTAGCCGGAAAGTCGCTCACGCAGCACCTTTTCTTCGTTGAGCAGGCGGATGACATAAAAGGGGATGAGCAGCACAAAGGCCGGCAGGGCAACCCAGGAACCCAGCGCCAGCGGCGTGAAAAGCCACAGCAGGACCGTGGCAAAATAATACGGGTGGCGAACCAAACGGTACGGGCCGTGGGAGATCACCGTCTGGCCGGCTTCCACCTCCACGGTACGCGAGGCAAAGCGGTTGACATACAGAACCCAGAAGATCAGCAACAGGCTGCCAAATACCATGGCCAGGGAGAAGACCGTGAGCCACAGAGGCACGGTGCCCTCCAAAGTGCGCGACCAGCCCCAGCGGTAGTCGAAGCCGGGAAGCAGAAAGGCAACCAGATAAAACGGCTTGCCCCATCGCAGCAGCAGCTTCTGCTCGTCGTATCGCT
Source organism: uncultured Acidobacteriaceae bacterium (assembly GCA_963765995.1). GTDB lineage: Bacteria > Acidobacteriota > Terriglobia > Terriglobales > Acidobacteriaceae > Telmatobacter. The sequence goes on along the minus strand of CAVXYT010000023.1, from coordinate 7,713 downwards.
CCTTGTTTCGCAGCCGTCGTTCCAGAAACTCCGGGTCGTGCTTCAGAAAATAGATGAAAGTGAAGGCGTTTGGAATGAAAAATACGGCGAGAAAGACCCAGCCCTGCCAATAGTCCAGCGTCCCGGCCGTAACAAACAAAACAGCGAATGCAAAAATCAATCCCAGAGTGAGGCCAAATCCCAGCCTCAGCCCAAGGCTCATCTTCGCTTGCGTCGTCTGAGCAGCGCGAGTTTTCTTCCCTTTCTTCTTCTGTTGCGGCGGCGGCTTCGACACAGCTTCTGGTCTCCTGGCTCATTCTCCTTCAACGCGCAGGTCTATGATATGCACAATTAAACCTCAACCCGTCGGACGCGCACCCCGATCCGCGTAAAGACCTCCCAGGGAATCGTCCCCGTCGCCTCGGCGTGGTCGTAGGCGGTGATAGTTTCTTCGCCTTGCTCGCCCAGAATCACCACCTCGTCGCCCGGCTTGACTCCCTCGATTTCGGTCACGTCCACCGTTGCCATGTCCATGCTGACGCGGCCCACAAGCGGGGCGCGCGCCCCGCGAACCAGCAAGCTAAAGCGATTACCGAGCCGGCGGTCGAGGCCGTCGGCGTAGCCCGCGGCCACCAGCGCCAGCCTCATCGGCTCCGTGGCGACAAAGGTCCCGTTGTAGCCCACCACGGCGCCTGTGCGAACCGAGCGCACCCCCACCACGCGGGTCTTCCACGTGAGCACTGGCTGTAATTGAGCGCGCGCAGCGGCCAGAGAAGGAGGCTCATGCGGCTCAAACTGCGGATTGAAGCGCGGCGTCACGCCATAGAGCGCCAGACCCGGCCGCAGCATCGCCTTCATTCCGTAACGAGCGGCGAGGGCGGCAATCCGCGCGGCCTCGCCGGCCAGAAGCGCGGCGGAGTTGCCCACGTTGAGCCACTCCGGATCGAGTCCCGCTGCCTTGATCCTCCGCAGCGCCAGATCCAACTGGGCTAGTTGCGCCTCGGTCACCCTGCGGTCCGCCTCGTCGGCGGCAAACAGGTGAGTCAGCACGCCCTCCAGCCGGAGCGGCGACCCGGGATCGAAGCGCGCCAGAAGCGCTCCTGCGCTTCCGCCCTCTGGATTGAGATCCTCGGGCGCAACCCCCTGGCGGCTCATGCCCGTATCGATCTCCAGATGCACCGGGACCGAACCAGCCAACCCGCCCGCCGTGCGCGCAGCAGTTTCCAGCTTGTCCAACTGCCACGGCTGCCAGGCCACGGCGGTCAGCCGGTGTTTGATCACAGCCGCTCCCTGGCCGGGAAATGCGCCGCAAATCACCAGTACCCTGGGCTCGGGGCACAGCGCGCGTGCGGCCATGCCCTCCTCGACGCTGGCGACGCCCAGCCACCGGGCCCCGGCGCGCACTACCGCCGGAGCACACAGCGCCAGGGAATGACCGTATGCGCCGGCCTTGAGCACGGCCAGCAACTCCGCATGGGGCGCGGCCAGAGTCAACAAAAACCGGAAGTTGTCTTCAAGGGAACGAGTGCGAATCTCAACCCAGCAGGGGCGTGTTGTCATCAGGCTGTCCAAACGTCAGTTTAACGCGGCCTGTCCCCGCGCTTACCCCAGCAGCGCGAACGCTACCACGGTTTCCTCTTTCAGCGGAATCTCGTCGAGCAATTCCGCTTCGAGATCGTACGGGACCGTCATTTCGCAAGCCGCTACCTCGTCCGTGCCAGCGCCGGTAAAACACAGTTCGCAATGGGCCAGCGCCTCGCCGTCTCCCATGCGGACCGGCGGACCGAACGCGCGGCAGGCCATAGGCCTCCAGGCATACACGTCGCAGCGGCCCGTGCCGGGGTCGAGCGCCGGGCAAGCCGCCTCGTTGGCGAACTCCTCAAAACGCTCCCGGTCCACTTTCGAGTCGCCCAGCAGGCCCGTCTCCGCATCGCCGGGAAAATCCGCCCCATGCTCGTCAACCCACATCCTCGCGCGATGCTCAATCTCCGCCGCAAGCGCCGGCTCCGTGGCACGCAATATATCCATGCCTGCGCGCAGCCGCAGCGCATCCAGCGGGTTGACAACAAACGCTCCATGGCAACACTGCGTGCAGCCTTGCCGACAGACCAGATGCTTGCCTGCGCGCTCAGCCGACTCGGCGAACGCGGCGCTCATAATTTGCACCAGTAGAGAATCGCCAGTGGGCAAACGCATATCGGCAAGAATACTCGATTGCCCTCGACGGACGGAAGCGGTACTCTTGCCATGGAGGTTTCCCCATGGCTGATTCCAACAGTCCCATCATCCCCGGTCATAGCTATCGAAATGCCCCTGCCGCCATCGAGTGGCTCGAAAAGGTCTTCGGCTTCCAGCGCCATGCCGTCTATGAAGGTCCAAACGGAACCATCGCCCACGCCGAACTCACCCTGGGCAACAGCATGATTATGCTCGGCTCGGGCAAGGACGACGAGGCTCACCGCGCCTTCAAGTCCCCCGATGAGCTGGGCGGCATCGAGACTTGCTGTCTCTACATCGTGGTCCCTGACGCCGACGCTGCCCATGCCCGCGCCGTAGCCACCGGAGCCAACGTCACCTCTCCACTCCGCGACACCCCCCACGGCGGACGTGACTTCGCCGTGAAAGACCCCGAAGGTCATTCCTGGTACGTCGGCACCTACGACCCATGGGGAAAACACGAATAGACGAAGAGCCGCACAGGCCCTACCCGATCTGTCTGTCCCACCCCTCCAGCGCCCGCTTGAACTCTGTCATGAACTTGCCGGAGTCGGCGCCGTCGATGATGCGGTGGTCGAAGCCCAGGCAGAAGTACTGCACGGACCGTATCGCAATCGTGTCGTTGCCCTCGGCGTCGGTCAGTACCACAGGCTCTTTGCGCAGGCCGCCAATGGCCAGAATCGCCGACTCCGGCTGGTTGATGATCGGCGTGCCGAACTCCTCGCCGAGAATGCCGGAGTTGGTGAGAGTGAACGTGGACCCTTGGACCTCTTCGGGCAGCAGCTTTTTGGAGCGGGCGCGGGCGGCGAGATCCGCGATGGCGCGGGCCAGGCTTACGAAGTTGCGGTTTTCGGCTTGCTTGACCACCGGCACAATCAACCCCCACTCCAAAGCCACGGCGATGCCGAGATTGATGTTGGCATGATAGTGGATGGAGCCGTCGATGAGCGAGGCGTTGACAATGGGGAATTTGGTCAGAGCCTGCACGGCGGCGACTGCGATGAACGGCATGTAAGTGAGCTTGACGCCGTGCTGCTGCTCGAAGCGGGCCTTCTCGCGTTCGCGCAGACGCGCGATGCGAGTCATGTCCACCTTGTAAACGGAGTGAACGTGGGGGCTGATCTGCTTGCTCTCGACCATGCGTTGAGCGATGATGGCGCGCATCCTGGTCAGTGGAACCGGAGCCTGCTGTGAAACTGGCGCTGTCGATGAAGAGTTGGCCGTACCGTAGGTGCCGCTCACGTGCCGCAGCACATCTTCCTTGGTAATGCGCCCCTCTGATCCGGTCCCGGCCACCTGGTTCAGGTCGAGATTGTTCTCCTTCGCGATGCGCCGCACCAGCGGCGAAGAGCGCTGCCCCTGCGTCACCTGCGGCGCTTCCGGTGGGGCCGACTGCGCTGGCGGCACGGATTTCGCGGAACTGACTGCTGGCATGGGAGTCGTCTGGGTTGCAGCCGCCGGAGTAGCAGCCGTAACCGCCCCGCCAATCACCGCGACCACCGTGTTGATCTCGACGGTTGCGCCCGCGGGAATCTTGATCTCGGAGAGCACGCCGGCCACCGGCGAGGGAATCTCCGCGTCCACTTTGTCGGTGGAAATCTCAAACAGCGGCTCGTCCTTTTCGACCGCGTCGCCGGCCTTCTTGAGCCACTTGGTAATAGTGCCCTCAAAGATCGACTCGCCCATCTGGGGCATGACCACGTCTGTTGGCATGGGTGACTCTCCGCGATACGGGATGCGTGGGGCGCTCCCGATCTCAAGCCGGATTATAAATTGCGGCGCATAGAGTGGGGGGAATCGACGCGGCAGTGGATGAACGGGGTTGTCAGGCGCGAATCGGGCGTTCGGCCCCGCCGCGCAATCGCTCCACCTCAGCCGGAATCTGGAGAGGCGTGTCTTCCGCTGGAAATTGCGCTGAAAATTGCGCCGGTGCAGCAGCGACCTGGGCCCGCAATGCCGCCAGGCTCTCCACTGCCAGCACCTGCTCGCCGAAGACCTGCCCGAATTGTCGCGCCGCAAGATGCGCAATGGCCTCCAGCGTGGGCAACTCCTCCGGCTTCTGGACTTCCAGCGCCAGGCTGGTGACCAGGTAATCAGAAATACCGCAGGGGACGATTAATCCAAAGTCGCTGAGGTCAGTAGTGACGTTGAAGGCGAAGCCGTGAGAGGTGATGCCGCGCGCGACGTGAATGCCGATGGCGCCGATCTTGCGCCCTTTCCTTGTGCCAGTGCTCACGTCCAAAGGGCTGCCGTCCGCCAGTCCAGGGTCGCACCAAACTCCGGTCAGTCCGCAAATCCGCCCGGCCCGCACCCCAAACTCGCCGCACAGCCGAATCAGCGCCTCTTCCATTCCGCGCACAAAGTCCACCGGCCCCATCCGGCCGCCGCTCGGGTTGCTCAGGGTGCGCAGATCGAAGATGGGGTAACCCACCAACTGCCCCGGTCCGTGATAGGTCACGTCGCCGCCGCGGTTGATCTCGTGAACGGTAACGCCGCGCCTCGCCAGTTGCTCGTCCGTGGCCAGAATATTGGAACGATTGGCGTTACGCCCCAGCGTGAGCACCGGCGGATGCTCCAGCAGCAGCAGCACGTTTTGGACACGGCCCTCGGCTACGAGTCCAGCGATCTCCGCCTGCAGGCGCAGCCCCTCGTCGTAGCCAAACCGCCCGAGATAAAGGTACTGAATCATACCTTTTGATTGTAGCGATCCCGTCGGCAGCAATCAGGAGTTCGCGTCGCGCTCAGCCCTCAGTGCGCTTCTGAAACAAGCCTTTGAATGAGGAGCGGTGCCGATGATACACAAGCATCCATAGCAGTGCCACGATAACAGCCAGTAGCAGGCCACCGGGAGCCATCGTTATATGGAACACCAGGATGTTGAAGATCACCGGAGCCAGCAGCGCCAGCCCCAGCACCACATACCGGTTGAAGAGCAGAAAAAGTCCCGGAACAACATTAAACACGGCGATAACCTGGATGTAGTGGGTGCTTGTCAGCACCCCGAAAAACTCTCCGGCCACCCCGGTAGGCATTGGCATGTGAAGGAAATGCAGAAACATGTTCAGGCCGAAGACGACAAACACGGCGCCCAGCAGCAGGCGCGCGATCGTGACAGCGATCTTCATCGTGGCAGCTAGTTTCATCGGGTTCTCCTTGAATTGAGTTGATTTCGTGAAATCAAACTGTGAGCCGGTCTCCATTATACGGAGAAGTAACCGCCTTTCTCCGAAAAAATGGATGGTTAAACCTCTCTTGGGGATTAAATCATTCAGGCTTGCGCTTCGTTTTCCAGTTCGCTCGCCTGCTCCTCGCCGCGCAGCACGCGCAACGCGCCCTCCGCCAGCGCCTGCAACTCATCTTCTCCCGGATAGACGGTCACGGGCGCAATCCACTGAATCGCCTCGCATAGCTGCTGTATAAGTCTCTGCGAATGGGCCATCCCGCCGGTCAGCAACACGGCATCTACGCGACCGCTGAGCACCGTCGCCATCGCCCCAATGTCTTTGGCAATCTGGTAGACCATCGCATCGAAGATCAGCGCGGCCAGGCCGTCTCCCGCCGCGATTCTCCGCTCAACTTCTCGCAAATCCTTGGTGCCGAGATAGGAGTAGACTCCCCCCTCGCGGCTCATCAGGTTCCAAAGTTGCGGCTCGGTGTACTTGCCGCTGAAACAAAGCTGAATCACCTTCTGCGTCTGCAAGCCGCCGGCGCGCTCCATCGAGAAGGTGCCTTCTTGCCCGGCGTTGTTGACGTCGATCATCTTGCCGCCCTCGTGCGCGGAGACTGAGATGCCGCTGCCCAGATGCGCCACCACCAGCCGCAACTCCGGGTACGTCCGTCCCCGCTCGCGCGCATATCGTTTGGCCACGGCCTTGGTGTTGAGGGCGTGCGACATGCAAGGTCGGCCTGCCAGCGCAGAGCCGGATATCCGCGCCCGGTCGATGCACTCGTCAACGCTCACGGGATCGACGATGAACGCCTCCGCTCCCGCCTTGCGGGCCATCGCCTGCGCCAGAAACGCGCCCAGGTTGGAGGCGTGCTCCCCATAGCGCGTCGAGCGCAGATCCTCGAGCATCGCCTCATTGACCCGGTAAGCGCCGCTGGCCAGGGGACGCATCAATCCGCCGCGCCCGACGACGGCCCGCAACTGCTCCAGCGGGTAGCCCGCATTGCTCAACTCCCGCTCGATGCGCGACTGACGAAACTCCAATTGATCGAGAATGGGGCGTCCGCGAAATGGCTCCATCTCGCTGTCTGAGTGGCTCAGGTTGCGCACCAGCTCGACCTGGTCGTTGGCATAGACGGCAATCTTCGTCGAAGTCGAACCGGGATTGATGGCCAGAACTATCCATTCACCTGCTTGCATACAGCACCCCCAGAGCCATGGCGTTGACCTTGTCCTGCGCGCTTTCCACCCGCGACGGAATCAGAATCGGAACCTTCGCGCCCACCACCACATGGCCGAACTCCCAGCCAGCCAGAAAGATGATCGACTTGGCCAGCATATTGCCTGCCTCAACGGTGGGTACGAGCAGGCAATCGGCGTGTCCCGCCACCGGATTGCGGATGCCCTTGGCTTTGGCGGCCCACTCCAACAGCGCGTTGTCCAGCGCCAGCGGACCGAAAACGTCGGCCTCTCCAAACTCGCCGGCCGCGCCCATCTCCGTAAGCGCCTGGGCATCCGTGGTCGAGGGCATCGCTTCTGTCACCATCTCCGTCGCACTCACCACCGCTATCTTCGGACGACGAAATCCCAGGCAGTGCAGCATTTCGATGGCGTTCAGCACGATCTGCTTTTTCTGCGCGAGCGTCGGAGCAGGATTCAGCCCGCCATCGGTGATCCCCGTCAACCGGGGACCGTCTGCGCCAAGCTGCTCAAAAAATGCAATGTCGCTGAGCAGACGCCCGGTGCGAAGCCCCGTTTCCTTGTCCAGCACCGGATGCAGCAACTGATCTGTGCGCAAGTGGCCCTTCATCAGAATGTCGATACTGCCCTCCCGCGCCATCTTCACCGCTATCTCCGCGGCATTCTTCGTTGCGGTGACAAACTCGGCTTTAGCGGCCAGCTCCGCCAATCCCAGCGCATCGGCCCGCGATCGAATCCGTTGCGCGTCGCCGATCAGCACCGGCAACGCAATCCCGATGCGCAGGGCATCCGCGGCAGCCGTCAACGCAACCTCATCATCGGCCAGAACCACCCCTACCCGCTTCGGCCCAACTTCATGCGCCCGCTTCCTCAACTCGGCGAAGGTGCGAATCCCCTCCGACGCCTGCAACTCCCCTGATTCCATGCCAATCCCTCTGGTTCGAAGCGAAAACACTTCCCGGAAAATCTTACTGCGGTACACTAGATCTTGGCAGGAGGACCGGGCGGTCGCTGCCGGAGGCTCGGGCGCAAGCCTGAAGTCCGCCGGGGGAGGAAAGTCCGAACTCCGCAGGGCAGTGTGCCGGATAACGTCCGGGACGCGGGCTTCAAGGCCCGTGGACGGCCAGTGCCACAGAAAATATACCGCCGGA
>CAVXYT010000022.1:0-22493 GCA_963765995.1 uncultured Acidobacteriaceae bacterium | reverse complement strand
TAAGTACTTTATTAGCAATAGATTGCAGGATTTTCCTCTCGTATACGCAGCTGGCGTCAGTCCCCGCCTCCATTCAACCTCTCTTTTGCCCTGCCTTGACGAAAAACATCCTTGCCCGTCGCATATGGTGTGCGTATACTTGCCCAATTCCCCCATCAACTGCTTGAACGCAGTTGCTCACGGCACTTTCCACATCAACGAAATGACAAGGAGACTGTATGGGAAAAATCAACGTGGGTCGTGTTATCCTCGGCGGCATCGTCGCCGGGATCGTTGCAGATGTCCTGGGTTACGTTGTGGATGGCGTCTTGCTGGCGGAGCGGTGGACTAATGGCCAGAAGGCGCTCGGGCTTGGCGAAATTTCGTCGAACCAGATCATATGGTTCAACGTGCTCGGACTCGTCAGCGGCATTGTCCTGATCTGGATCTATGCTGCCATCCGGCCTCGCTTTGGCGCCGGAGTGAAGACCGCGGTCCTGGCCGGCCTGGCTGTCTGGGTTGTCGGTTCGCTGCTTCCCAACCTCAGCTTCATGTGGGTTGGCGGACTTTATTCGCATCACCTCGCGGCGTACACAACCATGGGCGGCCTTGTCGAGATCGTCGCCGGCGCGATTGCCGGCGCTGCTGTTTACCAGGAATAAGCCGCCTGGATTCAGACGGACCTATCTCAATCCATGTAATACCCGCCACACCGTGCAGACCCAGAATCCGATGGGCCTGCACGGCGTTTTTCGGGTTTGTTTTTCGACGGCATACGGGCAGGCCGCGCCACAGGGCGCGCAACCCGCGGAATCATATCCGAATAGCTCCTTCTACATATTGCGACGGTACTGCCCGCCCACCGCAAACAGCGCTTCGGTAATCTGCCCCAGCGAGCAAACCCGCACCGCCTCCATGAGTTTTGCAAAGACGTTTTCATCGTTGATGACCGTCTGCTGCAAGGCGGCCAGCATGGCCGGGCTTTCCGCAGCGTGGCGCGCCTGAAAGTCCGCCAGCCGTGTCAGTTGCGATTGCTTTTCCTCTTCGGTGGAGCGCGCCAGTTCCATGTGCTGTACGGGATGAGCAGCTTTGTTGACGAAGGTGTTTACGCCGATGATCGGCAGCGTGCCGTCATGTTTCCGTTGCTCATACAACATCGACTCATCCTGGATTTTGCCGCGCTGATAGCCGGTTTCCATCGCGCCCAGCACGCCGCCGCGCTCGGCAATGCGTTTGAATTCCTGTAACACTGCCTCTTCCACCATGTCGGTCAACTCCTCGATGATGAAGCTGCCCTGATTGGGATTTTCATTTTTGGCCAGTCCCCATTCGCGGTTGATGATCAACTGGATGGCCAGCGCGCGGCGCACCGACTCGTCGGTCGGCGTGGTGATGGCCTCATCGTATGCGTTGGTGTGCAGGGAGTTGCAGTTATCGTAAATGGCAATCAACGCCTGCAGCGTGGTGCGGATATCGTTGAAGTCGATCTCCTGCGCGTGCAAGGAGCGGCCGGAAGTCTGCACGTGATATTTGAGCTTCTGGGCGCGCTCATTGGCATGGTATTTCTCCCTCATCGCAACTGCCCAGATGCGCCGCGCAACCCGGCCCAGCACCGTGTATTCCGGGTCCATTCCGTTGGAAAAGAAGAACGAAAGGTTGGGCGCGAAATCGTCAATCTTCATGCCGCGCGCCAGATAGGCCTCGACATAGGTAAAGCCGTTGGCCAGCGTGAACGCCAACTGCGAAATTGGATTCGCGCCCGCTTCCGCGATGTGATAGCCGGAGATAGAAACCGAATAAAAGTTGCGCACCTTGTGTTGGACAAAAAACTCCTGAATGTCGCCCATAACCTTCAGAGAGAATTCGGTCGAAAAGATGCAGGTGTTCTGGCCCTGGTCTTCCTTCAGGATGTCGGCCTGCACCGTGCCACGCACATTTTCAAAGACCCTCGCCGTGATTTTGGCGGCTTCAGCGGCGGTTGGCTCACGTTTGGCGTCGATGCGGAATTTGTCCAGTTGCTGATCGATGGCGGCGTTCATGAACATCGCCAAAATGGCCGGCGCCGGGCCGTTGATGGTCATCGATACCGAGGTCGCCGGATCGCATAATTCAAAGCCGCCGTATAAGACTTTCATATCGTCCAGAGTGGCTATCGATACGCCTGAATTGCCGATCTTGCCGTAGATATCGGGCCGCAAGGCCGGGTCGGAGCCATAGAGCGTGACTGAATCGAAGGCGGTCGACAGGCGTTTGGCCTCCATGCCTGCCGACACCAGTTTGAAACGGCGATTGGTGCGGAACGGATCGCCTTCCCCGGCGAACATCCGCGTTGGGTCTTCGTTCTCGCGTTTGAACGCGAAGACGCCGCCCGTGTAAGGGAAAGATCCCGGCACATTTTCCAGCATCAGCCAGCGCAGGATTTCGCCGTTATCCTCAAAGCGCGGCAGCGCGACTTTGCGGATTTTTGTGCCGGACAGGCTGGTGGAAACAAGCTGCGTGCGGATCTCCTTGCCGCGGCTCTTGACCCCATGCTGGTCGCCGGCATACGTGGCTTGCATATGCGGCCAACCGTCCAGCAACTTTTTGGCCCCGGGGTCCAGTTGGGCATCGCGTTCTGAGAACAATATGTCCAAGTCGTCCAGGCCGGCGCTCTTGCCTGCCTCGGTCAACATGCGTTTCGACTCTTGCAACTGCTGGCGTTCCCGCACCAGCTTGACTTGGCTGAAAGCAAATTTCCGATAGCCATGCACAGCGTCAGCGATCTCCGCCAGGTAACGGTTACGCTCGGGCGGAATGATCGCGTTTTTGCCGGAGGAGAATTTCACGCTGACCGCTTCCAGCTTGCCGGCTTTGACCGGCAAGCCAAGCGCCGCCAGTTTCGGCAACAAGCCTTGATAGAGCGCGGTCACGCCATCATCATTGAAACGCGACGCCTGAGTGCCGTAGACCGGCAATTGTTCCAGCGGCTGGCTCCATAGGTCGCGGTTGCGCTGCACCTGTTTGCAGACATCGCGCAGCGCGTCTTGAGAGCCCTTGCGGTCGTATTTGTTGATGGCGATAAAGTCGGCAAAATCCAGCATGCCGATCTTTTCCAGTTGCGATGCAGCGCCGAATTCCGGCGTCATGACATAGGTGCTGAGATCGACCAACGGCACGATGGCGGAATCGCCCTGGCCGATGCCGGAGGTTTCTACAACGATCAGATCGAAGCCGGCTACCTTGCAGGCGGCGATCACATCCGGCAGCGCCGGCGAGATTTCGGAGCTTGCCTCGCGGGTCGCCAGCGAGCGCATGAAAACGCGGCACCGGCCATTCCACGGGCCAATCGCGTTCATGCGGATGCGGTCGCCCAGCAACGCGCCGCCCGTTTTGCGGCGCGAGGGATCAATCGAGATCATGGCGATCTCCAGGGCGTCGCCCTGGTCAAAACGCAAGCGGCGAATCAGTTCGTCGGTCAGCGACGACTTGCCTGCGCCGCCGGTTCCGGTGATGCCGAGCGTGGGCGCAGTGACAGACTTCGCGGCCTGATGCAACGCGGCCTTCAGTTCCGGAGCTGCCTTGCCGTTTTCCAGCACGGTGATCAACTGCGCCAGCGCGCGATGGCGCGACCCTGCCTCGCCGTTTGTCAATGCAGCCAGAGTGGCGGGGGCGTACTGCGAGAGATCGATGTCGCAAGCCTGAATCATCGACAGGATCATGCCCGCCAGGCCCATTCGCTGGCCGTCTTCGGGGCTGAAGATGTGGGCCACGCCATAGGCTTGCAATTCCGCGATCTCGGTGGGAATGATGACGCCTCCACCGCCGCCGAAAACCTTGATATGGGCGCCGCCGCGCTCTTTCAGCAGGTCGATCATGTACTTGAAATATTCGATATGTCCGCCCTGATAGCTGGAGACCGCTATTCCCTGCGTGTCTTCCTGCAATGAGGCGGTCACAATCTCGTCAACCGAGCGGTTGTGGCCGAGGTGTATGACTTCCGCGCCATGGGCCATCAAGATGCGGCGCATGATGTTGATCGAGGCGTCGTGACCATCGAAGAGCGAGGCCGCCGTGACAAAACGAACTTTGTTGGCAGGTTTGTATGCGGTGGGCTTTTGTGGAATAGATAAGCCGGTCATGGACATCCTCGCATCTGCTCGGTGGATTCAAGATATAAGTCAGGTCCTGCTGTTGTCCAACACCAGAGGAGCCTGAAGAAACAGGCAAGTTGTGATGCGGCCGTTGACATGCGCCAAGCAGCTGGCACAAAACTAAACAGACTCAATCCAACACACGAGAGATATAATCAAGTTGTGTATTTTCAATGGTATACGCAGGTTCTACTTCCTCTGCCTCCACCATTCACTCACTCTTTGACAGGGCCGAATGTCATCTTCGTGCCTTCTTTCGCGTTGCTATTCCTTATACTGAAGGTGCGTCCAATGCGTTGAGGGCGTCGCGGAGTGTCACTCCCGCCGGAAGTACGAGCCGATGCTTCATCGGGATCTGCAACCGGTCTATAGTTTGCCCCATACCGGGGAATTTGATACGCTCAGGCCATCTTCAAGCTGAGCGAAAGGAGAGTTATCATCATGGCAGAAGAAAACAAGATCAACGGTCTGGCGTGGTTTGTGGCTGGATTGGGCGTCGGCGCGCTGGTGGGGATTCTTTACGCCCCCAAGAGCGGCCGCGAGACCCGGGAAGACCTGATCGCTGGCGCCCGGGAGGGGACCGAGTATCTGCGCGTCCGCACCCGGCAAGCCGTCGAACAGGTAGGCAACCTGGTGGACCAGGGCAAGGAGCAGATGGGTGAATATGTAGAGCGCGGCCGTGAGGCGGTGGATCGCGGGCGAGCGCAGTGGGAAGAGTTTGTGGAACGCGGCAAGAACCTGGTTTCTGAACAGACCGGCCGGGTAACCGCGGCCGTCGAAGCCGGGCGCCAGGCATATAAGGCACCCCCTGTTGCCGACGAACCCAAGGAGATTTGAGACGACGCTTACTCTGAGCCGGATTTCGATCTGGCCCTATGGTGTCCAAGGGAGTATCCGTTCATCCGCCCTGAGCCCTGCGTGCGTGAGAGATTGCGGCTCAAGCGCAGGCTCAGGAGACAACGCTTCGACCTGGTTTGGGCGCACACAAAAGAACAGCCCGAGCCCGCAGATCAACCGAGCGAGACCACTCCAATGCCAAAACTAGACAATCAAACCATCCTGCTTGCCTTAACTGTTGTAATTGGGCTGGCCGTGTTGCTGCAGGCAATCATCCTGCTGGCAATCTTCGTCACCATTCGCAAGGCGGCCGGCTCAGTCCGGCAAGAGGTCGAGAAACTGCACGACTCGCTGATGCCCGTCGTCTTCGACACGCGGGATACCCTGGCCGGCACGCGGGATACCCTTGCCAGCACACGGGATACTCTTGCCACAACGCAGGAGTTCCTCGCCAACGCGCAGGGGTTTCTTACCCGCGTTTCGCCCAGGGTCGAGGCAACCGCCAACGACCTGGCGGAAATTACGCACGGGCTGCGCACACAGACCGCGCAGATGCAATCTTCGGCCATGGAGATTCTGGAACGGTTGAGGAAGCAAAGCGACCGGGTAGATCACATGATCACCAGCCTTCTGGACACCGTGGACCGCGCCGGGGGCTATGTGGCCAATGTCGTCAGCAAGCCGGTGCGGCAGATTTCGAGCATCCTGGGGATAGTAAAGGCGGTCGTTGAATCGCTGCGCACGCCCCCGGCACAGCGCCGGCCGTCCCCCCCGCCGGCGAAGACCGCTTCGTATAGCCGCGGCTATTGCCGGAAAGCGAGGAGATGATGCTGCGTTTGCGCTGGGGATTTTTTACTCTCGCGGCCACGCTGACCGGGTGGAGTTTTGCCCAGACCACTCCCGCGGTGGCGCTGCTCATTCTTTCCAAACAGGACCGCACGCTATCCATTGTGAATCCGGCTAAATTACAAGTGGTGGCGCGCATCCCGGCAGGCGACGATCCTCATGAGGTTGTCGTATCCGAAGACGGCAGAACCGCGTACGTCTCCAACTACGGCTTCGGCGCTTTTCATACCCTGACCGAAATCGATCTGGTGGGCCAAAGAAATCTGGCGACCATCGACCTGGGCGCGCTGCGCGGCCCGCATGGACTGGCGTTTCAGCAAGGCAAGGTGTGGTTCACTGCCGAGGTTGCAAAATCCATCGGCAGCTACAACCCAGCAACTGGAAAGATTGACTGGATCATGGGAACCGGCCAGAACCGGACTCACATGCTATACGTCTTCCCCGGCGCCAAACGCATCATCACCACCAACGTGAACTCGGCAACGGTGACGATTCTGGACAAGGTGGACGGTTACGCGGGCGTGGCAACCTCGATGCCGGGTACTGGCAATGCCCTGCCTCTTCCTCCCGGCGGCGACTGGCAGCTTACCGTAATTCCCGTGGGACGCGGTTCGGAGGGCTTCGACGTTTCTCCGGACGGCAAGCAGGCCTGGGTGGCCAATGCCGGCGATGGCACTGTTTCAATCATTGACGTTGCAACCAAAACAGTAACAGCAACAATTGAAGCCAAAGTGCCCCACGCCAATCGCCTCAAGTTAACACCGGATGGCAAAATGGCTCTGATCTCTGCCGGGCCGGAGCTTGTAATTCTGGATGCGGCGACGCATCAGGAGATCAAACGGCTGACCATCGGCACAGGTTCCGGGGGCATCCTGGTGCAGCCCGACGGCCTCCGCGCCTACGTGGCTTGCAGTCCGAATAATAATGTCGCGGTCATCGACATGAAGTCGCTGGAAGTCGTGGGACGCATTCAAACCGGCGGCAATCCCGACGGGATGGCTTGGGCAGTTCAACAGTGAGCTCAGACAATCCATCCCCCGCCGACCACCTCGTCGCCATCATAAAAAACGGCCGACTGCCCCGGGGTGACGGCGCGCTGCGGCTCGTCGAAGGTGGCGATGACCTCGTTCGTTCCGGCGGGCTCCAAAGTGGCCCAGGCGGGTTCATGGCGATGGCGAATCTTGATGCGCACGCGCATGGGGCTGGACAAGCTCGAAATCGAAATCCAGTTCAAATCCCGCGCGCGCAGTGTGCGCGTGGCCAGTTCCTCGTCTGCACCCACGGTAACGCGATGGCTGGCTGGGTCAATGTTGAGTACATAAAGCGGCGAGGGCGAACTGACGCCCAGCCCCTTGCGCTGGCCGACCGTAAAATTGAAAATCCCCTCGTGGCGGCCCAGCACCTCGCCGCTGGAGGTGACCAGTTCGCCGGCGGTTTCAGGGAATGCCTCGTCCTGCTCTTCGAGATAAGCCGTCAGAAACTGCTTGTAGTCACCGCCCGGGATGAAGCAAATCTCCTGCGAGTCGGGCTTCTCGGCGAGAGCCAGTCCGTGTTGGCGGGCGATTTCGCGCACCTCGAGCTTGGTCATCCGGCCCAGCGGAAAGAGCGTGTGGGCCAACTGCTCCTGCGTCAGGCCGAAGAGGAAGTAGGTCTGGTCCTTGGCCATGTCTGCGGCCCGCTTCAGAATCCAGCGGCCGCGCTTCTCGTCGAACTCGTTGACCGCGTAATGTCCGGTCGCGATGCGCTCCGCGCCGATGGAGCGCGCAGTCTGGAGCAACTGGTCGAACTTGAGGTGGTTGTTGCACAGCGAGCAGGGGATGGGCGTGCGGCCAGCCAGGTACTCGGCAACAAAGGGCCGCACCACATCCTGCTCGAAACGCTCTTGCTGATTGACGACGTAGTAGGGAATCTTCAGGTGCTCGGCTACGCGCCGCGCGTCGTAGACATCATCGAGCGAACAGCAGCGGCCTGCCTTGGGAGCATCCGGAATTCCATGCTTGCCCGCGAGACGCGTCTGGTCCCACAACTGAAGCGTCAACCCGACGACTGCGTCGCCCTCGTGGGCGAGCATCGCCGCAACCGTTGAGGAATCGACCCCTCCGGACATGGCTACGGCAATGGTGGTGCGTTCGGTCATGAAATCCTGTTCAAAATTGCCACTTTTGGGACTCAAATCGCTAAAAAACGGGGGATTTTGGCCCCAAAAACCGTGTTTTTCGGGGGTTCGTGTTTACTACTTATACAACAGGTTCGCCTTGAGTATAAGTTGGTATAACTCTGATTCAAAGCGACTTATTCTCCTTGCCGGAGCAAAGATGCGCCTGGGGAAATGGGCATTTTCGGGGAGGGGGGGTGGGGTCTGCCGGGCCCCCTCGTCGATTTTGCCCAAATTTTGTTGGCGTTCGACCTGCATTTGACCTCTTTTCCCGTCCAGACTACTCATTACAATTGTGCGCCAGTTAGAGAAAATTATCTGCAAACGGGCAGGGAATTCTGACGAGCAGGAAGACGTTTCCGGGCCTAAAGGCCAATCAATTCGGTTGACTTTATGCGGGGGTTAAAACCCCCGCCTCCCTCCGGGCTAAGATTTTCCGCCCCAAATTTATTCAAAGAGCCATGGCCAGGCAATTTGGGTTGCGATGGCTGAGGCAAGGGTGAGCAGGAAGCAAGCCATCTGGGGATGTGCAGGCCACATCATATTGCCGAGGCCGAAGAGCCACGCCCCCGTACCAATCGCAGTTCCAATCAAAGTCGCAATCAAGGAGATCTTCAAAGATTTCATCGCAGTTCCTCATTCGATGTTTACGAGAACAGACCCCGTTTCGTTCCATTCCAAGATACGGCTTTGCGCTGTGCAAAGTTAATATCCCGTTAAGGTCAGATGCGGCTGGCGCGTACCCGATCCATTGAAGAGGTTCTTAACCCGCTGTTCCCGCGGTCACCGGCGAAATCGCGCGCAGATGTTCGACGGCTTCGGGGACGACCTTCAAAACATAGTCCACATCGGCCTCTGTTGCGGTCTTGAGCAGGCTGAAGCGCAGGCTGGCGCGGGCGTGCGTCTTGTCCAGACCCATCGCCATCAGCACGTGGCTCGGCTCGGTTGCGCCGGAGTGGCAGGCCGAACCGCCGCTGACGGCCACGCCCTTCAAATCGAGCGCAATCACCAGCGCCTCGCCTTCCAGATTGTCGAACCAGATGTTGGTGGTGTTGGCCGCGCGGGGCACAGGCTTGTCGCCATCCCACGCTCCGTTCACTCCTGTGCCGAAGATCTGCAAGACGCCAACTTCCAGCCAGTCGCGCAGCTTGCCCATGCGGTCAATGGTTCCATCTTCGAGCGAGTGCATGGCCAGGTCCGCGGCCTTGGCCAGGCCCACGATGCCGGGCACGTTTTCCGTCCCGGCGCGCTGGCGGCGCTCATGGCTGCCGCCTACCAGTAGCGATTCAATCGGCGTCCCGCGGCGCACGAACATTGCGCCGACGCCCTTGGGCCCGTGCATCTTGTGCGCGCTGATGGAGCAGAGATGGCAACCAAATCGGCGGACGTCGAATTTGACTTTGCCCGCGCCCTGCACTGCGTCGATGTGAAAGAAGACGCCGGTGTCGGCGGCGATCTTGCCTATCTCTTCAACGGGTTGCAGCACGCCGGTCTCATTGTTGGCCAGCATTACGCTGATGAGCCGCGTCTCGGGCCGGATGGCGCGCAGAATGTCCGCCGGATTGATAAGGCCGCTGGGCCTGGGCGCAACGAAGGTCGTCTCCACGCCATGCGCGGCCATGCGCCGGGCCGCCTCCAGAATCGCGGAGTGTTCAATCGAAGTGGTGATAAAGTGGTCGCCGGGATGCAGCAGGCCGAAGATGGCCGTATTGTCGCCCTCGGTGCCGCCGGAGTTGAAGACCACCTCGGCGTCGTGGCAGTTGAAGAACTCGGCCATGGTCGCGCGGGCGTGGTCCACGGCGGCGTGCGCCTGCTGGCCGTCCAGGTGAATCGAGGAGGCGTTGCCGAAATGCTCCATCCAATATGGCCGCATGGCCTCCATCACCTCCGTCAACAGAGGGGTGGTGGCATTGGCGTCCATATAGACTCGCTTCATCGGTCAATCTCCTTAATCTCGATTGTACGGGAATTGCGATTTTGCGCCCTCTGGTTCGCGCTCAATGGGCGATAGACGGGCCTCGGCTGTCATGAATCGGCTGTGATCTGGTAAATTACCTTCACGCGGCTCAGGCCGCCAAAGGAGATTCCATGTTCAAACTTCCCTACGTTGCAGGCTGCATTGTCGGTTGTTGCCTGCTATCCGCAGCATCCACGCTTGCCCTTGCCCAGGCTGCCGCGCCAGCCAAACCTGCCGTGGGCACGCCCATCCCACCAGCACAGGTCTATGGCAAGCTGCTCAGCGGCATGGAGCAGGAGTTCGTCTCTGCCGCCGAGGCTATGCCGGAAGACAAATTCAACTTTGTGCCCACCCAGGGCGAGTTCAAAGGCACACGCACCTTTGCCCAGCAGATCAAGCATGTGGCCGAGTCCAACTATTACTTCTTCGGCGGCCCAAATTACTCGGAAGCCGGAGCCAAGGCAATGTCGGACTCGATTGAGAAACTCACCACCAAAGCCGACATCGTGAAGGCGCTGAAAGATTCCTTCGCCCAGGCCCATACCTTTGTGAACGCCATTACCCCGGAGAACGCCTTTGTGCAGACCTCGCATGGCACGCGCGCCGGCATGACGGCATTTGGAATCGCGCACTTCATGGACCACTACGGCCAGATGGTTGAGTATCTGCGCATGAACGGGATTGTGCCCCCGGCGAGCCGCAAGTCAATGTAACTTTCGCCCCAGGACCACGCGGCAGGATGGACACCGGAGGTTGAGTCCGGCGTCCATCCTGTCAGTTTTCCGCATCAGTTCTGGTGCGCTGCATTGAGCATGCGCCGCTTGTCCTAAGGAAAAAGCCACTCAGCAGTTGTGGCCTCGGTTTACAGCAATTGGAGAACTGCTGTAGCCGGGCCGCAGATTCGGCGGCTTTTGCTTTTCCTGCGAGTCGCTCCCTAAGCTCTTGAATCCAAATAACCTCTCGGCCGTCGCCAGCTGCGATTCCTGGCCGGTCGCTTTTTCTGTTTCCTTTGCATCCCATCTCTGCCATACTTGTAAGTGTCCACCTCGTACGGCCAATCCCAACAACCTAAGAGTGAGGTTGCACCCATGTCGGCAAAGTATGTCTTTGTGACGGGCGGAGTTGTGTCCAGTTTAGGCAAGGGCCTGGCGGCGGCCTCCATCGGCTGTTTGCTGGAAAGCCGCGGCCTGCGCGTGAACCTGATGAAGTTCGACCCCTACCTCAACGTCGATCCCGGCACCATGTCCCCCTTCCAGCACGGCGAGGTCTTTGTCACCGACGACGGCGCCGAGACCGACCTCGACCTAGGCCATTACGAGCGCTTTACCCACGCGCCATTGTCGCGCGACAACAACCTCACCACGGGGCGCATCTACGAGCAGATTATTTTGAAGGAGCGGCGCGGCGACTACCTGGGCAAGACCGTCCAGGTCATCCCCCACGTAACCAACGAGATCAAGAACGCAATGCGCAAGGTCTCGGCCAACGGCGCCGACGTGACCATCGTCGAGATCGGCGGCACGGTGGGCGACATCGAGTCGCTGCCTTTTCTGGAGGCGATCCGCCAGATGCGCCAGGAGCTGGGCCGGGAGAATACGGTCTTTGTCCACCTCACTCTGGTGCCGTGGATCACCGCCGCCCAGGAACTGAAGACCAAGCCTACGCAGCACTCCGTCAAGGAGCTGCTCTCCATCGGCATTCAGGCCGACATCCTGATGTGCCGCTCGGACCGCAACCTGAGCCGGGAGATCAAGCAAAAGATTGCCGCCTTCTGCAACGTCGAAGAGCGCGCCGTGATCGGAGACAAAACCGTGCCCTCCATCTACGAGGTGCCGCTCTGCTTTGCACAGGAGGGCGTAGACGCGCTCATCCTCAAATACCTGCACAAGGAAGCGCCCGAAGCCGACCTGGCTAAGTGGAAGGACCTGGTCCATCGCTGCTATAACCCCAAAGACGAAGTCCACATCGCCATTGTCGGCAAGTATGTGGAGTATGAGGACAGTTACAAGTCGCTCAAGGAGGCTATGACTCACGGAGCGGTCTCGCAGAACCTCAAGCTCAAGGCAACATGGATTGAAGCCGAGGGCCTGGAGTCGAAGTCTCCAGAGGACCGCAGCTATGAGTCGCAGTTAGAAGGATTCGACGGTATTCTGGTTCCCGGCGGCTTCGGCAAGCGCGGCATCGAGGGCATGTTGAACGCCATTCGCTACGCCCGCGAGAAGCAGGTGCCCTATTTCGGAATTTGCCTGGGCATGCAGACCGCGTGCATCGAGTTTGCCCGCAACGTCTGCGGACTGAAGGACGCCAACTCCAGCGAATTCGACCCCGCCAGCCAGCACCGCATCATCTACAAGCTGCGCGAGCTTCTGGGCGTGGAAGAGATGGGCGGGACGATGCGCCTGGGCGCATGGACCTGCATCCTGCAAGAGGATTCGCTGGCCGCGCGCGCTTACGGCGTGACAGAAATCAGCGAGCGCCATCGCCATCGCTACGAGTTCAACCGCGAATACGAAGCCCTGCTTACCGGCGGCGGCTTGCGCCTGAGCGGCACCACCCCCGACTCCACTTACGTCGAGATCATCGAGCTTCCCGGCCACCCATTCTTCCTTGGCTGCCAGTTCCACCCCGAATTCAAATCCAGGCCGCTGGAGCCGCACCCCATCTTCCGCGAGTTTATTGCCGCGAGTTACAAGAACCGGCGGGCGCGGCTGGCTTCCGAGTCCGGCGAGGCCTAACTCTAACCAACGTCTCTGTTATCCTGAGCGGCCAGTAAAAGGCTGTCATCCTGAGCAAAGCGCAGCGGAGCCGGACGCAAGAGGCGACAATCCAGGCTTCCTATAACGGCAAATGGCCTCTCCAAGCCGAGAGGCCATTTGCGCGACAAACCATGCAAGTCTATGTATCTTCTTGCAGATAGCTGCGAAGTTGAGCTGGAGCCGAAAGTCGGACTCGAACCGACGACCTGCTGATTACGAATCAGCTGCTCTACCAACTGAGCTACTTCGGCCTACCTTTTGTGATTGTACCGTTGCGGCTCGTCTTCGGTAAAGTTACGGCGCGAAACTCTTTTGCATACCAGCCACCTCGGCGCGCTCTGCCCGGCCAGGCTTACATCGTGGCGGGAGCGTGCAGTTCGATCTGGATCGCGGGCGGATGGAGCAGCGTGTTGTGAATCAGGCAGTGGTGGACGGCCTGGTCCACGCCTGCGCGGTCGGCTTCGCTCAGCGCCAGCGGGATCTTGACCTCGATCCTGAAGTTGTCCAGCCGCGCCGGAGGCCCGGCCTTTTCTGCCGTAACCCGCACCTCAACTCCCTCGCGCGGCAGGCCCTTTTTGCGGAGGTAGGCCGAGGCGTAAAAGGCCGCGCAGGTGCCCAGAGACGACAGAAAAGCTCAGGCGGCGTCATGCCCTCGTCGTTGCCGCCGGCTTCCGTGGGCTGATCGCACACCAGCAAGTGCTTCCGCGCCGCGACCTCAAACGTCACATCTCCCTGGAGTTTTACATTCACTTCCATCGTCTTTTCCTTCCCACATCCATCAAATTTTTACTTCAGGCCAGACTGCGGCCTCACGGCGGCAGGCTCACGCACGCATTACAATCATACCCGTGAGCCACTCCTTTGAAATCGGCCCGGTCCATGTGGGCGAGGGCCAGCTTTTCCTCATCGCCGGCCCCTGCGTTATCGAGTCCGAGGCCCACGCGCGCCGCATGGCCGAGGCGATTCAGCGCATCGCGGCAGACCTCGGCATTCCGTTCATCTTCAAGGCCAGCTACGACAAGGCCAACCGCACCAGCGTGAAGAGCTTTCGCGGGCCGGGGCTGGTCGAGGGCACGCGCATCCTAGGCCCGTCTGGCCAAAGATACGGGGTTGCCGGTGCTTACCGATGTGCACGAGCCGGCCCACTGCGCAGTGGCCGCCGAGGCCGTGGACGTGCTGCAGATTCCCGCCTTCCTCTGCCGCCAGACCGACCTGCTGGTAGCCGCGGGCAAAACGGGCCGCGCGGTCAACATCAAGAAGGGCCAGTTTGTCGCCCCGTGGGATATGGCGCACCCGGTCGAAAAGGTGCGCTCCACGGGCAATGAGCGCGTCCTCCTCACCGAGCGCGGGGCCAGCTTCGGCTACAACACGCTGGTGGTCGATTTCCGCTCGCTGCCGGTGATGCGCCGCCTCGCGCCAGTGGTCTTCGACGCGACGCACTCCGTGCAGCAGCCCTCAGCGGCCAATGGCGTCAGCGGCGGCCAGCCGGAGTTTATTCCGCTGCTGGCGCGGGCCGCGGTCGCGGCGGGGATTGATGGATTATTTTTAGAGGTCCACGACGACCCGGCCAACGCCAAATCCGATGGCGCGAATGCGCTGGATTTGAAGCTGCTGAAGCCGCTGCTGGAAACGCTGCTGGCGATTCATCGTGCGGCCAGGGTGGATTGATGAGAAGAATCGCGGAATGGCTCAGAATGAACAAGCTTGGCATCATTCTCTTGCCGTTGCTGGGTTCTGCTGCCTACGTTCTTATCGAAAAACTTTCAGCGATGTTGCGCTGCAATGCGTTTTACGAGATGGCTGTTGGCCTTCGCAATCCTCCGACGCTTCATTTCTGGGAGAAGATTTCCCTGTTTCGCTCGGATATGCTCTGCGGTTTTGTTCTCATCCCGCTGGCATTTTGCGCGCTGACCGTCTGGCTCTCGCCGCGCTGGCGAATCTTCATCTCCATCGTTGCCGCATTTCTGGTCGAGGCGCTTGTCACTATTGAACTCTATGCGTTTTTGGCGACTGGCACGTTCTCCTCGTTGAGAGTGCTTTGGTTCGATGCAATGTGGGCGATCAGGAGTCATGAAACGGCATTTGACACTCACCCCGCTGTAACGTTGCTGTTTTGGGGTGCGGGCCTGGCTGTTGCCGTGCTTCTGTCGGCCATCGCGCTGGTTGCCTTCAGAAGAAACACACGCTGGCTGAATCATGCTGTTCTGGCGTCGTTCGGCCTAGGGTTCGTGGCTACTGCCATCGCCTATATTCCCAGCGTTCCGGTAATGGCATGGTCGCAGTCTCTCCTTCGGATGACTGCCTCTCCCGCGCTCTTTGAAAATGAAATCCTCTCCGGGCTTCATGACCTCAACACGCGGGAACTGATGCAAAGATACCGCGACGCCTCGCACGTCCCTGCGCCGCAGCCGACAGACTTTACCGGAAAAGCAAAAAACTACAACATTATTCTGGTCGTGATGGAGTCCATGGCCGCGCAGGCATTTGATCCTTCCCGCGACTCCCTGAGTGACATGCCGAACGCCCGGCGTCTCCGCGATCATTCCTTTCTGATGCGGCAGCATTTCACCAGTTATCCACTTACAGACAACGCGGCATTCTCGATCTTCACTTCGCTATATGTGCGCTGGCAGTGCGGAATCGTTGACCGTCAGGTTCCGATTCCCGGGCTAATCCGCAGTTTGCGGAGCGAAGGTTATGAGACCGGGTACTATGGCTTCGTCTGGAGCATCCCGCAGCGACGCGACGACCTGATGCTTGCCAGCCTCGGTTTTCAGAAAATTACCGCAGCACGAATAGATCCGAAGATTGATGAAAGTGGGCAGGCTACCTTCTTCGGCCCGGCGGATTACGTCGCCGAGAACGACCACCGCGGGCTTCTCGCGCTGCGCGCCGACATCCGCGACTGGACATCCCGGGGGCAGAAGTTTGCCGCGGCTTTCTTCCCCGAGATTGGCCATGACCCGTACCGGGAACTGAATGGACGCACATCTATGTCGCCCCTGGAGCGCGGTCATGCGCTGGCAGTTTATCAGGACGCATGGATGGGCGAGTTGATAGACGAGCTGGAACGCGGAGGAGCTCTGGATCACACCATCATTGTGATTACCGGCGACCATGGAATGAGGTGGACACCCGGGCCTCAGGAAGGCCAGTTTGTTCTCGTTCCGCGAGGGCGGCTGGAAGACATCAAGTTACGGGTTCCAATGCTCATTTACGCGCCCGGAGTTCTCCAGCATGCGACGATCATCGACTCTCCGACCTCGCATATAGACATATCTCCAACGCTGCTCGACTTGCTGGGAATCTCTGCAGGCCGGGAAAATGAGCAAGGCATGCCAGTCTACGCTCCTGAAATTGACAAGCGCCGCCTCTTTTTTCAGATGGAGATGTTTGGAGCGTCAGGTTTTTTCTACAGCGGCAGCTACTATTCGAGCAGTTCTATGGGCATCGTTTATAAAAGCCCTAGGATGTATTTTGATGATGGCGACATGATAAGGTTCGACAGCCAGGAGGCGAAGGAGGTTCGGAACCTTCTTGCGGCGCAGGATTCCAACCAAAGGGATCTTCTCGGCAGCGTACTCGATCAGGGATACTTTCATTGATCGCGAAATAGGGTACTGTGTCCCTGGTTCACCGTCGGCACTCCCTGATAGCATTTCCGTATGTTTTTGACGCTGATTCGCACCCCTCTCCGCACCGGACTGATTACAGGCGCAGCCCTGTTTCTGAGCATCGCTCTCAATCCCTCGGCCGCGTTGGCGCAAGCGGCTGCCGCAGCGCAATCGCAAGCCTCCCCTGCCTTGGACCATGCGCACATTGACGCGGTTCTGAAGGGACTCGGTCGCGGAGAACACTTCGGGCAGGTGGCGATCTCGCCGGACGGCAAGCGGCTGGCGTGGATTGAGGGCGCAAAAGAAAACGAAAATATACGAGTGGCGCCGCTGGGCGACTTGGCCAAAAGCGAGCAGGTGACGGCGGCCGTGAAGCCCGAGCAGCACTGCCACGAGGGCCAGATCGCGTGGTCGCCGGACTCCAAGGCGCTGGTATTTTTCTCCGATTGCGCCAAGCCGGGACAATCCGACCTTTATGTGTCGCTGCAAGACAGCCCGGCGCGACGGCTGACGGAGCTGAAGGGTTACGTCAAGGCTCCAGCCTTTTCGCCGGACGGAAAGAACGTGGCCTTTCTCTATGTGGAAGGCGCGACGCGGCCAGCCGGGGCGCTGGCAGCGATGAAGCCGCCGGCGGGGGTAATCGGCGAGGATGGCGTGGAGATTGAGCGCGTGGCTGTTGTCCCCGTCTATGCGGACAAACTGAATTCTTCGGGGCTGGTTGCGCCCGCGATGGCGACTCCGGCCAACCTGCATGTGTACGAATTCGACTGGCGGCCGGATTCAAGAGGGCTGGCTTATGTGGCTGCTGACCCGCCGGGAGAGAACAACTGGTGGGTAGCCAAACTCTACGCGCAGCGGCTTGGCGCCGAGCCGGACGTTGTTCTTGTGCCCTCCGAGGTAACCGGCCCGCTGCATGGGATGCAGATTGCCGTGCCGCGCTGGTCGCCGGACGGCAAGCAGATCGCCTTTATCGGCGGGCTGATGAGCGACCAGGGCTCGACGGGCGGCGATGTGTGGATCATCCCGTCTGCGGGCGGAGATCCGCGCGATCTGACGCCGGGGCGTCCCAGCACTCCGTCATGGATCGAGTGGGACGGCAACCACAGTCTCTATGTCAGCGAGTTGGCAGGCTCCGACAGCCGCCTCATCCGGCTCCTCCTTCAAAGCGACCCTGCCGGATCGAATCTCTCCGTGAATTCAGTCAGTTCCATCTTCAACATTCCTGGTGAAGTGGGCGACAGGCGGATGGAGATGAGCCTTTCCTCCACCTCCGACCGTTCTCTTTTCGTTTTTCAAGCCAGCACCTTTGACACTGCTCCGGAAATCTACGCCGCCAGGACTGTAGCCCCACCTTCCAGCCGCTCCGGCGATCACGCCCCCTTCACACAGCTCACGCACCTGAACGACGGCGTGGAACCGGGATGGGGAAAATCCGTTTCACTTACCTGGAAGAGCGATCAGTTCCAGGTGCAGGGCTGGCTGACGCTGCCCAAAGACTACGATCCGGCTAAAAAGTATCCGCTGATCGTCGTGGTGCATGGCGGGCCGGCCTCGGCGGCGGTGTCGCGCTGGGGAACGGGCGCTCTGAACGCGGCGGCGTTTTCGGCGCTGGGCTACTTTGTGCTGCAACCCAACCCGCGCGGCAGCTTTGGGCAGGGCGAGGAGTTTGTCCAGGCAAACCGCGAGGACTTCGGCTATGGCGACCTGCGGGACATTCTGGCCGGCGTGGACACGGTCGAGGCCGGCTACCCTGTGGACCCCAACCGCATGGGCCTGACCGGCTGGAGCTATGGCGGCTTCATGACCATGTTCGCCGTGACCCAGACGCAACGCTTCAAGGCGGCGGTGGCAGGCGCGGGCATTTCCAACTGGCAAAGCTACTACGGCGAGAATTCCATCGACCAGTGGATGATCCCCTACTTTGGCGCGACGGCCTACGACGACCCGGCAGTCTACGCCAAAAGCTCGGCTATCAACTTCATCCTGCAAGCTCGTACACCCACTTTGGTAGTAGTGGGCGATCGGGACGGCGAGTGCCCTGCGCCCCAGTCCTTCGAGTTCTGGCATGCGCTGAGAGCCCGGAATGTGCCCACGCGGCTGGTTGTGTATCCGAACGAAGGTCACATGTTTGCCGACCCGGCCCATCGGCGGGACGTGATGGAGCGGACCGTTGAGTGGTATACCCGCTACCTGCCGCCCTCGCCATAGGGTCAGACCCAGGCCCGCGTACCTGCTCGCCATCCGAGTCCGGCGGAGTCTATTTGAAAGGGGCGGGGGAGTGCGCCAAGAGAGCTTGATGCCGGTTGCCACCCTGTCCTGATACACTTTTCTTTGGAGTTTTAAGAGTGCGTTTCGTTAACCGGCTGCCGGGTAAGAGTGGCGCCGGAAACCGGTCATTTGAGCGGATTTCACCGGCGGCCGAACAGCCATCGCGTGTTGATGGACCGCTCCTGAGAGCGCCTTCCTAATTTTCGTCCCCATTTTTGGGTGCCGCACAAGAGGGCTTTTACTTCCACCCTAGCGACCAGGACCTATCGCTTGGGAGCCCGGAAGAAAGAGCCACTCGCCACCGGCAAACGCGGGCAGAGGCGATGGGAAGTTCGCGATAACCCAATTTTCCCCGATGGTATCGGGAGTGACCGTTCCGCAGTTCGACAAGGCGGGGCGGGGAGGATTCATGCGGCGGTTCTTGACGCTTGTTTGCTTGTTGTGCCTGGCCATTCCAGCCGGGATTTCGATCTCCGGCTGCATCCGCAACCCAGGCGCTAACTATTGCAATGGCTTGGGTTACGGGACGAAAATCACGGATGTGGCCACGATCACACTGCAACCCGCGACCACGGGCATCTCCATGGCCTTTGGGCAGACGCGCCAGGTGAGTACGCCCTCGGCCCTTACCTGCAAGGGCACTTCGGCCAGTGCGAGCTCGTACACCTACGGCACCACCAACAACCAATTGGTGGATATCTCTCCGACCGGCAGCATCTGCGCCGGAACCTGGAACCGGAACTCGGGCGGCGGCATCGCCAATTACACCATCTGTAGTCCTCCGAATCCATTGCCCTCGACCGGCGGTCTGCCCTACGGCACGGCCTACATCACGGCCTCCGCTCAATCGGTGACCTCCAATCCGGTGGAGGTGTACGTGCATGCCCAGGTGACTTCCGTCAGCCTGGTCACATCCCCCTTGTCGGGTACATCCCAGCAGTGCTTTTCACAGGGCACCCAGGCCACCCTCGATGCGCAGGCTTGCTACGCGAACAGCAGCAACCAGCAGGTTCTGCTGTGCGCGCCATCTTCGGTGACCAGCAACTTTGCTTGCCCGCTGCCTGCCGGCGTGACCTCTGTCCCCAGTTGCACGGCCGCCGTCGGCACGCTCAGCTACTCGGTGGGCACCTCCAGCATCGCCTCCATAACCACCAATACCACCACAAACCTGGTGACCATCACCGCCGAGCAGCCAGGCACCACAGTCGTCACTGCCTCGGTGGCCGGCTCGGGCTCTTCGGCCGGCTACATCTCCACTTGCCCGCCGAAATCGATTTCGGTGACTCTAGCCAACGGCAGCACCTCGGGCACCATCACCCAGGGCGTGACGCAGAATCTGGTCACCAACACTTACGACACCAACCTGAACCTGTGCCCCCCTACAATCTCTAATCCAGCTGGTGGATGCCCCATCACCGGCCTCTCCCTGACCTACCAGTCCACCGACCCGATCGACATTTCGGCGGCCAACGGCGGAGCTATCACCACCGCTTTCCCCGGCGTGGCATCGGTCTATGCCATCTGCCAGCCATCCGCATGCAATCCATCCCCCACCAATAAGATTGGTTTGTATGGCACCGGCCTGCCCATTTCCTCCAACCCGGTCACCATCACCACCCCCGGCACGGCCAGCGACTACGTCTGGTTCTCGGCTCCCGGCCAGTCACAGTACATCATCCCCGTCGATCTTCTCACCGACACCGTCGGCTCCACGGTGCGCCTACCTTATGTGCCAACGTCAATGGTGATGGACCGGCTGGGCAACAATCTTTATTTCGGCTCCCCTCACGAGTTGATGGTTATGAGCACCTCGTCCAACGCGATCACCACGGCGACCACAGCCGTTCCCGGCGTAGTGCTGGCCGTATCGCCGAATAACTCGCAACTGCTCATCAACGACCAGGTGCGCCAACTTTTTTATCTCTACACCACAGCCAGCGGCGGCTACACCACCTTTGGCGGCATGGGTACGGCCGCCGCATGGACCCCCGACTCGGCGACGCTCTATGTCACTGACAGTGCTGCCCTGGGCGCTCCCCATGCGGACACGTTGTACGTCTATAACGTGAACACCGGCTGGACCACTTACGATTTGAGCACGACCACCGGCGGTTCTCAGAGTTTGGCGATTACCATTCCCAGCGTGGGCGCTTTTCTTAGCGGAAGCTCCACCGTGGCTCATACCTGGTGCCCATCTGGTACGGTTGGCAATTATGCCAACATGAGTTTCTATCCACAAGGGCCATCTCCGGACAATGTGGTGCTGAACGCATCCAATAATCCGGTTCCGACCGACGTTCTGGCCGCCACCACCGATGGCAAGCACATCCTCGGCGCATCGACCGCCGGCGCAAACATCACCTTGTCCGACATAGGAGTCACCATTCCCGCATTCAATTGCCTGCCTGCAGAAAGTGACAGCAATTACCCGCTGATTCTCGGCGATACACTCTCGCCGCTGGTGCTCCAAACCACGTTGAGCCAGCCAGGGCCGATCACTGCCGATGCCGCCGCCGTCAATCAAGTTGTTCCCTCGCCTAAATCCAGCCTGGCCTTTATCACCTATACCCCGCCCACAACGGGCGCAACAACCGGCGTCTCGCTGCCATACTATCTACCGGGTACGGGCACCGTGGGTTATGTCACGTTCAAGGGAAGCGGGGCAGCCAATATCACTGCACCCCTGGCCGGCGCTTTCACTCCGGACGACACGCTCTTCTTTGTCTCCACCGCAGGTGACAACATGATCCACTACATCAGTGTTCCCCTGGTCACCAGCAACCCGGCCAATGCGGACACGCAACAGATCAGTCCCAACCTGCCGTCTTGTACGCCCGTCTCCGCCGGTGGCACCGACGCCGGCTGCGCATATTCTGGACCGAACCCCGGCACCGCCATCGTTCCGGCCACAGCCATCGCCGTCAAGCCGCGCTCCACTACGTAGCCCGCGGCACAGCAAGCAGCAAGCCATGAAGGCCGGCCGAGCGCCGGCCTTTCTGCTTTTCGAGCGATTCCGAATTCGTCCACTCAACCCGCTTACTCGCCGACTTGCTGACTCGCTCCTGCACGATAGAATCAAAGCATGATTAAAGGGATTTCCTTTCTTCGTCCCGCGGGCAGCCGTGCAGCTTATGACCGGCTGGCGAGCTTCTTTTCCGCGATAGGATTTGTTCCCGGCAAAGGATGGAACGAAGAACACAGCCACGGTGCTTCGTTTCTGGCGCCGCTGGGCAATCTCGAATTTGTGGACGGCCAATTTCCTTCCACCGCCGATGTACTGGTAGAGGTGACCGCTCTGGACGCCGTCCATCAGGCCGCCGCAACCTGGCTGCGCGCGCAAGGGGGCGAACTGGCCGTCGCGCGCCTCTCCGCCATCGCGGAAACTCACTGGAAGTCGCGCCTCTTCACCGTCGAGCCGGAGCCAGGCTTCGCCGTCAGCTTCTGGGCCTGGACCGATCCACTCAAGGGCAAGCCGGTGGCCGTCGAGGGCGACCTCTCCGCCGCGGGCATGAAGTTTGCCGTCGTCGTCGCTCGCTGGAATGCGGTCATTACCGAGCGGCTGCTTGAAGGCGCGTTAGACGCCCTGATGCGCAGCGGCGCAAAGCGGGCCGACATTGAGGTTGTCCGCGTTCCCGGCGCATGGGAGATACCGGCCGCCGCGCGCACTGTGGCCAATGCAGGCCGGGTAGACGCCATCATCCCCCTTGGCTGCCTGCTGCGCGGCGAAACCGCCCACTACGAGGCCATCTACAACGAAGTAGCGCGCGGCATCGGCCAATCGCAGCAGGAGACGGGCATTCCCCACAGCTTTGGCGTGCTCACCTGCGAGACTCTGGAGCAGGCCCTCAACCGCGCCGGCATCAAGTCCGGCAATAAGGGATTTGAAGCTGCCCTGGCAGCCATCGAGATGGTCAGCCTCACTCGCAAGCTCCAGCAAGGCGGCTCAGACGG
>CAVXYT010000021.1:0-23641 GCA_963765995.1 uncultured Acidobacteriaceae bacterium | reverse complement strand
ATGCGCCTTAATCAGCTTAGGGCCTGTTAACACTACTGGGGTGGCTGGTGCCGGGAGCCAGTTTTTCTCAGTTCAAGGAGTGAGGAGCGACGCATACCGGGTGTCTGCTAGCGACGATTGACGAAGAAATGAGGAAAACTGGCCCCGGCCCGAAGGGTTGCGGCGCAAATCGGGCCAGACGTTGTTGTCGTTTTCGGCTGTGGTCCCGCCACAGCCTTCAAACTCCGCCTAGTCTAACCCAATTTTCACTCGCAACGCCAGCCGCCCCAGTAATGTTAACAGGCCCTAATTTATCCGATGAAGAACCGGACCCGGAATAAGGGAAAGGTATTCGGTGCCGCTTTGTGTCAGGGCACGACTTTAGTCGTGCCGCAAATACAACAGAAAAACATTGGACTTTAGTCCCTGAGAAACACCCGCTCTACAACAATACTTGTGCGGAGCTTCCCAAAAGTTGTCATCCTGAGCGATCATAAAAATGCCTGTCATCCTGAGCGATCATAAAAATGCCTGTCATCCTGAGCGATCATAAAAAATGCCTGTCATCCAGCGCGATCATAAAAATGCTTGTCATCCTGAGCGAAGTTTGGCGCGTTTCTTGCGCCAAACGCAGTCGAAGGACCTGCATTTGTTTTTCCCAGCTTTGAAAGGGCACGGCTTTAGCCGTGCCACCACCCCATCCACCCATTTTTGAAAATCAGCCTACGCGGCGAAGCCGCGCTCAAGTCCTCGCACCTAAAAAGCTGTCATCCTGAGCGATCATAAAAATGCTTGTCATCCTGAGCGAAGTTTGGCGCGTTTCTTGCGCCAAACGCAGTCGAAGGACCTGCATTTGCTTTTCCCAGCTTTGAAAGGGCATGGCTTTAGCCGTGCCACCATCCCACCCACCCATTTTTGAAAATCAACCCACGCGGCGAAGCCGCGCTCAACTCCCGCCGTCTAACAAACGCTGGGTGCCCCACCTTCGCGGCTGTCATTCTGAGCGACCCTGAGCGCACCAGGGTCCCCAGTGACAGGTCTTCGTCGCTGGGGTGGAGAGTGAAGGGGAGTCGAAGAACCCGCATTTCGTTCCATTGCCGCATCGGGGTCCCCAACGACAGGTCTTCGTCGTTGGGGTGATCTAGGGTGGGATATCCATATCTACAGTCTGGGGTGGGGGGTTGAAAGCCTTCATTTGCTTTTTCGTCGCACTGAAGGGTACGCGCCTTCAGCCCGTACATCCACCCCACCCACCAATTTTTGAAAATCAACCCACGCGGCGAAGCCGCGCTCAATCCCCCGCCTCTGTACTGCACTAGCCTCTATCAGCAAATTCCTATATGCCGACTTTTCGTTCCCTATCTGCGGTCGATGTGCGCTTTGGCGGAGATGAGTCGACTGACAAGAGAGCATGACAAACCAGCAAATGATTTTTGCTTCATGAAACCATAGGTCACGCCCCATTGATGATGAACTTGCCTGAGGCCAATTCCGCGCGGCCGCTTCAGGGAAATGCGAATGTGGAGAGGAGCTACTCCATTCGGAGGGCGGTAACCGGGTCGAGGCGGGATGCCCGCCAAGCGGGCACGGCGCAGGCTACCAATGCAACTGCGAATAGCGTAGCGGCCGCGGCAGTAAACACCGCCGGATCAAGCGGTCGTGTGCCATAGAGCATTGACCGGATGGGCCGCGCCGCGCACGCGCTGGCCGTGAGCCCAAACGCCAGTCCCGCCAGCGCAGGCCGCAGCCCATCGAGTAGCACCAACCGCAAAACCTGCTCCCGCTGCGCACCCAGGGCAATGCGAATCCCAATCTCGCTCGTCCGCTGTGCCACAATGTACGAAAGTACTCCGAACAGTCCCACCGCCGCAAGCAGCAAGGACAGTCCTGCGAAGAATCCCAACAGTGTCGCATCAAAACTCGCATCCACCGTGGTTTTTCCCAGTAACTGATCCATTGTCAGCACATCACTTACTGCCAGATCATGATCCAATGCCTGCACAATCCGCTGCACCGGTAATGCCAACTGATCCACGTCGTGCGACGAACGAATCACCAGAGTTCCATTGTTTGCAAAACCCCTGAAAAGCGGAACATACATCATTGGTTTGGGATCTTCAGCCGGTATGTAACGTGTGTCTCCCACCACTCCAACAATAGTTAAGACACGGTCATCTACCCGCAGATGCTTGCCGATAGGATCTTCACCGGAAAGGTTCTCGTCAGCGAATGATTTGCTGATCACTATTTCATCTGCATGATCCAGCCGTTTGCTCGAGTCAAAGCTATGCCCGCGCAGCACAGGAATACCCATCGCCGAAAAGTATCCCGGATCAGCCCAACGGTAGATCGCAAACTGGACCTGACCTGGCGGCAAGGGAGGGTGTTCCACTACCGTAAACAGATTGTCACCCCAATAGCCTTGCCCTGGAACCGCCTGCACAAAGCCTGTGGCGTCCACCCCGGGCAGCGCTCGCACTCGTGTCAGCAAATCCGAATAGAAGTTCACCTGCAGCGCAGGATCGTTGTAATGTCCACCAAATAGACCGATCCGCATCGTCAACACATTCTGCGTTATGCAGCCCATCTCAGATGAGCGCAGCCTTTGATAGCTCTTCAGCAGCAGTCCCGCGGCAACCAGCAGCACCACAGTAAGTCCCACTTCCAGAGTCAATAGTCCTCTGCGCAACTGAACTCGTCCCACACCTGAGCTAGAGCTTCGCGATACTTCCTGCAGCGAGGCCAACAGTCGCGTATCACGGGAACTAAGCGCCCCGATCAATCCGCAGAACAGTGCGCAGAGCAGAATCACTCCCAGCGCGAAGACCGCAACAATTCCGTCGATCTGTATTGTCTCCACGCGGCTCAGATCAGACCGAGTCCTCGCTAGCCATTGGAGCGCCGCGTAGGCCAGCGCGATTCCTCCTGCACCGCCAGCAAACGTGAGCAACAGACTGTCCATCATCTGAGTTCTAAGCAGACGCATGCGGCTGCCGCCCAGTGCCATGCGAATTGCCTGCTCCTTACGCCGTGCAGCGCCGCGCGCAATAAGCAGGTTTGCCACGTTGAGACATGCAATCAAAAGCATACACACGGTCGCCGCCAGCAGCATATATAGCGGTTTCCTTACACCACCCACCATGTCATCGAGAAGCGACTGCAGATTGGCGCTCTTTCCAATGGGCGTATCCGTGTGTTGATCGTGCACCGTACGCGAGATAACCGACAAATCTGCCTTGCCCTCTTCCGCTGTCATCGATGGCTTCAGACGGCCCAGCACTTCGAACTCATGATCGCCAAAAGACTCCATCCTATCTACAGGCTTGTCGCGATTGACCGGAGTCAACAGTTGCACAGATGGGTCGCCCGGAAATGCAAATCCGGCAGGCAGAATCCCAATGACGGTGTATGACTGAGTGTTCAAGTGGATGGTTTTGTTCAAAATTCCCGAATCACCGCCGAATCTGCGTTTCCACAATTCCCAGCTGAGCAATACCGTACCGTTCGCTGAGTACTGATCATCGGCAGCCGTGAAATTGTGTCCTAATGCCGGCTGCACACCCAACAGAGGCAAAAGATTCCAGGTGCAATTGACCCCATGTATTTTTTCAGAAAGCAGAGCATCTGTTCCAGAAAGATTGACCTCCTCAGGCCCTGCGAGCGCAAGATCTTCGAATGTGTGATTCTGCCTCTTCCACTCGGAATAAACGCCGCCCGCAACCGGGTTCATTTGCGATTTATCGTCGTCAACAACTTGGCTCTCATACACCTTCATCAGCCGCGCCGCATCGGGGTAGGGCAACGGCTTCAGCAGCACAGATCGCACAACCGTGAACATTGCAATATTTGACCCGATTCCCAAAGCCATGACCAGAATCGCAATCGTCGTGAATCCTGGCGTTCTGATCAGTGTGCGTGCTGCATACCGGACATCGCGCACCAGCGACTCCAGCCACATCCAGCTCCACACCGCCCGCGTTTGCTCCCTCAGCAATGTTGGATTCCCAAAACTCCTCAGCGCCGCATACCGCGCTTCTTCAGCGCTCATTCCGGCGGCGATGTTTTCAGCAATTTGCTCTTCAAGATGGAAGCGTAGTTCATCATCCAGTTGCGCACTTGCCTTGCAGCGTTGAAAAAGCATTTTGATTTGCATTCTGAGCTGCGGTAACCAACGCATCGCTTCCTCCTCAGGCCTCATTCACTATCAGATTGATGGCCGCTGAGAGTCTGCTCCAGTTGGCCGTCTCTTTCTCCAGCTGCGCGCGACCGGCGGCAGTGAGCGTGTAAAATTTGGCCTGTCTGCCGGTTTCACTCTCTGCCCACTTGGCTTTGATCCATCCCTGCTGCTCCAATCGGTGCAGAGCCGGGTAGAGCGAGCCTTGCTGCACCTGCAGTATTTCTCCGGAGATCTGCTGAATACGCTTCGCGATGGCCCAGCCATGCCTGGACTCAATCATGAGAGTCTTAAGGATCAGGAGGTCGAGAGTTCCTTGTACGAGGTCGCTTGGCTTGCCCATACTATGATTATCTACACCACATGTTGTAGATTGTCAAGGTGTCCAATTTTCGCTCACCGAGCCCTATAACGCCCGCTGCGGGTGGCTCAAAAATCAACTGATGAGATCAGTGCCAATTCACTCATCGAGTTTGGCTTAGGTCCTGAAAGGCGATTAGTAATGAAAAACGCCCTTGCGTTTACCAACCCGATCACCCCCGCCCCGCCTGATTCGCGTAAAGGGGACCAAAGTAGGGTCAAAAAACAGCCAAAATCGGGCCAAAAACGGCCAATTTTGAGCTATTTTTCGCACTTTTGGTCCGCATCCCACCGGACCTTCGCTGCTTTTCTGACGGCCCGCAAGCCCGCTTATTTGCGAAATGGCTCCCGATTCCTCAGTTTGTAGGCCTGGAGCGCGATTGATTTTTTCATTATCTATGCTTGCAGGACGACAAATTCACTGCCGCCGCTGACCCACTGACCCACCGGCTTGCTGACTCGACCCGCCCGCCATTATCCTTCTTGTCGTGCCCAACACTCTCGTTGAATGTGTTCCCAATTTCTCCGAAGGCCGCGACCCAGCCAAGGTCGACGCCATTGTCGAAGCCATGAAGATTCCCGGCGTCTATCTCCTCGACCGGGAGATGGACTCCGACCACAACCGCTGCGTCATCACGCTGGTGGGCGAGCGGGAAGCCATTCAGGAAGCCGCCATTCGCGGCGTAGGCAAGGCCGCCGAGTTGATTGACCTCACCCACCACCAGGGCGCGCACCCCCGCATGGGAGCGGCCGATGTAATTCCCTTCATCCCCATCGACGGCGTGACGATTGAAGATTGCGTCGCCATGGCCCGCCACGTCGGCGCCGAAATCTGGAAGCGCTTCCAGATTCCGGTCTACCTCTACGAAGCCGCCGCCGCCACGCCCGAACGGCAAAATCTCGAAAATATTCGCCGCGGCCAGTTCGAGGGCATCCGCGACGAGATCGCCGTCAATCCTGCCCGCAAGCCCGACTTCGGCGAGCCGCGCGTGCATCCGACAGCCGGAGCCACCGTGGTGGGCGCGCGCAAGTTTCTGGTGGCCTACAACGTCTTCCTGAATACGCCCGACGTCGCCATCGCCAAAAAGATCGCCAAGGCCGTGCGCTTTTCCACCGGCGGCCTGCGTTTCGTCAAGGCAGCGGGGTTCCTGGTGCGCGGCATGGCCCAGGTTTCGATGAACCTGACCGACTTCGAGCAGACTCCGGTCTACCGCGCCTTTGAGTTCGTGAAGCGCGAGGCCGAGCGCTACGGCGTGGTCCCGGTCTCCAGCGAGATTGTCGGGCTGATTCCCAAACTCGCTTTGGAACAGACCGCGGAGTGGTTCCTGCAGGTGGAGAACTTCGACTCCTCGCTGATCCTGGAAAACCGCCTCGCCGCGGTGATGAGCGGCAAGCTGGCCGTTGGCGGCCAAAATTCCCGTCTGCTCGCCGGAGTCGCCCCGTTTATCGAACAGCTCGCCGCACCCACGGCGACTCCGGGCGGAGGCAGCGCGGCGGCGGCGGCAGGCGCCATGGCCGCCGGACTCACGGGCATGGTCGCGTCCATGTCGCGCGGCAAGAAGGCTTATCTCCAATACGAAAGCCAGCTCTCCGAAGCCATCGCCCGGCTCAATCTGCTGCGCGAAGAGCTGAAAGCCGCCATAGACGCCGATTCCGACGCCTATAACGTCGTCATGAAGGCCTACAAATCCGCCAAGGAATCCTCCGACAGCCGATTGATCATCGCAGCACTCCGCGAAGCGGCCAGCGTGCCTTTGGGCGTGGCAGAAAGAGCCGTCGAAGTAGCGCAAATCGCCGCCGGCTTGCAGCCGGTCACCAACCCTAATATGAAATCCGATCTGACCACCGCCATCGCCCTCTCCCGTGCCGCTCTGGAGGGCGCGCTGGCCAACGTGGCAATCAATTTGGAGTCGATCAAGCCGGATTCGCCGGAGGACGAAGCATTCATAAGCGAGACCAGGAAGCGAGCAGCGGCACTGAAAGGATAAAACTTACCGAAAGAAAACGAACAAACTTGGAATCTCCCGCATCCTATCCTCAGGCGAGCAAGAAATTCCCCGGCATCCTGGCCGCTTCCCCTTCGCACCGCCGTACCCGGGCTATCATAGGAGTGTCTTTGAGGTTCCATCTCTTCGTTCTCATCCTGCTCGCCGTTCATGCTGCCCACGCCCAGGGCAACTACGAGATTCAGGTCTACGGCTCAGATACCATCGCGCCGCGCAACACTATGATCGAGTTGCACTCCAACTTCACAGCCGACGGCCGGCGGCTGACTCTCGACGGCATGGCCCCCACATACCACGCCGAACACGAGACTCTGGAGATCACCCAGGGCCTCAACCGCTGGTCGGAGCTGGGCTTTTACATCTTTACCAGCGAGCAGAGCGGCCTCGGCGTCCAGTGGGTCGGCGACCACATCCGTCCCAGGGTTCGCATACCAGAAAATTGGCATTGGCCCGTCGGCGTCAGCATTTCCACCGAGGCTGGCTACCAGCGCGCCCTGTTTTCCTCCGACACCTGGACCTGGGAGATTCGGCCCATCGTCGACAAACAGAAAGGTCCGTGGTACTTCGCCGTTAACCCCGCGCTCGAACGCACCTGGCACGGCCCCGACGTAAAACTCGGCCTGGACTTCTCGCCGGCCGCAAAGATCAGCTACGATTTCACGAAGAAGGTCACCGCCGGCCTCGAATACTATGCCGACTACGGCAGCATCACTAACATCGCCAGTCTCCACGATCAGCAGCAGCAGTTCTTTCCAGCCATCGATCTGAACGTTTCCCCAAACTGGGAGATTAACTTCGGCGTCGGCGTCGGGCCCACTGCCGCCACCGACCACTGGATTGTCAAAGCCATCGTCGGCCGCCGCTTCAACTGGGGAAAAAAGAAATGAACGACCAAGCGCAACTTCCCTGCCCTGAACCGGCTGAAAAATCTAGCTCGCCACCTCCACAGAGCGAATCGTCTCCTTGCGCACGGTGAGCCGCTCGACCAAACCAGTCTTCACTTCGTATCCGCGGCCCGGCGTGTCGGGAACAGTAATCTCGCCCGCCGCAGAAACCTTCACCTCCGGTTCGATGATGTCTTCCGCCCAGTAGCGAGCCGACGCGGAGACGTCGCCGGGTAGTGTGAAGTTTTCCAGAGTCGAGAGGGCGATGTTGTGCGAGCGTCCTACGCCCGACTCCAACATTCCGCCGCACCAGACCGGGATACCCCGCTCCTTTGCCGCGTTGTGCACGGCGATGGCCTCACTGAATCCGCCCAAGCGACCCAGCTTGATGTTGATAATCCGGCACGACTCCAACTCTATGGCTGCCTGCGCATCGCGCCGGTTGCGGATGGATTCGTCGAGGCAGATGGGCGTGTGCAGACGCTTTTGCAGCATCGCGTGGTAGTAGAAGTCGTCGTGCCACAGGGGCTGCTCGATCATCAGCAGGTCGAAGGCGTCAAAGGCGGTCAGGTGGTCCGCATCCCTAAGCCGGTAGGCCGAGTTGGCGTCGCAACTCAACAGGATTCCCGGCCAGCGGCTGCGCACCTGCTCGAAGACCTCTACGTCCCAGCCCGGTTTGCATTTGAGCTTGATGCGCCGATAACCGGCCGCCAGTTCCTTCTCGACAATCACCAGCAGCTCCGGAATCGTGGGCTGAATTCCCAGCGAAACGCCGCAGGGGATCTTCCTGCGCACTCCGCCGATCAACCGCGAGAGCGAAACTCCTTCGCGCTGCGCCTCCAGATCCCAGATGGCGTTTTCCAGTGTCGCCTTGGCCATGTGGTTGCCGCGCACCTTGCGGAAGATGCGCGGACACTCGCCGCCGTTCACAGGCAACTCTGCCGCCAGCATCGGCCCCAGCTCCTGTACGATCACCTGCAAGACGCTGTCGGTCGATTCCTCGGAGTAGTAAGGATGCTCGCCCACTGTGCACTCTCCCCAGCCGGTCAGCCCTTCTGACTTGACCTCCGCAAGCAGGATTCTCCGTTCGCGGGTAACGCCGAAACTGGTTTCAAAGGGACGCACCAATGGCAAGTGCAGTTCGCGCAGGATGATGGCATCGATTTTCATGCTTTCGCTCCTTGGGATTTGAGGCTGGCTTCGGCCTGGATAAGGGAACCCAGTTCGAAGACTCCATTTCCTTCCACATCCCGGATGAAGCCCACCACGGCCAACCCTTGGGAAAACGCCTGTTGAAACCGCCGGCGGTTCTCCATTTGGACGATGAGGGCGCGTTCCCGGTCAGCCTCCGAGGCCCTCCACTCGGAGATGGATGCCGGGACAGAAATCCGCTCCTGAATTTTTTCCTCGATAAAACGCCCCTCTGTCGGACGGCCTTCCAGCGCCGTCACGACCCTGGGCGAATCGAGCCGCCATTCGGCCACCAGACGGTCCGTCGGGAGCCCGCCTTGCAGACGAGATGAGGAT
Organism: uncultured Acidobacteriaceae bacterium; assembly: GCA_963765995.1. GTDB lineage: Bacteria > Acidobacteriota > Terriglobia > Terriglobales > Acidobacteriaceae > Telmatobacter. The sequence continues at coordinate 14,711 of CAVXYT010000021.1, read as the reverse complement.
ACACCATAGAAATTCTCCTCATACCGGCAGGCGATGGCTCCCAGCTTGTGGAGATTGAGGTAAGCGTTTTTGATCTCCAGCGGATCGAAGGTCCATTCCATGTGGCGGATACCGCGCGCCAGCGCCTCCCGGCGCTGTTCCAGCTTCAGTTGCGCCCCCAGTCCGCGATTCCTGTACCCTTCTCGCACCGCCAGCATGTGGGAGTGGAGATAGGCCCGCGGCCCGCGCTCGGAGATCTTCATTCCCGGCCACGACAACGCAAACCCCACCAGCGACTCCGGCCCGCCCTCGGGCGTTCGGCCGGCAAGCTCCGTATCAAAGGCGCCGATGACCTGACCGCCGATCTTCTGCGCCAGCAGAAAGGCCTTGCGCGGTAGCACGTCGCTCATGTCGTAGCCCCAGGTCTCGATCTCCAGTTGGACGCAAGCTTCCAGCTCGTCAAAGCCCGCGCAAGCGCGAATCTCAATCATGGCTGCGCCTCCGGACCGGCCTCCGCCAGCCTCCGCTTCGCACCCGCCCACAACGTTTCCAACTCCTCCGGGGAAAGCTCTTCCAAAGGCCGCTCCGAGGCCTGTTCCATCGCGCGAAACCTCTGCCGGAAGCGCCGGTTGCAGCCGCGCAGCGCCATCTCCGCATCCACGCCCAGGTGCCGGCCCAGGTTGACCACGGTAAACAGCAGGTCGCCCAGCTCCGCCTCTACAGCAGGCTTGCGCGCCGGATCGTCCGAAGCGGCCTCGGCCTCCAACTCCGCAGTCTCCTCGGCCAGCTTAGGCAGCAGGTCGCGCCAGTTTGGCCAGTCGAAACCGGACTTCCGCGCCTTGGCGCCTAGCTTGGCAGCCTCAGCCAAAGCTGGCATCGCCCGCTGCACTGAATCCAATCTCGACGCCGAAGGCGCGCCCGCTGCATGCGATTCCTTTTCGGCCAGCTTGATCTCTTCCCAGTTGCGCAACACCGCAGCAGACGATCCCTCGACCTCCGCATCGACAGACGCCCGGTTGCCCGCCGCCCGCGAAGCCTCCTCGCCAAAAACATGCGGATGCCGCCGCACCAGCTTGTTATTCAGGTGGTCGAGCACATCGGCAATGCTGAAGTGGCCATCATTAGCCGCCATCTCGGCATAAAAGAGCACCTGAAGCAGCAGGTCGCCCAGCTCATCGGCCAAGTGCGGCCAGTCGCGCCGCTCAATGGCATCGAATACCTCGTAGGTCTCCTCCAGCGTGTACTTGCGAATGGAATCGAAGGATTGTTCGCGGTCCCAGGGACAGCCATCTGGAGCCCGCAGCCGCGCCATGATGGCGACTGACTGCTCAAATAAAGCCGCCGCCCGCGCCGGATCGGAATCGATTTGCGGCGCTGAAGCCTCTGCGGTCGTGCGTTCAGGCGGAAGGTCCATGCACCTCCAGTCTACCTTGCGGCGGAGTGGCGGCGATATACTCAACCTCGTCTATGATTCGCATTCTTGGAACGATCCTTGCGGGGCTGTTGGGTCTCGCCTTCGGCAGCTTTCTGAACGTGTGCCTGAGCCGCTGGCCCGCAGGCGAAAGCGTGGTCAAACCGCGCTCCCACTGCCGCCAGTGCAACCGGACGCTCACCTGGTGGGAGAATGTGCCGCTGGTCAGTTGGCTCGCGCTAAGTGGCCGCTGCCGCACCTGCCGCGCCTGGATCGGCTGGCGGTATCCGCTGGTAGAAGCGGCCGTTGGAGCTTTGTGGGCCATCGACACTTGGAAATTTGCTCTCGCCATTCCACATCTCAACATGGCATGGTTATGCCTTCCTTTGCTAATCGTCTGTTTTCTAGGTCCATTTACATTGCTTTGGCTGCTCGTGGCCCTTGCGGCGCTCGATGCCGAAAACCTTTGGCTGCCCGACAAATTAACCCTGCCTGGCATTTTGGTTGGGGTCTTTGTCGCTGCTCTTTCTCGCTTTTATTTCGAATATACTTTTAACGGTCCGGTAACTTTCGCAAACTTTATTTCTCATTCCATGCAGCACTTTTGGCCGGGTCGCTTCCTTGACATCCTCACCGCCGCTGCGCTCATCTTGCTCATCCGCTGGATCTACTGGCTGATTCGCCGCCGCGAGGGCATCGGCATGGGTGACGCCAAGCTGATGGCTTTGTTGGCTGCCTGGCTCGGCCTGCCTGGCGCATTGCTCTCTTTTGGACTGGGAGTTGTACTCGGAGCTTTGTCCGCCCTCGTTCTGCTGGCGGTTCCGTCGGCGCGTAAGGAGCCTGGAAGCTGGGCACTGAGCAAGTTGCCGCTGGGCACGTTCCTATGCATCGGCGGAATCATCAGCAGTCTGTGGGGACAGTCCATCCTCGCTGCCTATCTCCGCTGGGCCGGGCTCTGAGAGTCTGCCGCATACAACGACAGGCCGAAGCAGAACGCTTCGGCCTGTCGTTGCAACCCGGACCGCTCTACCTGTCGGTGCAGGAGTAGCAAGGGTCGATGGAGGCCTGAATCAGGGGCGTATCCGCCAGCCGCGCGCCCTTCACCATCCAGCGGATAGCCGGCATTACTGCAAAGGTCGGCGTACGCACATGCACCCGGGCGGGGTTTCTGGAACCCTCTCTCCAGGAGACGCTGTACATAACCTCTCCACGCGGCGCCTCAACCCGGGCTACCGACGTTCCCGTGATGAAGGAGAACTTGTCGTCGGCAGTGTGAAACTCGCCGGGAGGCAGCTTAGCGAGCGCCTGGCGCAGAATCTTGCAGCTTTCCATAATCTCGAGTGCGCGGACCAGCAGGCGGGCGCGCACGTCGCCATCCGGCTGAACGGGAACGTCGAACTCCATCTCTGGATAGGCCGCGTAGGGTGCTGCGCGGCGCAAGTCCTGGGGCAGCCCGGAGGCTCGCGCCACCGGCCCCACAACGCCGCAGGAGATGGCCTTCTCCGTGGTCAGCACGCCGATGCCCGCGCAGCGCGAACGCGCCGTTCTGCTGGTGGTGAAGATGGGGATGACGGTGCGCGCCATCTCCAGCTCCAGCGCCTCGACCATCCTGAGGATCGCCTGCGGATCGCTTATGTCGCGATTGACCCCGCCGATGCGGTTCATCGAATAGTTGACGCGGTTGCCGCTGATGGCGGCAAGCACGTCCATCACCTTTTCGCGAATTTCGAAGCAGGTCATGAACATGGTCTTGAAGCCCATGAGCTTAGCCGCGATGCCCGCCCAGAGTACATGCGAGTGCAGCCGCTCCAGCTCCGCCATGATGACGCGAATGTATTGCGCGCGCGGCGGCGGCGTAAGGCCGGTAAGCCCCTCCATCGCCCGGCAGAGAGTCAGCGTGTGGATGAACGAGCAGATGCCGCAGACCCGCTCCATCAGCGCGACGACCTGAATGTAGTTGCGCGTTTCGGCCAGATGCTCGATGCCGCGGAAGTTGAACCCAATATGCAGCTTGGCGTCTATTACGGTCTCGCCTTCGCAGATCAAATCCAGCTTGTAGGGTTCTTCCAGCGCGGGGTGATAGGGACCCATGGGAATCTTGTAGCTCATTTTTTCTCCTCGCGCAGGTTCACGCCTAACGTCGCTCCCTGGCGCAACAGCAGGGGCTCGTAATCTCGGCCCGCAAAGTCAATGCCAAATCCTTCGTGAATCTCGCGCTCAATCCAATCCGCTGCCTCGCACAGGTCGTAAATGCTCTCGATCGAATTGCCGGCAAGCTGAAAGGAAAAACCCAGCAACTGGCCATTGAGGTCCCAGTGGTACTCCAGGCGGAAGCCCTCTTCTTTGGGAAGCTGATAGGCGGTGATGGTGATGAAGCGGGCATGAAATTCGTTCATCACCGTGGCGAGTTCGCGCACATTTATGGCGCCCAGCGCGAGCCAATGCACGCCGCCCTTTTCAACCCAGGGTTCCGTGGTCCCCAGTTTTTCCGAGATGCTTTCGAGCGGACTCATTGTACGCCTCCAGGGACGGGGTTCGCCGCTTGCACTACGGCGGCAGCCGGCGGTTCAGCCGGGGCTACTTTGGACGCGGGTGGCTTGCGGGCAACGGTGTAGGAGCTTTTCAACTCGCCAATGGTCATATACACGGGTGGGCATTCCGAATCCTGGCTGAGCGCATGGGTTTTGCAGCCTTCCACGCAGCGCCCGCAGAAGGTGCATTGGCCGGGATCGTAGCTCCATGTGAACTCGCCCTTGCCCGTCTTGAAGTCGATGGCGCGCGGGCTGCAGCGCATTTTGCAGATGGCGCAGCCTGTACAGAGCTCTGGATCGAAGCGCACCAGGCCCCTGTAGTGTTCACTGACTTCGGGGCGCGTGGGAAAGAGCATCGTCCGCGAACCGCCCCAAAGGTTCTTCCACATCATGGTCAGAATGTTCATGCTCTAAACCTCATAAAAAGCGCGGAGGCAACAGCCAGAACCGCGAAGATAAGGGTGCATTGCCAGTAAAAGCGCACAGTTGTATCGATCTGCAAGCGCGCCGTGGCCGCCGCCACCACCGACAAGAGCAGCACGATGAAAAATGAGAGCGCGACGAAGACCAGTGCGCCGAGCCACCAAAGGGTGAAGGCTGGAGCAATCAGCGTAGCCACCAGGCCGGTGGCTGCAACCCATTCCAGCCCATGCGAGAGCTCCCACATGGCCAGTTCAGGCCCTGCGTACTCGACCATGGGACCGGAGTAAATCTCCTGCTCGGCGTTGGGCAGGGAGAAAGGATTCAGATGCAGTTTCGCGGGCAGGCAAACCAGAATGGCGGCAATGCCCAGCCAGCGCAGCGGCGAGGCCGGCAGTTGCGCCAACGCCTCGAGCCGGAAGGTGTGCTGCGAAGCCGCGATGGAGAGGATGGCCAGCAAAAAGACGATGTTGTAGGAGACGCTGAGAACGGCCTCGCGCGCCGAGCCGATCTCCCCGAAGATAGAGCGCGAGCTGAAGCCCGCCGCGATGATGCACATGGAAGGGACTTCCAGCAGCGCCAGCAACAGAATCAGGTCGCCCTGGAAGCCGCCGGAGGCGGGCAGCACGGGCAACAGACCCACCGCGCCCGCCGCCGCTGAAACCGCAATCAGCGGCCAGGCCTTCATCAGCATGCCGCCCACGCCGCTGCGCGGAGGCGTGCCCTTGCCCAGCAGCTTTATGAAATCGTAAAACGGCTGCATGAAGGGAGGGCCGATGCGGCCCTGCATCCGCGCCACCGCCTTGCGTTCCACCCAGAGGAAGAACCATGCGGCGGGAACGGCGAACAGAAGTCCGGGAAAGATGAGCAGGCGCGCTAAAGCAGTCATCAAATTCATAGCTGGACCTCGCTGGCCGCGGCGCTACTGGCTGCGGCCATGGCGGCGCATCCGCCTGCGCACTCGGTTGCACAGTCGGTTCCGGGTACGCATACCGGCTCGACGGGCAACTTTTTCGCGGCTCTATTGGCCAGTATTTCCGCGGCCTTGGCCACGCCCAGAATTATGGCGTCGGGACGAGGCGGACAGCCGGGAACGAATACATCCACCGGAATGTGCTTGTGGAGCGGCCCGGCCAGCGTCCTGCTGTCGATGAAGACGTTGGTCGTTGCAGGGCAGGAGCCGATGGCTATCACCGCTTTAGGCCCGTAGACCTGCCCGTACACAGTCTTGATGGCCTCGACGGCGTTGTGGGTGACAGGTCCGGTGACGCAGAGAATATCTGCGTGCCGCGGCGAGCCTTCAAGCCGCACGCCAAGTTGCTCAGCGTCGTAACGCGGCGTGAGGCTGGCAATAATTTCAATGTCGCAACCGTTGCAACTGCCCGAGTTCATATGGAAGAGCCAAGGGCTGCGGCGCCGGCAGTAGCACATCAATCGATTCCAGAGCTTCATGGCCTACCCCCAAGCAGCAGTTGCAGTGCGTCCGGCCAGATGCCGGCGGCGAGGACGATCACCACGAGCGCAACGATGGTGGCTTGCAGCAGGAACGGCTCTTTTCGCGGCGGAGAATCAACTGCCGGAGGAGTTGGATCGTGTGTCGGCCCCCACCATATGCGGGTCAAAGCCAGTGTGTACGCAATGAGCGCAAAGATAGACGAGAGGATGAAAACCGCAGCCAGCGGCCAGCCAATCTGCACTGCAGTCTCGTAGAGTCTCCAGCGGCCAATGTAGCCAAGAGTCGGTGGAATGCCCAGCATGGCGAGCATTCCGAACAAGAATCCAAAGGCGGCGACCGGGTAACTCGCGGCAAGGCCTTTCGGCTCGCCTTCGAGAGCGCCGTCGGCTTCAGGACCGCTCAGGCAAGCAAAGAGCAGAGCCTTAGCCAGTGCGTGTGTATAGGCCGCAAAGAGTCCGCCCCTGATGCCGAGCGTTGGATTCATAGAGAAGACTGCCAATAGCAAGAATCCAATGTCTTCGACAGTTGAGAGAACGAGCAGACGCTTGAGGCTTCGTTGTGTAAGCATCAGCAGCGCCGCAAGGAATGACGTGGCCGCAGCCACACACAGAAATGCGGTTTGATGCCCAAAGTACCAAGAAGGGAGAGTGAACGCAGAGATCCAGAACTCACCGAAGGCTGCCATATCCACAACGGCGATAATCAGACCCAGAACCAAGGCCGGAACTTCATCGGCCAGAGCAAGCAGCCAGAAGAAGAGCGGCACCGCTGCCAGCTTTACACAAACGCTGGTGATCAGCAGAGCCCACGCCCATCCATCCCATGCATGATCCGACACCAGTTCGCTTGCCGCGAGCGACAAAGCTGAGATGAGAACTACGGCCAAATAGGTCAGCTTTGCTGAAAGTGTTCGTGCACTTTGCCAGACCAACGCCACGGTTGCAAAAGCGCCTAACTCAAGAAGTCCAAGCCGAAGCCAATGGTCGGGAACGAGCAAACCCGTGACGGTTGCCGCGCCAGCCAGAATCATCAACGGAGCGAGGCGACGGCTTTTCGCGTGCACGAGTGCAGACAAAACCAAGGCGAATCCAGCCAAGGCGCAAAAAAAAGCCAGTACGGGCGCGTTAGCTGGAATGGCGATATCGTAGTGCATGTTTGGGTTCGCAACGGAAGCAAACCACTTGACACACGCCAGCACCGCCGCTGCCAATACGATAATCAGCGGCAGCGCATGCCGCTCCATCCAGGAAACAACGACGCCCAGACCGCGTGAAGCTGCCTGCAACCCGCCCCAAACGCCAAGATAAGCTTTGTCAACCTCGGTCCAACGGAAGAAATCATGCCAGCTATGAAAGAAAATGCTGGAGAAATCTCCGGCCGTAAGCCTTCCCTGATCTGACAAAGGCTCGCCGCCGGTAAAAATGCCGCCGCCAGCCAGAGCCGCGCCGCCAGCCACCGTAGCCGGACGCGCAACACGCGCGATGGCGTAGATCATGCCGCCGAGAATCAACGAAACCACAGCCAGCACCAGGCCGCCCACCGTCGAGAAGCTGCCGGCACTGGCCGAGAACCCAAACCACGTTACCTGCACGGCGTTGAGTTGAAGCGCGTTCAGAATCGGATTGAGAAGATAGTTGACGGCCAACTGCGGCGCGATGCCCAGGATAACACTGCCCGCGGCCAGGAATCCCATGCCCCAGATCATCGTCGGCGGAGACTCGTGGGCGTCTCTGGTCGCCTTGGTCAGCGGGCCCAGGAAGACGGAGCTGGTGGCCTTGGCGCCAAAAAAGACCGTGCCCAGACTGGCTGCCCAGGCGACCATGGCGGGAACGGCCCATCCGGCCTGCAAGGCCGCCGCGTAGAGCATCCACTTGCTGGCGAATCCGCTCATCAGCGGAATGCCCATCATGCTTCCCACGCCAATCAGCCAGGACAATGTCGTCTGCGGCATCTTCTGCGCCAGGCCGCCCAGTTGGTTCATGTCGCGCGTGCCCGAGGCGTGCTGCACCGAGCCGGCGGTCAAAAACAGCCCGGCCTTGAAGAATCCGTGATTGAGGCAATGCAGCAGACCGGCGGCAATGGCCAGCGGCGTGCCGATGCCGATGCCCAACATCATGTAGCCGATCTGGCTCACCGTGGAGAAGGCCAGCATGCGTTTCAGATCGGTCTGCACCATGGCGTACATCACGCCCACAGCCATGGTGACGGTGCCAACCCAGACGAGGGATTCACTTCCCCAGGCGAACCCTCCTGCCGCCGGCCATGCGCCAAAGCTGTGCATGCGCGCGGCAAGATAGACACCGGCCTTCACGTAACAAGCGGCGTGCAACAGGGCGCTCACCGGAGTCGGCGCGGCCATGGCTTCGGGAATCCAGGTGTGCAGCGGAAACTGCACGGATTTGGCTACCAGCGAAACCAGCATCAGCACAAAAACGCCGCCTGTGAAAGCGTGCGCCACCCTCGGATCTGTCCAGAGAGCGCTGCCTGTGCGGTGGTAAACCACCAGAATCGCCGCCAGCAGGCCGTAGCCCGCGATGTGGGTCATCAGCAGCACTTTGCGCGCGCCGGCCACCGCCTCGCGGTTGGTGTACCAGAAGCCCACCAGGCTGAAGGAGCAGAGTCCGACCAACTCCCAGCAGAGATAAAAAACAAAGAGGTTGGCGCTGAAGACCAGTCCCACGAAGCCGGCGATGAAGATCAGCATCGACGCATAGAAGCGGGTGGCGGCCTTGTCGTGCGCCATGTAGCCGATGGAGTAGAGGAGCACGAATGCGCCGAGGCCTGTCCCCATCAAGGCAAAAAGGACGCTGAGCGCGTCCACGTGGAAGACGAGGTCCAGCAGTCCATCCCAGTGGAGCACGGTCAGATCGACTGCCCGTCCGGCCTTGACCCATCCTACCAGCCCGGCGACGGAAACGACGGCAGGCAAACAGGATAGGAAGGCCAGAATCCCCTTTGTCCGGGCATTAAAAAGCCGCGCTATCAGAATCTGCAGCGCGGCGCCCAACAGAAGAGAGGATGGCGCAATCAGAATAAGTGTCTCTGCTTTCATGGCTGAAATACTAGTTCGGAATGCGCTGAATTGATGTGATGCGGCGCACGCTAAGGGTCTTGTTTCGTCACACTTAGCAGCAAGTACCCGTGACGCAGAACACGTTGAATCGCGACAAGTTACTTCAAACAGCGGCATAGCCGAGCCTGTTAGTGATGCAGGCCACAACCAGTTGTCTTGAAAGGTGCGCTTCAGGGGCACAAAGTTTGCTTTTGAAGTCGTGCCCTGACGCAATGCCATCTGCCGAATTAGTTGTGCTTGCCCTTCCACTCCTCATACGGCCCCTGGAAGTCTTCGATGCCGTCTTCGTGGAAGACCCAGAGGCGTGTGGCTACTTCGTCGATCAGGTCGTGGTCGTGAGTGACTAACAGGACTGTGCCTTCGTATCTCTGCAGGGCGATGTTGAGGGCGTTGATGGCTTCGAGGTCTAAGTGGTTGGTGGGCTCGTCGAAGATTAATATGTTGGGCTTGGTAAGGATTAACTTGCAAAAAGCCAGGCGAGCTTGTTCGCCACCGCTTAGAGCTTTGGTCTGCTTGTCGCCTTCTTCGCCGCTGAAGAGCATTTGGCCGAGGATGCCGCGGATGTCTTCGACGTGGGCGTCGGGCTTCCAGCGATGGAGCCACTCGGCTATCGTGAGGCCGTGTTCGATGGTCGAGCCGACGTCCTGGGGGAAATAGCCGATCTGCGCTTCATGGCCCCAGAAGACTGCGCCGGAGTCGAGGGTAAAGTCCTTGTCGGCGAGGCCGGGATATTCGTGCAACAGGCTTTTGAGCAGGGTGGTTTTACCGGCGCCGTTGCGGCCCATGAGGCAGATGCGTTCGCCGCGCAGGACGTTGGCGGTGAAGCCGTCGATGACCGTCTGCTCGCCGTAGATTTTGGTGAGGTGCTTGAACTCGAGGACGTGCTTGCCGCTGGGGCGAGTCTGGTCGAAGCGAATGTAGGGGCGGGCGATGTTGGAGCGGGCCAGGTCGTTGGTTTGCAGGCGCTCGACCTCTTTGCGGCGGCTGGTGACTTGCGAGGAGCGGGTTCCGGCGGAGAAGCGGGCGATGAAGTCGTTGAGCTGTGCGATCTTCTTTTCGCGCTGGGCGTTTTGCGATTCGAGGGTGGAGCGAATCTGCGTTTTGGCCATCACCATCTCGTCGTAGCCGCCGGTGTAGGTAATGATGGTTTCGTAGTCGATGTCGGCGGTGTGGGTCGTGACCGAGTTGAGGAAGTGCCGGTCGTGGGAGATGGCGATGAGGGTGCCGTCGTAGCTATTGAGAAAATCCTGCAGCCAATGGACCGAATCGAGATCGAGGTAGTTGGTGGGCTCGTCGAGCAGGAGCGCCTGGGGCTTGCCAAAGAGGGCCTGGGCCAGCAGGACGCGGACCTTTTGGCCGCCCTGTAGCTCGCCCATGCGCCGGTTGTGGAGCGACTCTGGAATGTCGAGACCGTCGAGGAGAACGGCGGCATCGGACTCGGCGGTGTAACCGTCCTCGTCGCCGATGACGCCTTCCAGCTCTCCGAGGCGCATACCGTCGGCATCGGTCAGCTCGGGCTTTTCGTAGATGCGGTCGCGCTCTTCCATGGCCGCCCAGAGGGGCTTGTTGCCCATGATGACGGTGTCGATGACGCGATAGGCGTCGAAGGCGAACTGGTCCTGGCGCAGAACGCCGAGCTTGCGCGGGCGGACAACGGTTCCCTTCTGCGCGTCGAGTTCGCCGGTGAGGATGCGCATGAAGGTGGTTTTGCCGGAGCCATTGGGTCCGGTGAGGCCGTAGCGGCGGCCGGGCACAAATGCGACGCTGACATCCTCGAAGAGCACCTTCGAGCCGTAGCGCATGGTTACATTGCTGACACTGATCATTCTTAGCGGGTTCCTGAAATGCGGGCCGCAGCGGGGTATCGGCCGCGCGGGCCTGGTGACGCCGGGGGTTGAATCAAGGTTTTTGGGGGGCGCACGGGCCGGCCCCGGAGAATAGCTACACTTCCAGTTTCTCATAAGAGCGGCGCTGCGCAGCTCAGGTGCGACCCTTTTAGCTTGGCAGCGTCTATAGAGATGAGACGGTTCCCCGGACAGTTCGTGGTTTGGGCTATCCGGGAGCATCTGCGGACCGGGTCCAATCCCGGCCGCAACCGGAGCCGAAGAGGCTCAGGCGCGCAGGAACCGCCAGCCAGACGGGTTTGCCCGCAACTGGCTATACTGAAGGTGATGCATGAAGCATCATTGACAACATGAACATGCTGAACAACTTGAACAAGCGGAACAGTTTGAACAACCAGAACAAACCAACCGCAAGGCTGGTCACCCAAACGAGGTCAACGAACCCATGAAATCGCTCTTTGAACGGCTGCGCACGCGCCGTCTCGCATCAGTGTTTGTCTTGCTTGCCACGCTCTCAGCCGCCATTGTGGCCGGCTCCTTTGCCGCTCACGGGGTACGCGGACAAGAGAATCAGAACTCGAGCACCGACGCCACGCCACTGAAAGTGGTCAATTCCACGATAGCTCCCAACCAGTTTGTGGAGATTGCCCAGAAGGTTGGGCCGGCGGTGGTGAACATCAACACCCGGATCCTGCCCAAGCAAGCCGTCAACAAAGGCCGCCGCAATTTTCACGGTCACATGCAGCCCGTTCCTCAGCAGCCCGGCGACGACCAGGAGCAGGATCAAGATCAGGGCAGCCAGCAGGGGCAAAACCAGGGACCGGATAACTTCCAGGACTTCTTCAACCGCTTCTTCGGCGGGCAGATGCCCGACCAGGAAGGCGGGGACGACGGCCAGGTCCGCGAGTCGCTCGGCTCGGGATTCATCGTCGATCCCAAGGGCTATATCATCACCAATTTTCACGTCATCGATAAGGCCGACAAGATTTACGTCAAGCTGTCGACCGACCCCGACAACCAGGATGAAGGCCGTCCGGCGCGGGTGATCGGCTTTGACAAGGCCACGGACCTGGCGGTCATCAAGATCGAAACCAGCACGCCGCTGCCGATTGTCAAGATGGGAAACTCCGACACGTCGCATGTGGGCGACTGGGTGGAAGCCATTGGCAGCCCCTTTACTCTGGCGCAGACTGTCACCGCGGGCATCATCTCGGCCAAGAACCGCACTATCGAGCCGGGCGTCAGCGGCCAGTTTCAGCACTTCATCCAGACCGACGCGGCCATCAATCCGGGCAACTCCGGCGGACCACTGCTGAACATGAACGGCGAGGTCATCGGGGTGAACACGGCGATCTTCACGGAGTCGGGCGGCTACCAGGGGCTCGGCTTTGCCATGCCGTCGAATACCGTCGTCGAGGTATACAACGACCTCATCAGCCCCAGCCATAAGGTGACGCGCGGTTCCATCGGCATCCAATTCAAAGTGGGGCTCTCCGGCGCGGTGAACCGCGTTTATGGATTTAAGAACGGGGTTCTGGTGCAAGAGATTACGCCGGGCGGTCCAGCGGAGAAGGCCGGACTCAAGGCGGGCGACATTATCACCGCCATAGATGGCCGATCGATCAAGGATGGCGATGACCTGGTTAATGAGATCGCTAGCCGCAGGCCGGGCAGCAACATCCGCCTGGGCTACCTGAGAGACGGTAAACAGGCCGACGCTACGGTTACCATCGGCGACCGCGACAAGGTTTTTGCCGACCTGAACAATGCGCAGGCTGAACCCAATCCGGGCGAAAAGGGCGATGTCGGGGAAGCCAAGCTGGGCATCGTGGTCCGCGAGATCTCTCCGGCCACAGCCACCAAGCTGCACATCACGGGCGTGGTGATTCAGTCGGTGCGCTCCGGCTCCTTCGCTGACCTGCAAGGACTTGAGCCTGGCCTGATCATCACTCGCCTCAACAAGCAGCCCACCGGCACTAACGAGCAGTTCAATGCCGTGGCGGGCAAACTTAAAACCGGCGATGACGTGGTCTTCGAAGTCATAGACCCGCACCATCCCGACCAAGGCATCAACTACATAGGCGGAACGCTACAGTAGCGTTTACCAGGGCGCCGGCGGCACATTAACGCCGCCGGCGCCCCTATACCTTAATCCTCCGGATCCCGTTGCCAAATTGATTTTGCCTTGCCGCAATACGGTACAATTCGTTAAACTTGGACACAGGTTCCAGTTGAAACTATCGTCTCTGAGGTGAACCAGCGTGCTGCATTTTCGAGCTAGCCTGGCATTTGTACTACTCGCGGCCATGGCCGCATCTACGGCCTTCGGAACCACCGTTCATCCTGCTTCCCGCAGCAGCCACGCGAAGCACGCCACTCACAAATCAAAGTCCAGATCACGCCGCCCGCGCGGCCAGCAGGCCATTGAGCCGAGCAGAGTCATCGAGATTCAGCAGGCCCTCATCCGCGAGCATTATCTTTCCGGTGAGGCCAACGGCAATTGGGACGAGGCCACCAAGGCAGCGATGACGAAGTATCAGGCCGACCAGGGCTGGCAGACAAAACTGTTGCCTGACGCCCGGGCGCTCAAGAAGCTCGGCCTCGGCCCTGATTACTCCAATGCAATCAATGCGAAAAACTCCTCCTTCGCCGAGCCGCCGCCGACCAGCACGATTCCCCCGGCGGTGACGGCCGGGTTTGCCGACGCCGCGGGCGTCAAGCAGTAAGAAACCCACGTAAGATCAGGCTCTGCTTAAAACAACCTGCGGATGAAGCGGCCGTCAGGTCGAGTGAATATCTACAGGCGCGAAGGCCACACAAAGCCGCTGATGTTTTTACGCGAGCCAGATAGCGCACCTGGACACCGCGGCGATGCATGTCACGGATCGGAAGGGACGTTCTATCCTAGATCCGCCTTCTTTCAGCAGCCGGAAAACTTGTCGGTTGCCGCAACCAGGGCGCGACTGTTTGGCGGGTCAAATGCGCTATGGCCGCTGTCGGGAGTGATCACGAGGTCAGCCTCTGGCCATGCGCGGTATAGAGCCCATGCGCTTTCGATGGGACAGACGACGTCGTAACGGCCCTGCACGATGACTCCGGGAATCTGCCGGATTTGGGAGACGTTCCGCAGCAACTGATCGTCCGTTTCGAAAAATCCCTTGTGATAGAAGTAGTGCGCTTCAATGCGCGCAAAAGCCAAGGCGAACTCATCCTCTTCGTAGTGGCCGGCAAAGGCCGGGTCGGGCAGGAGTTTGGAAGTGGCGCCCTCCCATCCGCTCCAAATCTTCGCGGCTGCCAGCCGCACGCTCTGATCCTCGCTGGTCAAACGGCGGTAATAAGCTGTAAGCAGATCGCCGCGCTCAGCTTCCGGGATATGCGCCAGATACGGCTCCCAGGCGTCTGGGTAAATAATCGAGGCGCCGCGCTGGTAGAACCATTCGATTTCCTGCCGACGCAGCAGGAAGATGCCGCGGAGAACGAGTTCCGTGACGCGCTCTGGATGTGTCTCGGCGTAGGCGAGGGCGAGGGTCGAACCCCAGGAACCGCCGAAGACCTGCCAGCGCTCTAGCCCCAAGTGCGCGCGGAGTTTCTCGATGTCCGCCACCAGATCCCAGGTCGTGTTGTCCTCCAGCGACGCGTAGGGCGTGCTCTTGCCGCAACCGCGCTGGTCATAGCAGATGATACGGTATTTTTCGGGATGGAAAAAGCGGCGCTGTTTGGGATCGGAGCCGCCTCCGGGACCGCCGTGGAGAAACACCACCGGCTTGCCGGCAGGGTTGCCGCTTTCCTCAAAGTAGAGCTCGTGGGCGGGTGAAACCCGCAGCATGCCCGTGTTATATGGCTCGATCGGAGGATAAAGCCAGGTAACAGGATCTTTCATCGTAGATATGGACATACGTTCCTCGGACACAGAAGAAATATACCACCTTCAGGATGAATGGCCAGTCGTCATTCAGGTTTCTATAAAAATCCCAACGGTCGTGGCGAACAAGCCCAC
>CAVXYT010000020.1:0-115438 GCA_963765995.1 uncultured Acidobacteriaceae bacterium | reverse complement strand
GCACAGTCGGCGAAATAAGCACAGCGGCAATGATGAGACTGGTTGCAGTGTAATAGCGGGCAAATGTCCCCATACCGACGGTTACCCCGTTCGGTATACACTCATTTCTTATGGAGACCACGGGTTGCGGTACAGCCATTGTTACGCCCTTCCGGACGGATGGGGCAATTGACGAAGCGGCGCTGAAGGCGCTGGTGAACTGGCAGATTGCCTCGGGCATCGACTTCCTGGTGGCCTGCGGATCAACCGGCGAGGCGGCCACGCTGGACGAGGAAGAGTGGCTGAGGACGGTGAGCTTGGTGACCGAGACGGCCGCTGGCCGCGTGCCGGTGTGGGGCGGATGCACACACAACAACACCCGGACGCTGCTGCGCCTGGCTGACAGGCTCAAGCAGCTTCGCGGCGTGGGCGCGGTGCTCTCGGCCAATCCCTACTACAACAAACCCTCCCAGGAGGGCCAGTTCCAGCACTTCCTGGCCCTTGCGCAGACGGTTGCCCCGCTGCCTGTTGTGATCTACAACATCCCCGGGCGCACCGGGGTGAACCTCGAGCCGGGGACAGTCGTCCGTCTGGCCGAGGCTGCCGCGAACATCCAGGCCATCAAGGAGTCCAGCGGCAAGCTGCCCCAGATCGCCGAGCTGGTGCATCTGCTGCCCGGCGGCTTCAAAGTCTTCAGTGGCGATGACAACATGGCGCTCGGCTCCATCGGCGTCGGCGCCCAAGGACTGATCAGCGTAGCCTCCAACGAAATCCCCGCCGAGATGAGCCGCATGATCCATGCCGCGCTTAGCAACAACTGGGCCGAAGCCCGCGAGCTGGAGCGCCGCTACGCGCGGCTGATCGACGCCAACTTCTGGGACTCCAATCCCTGCCCTGTGAAGACGGTGCTCTCGCTGATGGGCCGCTGCACGGACCACGTCCGCCTGCCGCTGGTCCCGCCCTCGGCCGCCACGCGCCAAAGGCTGGTGCAAGTGGCCGGCGAACTCGGGTTGCTCAAGAAACTTCCCTAGCCGAAGGGCCGCTGAGAGTCGCTAGCACATAACAGCTCAGAAAAGCTCGGCCACAGGCGGGAATGTGAGCAACAGGCTCAAGCCGAGCAGAACAAGCGCCACGGCGTTGATGCGTCCCAGAGCGACATTCCGTTTTCGCCAACGCCACTCCAGTATCACCCAAGCGATGAGCCAGACAAGAACGGCGGACGTGGTTACGCCGGAGAGAGGGCCGGTTGGCTGATAAAAATCAAGCAGGTTCTTGAGGAGGGCGGATTTGTCTGCCGCGATGGCAAACAGGGCGACCATGAACGACCCGATGCCGGCGGCTAGAATGGCGGCCGCTCCGGAGCCATTAGGCAGCTCTGCGCAGTGAGCGGGAGTAGAAGTTGCCGGTGCGTTCATGGTTGCTCTCCGTGGATAAGTCGAATGGTTCCGCCACCCTCAACGGGCGCGTTCTTAACCAGCATGGCGCCGAAGAAACCGGCTATGCCCGCGGCAAGAAACGAAGTCAAGGTAAAACAAAGAACCGCGGCGCGCAACTGCGGCTGGCTTTTGAGATTGCGGCCATAGCGGACAAAGACAGCCGCCGCCATGGTGATGGAGATAGGCACGAGCCACGCGACATGCTCTTTCCACTCCATCCCAAGAGAGTGCCATCCGCTGGTATCCGGGCTGGATTTGAGCAGCATCTGAGGAAATGCGGCCAGGTTGACGGTTCCCGTCGGAGCAACGGCGCGATACCAGGGATAGATGATATAAGTGCCCGTGAGCACGGCAATCCACGCCAGCACAGCCATGGCGATGAGATAGATTCTGAGAAAGGCCTCGTCTCTGGCGGTAATGGGCGCATCGGCTTTCGGAGAGCAGCGGCGGTAGAGTTCAACAAGAACTCCAGAACAGGCCAGCAGATAGAGGCCGCCAAATCCCATTCCATGGATCAGCGCCCACAGGCCGCGTACCGTGATTTCCATTGGGCAACCTCCCGTACGGATGAGCCGCGGAGCACCTTGTAAACCGCGGGTTATTCAAAATCCATTGTTATTGAGCTGTCCTGGGAACAATGCGTTCCGGGCGGCAGCCTTTTTCACGTTTTTTCCCCAGGTCCAGTACATGCCGAGGTAGGCGTAGTTTTCGGTCTGGCCGGCTATCGAGTGGCCGTAACAGAAGAGGAATTGCTCGTTGGGATTGTGCTTGAAATGGTAAGAGCCGCCAAGATCGATCATGGTCGACGCCTGAGTCTGCGCCGCGGCGAAACCCTCGCGGCCATGGGCGACGACCTCGCCTCCCAACTCCAGCCGCTCGCCGAAGGTGTATTTCAGCAGGAATCCGCCGTAAGGAAAGTTGCGATACTGGGTTTGCGGAACGATTGTTTCGCCTGCGCCGCCGTCCAGCAGCCAGTGGCCGACATTTTTTTGCAACCAGAGTGGGAGTCGATACCATACCTTTCCCACGCCGAGTCCTTTGTCGTAGTTTCCCGTCGGCATCTCGAACATCGTAAAGGTGCCAATCTGAGGAATGTACTTCGATTCCTTGATATAGGCAATCTTTGCGCCTAGTTCCATGTCAGTAAGCCCGAAGGCGCTAGGGCCGGTTCCGCCGGGAAGATAGACGGGATTGTTCGACGGCGCGATAACTCCCCACGGAAGAATGGCGTGAAGCTGCACTCGGGGAACGGCGCCCCAGTTGAATTCGAAGGCCGGCCCCGTCGAGTCGATCTCCGCCGGAGTGCCATCCACGCCGCCGAAGATATAAAACTCATAATGATGAAGGTCGACCGGCACCGGATCGTCGGTTTGATAGGGAGGTCCCTGCGCCCACAGCCTGGGAACGCCGAGCAGCAAGAGCAGAAACAAAGTTAGCCGGATGCAATTGCCGGGGTGGTGCATCGACGCTCCTTGATCGGAACCGGAACCGTGGGAGCGGAAATCAGGCTTGCGCTGCGGGCGGCGGCAAAAGCAATACACATTTGAGCCGGCCGGGGAAGGCGTGCAACGATCGCTCCTGCTCAATTACGGATGTTTCCCATCAATCGTTTGATGCAAATTGTATCCCTGGAAACAGGCTGTCGTTCATCGATCGGGAGATTTCCCGCGAAATCGTCCACCTCTTCCAAGGAAATTCATCGCCTGTTAACATGCCAGTTGCTTCTTCACCATCTCGCTGACCACGCGGCCTTCGGCGCGGAGGCTGGCGGCTTGCAGTTTGGCTTGCACGGCCTTCATCACCTGACCCATCTCTCTCGGTGTGGGCTTCTGGCCGGAGGCGGCGGCGACTTCAGCGACGGCTTCGGCCACCAGAACGCTGAGGGCGGCATCGTCAAGGGCCTTGGGCAGAAACTCCTCGATGACGACTATCTCGGCGGCTTCTTTGGCGGCCAGCTCAGGGCGGTTGCCCTTGGTAAATTGCTCGATAGAGTCGCGGCGCTGCTTGATCATGGTGGCCAGGGCCTGATGTTCCTCGGCGGGGGTGAGCGTTTCACGCTTCTCTATGAATTTATTTTTTAGGGCGTTCTTGATGAGGCGCAGGGTGGTGGTGCGGACCGCGTCGTGAGCCTTCATGGCGGTGATAATGTGCTGGCTGACAAGGGCTTCGAGTGCGCCTGCTTCGGTCATGGGGTTCCTTTCGGGTAATGAATTATTTTTAGTTTCGGGGCACATCCGCTTCGGAATTCCCGCAACGAGCCTGTTCCTTCAAAAGCATACCTCAAGGACCAAAGCTCCGTTGAACCTGCGCCCGATGCTAGAAGCCCGGCGGACGCTCGCCGGCGACTGCGAACTCCCTCTCCAGCGCCAGCCCCGCCTCTGCCAATGTGCCTTCGTCAAAAAGCCGCCCGATCAGAGTGACCCCATGCGGTACGCGGCGCGGCGGAGAGAACCGGGGCAGCGGATGCTGCGGGTCCGGCGCCCAGTCGCTGCGCGCCTCCGACACTTCGATAAACCCGGCGCGAAGCGTCAGCGACGGGTGCCCGGTGCAGTTGGTAATCACCAGCATCTCGTCCCGCAACGAAGGCACCAGAAGCATATCCACCTCGGTGAACACCCATTCCATCTCCTCGGCCACCTTGCGCCGGAACCGGTCTGCCTGGACGAAGTCTACCGCCGAGAGAAAACGCGACTGGCGGAAACAATTGGGCCAGGCGTCGGGCGCCTGCATCTTCAGCTCGTCAACCTTGTGGCTCAGGGTCAGCTCCTCAAAAGCCGCACCCGCCTCGGCAAAGAGAATCAGGTTGAGCGAGTCATAAGGCCAATCTGGAATTGCGACCTCGACAGGCTCCATGCCGAGCTTTTTCACCGCCTCCAATGCAGCCCGGTCCACACCCGTCGCCGGAGCCTCCTTCATCCAACCGGGAAAGTAGCCAACGCGCAAGCCTTTCACATTCGCCGTAGCATTAAACGCAAGTTCGCTCGGCACGCTGGCCAAATCGCGCCCATCCGGCCCGGAGATCGCCTTCAGCACCAGCACGGTATCTTCCACGCTCCGCGCCATCGGCCCCAGCTTGTCCAGCGACCAGCAGAGAGTCATGGCGCCGGTGCGCGGCACACGGCCAAAGGTGGGGCGCAGTCCCGTTACACCGCAACGCATTGAAGGGCTCACGATGCTGCCGCCGGTTTCGCTCCCGATGGCGAAACCCACCAGCCCGGCAGCCACGGCCGCGCCCGGCCCCGCGCTGGAGCCCGAAGATCCTTCCTCCAGCAGCCAGGGATTCATCGTCTGCCCGCCAAACCATACATCGTTCAGCGCCAGGGCGCCCAGGCTCAGCTTGGCCACCAACACCGCGCCGGCAGCGTTGAGCCGCTCCACTACGGTAGAATCCGCCGCAGGCACGCGGTTCCGATAAGGCTCCGCCCCATAGGTCGTGGGAATCCCCGCCGTATCCAGCAAATCCTTCGCACCCCACGGAATCCCGTGGAGCGGTCCGCGATACTTCCCCGCCGCAATCTCCGCATCCGCCTGCCGGGCCTGGGCCAGAGCATGTTCCCGCGTGAGCGTAATGACGCAACGGAGCTGCGCGTTGAAGCGCTCCAGCCGATTCAGATAGATTCCGGTCAGCCGCGTTGATGTCAGTTTGCGACTTTCAATCCACCTGGAAAGCTGCCAGACGGGAGAGAAGGCGATGGCGTCTTCGCTGGCCGGCAGGGGCAACGCGGCGCCGCCGCTGCGGAGGAAAAGATTGCCGCCCAGCCTGGGCTTCACCATCCCAGGCAGGCTGGGATTCCATTGCGTAGCCGGCGCGAGAGTCGCTTCCAGCTCTATCTTCCGCGGTCCGGTGCGGCGCTCCAGGAGTGGCGCCATCTGCATTCGCCAATTGCTGGCCGCGGTTGCAAGATCAACAGGGGTCATCTGCAACTGCACCAGTTTTTCCGCCTCGCGAAAGGTTGCAGGCGATACCTCCGGCCCAACCGCTGGGGCAGTGCCGAATGCGGGTGGCGAACCCGGCGGCAATTCCTGAGTCTGTACAGTGGGCGACAGTGCCTTAGCCTGCATGGCAGCAGCCAGCATTGCGAGCGAACTATTGGCGAGAAACTCTCTGCGCGAACGGGGCATAGCTCTCCTTCTCGAAACAGCGCCGAAACTTAACCGGCTCTAAACCATAGTATCCGGCAACAGCGCAGGGTCTGGGTTCCCAGTTATCGATAACCTTGAATGCAAGGTAGTCGATGCACCCCTCGTCAACAAGCTCAACCTTTTTAACCTGAATATGATTCTGGATCTTCCGCCCTGAGAACCCGCGTGCATGAAGGTACACAACCAGACAAGGTCCGGCGCACGCGCTACGCCGAGCGCAAACTCAAGGGGGCGCGCCAGCGCCTGGCGCTGACCGAGCGCGGCATTGTCAAGTGGTTTCGCATTCTCGCCGGCCTCAAGCATGAGCGAACTCTCGCCGTACAGCCTGTGCTCTTGCTGGAAGAGGAAGCGAACAAGAAGAACTGGGCTGACAAGACTGAGAGCCTGTGCCAGCCCAGGTCCGTATTACAGAACTGCCGGTTACTTGGCTGCGGCAGCCTTCTGTGCCGCCCACCGCTTCTTTACGGCCTCGGCGATCCGCTTCCGCCCCTCAGGAGAGAGATGTCTCTTCTTCTTCCTCTTAGCCGGCTTCGCGGCGGCGGGTGAAACTGCCGCTGCCTTCTTGGACGCTGACTTCTTTGGTCTGCCAGCTTTCCTCTTCACTGCCGGTGCGGCGCCGCCGCTCAGCAATGCACGCGCCTGCTGGAGATTTGCGATCTCACTGTCGATTGTTGCCAGAATTTCCGCTACTCCCATGTAATCCTCCCTTATCGATTCAGGCAGCTGGATAAACCGACGTGAGACTAAGTCACTAATCCGCGCAGGGCTATTCAGTCGCTCCATAGATACAATACTCGCCAATTGAATTATGCGCAAATAAAATGCGCCCCTGTTACCCTGAGCGCAAATATTTATTGTTAATGCCGTGCCGCCTCGGCATCAATACTGAAAGCGCCGTCCGGCAGCTCCCTTACAGGAGTTTCTATCCCGCCGAGCCACAATCTTGGCGCTGGAGATGTGACGCAGCGACTGATGGCCTGCCCCAAGGCCACGTTCGCGCGGCCGCCCAACGTGTCCGCGTTAAGAACAACCAGCTGCCCCTGAGCCGCCATTCAGGCCTCCCGATCAGTTTGGAGCTTGATCGAGTTGAAGGTCCAGACTTTGAGCTTGCGTACCCCGTCAGGATGGGTAGAATAATAGCGGATCTCCCGGGCGAATCCCTGGGACCGGGGAGCCTGACACTTCCAGCCTGAAACCGCCGCCCGCTGGTAATCATTGCACTTTGCCGGATGGTGGTTTTGACAGGGCAACTGTAGCAGCTTGGTGTCGTGTGGCGTTGGCGACTCTCTCGTGTTACTGTGAATTGTTGAATGAAATAGGTTGCGGGAGTAGTTCAGTGGCAGAACGTCAGCTTCCCAAGCTGAATGTCGCCGGTTCGATCCCGGTCTCCCGCTCCAAAACAATCAACAGTTTCATCCTTCGGCTTTCGTCTGCATGACCCGCTCCCGCCCGTCGATGAATCAATCTTTCCGGCCTTCAGCCAGGGCGGGCTTGCCGTAGGCATGCAATAGAATCTCCGCGGGGTGAATTGCCTTGAAGGCGGAGCCGTGTTCTATCTGCATCTGGCAGGTGGCGCACTCCGTGGCGACCATCTGCGGCTGCGCCGCGCCGATGCGTGCAAATAACTCCCGGCCTATCCCCATCGAGACCGCGTACTTCTCCTGCTTGAAGCCATAGGTTCCCGACATGCCGCAGCATCCGGCATCCATATCCTCAACCGTGACGCCGGAAATCAGGCGCAACAAGTGATACCATGGGCGTCCGATGCCCTGCGACTTCTGATGGCAGGGCGCGTGGTAAGCCAGCCGCAGATTGGTTTGCTGGAAGCTCGTGTTGAGCTTTCCCTCATCCGCCCGCGCAATGAGCAATTCAGCAAGGTCGTATGTGCTGTTCGCGATCTTCTGCGCCGCGCCGGCATACTCCTTGTCGTCATCGAGAACTCCGCCGAATCCTGTCTTGAGCATGTGTCCGCAGCTCGAGCAGGCGGTCACGATACGCAGCCCTGAATCAACCTGGCGGGCCAGGGCCTTGACGTTGGTTCGGGCCACCGAGCGCGCCGCCGCCGCATCGCCGTTGGCCAGGGCTGGAACTCCGCAACACTCCGTCGAGGCAACTTCCGCGGACAGCCCGTTCCGCTGGAGTAGATCGATCACCACCCGTCCCAGGTCCGGCCGGTTATAGCGGATAAAGCAGCCGGGGAAGAAGACGACCCGCTGTTGCTCTTTGCCAGTAATCTTTGGGCTGCGTAAATCCGGCCGCGTGTACCTGGGGAATTTGCGCTGCGGCGTAATCTGCATCATCTTCGACATCAGATAGCGGGCCGGCTTCAGGGAGAGCGCAAAGTTGGAGAGCGCGGGCACAATTGTCGTCAGCTTGCCCAGCAGGCCGGGACGCGCAAACCACCAGTCGCGCAACCCGCGAACAAGCGGCTTGCGGTGCGCTGCCTTGGCGTGCGCGATCATCTCCGATACGTTCACCTGGTGGGGACACACGAGATCGCAACGATGACATCCCAGGCAGTATTCCAGCCACTCCGTATCGGTGAGAATGTCTTCGCGGCGCAGACGCTCTAGCTCCGGGCCCAGGCGCTTGGGACCGGGGTACTGGGGATGAACGGCCAGCACCGGGCACACCGTGTTGCACAGCGAACACTTCAGGCAGCTATCAATCGCAAGGTCATCGAGCCGCATGGTTCCCTCTGGTGGACGCCGCGAGATTCCCCGCGCGGTAACCTGTGAGAATGTGCTGGACATCCCCGTTATCCTCGGCTTCGGATTGCGCAAGCGACCCGGCAACGAAGAGGTTGCGCGCCATCACCGAGCCGGTGGAGGCGAGCGGTCGCAATTGCTGATCGCGGCCGGCAAATTCCACGCCCGGAAAATTGGCGGAGCGCCGGCCGGTTGCTAGTACCGCGTTCTCGCAGCGCAGGTTCATCGAATGGCCCGGAGTCGCAACTCGAAGCCCGGTGCACAAGCCATCGTGCATCTCCACCTTTTCGACGGGAAATCCGCGAAAGAGCTCCACGCCGATCTGGTGAAGGTAACTCTCCAGGCGATGGAAGACGCGCAGGCCGGGAATGGATGGAGGCAGAGTGGGAATCTCGCCCACCGGGCAACCGAGTTCGCGTTCAAATTGAGCCAACTGCTCGGCGGATGAATCCAACCCCAACATGCCGGGAACCAGGATGCGCTCAAATCCGGATGCCGCCGTCCGCAAGGCGCCGATGAGTTCCGCGCGGAAACCCGGATCGCGATCAAAGCACTGTGCGATGCGCAAAGTGGTCACGGGAATTCCCATCTCGCGCGAAAAAGAGATCTGCCGCGCCGTGTAAGTGCAGCCGGAACTCATCCTGCGCGCCTGCTCGGTAAGCCGTTGGACCATGAAGTTTTCATCGAAGCCGGACAGTCCTCGAATGCCGGCAATCGCGGTCGAAACTCCCTCGCGAGGCTCGGCATTCCACAGCGGAAGGGGCGCGAGCGCCACACTCTGGAAGTCGCCAAGAACGGTCGGCAGAGAACGCGCGGTGGAGATATCTCCCGCGAACGGGCAGCCTGCAAGGCGCGCCAGCTCGCAAAAGAACGCGATTGCCTCTCTCAGTCCGGGCTCTGCGGATGCCCGCAGACTCTCCCGCGCTCTCAGCCATCCGGGCCCGGAGACAAACGATCCCGGCCCGGTTGCAACCAGCGCGACTTTCAGGTTCCGATGAGCGGCCGCGCCAGCCGCGGTAAGTCCGGAGATTCCCGCGCCAACAACAATTACATCGTAGCGATCAGTTCCCATCTTGCTTACCTGAATCCGCGCAAAACGGCCGGTCCGCACCGTAGAGCGCGTGGTTGAGGTCCAGTTGTTCGACCTGCTTGCCCCGGTGGATGAAGGACTGCCCCTTCGCGCGCTCGTGAAGATAGGCGAAGAATTCCGCAGCGGCTTCTGAAGCCGTCCAGCGATGAGTCTGGAAGCCGGCGAGCATCGCTTTGTATCCGCAAAATGTTCCTTGGCAAGGTCCGAAGCCGAGGCGCGTTCGCCGGCCAACGTCGCCAATGGTGTAAGTTGGGACGGGAGTGGAGTCGCCGAGAACATATTCCAATTCGCCGCGAGTCACAAGCTCGCATTCGCAGACTAACTCGGCCAGTTCGGGCCGCGCTTCGATGGCCTGGAGCACTCGAGCAGTTTCAGGGCCGAGGCGGCGCTCCATCTTTTCCGCAACCGGGTGCGGCAATAAATGAATTGCGCGATGGCGCGTCTTGCGGTCGATGGCCGGCCGCAAGGACACCTTGTCGGTGGTACATTCCGTATCGACCCCTAGCTTCTGCGCTACACAGTCGCACACCGCGGAAGCCATTAGTCGGTAAGTGGTGAGCTTGCCGCCGGCAATCGAAACAAAGCCGCCCAATCCGTCCCGTGTCTCGTGATCGAGCAGCGCAAAGCCGCGGCTGATTTCGCGGCCTTTCCTGGCCTCAGCGGCTTTGGGCACATACAACGGCCGAACTCCGCAGAAGACGCGCAGGAGACGCGCGTTCACGAGTCCGGGAATCATCTCATCGCCCAGGCGCAGCAGATGATCGACCTCCTCGGGAGAAGCGGCCAATCCCTCTAGGCTGGGCACGCGAATCGACGATGTGCCCAGGATGCACACCGGGCCGGCGGGCACCAGAATATCGGCATCGCTGGACTTGCGGCAGCGGTTAATGACGCGACGATTCAACCGGTGATTGAGCACCAGCAGCGTGCCCTTGTCGCAGCGAATGGGCACTTCGACGCCGGCCAGGGCGGCGATGCTCTGCGCCCAGCCTCCCGCGGCGTTTATCACTACCTCGCAGCGGATCTCGCCTTCCTCGCCGCTGCGCGTGTTGCGATAGCGAACTCCGCGCACGCGCCCGTTGGCGGTGTGAATGGCAGTTGCTTCGCTGTAGGTTTGGAATCGTCCGCCGCGCGCAACCGCGGCCTCAAGATTTGCCAGCACCAGCCGGAAGACATCGACGTGAGCATCCGGGCACGTGAATGCGCCAATGACGTTCGTTGTCAGGTTCGGCTCCAGCTCGCGAGCTTCTTCCGCGCTCAGGCGATGGCTGCGAATGCCGGCCTCCTCGGCGGCGCGCCACCACTGATCAAAGAAAGCCGGATCATCCTGAGCGCACTCGACAAATAGCCCCCCGGCGTCATCCACGCAATGAGGCGCAATGGCTTTGATGATGCGATTTTCCGCAACACACTCGCGAGCTGTATCAGGATCCTTGACGGCGTAACGGCCGCCGGAATGAAGCAGGCCGTGGCAGCGTCCGGTGGCTCCGTTAGCGATGTCTCCCTGCTCCAGCAGCATGGCGGAGATGCCGCGCAAACTCAAGTCCCAAAGAATGCCGGCACCTGTCGCTCCTCCACCGATAATGACGACCTGCGCCGGCTCCATGCCCTGCCTCTCAAGTTGACCGCGAACACGCCGCATCGCGAAACACGCAGCAACGCGCGAGTGACTTTGCGCCGCAGGCACGAATGCCTGGACGCCGTCTGATATAGGTCTGCGGGAGAATACAGGAGTGAGGCCAGCGACGAACCACGCAGTGCATGGAGACTCGTGCCTGGAGATCTGGATGCGCTTCAGAAAGGAAGGAATCTGAACCTTGAGATAGATTCCGGAGACGAGAGCAAGGATCGGGCCGCAGCCATTCTGAACGCAAAACCAGATGCCTGTGCAGCACTTGGTCCTGACTTCTTCAGCAGCATCCAATTACCCGCTCGTGCTGTCTCAGGCACTCTTCACGAAACGGCGTAGGACTATTTAACAACGTAGTGTCTCTCAATCAACAAGTTATGTCAAGCCGCCGCGTCACATCTTCAGGCGCAAATTCGAGGTCTGTGGCAAGAGCTGGACCAAATGTCTATTCCACGGACGGAGTCCTGTCCGTGGGAACCTGAGGCCGCGGATCGCGCGCGAGCATATCGGTTGGCGGCATTGTGCCTTGCTTATATTGCCGAATGACGCATATAATTATTTTTTTGACGGCAATAACTGATAGAAGCCATCCTAAAGGACATGGATATTTGCGCGTCCAGGAGGCGATATTTCATCGTCCCAATGTCCTGAAGGAGAACGGAAAACATCATGCAGGAACCGTTGACACCGCTACGGATGTTCTTCCGCGAAACTCCCATCATTCCCTCTGTGCGCCACGTTGAACACCTGGATCAGGCAATTGCCGCGCACGGCAAGATCATCTACCTGCTGACCGGCGATCTGGAAAATTGCCCGGTGATGATCCAGAAGATTCTTGCCGCTGACAAACTCCCCATTGTCAATCTCGACCTGCTCAATGGATTCTCGCGCGACAAATTTGCCGTGAACTATCTGAAACACTGTGGCGCGCGCGGAATCATATCCACGCATCTGGATCCATTGCGGCATGCGCATACGATCGATCTTTATGCGATCCAGCGAACCTTTTTGCTGGATAGCGGCGCCAAGAATACCATCATAAATCAGCTGAAGAATACGCCTGTGGATGCGCTCGAAGTCCTGCCTGCCCCGGTTGCTCCCAAGCTGCTGGATAGCGTGCGAGCCATCTCGCTGGATATTCCGGTTGTGGGCGGCGGGCTGATCTGGACCCTGAAGGAGGCCGAAGACCTGCTGGCGCAGGGCCTCGACGCGGTCTCCATCAGCAATCCGCAGATGTGGATTAGTTAGAATCCTGGCCGCTCGCCGGGGCCTGATTGCATCACATGAATGCCAAAGCCTCATAAACCTCGCTTGGATGCGGAGATATGACTAACTTCCTGCAGGCCGGCGAGATATCTTTGGAGGTTCAATCTCCTCCGCCCTGCTTGGCGAGAGCTTCCACATCCATGAGAGCAGCACAATCCCCATGAAAGCCGATGCCACGATCGCATAAAGAGCGGCATTCCAGCCATACAGGGGAACCAACGCGCCTATGCCCTTGCTTTCTACCACACGTCCAAGATAACCAAACAGCCCGATAAAGCCGGCCGCCGTTCCAACCGCTTTCTTTGAGGTGTAATCCAGCGCGCTCACCACCAGCAACAGAATGGCCGGATAAACAAAAAATCCTATAACTCCAAACAACACCATATCAATCCATAACTTATTGTCGGGACTAAAAATTATTCCGAGATAAGAAAGGAAAACAGGAATCATGCAGAACACGCTGATCATCCCGCGGCGTCCACCCAGCTTATCGGACAACCAGCCCATCAGAATGGTGCTGAAGATGGCTGAAAACTCCAGCGCCGTGGTGCTGGCCCCTCCCTCGACAAGACTGGCGTGCTTTACTTCTTGCAGATAGTACGGTCCCCAGTCGAGCATGCCGTATCTGGCGATGTAAACAAAAAAATTGGCGCTGGCGAAGAGCCAGATATAAGGATTTTTCAGGATGTAGTTGACCAGCAAGTCGCGTGTGCCCAGCTCCTTCTCGCTGTCTGCAGTTTCGATAGCAGGGTAGTCGTTGCGATATTCCTCAATAGGCGGGAGCCCCACAGACTGGGGTGTGTCCCGAAGTCTGACGATAAGATAAATCGCGCATAGAACGGCCAGAATGCCGGGCACATAAAATGCCGAGCGCCATCCCAGCATCATGGTGCTTTTTGCGACGATGATGCCGGTTATTCCCCCTCCAAGATTTTGCGCGACGTTCCAGAATGCAAACTTGGTCCCCCTCTCGCGGATGCTGTACCAATGGCCGAGGGAGCGCCCGCAAGGCGCCCATCCCATGCTTTGAAACAGCCCGTTCAAACCCCACAGTGCCATATGAATCGGGTAACTATGCACGGTCGCGAAAGCAAAATTGCAGAAGGCGGTCAGCAGCAATCCCATCGGCATGAAGTAACGCGGGTTACTACGGTCCGACCATGCGCCCATGAAGAATTTTCCGACGCCATAGGTAATGGCCGTGATGGCCAGCATATTCCCGATCTGCCCTTTACTGTAATGAAGCGACTCTCCTATCTCCTTGGTGACAATGGGAAGATTGTTTCTGACGAGGTAGAAGATGGCATAACCGATAAAGGTGGATTCCATAATCTGCCAGCGCATTTTAGGATATAGCCTATTAATTTTCTCGCCGGGAAGCCTGTCGATTTGCTGGGCCGGCCGGAGAAATGGAAAGTTCCAACTCATGAATTACCTCATAGCGTCTGTGATTGTTGTGACCGGAATATGAAGAATAGAATGGCATTCTGCGCGCATACTATCCCGAACCAATTCATGCCGCCTCGCCTTCCCGGTAAACATAGCCTTGCGCAAGTTCGACAAAGCTGGCCAGATCCTTTGCCATCCACTCTTCGCTTCTCTGTAATTCCCTGGCCAGGAGGCTCGCTACCACAGGCGCGGCTTCAATGGCGGCGCGCGCATCTAAAAACAGGGCGCGAGTGCGCCGGGCAAGAACATCCTCCACGGTTCGCGCCATTTCATATCGCGCCGACCACACAACCTCGCGCAGTCGGAAAGGGAGACGCGGGTGGAGCAACCTATCCAGCGAGGGATTCTCGCGTGAAAGCGCGTCTAGCATAGGCAGATCCGATCCATATACGCGTTCCCAAGCGGGCAATGCAAAGGTGGACTCCTCAACCCATCCGTGCAGCTTCAACTCCAGTGTGCGCGATGGACGCTTGGGGAGCGAGGCAACCTCGCTGGCGCGATCGACAGCATCCTGCCCCATGCGCCGATAGGTGGTCCACTTCCCTCCCGTAACCGTGACCAGGCCGGATGGCGAAACCAGAATTGTATGGTCCCGGGATAACTGCGAGGTCTTGCCGCCGCCTTTGCGAACCAACGGCCGCAGGCCCGACCAGACGCTGAGTATCTCCGCATCCTTCGGCGCACGGCCAAAGTATCGGGCAATATGGTCGAGCAGAAATTTCTTTTCCGAGTGGAGCGCGCGAGGCTCCGCGGGCGCGCTATCAACGGGCACATCCGTGGTCCCTACGATGGTTGCGCCAAGCCAGGGGATGGCAAAGAGCACCCGGCCATCAGCCGTCTTGGGAATCATGAGCGCGGTGTCTCCCGCCAGGAATGAATGAGGCAGGACGAAATGCGTTCCCTGGCTCAAGGCAAGCAGGGAGGCGCGCGCTTCGCCATCCATGGCGAGAATTTCTTCAGCGTCGACTCCGCAGGCGTTGATCAGCACCTTTGCCTGCAAGTCAAAGACCGAGCCGTCTTCCCGGTCTCGCGCCTGGATGCCGATTGTCTTGCCGCCGCGCCGCAGAAGGCCTACTGCCTCTACATAATTGATGGCAGTGCCGCCCAGGTCCTGAAAGGTGCGCAACAGCGAGATAGCATAGCGGGCGTCGTCAAACTGCCCATCGTGATAAAGGATGCCTCCGCAAAGGCCTTCCGGCATAACTCCCGGCAATCTTTCCAATGTGTTCTTTCGGGAGAGAAACTCCGATCTTCCTAGCGACAGGCGGCCCGACAAAAGCTCATAAACCTTGAGGCCGAAACCATAGTACGGAAGCGAGAGATAACTATAGGCCGGAACAACGAAAGATAAGTCGTGTACCAGGTGCGGCGCGTTCCGCAACATATGGCCGCGCTCCCGCAAAGCATCCACAACCAACGTCAGGTTTAGCTGTTCAAGGTAGCGAACGCCGCCATGCACCAGCTTTGTGCTGCGGCTGGAGGTTCCTTTGGCAAAGTCGAATCGCTCGACCAGCAGGGTGCGATAGCCGCGAGAAGCAGCTTCGACCGCTGCGCCCAGGCCGCTGGCGCCGCCGCCGATCACCAGCACATCCCATGGTTCCGATTGCTGGCCCAGTTGATGCAGAATCTCCGCTCTCATGGTCACACCTGTAACTCCCGGCCAAATTTCACCCCTGCACGCCATTTTGGGCATGCTTGCGTGGTCTGAATCGTTGTGCATACAATTCGTGGCTGAACAGCCCAGGCCGCCCTGATGGCGAAGGAACTGAATGAAGAGTGTGCCGGCCACGATAGGTGGCCGGCACACAAGTTTTGTGCAGGTTAGTAGATAACCTTCAAACCGAACTGAACGATGCGCGGTTCCCAGGTCTGGGTGATGGTGCCGCCGCTGCCGCCGGTCACTGGTTGTGGGTTGAAATTCGATGTGGAGCCCGTAGTGCCGGTGGCTGTGCTGCCGCCTGAGCCGCCGGGCAGGTACAAGTTGGTGTGGTTGAAGATGTTATAGAACTCCGAGCGGAACTCGATCTTAACCTTGTCCCC
This sequence comes from uncultured Acidobacteriaceae bacterium, assembly GCA_963765995.1. GTDB lineage: Bacteria > Acidobacteriota > Terriglobia > Terriglobales > Acidobacteriaceae > Telmatobacter. Next base: position 99,697 of record CAVXYT010000020.1, on the reverse strand, counting down.
GGGAGTATTGAACTGCTTGTTGAAGTCCAGATCCGTCTCATAGAACGGCATGGTGCGGCCAAAGTTCTTGCCTAAGCTGCCAAACGGACTCGACAAAGTGTTAACGCTGGAGCTGGTGTAGCTAGAGTAGGTTGCGGGCAGTGTCAAAGATGCGAGGTTGACATATTGAACGTACCCGCTGGAGTTCAGCACCTTCCCCTGGGTATAGTGCGCTCCGGGCAGGAGGTTGGGGCGATAGAGGTTCTCGCCGCGCCAATTCTGGGTAAGCATTGGCGACACTTGATTCGCCGCAGCCGGTGTATACGTCAGGTTGAAGGGCGTACCGCCCTGAATGGTGTTGATGCCGCTGATCTGCCATCCGCCTACAAGGATATTCCCCAGATCGCTGACGCCGCCCAGGAAGTGTTTTCCCTTTCCCATCGGCAGGTCATAGACGAAGCTGGCGACATCGACCATGGGCAGGTTGTAGTCCGACTGGCCGTAGTCCGCGTTGAGGTTGTTTGCGTCCTGCGGCGCGGGAGTGTTGGCCTCGAGTGTGGAGGAGGCATTATCCAGCGCATGCGACCAGGTATAGGAGTTCAGCAAGGTCAAGCCGTGGACAAAGCGCTGCTCGTAGCGAGCTTGCAGCGAGTGGTAGTGAGACTTGAACGCGTTGATAGCCGCGGTGATGTCGCCGTTGTTGAAGGTGTTCGCAGGATCGTTGTTCAGGTACCCTCCCCAGCTGGGGAAAGGGCGGGCGAAGCCGAGGGACGGGTTCTTCTGGTTGGCGTTGTCGAAGCCCTGCAGATGAACGCCATGGTTACCCACATAGGCAATGTCAAAGAGAACATTCTTTGCCAGCGACTTCTGCACGCTGAAGAAGTAACTCTCGACGTAGCTGTCCTTGGTGTCTCTGGGAATGTAGTCGATGTCGTCTGTGCCCGCGCTGAAGTTGGTGGCCAGTCCGGTTGGATAGCCAGCCGAAAGCCTCTGGAAGCCAGTGGTGGCAGTGGACGATGGGTTGGTTACGGAGGTAAACATAGCGGTGGGCGCGTTGATGGCCAGCATATTGCCGGAGCCGGCGCGGTAGTAGTGAATATAGTTCATGCCGAAGCCGCCGCGGACCGCGATGCTGGGCGTGGCCGCAAAGGCAAAGCCCAGGCGTGGAGCATAGTCGGTGAGGTCCGGATTGACCAGGGTCTTGCCGTAAACTCCGCTGCCGGCATAGGAAGAGATCATGCCGGTTTCTATGTTCGGGCAGCCGGCGACGAGGCTGCACGGATGCGTGCCGGTAGACATGGCGGCGAAGTTGGGAGTCAGGGTCAGCATGGTCCCGGTTGCCGGGTTGAAGTTGGAGAGGTCGTTGTTCCGTTCCGAGTAAGGCGAACCGTACTCCCAGCGCAGCCCAAGATTCAGGGTCAGCTTGGGGTCGATCTTCCAATCGTCCTGGACGTACGCGCTGTCCATGGATTGGTGCAGATGGGAGATCCAGTAAGTCGACAGCGAGTAGGCTCCCTCTGTTCCGAAGAGAAAGTCGGCCCAGTAGGTGTCGGGCTTGGCGCCTGAGGTGGCGCAGCCGGTTGGAAGCGTCGACGGGCAGGCGCTATAGCCATGGTTGAAGGTAAAGGAACCATATAGCGGGTTCGAGTCCTCCACTTCCATCCAGACAAACTCGTATTCATAGCCGAACTTGAAGGAGTTCTTGCCCTTGACCCACGAGTAGTTCACCTTGGGGTCCAGCACCGAGGGGTTCTGCCACTGCGGGTTGGTGCTCTGGCGTCCGAAGGACGTAAAGCCGCCGGAGATAGCAATCGAAGGCAGGCCGCCGGAGACGTTGGCGATGGTCGGCAGTCCGGGAATCTGGGATGGTGTGATGAAGCTGGTGCCGATGGCCTTTGTCCACTTGCCGGCCTGAGTGCCGGAGAGCGCGAGGCGGGCATCGAGAACCTTGTTGTCACCCACCAAATGGGTGTAACCGAGCGCAATCTGCCGATCAAGAATCTTGATGACGCCGTTGGTCTGCATATCGATCGGCTCAGGCAGAAGGGGATAGTTGATGCCCGTCTCCTTGCGATCGCTGACCTTCAGGAACCAGGAACTCTTCGCGCTTTGCTGGAAATCCAGGCGAAGGTCGCCCTTGTCGGCGTTGTCGGTGAAGGGCGCAGTCAAAGCGCAGTCATTGGTGGCGATGCCCGAACTGGCTACGCCGACGGTCACCGTGCACTTCCCGTTCGCGGGCAGCGCGGCCAGGTAATAAGCAGCAATCGCCTTGGCGGTCGGGTCGGCATCGGGTGAGGTGAAAACCGACGTGCCGGCCGCTATGTACGTGCCCGGAGCAAACGGATCCTGCACAGGGACAGTCAGAATGCCGTTGAGCTCATCCGTAGTGGGGACGGTCCCAACGGTCAATGGCTTGAGCGTCTGGCGGAATCCCTCGTAATCGAGGAAGTAGAAGAACCTGTTCCTCATGAGCGGCCCGTTAAAGTTGGCGCCGAACTGATTGCGGTCAAAGCCCGGCTTCACAAACGGAACCAAAGCGCCGGTAACGGCATTGGTGACGATCGGCTTGATAAAGCCGGCCGCGTTCAGGTCCGTGTTGCGAATGAACTCGTAGAGAGTGCTGTGGAATTTGTTGCCGCCGGACCTGGTAGCGACGTTGATAGTGCCGCCGGAGGAGCGGCCGTATTCCGCGGTCTCATTGTTGGTCACCACTTCAAACTGGGCGATGGAGTCGGGCGGTGGCGCGATGATCTGGTTGTCGAAGCCCTGATTGCTCTCGCCGTAGGCGTTGTTGTCCATGCCGTCCAACATGTAGTTGTTGAACATGCTGCGCTGGCCGTTGATGTTGAACGACCCGGAGCGCTCCAGGCTGGTGACGCCGCTGGTGACCTGTTCGGCGGGCGCGGGGCGCGCGCCGGTAACGTAGTCCACCAGGTCGGAAAAGTTTCTTGTTACCAGCGGCAGAGCTTCAGTTTGGGCCTCGGAGATCGTCTGGCCGCGCTGGCTGGAGTCGGTTTCAAGCTGCAGCGCGACACCGGTGACTTCGACCGTGGTCTGGGCTGCGCCGATCTTCATCGTCAGGTCGATACGGACACGCCCGCCGACCGAGATGGTGATTTCCTTGGCAACCGCATCGGCGAAACCAGCAGCCTTTGCGGTGATCGTGTAGATGCCAAAGCGAAGGGATGGAACTTCATAGTCGCCCGTGCCGTTCGTCGTTACGATGGTGGCAATCCCGGTCGCATTGTTGGTGACCGCGACGTTCACGTTGGGGATTGCAGCCCCGCTGGAGTCGTGGATGGTTCCTACCAGGCTTCCGTTTTCGTACTGGGCATAAGCGCCCAGCGCAGGAAGAACCAACAGAAGCGCCATAGCCAGGCGAATCCACCCGGAGATGCTCGCTCGTTGTCCCATATACCGATTCATCGAAATCATACTGCCTCCCAAAGTTTCTGAATCACAACTGCCTTTCATGCATTCTTAACCATTACGGTTAAGGCTCTGATAAAGCTCCGATAAAATGCGGCTAAGGCTGCAAAAAAAAATCCGCCTCCAAATACACGCCAACTGACCTCCTGGAGCGTTTCCGCTCAACGGACAGGCGCTGGCTTGCATTTGGCGGTGGATTTCTCTGAACTCCTCTTCCGCGTAAGCAACCTAGCAATTTTGCTCTGCCAGTGTCAAGGAAAAACTGGCCAGGTTCAGTCAATTCCGTAGAGTCGGCCGTCAGTCGAAAACAGATTGTTCGCCGGCGATCGATTGCAAGTCTCATTTTATCTACGGCTTTCGGTGGTTCCGGAGCAGCGGCTTGCGCGCGCTGATCCGGGAGGTGAGAAGCTGTGCGGCCTGAAACAACTTCCGGGCCGCGGCCGACAGAAACCATCATTCCGTATCGGGATTGGGTAGAACGACATCACGAATGATCCCATTTATCTCCGCGCAGGCGGCGATGAATTGCCTCAAAGTCCTTCGCGTGGAGCCGAAGGAGTCAAACTCCTCGTGGGATAAACCGTTCTCCGTGTAGGCGCGCTCAAAGTCGGGAAATTTCTTCAGCAGCGTGTCCACGATCTTTGCATCGACAGGGTTATCCATTCTCGGAATCACTTCAATATCGCTGGCGTTGTAACGGCGCTGCCACGCGCAAGGCGGAGAGATTACCACATCCCCGCCGATGAATTCGCTCCAGTGCATATGATTGCGAAATGCCGCGGAAAGCAGCCGCAGCCGATAGCCGCGCTCGCGGAACAGTTTGTAAGCCTTCTTGAAGACCGCGACTCCGGCCCACTCCAGGTAGCCGGGGTCGATGGAAAGCTGTTTTTTCTCCATGACTACCTTGAGCCAATCGTCCAGACGCCCCACCATCAGGGTGCATACCGGCCCCATGGTGGCGACCTCCAGTCCCTCCGCTTCCCTGCGCTTCAGGCCGCGCTCCACGGCCTCGGCAACGGCGATGGCCTGCGGAAGCGTAAAGCTGACGGTCGCGTTGATACTGATGCCGCGATAAGTAGCTTCCTCGATGGCAACGATTCCGGCGCGAGTGGCGGCGATCTTGACAATCATGTTGGGAGCAAGCTGGCTAAACCGGATTGCCTGCGCCAGAATTGCATCGGAATTCTTATACGTTCTCGGGTCCGTCTGAATGGACAAGCGGCCGTTGCGCCCCTTCTCGCGATCGAATATCGGCTTGAGCAGCCGTGCCCCATTTACCGATATCTCTTCCACAATCATCCAGGCGATCTCATCTTCGGTGGCCTGGGGGTGGCCGGCAAACAGCGCCTGGATGCGGGGCTTCCACAGCGGCATCTCCTTTTTGAGCACGGAAACGGCGATAGAGGGGTTGCAGGTGGCTCCCACTGCCCCGTGTTCGATCGAATAGGTAAGCTCTTCGATAGAAGCCGAATCATTCCACAGACAGGTGGGCGTGGTCTGCGTCATTTCAAAAAGCGGGCTCTTAAAGAGGGGCTTCGATTCAATCCTGGCCATCGGTTCTCCGGAAAATGCAAACGTGTGCATAAAAACACTACCACCCCCGGCAATTTCGGTCAAGAGAGCCAATCACAGCGGTGTGGCTGACGGTCAAAGCGCTTCGGCGGGATTTTGGGTTGACAGAAACGCCCGCAAAAAGCGATTATTAGCTGTCGGATGAACACGTGTGCATTTATCCTGTGGAGTGATCATGAGTGACTTGCTGGTCCGTCCGGATGCCTTCCGGAACCGAATTGAGAATTTCGGCTATGAGTTCCTCTCCTTTGAGACTCGCAAACTGGCGCAGGGCCAGAGCTTCGAAGGAGAAACCGGCAGCAATGAGTTGGCCGTGGTGGTGCTGGGCGGCGTCTGCTCGGTCGAGAGCTCGCGAGGCGAGTGGCCGCGAATCGGCGGACGCAAGACAGTCTTCGATGGCCTTCCCTACACTCTCTATCTGCCGTTGAAGACCAGCTTCGCGATTACCGCCGAGACCGATTGCGACCTGGCCTTCTGTTACTGTCGCGCCGAAGAGGAGCATCCGGCGCGTCTGGTGTCGCCGGATGAAGTGACGATTGAGATTCGCGGCGGCGGCAACGCATCGCGCCAGATCCACGGCATGATTCCTCCCGGTTTTCCCGCGCATCGGCTGATTGTGGTCGAAGTCTTTACGCCGGCGGGCAACTGGTCCAGCTTTCCGCCCCACAAGCACGACGTGCATAATCCTCCCGCGGAAGTGGACCTGGAGGAGATTTACTACTATCGCATCCAGCGCCCGGAGGGCTTTGCGATTCAGAAGGTGTACACGGCCGACCGCCGCATCGACGAGACATTGACGGTGCGCGACGGAGAGCTTGTTCTGGTGCCGGAAGGCTATCACCCGGTGGTGGCCGCGCACGGCTACAACGTCTATTACCTGAACGCGCTGGCGGGCTCGGCGCGCTCCCTGGCCGCCTCCGACGACCCCGACTATGCGTGGGTGAAAAACGAGTGGCGCGAGAAAGACCCCCGGCTGCCGATGGTGAAACGATAACGACCCCGATGAATTGAGGAGACCGATGGCAACGCGTCGCATGACGATGGCTCAGGCCCTGATTGGCTTTTTGAAGAACCAGTATGTCGAGCGGGACGGGCAGGAACACAAATTCTTCGCCGGTGTGCTGGGCATCTTCGGGCACGGAAACGTGGCTGGCATCGGCCAGGCCCTGCAACAAAATCCCGATTTTCCCTATTATCTGGTGCGCAACGAGCAGTCCGGCGTGCATCTGGCGGCGGGGTTTGCCAAGGCCGGCAACCGTCTGCGCGCCTTTGCCTGCACCTCGTCCATCGGGCCCGGCGCAACCAACATGATCACAGGAGCCGCGCTGGCCACCATCAACCGCCTGCCGGTGCTGCTGCTGCCCGGAGACATCTTCGCCCGCCGCAACGTTGCGCCGGTGCTCCAACAACTGGAATCGCCGTCTACGCAGGACATCAGCGTCAACGATTGCTTCAAGCCGGTCTCTCGCTACTGGGATCGCATCTACCGGCCCGAGCAACTCATTACTGCGCTGCCCGAAGCGATGCGCGTGCTCACCTCGCCCTCCGACTGTGGCGCGGTGACGCTGGCGCTGCCGCAGGATGTGCAGGCCGAGGCATGGGACTATCCGGAGGAGCTGTTTCGCAAGCGGGTGTGGCTGATTCGCCGCTCCCAGCCCGACGAACTCTCGCTGCATCGCGCTGTGGAAGCCATCCGCTCCAGCCGCAATCCTCTGATTGTGGCCGGCGGCGGCGTGTTGATGAGCGAGGCCTGGGCTGCGCTCGACAAATTTGTTGCGCAAACCGGCATTCCGGTGGCTGAGACGCAGGCGGGCAAAGGCTCGCTGGCCTGGGACCATCCGCAGTTGGTGGGAGCCATCGGCGCGACGGGCACGCTGGCCGCCAACCGCTTGGCGCACGCGGCCGATCTGATCATCGGTATCGGTACACGCTACTCCGATTTCACATCCGCCTCGATGACCGCTTTTCAGAATCCGCACGTCCGGTTTGTGAATATCAACACGGCGGAGTTTGACGCCTGCAAGGTCGCGGCGATTCCCGTGGTGGCCGATGCGCGCGTTGCGCTCGAACAACTCACCGTCGCGCTCAGCGGCTACAGCGTCGGCAAGGAGTATGCCGCCGAGGCTGCCGGCCTCAAAGTTCAATGGGAGGCCGAAGTGGATCGCCTCTTCCACCTGAACAATCCTGGAAAGCCCGCGCAAAGCGAGGTTATCGGCGCCATCTGGGAGGCAGCCGGCCCACGCGACGTGCTGCTCTCGGCGGCGGGCAGCCATCCCGGCGACCTGCACAAGCTGTGGCGCGCGCGCACGCCCAACAGCTATCACATGGAGTACGGCTACTCCTGCATGGGCTACGAGATTCCCGCGGCCATCGGCGCAAAGATGGCCGACCCCAGCCGCGAAGTCTACGTCTTTTTGGGCGACGGCACTTACCAGATGATGCCCAGCGAGATCGTCACCTCCGTGCAGGAGGGCGTGAAAATCATCATCGTGCTGGTGGACAATCACGGCTTTGGCAGCATCGGCGCGCTGAGCGGCTCGCTGGGCCAGGGCGGATTCGGCACTCGCTACCGCTTCCGCTCGAAGGCCTCCGGGCAGTTGGACGGCGAGCCGCTGACGGTGGATTTTGCCGCCAATGCGCGCAGCCTGGGCGCTCATGCCTTGAAGGCCGCCACGCTGGACGAATTGAAGGAAGCCTTGTGCAAGGCCAAAACGCTGGATCGCACCACGGTCATTGTGGTGGAGACAGATCCGGCGGTCAGCGTGCCCGGCTACGAATCCTGGTGGGATGTCGCGGTGGCCGAAGTCTCCGAGTTAGAGAGTGTGCGCGCCGCAAGGGCCCGCTATGAAGAGGCGCGCAAACGCGAACGCCATTTTTTATGAGAAAACGGAAAGAGGAAACGTCATGAAGAAGTTATTGGTAGGCAATGCTCCTTGTTCCTGGGGCACGCTTGAACACCAGGACAAGAGCCAGCAAATTCCGTTTGACCAAATGCTGGACGAACTGGTGGAGACCGGCTATACCGGAACGGAGTTGGGAGACTGGGGCTATATGCCCACGGATGCGACGGCGCTGCGCGCGGAACTCAAGCTGCGCAATCTGGTCATGCTGGGCGCGTTTGTGCCGGTGGCGATGAAGTATCCCGCTGCCCACGCAGCGGGCATCGTCAAAGCGGTGAAGACGGCGCGCCTGCTGGCCGCCGTGGCCACAACGCCTGCGCCCTACCTGGTGCTCTCCGACGACAACGGCACAGACCCCGTGCGCACCAAAATGGCCGGACGCATTACGCCGAAGCTGGGGCTGAGCGCTGTGGAGTGGAAGGTCTTTGCCGGCGGCGCTGACAAGATCGCGCGCGAGGTCTTCGAGCAGACAGGCCTGCTGACGGTTCTGCACCACCACTGCGCGGGCTACGTGGAGACGCCGGAGGAGATTGACAAATTCCTGGGGTTGACCGACCCGCGCTACATCGGACTGGTCTTCGATGTGGGCCACTATTATCACGGAACCGGACGCGAGGATTGCGACGTGACAGCGGCTCTGGATCGCTTTGGAGACCGGGTATGGTACATCCACCTGAAGGACCTCGAGCCGGCGGTCGCCAGGCGCAGCCGGGACGAGGGGTGGGATTACTTCACCGCCATGCGCAATGGCCTTTACCCCGAACTGGGCAAGGGCTGCGTGGACTTTCCGGCCATGCTGCGCTGGCTCAGCGCGCGGGATTACAAGGGCTATATGCTGGTGGAGCAGGACATCCTGCCCGGCATGGGCACGCCCAAAGAGAGCGCGCTGCGCAGCCGCGAATATCTGCGCTCCGTGGAAAAGTATTTTGCCTGAGCAGATCTTTTGACCCTATCGACTTCTTCGTTTTGAAGCAGGGAATCGATGGGGCCTGGGACGCGGAGGAAAGCGTATGCTGTAGCTTGCTTCTCGACATTTATACCGTTACAGAAAGGTACAAGGGGACACATTGAGCACGCAAAAGCTGCACATCGGAATCATCGGCGCCGGCCGCATCGGGCGCGTTCATGCTGAGACGCTGGCCTTCCGCTTGCCGGAGGCGAAGATCGTCGCCATCACCGACATTAACGCCGAGGCCGCGCAAGCGCTGGCCGCCCGCTGCAACATTCCCAGGGTGGCCGCATCGAGCGCCGAGATTCTCGCCGACCCTCAGATCGAGGCGGTGCTCATCTGCTCCTCCACCAACACCCACGCCGAGCTGATCGCGCAGGCCGCCCAGGCCGGCAAGCACATCTTCTGCGAGAAGCCTATCGCATACAGCCTGGAGCAGATTGATCGCGCCCTGGCCGCGGTGAAGACTGCCGGCGTGCAATTGCAGATCGGCTTCAACCGGCGCTTCGACTCGAACTTCGCTCGCGTGCGCCATGCCGTGGCCAGCGGCGAAATCGGCACGCCCAGCCTGATGCACATCATCAGCCGCGACCCCGCGCCGCCGCCTATCTCGTATGTCAAGGTCTCCGGCGGCATCTTCATGGACATGACCATTCACGACTTCGACATGGCTCGCTTCCTCATTGGCGACGAGGTGGAAGAGATCTACACTGCGGCCGGCGTAAGGGTTGACCCGGAGATCGGCAAGGCCGGCGATCTGGACACCGCGCTGATCGTGCTGCGCTTCCGCAACGGCGTCATCGGGACCATCGACAACAGCCGCAAGGCAGTTTACGGTTATGACCAGCGCGTGGAGATTCTGGGCAGCGAGGGAAAGATCGCGACGGAAAACTGCTATCCCAACCAGGCCGTCGTCAGCGACGGAAAATCCGTGCACCAGGACCTGCCGCTCAATTTCTTCATGGAGCGCTACACGGAGAGCTTCGCTGCCGAACTCAAATCTTTCGTGAACGCTATCCGCGAGAAGCGGACGACTGCGGTGACCGGCATCGATGGGCGGATTCCCGTGGCGATGGCGCTGGCCGCGCGTAAGTCCTACGACGAGCACCGGCCCGTGCGCCTGGAAGAGGTGGGCGGATGAAGCGATCGAAGCTGGTTTCCATTCTTACCGACATGCACCTCTGGGTTCCGGTCGGTGTTTTGATTCTGGGAATAATCCTTCTGATGAGCCTGAGGTGATTTCTTGAGCGAAAATCTGTCCGCCGCGCGAGGGCGATCGACTCTCTCCCTGCACAAGCTCGGCGTTTTTTGCGGACTGACTGCGGCCGTGTGGCTGGGCACTGCCGAAGCGCCCACCAAGCTGGTGAACGCGGGATTCTCGCCCTTCCTCATCTCCATGGGCATGGTGATGGGCGCGTTCGTTGCCCGCTGGACTGTTCCCACGCTGCTCAAGGGCACGGGCTTTATTTTTTCTGACCTGCGCGACAAACCCCACCTTATAGTGTGGGCGCTGCTGGCCGGAATGTTGTGGGCCGTGGCCAACACGCTGACTATCTTCGCGGTGCGCAACGTGGGCCTGGCCATCGCCTTTCCGCTGTGGAACACCAACAGCCTCGTTGGCCTCTTCTGGGGCTGGCTGCTCTTCAAAGAGCTGCGCGGTTCGGGCGTCAAAGGATGGTCGAAAGTACTGGGAGGCGCATTCGCCATCGTCGGAGGCGCGGCGGTTTTGGCCTACGCCACGGCGAGCCAGTCCGAGACACCGGGCAAGGCCGTCATAGGAATCATCGCCGCGCTGGGCGCCGGCGTCCTGCTGGGAACCATGTATATTCCCTATCGCAAGGCCTACATCAGCGGCATGAACCCGCTCTCGTTTGTCACCATCTTCACCTTCGGCGAGTTAGGCACCGTGCTCGCCCTGAGCGCGATTTATATGGGGGGCTTCAGCCAGGTGGCCAGCGAGTTGCACCGCGCGCGGCCCATGCTCTTCTGGCCCTTTCTGGGCGGCTTCTGCTGGGTCATCGGCGACCTCTTCCAGAACTTTGCCGCCAAGTATATCGGCATCGGGCGCGGCATTCCTCTTTCCAACACCAATCAGCTTTGGGGATTGGCGTGGGGCGCGCTGGTCTTCGCCGAATTTTCCGGACTGACTCCTTCTGGAAAAGCGCTGATCCTCGCCGGGTCGCTGGTGATGATCTTAGGCGCTGTCTCCATCAGCATGGCCGACCCCGGCGCCTCGGAACTGGTGAACTGGAAGCAGGCCCGGGAGCGGGAGTGCGACCGCTATGGCCTGGACGCGGAAGCTGTGGCAGCCGTCGTCGCCGGCGATGACCCGCTGGCCGAGCATCCGCCTGTGCGGCGCTGGTGGGAAGCCGTGATCATGTTTGTCGCGGTGGGAATCTTCGTCTGGCTGGGCATCGGCACAGTCAGCCAGCATCTCTCCCTCAACATGCCATGGATGATCGTCCTGGTAATTGGCACCATCCTGCCATTGGGCCTCTGCGGAACTCTGCTCTGGCGGCGAACCCGCTTCTCGTAGAAGCATTCTTACAAGAACATTCTCCGTGCCCCATCCTTTCCGCTTATTTCTGCGGAAAGGGTGGGAACCCCGCTCATCCCCTCTTCGCCTGCGCCGTTGACTCCCGCACAATCAGCTCGGCATCCACCTTGATCCTGATCTCCGATTCATCCCCCGACATCAGCTTGAAGAGGCTCTCCATCGCCAGTTGCCCCATGCGACGCGTCGGCTGGCGAACTGTGGTCAGCGGCGGCTGGGTGTAGGAGGAGAAGAAAAGATCGTCAAAGCCCACCACGGAGATATCTTCCGGCACGCGCAGCCCATGCAGCCGAATCGCGCGCATGGCTCCCAGGGCCGACATATCGTTGTAACAGCAGACCGCGGTCGGCGGATCCGCCAGCGCCAGCAACTGATCCATAGCACGTAAGCCGCCTTCCGGCTTACCGTCGCCATGGACCACCAGCTCCGGCGTAAATCCAATCCCGGACGCCTTCAGAGCCTCCTGGTAGCCCGCAGAGCGTTCCGCATCCGATTGATAGCCGGTCTGGTCGCCGATATAAGCAATCCGCCGATGCCCCAATCCGATCAGGTGGCTGGCCGCCGCCCGGCTGCCTTCCTGGTTGCGGATCATCACCGAGTGGACAAACGCTCCCGGATGCTGGTCATTCAGCAGCACGATCGGGACCATCATCTCCGACAGCAGCGGAAGGTACAAAGCGCCCACGCGCGAAGAGGTGACGATGATTCCGTCCACCCGCCGCTCCGCGAAGGTCCTCACCACTTCTCTCTCGCGCTGAGGATCGGCGTTTGATTCGGCCAGAAACACGCAATAGCCGCGGTTATGGGCCTCCTGCTCAATTCCGCTAAAGACCTCGCTGGTGAATGGATCGGTGACCGTCGTGACCACCAGCCCGATGGTCCGCGTCCGCCGGGTCACCAGCCCGCGCGCTACGGCGCTGGCGCGATATCCCGCCTGGTCGGCGATCCTGCGGATCTTTTCGGCGGTTTGCGGATTTACCAGCGGGCTGTTCTGCAGGGCGCGGGAGACCGTGGGGTGCGATACATGGGCCAGCCGCGCGATGTCTTTGATCGACGGCTGGCGAGCGGCTCGCTTCGAGCCGTCAGGACGTGCAGCTTGCGGAACTTTGCCAGTACCTTCGTCAACCATATGCAGAGATATTCTATATGACCTTTGACCGGCAGCACTGTTTCCCCGGACGGCACAACCGGCTCCCGGCAAATCCACCGCCGGTTTCGCCCTCCGGCTTGAAAAATAAACAACATTTCCGCACCTGACTAAAAGCAACCTTTTCCGTCTTCCTGCATCTATATGGATAACAAGCAGAGGCTACCTCGAAACAAAACCCTACCAAGAATGGTATTCCCCTCCTTCTTGAAGGTTCGGTATGAACCTCTTCCCCTATATCCCACTGGACACCCTTCCTAAACTGCCTCTCAAGCGGGCCTGCCGGAAGGCAGGCCCATTCACTTGTCTGCCGTCCGATAAAATCAAAGCCAGATGCGCTCATCCTCAGCTCCAAAGACTTACCCCGAGAAGGAAATCAAGGCAATTGACACGCTATTTGAGCGGGCCGGCCTGCAGCGCAATCTGCGCGGCAAATCCTGCGTAACAGGCCGGATGCGTTTCGAGCGATTCACCCAGCAGGAGCTCACCCCGGCCGCGCCGGTTCCCCGCGTTGCCGCAAATGGCGTCCAGTGGCTGGCTGTTCCCGCCTGGGAAAAGACGAGCTGGCTTTGGCACGGCTTCAGCACGCGCCGCGGCGGACTCAGCCGGGCCTTCTGCGCCGAGGATGCCCAAGGCGAGTTGAATCTTGGCTATACGGAAGAGGACGACCGGGAAGCGGTGGCCCGGAATCGCCGTCTGCTGGCCGAGGCCGTCAGCGGAGACGCAAACACGCCGCTGGTGGACCTCAAACAGATACATTCCAACCTGGTGCTCCTGGCGCGCGCTGTGGACGCCAGCCGCAAGCAGCCCTCAAAAGCCGGGGTCCCCGGCGACACGGGGTCCCCAGTGAGCGATTTTTGTTCGCTGGGGTGGGGGGACAGGTCTTCGTCGCTGGGGTGGAAGGCGGACGGACTGATGACCGATAAGCCCGACCTGCTGATCGGCGTCCGCACCGCCGACTGCATCCCGATTCTGGTGGCTGACCGCAAGCGCCGCGCGGTAGCCGCCTTCCACGCCGGATGGCGGGGAACGGTGCAACGCATCGTCGAGTCCGGCATCGGCCGCATGAGGCTCCAATTCGGCTCCCGGCCTGAGGATCTGATGGCCGCCATCGGTCCCGGCATCGGCCCCTGCTGCTACGCCGTGGGCGAAGAGGTGCTCTCCAGCTTTGAGTCCCAATTTGCCTACGCCCGCGAGCTCTTCCGCGAGGTCTACGACTCCGACCCGGTGCGGACAAAGTACCCAATGCTGTTCATGATGCAGCGCGCGCCGGGCCACTCGGAGATCGGCCCCAGCCTGCACCTGAATCTGGTCGAAGCCAACCGCCGCCAATTGCTCTCTGCCGGCCTCAAGCCCCGGGCCATTCATTTAGTAGGCGGCTGCACAAGCTGCCATCCGGAACTCTTCTTCTCCCACCGCGCATCGCAGGGCCGCGCCGGCCGCATGATGAGCGTGATCGGCATCCGGCCCGATGCGGCCCGGCGGTGAAGGATTGGAGCCTTCCGGGTGATACGATGGAGCATTCTCAACACACAGCGGGAAGGGCGAACTGCCATGAAAGTTGCCAGGGCTGAGGGGCAAGAACTCGCGCAGAAAGGCACAGGCTGGTCATTCGCCTTGCGCGGCGGAGCGGTGTTGCTGGGTGCGCTCTTCCTGGCCTGGCCGGCCTTCTTTAACGGCTTTCCGCTGCTTTACCCGGATTCCATGACCTATCTCGGCGATGGCCGCACCGTCGCCCGCGCGCTCTTCCTGCATCAGTTCGCGGATTACTACGGAGTGCGCTCCTTCTTTTACAGTCTCGTCATTCTGCCCTGGCACTGGAACATCTCGCCCTGGCCCGTAGTCGCCCTGCAATGCCTGCTGGTTGCCTTTGTCGTCTGGCTGGTGGTGCGCTCCATTGCGCCGCGGCACACCATCCGCCGCTACCTCATCCTGGTTCTCGCCCTCAGCCTGCTGACCAGCGCAAGCTGGTATGCCGCCTTCATCATGCCCGACATTCTGGGTCCGCTCGTCTATCTCTCCATCTATCTGCTGGCCTTCGCGCGGGAGACGCTCTCGCGCACCGAGCGGCTGGCCCTCTATCTCATCGCCTGGTGGGGCATCACCGCCCATGCCTCGCACTTGTTGCTGGCCGCCGGACTGTGGCTGCTGTTGGTCCTGTTTGTCGCCTTTGAGCCAAGGACTTTCCGGCGCCGCCTGCGGAGCCTGGGCGAAGTGGCGGCCATCCTTGCCGTTGCGGCCGTCTCTCAGATGGCGCTGCACGGCTATCTCTACGGCAAGCCCTCGCTGAACGGCCAGCGGCCGCCTTATCTGATGGCCCGCATCATCGCCGACGGCCCCGGACGCTGGTACCTGGAGAAGCACTGTCCCCAGTTGCAATGGGCAATCTGCAACCATCTCAGCCAGCTCTCCGACGATCCGGACACGCTTCTATGGGATGCGAATGGGGCCTACCAGAGCGGAACCGACGATGAAAGAGATCAGATCGACCACGAGGAGATGCCTCTGGTTCTGGCCACGGTCCGCGCCTATCCCCGCCAGCAGCTTTCCCGCTCGGCCGCCAACTTCCGCGACCAGCTCCTGAACTTCGGCTTGTATGGCTTCAACTCGAACGAGTGGATGCTGGAGCAATTCGATGAAGTGCTGCCCAGTGCGCGGTCGAGCTATCTCAGAAGCCGGCAGGCCCACGATGCTCTTCCTCTCGATCTGCTCACCGACATTCAGTGGTGGACCATCGTCGCCTCGCTGGCCGCGATTGCCGCTCTGATTCCCTTCCTCTGGCGCCGCCACTCCCCCCGGCTTGCCGGCCTCAGCCTGGTAGTTTTCAGCATGGTCGTCGCCAACGCCCTGGTCACCGGAGTCCTGTCGGTGGTGGATGACCGCTATGGATGCCGCGTGATCTGGCTGCTCCCGCTATTGGCGGGAATCTACTTTCTGGATTGGCTCCATCAGCGGGAGACGGCGTCGCGCGAAGACGAAAATGCCGCCCTTGCCTCATGCCACTGAAGCAGGGCGGCGTGTAGCGATTGCGCCCGGAAAGGCGGGATCCCCAGCAGCCGGGTGCCCCATCTTTGCGGTGCTTTTGCCGCAAGGGTGGGAAACCTCAAATCTCGTACCGCGCTCAGTTCCTTGAGCCGCAAGGCACGCTTGTCTCAGAAGTCAGCCGCGCTCAGGAGGCTTTGGCGGCTTCCTGAGGGTTGACCAGGTCGCGCAGCTCTTTGGACGGCTTGAAGTAGGGCACCTTCTTGGCCGGAACCTCGACGCGCTCCCCGGTCTTGGGGTTGCGTCCGATGCGGGAATTCCGCTGGCGTATGCGGAAAGATCCGAAACCGCGAATCTCAATCTTGTCTCCGCCCTTGAGAGCTCCGATCACCGCATCGAAGATGGTTTCGACAATGACCTCGCCGTCGCGGCGCGTCAGGTCGCCCACTGCGGTCACCTTTTCCACCAGGTCTGCCTTTGTCATATCCTCTGGGCCTCCGCTCACAGCATAACCGGATTCTACCCATCCTGGCGCGAAAAACAAGGCCCCCCTGTGAATTTGAGCCTTTTCCTCTCAACGGCTTGGCGGAATCAGGGTCTGTTTACACTGCCCAGGCGGCGGCAACGGCCAGCTTTGTCCGGCGGCGTTTATGATGACCAGTGACAATCCCTGAGGTTTCCCTCCCTGCCCGGAGCGGAAACCTGGGGAAGGAGCGGAGACGTGACAGACGATTCCAGCAACAGCGCCGCGCCAATGTACAGCATCGTGATTCCGGCCTACAACGAAAGCGGCCGCATTCCGGCGACGCTTGCCTCGGTGGTGGGCTGCATTCGCGCGCGCGGCTGGGATGCCGAGGTCCTGGTGGTCAACGACGGCTCAACCGACGCGACCGCCGAGGTAGTGCGCGCCTTTGCCCAAACCGCGCCCGAGGTCCGGCTTGTCGAGAACCCCGGTAACCGCGGCAAAGGTTACAGCGTGCGCTCCGGGATGCTCCAGGCGCGGGGCGGAGTGGTGCTTTTCACCGACGCCGACCTCTCGGCGCCCATCGAGGAGGCTGAACGCCTTTTTGCCGCCATCAAGAGTGGCGCTGATATCGCCATCGGCTCTCGCTGGCTGGAGGCCAACCGCCAGACCCAGCGCCAGCCCCTCTACCGCCAGTTCTTCGGCCGCTGCTTCAACGCCGTCACCCGAGCCATCATGCGCCTGCCCTTCGCCGACACCCAGTGCGGCCTCAAAGCCTTCACCCGCCAGGCTGCCCAGACCGTCTTCCAACTCCAGACCATTGAGCGCTGGGGCTTCGACCCGGAGATTCTCTTCATCGCCCTCAAGCGCGGTTACTGGATTATCGAGGTTCCGGTAAGCTGGGCCCACGACGAGCGCACCCGCATGAGCTATCTGAAAGACGGCCTCAAGATGCTCCAGGAGATCACCATCGTTCGTTGGAACGCCTTCCGCGGCCGCTACAACAAGCCAGTGGAGGCGACCCGGCGCACCGGGGAGAAGCGGTAGGGCTTGTGGCGAAGCAATCCCAGGTCTCATTGGAACCTGAAGCACCCGGTTATCGCTGGGAGCGTTGATGCAGGAACGAGGGGATGTCCCGCGCGCCCTGGGTTACGGCCGCAATCTCGATGAACTCATTTTGAACGCGGTAGAGAATCAGGCATGCGCCCACCGGCCAAAACAGGATCGGGTACGCGGTAAGGTCTTCCCTCTTATGCCCCATTCCTGGGCTGCGTGCCAAGGCATCGAATGCGTCAAATAGCTTCCCGATCCATCGGTCGGCGGCGTCGATATTATCCTGTGCGATGTACTCCCAGATCTCGTCCAGGTCCTGCTCGGCTCCTGCGCCGAGAACGTACTCTTTCATGCGCTGAGCCTTCTCCGTTCGAGGGACTTTTGTTCGAGCCGCGTTCGCGCCGCCTTCGGCTCAACGCGCTCGCCGCGGTCCAACGAAGCCAGCCTGGCCCCAAGCTCCTTGTTGAAGGCGGCAAGCTGCGCGCCGCGTGCCCGGTCATTGTCTTCCAGCAAGCGCAAAGCCTCGCGAACGACCTCACTGGCCGAGTTGTAGCGGCCGGATTCGACCTTGCCGGCGACGAATTTGTCCAGTTCGGGGGTCAGCGAAACATTCATGGGAAAGCTCTCCTGTCTTCGATGCTGGACCTGATAACAGGCTTTGTCAATCTTTGGTATTCGCGCCGAGGAAGTCCCAGGTCCCGGAAACGGAACCTGGAGCATCTGTGAAATTTCCAGAGGTTATTCCATATTCAAATCTGCTGACTACCGGAATCTGCCCTCGTGTAAACCCGCAACCCCGATTGCCGTCCATTCATCTTGAGGGAAACTGTGGAGACTCGTTTTCGCTGCCCATGTTGCGGATATAAGACGCTGGAGGCGCCCGAAGCGCTGGGCTTGTGCCCGGTTTGCTGGTGGGAGGACGACGGCCAGGAGGACAAGGACGCCTCTGATGTCCGGCTGACGGTGAACGGAGCCCTCAGCCTGGACGAGGCCCGCGCCCACTACGCCCGATGCGGCGCGGCCCATCCCCGCTTTCTTCCCTACGTGCGTAAACCACAGCTTACTGAGCAATAATTTGGCCACCGGGGTTCCCACGGATTCGGGGCCCCCGACGAGCGATCTTTGCTCGCTGGGGTGAAGGGACAGGTCTTCGTCCGTGGGGTGGAGTACCGGGGTCCCCACGGATTCGGGGTCCCCGACGAGCGATCTTTGCTCGCTGGGGTGAAGGGACAGGTCTTCGTCCGTGGGGTGGAGTACCGGGGTCCCCACGGATTCGGGGTCCCCGACGAGCGATCTTTGCTCGTTGGGGTGAAGGGACAGGTCTTCGTCCGTGGGGTGGAGTACCGGGGTCCCCACGGACAGGTCTTCGTCCGTGGGGTGGAGTAGTGCCTTTCCCGGTGCCCCCGGCGACGAAACCAGCCCTGCAGGTTTGACCCTTCCAGCAAACCCCCTTACCATGAGTGGAGGTGTTTCCCTGGCCGCGTGGGGATGGTTTTGTCCCGAGCGGGAGCCAGTGGCAGCAGTTTGCCGCAAGAGTTGGCGGTTTGCTGTCGCAGGACGCTGGTTTGCGGCCCTAAACAGGAAGTTTGCACCTCAATCTGGCAGTTTGTTCGGCGCGCGCGGCGCGTGGAAGGCAAAATTTTGAGTCCTACCGGCACAATCGAAGACAACCCGCAACCCGAAGCGGCCGAGGCGCCAGTGGGCCACGATCACGAAGGGCACGATCACCAGCAAGGGCCTGTTCTGAATCCCGACTGCACCCGCGAGCTGGTGCTGGACATCCCCGCCGAAGAGGTCTCCAGGGCCTATCGGACGGTGACCGGAAACTATCGGAAATACGCCAAAATCCCCGGCTTCCGCGCCGGCAAGGTGCCGGAGACGGTCATTCGGCGCCGCTTTGCCGACGGAATCCGCAAAGAAGTAATCGACGGCCTGCTCCCCGAGCGGTTCAACAAGGAAGTCTTTGATCTGGGCCTCAAGCCCGTCGGCGAGCCGCGCGTGACTGAGCTGACCATCGAGGACGGCCAGCCGCTGCATGTGAAGGCGGTCTTCGAGTTTGTCCCGGAGTTCTCCATCGAGGGCTATCAAAAGGTCACTGTGGAGAAGCCGCCGGTGGAAGTCACCGAAGAGGAATACCGGCGCGAACTGGAGCGTCTGCGGGAGTCGCACTCGACCATCGAGCCGGTCGAAGAAGACCGCGCCCTGGTCAACGGCGACTGGGCGCAGATCTCTTATAAGGGACAGCTCGAAGGCGACGCCGGGGCTGCCCCGGTAGCCGGTGAAGATACCCTGGTCGAAGTGGGCGGCAAAGACACCGTGGCAGCTTTCACTGAAGCCCTGCAAGGCGCCAAACCCGGCCAGGAGTTGAAGGCCGAGGTCATCTATCCCGCCGATTATGCCGAACCCAAGCTGGCCGGCAAGACCGTGGCCTACAACGTCGAGGTCAAGGCCATCAAGAAGCGGACCATGCCGGAGCTGACCGACGATTTTGCCAGGGAACTGGGCCACTACGAGAACCTGGCCGAGCTGGAAAGCCGCGTCCGCGAGCTGCTGACCAGCCGCAAGCGGCGCAGCGTGGAAGGCGAGACCAGGGACCGGCTCTTCGCCGCGCTCACGGAGCGCTACGCGTTTGCGGTTCCCGAGTCGCTGGTGCAACAGCAGATTGACACACGACTGGAGCGCGGCCTGCGCGCCCTGGCGGCTCAGGGCATGAATACGGATCAAATGCGCAAGCTGGACTTTGGCCGCCTGCGCGCCGCCCAGCGCGACGGCGCCGTGACAGAGGTGAAAACCAACATCCTGCTCGACCGCATTGCAGGTGAGGAAAACATCAGCATCAGCGACGAGGAACTGGACCGCGAACTGCAACTGGCGGCTCTGCAGTCCCGCGAGCCGGTGGATGCGTTGCGGACGCGTTTGAAGTCGGACGGCGGACTGGACAGAATCCGCGAGCAATTGCGGCGCGAAAAAACCGCGAGCCTGTTGTACGAACGGCTGCCGGCATAAGGCGGCAAACAATTACCGGGGAGCTAAACTCCCCAACGGAAGAGCGGGAAGAAGAACAAATGGCATTGGTTCCCATGGTGGTTGAGCAGACGAGCCGGGGCGAGCGCGCCTACGACATATACTCACGTCTGCTGCGCGACAATATCATCTTTCTGGGCACGCCGATCAGCGACGATATCGCCAATCTCGTCGTGGCGCAGTTGCTCTTTCTCTCCGGCGAAGACCCGGACAAGGACGTGCATCTGTACATCAACTCCCCCGGTGGCTCCATCACTGCGGGCCTGGCCATTTACGACACCATGCAGTTCATCAAGAACAAGGTGGAGACCATCTGCATCGGCCAGGCGGCCAGCATGGGCGCGTTTCTGCTGCTGGCCGGCGCCAAGGGCAAGCGCTTTGCCCTGCCCAACTCGAGAATTCTCATCCATCAGCCGTCGATGGGCGGCCTCAGCGGCCAGGCCACCGACATCGACATCCACGCGCGCGAGATTCTTCGCATTCGCGAGATCACCAACAACCTCATTGCCAGGCACACCGGACAGCCTCTGGACCGCATCGAGCGCGACGTCGAGCGGGACTTCATCATGAACTCGCAACAGGCCAAGGAATACGGCATCGTCGACGAAATCATCGACCGGCCGAGAACATAACTCGCTGACTTGCTAACTCGTTAACGTCCTCCAAAGGGAGCTGGAACATGAAAATGCGCACGGGACCCGAAGAAGCACTGCGCTGCTCGTTCTGTCACAAGTTGCAGGACGCCGTGGCCAAGCTGATCTCGTCGCCCAGCGACTACCCTCGCGCCTACATCTGCGATGAGTGCGTGGCCGTTTGCAACTCGATTCTCGAGGACGACCGCGGCGCCGATGCCGCCCATCCCGCCAACGCCGCCGGCCACCTGCCCAAGCCGCAGGAGGTCAAAAGCTTTCTCGACGACTACGTGATCGGCCAGGACCAGACCAAGAAGAAGCTCGCCGTAGCGGTCTACAACCACTACAAGCGCATCCAGATGAACCGCATGAGGAATAACGAAGTCGAGCTGACCAAGAGCAACATCCTGCTCATCGGCCCCACCGGATCGGGAAAAACGCTGCTGGCCCACACCCTGGCCAAGATGCTCGACGTGCCCTTCGCCATCGTGGACGCCACCACCCTCACCGAGGCCGGCTACGTGGGCGAGGATGTGGAGAACATCATCCTCAAGCTGCTGCAGGCCGCTGACGGCGACGTGACCCGCGCCCAGCAGGGCATCATCTACATCGACGAGATCGACAAGATCGGCCGCAAGGACGAGAACCCCTCCATCACCCGCGACGTCAGCGGCGAGGGCGTGCAGCAGGCCCTACTCAAGATTCTCGAAGGCACCGTGGCCAACGTGCCGCCGCAGGGCGGACGCAAGCACCCGCACCAGGAGTTCACCGCCGTCGACACCACCAACATCCTGTTTATCTGCGGAGGGGCGTTTGTGGGCCTGGAGCGCGTGGTGGGCCGCCGCGTGGGCCAGAAGGCGCTGGGCTTCAAGTCCATCGACGCCGAGGCTGATGCCGCAACCACCCGTTCCCATCGCGACACCGAACTGCTGCGCCGCACCGAGCCGCAGGATCTTATCAAGTACGGCCTCATCCCCGAGTTTGTCGGTCGCCTGCCGGTTGTGGGCATCCTCGACGAGCTGGACGAGCCGGCGCTGATCGAGATTCTCACCAAGCCGCGCAATGCCATCCTCAAGCAGTATCAGAGGCTGTTTGAGTTCGAGAACGTTCGCCTGCACTTTACCCAGGAGGCCGCC
The DNA here is from genome assembly GCA_963765995.1 of uncultured Acidobacteriaceae bacterium. Taxonomy (GTDB): domain Bacteria; phylum Acidobacteriota; class Terriglobia; order Terriglobales; family Acidobacteriaceae; genus Telmatobacter. The sequence goes on along the minus strand of CAVXYT010000020.1, from coordinate 77,877 downwards.
GCCGCAATCGCCCGCGAGGCTTTGGCCCGCAAGATTGGCGCGCGCGGCCTGCGCATGATTCTGGAAGAGCTGATGCTCGACCTGATGTACCACCTGCCCAACAACAAGCGCGTCCGCGACCTCGAAATCACCAGCGATATGGTCGAGCGCCGCGATCTGTCGTTGTGCCTGCTGGAAAAAGCGGGCTGACACCATTTGCCAGTTTAGAGAACCGGGTGCCCCACCTTCGCGGTGTAGTTGTTTTTGCCGCTAAGGTGGGATACCTATAGCTAAAGCTTTTTATTGTCTATTGCTGTTCTTCCGCATCGGCATCATTCTCCCATGCAGGCTTGTCCGCACGGAGCGGAGCCCGCTCAGCGCTCTTCCGCACCTGGCCAACGCCAGCAGAATTCCGTGCAGCAGCGCTTCCGGCCGGGGCGGGCAGCCGGGAATGTAAACGTCAACGGGAATCACCGCATCCACTCCGCCCAGCGAGGCGTAGTTCGCGCCGAAGATGCCTCCGCTGATGCCGCATGCGCCCACGGCAGCCACGATCTTCGGCTCCGGTGTCGCGGCCCAGGTCTTGCGCAGCGCCAGTTCCATGTTGCGCGTCACGGGGCCGGTGACCAGCAGCATATCGGCGTGGCGCGGCGAAGCCACAAAATGAATGCCGAAGCGCTCGATATCGTGAACCGGATTGTTCAGCGCGACAATCTCCTGCTCGCATCCGTTGCACGAGCCCGCATCCACCTGCCGAATCGATAGCGAGCGACCAAGCAGATTCCTGATCGCCGCGGCGATGCGCTTGCCCGGCTCCTCGGCGCTCGGGCCGCTGGTGGCCGAGCGCAGCGCAGCGTGGCTGCCATCAGGACGCAGTGTGTATTCAGCAGTAAGAACCAGGTCGCGGCGTTCCGTGGCCGCAAGCTCGAAGTTACGGCTCATCCGCACCGCTCCATCGGCGGAGGCAGCTTCGCACTCGCCGCAAAAGATGCAGCGGCCGTAATCCACGGTGACCTGCCGCGCGCCGTCGCTGTCGCTGAGGACGATGGCCCCAGTGGGGCACGCTTCTGCCGCGGGGCGCGCGTCGGTCCAAGAATTGAAGTCGAACTCCGGGCATCCGCGAAACTGTTCGGCCAGGCGCGGCGCAATGCGCGGATAATCGGCGGTCGCGCTGCCAACTCTGAACGAATTTTGCAGGATTTTGAACATCGCGCTACCGATCCGTCCCCGAATAGGACAAGTTGAAGCTCTTGTTGATCACTGGAAAATCCGCCACGATATTGCCTTCCACCGCTTCCACGATGGCCGGCCAGTTGTTGATGGACGGATCTTTCACCTTGCAGCGTTGCAGGCAATTGCCCTCGCCGGTGCGGACCCAGTGAATGATCTCGCCGCGCCAGCCTTCCACCGCGCTCAGCGCGCACCGGTTCGGCGGAATGGGCTGAGCCGGGGCGCGGTGCGGGCCGTCAGGCAAACGGCTAACCACCGCGCGGATCATCTGGATCGACTCGCTCACTTCATCGATGCGAACCTGCAAGCGGTGCCGCACATCTCCCGCCTGGTAGACGGGCACGCTGAAGGACAGGTGACGGTACGCTTCATAGGGATGATCGCGCCGCAGATCAAGATCGACGCCGGAGGCGCGTCCCGCCACGCCGACGATTCCCAGCACCGAAGCCTTCTCCGGGCGCAGGATTCCGGTGCGCTCCAGGCGGTCGCGCGTGGAGTTGGACGACTGGATGATCGCCGTCAGATCGCGGAACTCGCGCTCCACGACTGCGAGCGTGCTTTCGATGGCCTCCACCTGAGCCCGCTGCCAATCCCTGCGCACGCCGCCGATGGCCACCATCCCGCGCAGCACGCGGCTACCGGTGAGCATCTCGTTCAGACCGACGACCATCTCGCGTATGCGTCCGGCATGGGCGTTGGCAATCACAAATCCCACGTCGTTGGCGATAGCCCCAACATCGGCGGCGTGATTCGCAATTCGTTCCAGTTCGAGCAGAATGGCGCGCATGAATTGCGCCCGCTCTGGAACTTCGATTCCCGCAGCCAGCTCCACCGCCTCGCAGAATGCCGTGCCGTGGGAAAACGCCGAATCGCCGGAGATGCTCTCGGCCAAAAACACCGCGCGATGGATGGGAAGATTCTCAAACAGCTTTTCGGTTCCCTTGTGCGTGTAGAACATGCGCAGTTGCAGGTACAGGATGGGCTCTCCGGCGACGGAGAAGTTGAAGTGGCCGGGCTCGATGATGCCGGCATGAACCGGGCCCACCGGAATCTGGAAGACGCCCTCCCCGTGCGCGGGCCGGTAGACGTGCCGCTCTCCCTCGAACGGCGGCAGCACGGTGTCGAGAGGAAAATCCTTGCGCAGCGGATGCACGTCAGGCCAGTTATCATGGAGCGCCACGCGTCGTGGATTCGGATGCCCTGCGGCTTCCAAGCCGAACCAATCTTGAATCTCGCGCTCCTGCCAGTTGATGGCCGGCAACTCCGCGGCCAGCGAAGGAAATGTCGGATGCTCCGCTGAAATGGGCGCCTTCAGCATCAGCCAGGCCGGGTCGCCCGGCCGGTCAAAGAGATAGTAGTTGTAGAAGACTCCTTCTGCGCTCACCCGGTCCTCGGCGAAGACCGTCACCAGTCTCGCCTGGTGCGCGGTGAGCAGGTGGCGGGCAATCCCGGTGGCGTCGGGGCCGTTCAACAGAAGGACGGTCTGGCCGGAGACAAGTTCTTCCACGGAGCGGATCTGCTCAGGGAAACGCGCGCGAAGTTCTTCCAGAAGAGTCGTCATTGTCCGCTCACCACCCGCGCCGCGCCGCGAATCAATTCAAACAGCGGAGCCGGCACCCAGAATCCGATGACCACCAGCGCCGAGGCCAGGGCAATCAACGAACCATTGCGCCAGGGACGGGGCGCCGCCACCGGCGCATCGCCGCGCGGGCCGAGGATCATGCCGCCCACGTGCAGCAGCGCGCCGGCAAATACGCCCGTCCCGAAGACCACGAAAAGGACGCCCGTAAGAAAATGCCCGCCATCGAATGCCGCGCGCACAATCAGGAATTCGCTTTGAAACAGGCTGAACGGCGGCATGCCGATAATCGCCAGCATGGCCATGAGAAACACCACGCCGGTCAGCGGCATGGCCCGCATCACGCCGCCTTTGATTTTGGAGAACAGGTCGGTCCGGAAGTGCTGGTACACGTTGCCCGCGCACAGGAACAGCAGCGACTTCGCGATGGTGTGAAAGGTCATGTGCAGCATGAGGCCCAGGCTGCCCAGCGCGCCTCCCAGTCCCAGCGCCGTCGCCATGATGCCGGAATGATCGATGGTGTGGTAGGCCAGCAGGCGGCGATAGTTTTTCTGCACCAGCACGAACGGAACCGAGACGCCCATGGAGAGCAATCCGAACAGCAGCAGCAAGCGGCCGGGGTACTCCGCGCCCAGGCATCGGCTCGTCAGAATGTAGAAACGGATAAGGCCGTAGAGGGCGCAGTTCAGCATCGCAGAAGAAAGAATCGCGGCCGAGGGCACCGGAGCCTCGCTATAGGCATCCGGCTTCCAGGTGTGCATCGGCGCGAGCCCCGCCTTGGTTCCATAGCCCATGAGAATCAGCACGAATGCCAGCCGCATCGACGTCTTGTCCAGTTGCGCGGCGTGCTGCGCCAGCACCGACCAGTTCAACCCGCTCAGCGCCGCGGAGCCGGTCAGGCTGTGCCCCGCATAGTAGGCCACCAGCGTGCCGAACAGCGCCATCGACAAGCCCACGCCGCCGATGATGGCGTACTTCCACGCAGCCTCCAGCGAGGTGACCTTCCCATAGAATGTGACCAGAAAGATCGAAGCCAGCGTGGTCATTTCCATCGCCGCCCACATCACTCCCAGATTGTTGGCCACCGCCATGAACAGCATGGAGAAGACAAACAGCGGCGTCAGCGTGTAGTACATGCGAAGCTGCGCTCTCTGCTCCCTACCGCTCAAGTCCTCGCCCAGCGCTCCGCTCTGCTGGTCGTCGCGCAGGTAGCCGATTGAGTAGGTGGCGCAAACCAGCGCCACCGAGGCGGTGAGCAGAATCACCAGCGCGCTCAGCGCGTCGGCATAGAAGAACCCATTCCACAGCGAGACCGTGCCTGCGGCCAGTACCCGCGCCCCCAGTGCGACGGCGGCCAGAAAGATTGCGCCGAACCCTGCCAGGTTCACCATTTCCATCGCCGCGCGCCGGCGCGCGAAGAACGACGCGGCGGCGGCAGCAACGGGAATCAGCAGTAGAGCAATCAGCAGCATCCTATCCTCGCAGCCTCCGCAACCGGCTCACATCCATTGACTCGAAGGTCTCGCGGATGCGGTAGACCAGAATGCCCAGCACCATCGCGGCTACCAGCACATCGAAGAAGATGCCCAGCTCCACAATCAGCGGCATTCCATAAGTGAGCGAAATGGCCGCAAGAAACAATCCGTTTTCCAGAGACAACAGCGACAGCACCTGGGTCAGCGCTTTGCGGCGGTTGATCATGGTAAAAAAGCCGATCAGAAAAAGCGAGATGGCCACGGCCAGCGCGTTGTGGCCTATGCCGGACTCGTCCGGCCGGTAAAACGATTCCGCAACCACATAACCAACCAGGGTCAGCCCGCCCGCGATCACCACCGAGAGCGGCACGTTCACAATCGGCTCAATCTCTTCGTGAATCTCCATGCGCGTCACGAGACGCTCAAAGAGGATGGGCACCAGAATCACCTTGACTGCCAGTGTGAGCACGGCGGCGATGTAGATGTGCGGCGCGTGGTTGAACCAGGCGATGGTGGCGGCAATCATGGCGAGGAACAGCGACTGTACCGCGAAGATGCGGATGTGGACGACAATCCATCGCTGGGCCACCATCGCGATCTGCAGCACCAGCACCAGCGCCGCCATCAGGGTGACGATTCGTTCGCCGAATTGCAAATCGAGAATATGCGTCATAAGCGTCAAAAGAGGAACGTGGAAACCAGCGCGAGCGATCCCAAAGTGAAGGCCACCGCCAGCAGTTCCGGCACTCGGAAGAGCCGCATCTTGGCGTTCACGGTCTCCAGCAGAACAATCGCGCAACTTAACAGCAGCAGCTTCGCCAGCAGCCAGCCGATTCCCTGCATTGCGCCGAAGCCAAACCATGTCGGCTGCAGGCCAAACGGCCAGAAGCAGTTGATCAGCAGCGTCATCAGGACGAGCTGCTTGATCGACGCAGCCCACTCAAGCAGGGCCAGGTAGGGGCCGGAATACTCGAGGATCATCGCCTCGTGGATCATCGTGAGTTCCAGGTGAGTGTCCGGGTTGTCCACCGGAATCCGGCCCGTCTCCGCAATCAGCACCAGCGTCAGCGCGGCAAAGGCGAACATCTGCGCGGGAGCAAGAAAGCGCCAGTTTTGTCCAATGGCCGCGCCCGCAATCTCCGTCAGTCCGGTCGAGCCCGCGCCGATCGCTACGGTGAAGATGGCCAGCATCATGGCCGGTTCGGCCAGCGCCGAGATGGTCATCTCCCGGCTGCTGCCCAGGCCGCCGAACGAGCTGCCGCTGTCCAGTCCGCTCAGCGCCAGAAAGAAGCGGCCCAGCCCCAGCAGGTAGATCACGGCCAGTACCCCGCCTACCAAACCGAGCGGCGCATCGGCGGCCACCATGGGAATCATCAGCCCCGCCAGAATCGTGCTGAAGAAAACCACCCAGGGCGTTGCCGCGAAGATCCATGACGCCGTCTCGGGAATCACCATGCCCTTGCGAAAGAGCTTCAGCAGATCCCGGTAGGGCTGAAAAATGCCCGCACCGCGCCGTGTCTGCAGCCGCGCCTTCAGCGCGCGAATGACTCCCGTCACCAGCGGAGCCAGCGCCAGCAGCAGGAAAAATTGCGCCGCGTTTTCCGTCAGCCGCTCCATCATAGGCGCACCCCAAACAACAGAAGCAGAATCAGCGCAATGAAAATGTACGCAAGATAAAGGTTGATGCTGCCCGCCTGAATCCCCTTCATGCGGTTCGCCGCCGCCATCACCCGCCTCCGCAGCGGACCGTAGAGACGCTTTTCAAAAGTTGATTCGATCTCGCTTTCGAAACGGATCGCGCTCGGATAGTAGGGCGACACTTCGTACTCCGCCTGAATCTCCCGGCGCGGGCGATACAGGGCGGAGAAGATCATGCGCAGCGGTTTGGAAAAAGCCGTGGCCGTGTATTCGTTGTCGGCGGTCAACCCCGGCAGGCCGCAATCCCACGCCGGGCCGCGTACGCTGCGACGCCTCCAACGCATCGCAAGCGGAAGCGCAAACGCCGCGCCGGCCAGCAGAAAGAACAACGCCATTCCGGCTGTCGATATGGTGCCGCCGTGGGCCGTTCCCGGCGACAGCGCCCAGCCGTGCGCTATCACCAGCGCCGAACTTGCGCGCACGCCGAGGGCTTGCTGCGTGATGGGATCGAAGACCGGCACAAACCAGGTGGCGCCCAGGCCCAGCGCGACGCATCCCACCGCAAGAACCGCCATCGCTGCGCGCATCGCGAACGAAACCTCGCGCGCATCCGCGGCTTCCGGGCTGCGCGGCAGGGCGAGAAACGGAATCGCGAAAGCCTTGACGAAACAGGCCGCCGCCAGCGCCGCCGTCAGCGCCAGCAGAGAGCCTGCGATGGGGAACATCAATCGCGTCAGGCTTTGCGTGGTGCCGAATCCGGCCAGCAGCGCCTGGTAGGTGAGCCACTCGCTCACAAATCCGTTCAACGGAGGCAGCCCTGAAATTGCCACCGCGCCTACCAGGAAGCACAGCGCCGTCACCGGCATGCGCCGGATCAGCCCCCCCATCTTCTCCATGTTGCGCGTGTGCGTGGCCTGCACCACGGAACCCGCGCCCAAAAACAGCAGCCCTTTGAACATCGCATGGTTGAAGGTGTGATACAGCGCGGCGATCAGCGCCAGCGCGGCCAGATTCCCCTGACCCAGCGCGCGAAACATCAGCGCCGCGCCAAAGCCAATCAAAATAATCCCGATGTTCTCGATGCTGTGCCAGGCGAGCAGCCGCTTCAGGTCGTGCTCCATCAGCGCGTAGAGCACTCCCACCAGGGCCGACACCACGCCCAGCCCCAGCACCACGGTTCCCATCCACAGCGGAGGCGCTCCGTAAAAATCGAAGAAAACGCGCGCCATGCCGTAGATGCCGGACTTGATCACGATGCCCGACATCAGGGCCGAAACGTTGCTGGGCGCCACCGGATGCGCCTCCGGAAGCCAGATGTGAAGAGGCACCACTCCGGCCTTCACACCGAAGCCGAAAAGAAAAAGCAGAAACACCGCGCCCTGCTCGAGCGGCGTCATGCGCGAAGCCAGCAGGTGAAAGCTGGCAAAATCCAGGCTGCCGCTCGCGGAGGTGAGCGTCAGGAATGCAATCAGCAGCAGGCCGGTGCCCGCGTGCGACATGATCAGGAACAGCACTCCGGAGTTGCGCGTTTTTTCCTTCTCGTGCTCGAAGATGATCAGGCAGAACGCGGTGAGCGCCATCACTTCCCACGCCACCAGAAAGAAGAACGCGTTCGACGCGGTGAACACCAGCGCCAGGCTCATCAGCAGCAGGTTGAAGAAAAACCCGAAGGCGCCCAGGTTCCGGCGCCCTTCCATCTCCCGCAGGTATCCGAAGGAATACAGCGAAACGGCAGCCGCCAGCGCCGCCAGCGTCACGTTGAAATAGGCCGACAGCGGGTCCAGGCGAATGGCCCAGGTAAAGACCGGGTTGCCGAAGGGAAGGCCTATGAACGTGGGAGCGGCGCTGAAGAGGCTGGCCGCCGAAGCGGCACAAGATCGAGCAGAGAACCCGCCAGAGCCGCCCCGCAGGCCACCCGGCGCGCAGCCCCCGGCCGGCGCCACAGCGCCAGGCTGGCCGCCGCGCCCGCCAGCCATACGACAATTCCGCTCAGAAACAGCTCGGCAATCACCGGACAGACGCCTCGCTTTCCACCTCTTCGAGCATCTGAATCGCATCGGCCAGGTTGGTCTGGAAGTAGCGGCGCATCACTTCGAGAACCTCCGCCAGCACCGGATTTCGAATGGAATAAAAGACCTGGTTGCCGTCCTTGCGGTTGGCCACAATCTGGCGGCTTCGCAATATCGCCAGGTGCTGCGACAGATTCGCCTGCTCCACGCCCAGCTTCTCCTGGATGGCCCCCGCGGAGAGCTCTCCGTCCCGCAACACCTCCAAAATGGCGATGCGCGTGGGATGGGAGAGAGCCTGGAAGATGCTGGCCTTGTATGTCCGCAGCGTCTCTTGCATGGAATGAGTATATTCAATCTTCCGAATATGCGCAAGTACCCATAACCGAAGATCGTTTCCACTTAGTGTCCTGTCTCAGAAGTTCTTCACAGAAAACAATTTGTCATTCTGAGCGAACGGGGCCCCGAACGCTTTTCAGTTAGGGGGTGGTGAGCGAAGAATCTGCTTTTCCGTCTCCTAATATTTGTTGCGAACTTCTGAGACAGGACATTAGAGCGTGTTCATAAACCCGCTTTGTGTCAGGGCACGACTTCACAGCTTGCGGAAATAGGCAAACAGAGGAGCAAGAAGCGTCAGGGCACGACTTTAGTCGTGCCGTAAACGCAACAAAATAATGCGTGGGCTTTAGCCCCTGAGGGAATACGAAGTGGGAATGATGACTTAATGCAAAGTTCCTTAAATCACAACCCCGCCAGTTCCCTTGCCCGTTGGAAGATCTTGAGCAGCATGGGCCGGGTGAGCTTGCCGGTGTTGGTGTTTTGTTGCGAGGGATGATAGCTGGCGAGGAGGCCAACCCATTGGGCAAGGTAAACTCCGCGCCGTGCGCGAAGGCCAACCCGGAGCGCGAAGCTAATTTCCCGGTGCGGCGCAAGTGGGCCAGAAATCCGTCGAAGGCGATCTTGCCCAGGCAAACCACCACGCGCAGATTCGCGAGCCGCGGAATCTCTTCGTCGAGCCAGAGGGCGCAGTTGTGCAGTTCATCAAGCGTGGGCTTGTTGGCCGGCGGAGCGCAGTGGACGACGGCGCTGATCCACAAATCGGTGAGTTTCATGCCGTCGTCGCGGCTCACGGCCCTGGGCTGCGAGGCAAAACCGGCCTCATGCAACACGGGGTAGAAAAAATATCCCGAGCCGTCGCCGGTGAACATCCTTCCAGTCCGATTGGATCCATGCGCGCCGGGAGCCAGTCCCAGCGCCAGCACCCGCGCCTGCGGGTCGCCAAACGAGGGCACCGGCTTGCCCCAGTACTCGTAGTCGGCATAGGCGCGGCGGCGCACCCGCGCCACCTCGGCGCAGTATGCGCGCAGCCGCGGGCAGCGCTCGCAGGCAACGATGCGGGCATTCAGTGCTTCAAGCGAAGAGGATCTAACGGCCATGCAGAAATTCTAGGTCATAACCGAGGAGAGTGAACGTGCCGGGCTTTTCTGTTCCCTATTCCCCTAGTCCCTAATCCCTGACCATCCCCTGTGCTATATTTTTACTTGCCTTCCGAGGAATCCTGGAGCAAGTCAGCCATGCCGGCCCCGGCAAATCCCGAGTTTTTGCGCCGCGCCATCGCGCTGGCCACGGAGAATGTGGTCAGCGGCGCGGGCGGGCCGTTTGGCGCGGTGATTGTGCGCGACGGCCGCATTGTGGGCGAGGGCGTGAACACAGTGACCGCCGCGCACGACCCCACGGCGCACGGCGAAGTGAACGCCATCCGCGCGGCAGCGAAGGCACTGGGCGTGTTCTCGCTGGCCGGTTGCCAGCTCTACACCAGTTGCGAGCCCTGCCCCATGTGCCTCGCCGCGGCTTACTGGGCGCGGATTGACGCCATCTACTACGGCGCCAGCGCCGCCGACGCCGCTCGCGCCGGCTTCGATGACGCGTTTCTCTACGCCGAGTTTCGCAAAGACAACGCCGAACGCAAGCTCCCCGCCACGCAACTGCTCGGCGACGAAGCCTGGTCGAGCTTCGCCGCCTGGATCGCCTCGCCCAGCAAGATCGAATACTGAAGCGCTACAGTTTTGCAGGGATAGGCGTTGAAGGGTACCGGCTGCAGCCGGGTACCCCTTCCTTTCGCGCACTTTGCGAAAGGGTGGGATACCTCAGTGCAATTGCATGAACGCGGCAATCAATGAAGTTCTTGCTTTGTAAGGGCACGTCTTCAGCCGTGCCGCAACACAGCTTTCAAGAATTCTAGGCTTCAGCCCCTGAGGGATGGTTTGGGAAGGTGAAATACATCCCTCGGCGGCTAAAGCCGGCACAATGAGGGCCGCGAAATCGGCACGGCTGAAGCCGTGCCCTTTCAAAGCATTTGCTATTAGTCCTTCAAATCATACATGCAAATTGCCCGGCGGAAAACACAATGCCCATACTCGAAAGGAAAAGGCCGTATACTTCCAGCCATGCGTTCGCCTCACTCCGCTGTTCTTAGCCGCTTCCGCCCTCGCCTTCGGCCAATCCAACACGCCTGCTGCGCCCTGGCAGATGCAGGACTCTGGCACAACCGCCGGCCTGCGCGGAATCTTCTCAGTCGATGGCACAATCGTGTGGGCCAGCGGAACGGGTGGGACAGTGCTGAAGACTCTCGACGGCGGAGCGCATTGGACCGCCTGCGCAATTCCCGACGCGGCCGCCGACGGCGCGACGCTCGACTTTCGCGGCGTGCAAGCCTGGGACGCTACGACGGCCATTGTCATGGCTTCGGGGCCGGGCGATAAGAGCAGGCTGTATAAGACGACGGATGGGTGCAAGACGTGGACAACTGATTCTGAAGACGGAGCACGATGGCTTCTTGATAGTTATTAGGAGACTTTGGATGCGCGAGCAGCGAACGCTCAGAAGCGACGAGGGGTTTGGTTTGCTGCTGGGTGATTTCTCAGTTCGCGGCTTTGAAGCATCTCTATCTTCGAGGCGCAATGGCGGCTACAATTGGGCCCGGATACACGACCCGCTACTTAGGATCGAGGGCAAGGCATTTGCGGCGGAATGGGTGTATCTCTCGAATCAACGCGACGAATGATTTCGTCGTTAGAGGTAATGAGGGCAGGAAGAGCTAAGATCAACTACAATGGCCACTATTGGCTGAACGACAGGTCAGCGTTGGAGAGGACCATGGAACAAAGTCTCTGTTCCACTTGCTACAGGCGCTGAAAGCGCTGGAGCATTTGGAATTAATTCGCATGTCCTGATCAAGTATGGAAAGTCAACAAGTGAAGTGGTAGGGCTGCGGCTCTTTGCCGTAGGCGGCGACTACACCAGACCCAACGACCCCACCGGCACTGCGGCTTGGTCTGTCGATGGCGGCCAACATTGGACCGCCTCCACCACCCCGCCGCACGGCTATCGCTCCGCCGTGCAATGGAGCGAAGCCCAAAAGCTCTGGATCACCGTCGGCACCAACGGCTCTGACATCAGCCGCGACGACGGCAAGACCTGGCAGCCCATCGACGACGGCAACTGGAATGCTCTCTCGCTGCCCTTCGTCGTCGGCCCCAACGGCCGCATCGCCCGGCTCAACCCCGCGGCCCTCCCGCCCACGGCGCAATGAAGATATGCCTTTGCGGCGCTCCATCGGCCCTTTTTAGCCCAATTTTTTGCAAAAAAACCTCTATTCCGACGCACAGCTATTTTTGCGCGTCTTGAACCGCTTTCCCGCCATTACCAAAGGAACCCAACCGGCGCGGAATCCACCGCCCCCGGCACAGTAAAATAAGGGCAACCGGATGACTCAAGCCTCTCCAGCGGTTGCCGAACAGAACGCCCGCACTGCGCGGGAGCGGAGTCGCGGACAAAAGCCAACCAAACCCCCATCATCCAGGTAAGCAATCTCGAAAAGACCTACACAACCGCGCGCGGCGCGCTCACTCTCTTTCAGGGGCTGAACCTCGATGTCCAGGCCGGCGAGATGGTGGCCATCGTGGGCCAGTCCGGCGCGGGAAAGAGCACGCTTCTGCACATTCTGGGCGCGCTGGATGCTCCCACCGCCGGAACGGTATCTGCGCCTCGGTCAACGTGGCCCAGCTCTCGCCGCAAGAGGCCGCGGCCTTTCGCAATCGCGAGATCGGCTACGTCTGGCAGTTTCATTATTTGCTGCCGGAGTTCACGGCGCTGGAAAATGTGGCCATGCCGTTGTTGGCCCGCGGTGTTACCGCCGGGAGGCTCTGGCAATGGCGGCAAATTGGCTGCGGGAGGTGGATCTGGAAGATCGCGGCGACCATCGGCCCGGCGAACTCAGCGGCGGCGAGCAGCAGCGCGTGGCGCTGGCCCGCGCGCTGGTCAACAATCCCCGCCTGCTGCTGGCCGACGAGCCCACCGGCGACCTGGACGAGACCACCGCCGGCCGCGTCTTCGACCTGATCGAACGGCTGCACGCCAGCCACGGCCTCACCTCGATTCTGGTGACGCACAACCTTGACCTGGCCGCACGCTGTACGCGAGTCTTGCGCCTGGAAGCGGGAAAACTGGCCGGCGGACGGCTGGCCGCGCCTGCGCTTATTCCACAACGGAACTCACGCCGGAAAGATTTGAGCGAAAAATGCACCATTCCGGGTGGTTTTGAGTCTTATCGAGTAAGCGGCAAGTTTGAGTAGGTTTGCAAAAGGGAGACCATCATGTTCGAACGCTATACGGAGAAGGCACGGCGCGTGATCTTCTTCGCGCGGTATGAGGCCAGCCAGTTCGGCTCGCCCTATATCGAGACCGAGCACCTGCTGCTCGGCCTGCTGCGCGAGGACAAGGCGTTGACCAACCGCTTCCTGCGCTCGCACGCCTCGGTGGAGTCGATTCGCAAGCAGATTGAGGCGCACACCACCATCCGCGAAAAGGTCTCCACCTCCGTGGACCTGCCGCTCTCCAACGAGTGCAAGCGGGTGCTGGCCTATGCGGCGGAAGAGGCCGAACGGCTGGGCCACAAGCACATCGGCACCGAGCATCTGCTGCTGGGCCTGCTGCGCGAAGAGAAATGCTTTGCCTCGGAGATCCTGCAGGAGCGCGGCCTGAAGCTGGCGCAGATTCGCGAAGACCTGGGCCGCGTCACCCAGGAAAAAGTTCAGCCGCAGCAGCGCCAGCGCGAGAGCAGCCTGCTGGCCGAGTTCAGCCGCGACCTGACCCAGGCGGCCATGGACGGCAGCCTCGATCCGCTGGTGGGCCGCGACGGCGAACTCGAGCGCGTGGTCCAGATTCTCTGCCGCCGCACCAAGAACAATCCCGTCCTCATCGGCGAGCCCGGCGTGGGCAAGACGGCCATCGTCGAGGGCCTGGCGCAGCGCATCGCCGACGGCGAGGTGCCCAGCTTCCTCGCCGACAAGCGCGTCCTCGGCCTCGACCTCTCGCTGATCGTCGCCGGCACCAAGTACCGCGGCCAGTTCGAGGAGCGGCTCAAGACCATCATGAAGGAGCTGATGGAAAACCAGAACTCCATCGTCTTCATCGACGAGCTGCACACGCTGGTCGGCGCGGGCTCGGCCGAGGGCTCGCTGGACGCGGCCAACATCCTCAAGCCGGCGCTCAGCCGCGGCGAAATCCAGTGCATCGGCGCCACCACGCCGGCCGAGTTCCGCAAGTCCATCGAGAAGGACCGCTCGCTGGAGCGCCGCTTCCAGGCCGTCAAGGTGCCGCCGCCCAACGAGGCCGACGCCATCAAGATCATCCACGGCATCAAGGACCGCTACGAGAAATTCCACGCCGTCAGCTACACCGATGCCGCGGTCGAGTTTGCCGTCTCCCACTCCAGCCGCTACATCCCCGACCGCTTCCTGCCCGACAAGGCCATCGACCTGATCGACGAGGCCGGCGCGCGCGTCAAGCTGCGCCAGACCTCGCTGCCCGAGGAGATCACCGAGGTCCAGAAGCGCATCAAGTTCATCGTGCATCGCATGGACTCGGCCATCGCCAACCACGAATTCGAGAAGGCCCGCTTCTACTCCGACGAGGAGCGCAAGGAGCGCGAAACCCTGCGCGCCCTGCGCGACAAGTACCACCTCGACGACTCCGCCGGCGGCATCGTCAGCCGCGAGGACATCGAGGACGTGGTCAGCCGCTGGACCGGCGTGCCCATCACCAGCATCAAGGAAGAAGAGACGCAGAAGCTGCTGCGCGTGGAGGAAGAGCTGCACAAGCGCGTCATCTCGCCAGGAGAAGGCCATCAACGCGCTGGCCCGCGCCATCCGCCGCTCCCGCGCCGGCCTCAAGTCGCCCAACCGGCCCATCGGCAGCTTCCTCTTCCTCGGGCCCACCGGCGTCGGCAAAACCGAGATGGCCCGCACACTGGCCCACTTCCTCTTCGGCTCCGACAAAGCGCTCATCCGCTTCGATATGTCGGAGTTCATGGAGAAGCACTCCGTCTCCAAGCTCATCGGCTCGCCTCCGGGCTACGTCGGCTACGAGGAGGGCGGCCAGCTCACCGAGCGCGTCAAGCGGTCCCCCTACTCCGTCGTCCTGCTCGACGAAATCGAGAAGGCGCATCCCGATGTCTTCAACATTCTGCTCCAGGTCTTTGAGGACGGCCAGTTGACCGACGGCCTCGGCAACACCGTCGACTTCAAGAACGTCATCCTCATCATGACCTCGAACATCGGCGCGCGCCACCTGCAAAAGAAGCAGGGCCTGGGCTTCGCCAGCGACCGCGAAGACATCGTCAGCGACAAGGTCGAGGAACTGGTCAAGGCCGAGGTGAAGAAGACCTTCAACCCCGAGTTCCTCAACCGCCTCGACGAGATCATCCTCTTCCAGTCGCTCAACGACGCCGACCTGATTCAGATTGTCGAGTTGCTCGTCCAGAGCCTGAACGCCAATCTTGCCCAGAAGTCCATCACCATCTCGGTCACCGAGGAAGCCAAGAAGTGGATTCTCGAAAAAACTCTCGTGGACCGCAGCTACGGCGCGCGCCCGCTGCGCCGCGCCCTGCAACGCTACATCGAGGACCCCTTGAGCGAAGCCATGATCGCCGGTCAAATCTCCGCCCGCCCAGCCTTCCTCGAGGTCTACCTGGACGCCAACCAGCTCTTCTATCGCCCCATCACCGCCGACGAGTCCGCCGCCGAAGAAAAATCCGCCGGCGTTCTGCTCTCCAGCAACTGAGGTGGTTCAACCCACCGCCAACAATAATCCCCCCGCCAATTGGCAGGGGGCTTTTTCTTTTCCCTCAGCTCAGGAATTCGGCGATGGCGCTGACGACTATCTGCTGCTCGTCTTCGCGGAGTTCAGGGAAGATGGGCAGGGCGAGAACTTCGCGGGCGGCTCGCTCGGCTTCGGGGAAGCTGCCTTCCGCGTAGCCGAGACTCTGGAGCGCCACTTGCAGATGGAGCGGGACGGGGTAGTAGACCTCCGTGCCGATCTTGCGCTCGGTGAGGAAGGCGCGCAGATCGTCGCGGCGGGCGGTGCGGATAACGTATTGGTGCCAGACGTGATGCGTGCCGTGAACCTCCTGGGGAAGGACGATGCCGTGGATGGGATAGGGGCCGGCTTCGACCAGTCCCGCGGCATGAAAGAGCGCATGATAGCGGCGGGCGACGGTGCGGCGGAGCTGATTCCAGCCGTCGATGTACTTGAGCTTCACCGTGAGAATCGCGCCCTGGAAGCCGTCCATGCGCGCGTTCCAGCCGAGCTCGTCGTGGTAGTAGCGGCGGCGCATGCCGTGCTGGCGCAACATGCGGGCGCGCTCGGCGATCTCATCGGAGTTGGTGGTGACCATGCCGGCGTCGCCCGCGGCGCTCAGATTTTTTGTGGGGTAAAAGCTGAAGGCGGCGGCATCGGCGAGGGTGCCAGCCTTCATTCCATTCCACTCAGCTCCCCAGGCCTGGGCGGCGTCTTCAATCAGCTTCAGTCCGCGCTCTTTTGCGATGCGGGCAAAGGCGGTGAAATCGGCGCACTGGCCGTAGAGGTGAATGGGCAGGATGGCCTGGACGGCTGCGCCTTGCGGACCATTGAGAATTTTTTCAACAGCGACAGGGCTGAGGTTGAAGGTGGTGGGGTCGATGTCGGCGAGAAGCGGCTGCGCACCGGCGCGGAGAATGGCGCTGACCGAGGCGAAGAAGCTAAAAGGCGTGGTGATGACCGCCATGCCGGGGTCCCTGCGGACAGGTCCTGGTTCGTGGGGTGGGATGCCGACGGCGGCCAGCGCCAGCCAGAGAGCGTCGGTGCCCGAGGAGCAGCCGATGGCGTGGGCCACGCCCAACTGCGCTGCCGCGGCTTTTTCAAAGGCCGCAACCGGCTCACCCAGAATGAACTGCTGAGAGGCCAGCACGGAGCCGACGGCTTCCATGAGTTCGCGGTAGAGCGGCTGATACTGGCGCTTGAGGTCCAGCATGGGCACCGGCTGGGCGGTTGAGGCAGGGTTCCGCGACGAAATCGGCTCTGTTTTCACACTATTATGCTAGCAGCAGTGTGGCTTCCCAGGTCCCAAATACGGGACCTGGGACACCCGGACGAATCTCAAAAACGGGGGAGTATGTGGCTGGCGGGGAAAAATCAAATGCAGGTTCTTCGACTTCCCCTTCTCTCCGCTCAGGGTTCGCTCAGGATGACAAGCGGATATAGGGAACCAGGCAAAACGGCAGAAATCGGCCCCGGCAGGCGAGATTGCGGCGCTTCAGGCTTGAAAAGGTCAGTAATGCCCTATATTGTTAAGACATTGCGGGATTTGGCGGCTCCGGGGCTTCCGGCGCTGCGCCTGCTGGTTTGTACGAGTGCGCACTATTCAGTTTGCATCCAACCCCCCTAAGGAAAGCAGGAGATCGGCATATGGAGAACAAGCCGGCACAAAACATTCAGGACACGTACCTGAACACCGTTCGCAAGGATAAAACCCCCATCACGATCTATCTGGTCAGCGGCGTCAAGCTCACCGGAAAGATCCGGTCCTTCGACAAATATTCCGTGCTTCTGGAGAACAACAGCCAGGAGCAGTTGATCTTCAAGCACGCCATTTCGACCGTGGTAAGCAACCGGGGCGTGCTTCACAGCGAGCACCGTCCAGCCGCCGCGTTTTCCGACTCTGGTCCGGCCCCGGTCGCAGCGCCGTCAGCGCTTCCAGCCGTTGGGGAGCAGCGATAGCTGGCGGGGAGCGGTCTGAAGTTGGCCGTTGAGACGAGCAGGACAGGCGTTCGGCCTTCCACCACGGCGATCGGTCGCGGAGGGGGAGGCACGGAACGCGCAGTTCTGGTGGGCGTGGACCTCGGCGGGGTCCGCTCCCGCGGCAACCGCGCAGCCCAGGCAGGCGCGCGGCAAGCGGTTGTGCGCCCGGAGTTGGCCGCTCCTGATTTCGGATTTGATCAGGCCGCGCCGCAATCTAATAATTCAGGCGTTTCCCCGGCCAGAACGGCTCCGTCGCGTTCGTCCACGGAACTGGACGCGGAAGAGTCTCTTGCCGAGTTTCGCGAGCTGGTGGCAAGCGCCGGCGGCGTGGTGGCTGCCGAGATCATGCAGCGCCGCGCGCGTCCCGATCCGGCCACGCTCATCGGCGCGGGCAAGGTGGAGGAGATTGCCGGGGTCGTTGCTTCGACCGAGGCCGATCTGGTGCTCTTCGACCACGACCTGACACCCACACAGTTGCGCAACCTGGAGGCCGCTCTTCCCTGCCGCGTGCTGGACCGGACGCAGTTAATTCTGGACATCTTTGCCCGCCACGCCCGCACTCGCGAGGGGCAGTTGCAGGTGGAGCTGGCGCAGCTTGATTACCTGCTGCCGCGGCTCAGCGGCAAGGGCAAGGCGATGTCGCAGTTGGGCGGCGGCATCGGCACGCGCGGCCCCGGCGAAACCAAGCTGGAAACCGATCGCCGCCAGATCAAGCGCCGCATCGACCATCTGAAGCTCGATCTTGACTCGGTGCGCAGCGTGCGCAAGCAGCAGCGCCAGCGCCGCGAGTCGGTTCCGGTGCCCACGGTGGCTTTCGTTGGCTATACCAACGCCGGCAAGAGCACGCTCTTCAATCAGCTCACCGGCGCGCAGGTCTTGCAGTCGCCGAAGATGTTCGCCACTCTCGACCCGAAGCTTCGCGCAATCGAGCTGCCCAGCCGCCGCCGGGTTCTCTTGTCGGATACGGTCGGCTTCATCCGCAACCTGCCGCACACGCTGGTCACCAGCTTCCGCGCCACGCTGGAAGAGGTGGCGCAGGCCGAGGTGTTGCTGCACATCCGCGACGCGTCTTCGACTTATGGCGAAGAACAAAAATCGCAAGTTGAGAGGGTTCTGGGCGAACTCGATTGCCTCGCCAAGCCGCGCATCGAAGTGCTCAACAAGATCGACCTGCTGGGGGAGCACGAGCGCGAGGGACTGCTGGAGCGGACTCAGGCTGGCGGCGAAGTGGCCGTCTCGGCGCGCACCGGCGAGGGAATGGATGCGCTGCTCACGGCCATCGACCAGGCCTTGCACTCCGACCCGCTCATCGAAGCGGAACTGCGTGTTCCGCAGCACGAGGGCGCGGTGCTGGCGGCCATCGAGGCGGGCATGATCGTGCACAGCAGAGAGTACGAAGGCAACCTCGTCCGGCTCACCGTTAGCGGACCGGCGTCGCTGATAGGCCGCCTGCGCCAGTACCGGCTGCGGGAAGAATAAACGGAATTTTCATCTATGCGCATGACCGGACCGCCTATTCTTCTTACGTCGGGCAGGAAAAGGAGGCCCAATGAACCCGGTTTCAGCCAGTGCCGGCCGCTCCATCACCACTCTTTCCAGCCGCGAGGTCTATCGCAATCGCTGGATGCGGGTGCGCGAGGACGAGATTCTCCGCTCCAACGGCGTGCGGGGCATCTACGGCGTGGTGGAAAAGCACGACTCGGCGATCATCCTGCCCATCGACCGGGGCCGCGTCTGGCTGGTGGAGCAGTTCCGCTACACCATCCAGGAGCGGGCGCTGGAACTGCCCCAGGGCGGCTGGGAGATGGAAGTCGAAAATCCCGAGGAGCTGGCCCGCGGCGAATTGAAAGAGGAGACGGGGCTGGAAGCGGCCCAGATGATCCGCCTTGGAGAGCTGTGGATCGCCTACGGGTATGCCCGGCAGAAGCAGCACGTCTTTCTGGCCACCGGCCTGACCGAGACGGAGCGGGAGCTGGACGCCGAGGAGCATGATCTTGCCGTGCGCTCCGTTTCCGTTGAGGAGTTCGAGGAGATGATGCGCGACGGCGAAATCCGCGACAGTTGCACGCTGGCCGCCTGGGGGCTTTATCTGCTGTGGAAGGGGCGGCAAGGATAAACGCGCCGGATCAGCGGGTTTGTGGGATGCCGGCAGCCTTTCCTGCCGCGAAACAAAGCTGTCGGAAGACACCAGCCTCGAAAAGGCTCCGTCCGCCAGTTTCACGTAGGATATCATCGACCAGACTTGACACGGCCTTGTAAGTCTTCAGCATTTCTGGAACGGAATATCGCTCATCTGGCGACTGACGCTGAAAAGCGCTCACGAGTTCACGCATAACACCCCCAACGGTTCCGTCGTGAATATTGGCGTCTGTTCCACCCAGGTCACTGAGCGATTTTGATACCCGGCGGGGCATTGACTCGAACACAAACCAGTCATCGGGAAGGCCGTCAATCTTAGCTGCAGCAACTGCAAGTCCAAGCTCAAAAGGCATATTGAAACGCGGTGTCACTGGAGAAATCCGGTCCAACTGAACCCTGGAGAGGTCGTGGATAGAATATCGGCAACTGCGTATTAAATCGAGGATCTTGTCGAGCCGGTTCTGACCGCCTGGAATCTCTATGGTGGCGCGAGGCTTGAGGCCAAGATAGATCAAGCCTGAAATATATGCCAAATAAAGGCGACGAAACCCGTTATCGTACGGGATGTTGTGAAGACGGTATTTTCAGAAATATCAGGCGATTTTGCGCGCACTACCGTTTGTCTTTCTTGTCATGCTGGATACCTTCTTTGACCCATTCTTTGTCAGGTTGGAGGATGCGGACCGGGTCTTGAAGGCGTAAGTCTGCGACCGCCTGGACACCTTCTCATCGACGAGGCGAATGATGAACTTCTGCTCGGCTTTCGTCAATCCAAGGTCTTTCCCAAGTTCGTCCAGCGTGGGCATCGGGGTCGTGATGGTAACGGAGTGAGCCATATCAGTTCAATGATACCGCTAATCGCATTTGCGGTGCTGGGATTTTTGCCGGTGCTACTGTTTTATCCCCGCTTCTCGATGGGAATATACGGCGCGGGATAAGGCGGTCCGATGTATTCGGCGCGAGGGCGGATGAGGCGGTTGTCGTCCAACTGCTCGATGACGTGGGCGGCCCAGCCGGCTATGCGGCTGATGGCGAAGATAGGCGTGAAGAGGTCGATGTCGACGCCCAAAGTCGCATAGGTCGAGGCCGAGTAGAAGTCCACGTTGGCGTTCAGCTTCTTGTCTTCCTTGATGTACAGTTCGATGGCGCGGGAATAATTGAACCACTGGGGCACGCCGGCGTCCTTGCCGAGCTGCTCGCTCATCTTGCGCAGGTGGGTGGCGCGAGGGTCCTCGGTCTTGTAGACGCGGTGGCCGAAGCCGGAGATCTTCTGGTGGGCGCCCAGTAAATTCTTGACGTACTCGACCGGATCGGCGCCCGCCTTGTCGATTTCGTAGAGCAGGCGCATGACGGCTTCGTTGGCCCCGCCGTGCAGCGGCCCCTTGAGCGCGCCGATGGCGCCGGTGACCGCCGAATGAATGTCGGACAATGTGGCCGCGATGACCCGGGCGGCAAAGGTGGAGGCGTTCAGTTCGTGGTCGGCGTGCAGAATCAGGGCGATGTCCAGCGTTCGGGTCGCCGTCTCGGAAGGCTTCATCCCGTTGAGCATCCACAAAAAATTGCCGGCGTGGCTCAGTGAGCGGTCCGGCGGCACAATCTCCAGCCCCTTGCGCAGACGGTCGTAGATGGCCACGATCATGGGCAACTGCGCAGTCAGGTTGAAGCTCTTGCGCACATTGGCGTCGTGCGAGTTGTCCTTCTCGTCAGCGTCGTATAAGCTCAACGCCGAGACCGCCGTGCGCAGCACCTCCATCGGCGTGGCCGAGGTGGGAAAGCTGCGCAGCATATCGATAATGTGCTGGTCGAGCGAGCGGGAGAGCGTCAGTTGCGAAGAAAATTCGCGCAGTTCGAGTTCGGAGGGCAGAACGCCGTTCCACAGCAGATAGGCGGTCTCCTCGAAGGTCGAGTGAACGGCCAGCTCGTGAATATCGATTCCCCGATAGGACAATATGCCGGCATCTCCGTCGATCCAGCAGATCCCGGAGTTTGCGGCGATAACCCCTTCCAAACCCTTTCCAACAACAGCAGTTGACATGACGTTCAGATCTCCCCTTTTGCGATTTCTTTGATTGACGCATCGGTGGTCAGGGCCCTTCAAAAAATGCCCGCCACCTGAATGTCTGCAAGGATGTTTATACCGTAGCGATTCCATGGTTGTCACGAAGCGCAAGACAATACAGGCACAAAATCGGCTTCGTAACCCCTTTATTGGACGTGCAATCTGTAAAGTTGGCTGCTTTTCATGCACAAACGGGAATATTTCTATATTCCGCAGATTACCCCGGAGGCCCCCGAAGCAAGAGCTTCGCAATTCGGCTTTCCGGGCGGAATCCCGGCCTTACGACGGAAATTCCGGGTGACAACCCCCTTCCCAGCGGCGTATAACCAGTCAGGAAGTCGTCCAACCACGACAAGCGGCCCGCAAGACGGCCGGAAAAGAAAGGTAAACACATGAGCGCACTTGACGATACCCCCCGTAGCTACTCTGCCGCGTTATTGGTGGCCCTCGCCGTAGCCCTGCTGGCCGGGATAGGCAGCCTGATCTGGAACTACACGCTCAGCAGCCGTCTGAACGGCCAGGATGCCGCGCTGGCCGAGGCTAAGCAGGAGAACGTGAAGATGGCTTCCGATCTGCGCGAAACCGACGCCCGCCTCAAGGTGGCCACCGAGGAGTTGGGCAACTCCCTTGGACTGACGCAGAAACAGATGGATACCCGCGCCCAGGAGATGCTAAAGCGCGAGCAAGCTGACAACCGGCGGCTGGAAAGCGCCCAGAAGAAGACCGCCCAGCAGGTGAACGCCGTCTCCACCGACGTCACCGCAGTGAAGACAGACGTGGGTGGGGTGAAGACCGATCTGGGCAAGACGCAGACCGATCTGGCCACCGCAATCAGCCAGTTAACTTCGATGAAGGGAGATCTGAGCAGCCACAGCAGCCTGATCGCCCGCAATCACGATGAGCTGGAAACGCTCCGGCACAAGGGCGACCGGAATTACTACGAGTTCACCCTGGCCAAGGGCCAAAAGAAGCCCGTCGGCACGGTGAGCCTGGAGCTGAAGAAGGCCGACGCCAGGAGGAGCAAGTTCACCCTGGTGGTGTACTCGGACGACAAGCAGTACGAGAAGAAGGACCGGAACCTGAACGAACCTCTTCAGTTCTACAGCGGCAAGGATCCGCAACTGTTCGAGATTGTGGTGAACTCGGTGGGCGCAAAGAATGGCCAGATCTCCGGCTATCTCTCCACTCCCAAGAGCGCGCCGGCTCCGCCCACCGTTTAGAGCATTTTCGGAAATAGTGCAGACCGGACTTTTTCTGGTGTCCCACCCTTTCCGCTGAAAATCGCGGAAAGGATGGGGCACGGAAGTCTACAGTAAAAGCAAAAATGCTCCAGACCCGTCAGGGCAATACTGTAATCGCGGTGGGGGGCGGCAGCACCAGGTTGTGCTGGTACTGGAACTTGAAGGTAAAGTTCAGGCCGGACCTCGACCCCGGGTCGCCGAGGCGCGAGTCCGGTTCCCAGTCCTTGCGCGCGTCCCACTCCTCTTTGGGCTTCCGGAAAACCCAGAAAGCGGTCCCGTCCACGCTCTCGCCTGGGGCGAGGGTGATGCGGGGCGGGAGCGAGTTGCCGTGTATTGCGGCCAGCTCTGGATAGGCCAGAAAGGCCTCTTCGTATTGGCCTGTGCTGCCGGCGGAGACGGAAAGGGTGTCGTTTCCCAGCTTGGCATTAGCCAGAATATCCTCAATAAAAAGCGGAACTTTGCTCTGATTGCGCAGTTTCACATGAGCGAAGACCAGCACCTGGTCGAAGCTCTCCTGGGCCATGGAGGCGCCGGCGGCGTCGATCCCCGAGGTCACGACGTGGCACGGATAAGCCCACACATGAATGATCTCGCCGCTGGCCACGGGCGGCTTTTCTCCGGCCAGCACGTAAATGGCAATAACGATGGTGACCAGCACGGCCGCTATTGCGCTGGTCCAGACCACATGGTGGCTCCCCTTGGTGAATTCTTCACCGAGGGCCGCATCGTCAATCTCTTCCTGGGATTCCTGATGGAGTAAGCTCATGGCGCCCTTATCTTATCTCTCCGGGCGCAAAATGGGCCATCAATTCTCGCGTGCCCTGATGAAAACCTGCCGGAATTTACACCGAAAGCGATACTTTTGGGCTGAGCAGGACTGCGGCTATAGAGAGCTGTGACGAGGAAAAGAGAATGAACACACACCAGCAGCGCCGCACGACAACGGTCTTGCGCTTACTTCCGGTCTTCCGCGCCTTCAGGCTGCGTTATCGCTATGGGCGGCGGCGGCCCGCAGCCGGATTACTGCATCCGCCTGCGCGCCCTTCTGGCCCTGGACGATGTCGAACTCAACGTCATCGCCCTCTTTCAGCGTTTTATACCCGTCCAACTGAATCGATGAGTAGTGGACGAATACATCCGGCCCGTCTTCACGTCCGATGAATCCGTAGCCCTTGGCGTTGTTGAACCACTTGACCTTCCCTTTGTACTGAGCCACAGGCTCCTGCCTTCCTTACATCCTGTGAGGTGCGGCGGGCAACAAGCTGGGGAGTGCACACCGATATGCATTATGACGCGAAAAGAATGAAAAAGGTTCAATAAAAATCAGGCGCCGTGCGCATAAAATGAGCTGGGGCCGGCAAGCCGCCGCCGGCCCTTGCTGAGTAGAATGAATAGGTTAGGGAAGGTTCCGGACGCTACTTGCCGTGTTTAAGCCCCATCCTGCGGTCGTACAAGAGAACGGCGATGAGCGTCTTGCCGTCCAGAATCGCGCCCAGTTCGATCAGTTTGACCAGTTCGGAGAGTTTGACCAGGCGAAAGGCAATCTGCTCGTCGTCCTCCGGATGGGCCTCGCCCGCCACCAGCCCCTCGGCCACAAAGACCTTCATGGACTCGCTCACAAAGCCGGGACTGGCGTAGTACTCGACCAGCGGCTTCCATTTTTTGCGCGATAGCCGGTCTCCTCGGCAAGTTCTCGTTGGGCGCCGAGCAGGGCGTCTTCGCCTGGTTCCAGCTTGCCGGCCGGCAGCTCCCACAGGAACCGTCCGGCGGCATGGCGGTACTGCCGCTCGACCACAATCCAGGGATCGCGCTTGTTTTTCGCGTTGTCGATGGCCAGCACGACCACGCTGCCGTTATGGCGAACGATGTCACGGGTAGCTTCCCTGCCGCCGGGCTCGACGAGGCGGTCGCGCAATACCCGGAAGAGCGGCCCGTCGAAGACCGTTTCGGAGCTGAGCAGGATTGCCGTCTCCTCCACTGCGGACAAGAGCGCCCTGGAGGCCTTCTTGGCCTTGGGCTTTGCGGCTTTCTTCGCCTTGAGAGCCTTCTTTGCCTTAGGCTTTGCGGCTTTCTTCGCCTTGAGAGCCTTCTTAGCCTTGGGCTTGGCGGCTTTCTTCGCCTTGAGAGCCTTCTTGGCCTTGGGCTTTGCGGCTTTCTTTGCCTTGGGTTTGGCGGCCTTCGCGGCTTTCTTCTTCTTGGGCATCTCTCGTCTCCTCCTCGGCGCAATCAGGAAAAACATGCGCGATCAAATAAAGAGTATACGCACTCCCCGGCCCAGATGCCGCCACTCTGGCATGCTCGTGCATCGATTGGGTCCGGCGTGGCATCCTTACAGAAGCTGAATTCCAACTCCGCGCGCGTACACTGGGTTCGCCCTCGGATTCCCTCTCACCAGGAGAGCGAGTTGTTGACCGTAGACTGCCATCCGATTACCGTCGTGCCGAAGCTGCACCGGCTGTTTCTGGACTTCTGCTCAGGCGCGGCGGCGGCGCGGGCGTTCCACGCCTCAGTTTCCTGGGACGAGGGTTGGCAGGAGCGTCCGCCTGTCCCCGCGCACTGGCCGGAGCTGGTTCGGCTGCTGGCCGGGCAGAACGCTTCGCCGTCGCCGGCTGCCGCGGCGGCCCTCGATGCCTTGCGCGATGGAGCCGGAGCGGTGGTGACCGGCCAGCAGGTGGGCCTGTTCGGCGGGCCGCTCTTCACCCCTTTCAAAGCGGCTACCGCGCTGGCCCGCGCCCGTCAGGCCACGGCGGCAGGCCGGTCTCACGCCGCCATCTTCTGGCTGGCGAGCGAAGACCACGATTTTGCGGAGATAAACCACGTCGTCTTTCCCGCGCGCCGCGAACTGCGCACACTGAGGTACACTGCGGCGCCCGAGACGCCGCGCCCGGTGGGAGGCATCGTGCTGGATGACTCGATCACCCCGCTGCTCGACGAGGCATGGGAGCTGCTCGGTGCTTCAGACGCGATGGAGGCGCTGGCGGCGGCTTACCAGCCGGGCCGCTCCTTCGCGCAGGCCTTTGCGGAGTTTTATTCCCGGGTTTTTGCCGCTCAGGGGCTGCTGGTGCTCGATCCCGGAGGCCGCGAATTCCACCGCATGGGAGCGCCGGTGTTGCGCGCCGCGCTGGAGCGCGCCGATGAGTTGCACTGCGCTTTGATTGAACGCAACCGGGAGCTGGAAGCGGCCGGCTATCATGCCCAGGTGGCTGTGATGCCGCAGTCCAGTCTGCTGTTCCTCATCGACGAACACACCGGTGCGCGCGTGGCGCTCAAGCGGACAGCTTCCAGCGCGCAGGAGCCGGACGGCCTGTGGCAGACGGAGCGGCAGAGCTATTCCACGGCGGAGTTGCTCGGTATTCTCGACTCTGAGCCGGAGCGCATCTCGTCCTCGGCGCTGCTGCGGCCTGTTTTTCAGGATTTTCTGCTCTCGACCTCGGCCATCGTCGGTGGACCGGCGGAGATTGCCTACTTCTCCCAATCCGCCGTGCTCTACGAGCGCATTCTGGGCCGGGTAACGCCGGCGTTGCCGCGTTTTTCCGCCACGCTGATTGAGCCGGCGATTGCGGATTTGCTCCGCCAGCACGGGCTGACGCTGAAGCGGCTTTTCGCTGAGAGTCCCACGGCTCTGGCGCAGTCCCTGGCTGCTCAGGCCATGCCGAACGAGGAAAAGCAGAAGCTTGCGGCAGCGGGCGCCGCGCTGGAGGCCGGGTTGACGCCGCTGCTGGACTGGATGCGTTCGCTCGATGCGGGCCTGGGCCGGTCGGCTGAAACCGCAGCCAGCAAGATGCGCTACCAGATGAACCGTTTGCGGCGCCTGGCGGCCAACTTCCAGTTGCAGCGCGAGGCCCAGCTAAGCCGCCACGCCGAGGCGGTCAGCCAGGCGCTCTATCCCCACGGCGTATTGCAGGAACGGCTGCACGGCGCGGCCTATTACTTTGCCCGCTATGGTTTTGGGCTGGCCGAAGATATTACCGCGCAGGCCGCAGGCTGCTGTCCTGGGCACACGGAGATGTGGCTGTGAAAGAACAGGGATCAGGGGTCAGGGATCAGGGGTCAGTGCCCCAAGGCTTTCGCGCGGGTTCCGTCCTGAAACTTTGCGCCCTTGAAATCTGTCCAAGAAAGCATAGCGCTTTGAAGGAGAAGTCTGAGAGCCCGGTTTTTATTCCGTTCATGAACCGCTCTATCTACTGCTCCTGTTCTCATTCTGGTTACTGGAGGCTATTTGAGATGAAAACAGCATATCGGTTCAGCGTGCTCACGCTGGTTGCCCTGTCCTCACTGTTCCTCACGCCGGCCGTACCGGCGCAGGAGATCCATAACCCCGCACCGCCATCCACGGCAGGCGCGGAGACGCATAAAGACACCGACAAAGACAAGGAAGCGACGCCCATCCCGCCGGAGAAGCCTGTCGCCACGCACCATGAGTTGTCGCTGGGCGGCAAGACGCTGAAGTACACGGCGACCGCCGGCACGCTCCTCATCCGCGACGAGGAGGACAAGCCCTACGGGAGCATCTTCTACGTGGCCTATACGCTGGACGGCGCGGAGCCACAGACGCGGCCGGTGAGCTTTCTTTACAATGGCGGGCCGGGTTCGGCCTCGCTGTGGCTACATCTGGGCTCGTTTTCGCCGGTGCGCATTGTGACCGACAGCCCCGACCCGACCGCCGGACCTCCCTTCAAGCTGATTCCCAACGAGTATTCGCTGCTGGATAAGAGCGACCTGGTCTTCATCGACGCCCCGCTGACCGGCTACTCGCGCGCCGTGGGCAAGGGGACGGCCAAGGACTTCACGGGCGTGGATCAGGACCTGCGCGCCTTCGATCGCTTCATCCAGCGCTACCTCAGCGTGAACCAGCGCTGGAATTCACCGAAATTTCTCATCGGCGAGTCCTACGGCACCACGCGCTCGGCTGCGCTGGCCGACATGCTGGGCAACGACGGCGTGCAATTGAACGGCGTGGTGCTGATCTCCTCGATTCTGAATTACGGCGTGCATAACGGCGGCTACGACACGGTCTACATCTCCAACCTGCCCAGCTACGCGGCTGCGGCCTGGTACTTCAACAAGATTCCCAACAAGCCGGCGGATCTGGCGGCATGGGTGCAACAGGCGCGCGAGTTTGCCTCCGGGCCTTACGCGCAGGCGCTCTTTGCCGGGCACAACCTGCCCGCGGCGCAACTGGACACAGTGGCCAAAGAGGTGAGCCGGTTTACGGGCCTCAGCGTGGACTACGTGAAGGAGGCCAATCTGCGCATCTCGCCCACTAGATTTCGCAAAGAAGTGCTGCGCGACGACCGCCGGACGCTGGGCCGCTACGATATGCGATTTGAGGGCGAGGATGTGGACGCGGCGGGCGAAGCGCCCAGCTACGACGCCTCTGACACAGGCATTTCGGGCGCCTTTGTGGCCGCCCTGCACGATTACCTGGAGCGGGAGCTGAAGTACGAGAGCACCGATACGTACCGGCCCACAGCCTATGGCATCATCCAGTGGGACTGGCAGCACAAGCCTACCAGCGGCGGGCCGGGCATCGGCTTCGGAGGCCGTCCGCAGCCCCAGCCCTACGTGGCGGCGGACCTGGCCAGCGCGATGCGCAAGAATCCGCACCTGAAGGTCTTCTCGGCCAACGGCTACTTCGATCTGGCCACGCCGTTCTTTGCCACCGAGTACGACCTGGATCACATGGGGCTGGAGCCGGCGCTGCGCGGCAATGTGCAGTTTGGCTACTATCCGTCTGGGCACATGATCTACCTGAACGTGGATGCGCTGAAACAGTTGAGGGGTGACCTGGCAGCATTTATCACACAAGCGGGAAAATGAGGGATCGCGACATTTCACTGCTCGTGAAATGGTAGAGGTTGAGGTTTGAGGTTCCCACCCTAGCCACAAAAACGTGGCGAGGGTGGGGCGCCCGGCTTCGGGAGTTTTCCCGCAGGCGGTATAATCGCCGCGAGCCTTGGTGAGGTTGTCGATGAGACCATTTTTCGCAATGCTGGTTGTGGCTTTGCTGGTGAGCTGGCCGGCGCAGGCGCAAGAGGAACCCTGCGCGGTGGCCGGCAACAACAATGATTTTCTGGGCATCCAGACCATCCGCCTGTGGCCGGGCGACGCTCCCCAGGCCAAGGGCAAGTCCTGCGAGGACACGCCGACGCTGACCATCTTCGAGCCCGCGAAAGGCCAGGGCAACGGCTCCGCGGTGGTGATTCTGCCGGGCGGCGCTTATCTTCATCTGGCGGGCAACCATGAGGGCCGGCAGGTGGCCGACTGGTTCGCCACGCGCGGCTTTCGCGCCTTCGTTCTGAGCTACCGGCTGGCCTCGCACGGCTACCTGCTGCCCGTTCCGCTGCTCGACGCGCGGCGCGCCGTGCAACTGGTGCGGGCGCGGGCCAGGGACTACCAGATTGATCCCAACAGGATTGTGGTCATTGGCTTCTCGGCCGGCGGCCACCTGGCGGCGCTGGCCGGCACGCAGTTTATTCCCGGCAAGCCGGATGTCGAGGATCCCATCGAGCGCGTCTCCAGCCGCCCGGACTACCTGGTGCTCGGCTATCCCTGGATCGGCGCCCTCTCTGAATCCGATCCGCGTTACCTGAACCGCTGCAGGAAGGACTACGCGGCGGACAAGTGCGAGGCGCTGCGGACCGGGTACTCTCCAGACTTGTCTGTAACCAAAGAGACGCCTCCGACCTTTCTCTACCACACCTTCAACGACCAGTCGGTTCCGGTGGAGCAGGGGCTGCGCTTCTATGAGGCGCTGGTCAAGGCCGGCGTGCCCTCCGAGGCGCACATCTTCCCGAATGGCCCGCATGGCATCGGCCTGGGCAAGGGAGATCCCGTTCTGGGCCAGTGGCCAAACCTGCTGGAAAGCTGGCTGCGCGCCCAGGGGCTGCTGGCGCAGGACAAACTGGCCGCCAAGCCGTAAAAGCCGCCTCGAAGATTCTCGACAAGGGCATATTTACTCTGGTTTTGCTCTCGACTGACGCCTGGCCGGGGATGAAAAAACGGCCTGAAAACTAAGAAGCGGGCGATCGACTCCGGGAGTGGAATGACTTCCCGAAGCCGGCCGCCCGCTGGACCCTGGACCGGGTCTAGGTGGTAATCTCAGTCTAGGCTTGTTCCTGACAAAATCAAGTTCTTTTTTGAACAATCGTTCCCAATAGTGACCGCCGTCACGGGAATCCGAAAATTGAGGCCAGTTGCGTTGACTTGTCGGTTCGCTCCTGATACAAAATAGTGTTCCATCTGCGCGAAAGAGACCACCTGGACCGCAAGAACAAGCTGAACAAGCCGGATTAGTATGCAAGAGATCTTCCAACAACTCGGGGCGCTTTTTCTCGGCGCCGTGCCCACGATTCTGCTCTTCATCGTGCTGGTTCTGGCTTACCAGTTCCTGGTGCAGGGACCGCTGACGGCCACGCTGAAAGAACGGCGCGCCCGCACCGAGGGCGCACGGGAAGACGCGCAAAAGGCCATTGTCCAGGCCGAGGCCAGAGCGGCCGAGTATGCCGACAGGCTGCGCCAGGCCCGAAGCGAGGTCTTCAAGTTGCGCGAGGCTCGCGTGAAGCAATGGAATGCCGAGCGCGACGCGGCTCTGGATGCCGCCCGCAAGGCAGCCGGGCTCAAGGTAAACCAGGCTAAGGCAGAGCTGGAAGCCGAGGCCGCGCAGGCAAGGCTGGCTATCCAGGCCTCCGCCGGAGATTTGGCCCGTCAGGTGGTGCGCGCTGTGCTGCCCGTGGCCGCCGGGAGTTCCTGTTGAGAGATTCCACCGCGCAATCGCGTTTTTCCGCCCGGCCCTTTTCCGCCCAGCCCTTTTCTTTCCAGACTGTCGGGTTTGCCGTGTTGGCGGCGTTTCTTGTCGCCGTGGCGGTAATGCCCTTCCGCGTTACAGCCCAGCAAGCCGCTCCCGCAGCCGGGCAGACGCCGGTTTCGGCAACCAGCGGCGATGCTGGACCCGAGGCCGCCAACTCTCAAGAGGCGCCCAAGCCTGAGGCGAACGAGGAAGACGTCTACCTCCATGCGTCGGCGGTTAAATCGATTGCTCGGATGCTCCATCTGAGCCTGGAGGCCGCGGACAACCTCTTCCTGGGAATTAACTTTGCCATCATCGTCTTTGGCATTGGCATTCCTCTCTACCGCTGGCTGCCCAGGTTTCTTCGCAATCGCTCCGAGAAGGTGCGCGCGGACATCGAGTCGGCCCGCAAGGCGACCGAGGACGCCGGCGCCCGGCTAAGCGCTATCGAAGCCAAGCTCTCCGGGCTGGACGGAGAGATTGCGCAGATTCGCGCCCAGGTGGAAGCGGAAAGCCTTGAGGACGAGGCGCGCATCAAGTCCACGATCACCGAAGAGAGCGCCCGCATCGTGGCCGCCGCCGAGCAGGAGGTGGACGCCTCCGCCGCCCAGGCCCGCCGCTCGCTGCGCCACTTTGCCGCCGATCTGGCCATCGGCCAGGCCGCCAGGCAATTGGTTTTCACGCCGGAGACCGATCAGGCCCTGATCGCCGAGTTTCTCAGCAACGTAGCCTTAAAAGGCGCGCCCTCGAAAAGCGAGCCCAAAAAAGGCGAGCCCAGTAAAGGCGAGCCCGGAAACGGCGCGCATGAGGGAGGGCAGAACTAGATGGCAGCCTTTGTTGCGCGTTACGCCCGCGCCTTTGCCGACGTGGTGACCGCCGAAAAGCTGGACGCTGCCGCGCTCGACCGGCAGTTGAATGATTTCCTTGCCACCTGGGATGGCAGCGCCGAGTTGCGCGAGCTGTTTGTCAACCCGGCCGTTGCCGCCCCGCAGAAGGTTGCGGTGCTGGACAAGATGAACGCGAAGCTCAAGCTGCGCAAGGAACTGCGCAACCTCCTTGCGGTGCTCATCAACAACGACCGCATCGGCGAGGTGAATGAGGTGGCCGCGGCTTATCGCGCGGAGATGCAGGAGCGGCAGGGCATTCGCCCGGTGGAGATTGTCACCGCCCGCGAGCTCAGCGAAAAGGACCGGGCCGGGCTGGTTGCCGGGGTCGGCAAACTGGCCGGCGCGCGCATCGAGGCCAGCTTTTCTCTGGATGAGTCTATCCTCGGCGGAACGGTGGTGCGCATCGGCTCCACGGTCTATGACGGCTCCGTGCGCGGAAGGCTGGAACGGTTGAAGACAGTGATCAGTGGTCAGTGATCAGTGGTCAGAAGCGGCGATTGGCAGCAGCAGGATTTTGGGATTTGAATCGGAATTTAAGGCTTTTGAAAGGGAGGCAGGCGTTCAGGGGATCGAAACGGTCAGAACTCGCAAGATGCAGAGAACTGACCACTGACCACTGACCACTGATCACTGTAAATGGCTCAGATCAAGGCAGACGAGATTACGCAACTTCTTCGCGAGCAGATCGCGAACTACGACGCCAAGGTCCAGGTGGACGAAGTCGGGACCATCACCTCGCTGGGCGATGGCATTGCCCGGCTTCATGGACTGGACAAGGTGATGGCCGGCGAGCTGCTCAGCTTTCCGCACGGCATCGCCGGGCTGGCGCTGAGCCTGGAAGAGGACTCAGTGGGCTCGGTGATTCTGGGCGAGTACACCGAGCTGAGCGAAGGCGACGAGGTAAAGCGCACCGGCAGGATTCTGAGCGTGCCGGTAGGCGAGGGCATGATTGGCCGCGTGGTGAACGCGCTCGGACAGCCGATTGACGACAAGGGCCCCATCGCCTCCTCCACTTCCCTGCCCATCGAGCGGCTGGCCCCCGGCATCATCGACCGCCAGGGCGTGCG
The DNA here is from genome assembly GCA_963765995.1 of uncultured Acidobacteriaceae bacterium. Lineage (GTDB taxonomy): Bacteria > Acidobacteriota > Terriglobia > Terriglobales > Acidobacteriaceae > Telmatobacter. Next base: position 45,671 of record CAVXYT010000020.1, on the reverse strand, counting down.
CGAGCCGATGGCCACGGGACTCAAGGCCATCGACGCGATGATTCCCATCGGGCGGGGCCAGCGCGAGCTGATCATCGGCGACCGCCAGACGGGCAAGACCGCCGTGCTGCTGGACACCATCATCAACAACGCCAAAAACGATCTGATCTGCATCTACTGCGCCATCGGCCAGAAGCGGTCGTCCATCGCGCAGGTCGTCCAGACGCTCACCGAAGCGGGAGCAATGGGGCACACTATCATCGTCGCCGCCTCGGCCAGCGAGCCTGCGCCGATGCTTTACATCGCGCCCTACGCGGCCTGCGCTATCGGCGAGTTCTTCCGCGATCGCGGCAAACACGCCCTGGTGATGTACGACGATTTATCAAAACATGCGATGGCTTACCGCGAGATTTCGCTGCTGCTGCGCCGTCCGCCGGGCCGCGAAGCCTATCCGGGCGACGTCTTCTATCTCCACTCGCGGCTGCTGGAGCGCGCCTCCAAGTTGAGCGACAAGAAGGGCGGCGGATCGCTCACCGCGCTGCCGGTCATCGAGACCCAGGCCGGCGACGTCTCGGCTTACATTCCTACCAACGTCATTTCGATTACCGATGGGCAGATCTTTCTCGAAACCGACCTCTTCAACTCCGGCGTCCGTCCGGCGGTGAACGTAGGCCTTTCGGTTTCGCGCGTAGGCTTCTCGGCGGCCATCAAGGCGGTCAAGCAGGTGGGAGCGACGCTCAAGCTCGATCTGGCCCAGTACCGCGAACTGGCGGCCTTCGCGCAGTTCGGCTCCGACCTCGATCCGCTGACACAGAAGCAGCTCAACCGCGGCGCGCGGCTTACTGAGTTATTGAAGCAACCGCAGTTCCAGCCGCTCACCTGGCAGCAGCAGACGGTGATTCTCTTTGCCGGCACGCAGGGCTACCTGGACGATTTGCAAGTCAGCGACATTCGCGCCTTCGAGGTTGGACTCTACAAGTACTTCGAGAGCGCGCAGACCGCGCTCATCGAAGACCTGACCAAGAAGAAGGCGCTCGACGACGACTTGCGCGCCAGGCTCCACGCGGCGCTGAAGGAGTACGCGGCGAACTTCAAGTCGGAGTTGGCGGCGAAGGAACCGGTCGCGGCGCCAACTGCTCCAGCGCCAAGCGCCAAGAAGTAAGGAAGACCATGGCAAATGTCTTAGATCTACGGCGGCGCATACGCAGCGTGAAGAACACGCGGCAGATCACCAAGGCCATGAAGATGGTCTCGGCGGCGAAACTCCGCCGCGCGCAGGAGCGGGCGCTCTCGGCGCGGCCCTACGCCAAGATGATCACCAGCGTGCTGGAATCGCTGACCCGCCGCATCGACATCTTCGACGAGGCCACCGGCAACCTGCGCCATCCGCTCTTCATCACGCGGCCGGAGAAGCGGGTGCTGCTCATCGTCATTAGCGGCGACAAGGGCTTTGCCGGCGCATTCAACGCCAACATTCTCAAGACTGCCTTCCAGTTCATCAACGGCAACCCGGACAAGGAGATCGACGTCGAGGCCGTGGGCCGCAAGGGTCGCGATCAGATGCGCCGCCGCTATCCGGCAGCCGTCTACATCGAGCAGACAGACGCAAACGGCCACGTCCTCCAGGTGAGAGACCGCAAAGCTCCCGTCGAAGTCACCGGCGACCATCCCGGAATGTTGCTGAAGCTGGAACAAAGCCGCGTCTTCGAGCTGGCCCAGAGTGTCATCTCCCGCTACGTGCATGAGGAGATCGACGCCGCCTACATCGTCTACAACGAATTCAAGTCGGTGATCGCCCAGCGGCTGGTGGTGGAGAAGCTGTTGCCGCTGATGAAGATCGGCATTCCGCAGATTACCGGCGCAGTCGAACCGACCGCGGAAGAGAAGGAACGCGCCGCCGAGGCCGCTCTCAGCGCGGGCATCGAGATCGAGCCGGTTGACACGGCCGAGTCCGACGAGGAAGCGCGCAGGTTCGGCACCAATCAGGTGGACTACATCTACGAGCAGCCGTCGGAAGAGTTGTTTGCGGGGCTGATTCCGCAATACGTTTCGTCCATGCTCTATCACGCGATGACGGAGTCGGTCGCCGCGGAACACGCGGCGCGCATGACGGCGATGGATTCGGCAACTAACAACGCCTCGGATATGATCGACGCGCTCACGCTGCATATGAATCGCGTGCGCCAGGCGGCCATTACCAAGGAAATCATTGAGATTGTGAGTGGAGCGGCGGCACAGTAGGTTTCGGTACGGCGTTGCGCGCACTAGCTCCCGTAGGGAACGTAAGAAAATAGCCCAGGACAAGCGAAGCGCAGTCCTGGGAAGGAGTTCAATCAGACTCTCCAGCCCCGTAGGGGCGAAGGAATTCGGTTTTGAAAGGGCACGATTTTAGTCGTGCCGCAGATGGGAACAAAAGGACGCGGGCTTTAGCCCCTGAGGGAAAGCTAATCGGGGTTCAAAAATGCCGCCCCTCAGGGGCTAAAGCCCGGAAATTTTGCGTTATTGCGAATGGCACGGCTAAAGCCGTGCCCTTTCAAAACGAGAAGGAAAAAAATGGCAGAGAACATCGGCAAGGTAATCAAGGTATCCGGTCCCGCGGTGGACGTGCAGTTTGAAGAAGCGACGATGCCGCCCATCTATCAGGCGCTGCGGGTGGTGAGCGAGGGCTTCACCGTGCCCACGCCCATCAGCGTGATTCTCGAAGTCCAGCAGCACCTGGGCGAGGGGCGCGTCCGCACGGTGGCCATGGAAGCCACCGACGGCATGGTGCGCGGCATGAAGGCCATCGACACCGGCGGGCCTATCCGCATGCCGGTGGGCAAGCAGACGCTGGGCCGCGTGATCAACGTGATCGGCGAGCCGGTGGACGAGCTTGGCCCCATCGGCGAAACGTCGCGCATGCCCATTCACCGGCCCGCGCCGCTCTTTGACGAGCAGGTTACCCACGAGGAGATGTTCGAGACCGGCATCAAGGTCATCGACCTCATCCAACCCTTCCTGAAGGGCGGCAAGATCGGCCTCTTCGGCGGAGCCGGCGTGGGCAAGACGGTCGTCATCATGGAACTCATCAACAACGTCGCCAAGAACCACGGCGGTTACTCGGTCTTTGGCGGCGTGGGCGAGCGCACCCGCGAAGGCAACGATCTGTGGACTGAGATGACCGAATCGGGCGTCATCAAGCCCGGCGACTGGGCCAACTCCAAGTGCGCCCTGGTCTACGGCCAGATGACCGAGCCGCCTGGAGCGCGCCTGCGCGTGGCCTTGAGCGCGCTGACCGTCGCAGAATATTTCCGCGACGTGGAAGGCTCCGACACGCTGCTCTTCATCGACAACATCTTCCGCTTCACGCAGGCCGGCAGCGAAGTTTCAACTTTGCTGGGCCGCATGCCCTCGGCCGTGGGCTACCAGCCGAACCTGGCCACCGAGATGGGCGAATTGCAGGAACGCATCACTTCGACCAGCAAAGGGTCTGTAACTTCCGTGCAGGCGGTTTACGTGCCCGCCGATGACTTGACCGACCCGGCGCCGGCCACAACTTTTGCTCACCTGGACGCGACAACTGTGTTGAGCCGCCCTCTCTCGGAGCTTGGAATTTACCCCGCCGTCGATCCGCTGGCCTCGACCTCGCGCATCCTGAGCGCGCGCATCGTCGGCCAGGAGCACTACGACGTGGCGCAGGGCGTGAAGCGCATTCTGCAACGCTACAAGGACCTGCAGGACATCATCGCCATTCTGGGCATCGATGAGCTCTCCGACGACGACAAGCTCACCGTGGCCCGCGCCCGCAAGGTGCAGAAGTTCCTCTCGCAGCCCTTCCATGTGGCCGAGCAGTTCACCGGCATTCCTGGAGCGTATGTGAAGGTGGCCGATACGGTGCGCAGCTTCAAGGAGATTATCGCGGGCAAGTATGACGACATCCCCGAACAGGCCTTCTACATGAAGGGCGCCATCGAGGAAGTGCTGGAAACCGCCGAGAAGCTCAAGGCGACGGTGTAGAAAAGTTGTCAGTTTTCAGTTGTCAGTTTTCAGTAAGAACCCGGTCGCCGCAGTTTTTGCACTTGCTGACAACTGATCACTGATCACTGACAACTGGCGACTGAAAGGAGCCCATGGCTGACGAAACCAATCAACTGCGCGTACGGCTGGTCACTCCCGAGCGGACTCTCTTCGATCACGCGGCTGCGTCGGTGGATCTGCCAGCCAAGAACGGCTACATGGAAGTGCTCTACGGACACGCGCCGCTGATGGCCGAGCTGGGCGCAGGCGACGTGATCGTGCACGGCGGGGACGGAGCAGATGGCGAAGCCGGCGGCCCGGAAGGCGTGCTGCGCTGGAACGTCAGTTGGGGCTTTGCCGAGGTGCTGGGCGACCGGGTCACCATCCTGGCCTCCGACGCCCTCAAGCCCGAGGAGATCGACGTGGCGCGCGCCAACGAGCAACTGGCCCGCGGCCACAAGGAGTGGGACCAGGCCGGCGATAGCGAAGACGCCTATACCGAAGCCTTGCGCGTCATCAGTGAAGCCGAAGCCAAGATTGCCTCGGCGGCCGAGAAGCACTAAGACAGTTTCAACAGCGCACCGATCCAAAGAAACGGCCCTGCTTACGCGAGCAGGGCCGTTCTGCATCCACGGCAGATCGCAGGAATCCGTTTGCAGCACTCTCAAAAACGGTATATGTTTTGGTGTGCGCGGGGAAACAAGCGTTCGCACGCTTTCAACCGCGCGGGAGGAAGTTGTTATGCACTCTGATCGATCGGTTTGCCGGGTTGATTCCGTACGATGGTTTTTTCTGCTGGCGCTGCTGGCCATCGCTTGCCTTTCACAAGCGGCCTTTGCGGCTGACAAGGTCATCACCGATGCGGACAAGGGCGGCGAGGTTCGCATCAAGTTTGGGGACCGGCTCGAACTGCGCCTGCAATCGAATCCCTCGACCGGGTACATGTGGTACGTCGAGAAGGAATCGACGCCGTTGATCAAGTTGCATCACCAGTCGCAGACCGAAGTTCCGGCGACAGCCGAGGAGCAGCCCGGCATGGTTGGCCGGCCCGTCTTCCAGGTCTTCACCTTTGAAACTCGGCGCAGAGGCGACGGGGTTCTGCTGATGCACTACGTTCGCTCCTGGGAAAAGCCCACGCCGGACGATGAGCAATTTAAGATTCGCGTGATCATTGAGTAGGAACGCGCCGGAGCAGGATGTACGCCCGGTTGTGTACATGGTGTACGTTTCAAGGGCTTTTAAAGCTCTATGCAATGTGTGCCGCAAGCGCATACAATTTTTAAGAGCAACATGGCCAAGGCTAAAGAAAAGATTTTCGAGGTTGCGTGCCCGGATTGCGGGGCGATGCTCAAGATTGATGCGGCCACCGGGCTGATGGTGAGCCATACCCCGGCGCCGCGCAAGCGGATGTTCGAGGATCTGGAGACGGCGGCCCAGGCGATGCGCGACCACGATGAGCGCAAGGAGTCGATCTTCCGCCAGTCGGTGGAGGCGGAGAAGAACAAGGAAGACCTCTTCGAGAAGAAGTTTGCCGAGGCGCTGCGCAAGGCCAAGGACGCTCCCGACGGCAAGCCGCTGCGCGACTTCGACCTGGACTGAAGGCCGCCGGGAGCGGCGTTTTGGGGCCGTTTCCTGTTCAGTTGCGCGTGGCCGGCTATTTAGAGCGATACTGGATGCACCGAACCCCAGACTGCGATGACCGCGCTCCGGGACGGAAGGAGAGAAGATGGTTTTAGTCCCGCTTTCAAAGCCCGCGAACGATTCTGCAACGACACCGGAGGCCGTGGAGTCCGAAACCATGAACTGGGTCGGATTTGCGGCGGGCGGAACCCTTGTGACAGCCGGCTTGCTGCTGCTGGCGGGCGAGCGCCGCGCCGGAATGGTGGCCGCTGCCTCGGGCACCGCCCTGGCCCTGCTGGACCACCAGGAGACGCTGCACTCCTGGTGGAATGCGCTTCCCGGATATATCGACCAGGTGCAGCGGGTCCTCAGCCAGGTCCAGGCCACCGTGGAAGATATAGCCATCAAGCGCGAGGCCCTGCGGCGGGCTCTGGCCCGGTAACGGCGTCTTGAACACAAGCCCCGACACGGGCCTTATCGGAGGCTTGCAGGGGGCGGATTTACTTCTGACAATTCCTTGAACCACGAGTCTGGCAATTTGAGCCCAGCTGCTTGAATGTTCTCCTCGGCATGAGCTGTTGATGAGGTTCCGGGAATGGGCAGCGTGACGCGGGAGCGGCGGAGCAGCCATGCCAGAGCAACCTGTCGCTGATTCCAGCCAAGTTCATTTGCGGCGCGATCCAAAATCTCGTTTTCCTGCCGATTTTGCCCCAGCGGCGCCCATGGAATGAATGTGATTCCCTGCTGCTCGCAATGGTTCAGCAAAAAATCCCACTCCCGGTCGGCGAAACTGTATCGGTTTTGCACGGAGACGATGGGCACAATCTTGCGTGCCCGCTCCACGTGCTCCAGGGTCACATTCGACAGGCCAACCTGGCGAATCTTGCCCTGTTCGCGAATCCGGGCGAGGGTTTCCATGGAGGCGTCAAAGGATACGGCAGGATCGGGAATGTGCAGTTGAAGAAGATCGATCCGCGCAACGCGCAGCCGCTTCAGGCTGCCTTCGACGGCTTCCTGCAAATGCCTGGGGCTGGCATTATGAATCCACTGGCCGGGGCCGACGCGCTCCCACCCTGCCTTGGTGCCGATGACCAGGCCTGCCGGATAGGGCGCCAGCGCCTCGGCGATCAACTCCTCTGAGACGTATGGGCCGTAGGAGTCAGCCGTGTCAATGAAGTTGACCCCAAGCTCCACCACGCGCCGCAACATTTGCAAAGCCGCATTGCGGTCTGCCGGAGGCCCCCAGATACCTTTACCCGTGATGCGCATGGCGCCAAAACCCATGCGGTTGACGGTGAGATCTCCGAGCTGGACTGTTCCCGCGCTCGCGGCAAAGATGGTTTGCGTGTTCTGGCTCATGCTGTGGTCTCCTCTTCTTCAGGCGGGCAGAAGCTATTGATCCGGCCCAGAAGTTTTGAAATGTTGTGCCCCATCCATTCCGCGCTTTTTGCGGAATGGGTGGGAGGGATTGTTGCATTTCTTCGGGACCGGATCAGTAACACCGGAAGCCAGTGTGCAGCCTATTTTTTGCGCTCCACCAGATAGCGGGCGACGGCTTTCAATCCGTCGGCGCGGCTGCCGAAGGGCGCGAGTGCGGCAAAAGCCTCCTCGATGAGGCGGGCGGCGTCGCGCTGGCTCTGCTCGATGCCGTAGACGGCCGGCCATGTGGCTTTTTCTGTGGCCTGATCCTTGCCCGCGGTCTTGCCCAGTTGAGCCGAATCCACGGTCAAATCCAGCACATCGTCCACGATCTGAAAGGCCAGACCGGCTTTGCGGCCGAAGAGGTCGAGCCGCGCCGCGTCGCCGGACGTGGCTCCCGCGTAGACGCCGCCGGCCACCACGCTCACCCGGATCAGCGCCCCAGTCTTGGCGCGGTGAATGGCATCGACCAGCTCCGGCGTGGGCTTGAGGTGTTCGCTTTCCAGGTCCAGCACCTGGCCGCCGATCATGCCCTCGACGGTGCCGACGGCGTTGGCAATGAGGCTGATGATCTGCACAGTAGCCGCGGACGGCGAGTCAAGCCCGGCCAGCACCTCGAAGGCGCGGGTCTGCAGCGCGTCACCGGCCAGGATGGCGATGGCCTCGCCGAAGGCCACGTGGCAGGTGGGTTTGCCGCGGCGCAGCTCGTCGTTGTCGAGAGCCGGCAGGTCGTCGTGAATCAGCGAGTAGGTGTGCAGCATTTCCAGAGCCGCGCCCAGCCGGGCGATTCCCTCGGGACACGCGCCGGCGATGGTGACGGCGGCCTGAAAGGCGAGCACCGGCCGGAGCCGCTTGCCGCCGGCAAAAACCGAGTGGCGCATGGCGCCGTGAATCGAGGCGGGCACGGTCGCAACGCCAGGGAGCAACTCCTCCAGCGCCCGCTCGGTCAGCGCCGCGCCCTCTTGCAGAAGCGATTTAACGTCAACGGACATTGCTCTCATGATAAATGAGGACGGCTCAGCTTTCGCTCGAGCAACCAAAGCCCCTACAATCGGCAGGCTTTACGGCAACAGCCGCAGCGTGTGGCGGGTCTGCGCGGCTACGGCTGCCGGCGTGAAGGGCAGCGCGAAGGTCGTTCCGCCGTACCAGTCGTTCCATTGGTCGCGGAAGTAGGGGCTGAGCGGGTTGCCGCTCTCGCCCAGGACGATGTTCTCCGTAGAGCCGTCGATGTTGCTCCAGTCCATGGTGAAACGCTGCGAGGGACCCATGGCGCGGCCCACCTGTTTCACGGTGGTGGTGTCGCCGCTCTGCGGCTGCTCGCCGGTTCCGGCCACGTGGCTGACCAGCGGCAGCAGGCCGGCGAGCGGGTGCTCGATATCGACCACATGCCAGCTTCCGTATCTCCAACGTGCCACATCTCCGGGGGCCTTGCCGCTCTTCATGCCCTGGCGAACGGCGTCGGTGAGCAGTTCGTCCCAGTTCTTGTAGTAGAACGGCAGCCAGTCGGCAGGGGCGTGCATGATGATCTCTTCCTCGGCAAAGTTGGATTCGGACCAGCGGTACTCGGCGGCGATCTCCTTGCCCAGCTTCGGCTCCAGAATCAAAGGCCAGAAGGCGCGGCGGGCCTGGGTCACCAGCGAGGCCGCTGCCGAATCGGTGGTCAGCCGACCGTCCCAGGCGCGCATCAGGTCGGCGGCCTTGCGCAGGCGGTCGTCCGCGCCGGGGGTATGGTCGATGGCGTAGGCAAAGCGCTGGCCCAGCTCCTGATCCACTTCGCTGTAGATGTCGGTCTGCACGGCGAGCATATCGGCGGGCTTGAGCTGGTCGCGGCCTTCCAGAGATTTGTAGATGCGCTCGACGCGGTAGGGATCGGCCCATTCGTGGGTGAGCGAGTAGGGTGACTTATCGTTGGTGACACGCGAGTTGGCGGTGGCCAAGAAGCCGGATGGAGGATCAAGGGCGTTGGGCATTTGGTCGAAGGGGATGTAGGGATGTAAAGTGTCGGCATAAAAGATAGGATGACCCTGCGACGATTTCTCGTTCGTCGAAATGAGAACGTTCCATTCGAGGCGCAGGTTCAATGTATCGTGACGGAGCGGCTTATCGAAAACATCCCATCCGTCACCGCGTATCGGCACCTTGCCGATGGCGTGGTAGGCGATGTGGCCTTGATCGTCGGAGTAGACGATATTCTGCGTAGGCCAGCACCAAGTTTCCAGCGCCGCCGAAAACTCCGTCCAGTTCGAGGCGACGTTGAGCTGGTAGAGCGGCAGCGTGTTCAGTGTTGGGTCGTAGAGGGTCCACTTGAGCGAGATGGGCCGCGTTTCTTTGGTGAAGATGGGGTTCAGCAGCGGGCCGTGCGCGGTTAATTGCACGTCGAGCAGCACATCCTTGCCGCCACGCACTTTGATGACTTCGTGGTCGATGACTAGCGGATGCCATTTTTCATCGCCGCCCTCGTAATGTTCCCTGCCGTCGAGCTTTTCGATGTAAAGGTCCTGCACATCGGCGTAGAGCGCGGTAAAGCCCCAGTCCACGTGCTCGTTGTGGCCGGCAATCACAAACGGCATCCCAGGCAGCGTAACCCCGGCGGCGTGGTAGCCGGGCGCCCCGTTGTTGCTGTTCGCTTTCAAGTCGGCCATGAACCAGATGTTCGGCTCGGTGAGGCCCAGGTGCATGTCGTTGGAGAGCAGCGGCTTGCCGCTGGCCGTATGCCGCCCGGCGATAACCCAGTTGTTCGAGCCTGGCGCGCAGCCATCGCAGGCGGGCAGGCCGAGGAGGGCGCGAAGGGCGTTTGTATCTTCATGGTCTAACGATGCAATGGTTTTGAAAGGGCACGACTTTAGTCGTGCCGCACGATGGTGAATTTGATAGCAGGGCTTTAGCCCCTGAGGGAATAAATCGTTAATTGTTTGCATTCCCTCAGCGGCTAAAGCCGCGTCACTATTCTGCGGCATATTGGCACGGCTAAAGCCGTGCCTTTTCAAAGCCGCGTTACTTTCTGTAATCCGCGGAGTCGCGGCGCTGGCTTGGCTGCGGTCATCATCGTCATCACTGTCTGTAGCAGGATGAGGTTGGGGCTGGCTCAGGTCCACTTGCACGCCGGTGGGCGGATGGTCTCGCCAAGAACCAACCGGATACAAATCTTCTTCCAGCTTGGGGTTGTTCAGTTTGGCGGCGACAATCTCCCGCGAGAGCTTCGTCTCCCAGTGCGTGTCCAGCGTCTCGACCATCATCAGGCCGATGCTCACCGAGTCCACGCCGCTCCACGGCTGCGGGCGATAGCCGAGCAGCCTGAACTCCGGCGGCAGCGAGTCGGGATGCTGCGCGATGAACAGGTTCACGCCGCGCGCGTAATCGTCGAGACGTGTGCGGTCGGCCGCGGGCAGGTTGGCGTAGATGCGCCGGGCGGTATTGCGAAATTGCAGCACCCGCTGCGCCCGGTCGTGCTTGACCATCGAGGAGCCCATGACCTCCGCCAGCTCTCCGTTGGCGCTGCGGCGGAAGGCGTCCATCTGCCACAGCCGATCCTGCGCGGTCACATAGCCTTGAGCCACGAAGAGATCGTCCTCGTTGGCGGCCTCGATGTGCGGCACGCCGTGGGCGTCGCGGCGGACGATGACCGGGTCAGAAAGCCCGGTCAGATGCAGGTCGCCATCCAGCACCGGCAGCGCTGCTTTGGCCGCCGAGCGCAGCCATAGCACGCCCGCACCAGCGGCCACCAGAATGAGCGCCAGCAGGCCGCACACGGACCAGAGCAGAATCCGCGGCCAGCGGCGTTTACGGCGGTGAGGCGGAGGCGCGACAATCATTGCAGGCGTTGGATCCAAAATATCGTCGATAGGCATGGTTCATTTCAGAATAACGCCGAGGAGTGATGCTCGGGCGTCGATTATTTCACTGGGAACACTGCGAAGTTAAATAATCGTGGAAGAGGGCCTCATGCAATTTCTGATTCTTGGCAAGGGAAAAACCGGCAGCCTGGTTGCCGATGTGGCCCGTGAGCGCGGCCACGCCGTGCGCGCGTTCGATATCAACGAAAACCAGCACGCCTCCGCCCTCACCGCCTCCAACCTCGCCGGCGTCGATGCGGTCATCGACTTCACCGCTCCCGAGGCCGCCGTGGAAAACATGCGCGCCGTGCTGGCTCTTGGCGGGCGCATCGTCGTCGGCACCACCGGCTGGTACGCGCATCTGGAGGAGATGAGGTCCCTGGCGAAAGAGCGCGGCGCACTGCTCTACGGCACCAACTTCTCCATGGGCGTGCAAAAACTATTTCGCCTCACCGCCGACCTTGCAAAACTGGAAGGCTACAGCTTCTCCATCGCCGAAACCCACCACGTCTCCAAGCTCGACGCGCCCTCCGGCACCGCCATCACGCTGCGCGAGATCATCCAGGCGGTTCGCCCGGGCATCGAAATCCCCATCGCATCCCACCGCATCGGCGATGCCAAGGGCGAACACGTGGTCACCGCATCCAGCGAGGTGGATACGCTTGAAATTCGCCACGACGCCCGCAGCCGCCGCGGCTTTGCCCTGGGCGCCGTCCGCGCAGCCGAGTGGGTCGCAAACAAATCCGGAGTTTGGGAGTTCCGCGAAATCTTTGACCAGTTATAGAATTGATCGCCTCTACCACAAAGGATCGAACCAGTACAATTGTCCTGTTGCCTTCCCTGGCATTCGAGTAAGAAATTCGGCGCGAATTCGCCGGATCAGATCTATTTTTACCTTTAATTCATATACCATTACAATTAACTGATATTATATTTCCCGTATTCGTAGAAAAAATTAAATATATTTCCACTTCCCCTTTATCGCTACTACCTTCATTTTCCATACTTACAAAGGAGAGAACCATGAGACATCTCATCGTCTCTGTTCTTCTAGCTTCCCTTACAGTGCCGGCATGCGCCAAATCCCACAAGGAGGACTTCAACTTCAACGCTCCCTGCGCTACAGTGTGGCCCATCCTCAGAGATGCCGTCGTAAACTCCGGTAAGCCCAACGTAGTCTTCGACGATCGCGGGATGGCAGTTTGTTACGGTGTCGGCCTCTTCTTCCCCTGCAAGAACGAGATCATCCTCAGCGCTCAGAGAGATCAATACACAATGAAAACCGATACAGGCAGCAGCGGACCCGATGTTCAAGATGCGGAAGATTTCAAGAGCAGGTAAAGCAGTCCCTAGCTAAACTACAAGTAAACCCATCTACCCAACCTGAGCCCGCGCCTTTCTCCGTTCCTGCGGCAGCGCCCGCGGTCACGCCGGGAACTCCCTCTCAGACAGTCGCAGACGCGCGCATAACACTCACCTTGGCGGCGCATTGCGCCAAGGATCCGGATTCTTTTACGATCGTCAGCTCAAGCATGTATTCAGACTGTAAGCAACGCGAGCTGGACAACCTTCGCTCCTACGTAGTCTCCGCGCTTACGAACCGTCACATCATAATCACAAATAGAAATGAGAGCAACTATTATCACGTTACCCTCACTATGACAAAATCCATAAACAAACGACCTTCCAACCTCATACCCTTCTATGATTTCATGCCTCATACATACATGTTCAAAACCAGCTATCAGATTGTTAACTCATCCAACCAAATTCTAAATACCCTAAACTGACTCATCAATCACCTCACCACGGAATGGGACGATGTCGAAAAACAGTTTACCTTCAAGATTACCGACTCCCTCAACCAGAAGCTCGCTACGCAGGCTCCGCCACGACGCAAAATTCAACAAACATTCCAACCACTCCACATATCCAAACACCTATAAATATTGCGGCGCAGGCAAACCTCTACGATATCGTGACGCAGGCGTACCGTTCCCTCACCATATAACCCATCCTGCCGACGACACACACCTACAAAAACACAAAACAGAGGATACACTCAAGACCCGATACCAATGCAGCAAACAATACATACACCACCGCACTATACGCGAGCTAGTAACCAGAGAACTACCACAGCTTACCCTCGCGCTGAGTCAGACAATCATACGAGCAAATATCGTCGGATGCGGCGCGGACCTGCAATTGTCCCCTTCGCTCCGGATGCGGCGCAGACACAGGCAATAATTAACAACTTGTCACACTAACACCACCCCCACCACCACCACTCACGAACCTACCAATACCTCCAAACCTACATCTCAACATAACCTCTACCAACACACCCAACATCATCACCTTGGCATCGAGTAATACAGACCTCGAGCACGCAATCATCGAATTTCTCTACAACAACTCAACAACTGATACCGCAGACTCGCCAATAATAACATCGTATTCTACTACTGCGACACCCCTGTCCGAAATACCCACGACCTGATCACCAACGTGCCAAAGCCACTCCCCACGCCTCCACCGAGTTAGAGGTCCAGCACAACCTAACCGGATCTCCATCAAGGTCCAATTCTGAGGCGCAAAGGGAGAGATTGCAGCCGTACATCAACGAGAGTTTGAATTGAGGTGACAATTCAATTCACTCTTTTGTATAGTGACCCCATCGGCTCTTCCCGAATCATGCCGACGAGGTTCCCCATGCCAGACAAACAAAGCGGTATCAATGCGCTTCTTGCCACAACCCAGAGTATGTTTACCGTCCTGCGGGATGTGTTTCTCGTGATTCTGTTCGTGATCCTGCTCTGCTTCCCGACTCAATTGAACTCGATGCTGACCAAAGCTGGAATCTCCCAACTGAATGGCGGCATCTTCACATGGCAGCAGCAGGCCCAGCAGGCCACCACCCAGAGCACCACGGCAGCACAGGCAAACTCATCGGCCTCCGATGCGCTGGATGACATCAAAACAACCCTCGATAACATTGCCAGCCAAAGCACCGATCCAAATATCAAGAAGCAGGCCACCGACGCCGCCAACCAGGCTGCTGGCTCCATCGCATCCCTCGACAACGCAAACAGCTCCCTGGCCCACTCTGTGCTAACCCTGCAAACCGCCACCCAGGGCACGCAATCCGCGGCGCAGGCCTCACCCGCTGAAGGCTGGGTACTTCTAGGGAACGCCGACCCCACCCATCAGCAGTGGACGCACTCTACGAAGCCGAAGGTTGCCGATGCATCGCCCGCCGTGACCGCTGGCCAAGTCATCACCTTTGTCGATAATGTCTTTTTGCGTGCCGACAAGGCACAAAATCAAACCCACAACCAGGCCCAGATTTTGGGAGCCGCCCGCTCCGGCAGCACAGCCGTGATCACGGATATTGACTATGTCCCTAACAAGAGAGGGAACGCCCACGTGTGGGTCAAAGTCGTTATGAAAAACAATTAATAAGAGCCTACCGCGTTACTGTGTCGCGGGCGAATTCTCCGCAAGCTCGCGTCTCTATCAAACCTTTTACAATATCTTACCTTTTTACTAATATATAAAACAACCACCTTTTCCCAACTATTCAAAAACAAAACCCTACAAATCAATCCACAAACTATCGCATCTAGATATGGTTTATTACGAGCCCGGCGACCATCCGATCCTCTTCCGCGTCACGAACGGAGGCAAGCAGTTAAAGCCTTGGCAGGCGTATGCCAGTTATTTGCTCACTGGGGGATTCGTTCTTTGCGGGAATTGTGCGAATGGCTTTGCCGTGCACAAGGCCTTCGGAACGCCCGAGGCGAAGCCGCAGGTCATCGGCAACGCCGCATTCGATCCCGAAAGCGCAGCAGCGGCAGGCAAGAAAATCCTGCACTTGAGTTACACCTGCGTGCGCGAACGGTAGAGAGCGCGGCGTGAGCTATTGCGCTTGAACGCCTGTGCCTAACTCGGGCGGCCGGAACGGCGGTCAGGACATCGACCGCGGCGGGTAGGGCCGCGGGCAGCGGGCCTTCCAGCGCCAGCGCCAGCACCTCGTCCATCTGATCCACAAAGTAAAGCTTCATGGAGTTCTTGATGTTGTCAGGCAGCTCGGCGATGTCCTTCTCGTTGGCGCGGGGCAAGATCACTTCGAAGATGCCGGCGCGCAACGCGGCCAGCAGCTTTTCCTTCAATCCGCCGATGGCCAGCACCTTGCCGCGCAGCGTGATTTCGCCGGTCATGGCAATGTCGCGCCGCACGGGAATTTTAGCCAGCGCGCTGGCCATGGCCGTGGCCATGGTGATGCCGGCCGAAGGTCCGTCCTTGGGGATGGCGCCTTCGGGCACGTGCAAATGCACGTCGATGTTGCGATAGAACTCCCGGCTCAGGCCCAGCGCCTGCGCGCGCCCGCGGATGTAACTCAACGCGGCCTGCGCCGACTCTTGCATTACGTCGCCCAACTGGCCGGTGATGGTGAGCTTGCCCTTGCCGTCCAGAACCTGCACTTCCGTGGTCAAAATGCTGCCGCCCACCTCGGTCCAGGCCAGGCCGGTCACCAGGCCGATTTCGCTCTTTTCATGCGCCTCGGAGTCGCGGAACTTGGCCACGCCCAGAAACTCGCCGATATTGGCGGCCGTGAGTTCTTCCTTGTGCTTGGCGCCGCCCTTGACCACGCGGCGGGCCACCTTGCGGCAGACGTTGCCGATCTCCCGCTCCAGATTCCGCACGCCTGCCTCGCGCGTGTAGTTGCGGATAATTTCGACAATCGCGTCGTCTTTGAAGACGAGGTTCTTCTCGCTCAGTCCGGTCTGCGCGCGCTGCTTCTTCACCAGATACTGCCGGGCGATCTCCAGCTTTTCCTGCTCCGTGTACCCTTGCAGGCGAAGAACCTCCATGCGATCCTGCAAGGCCGGCGGAACGGTGTGCATCACATTGGCCGTGGCCACAAACAGCACCTGCGAAAGGTCATAGTCCACGTCCAGGTAGTGATCCTGGAAGGTGATGTTCTGCTCCGGGTCCAGAACCTCCAGCAGCGCCGAGGCCGGGTCGCCGCGGAAGTCCGAGGCCATCTTGTCCACTTCATCCAGCAGGAAGACAGGGTTCTTGGTGCCGGCCCGCTTCATGTGCTGGATAATCTGGCCAGGCAGCGCGCCGATGTAAGTACGGCGATGGCCGCGAATCTCGGCCTCGTCGCGGATGCCGCCCAGCGAGAGCCGCACGAACTTGCGCCCCGTCGCTTTTGCAATCGACATGCCCAGCGAGGTTTTGCCCACGCCCGGCGGCCCGGCGAAACAGAGAATCGAACCCTTGGGATTCTTGACCAACTGGCGCACGGCGAGAAACTCCAGGATGCGCTCCTTGATTTTTTCCAGGCCGTAGTGGTCCGTGTTCAGCACCTTCTCCGCGTACTCAATGGAGCGCGTCTCCTTAGAGCGCTTCTTCCACGGCACGGCCAGCAGCCAGTCAATGTAGTTGCGGCTGACGGTCGATTCGGCCGACATGGGCGGCATGGCTTCCAGTTTCTTCAGCTCCTGAATCGCCTTGTCGAGGACTTCCTTGGGCATTACGGCGGTCTCGATCTTCTTGCGCAGCTCGTCGAATTCGCTCTTCTCGCCGCGCCCCAGTTCTTTTTGAATGGCCTTGATCTTCTCGTTCAGGTAGTACTCTTTTTGCGCGCGCTCCATCTGCCGCTTCACGCGCGACTGGATGTTGCGGTCGAGGTCGAGTTTTTCTATCTCGATGTCCAGCACGTCGGCAATGCGCGCCAGGCGCGTCGCGGGGTCAAAGATGGCCAGCAGCTCCTGCTTCTCCTCGACTCCCAGTTGCAGGTTGGCGGCGATGGTGTCGCTCAGCTTGGCCGGCTCGTCCATGCGCACCGTGGCGATGATGGTCTCGTAGTTCAGCGACTGCTGCAGCTTGACGTACTGCTCGAAGAGGCCGGTGACGCGCGTCATAAGCTGCTCGACCGCCGGAGTCATTTCAAAATCGCTCTTGCCCACGCGCACCGTGGCCACGAAGAAGCCGTCGCGGTCGTTCACCTCGATGGACTTGGCGCGCTCCACGCCCTCCACTAAGACTTTAATATTCCCGTCGGGCATCTTGACGCTCTGCACGATGTTGCAGATCGACCCGACCTGGTAAATCTCCTTGGCCTTGGGCTCGTCGATGGAAGCATCGTGTTGCGTGGCGAGAAAAATCTTGCGGTCGCCGGTGAGCGCCTCCTCAAGGGCGCGCACGCTGGACTCGCGGCCCACCACGAATGGCGTCATCATGTAGGGAAAGATCACCATGTCCCGGATGGGCATCATGGGCAGCTTGCGCGCTTCGGTCTTTTCGCGGGATGCGGTCATTGGGACACCTTGAGAATTAGACGCGCCAAAACAGCTTCTGACGCGAAGCCGGCTGAACGGCGCCTGTTGGAATTGTACAGCGGAACGAGTTGGCCGTCAGGTGTCGAGACAATGCTCCCCCAGCCTCAAATCGTGACCTTGAGCACACGGCAGTTCCGCGAGTTTGACACCTGGTGAATCAAGATAAGACTTTGCCTCAAAGGCGATCACTTCATTCCTGAAGAAATGAAGCGCCAGCAGGTCGATCTCCACACGCGGAATTGAAGGCTTCCCGATCTCGCGTTTTTCTTCTGGTTTCAGATTGACTTTGAAAGACCTGCGTACCCAGTAATGCTCTGCCTCAAGCAGAGTGGAAATGATGCTCTCGAAGTGATCCATTGTGCCTCCGGCTTTGCATTCCGTGGAAAGTATATATTTCCTTGCAGCCAGTTTTTTCGGGATACGTTCTTGCGATATATTATTCCCTTGACAGAATATCGCCTATAGGGAATACTTGAGGCATGGCTTGGGAGATCGAAGTCAGCGACGAGTTCAAAGAATGGTACGAATCGCTGACTGATGAGGAGTGCGGCAGCGTGAACGGAATCATCGACGCGCTGGCGCTGCTCGGTCCGGCGCTTGGCCGGCCGCAGGCCGATACGCTGAAAGGCTCACGCTACGCCAACATGAAGGAGTTGCGCATTCAACATCAAGGCAGACCCTATCGCATCCTGTTCGCGTTCGATCCGCGCCGGTGCGCGTATCTGATCCTAGGAGGCGACAAGACCGGAGATGCGCAGTGGTATGCGGACGCGATTCGGCACGCTGACTTGATCTATGCCAAGCACCTTGAAGAAATCGGAGCGTAACATCATGGCCCACAACTGGAAAGATATTCGCAGGACGCTTTCGCCGGAACGGGAAGAAGAGACCCGGCGGTACGTGAAGTCCGTCGTGGAGTCAGTGACCCTGAACCAGCTTCGTGAAGCTAGAAGCCTGACGCAGACCAACCTTGCCAGCATTCTCGGAATCAATCAGGGTTCTGTCTCAAAGATGGAGAAGCGCACGGATATGTATGTGTCCACGTTGCGCAGTTTCATTCAGGCTATGGGCGGGCAGCTTCAGATCAAGGCCGTCTTCCCCGAAGGCGAGGTACAGATTGAGCAGTTTGAGAGCGTAACGGAATCCCCTGCTGCTTCCAAGCAAGATGTCGCGGCATAATACTTGCCGGTTCAATTGGGCGGCTTGCGCCCAACCCTACCTGAGCAGCAAACCCAAAACAGCCGCTACAATCCCGACAGTTGAAAATCCAAGCCCCAGGTACCAGTAGGCGCGTTTGCGGGTCAGCAGCGTGATCGAGGTGATCACCAGCCCAATCTCCAGCAGCGCCTCGCCGAGGTCGAAGCGGTCCGCGCGAGCCTCGGCCTTCTCCACCTTGGCCTCCAGCGCCTCGGCCTGCTCCTGCTCTTCCTTCAGGTTTTCGGCCCACTTCTCCTGGTGGTCTGCGTAGCTCTTGGCGAGCTTTTTCGCGGCGTCCTTGTCGGCGATGTTCACCACGCTCAGCAGGTCGGCGGCAAGGGCCGTGTCGTTCGAGCGAATCTTGTGCGCCTGATAGTAGTTCCACTGATCGGTGGCCTTGTTCTGCGTCAGCACGGCCTCGGTGTGGGTGCGATGCCCTAGCACCGTGGTCACGGCCACCAGCACGGCAACCACGCTCATGGTAAAAGCGACCGGCCGCAGCGTCCGCTCGTGCTCGGCGTGTTCGGCCTGTTCCTCCAACTCCTGCGCTTCGTTGGCTTCCATAGGGTGAACCTCCTCAATCTGAATTTTTTGACAATTACTTCCGCTTCCAGCGCACGCCGTCCTTCGAGTCTTCCAGCACCACGCCCTTTTCCGCCAGCTCGTTGCGAATCTCATCGGCGCGGGCAAATTTGCGCTGCTTCCTGGCCAACTCGCGCTCGGCCACCAGCGCCTCAATCGCCGTATCGGTCAGTCCCTGCCGCGCCAGCAACTCGGCAGCCGCATCATTCAGCCGCCCTTCCCGCTCCGCCCACTCCAACGCCCGCCGCGTGGCCTCGGCGTCACCGTCTTCCAGCACGTCGAAGACCGCGTCAAAATCCCGCAGCACATCAAGAATGGCGGGGACATTCGCCTGCAAGAGATTGCCTGAATCCGCGCGCGTGTTGACCGTGCGCACCATATTGAATATCGCTGCTCGCGCTTCGGCTGTATTGAGATCGTTAGACAATGCGGCGTGAAACTCTGCTTTGGCGGTCGCGGCCGCCTGCGACGCCTCGTCGTCGATCCCGCGACTTCCGCGAGTTAGTCCTTCAGGCCACTTCGTGTTCATCAGCCGCTGCCGGAACGTCCGCAGCCGCTCTACCGCGCTGGTGGCCTCGGTCAGCCCCTCGAAGGTGAAGTTGAATTGATGCCGATAGGGCACCGAGATTAGCGCCAGCCGTATCGCCGACGCCTTGTAGCCCTTCAGCAGCAGATCGCGCAGCGTATAAAAGTTGCCCTCGCTCTTGGACATCTTCCGCCCGTCCACCAGCAGAAACCGCACGTGCATCCAGTGCCGGGCAAACGGCTTGTGCGTCACGCTCTCGCTCTGCGCAATCTCGTTCTCGTGGTGCGGAAAGATCAGGTCTTCGCCCCCGGCGTGCAGGTCGAAGCTCTCGCCCAGAAACTCCATGGCCATCGCCGAGCACTCCAGATGCCAGCCCGGACGGCCCCGCCCGATCGCCGTATCCCAGCTCGTTTCGCCGGGTTTGGCCGCCTTCCACAGCGCAAAGTCCCGCGCCGAGTCCTTCTCGTACTCGTCCAGGTCCACGCGCGCGCCGTCTTCCATCCCGCTCAAATCTTTTTTACTCAGCTTGCCGTACTCCGGAAAGGCCGCGAGCCTGAAGTACCAGCTCCCGTCCTCGGCCTGGTAAGCCGCTCCCGCCTTGGCCAGCTTCTGCACCAGCTCCACCATCCGTGGAATATGCTCCGTGGCCCGCGCAATCACCTCCGGCATCTCGATGCGCAGAACTTTCATATCCTCAAAAAAAGCCTGCTCAAAGCGCGCCGAATACTCGCCGATGGAAATCCCCGCCGCGGCCGCGTTGTTGAGAATCCGGTCGTCCACATCGGTAATGTTCATCACGTGGCGGAGCTTGACGCCCGTCAGCTTGAGAAACCGCCGCAGAACGTCCACTTGCAGAAACGTGCGGAAGTTGCCGATGTGCCCGTAGTCGTAGACCGTAGGCCCGCAGGCGTACATCCTCACCGCCTCGCCGTCGGCAGGCGTCAGCGAGTCCACTTGTCCGGTAAGGGTATTGAAAAGCCGCAGAGTCATCGGTAATTTTTCTCGGTAATCGGTTGAAATTGGCCGCTTTACAGCTTTTTTGATTGTAGCAGCGAGCGATTCAGCGACGGAAAACGGCTTTAATCCGCGCCTCCATCCCCAACCCGTACCCTCAGCCACAACAACCCCGCCACCACGGCCAATCCCGCCGTCAGCGTGAGCGCCGCTTCCCATCCGATGCGTTCGGCCAGCCACGGCGTCAGCGCGGGTGAAACCATCCCGCCCAGGTTACTGCCGAAGTTCATCACCCCGCCGGCCACGCCGCTCCGCTCGCCTGCCAGTTGCGTCATGGTGGCCCAGAAGGCGCCTTCCGTCGAGAGCACCAGCACCGTGCAGGCGGTCAATGCGCCCACGGCCACCATCGCATTCGGAGTGCGCGCGCCAATCACCAGAAACAGCGCGGCGAATGAAAGCGCAACCAGCGGCACGCTGCGCCGTCCCCACGTCGCTCCCCAGCGCGCTACCGCCGCGTCAGACAGTACGCCGCCCAGCGGAATAGCGAAGATCGTCGCCACCCACGGCAGCGCCGTGAAGCTGGCCGCCCTGAGCACCTCGAAGTGGCGCACCTGAACCAGATACAGATAAAACCAGAAGACGAAGATATAGCCTAAATAGCCCTGTAAAAGGTAACTCGCAAAGAGATACCAGAAACTCCGCGAGCGCAACGGCCGCGCTGAACTCCGCGCCGCAACCGGAGCCTGCGCCTGCGCCGCCGCGTTTCGCGCCGGATGAAGCTCCCGCGGCGCGAACCGCCACCACAGCAGCCCGGCAGCCGCGCTAAACGCCGCCGCCGCCAGCAGCGCCGCGCGCCATCCGCAGCGGCCGGCCACCGGCGCCAGCAACAACGGAGCCACCGCCGACCCGATGCCCACGCTGGCCAGCACCAGGCTGTTGGCCCTCGCCTGCATCCGCGACGGCGTAGTTACGCCAATGGTTCTCGCCGAGGTGGGATAAGTGGGCGCGGCCATCACGCCAAACAATGCGCGCATCAGCAATAGTTGCGGAATCACCATGGCCAGGCCATAGCCATGCCAGGCGACGAACGCGGTCAGCGTGTTCAGCAGTGTCCATCCCAGGCAAAGCGCGAGGAAGATGCGCCGCGCGCTCACCCGGTCGGCCAGCCCTCCGGAGGGCACCTGAAACGCCGTGTACCCCACCAGAAAGGCGCTGAAGACCATCCCCATCTGCGCCTGGCTCAGCCCAAACTCGCGCATCATGCCCGGCGCCGCAACCGTCACAGCCACGCGCCCCACGTACCCCGCCGAGGCCACGCCCATCAGCAGCAACACCAGCCGCTTGCTCATCGACGCCGGCGGGTTTGCGGTTGCGGGCCTGCTCACGCCAGCGCCTTGTGCTGAATCAACTCAGAGTGTCCCGCCACGCAGTAATCCTTCAGCTCACCCACCTGCTCGTACCCATGCCGCCGGTAAAGCCCCTGTGCCTGTTTGTTAAACGACGACACCAGCAGAAAAAGATGTTCCCGCCCATGGAAGCGCTGCTCGGCAAACTGCAGCAATTGCGATCCAACCCCTTGCCCGCGCGCTTCCGCCGCCACCGCGACGCTGGCGATGTAAGGCGACCCCGCCAGCCCGTAGGGAGCCAGCAGAATGAAGCCCGCCGGCAATCCGCTCTCCCGTCTCCGGGCCACAAATAGCTCGGTGCCGGGCCGTCTCAGCGCCGCGCTGCAAGCCGCCTCATCGCGCCGCAGCGTGATCCACGGCTCGGACGAAGCCATCACCCCGGCGCACCAGGCGTAGTCATCCGGCCCGGCCGCCGCCACATCAATCAGAATCTCCATTGCATCCTCAAATACATCTGCATCCTACCAACCGGCCCAGTTATCGGCAACGTGAGAGAACCCACCACGCCGTGGCGGCTTGCGGAACGAACGGGAGCTTCCGATAATGAGGAGGGCGGGCCGCTTCTCCGGCGAAGGCCGGCGCGGGCGGCCGGGGGGAGGATGGCGATGGAGCGCGACGAGGCTCATCCAATCCAGACTCATCCAACAAGGAATGAGGGAAGCCAGACCGAACAAATTCGGGGCGACCGGCTTCAGGCGCAGCGAAACTCCTACGCCGATTGCATCACGGCCCTGGCGGGCCTGGCCCCCGGCATCGGTCTGGGAAGCGAGATTGCCGCTGCCCTGGCGTCGATTCCGCGGGAGAAGTTTGTGGGGCCGCCTCCGTGGAAGATCGTTACGCCCGGCTGGCATACCCAGACAATTTCAGATGATCCGGCGGCTCTCTACCAGGACGTGCTGGTGTCGCTGGGCGCGGGCCGCGGCCTGAACAATGGGCAGCCCAGCCTGCACGTCCTGTGCCTGAACGCGCTGGCGCCCAGCAAGGGCGAGAGCGCCGTCCACGTGGGCGCGGGCACGGGATACTATACGGCCATGCTGGCCATGCTGGTGGGTCCAACGGGCCGGGTGGACGCCTATGAGATTGAGCCGGAGCTGGCGCGGCGCGCGGGCGCGAATCTTGCCGGGTATTCCCAGGTTGCGGTGCATGGCCGCTCGGGCGCTGAAGCGCCGCTGCCGGAGTGCGATCTGCTCTATGTGAACGCCGCCGCGGCCGAACCCCTGGCGGTTTGGCTGGATGCGCTGCGCCCAGGGGGGCGGCTGCTGTTTCCGCTGGAACCGGCAGGCGAGGGCGGCGAGATGCTGCTGGTCACCAAAAGGGCTGACGGCGTTTATCCCGCCCGCTTCCTCTGCGGAGTGGAGTTTGTTCCCTGCGCCGGTGCCCAGGATGCAGAGGCAGCGCGGGCGCTGTCGGCGGCGTTGTGGAGAGGAAGCGGGAGACAGGTCAGGCGGCTGCATCGCAATGACCAGCCGGACGGCAGTTGCTGGTGCGCCGGGCGCGGGTGGTGGCTCTCGACCCGGTGAGCCAAGGTCGCGGGTGCCGCTGGTCCCGATTCTGGAACCTGGGAAATCACGCCCCTCATGGCGCGCAAGCGCCGTCCGCCTGGACGGCTATAGCGAAACCAGAGTAGCTGTACCCAGAGGCACGACTGCCAAGTGGCTTTTTCCTCAAGAAAAAGCCACCTTGTACAACCTTAGCAAGGGCACGTTTACTCTGGTTTCGCTCTAGTCCCCCAGCGCCAATGACGGATCGGCGGACAGCGCGCTCTCGGCGAACTCTCCAGCCTGAAACCGCGGCCAGGCAGCGGCGGCGATCATCGCGGCGTTGTCCGTCGAGAGAGCCAGCGTGGGGAAGGCTACGCGCAGCCCGCGCCGCGCGGCCTCGGCGCTGAAGCGGGAGCGCAGTTCGCGGTTGGCGGCTACTCCGCCGGTGACAAGAATCCGCCGCGCGCCCAGCGATTCGGCCGCCGCAAAACTCTTCTTCATCAGGTCGCCCACCACCGCCCGCTGGAAGCTGGCGAACAGGTCCAGTATCTGCTGCGGACACAGGGCGAGAGCTTCTTCCTTGCTTTGCGGCAGGCGCGCTTCAGCGTGGGGAGCAAAGAGCCGGGCCGCGCGCGCCCGTGCCTCGCCTCGCAGATCATGCAGCTCCACATAGCGCAGCACCGCCGTCTTGATTCCCGAAAACGAAAACATAAACCGCGGGTCGAGATCGGCGATGGGCGCTGTCCTAGCCGCCTTGGTGCGTGGGGGCTTACCGCCCAGGTGTGCTTTTCGTTTGATCTGCGCGAAGGAAAACGGCACGGCTCGCGGATTGCCGAAGCGAGCCAGCGCGTCGATCCACGGCCCTCCGGGGTAGCCGAAGCCGAGCAGCTTGGCCACCTTGTCGTAGGCTTCGCCGGCCGCGTCGTCCACCGTGCGCCCCACCAGCTTGTAGCTCCACGCGCCCTGCGCCGGCCGCGCAAGGTAAAGGTGCGTGTGCCCGCCAGAGACAACCAGCGCCAACGACGCCTCGTTACTCAGACTCTCATCATGGCTGTCATCCTGAGCGAAGCGGAGCGGAGTCGAAGGACCTGTATTTTGTTCTATTTCGTTCAGCAGCACCGCGTGAATGTGCCCTTCCAGATGGTTGACCGCAATCAGCGGCAGCCCCTGCGCGAAGGCCAGAGCTTTGGCGTAGGTGATTCCCACCAGCAGAGCACCGGCCAATCCCGGCCCGGCGGTCACGGCGATAGCGTCCAAATCCCCCAGCGCAACTCCCGCCTCCGCCAGCGCCGCGCGCACCACCGGCACAATGGCTCGCAGATGCTCGCGGCTGGCCAACTCCGGCACCACCCCGCCGTAGCGCGCGTGCGTCTTGATCTGCGAAGCCACCACCGACGAAAGCGTGCGCGCCCCGCGCTCCACCACCGCCGCCGCCGTCTCGTCGCACGAGGATTCGATGCCCAGAATGAGGCCGCGTCCGCTCATCGCGCGCTTTCAATCTGGCGTGAAATCCAACGGCTCAAACTCACGCCCTCCACCGCGGCGCGCAAAGCCGCCTTGCGGTGAAGCTCCGGTTCAGTCCGCACCAGAATTTTTCCGTTGAACGGCCGGTCGGGTTGCTGCCTGCTTTCCGCGCAAAGCTCCAGATAGCTGTCGATGCTCTCGCGGAAGGCCCGCGCCAGCTCCGTGGCCGTCCTGCCCTCAAAATGAATCACATCCCGAAGCCCGGCCACCGTCCCGGAAAACGTCTTGTCCTCCGGATCAAAATCAATCGGCCCGGCGGCATAACCCTTGTATTCCATCATGGCTTCACTCCCGCGTTAATGAGAAACTGGCGAACCGCATCGACCGCGCCTTTTTTCGTTTCGGGCCTGGAGTGCGGACGGTGAAAGACGGCAGTCACGCCATTCAGTCGTGCCGCCACCCTGCTTCCCGCGCGCTCCGTGACCTCGCCTCCCAATGCGCGAATCAGCGATTCAATCGCGGTCCAGCGTATATCCGCGCGAGTTGGACGGGCAAAGAGGCCGTTCAGCGTGCTCTGTTGCGCTTTGTTCATGGCAAACGAATCATAGCCTCCCCGCTTCCGGCCCACAATCAAGATGATAGCACATACCGCTATCACAATCCAGGCGCAAATCCTGAAATTGAAACAACGTTCGCACAGGCGCTCTGATAGCGCGACAATGGAAGCAGCCATGTTGCCCGCTACTCCCCAATTTGATGCGGCTCTTCGGATTGTGGGAGAGCTGCGTGCAGCCGGCCACGAGGCCTTCCTCGCCGGAGGCTGCGTCCGCGATCTGCTGCTCGGCCGCGAGCCCAAGGATTACGACGTCGCCACCAGCGCCACGCCGGATATCGTCCTCAACCTCTTCCCGCGCACCTTCGCCGTTGGCGCGCACTTCGGTGTCGTGCTGGTCGCCGATGGCGATGAGGAAGGCTATGCAGTGACGGAGGTCGCCACCTTCCGCTCCGATGGCGCCTACTCCGATGGCCGTCATCCTGACGCCGTGCGCTACACCACCAGCGCCGAGCAGGATGTCCGTCGCCGCGATTTCACCATCAACGGCCTGCTGCTCGACCCGGAGGGAGCCGGGGGTTTTAACCCCCGGAATACCGCCGCAAACACAACGCGGGCTTTAGCCCCGGAAGACTATTCGGACGCATCCTTACAGAATCTCCGCTCCGCCGTGATCGATCACGTCAACGGCCTCTCCGACCTCGAAGCCGGCATCATCCGCGCCATCGGCCAGCCCGGCGAGCGCTTTGAAGAAGACCACCTGCGCATGTTGCGCGCCGTGCGCTTCGCCGCCCGCTTCGGCTTCCAGATCGACCCCGCCACAGCCGCCGCCATGCGCCGTCTGGCCTCCAAAACCAAAGCCGTCAGCCGCGAGCGCGTCCGCGACGAGCTGACCAGAATGCTCACAGAGGGCCACGCCCGCCGGGCATTTGAGCTGCTCGATGAAACCGCCCTCCTCGCCGAGGTTCTCCCCGAGGTCGCCCGCATGAAAGGTGTCGAGCAGCCGCCGCAGTTTCACCCCGAGGGCGACGTCTGGATTCATACGCTGCTGCTGCTCGGCCAACTCGAACCGGGCTGTTCACTCCCGCTTGCCTGGGGAGCGCTGCTGCACGATGCGGGCAAGCCGCCCACCTTCCGCCGCGCCGACCGCATCCGCTTCGACGGCCACGTCGAGGTCGGCGTAGCCATGGCCGCGGATGTCTGCCGCCGCTTCCGCTTCTCCAACGACGAAACCCGCCAGACGCTCGCGCTGGTCGCCAATCACATGCGCTTTGCCGACGCACAGCACATGAAGGCCTCCACCCTCAAGCGCTTCTTCCGGCTGGAAAACTTTCCTCAGCACCTCGAACTGCACCGCATGGATTGCCTGGCAGGCAGCGGCAACCTCGACCACTGGAACTTTGTTCGCGAGCGCTATGAATCGATGCCCGAGGAAGCTGTCCGCCCCACGCCGCTGATCACCGGCCGCGAGCTGATCGCC
This sequence comes from uncultured Acidobacteriaceae bacterium, assembly GCA_963765995.1. Classification (GTDB taxonomy): domain Bacteria; phylum Acidobacteriota; class Terriglobia; order Terriglobales; family Acidobacteriaceae; genus Telmatobacter. The sequence continues at coordinate 18,828 of CAVXYT010000020.1, read as the reverse complement.
GCCGGCTACATCCCCGGAGCCGCCTTCAAGGAGATGCTGCGCGCCGTTGAGGACGCGCAACTGGAAGGCGCCATCGCGACGCCCGCCGAAGCGCTCGCTCTGCTCCGCGACCGCTTTCCGCTCGCTTGACTGCTCCCCGCGATGCGCCATGGACTATGCAGAGGCGAGCGCGGCTGCGCGCAGGTGCGCAACTTCATCCAGGATGCGATGCGCGAGGCCTGACTTTGATTGCGCGGGGAAGGCGGCTTCGCGTGTCGAGGTGATGAAGGTGGCGGCGTTGCGCTCGGAGTCGAAACCCAGGGCAGGCAGGGAAACGTCGTTGGCTACGATAGCGTCCGCGCCTTTGCGCCCCAGCTTCTCGCGGGCGTTGCGGAGAAGATCTTGTGTGTCGATGGGGGTCTCGGCGGCGAAGACGATCAGCAAAGTGCCGGGGTTGCGATGAGCTGCGACGCTCTGCGCAATGTCTTCTGTCGGCTCAAGTGAGAGAGTAAGCGGTCCGGTGCGCTTCAGCTTTTGCGGAGCGACGGTTGTGGGGCGGAAGTCGGAGACAGCGGCGGCTTTGATGACGATGGTGGCTTGAGGAAGACGCGCCAGGACGGCCGCGTGCATCTCGCTGGCGGTGGTGACGTCGATGCGTTCACAGCCGGCTGGAGTAGCCAGCGCGGTGGGCGCGGAAATGAGGATGACCTTTGCGCCGCGCGCGATGGCGGCTTCGGCCAGCGCGTAGCCCATGCGGCCGCTGGAGCGGTTGCCGATGAAGCGCACCGGGTCGATGGGCTCGCGCGTGCCCCCGGCGGTGATCAGCACTGTTTCGCCGGCGAGATCGTTCTCATTGGCGCGCTGAATGCGGGCGAGAACAGCGTGGACGATCTCGTCGATCTCGGCGAGGCGGCCGCTGCCGGCCATGCCGCAGGCGAGGTAGCCGCTGCCCGGCTCGATGATTTCTACGCCGCGCTGGCGCAGCGCAGCCAGATTGGCCTGCGTGGCGGCGTGGTTCCACATATTCACATTCATCGCCGGGGCAACTATCACGGGCGCGGTGGTGGCGAGGTAGAGGGTCGAGAGAAAATCGTCGGCCAGGCCGTGCGCAATTTTGGCGAGCGTGTGCGCCGTAGCCGGCGCCACCAGGAGCAGGTTGGTGGATTGCGCTTCAGAGATGTGTTCGATGCCGTCGTCGTCCAATGCATCCGTCTGCCACAGCGAAGTGATGACCTTGTGGCCGGTGAGCGCGGCGAAGGTGAGCGGGCGGACGAACTCCTCGGCGGCGCGGGTCATCACGACGTGAACGTCGAGCGAGTGCTCTTGCAGCGCGCGAACCAGTTCGGCGGCCTTATATGCGGCGATGCCGCCGGTGACGCCAAGCGTGACTTTGAAGGGAAGCGAGCTAGTCATGGGCTGCTCCTAGGAAATCTCTGAATAAGTCAAAGTTTTGAAAGGGCACGACTTTAGTCGTGCCGTAAATGTCGCAATATCAACGCGGGCTTTAGCCCCTGAGGGAATCTCAGCGATGCAATAAGTCTTCATCAGAATTTCCCTATGAGATGGTTGTCAATCAGGCGCGTTTCGCCGAAATGAACGGCGACGGCGATGAGCGCGCCGCAGGTGGTGTCTGAGAGCGGCAGCAGAGTGTCGGGGTCAACCACGGCGGCGTATTCGACGATGACTGATGGGTCGGCTGCGAGCATCCGCAGCATGGTTGCGGTCAACGCTTGAGAGTTTCGTTCGCCGTGGGCGTGGAGATCGGCGGCGGCGTCGAGCGCGCGGTGCAGGATGGTGGCGCGTGCTCGTTGCTCTGCCGTCAGGTAGCGGTTGCGCGAACTGAGCGCGAGGCCGTCGGGTTCGCGCACGATAGGGCAGGCGACAATTTCCACAGGAAAATTGAGATCCCGCGCCATGGCGCGCAGAACGGCAAGCTGCGCGGCATCCTTCTGGCCGAAGTAGGCGCGGTCAGGCGCGACGATGTGGAAAAACTTGGCGACGATGGTGGCCACTCCGCGAAAGTGACCCGTGCGGTGTGCTCCGTCCAGGCGGTCGCTGATTCCGGCCACTTCAATGAAGGTGGTTGCGCCGGCGGGCGTCAGCGTTTCGGCCGAGGGAGCGAAGAGGGCATCTACACCAGCGGCGGTGAGCGCCGCACAGTCGGCTTCAAAGGTGCGTGGATAGCGGCTGAAGTCTTCGTTGGGGCCGAACTGCAGAGGATTGACGAAGATGCTGGCAACCACGTGCGTGCAATCGCGCTTCGCTGCCTGGATGAGCGAGAGATGGCCGGCGTGCAATGCTCCCATGGTAGGCACAAGGCCGAGTGTGCCGCTGCGCCGGAGTTCGCGGGCGGCGGTTTGCATCTCGGCAATGGCAGTGATGATACGCATGGAATTAGATCATGTTCATTGTTTCTGTAATGCCCCGTGCCCCATCCTTTCCGCTTTTTTATGCGGAAAGGATGGGAAACGAGCAAAGTTCATCGCCGGCTGCGTTTCAACGGCTCGCGAGAGAGAAGTTCCGCGCTGGCCTCGCGGGTAAGGTGGTAGCTCTCGGCATCGGCGGGGAACGTGCAGCCGCGGACGTCGCTCGCATACTGCTGGATGGCTTCGGTGAAGAGCGCGGACGCGTCGGCATAACGGCGAACAAACTTGGCCGGAGTTGCGCCGGTGAGATTGACGAGGTCGTGTAAGACGAGAATCTGGCCGTCGCACTCCGGGCCCGCGCCGATGCCGATGGTGGGAATGGCAAGCGCGGCTGTGATCAGTCCGCCGGCTTCGCGCGGAACGCACTCCAAAACGATGGCGATGGCGCCTGCGGATTCCAGAGCCTGCGCGTCGGCGATAAGCTCGTCGATGGCAGCCGCGGATTTACCCTGCACGCGGTAGCCGATGCGATGAACTGACTGCGGAGTGAGGCCGATGTGGCCGACGACGGCAATCTCCGCCTGGGTAAGAGTGGCCACAAGAGCTGCTCGGTTGCGGCCGCCTTCAATCTTCACCGCCTCGGCGCCGGCATCCTTGATGAAGCGGGTTGCGTTGGCGACGGCCTCCTCGGTTGAAGAGTGATAGGAGCCGAAGGGCATGTCGGCCACCAGCAGGGCCCGGCGGACTGCGCGGCGGACGGCGCGGGTGTGATGCAGCATCTCCTCCATGGTGACGGGCAGAGTGCTGTCATAGCCGAGCACGGTCATGCCAAGCGAGTCGCCAACCAGTACCATGTCAATGCCCGCCTGGTCGACGAGCCGCGCAGTGGAATAGTCGTAGGCGGTTAGCGCAGTGATCGGCTGGTGGGATTGTTTTCTATCGAGAAGGGTTTGCGCGGTGATCTTCGGCGCAGAAGCAGATTCTTCCCGGGAGGGAAGCTGGATAAGATTCATGACCATTCTCCAGTGCAGCTCCGCAAGCGGCGCGGATGCTACCCGTTAGGTACTGATTCAGTATATATCTGCTGGATGCAAATTGATGATGTCCTGAAGGACGCGCCGGCGCATGGAAACCAGCCCGCAACAAAAAGGGCTTCGATCAACCGCCTGATCGAAGTCCCTCTCGTCCTGCCTTCCCTTACCTGGCCTTGGGTCCAGCCGCGCGAATCTCCTCCGAGGCGTCGAACTTCTCGAAGTTAGCTTCGAATCGCGCCGCCAGATCCGCCGCCTGCCGGTCGTAGCCTTCCTTGTCGGCCCACGCGTTGCGCGGATTCAGAATCTCCGCGGGAACCTCCGGGCAGCTCACCGGAATGCTCAGCCCAAACGCCGCCTCAGTGACAAACTCCACCTTGCCCAGCCGTCCGTCCAGCGCCGCGTGAACCAGCGCGCGAGTTATCTTCAAGCTCATGCGCTTGCCCACGCCAAATTTCCCGCCGCTCCAGCCCGTATTCACCAGCCAGCAGGCAGCCTTGTGCTTGCGCAGCCTTTCCCCCAGCATCTCCGCATACACCCGCGGAGGCAGCGGCAAAAACGGCGCGCCAAAGCAAGCCGAAAACTCCGGCGCTGGGTCCTTGCCCATCCCCGCCTCGGTCCCCGCCAGCTTCGCCGTATACCCCGACAAGAAGTGATACATCGCCTGCTCCGGCGTCAGCCGCGAGATCGGCGGCAGCACGCCGAACGCATCCGCCGCCAGGAACATCACGTTCCGCGGATGCCCGCCCACCCCCGGAATCACCGCGTTCTCAATGAAATCCACCGGGTAAGCCGCGCGCGTGTTCTCCGTCAAATGAATGTCGGCATAATTCGGCTCCCGCGTCGCCTCGTTCAGAATCACATTCTCCAGCACCGACCCAAACCGGATCGCGCGATAAATCTGCGGCTCTTTCTCCTCGCTCAGGTCCACGCACTTGGCATAGCATCCGCCCTCAAAATTGAAAACCCCGGTGGGGCTCCAGCCGTGCTCGTCGTCGCCAATCAGCCGCCGCGCCGGGTCCGCTGACAGCGTCGTCTTGCCCGTTCCCGAGAGCCCGAAAAACAGCGCCGTCACCCCGTCCGCGCCCACATTCGCCGAGCAGTGCATCGGCAGCACGTCCCGCTGCGGAACTACAAAATTCATCACGCCAAAGATCGACTTCTTCATCTCGCCGGCGTATTTCGTCCCGCCGATCAGGATGATCTTGTGCGTAAAATCCGCCAGAATGAACGTGCCAGAAGTCGTCCCGTCCCGCTCCGGCACGGCCTCGAACTCCGGCGCCACAACCACCGTGAACTCGTGCGCGTGGTCGGCCAGGGCCGCCGCCTCGGGACGCACAAAAAGCTGCCGCACAAACAGCGAGTGCCAGGCGTACGCGCTGATCACCCGAATCGGCATCCGGTAAGCCGGGTCCGCCCCGCAATAGAGGTCCTGCGCATACAGCTCGCGCCCCTTCAGGTGCTCCACCACCCGCCCCAGCAGCGCCCCAAACCGCTCCGAAGTCATCGCCTGGTTCACCTTGCCCCAATGGACCACCTCGTGCGTCACCGCGTCGTCCACGGTGAACTTGTCCTTGGGACTGCGCCCCGTCCGCGTCCCGGTCTCAGCCACCAGCGCCCCATTCGCCGCCAACCGCGCCTCGCCGCGCAGCAACGCGATCTCCACCAGTTGCGCCGCCGGCAGGTTGGCGTGCACCCGCGCCCCGGCCGCCAGCGCCTTCAGCGACTCCAATCCAGAAACAGCCATCGTTTGGAACTCCTTACGAGAAAAAACTGAAAAATCGTCAATGATCCATTCTGACATTCCCCGCCCGCCCCTGGGAAGGGTTTTGTGCGGAACAGGGGTCAGGGAACAGGGGTCAGGGAACAGGGAGACCGTGGCCGGGGCAGGGGCGGAGAAAAGGCAGGGAATAGGGATTAGGGATTAGAAAAGCACGACTCGGCCCGATCAGCTCTCGACAGGGCGCCGGTGACTGAATATGATGGACACGACGGATGAAAAAAAAACAAAAACAACGAAGTTCCACCGGGAACAAATCAGTGACTGACTTGTCCAATAGCGAAATAGTAGTCATCGCGGCATTGAGGGCTGGAGCGGCGGGACTGCATGCCGATACTGAGGACATCGCGGTGAAGGCAAACGAGATCAGCCCGGGGAGATTCAACTGGAAGAAGTACCCGGAGCAGATAAATATCGATACTGTTAGAAAGCGGCTGTGGGATGCCCGAAAAAGAGGCCAACTTGTCGGGTCTGAACGGGATGGTTGGTTGCTTACCGAGACGGGAACACAATTTGCTAGTCAGTATAAGCGATCATTGGGCGCTGAGAAAACGATTCGTCTAACTCTGAATGAGCGCAAGTGGCGACGCGTGGAAAAGGTGCGGTTACTAGCTACTGCCGCACATCAGAAATTCGGTTCTGGGCAGGCGTCATGCATCACTGTGCGTGAGGCCCAAGGATTTTTCAGAATTGATGCTTATGTAAGTAAGTCGGCGATAGAGAACAAAATTTTGCGAGTACTAAACGCGTTCAGCAATGACCACGAAATCGGACCAACTGTGCAATACGTCGCCAGTTTGATTAGGGGGGCCAATGTCGTCGAACACCATCTTTGTTAAAAGCCATGTAGGCCGAGATTTGCTACAAAATGCCGCGCTCTTTAAGACGGACAAGCTCGTAGTGTGGGAATATGTGGCCAATGGGTTGCAGTATGTAGATTCAGGAACAAATCCTTTCGTTCGCGTGAGACTTGACAGTAAAGCCCACAAAATTACGATCAGCGACAACGGTCGTGGCATGACTCTTGACGGGTTGCAAAACTTCTTTGTCATGCATGGAGAGAACCTCGACCGAAAATCGGGAACACCGGGGCGCGGTCGTTTTGGGACGGGCAAATCGGCAGCTTTCGGTATTGCAGGCGTGTTGAGAGTAACCTCAGTGCGCGACTCTAGACGATCAGTTGTTGAACTGACGCGGCTAGACCTCGACAAGGTTACCTCTGGAAATCCGATCCCAGTTCGTATTTTGCAAAATGAGATTGCCTGTACTGACCCTAATGGGACAATAGTTGAGATTGATCAGATTCATCTCCGGTCACTCGATCAGCCAGGGTGTATCCGCTATATAGAGAGGCATCTTGCGAGATGGCCGAAGAACTGCACGGTCGTCGTAAACAATCATGAATGTGAGTATTCAGAGCCGCCTATCAAGGAGCAGCATCGCTTTCGGCCCACGGGAAAAGCTCATGAGTTGCTTGGCGATGCCGAACTCGTTCTAAAAGTATCAAAAGCACCGGTCGATGAAGATCTTCGGGGCGTGGCAATCTATTCAAACGGTGTCTGGCACGAGACAACACTTGCAGGTGCGGAAGGAAAGGAGATGTCGAACTATATCATTGGAGAAATCGATGTTCCGCGCCTCGACGAAGACAATACACCGATCTCCCCCTTCGATCTAAGTCGCTGATGCGATTGAATCCAAGCAACGAACTAGTTAGGGCAGTTTACGCATTCATAAGTCAGTCTGTCGAACAGGTACGTCGAGAGTTGGCGGATCGTGAGCGCCAGCGGCGGCAAAGCGAAGAGGCAAGGCATCTTGCTGACCAAGCTGCCGACATTGCCCGCTTCCTTAACGAGGACTTTGATTCGTTTAGAGACAAGATTAGCAAGGTTAGAGTCAAAGCTGCGGGATTGGTTGACCTGGCTGATACACCCGCACCGGGTGACTCGATAGACGGACTACTGGATGGTGACGAAGTACCCAGCGTGCTTACCAATCCTGTGGGCGGAATGGGCGCAGAGGGCGATGGCGGAGCAGATGGTGACGTACAGCGCCAGCTGATGCCGGAGTTAAAGGCGGAAGAGGATGGCAAACTAACCGGGAAGATCGCGCCACAATCACAACGGCCAGCAGGCAAACGAGGAGGATTCCGTGTTGAGTTCAAAGCGATGGGCAGTGAAGAGCATCGGGCTGTTTATAGTCCAGAAGAAAGAACCATTTACATCAACACAGAACATCCTCAACTCCTGGCAGCGAGGGGTGCTGCAAGCATCGAGGACCCCGCATTTCGTCGGTTGGCATATGAAGTCGCGTTTACGGAATACGCAATTGCAATCAGTTCCGAGTTGGGCAAGCGCGGCGAGTACTCCGATTGGAGCGATCCAATCTACGAAGTCCGCGAAACTGTAAATCGTTTGGCGCGGAAGGGCGCTCGTCTTTACATAATCTGAGGACCAAAGCACGTGTCCAGATTTCCTCACCCGGGATATCCAATCGCTCCTCCACTGTTGCGGCCAATCCTAAGCATTGGACTCCCCGTCTCATTTGCCCGTCTTGCGGGTGATTTCCCTTTGTTGGCAGACCTAGGCGAAAATATATGGGCGTATGTGGATCAAAGCGTGGCGAATATCCTTGGGGATCCGTAATCACTCGGGCTGGCCAAATGCGCTCGGTTCCATTTTGGCGACTGGCCCATTTCCCGAAACTCACCCAAGGCCTGCAACTAGCAGACATTCACATTGAAGAGCCAACGTACGAATGTTTGAGTAGCGTGTTCAAGGGAGAGTTTCTGAAAGGGCTAGCTAGCCTCGAAGAATATTCCCTAAATCGTGCCGTCTCGGAGATTCCTGGCTTTGGTATCAGACCCCTAGTTGATCTCCTTACAGCCCTCCACTCTTATACAACAGACACCGCAATGGCGGGGGATGCAAAGGATAGGCTCAATTTAGTCCAGATTCAACGCATAATTCAAAACCCGAGTACGTGGCGCTCATATTTTGAAAAATATCTCCCATTGCTACCCAAAACGGCCAGCTTCGAAGAACTTCAGCTTTCGGTACGGACCCAGAATTGTATCGATGGGCTGCTCAAAGAATGCATAATCTCAGATTTGGCCGATCTATCGCGAGTAACCGTTGGTCAGATCATGGAGCGCTCAAATTTCTGGTTGAAGTCGCTAATAGAGCTACTTGATAAAATACAGTTTCTGGTACTTGAGCCCGTGATGGTTCAACCAACTGCCTCTCAAGTTCGGGCAGCATCCAATGTCCAGCTCTCAAGTAAGAACATCCAGCAGATCATTAGTGAATTAAGACCTCTTGACTATTTCCTGGAGCGGCGATTCCCGGACATCCCGGAGACAACCGAACTTACTGATATGGAGCTTAATGTTCGCACATACAATTGTATCAATGAGTTGATCAAAGGAGATGTAATCACCAAGCCGAGCGATCTCTCGCAGATGACTCTCAGGCAGATAATGCGCACTAAGAACTTTGGGAGGAAGTCACTTCGGAATCTACTGCGTTCGATCGAACAATTGCAGGGTACACAGTTGGACACAACTGGAGTGTTTGAGTTAGACACAACCGGAGTGTTCGAATATGAGTCGCCTAAAACTCGTTGTCCCGATCTCACCAGGGCAGCAGAGAAGCTAGCACAGTCCCGAGTCGCGAGTCGCATTCGATGCAGTGATCCCCGAATGTCAAGCCTCGGTGGTGAACTCTTGTATGCTGCCAACAGTTCCTCTGATTATCCCCCTCTCGATTCAAATGCTTCACTCCAGCAAGTTGCCTTGAGGTTGGCGGCTCGCACATTGGTTCCATCAAATGCTTTGCAATTAGTGAGTTCAATACAACAGATTCGTTCTAGATTGGCTGAATTGATGCGGATGAAGTTAGAGGCTGAGTTGCGCTCCCTAGCAGCCACGTTACAAAAAGACCGCAATCTGGAAATAGTTCTGGCTCTATGGGGGTGGTCGGGTGAGACTCCAAGGACCCTTCAGTCTGTTGGTGACAGCTTCGGCATTACGCGAGAGAGGGTAAGACAAATAGTCAGTAAGTTTGAGAAAGTATGTACTCGAAGAAGAGTATTTCTTCCATGTTTGGAGAGAGTACTTCGCTTTATTGCACGGCGCGTGCCAGCTATCGGCGACGATATCGAAACGGAACTTCATGCGAGGGGTTTAACGCTTTCCCGATTTCGCGTTGAATCGATTGTTGAATGCGCCAAGTGGTTTGGCCAGCCTGTCGGGTTCGTCCTTGACGAATCGGGGGGCGGCCGCGTTATCACGGAAGCAAGAGGTACCGGCCTAACACGGTTAATCGCAACACATGTACGGAGGGCTGTTTCCAAGTATGGGCTAGTCAACGCTGTCGATCTTAAGGAGGAATTGACTGACACGATTCACTCCGGCATCGATCTAAGATTCCTTAGCAATGTAATTCGTGCCATGACTTCCAGTGAGGATTTAGGAAACGGATGGTTCTGTCTTCGAGATTTACCTCGAAATCACCTGCTTACGATCGCACGCAAAGTATTGGCGGTTTCACCAAGAATCCATGTCAGCGAGATGCGTTCTGCAATCGCTAATGATCCGCGAGGCATGGGCTTCGCTCCACCGAAGCAAGTTGTTTTGCGCTTCTGCGAGAGCGCTGCCGAATGTGATATCGAAGACGACGTTATCATTTCGCGGCAACAGCAAGATGCAAGTACTCAGTGACAGAGAACAAACAATTGTAGAAGTGCTCCGAGCCCACGGCCCTCTTCTTTCTCGGGCAGCGCTGGAAGAGCACTGCGTTAAGCGTGGGGTAAACCGCCAAACGATAAACCTATATCAAGGAAGACTAGCGATTGTTGCCAGATACGGTCCAGGTGTTTATGGTCTTCGAGGTGCTGTCTTTTCACTAGACGATCTTGCCCAAGCGGCTACGCCGTGATCGTCGATATTTTGAACATGGATGGACAGAGAACGCTGAGCCGTGGGCGGCGATTAAGCTCCCACCTTCAGCATTGTCTAACGGCATTGTTCAACTTCCGGCCAGTTTTCGCCAAAACGTGAGCGGACGCTATGCTCTAAGGACTGAGGACGGCCTGGTGATTGGGCAACTGGTTGTTTCGGACAACGCCACATGGGGCCTCGGGCCGCTGTTTCGCAGGCGTGGCGGCGAGCCTGGCGATATGCTTTTGCTCACCTTCGATGTGCAACAGCGGCAGGTTACGGCAAGATTAGGGGATATGGCTGTTATACCGGAACCAGGAAACCTAACAGAAGAGGTCGTATCCCATCCTATTCCCTAATCCCTAGTCCCTGTTCCCTGATCCCTGATCCCTGAAATCTGACCCCCAATTTTGCGCCAAAAAACAGCTAAAAACGACCCAAAAACGGCCTATTTTGAGGCATTTTTCATTGTTTTGGTCCGCTCCAAACCGGACATTTCCGCGAAATATCTACGCCCACACATCCACTTTCTTCGAAAATGGACTGTACTTTTCCAATCCGTCGACTTTCAACGCGACCGATTTCCCTCTTTTGTCGGCCCACAGCCCGAGTGTTTTTTCCCTCTTTTGTCGGCCCACAGCACGAGTGTATTTTCGTTCCCTGTTCCCTAATCCCTGTTCCCTGACCCCTGATCCCTGACCCCTGACCCCTTACGCTCCCACCGGGAGCGACGGCATCTCGCCCAGCGCCTTGGCTTCGGTGACTACGGCGTCGAGATGCGAGAGGACTTCGGCGACGGTCATGGTGTAGACCTCGCGGCGGGAGTCGTACCCTTCTTCGACCAGTTGCTTGAGGAAGCGGCCCGCAATCTGGGCGGCGAGCTGGTCGGTGATCACCTTGCCTGTCAGCAACTTCTGACGGCCCCATGCCTCCAGCGGCAGGGCAATCCACATCGCTCGTCCATTCACGTCGAAGCGCACATCGACAGCGTCGGCGTGGCGTGTGGCGATGGCCACGATGGTGCCCTTCCAGCGGCAGTTGAGCTCTTCGCCGCTCCAGCGGTCGGTTACGCGAAACTCTTCATACATGGAACCAGCCTACCGCTCCGCCCGCCCCACGGCAAGTCCCCAGTGGACGCCCCTCTCAGCGCGCTGATAGACTGATAGGGTTGCAGTTGCGGCCCTACACCTGTTCGAGGCCGCTAGCAAGTCTAGAGAAGAAGGACAAAAAGAAATCCCGTGGATACAAAAACCCGTCATTCCTTGAAACAAGACCGCTTTGCCAAGGCCACCGCAAGCAGCATGAGTTGGCTCAGTGGTCACCGTTCCGGCGTTCTGCGCTGGGTCATTGTCGCAGTTGTCGTTGTGGTGGCGGGCGTGGCCGCGCTGGTTTACTGGAATCTGCGCTCGTCGGCCGCCGACGCCGCCCTGGACGCGGCTCTGGACATCTACAATGCGCCGCTGGCGCTGCCCGGCGCTCCGCCCGCCAGCGGAGTGTACGCAACATCCGCCGATCGCGCCAAGGCCGCCAATCAGCAGTTTGTCGCGGTAGCCCGGCAATATGGCTGGCTCGCCGAAGGCGCCAAGGCTCACTACTTTGCCGGCGTAACGTACGAGGAACTCAATCAAAACGTCGCTGCCGAGGCGGAGTTAAAGGCCGCCGCGGGCTCGTGGGACCGAAATCTGGCGAACCTGGCCAAACTCGCCCTCGCCGGCCTCTATCACCAGATGGACCGCGACGCTGAGGCGATTGCCCTTTACAACGCGCTGGCCGCCAAGCCGTCGGAAACGGTGCCAGCCGCCATGGCGCAGCTTGATCTGGCCGACCTGTATGCCGCGGAGGGCAAGCCGGAGCAGGCACGGGCGCTGTGGGCCAAGATCAAGGACGCCGACAAGGACGGCATGGCCGGCTCGATTGCAGCGCAAAAACTGGGCGCCAAGCAGTAAGAACAGACAGGTTGATCGAAAAGACTCGCGGGGCCCATGGCTTCGCGAGTTTTTTCATTTTGGGCCGGCGAGCGGGACGGGCGGAACGGATTCGAGCATTTTTGCTTGCTCGTGCGTCTGGTGGACTATGAGCGCGGGCCAGGCAGTATTCTCAGGTTGGATGGAAATCGTAGACAAGGCTATGTACGAAGAGGCCAACCGGCACGCGCAAGAGGCAGCGGTCGCGGGTCTGGTGAGCCAGTACGCCGGAACTCTCTACCGGGTAGCTTACTCGGTTCTGCGCAACGCGGCCGACGCCGAAGACGCCGTGCAGGAGGCGTTTGTGCGCGTACTGCGCCATCGCGAAACGCTCCATGAGGTGCGCGACCAGCGGGTGTGGCTGATTCGCATTGTGTGGAACGTGGTGCTGGACCGCAAGCGCCGCATGAAGACCCGTCCGGAGACCGACGACGTAGCCGAACTGGCCCGGGTACTGCCCGCCGGCGGGCTGAGCGCGGAGGAACGCGCCGCCGCCGCTCAACATCACGCCCACGTGCTCTCCTGCGTGGAGCAGCTTCCCGCCAAAGAGCGCCAGGTGCTGATGCTCTCGGCCTTCGAGGAGCTGAGCAGCGTGGAGATTGCCTCGGTGCTGGGCATCACGGAATCCAGCGTCCGGTCGCGCCTGTTTCGCGCGCGCAACCTGATGGCCGGCCTGCTGGATCATGCGAGGAGTTTGCGATGAAGGCAGGGAACAGAGATCAGGGATCAGGGATCAGTTCCCGGTTGTTCAATGAGACAAGGAGTTTGCTATGAATTCCTCTACACAGAAGCCATCTGTTGGCAGTTCCGGCGATTTTGAGGAGACGCTGCGGCTGATTGCCAGAGTCTCCGCACCCGAGGGGCTTGAGGAGCGGGTGCAGACAAGATTGCGCAAGGCGAAGAGTACATCTTCAGGCAAGGCGCGGATTCTTGCATGGCCCGTGGCGCTGCGGCTGGATAGCGCCTGGTCGCAGAGCAATCTGGCGCGCACGGCGGCCGCGGCGGCAATTGTAGCTGTGGTGGTTGGCGGCGGCTGGCGCATCTCGTCGCGCTTCCAGCCGGCTCAGCCGTCCAGCGCAAATGCGGTTCCAGCGCACAGCACCAACCAAGGCAGTTTTTCCAGCGCCGGAGCCATGCGCACTCCGCAAACACTCAACGGGCCAATCGTCACAGCTACAGCCGCCGCGCATCCGGCCGCAGCGGTGACGCAGCCGGCCAAGCATGCCGCGCTATCAAAGCATCATCGCGGCGCGCCCGCCTCCGTAAAGAAGCCCACCACTCCAACCACCCGCTGAAATAATCTGCAAGGTTTCAAGGGAAATTTATACCCCCGTGGGGTATAGGGGGGTGGGTACCCATCGGTAGGGGTCCGGACCAGGCATCCCCTGTCCTGATCGGACAGGGGATGCCTACTCTTCATCTATTTGCCAGTATGCGCCAACGGAGGGTAATTATCTGCAACCACCTGCGGTGGGGCCAGCCGCCTTCGGCCACCTGAGGTGGGGCAGACGTTCCTTCTCTTGTGATATAATTCGTATATACACAATGCGCTACGAATGGGATGAACGAAAGAACCGGCAGAACCAGCGCAAGCACGGCGGAATCTCATTCGAGCTGGCGGCATTGGTGTTCGAGGATCCCGACTGCTTGATAGAGCTTGATCGCGTCGATGAAGCAGGGGAGCGACGTTGGCATGCTCTGGGAAACGTATCCGTTCGTCGCGGAATTGAGGCGGTTCTGCTGGTCGTACATGCATATAGACACCCCGGCGACGAAGACCTATCGCCGGGGACCCCGAGAGAGGACAGCCATGGAGAAGAAATCATCCGTATTATCTCGGCCCGCCGGGCTGACAAGCATGAGTACCGAAGATATCAGGAACAGGGAGTGGACTGAATCGGAGATCGAAGCGGTGCGCAAGGCGAACGAGGCGCAGGCCGCGGGACGCGACTTGCCCGAAGAGGAATATGAAGATATTCCGCGGCTGAGCGAAGAGCAGCTCGCGCATCTGGTGCGGCTGCGCGGCGGAAAGCGCAAGGTCGTGGTGAGCGTCCGTCTCGATCCGCGGGTGCTCGATTGGCTGCGCTCCAAGGGCGAAGGGCACCTGACCCGCATCAACGATATTTTGAGCAACCTGATGGAGGCGGAAAGGCGGATGGGGCGGGACGGCAGATGATTCTAAGTCTCAGATATAGAACCTGGGGGCAGCCACCCGGTTTTCCACATATAGCCATATAGTTTCACAGCAGATTTCCACCAATATCTGCACTAAGATTAGGGCAGTCTTGGTCCAATGGTTTCAGCCTGTAAAAAGCCGACGATTCATGATAGCCAACACCTCAATCATTCTTGAGTGTTAATACGGAGAGCAAAATGTCAATGTCATTTGTTCCAGCGGGGCGATTGAGCAGCAAGGTGCGGCCTTTTCGCAAAATTGTCTCCGATATTCGTCACGCAGTCTTCTCTGTTCACCGACACAGACCCTTACCAAATGGCAAATATCAAGTTACTCCTTTAGGATCAGGATTTTTTGTTAGTTCCCGCGTCTTTGTGACCTGCTGGCACGTCATCGACAGCCCTCAGTCACCACATCAACCTGGTGACCTCTATCGCCTTGTGAACAACCTAGATGGAACTCATGGAATGATCCATGAGATAAACAACGGCGTGGGCAAGGATATCCATCTCTATCCCGATCAGGATTTTGCCATTTTGCTTTCCGGTTCGAAACCGGACCAGGCATTTCTACCCATTAGCTACGCAGATATACCAGTCGGCCAGGAAATTGGCGTCGCAGGATACCCGTTAGCCCGCATCATGACCGATCAAAATGGAGATGTGACATTAAGCGGAATGGTTTTTCGAGTGGCGAAGGGAGTTGCAACCGCATTTTACAGGACCGACCTTGACTCCGGTGACGGACATCCGTTGAAAGAAACAATGATTCTTGAAGTGAATTTTCTATTCGTTCCTGGCAACAGCGGGGGCCCAATTTTCGATGCGGAAACCGGTAGAGTTGTTGCATATGTCAAGGGATTTCAGCGTCATAAAATCCAGGAAGTACACGAACATTGCCAACTTATTCCCGTTCCTGACGGAATGAGTAATGAATACCTAGATAGCGTGTATGCCGTTTATTCCCTTGGTCTTACGCTCGAGCCAGTTCACGTCCAGCTTGAGAAATTTGGGGTGTCTCTTTGACTCGGTCATCAATGCTCACAATCCTGCCCGAACAGACCACGGATTGAAAATGCCCCGCAGATTCAGCTGAAGTGGAAATGCAGCTAGTGCCAAGCGTAATTATCTTAGCTTTGGGGTCTTTCAGATCAAACCGAAACCAGGTTCCACGTCTCCGTCCAAACATACGATCCTCCAGTGGGCCTTACAGGATTAGAGCGCAGTGGCTCGAAAAAGTTGCCCGGGCTAAACTCCATATCGTCTGGATACGGGCTTCCAATCAGTGTACGCAATTGCCTTACCCAATTCCCATAATACGAGATTAAGCCATATTAATCTGCATTTGAACCCAATCCATCAGATGAAAATACCATTGCGCCAGAATCCACCAACGTTTGTCAAGATAATTTGTTACAACTGCATTGATTTGAAGGAGTTCTGAGGAATTCAAATTTCCGGATCCAACAAACTTGTTGACGGGACGAGTTCGTTCGACTAATAGCTACCCCTTGACTGATCCGTTCTGAGCTGGATGCGTGCCAACCTTGCAGTAAGAGTTCATTTCATCTGGGTACTATGGAGTGTGATTCAATGGAAGAGATGGCGATTGCGCGGAAAAAGACGGTGCGGGGGCTGTGGATCAGGGTTACGCGGAAGGCGCGCGAGCTGCGGATGGTGGCGCGGGCGCTGGCGGATACAGGACACCCGGTGCTGGCGCAGATTGTGCCGGCGCGGTTCTGCAACCTGAGCTGCGCCTACTGCAACGAGTACGACAAGGTGAGCGAGCCGGTGGCGCTGGAAGAGATGTTCCGGCGCATCGACCACCTGGGGCGGCTGGGGACGGCGA
This sequence comes from uncultured Acidobacteriaceae bacterium, assembly GCA_963765995.1. Classification (GTDB taxonomy): domain Bacteria; phylum Acidobacteriota; class Terriglobia; order Terriglobales; family Acidobacteriaceae; genus Telmatobacter. The sequence continues at coordinate 2,745 of CAVXYT010000020.1, read as the reverse complement.
TGATCGGCATCAGTGGTGGCGAGCCTCTGACGCATCCAAATTTAGATGACATTATCCGGAGAATCCGGCAAACCGGGGCGATTGCCGGAATGATCACCAACGGCTACCTGCTGAATGTTGACCGGATCGAGCGGCTGAACGCAGCCGGGTTGGACCACATGCAGATCTCTATTGATAATTTGGTTCCGGACGAGGTGTCGAAAAAAAGTCTCAAGGTGCTGGACAAGAAGCTGGTGATGCTGGCGGAACACGCCACGTTCCACGTGAACATTAATTCAGTCGTCGGCGGAGGCTTCAAGAATCCCAACGACGCGCTGGTGATTGGACGGCGGGCGCTGGAGCTGGGCTTTGAATCGACGATCGGGATTATCCACGACGGGGACGGGCAACTGAAGCCGCTGAAGGAGGACGAGGCTCGGGTCTACTTCGAGATGACGCACAGGAAGAAGACCAACTACTCGCGCTTCGACCTGTTTCAGGAGGCGATTGTGCAGGGGCTGCCGAACGATTGGCGCTGCCGGGCGGGATCGCGGTACCTGTACGTTTGCGAGGACGGGCTGGTGCATTATTGCTCGCAGCAGAGAGGGTATCCGGGCGTGCCGCTGGCGGGGTATACGACGGCGGACGTGAAGCGGGAGTTTTTGACGGCCAAGAGCTGCGCGCCGAATTGCACGATTGGATGCGTGCATCGGATCAGCTACATCGACCACTGGCGGGCGCCGCAGACCAGCACGGTTTCGCCGGGGTTGAGCGGGGCGGAAAAGCTGGTGAAGATACAGGATGGGAAGTAAGGGTCTCTCCGATCCCGAAAGCCGTACATCCTGACGTTAGGTAGAGATCCTCAACACGAGCTGACGAAATTCGTCATCAGGCTGGGATGCGTTGTCTGGTGTGAATACTTGATACTATCTCTGACAGTACCACGCCTCCACACGCAAGCCATTACCAAGCTTCTTATTAGTGTAGACTGCGGACTTATGCGAATCGATATTATTGCCATTCGATAGTATTCTGACGACCTTTGCGATATCGTCTGGACCAATCGTTTTAGATTGTGAAATATAGAATTGCCTGCCCTCATACATCCCTTCCTGGCGCCAACCGGGAACCCCGTCGTCATTGATATATGGTCCACTTGACGTGATTTTAAAACCCTGTTAGCGAAGAATCCGAGCAAATTTTCTCGCAACTACTTGTTCCCAGGCCATAATTCCCTCCGCTGAGACACGGCATTTGCGTTTCAGAGCGTTGCCTTCGTCAGTTGCCAGAGGGCTTTTTCGCCGGGGGCGCGGCGGGTTTCTTCACCGGCGATTTGGCAACGGCGGGCTTGGCGGAGGCGGTGTCGGCGAGGGCCTGGTCGATGAGCTGGTAGAGCTTGCTGCGGTCGACGACCTCGACGAACGGGGCGCCCTTGGAGTTGGCGGTGACCACCCAGATGGTGGGGGTGTGCTCGATGCCGATGCGCTGGCCGAGGGCGTAGTCGGCTTTGACGAGGGCGGCGAGCTTGCCTTGCGGGTCGATGGCGAAGGGCAGGGCGACGTGGTGGCCGGCGGCAAACTTTTCGGTGAACTGGCGCAGGGCGTCAGGGCTGACGATAGAGGGCTGGTTGGCGAAGACCTGGTCGCGGTACTCGTCGCCGAGGGCTTTGGATTTGGTATCGAAAAAGCGGGCGTTGACGGCGGCGTTGAAGCTCCAATTGTGCATGGGCAGAGGGAAGTCGTGGCGCACCAGGGGAATTTTGTATTTGGCCACGGCCTCGTTGAGCAAAGGGTTAGCGCGGCCGCAGTCCGGGCACTCCAGGTCTTCAAACTCGACCAGGGCCACGCGGGCGCCAGCGGGCGGCTTGAGGGCGGCGGGGTCATGCACCTGAGTTCCGGGCGACGGAGGGACAAACTGGGCGCGGGCCCCGGCGGCGGCGATAAACAGCGCGACGACGGCAAGACTCAACGAAAGGCTGGTCCGCCGGCGAAGAGCGGGGAAGCGATGGGCAAGAGCGAAAAAACGAGACATGGCGATTGGACGACCCCCTCCCGTTAATTGTAACGGGAAAGAACCGGTCAAGTCCTGGAGCTATTGGCGATTGCGGCGGCGGGCGTGAGGGGTCCCCGCGGACTCGGGGTCCCCGGCGAGTGATTTTTGCTCGCTGGGGTGATGGGACAGGTCTTCGTCCGTGGGGTGGTTGGCCATCCATTGGCGCCATTTGTAGTCGGCGAAGAAGGAGGCGGCGACGATGAGGACGGCGAGGATGCCGAGGAGGATCTTCATGGCATCTTCAGGATCGCATGAACTGGCGGCGGTGTGGGGTTCGTGGTTTCCCACTTTTCCGCAAAGAATTACGAATCGCAGGTCCTTCGACTCCCCTTCGCTACGCTCCGGGTCGCTCAGGATGACAGGCACGGAGCTTTGATGCGACAACAGACGGTTGGGAAACTACTTCTGCGCCGTCTGTGCGGGCTTTTGTGCTGCGGGAGCCGGCGGGTTGACTTGCGCGTTGAGGAAATTGGTCAGGTCGTCGATGTCCTGCTTGGTGCCAACCATGGGCGGCATGAAGCGGCGGTAGGGCGAGTCGGGCTTGTAGTCGTGCAGCATGGTGATGAAGTTGCGGATGTTGGCCTGGTCGCGTCCGGCGAGGAGTTTTGCGAGAGGCCGGTAGCCGTTCAGTGTGTGGCAGGAGCCACACTCGCCGCGGAAGATGGCTTCGCCGCGCGAGTAACTTGAGTTCGAGTTATTCCAAATCCAGTTCGT
>CAVXYT010000019.1:0-24658 GCA_963765995.1 uncultured Acidobacteriaceae bacterium | reverse complement strand
TCACCACTTTCTCCACGCCGCGCCGTCTGGCCGTGCTGGTCGAGGGCGTGCTGATAAGGCAGGACGATACCGAGGAGCAGTTGACCGGTCCATCGTGGAAGGTTGCCTTCAAAGACGGCGCGTCTACCCCCGCTGCCGAAGCATTCGCGAAGAAGGCAGGAGTCGCAGTGGCGGCTCTGGAAAAAGTTACCAACGCCAAGGGTGAGTATGTGGGCGCGACGGTGAAGCGGCAGGGCCGCGATGCCTCGGAACTGTTGGCAGCTGAACTGCCCAAGGAAGTGCTCGGCCTCTACTGGGCAAAGAATATGTACTGGCGCGCGGGCAAGCCAGAGCGCTTTGTGCGCCCGGTGCGCTGGGTCGTTGCCCTGCTCGACTCCGCCATCGTTCCGCTGGAGATCGCCGGCATCAAGGCGGGTAATGCCAGCCGCGGCCATCGCATTCTGCATGGCGAGCAACCCGTAGTTCTTGATTCGCCAAAGAGCTACGCAGAAGCGCTGAGTAAAGCGTTTGTGGTGGTTGATGTAGCCGAGCGCAGGCAGTTAATTCGCAAGGCGCTGGATGCAGCCACACGCAAAGTTGCCGGAGCGCGCTGGAGAGAAGATGAGCCGCTGGTTGAGACCGTCGTTCATCTGACCGAGTGGCCGAGCGTGGTTTTGGGAACCTTTGAAACTGAGTACCTGGAATTGCCCGAAGAGATTTTGGTCACGGTCATGCGCGACCACCAGAAGTACTTTGCCGTCGAAGACAAGGGTGGCAAGCTCGCTCCACATTTTCTCGCGGTGCTGAACACGCAAGTGGACGCGGAAGGCGAAGAGATTATTCGGCACGGCAATGCGCGTGTGCTGAAAGCGCGATTCAAGGATGCGCGATTCTTCTGGGACTTTGATCAGAAAACGCCACTGGCCCAGCGCGTCGAGAGCTTGAAATATGTGACCTTTCAAAAGGAGTTGGGTAGTTACCACTGGAAGACCGTAGACAATCTCCGCGTCATCAAGACGCTTTTCCATAGTCTTCCGCAAATCAGCAGTCATTATTGTGACTTGAACGCCCTCGAAACCGCGACTCAGTTAGCGAAAACAGACCTTACTACTGAACTCGTCAAGGAATTCACCGAGTTACAAGGGATAATTGGTGGTCTTTACGCACGGGCGCAATGTCTTGGCGAGATTGTTGCGCAAGCAATCTACGACCAATACACGCCCGCTTCGGTCGAGGACAACATTCCATCCACCGTTGAGGGCCAATTGTTGGGGTTAGCCGATCGCATCCAGACGATCACGGCCATGTTCGGCATCGGTTATGCGCCCACCGGATCGAAGGATCCCTTTGCGCTACGTCGCGCGGCTAACGCGATCGTCAAGATTATTGCTGAATCGGACATACAAATTGGATTGGCCAGTGTTTTGAATGCGGCCGCAACGAAAGAGGCTAATAGACAGCAACTCAATGATTTCTTTCGTGAGCGTCTCAGCTTCTATTTGAAAGATGTCCGTGGCTATGCCTACGATGTGGTGAATGCCGTGCTGGCTGCCGGAGCCGACGATGTACGCGATGCCATTGCCCGCGCTGAAGCCCTGACGGCGGCGCGCGGCTCCGAGGATTTCCTTGCAGTTTCGGCGGCGTTCAAGCGCATTAAGAATATTCTGCGGCAGGCCGAAGAGAAAAAATATGTGAAAGCCTTGCCCGGTTTGGTGTCCCATTCGCCGGAAGGAAAGAAGCTCTGGGATGCCGCAAACTCTCTAGCTCCGGAGGTGGCGAAACTCCGTGACCAGCGGGCCTATCGCGAGGCGCTGGCCTTAATTGCCACTCTAAGGCCGGTGGTGGATACCTTCTTCGACAAGGTGATGGTGCTTGATCCCGATCCGGCGGTGCGGGGCGCGAATCTTGGACTGATCGACGAAATGCTACGCCGTTTCTCTGACATCGCCGACTTCAGCGAGATTGTCGTGAATGTTACTGGCGGCGCAATGACGCAGATCTCGTGATGCGTTCCGGCATCGGCTTCAGCGAGATTGTGACGGGGTAGGGACGGCTGATTGAGGTTTGCGAATCCCAGGTCTCAAAATCGAGACCTGACGTACCCTGTACGCAGATTCGTGGCTTGGATAAGCGTGGGCGATAAGAACTGTAAATAAATATGCCACCTTAACCGCAAAAACAAAGACGCGGTGAAGGTGGGGCATCCGCATTTGAAGTTGTGCCACTGCATCCTCGCCTCTTTTCTTCCGTCTACAATCAGTAGAGATGTCCGACACGCTTTATCTGAGCCTTTGGTATCCCAATCTTCGTCTTCCCCAGCTTGCTGACAAGCTGACGGCGGTGCTAGGCGCGTTTGCCGCGCACGGGGGAGAGGCGCAGGTCTACTCGGCGACGGTGTGGCCGGTGAGCTGGAGCGAGACGCCGGTCTTTCAACAGGTCTATGGCCGAAGAGTCGGAGCGGGCGGCGATGGAGCCGTTCAGCTGGGCGCGGAGCCGCGCCTGGTTGTCGAAGAGGCGCTCGAAATCCTGCACGACGACTATGCCTATGAGTTCCAGATCGGCTGGAGTCTGTGGGAGCTGGAAGAGTTGGCCTCACCGCAGGTGGCTCGCTGGACGCGGGAGCCGCGGCTGGTGCGGGTGACGGGCTTCGGGCCGCTCTTCGACGAAGGCGCATACGAGGCCGATGGGCACATCCGGATCGACTTCGGCTCGGATACGCCGTTCTTGGAAGAAGATTTGGAGCTTGACTCGATTGCCGCCCGGCACGTCGAAGAGAATGTGCGCCAGCTGGTCGAGTTGACCGCGGCCGTGGAGAAGGATTCCGGGGCCACGGCGCGCCTGTTGTGGAGCGAGTTGGGCGAGAGTCTGGCGCAGCGGCTGGCCGCGCGGCTATCGACGCGGCTAGGAGGGACGAACTGACCGTGCGACTCACGATTGAGCGAATGCGGACGCTGGTGCTCGGGGCAGGACTTCTGCTGCTGGCGTCGCTGGTGGTTTTTCTGGCCGTGGGCAAGGGCAAGAATCCCTTCAATCGTCGCGACCTGCCCAAACAGTTGGGTATTGAAATCCAACAGGAGGGCAACGGGGTTACCTACACGCAGGCGCATGGCGGGCACACGCTCTTCAAGATTCATGCCTCAAGAGTGGTGCAGTACAAACAAGGAACCGCTCTGCTGCACGACGTGAAGATTGAGCTGTATGGCGAAGATGGCAGCCGCGTGGATCGCATCGAGGGCAAGGAGTTCTTATACGACCAGAAGACGGGAATCGCTGTGGCTGGCGGGCCGGTGGAGATTACGCTGATGCGGCCGGGCGTGGCGCCGGCGATTGCGCCCAAGGCTGCGGCCGGGCAGGCTGTGGGAGAGAAGCTGAAAGGCGCCCCGGTGGCCTCGGTGGCTGAGGCTGCCGCTCGCGGCGAAATCCACGTGGAGACCAGCGGGCTCACCTTCGACCAGAAGAGCGGAGTGGCCACGACCAGCCAGCACGTGGACTTTTCTATGGCGCAGGGGGCAGGCAGCTCGATAGGCGCCACGTACGACTCGCAGCAGGGCCTGCTGGTGCTGGACCGGGCGGTGGAGTTGACGACGCGGCGCGGCGCGGAGACAGTTCATATTCGCGCCCAGCACGCGGAGTTCGAGCGCGATAGCCAGATTTGCCGCCTGCGTGCGGCCACGGCCGACTTTAAGGGCGGACAAGCGACGGCCGGCGATGGCAAAGTACTCTTCCGTCAGGACGGTTCGGCGGTGCGGCTGGATGCGATGAACGGGTTCACGCTGGCGACCGCGACCGGCGGCCATCTGACGGCGCCCACCGGGCACATGGAGTTTGACGAGCACAACCAGCCTCGTCACGGCCACCTGGAGGGCGGGGTGACGATGGACTCGGCGAGCGAGATGGCGGGCCGGCGCCGTCAGTTGCATGGAACCGCGCCCACGGCGGAGCTGGAATTTAACGCGCAGGGGCAGTTGCGCCAAGCGCACCTGGAGCGGGGCGTGGCGATGGACAGCGAAGAGTTGAGCGAACAGGCAGGCCAGCCGCAAAGGCTGAGCCGTCACTGGCGTTCGCCTATTGCCGACGTGGAGTTCCGCAATTCGGGCCACGGGCAAATCGAACTGGGTGCGATCCATGGGACCGGCGGCGTGGTGGTAACTGGCGAAAGCCAGCGCGGCGCAGGAGCGGTCGCGCCCTCGCGGCTCTCGGCCGACGAGGTGACGGGTGCGTTTGGGCCGGGTTCTGTGTTGACCACGATGAACGGGTCGGGACACGCTAGCATCGAGGAAACCACCGAGACGGGAACCCGGCAGACCACGAGCGGCGACCGGCTGGAGGCGCATTTCGCGGCGCCCGCAGAGTCGGGTGTCGGGGCGGGTACAAAGCCGGCCGCAAAGAGTGGGCAGAGTTCCGAGGCGCAGGTTCAGTCGGCCACGGTCGAGGGCCATGTGGTGCTGACGCAGACTCCAGTGGCCAAGCCCGGCGCGCCGCCCCCGGCGCAATTGCGGGCTACGGCAGGCCGCGCCGACTATGCGGGCGCAGGTGAGTGGCTGCACCTGACCGTGAATCCCCGTGTCGAGGACGGCGCTCTGCAGCTTACGGCCGACAAGGTGGATGTTTCGCGTGTCTCGGGCGATGCTTTCGCGCACGGCAATGTGAAGGCGAGCTGGATGGATGCAGGCGCGGGAAGCAACGGCCGGCAGGTCAGGCCAGTAGGCGGTATCTCGGGACAGGGTAACGTGGCTTTGGGCGGGCAGGGTCCGGCGCATGTAGTGGCCGCTGAGGCGCAGTTGCGCCATGCAGTCGGTGGGGCGACCGGCGAGGCCACTTTCAGCGGGCAGGCGCGGCTGTGGCAGCAGGGCAACTCAGTGGCCGCGCCGGTAATTGTGCTGGACCGGGAGCGGCAGACATTGGTGGCGCGCACAACGGATGCGTCTGAGCCGGTGCGGGCTGTGCTGGTGAGCGCGACTGAATCCGTGTCCGGTCGAGCGCCGGGCAAAGAGGCAGGCAGGGGACAGGGGAAAGCAAATCAGCCTTCGGTGATCCGGGTGCGCGGGGGCGACCTGAAGTACTCCGATGTGGAGCGCAAGGCGGTGATGCACAGCGGCGTTCTGGGCAAGGTGATTGCAGAGACAGGAACGGCGACCTCGACCTCGAATGAAGTTGAGGTGACGCTGTTGCCGGCGGGCAAAGCCGCGGGCAAGGACGGAGGCGAGGGGCAGGTGGACCACATGACAGCCCGCGGCCACGTGGTGTTGACCAGCGGAGGCCGGCGCGGGACCGGGGAGCAGTTGGTCTATACCAGCGCTACAGGTGAGTACGTTCTGACTGGAACCGCTGCCGTGCCGCCCAAAATGTCCGATCCGGCACGGGGAACCGTGACCGGCGAGGCTTTGATTTTTCATGGTCGCGATGATAGCGTCAGTGTCGAGGGCGGCGGACAGAAGACCACGACGCAGACCACTGCGCCGAAGTGAGAGCGCAAGAGAGAGTATGAAAGGGTGTCAGAAGCGAGCTTGATGGATACATTGATCGCCGAGGGAATCGGCAAGACATACAAAGGACGGCAGGTGGTCCGCGGAGTGGATCTGAAGATCTCGCGCGGCGAGGTTGTGGGGCTTCTGGGGCCGAATGGCGCGGGCAAGACCACCTGTTTTTACATTATCGTGGGGCTGGTCGAGCCCGATGGCGGACGCGTGCTGGTGGACCAGACCGAGATCACGCAGATGCCGATGTACCTGCGCGCGCGCAACTTCGGCATCAGCTATCTGCCCCAGGAGCCTTCGGTCTTTCGTAAGCTGACCGTCGAGGAGAACATCCAGGCGGTGCTGGAGGCGCAGCCGCTGGACAGCCGGGAGCGGCGGGCGCGTACCGAGCGGCTGATTCACCAGCTCAATCTTGGCCACATCCGCACCACGCGGGGCTACGCGTTGTCGGGCGGCGAGCGGCGTCGCGTGGAGATTGCGCGCTCGCTATGCATTCAGCCCAACTTCATTCTGCTCGACGAGCCTTTCAGCGGCATTGACCCCATCGCCGTGCTGGAGCTGCAAAAGATCATCTTCGACCTGAAGGCCAGCGGCATCGGGGTTTTGATCACCGACCACAACGTGCGCGAGACTTTGAGCGTGACCGACCGGGCCTATATCATCGCCGAAGGGAGGATTTTCCGCGCCGGAACGCCGCACGAGCTGGGCAACGACGTGGAGGTGCGGCGGATTTATCTGGGGGAGGGTTTTACGCTGGGTTGATGTGGGCTCCCGGCGGGCAGAGGCTACAAGCAGACTGCGGGCAGATTGGCTTCTGTCAATCCCCACGCGGGCCAGAAGCTCGAAGCAATTCCAGAGAGAGATTCCCGGATTGAGTGCCGCCCAATCCGGAACGGCTGTATCGAAGTGCGGCATTTTGAACTTCAGCCTTTTTCTCACCCAAGTACACTGGCGGTGAGTCCAACCGGAATCGAGTTCCATTTATGGCGCTGCTGCAACCCAAATTGAGCCTCAAGGTCTCACAACGCCAGATCCTGACTCCGGGCCTGATGCAGATGGTGAGCGTGCTGGCGCTCAACAAGCTCGAGCTGAAGGAGATGATCGATGCCGAGATGGTGGAAAATCCCGTCCTGGAGGAGATTGACGAAACGGTTCCGATGCTGGATGAGGTTGCGGGTCGCGAGGAACGCCTGGAACGCGGGATCGTGGAACGCATTGGCGCCAGCGTCGAGGAACCGGTGGCACCGCCCAAGGATCCTTTCAACGAGATCGACTTCGGAACGTACTTCCAGGATTACCTCGACCCCGGTTATCGCACACAGCCGGAGTATGAAGAGAACGAAAAGCCCTCATTTGAAAACTTTCTCTCCCAGCCTACGACGCTCGCCGATCACCTGGCGTGGCAGTTGGGAGCACTGACCCTGGAGCCTGGTTTGCACGATGCTGTGGAGTTCGTCATCGGCAATCTGGACGAGGACGGGTACCTGTCCGGCGGCGAAGAAGAACTGGCGGCGTCCTTCGGCAAATCACAGGAGGAACCGGAAAGGGAAGCGGCACTTGAGCTGCTGCGCCGCGGCATTGACCTGGTGCAGCAGCTTGACCCTGCCGGAGTGGGCGCCCGCGACCTGCGCGAGTGCCTGCTGATTCAGATCGTGGCCCAGCAGCATGAGTTTGCCCAGTTGTTTGCCAGGCAGGCGGTCGATCCGGACAAGTTGGACGAAGATGTTCATCGCTGCTTCCGCGCCGAGGCCGAGGCGCATCTCGAGGAGCGTCGCCGCTGCATGGAGGTAGCGGCGCTGATTGCCGACCGGCATCTGCATCTGTTGCAGAAGCGGGACGTGAAAGACCTGGCGCGAGCGGCCCAGATCACTCCCGCCGAGGCGCATGCGGGAATCGAGTTTATCCGCACCCTTGATCCCCGGCCCGGCCGCCAGTACAACCGCGAGCAGTCGCGGCTGATCGAGCCTGATGTCGTCTTCATCAAGCGCGGCGACACCTGGGTGGTCTCAATAAACGAGGAGGGCCTGCCCAGCCTGCGGCTCAGCCGGCGCTACCGGCAGATGCTCACCGCAGAAGGCACCGACAAAGAGGTCAAGGAGTACGTGAAAGAGCGGTTCCGCTCCGCGCTGCAACTGATGCGCAACATCGCCCAGCGCAAGAGCACAATTCTGCGGACTTGCGAAGTCATTGTGCGCCGCCAGCAGGACTTTCTCGAACTGGGCATCGAGGCGCTGCGGCCGATGATGATCAAGGAAGTGGCCGAGGAGATCGGCGTTCATCCCTCGACGGTGAGCCGAGCGGTGGCCAACAAGTACGCGCACACCCCGCAGGGGGTAATCGAGCTGCGCTTCTTCTTCTCCGAGGGGTCGAATGGGCCCGAGGGCGCAGACACGCCGCTGCTGGTACTCAAGCGCAAAGTTCGCAAACTGATCGCCGAGGAGGATGCGCGCCATCCGCTGACCGACGACCAATTGGCCGCCCTGCTCCAGGCCCAGGGCATCCAACTGACGCGCCGCACCGTGGCCAAGTACCGCGAAGACATGAACATCCCCAGCACCCACCAACGCCGCCGCCGCGACGGGTGAAGGTGGAAGGAACAGGATTCAGGGATCAGAGAGCGGATGCAATCCCAGTCGGCTTGGTCGCTGGTCAATAATTCCTGACTTTCCAAATGGTGTTACTGCTCTTGCTTTAGTCTGACCCCTGAATTCTGACCCCTGACCCCTGCCTTTTGCACACAGGTCAGGCAAATGCTATAGAATCCGAAGTTCTCCAGCCTGAATTTTGGGCTGCGAGAACTAAAAAAGGAGCGGAGGCTGACCATGGAAGTGGAGTACACCGCCAGACAAGTGAAGATCTCCAAGGCGTTGCGCATGCAGGCCGAGGAGGGAATGGAACGAATTGCCCGCATTCTGGGCAAGAGCGCGCGCGCCAGCATTGTTTTTGGCGCGCAGAAGCGTCTGCAAATTGCCGAGGTGACAATTCAGGCCCGGATGCAGACCATTGCGGCAACTGGCAAAGGCGACACACTGGAGTCGGCGCTACGCCAGGCCCTCGAACATGCCGAAAACCAGGCGCGCCGCCATCGCGACCGGCGGATGACGAGCAAACGGCTGCCCAAGGAGGAAAAGGTGCTAACGGCGCCTCCGGTAGCGCGGCCCAAAGCTCGTGCCGCCCAGCCGGGAGCGGAGGGGGCGGAGGCGAAACCTGCCCGTGCCAGCGCAAAAGCCAGCGCGGTGATTGCCGTACATTCTTACCCAGCCAGCAAGGCGGTCGTCGAGCCGCACATCGTCACCAGCGGCGAGGCCTTTGCCCTGACGGCCATGACCATCGAAGAGGCGGTCAAGGACGCCGAGTTCCGCGACCGCGACCTGCTGATCTTCCACAATCTATCAGGAGAACTGTTTGTGCTCCACCGCCGTCGCGACGGCCAGATGGAGCTGGTGGAAATTCCTTAAAGCCTCTCACGTCTCATCAAGCCGATGGTCTCTCCATCCCTGCGCCGGTCCTTGAGATTGGCGCGGGGATGGGCGTGGGCCCGTGTGCAAACAAGTAATCTGTCCTGGCGCCGGTGTCCGCTCGCGTCTACCGCGGTAGAGCGCAAGGGCCGCCCTTCGGTGTAGGATGTGCCCATGACGCCTTCCAAGCCTGCGTCCCGAGCGGCCTCCGTGCGCCGGGTCGCCAAACCCGCCCAGGAAGCCCCAAGCAAGGAGCTGGTCATCGTCACCGGAATCTCCGGCGCTGGCAAAGCCTCGGCGCTCAAGGCATTCGAGGACCTGGGCTTTCACGCAGTGGACAACCTGCCCTTGGAGCTGCTGCCCGATTTTGCCGCTCTGGTGGAAAAGTCTTCCGAGTTTCAGAGCGCGGTGATCGTAGTGGATGTCCGCGAGGGCCAGACGCTCGACCGTCTCCCGGAGATTCTCAAACAGGTGAAAAGGCTGCTGCGCACGCGCGTGGTCTTTCTGGATGCGCAGGACGCGGTGCTGGTGCGGCGCTACTCCGAGACCCGGCGGCCACATCCACTGGGCCGGCAGGAGACAGTCTCGCGCTCCATCGTCGAGGAGCGGCAACTGCTGGACCCCATCCGCAACGTTGCTGACACGCTGATCGATACCTCCAACTACAACGTGCATGAGCTGCGCGCCCACATCCAGGCTCGGTTTGGCCACGAAGAGCAGACCAAGCGCCTGCTGGTTTCGTGTCTCAGCTTCGGCTTCAAGAACGGCGTACCACTGGATGCGGATATGGTCTTCGACGTGCGCTTCCTGCCCAATCCCCACTTTGTGCCGGAGTTTCGCAAGCTGACTGGCCTCGACCCCAAAGTGGCCGCCTATGTGCGCAAGTTTCCGCAGACCAAGGAGTTTCTCAGCCGGGTCACGAAGCTGTTGCTTTACCTGCTGCCGCACTACGTGGAAGAGGGTAAGAGCTACCTGACCGTAGCCTTCGGCTGCACCGGCGGCCAGCACCGCAGCGTGATGATGGTCGAGGAGATCGCCGCCGCACTCAAGCGCGCCGGCTACCAGGTGAAGACGCTGCACCGGGATACGCCGCGGTGACCGACAATCTCATTCTGATTACCCTGCTGGTCAAGCTGGGTGTCGTAGCCTCGGTGGCCAGCGTATTGGCGCGGGTCACCACATTCCGGCGGCTCTTCTTTGCCGAGCGGCGCAGTCCCCGGCAGACCCTGGCGTTGCTGGCGTTTTTCCTGGCGCCGCTCACGCTGGGCGTTTGGGTTCGCATCGCGGTGCCCAACTTTCTGGCCGCCGACATCTCCTTTGAAACGGTCATCCTGCTGGGCTTGCTGCTGGGGCCGGAGTGGGCGATGCTGGGCGGCGCGGTGCTGTCGGCGCCGGCAGTCTTCCATCACGAGTTTCTGGCGCTGCCTTTCAATGCCGTGCTGGGGCTGGCCGCCGGGCTGCTCGGCCTCTATGTCGAGAAGGAGGAGATCTGGTCCTTCACTCCCTTCGTCGACCTGAGCCTCTACCGCTGGATTCGCCGCAACCTGCCCCAGCCGGGCATGGACCGCCAGATTCTGATGCTGTTCCTCATTGCGGCCATGGAGATGATCCGGGACTGGATCGCCCACGCCTTTCCGCACCGGCTCTTTGCGCTGCTTGCCAGCCAGTGGTGGTTGCAGGCGCTGGTCTGGCTCAGCGCGCCCATCGTGGTGGGCATCGCGCTCAAGGTGTGGAACGCACTGCGCATCGAGATGAAACTCGAAGACCAGAAACGCCTGCTGCTCGAAGCCCGGCTCGATGCCCTGCAACGCCAGATCAATCCGCACTTCCTCTTCAACACCCTCAACTCCATCGCTTCGCTGGTGCGCATGAAGCCGGAGTTGGCCCGCCAGATGACGGTGAAGCTGGCCAACATTCTCCGCGCGCTGCTCAAGGACCACGACAGCTACGTGCCGCTGAACGAGGAGCTGAGTTTTACCGACGATTACCTGGACATCGAGGTGGTGCGCTTCGGCGCCGACAAGCTGCGCGTGGAAAAGGAGATTGACCCGCGCACGCTGGGGGTTCTGGTGCCCAGCATCCTGCTCCAGCCGCTGATAGAAAACAGCATCAAGCACGGCCTGGAGCCGCGCCTGAAGGGAGGAACCGTCACCCTGCGCAGCCGGCTCGAAGGAGATCGCGTGATTATCGAGGTGGCCGACGACGGCGTGGGCATGGGCAACCGCCCGCCCTCGACGCTCCGCCGCAGCGGAGCCGGCATCGGCATGAAAAACGTGCAGGAGCGGCTGGAGGTGCTTTACGGCAACCAGGCCAGCTTCAGCGTGGTCAGCAATCCCGGTCGCGGCACGCTGGTCACGATTGAGATTCCGGCGAATCTGCCGGCTGAACGTTAGAGTATGCCGATGACCAATTCGACTGGGCTTTGTGGTTTCCCACCCATTCCGCTGGAAAGCGCGGAATGGATGGGGCACGAAGCTGGTACAACTTCAAGCGGTCAGAGACCTAGCCATTTGTGATGCGATTCCTAGCGACGAGCGATTTGAAATTGGATTTCCTGTTTACTACCTTTCTTTAAATCCTCTGACTTGATTACAAACGAGTTTTTGAAAGTATTCCAATCAGCTTGGTCATCTACGTTTGCTGGTGTTTGCTGAACGACAAAAAACATATGCCGGGAATCCTTGATAATGACCCGCGCCCGGCGTTGCATGGCTACTCCATTAACTTTGTAATTTACAACAACGTAAACCCGGATATACCCTTGATTCGTGATGCCGTCATCACGACGAATCAAAGTTCCGTCTTTGCTCATCTGCCCCGCGTAATAATCCAAGGACAACTTGTTCACGGGAATATCGTAGTCAACGATACGGGCGTTCACCCATTGAGTGATGCCACCATGGACAGTATATTGGTCTTCGGTGCTACTGCCTTCCATGTTGCGGCTACCGATTACGGGTGTAACGGAACCCTTAAAAGTAGCCGAGAACGAATTGGTTGAATACGGTATGGTTTGTGCGAACGCTGTGCCTACAAGCGCCAAGGACAGTAGCAAGGATGCAGCTGACAGTTTCATTTTCTTTGCCCCTTTCAAATTCCGTTCACTGTCTTCCTTCCTTTTCGCAGCTCGTACGGAACTTCCTTCCCCCAAATATTTGGCTGAGGGCTTTCAAGGTTTCGGACAAAAACAGTCTATTAGGGAACTCCAACAAAAATAAACAACATTCTGCATGGGTAATCAAACCGCAGTCACCGAAATCAGCGCAGTAGTTTACACACAGGTAACCTTTTTGATCTTCCTACGGCATGTAATCTTGGGCGGCCCGCATCTGACCAGGAGAAAACTGGGTGCCCATGTCAGCAATCCGGGTCGCGACACGCTGGTCACGATTGAGATTCCAGCGGAGCTGCCGGAAGAACGGTCGTGAATCACACGATTCCACCCTTCGCAAAATGCGCGAAAGATGGAAGATTCGCCCGTTTTATGGTCAAAAACCGGATTTTTCCGGTGATTTTCAGAGGCCAAATCTCACGATGCGGGAGAATTTGGGGGTGAAAAGTTTTCCACAGGCATTGATTTCAAACGGGTTAGAAATAATCTGCAAGGTTTCAAGGGAAATTTATACCCCCCTGGGGTAGAGGGGGGGGAGGGGGGTACCGAAAAAATCAGGGAACAGGGATCAGGGGTCAGGGATCAGTAACGGCCCGCGGCAATGGTTCTTGTTCATGCTTTGATTGTGCGCCGAGGGAGGGAAATTATCTGCAACCACCTGCGGTGGGGCGGGCGGCGCTTGCGCGCCATGAGGTTTGTGATTTCCTGGATCCTTGAAGCGGGGATGGGACATTTGGCACTCGGCATTATTGTTAAATTAGCTAAGTAAATGGAGGTCCCCATGGAAAATCCAGCAGACGCTACCCCGGCGGCTGTGCATCTCGACCAAATAGGCCAGATTGCCATCACGGTTGACGATCTGGCGCGTGCCAAGATTTTCTACCAGAACTCGCTGGGCATGAAGTTTCTCTTTGACGCGGGCAGTATGTCCTTCCTTCAGTGCGGGAAGATCCGCATCATGATTGCAACGCCAGAGGCGCCGGCAGCGCGCGGCGGCACGATTCTGTACTTCAAGGTCCAGGAGATTCAAGCTACCTATGCCGCATTGCGGGAGCAGGGAGTGGTCTTTATTCAGCCGCCACACCTGGTCGCGCGGATGCCCGACCACGATCTTTGGATGGCATTTTTGGCCGATCCGGATGACAACAAGATCGGATTGATGTGTGAGATGCCCAAGGCTGCCGCGCAGGAGAAGCAATGATCTGTAGCGTTTGTCCTGCCAATCGACTGTGGCTGTCTTTTGAGTCCTGAATTGCACAGCCGCACACGGTATGCTCGAAGCATGGTGCGATTCACGGTGCTGGCGTCGGGGTCAAAGGGCAACGCGACGGTTGTCTCCGGGGGGCGGACGCGGATTCTAGTCGATTGCGGGCTGAGCTGCCGGGAGCTATTCCGGCGGATGAAGCTGGTGGACGAGGAGCCGGAGACGCTGGACGCCATCCTCATAACCCATGAACATTCGGATCACGTTGGCGGGCTGGCCGTGACGGCGCGCAAGCTGGGAATTCCGGTCTACTTCACCGAGGGGACGCACCGTGCCTGGATGCGCTGGCTCTCGCCGCGCAGACAGATGACGTATGCGCAGTGGCTGGAGCAGATTCGCAGGCAGGCGGCAGAGCGCCAGGCGGAGGCGGACGCCATGGGCGAAGAGGGCGAGCAGGACGAGAGCGATTTGGTGGAGGAGGCTTCCGATGAACAGGGCGGTCAAGCTTCGAGGTTTCCCACCCTTGCGCCCGACCACCCCAGCGACGAAGACCTGTCGCCGGGGACCCCGGTAACGCGCAAGGATGGGGCACGGGTTGATTCAAGTGAATCCGGCGAAAAGCAATCCGCAGGGGCTAAAGCCCCCGATGATAACAAGGCAATAATGGCACGACTGAAGTCGTGCCCTGACACAGGCCTATCGATGGGGACCCCGGTGAAGTCGTGCCCTGACACAGTGCAGGGGTCTCCCGCAGGATCCGAGCGCGCCACAGCAAAGGACCCCAGCTGGCTACCGGAGGTGGAGTACTTCGCGGCAGGGGAGCAGTTCAAGATCGGCGACCTCAGCATCAGCCCCTTCACCACTCCTCACGACGCCGCCGACCCGGTGGGCTTTGTTTTCCAGGCCGAGGGAGTGCGGATGGGGTTTGTCACCGACCTGGGCTACATTTCTCCCAACGTCAAGGCGCAGCTTCATGATCTAGACCTCCTGCTGCTGGAATCCAACCACGATCTGGAGATGCTCAGGGACGGTCCCTACCCCTGGGCGGTCAAGCAGCGAGTGATGTCGCGGGTAGGGCACCTCTCCAACGAGGCGGCGGCGGGATTTCTGGAAGATGACTACGACGGTCAGGCGGCCTACATAATATTGGCGCATCTCTCTGAAAGCAATAATCTTCCAGAGCTGGCGCGGGTCACCGCCGAGCGCGCCCTGAATGGCCGGGCGAGCCTCATGGCCAACCGCCTGCTGCTGGCCGCGCAACATGAGCCACTTTCTTCTCTTTACTTTTAGGCTGTATCAGTTACAATAGTTTTAAGACTGGCTTCACTCTGTACCAGGCAGGTTGGCAATGGAGACGCCGGGGCATTCCGCCCTGGGAGATGCGAAGGGGATCAGGCGGCACGAGCAAATCCGGCCCCGACGGTTGAGCATCAAGCGATTAAAGCCTTTGGTTGCCACGCGAGCCGCGCAAGATCTCCGCGGCTGAACAGTTCCTTTGCAAAGTGAGTCTAATCATCTATGGCAAGAACGCAGTGCACTGACAGAGTCGCAGGCTCCATCCTGGCAAGCTGGCGCTATGACATCTCCGGGATATCTCCGGAGATGTGCAAGGGCTATGAGCAGCATTTTGCCGAATGTCCCCATTGCAGCGCACGGCAGAAGTTCCACCGCAGCCTGGATGTGACGCTTGCGGTTTTGACCTCGCTGGCGTTCTTCTTCTTTATCTTCGCGCTGGCGGTTCTCAACCACTTCAGACCGCTGGAGCATGTGGCTTTCAACTTCTTCGGCCTGGATATTGAAGACACCTATCATATGCTGGTTTCGGCGGGAATCGCGGGGCTGATTTTCTCGGCGATTTTGCTGGCGCTGGTGCTGACGGCCACGCCGGCATCGTCGTATCTGGGCGGCATCGCGGCCGAGCACGCCAGACTGATCGAAGAGCGGCTACCCGCAGCCCTCAAGGCGCTGCGTCCGCGCTAATGTAAATTTGGCGCTAAAAACTCAAGGGCCTCCCCATGCGGGAGGCCCTTCTACGTCAGGGGCGCGATGGAGATTTTTCGATGACAACCGCGAAAGGCGCGGGGCGGCGGCTTCTGCCGGGGCTCAAGGTTGGCGAGGGGTTGACACGGCACCCGTTCGACGAGGAGTTCGGCGTGCGGACCAGCGGGCTGGTTGCCGGGCGGCACTTGAAGAGCGGACACCGGCATGACCGCCATGCAACGGCTTACTTCGGGGTTGCGCCTTCGGTCTTTCAGGCGCTGGTGAGGCGATGGCAGAGGAGCCGGCCGGCTGGGGCGATAGAAGAGTTCAGCTTTATCGATGTGGGCGCGGGGATGGGACGGGCGGTGCTTATGGCCGCCGAGTTGCCGTTTCGTCAGGTGGTGGGAGTGGAACTCAATCCCACGCTGGCGAGGATTGCGCGGAAAAATCTGGCCGTTTGGCGGGCATCGGGCCGGGCGCGGGCGCCGATGAAGATTATTTGCAATGACGCGGCCGAGTTCCGGCTTCCCGAGGGACCGTGCCTAGCGTTCTTGTTCAATCCCTTTGGCGCGCCGGTGATGCGGCGGCTACTGGCGGCCTGGAGGAAGGCTCTGCCTAAGGCTATTGCCGGGCACGCGGGGCAACTGGATCTGATTTATGTGAACAATGAGCAAGAGCACGTGCTGGAGCGGCAGACCGGATTTGTACGGCTGTTTTTGGGCCAGGTGCGGCGCTCGCGCGCAGATGCGATTGCCGACCATCGCATCATGGCCAACCAGCCGGAAGGGGAATACGCGTCGTCGAACTGGGAGGACTGCACGATCTGGCGCTGGGAGGGATAAAGCAAGGAAGATGGATTAGTGAACCGGGAACAAGCGTACCGTTGACGGAGGCGGTACAGAGCGGAAGAATGGCGTGGCAAGGGGTGAGGGCTGGGTGCGCCGCAGACCCAAGGGAGCATGAAATTGAAGGAACGGCATCTGATTCTCGGCATTGGAGAGTTGCTTTGGGATGTATTGCCTGAAGGGCCGCCGCTATTAGGAGGCGCGCCGGCCAACTTTGCGGTGATGGCCGCAAGGCTGGGCAATCACGCCGTAATCCTGAGCCGTACCGGGCGCGATGAGCTGGGCGATAAGGCGGTTGAGCTGTTGGAGATGCTGCCGACCGATGCGAGTTTTCTGCAGGTGGACCCGGCGCAGGAGACGGGCCGGGTAACGGTGAGCTTCGAACACAGTCGGCCGAGTTATACGATCCATCAGCCGGCGGCGTGGGATTTTCTGGAGCTGACAGACGAGTGGGTGCAACTGGCCGAGAGGGCAGACGCTGTCTGCTTCGGCTCGCTGGCACAGCGCTGTACGGGGTCGCGGCTGACCATCCAGACGCTGGTGGCGCAGACCCCAGCCTCGTGCGTGCGGGTCTTCGACGTGAACCTGCGGGCGCCGTTCTACTCCGGCGAGGTGATCCGGGAGTCTTTGGAGCTGGCCACGGTGCTGAAGATGAATGACGCCGAGGCGTCGCAGATGTTGGCGCTGCTGGGTTTGCCGGCGCTGTTGGATTATCCCATTCAGGATGAGTCCGCGCCCGGTTCGATGCGGTTCACAGCCGAGCGGCTGCTCACGGAGTTTCCTTCACTTCAGATGGTGGCCGTGACCCGCGGTGAACATGGCAGCCTGCTGGTGACGCGCGAAGAGGATCACGAACACCACGGAATCCCCGTCCATGTGGCGGACACCATCGGCGCGGGAGATGCATTTACGGCGGCCATGACCCACTACCTGTTGCGCGGAGCTCCCCTGGAGACGCTGAACGAGGCAGGCAACCGCTGGGGAGCCTGGGTTGCCTCGCAATCCGGCGCCATGCCCGCGTTGCCGGATGCGGTGCGCGCACAGATTGCCGCGGCGATCGAGGATTAAGCCCGGATATCGCAGTTCACAGGGTGGGATGAATAGGTGATAATGGTACGGGCCGGAGAAGGCAGGGCGCATCTTTTCGCCAAAACAGCCCTCGAACTGGTAAGTTAATCTGAAGGGTTTTATTTTCGATGATGGCCTCCGATCCTTATTTTTCTCTGGCAATCCTGTTTGTGGCGGCGCTGAGCTTTGGGCTGACCCCGTTGGGGCTGGCGTGGCTTTGGGCGAAGGTGTTTTCGCCGCCCAAGCCGAACGCCGTAAAGAACGCCATTTACGAGTGCGGCCTGGAGTCCAGGGGCGATGCCTGGATGCAGTTCCACTCTGCCTATTACCTGTATGCAATCATCTTTTTGATCTTCGACGTGGAAGCGGTGTTTCTGCTGCCTTTCGCGGTGGCCTTCACGGGGCTGAGCGCCGCGGCCTGCGCGGCCATGCTGGTCTTTGTGCTGCTGCTCGTCGAGGGGTTGGCGTGGGCCTGGGCCAAGGGCGTGTTGACGTGGGCGTAAAGGCAGTTGTCAGTGGTCAGTTGTCAGTGGTCAGTTGCTGACAACCGGAACTGAGAACTGAAATCTGATATCTGATAACTGGAGCAAAGCGACAATGGTGGATGAAGGCTTGAAGATCGAACTGGGCAAGCAGGGGGTCTTCGTGACGACTATCGAGGAGCTCTACAACTGGGGCCGGCGCAACTCTGTCTGGCCGATGCAGTTTGGGCTGGCCTGCTGCGCCATCGAGATGATCGCCACCACCATGGCGCGCTATGACCTGGCGCGGTTCGGGGCCGAGGTCTTCCGGCCGTCGCCGCGCCAGGCCGACCTGATGATCATCTCCGGGACGGTCACCAAGAAGATGGCGCCGCAGGTCGTCCGCCTCTACAACCAGATGGCCGAGCCGCGCTATGTGATTGCGATGGGAGCCTGCGCTATCAGCGGCGGGCCGTTCAAGCAGGGCTACAACGTGCTGAAGGGGATTGACCGCTATATTCCTGTAGACGTGCACATTCCGGGCTGCCCGCCACGCCCCGAGGCGCTGATGCAGGCATTCATGACGCTCCAAAAGAAAATCGACAGCCAGCATCTGACCGGTGAGGACCGTCCGCGGCATTTGAATTCCGAGGCGCAGGGCGAATTTCCGGTGCCCGTGTTTGGAGAGCACGATCTGGAACCCGCGTCGAATCCCGGCGTTTGGACTGTGCCGGTGGTGATTAAGTGAACAGGGATCAGGGAAGAGCAAATCGTAGTGAGTGAAGGACCGTGAGTGAAGACAGTTGAAGAAATCAAGACGGCGATTGAGGCGGCCGTGCCGGGCGCGGGGGTGGAGATTGTCTCGAACCCCAGTGTTTCCGGGCAGCACTCGCTCAGGCTTACGCCCGGCCATGCAGTTCAGGTGGGGAATTTTTTGCGGGACGATGCGGAACTCAAGCTGGATTTTCTCTCGAATGTGACCGGCGTGGACTGGCCGGATAAGGAAGTTGCTGAGAAGGTGAAAGTGGCGCGCATGGTGACCAAAACCGTGGACGGCGTAGAACAAACGGTCGAAGAGACGGTCGATGACACGCGCACCCGCGTCGAGCAGGGTTATCTTGAGGTGGTCTATCACCTGTATTCAGTGGAGAAGAAGCACGGGCCGGTGGTTCTGCGAATGCGCACGGTGAACCGGAGTGATCAGGTAGAGTTGCCCTCGCTGACGCCGATCTGGCGGTCGGCGGAGTTTCAGGAGCGTGAGGTTTTCGACCTTTACGGAGTTATTTTCACAGGGCATCCTGACCTGCGGCGGTTGCTGATGTGGGAGGGCTTCAAGGACCACCCCATGCGCCGGGATTACGTGGAACCGGACGACTTTGAGTACGAGCCGACCGCGCACGATGAGGTGCTGAAGCGGGCTCAGTCACATGGCACTGCGGCAGTCGCCGAGCAGGGATCGGGGGCCGGCGCATGAGCGTGACTGGATTTATTCGGGAGACGAAACCCGAAGGCTGGAACCGTCCCGCTCCGATTGAGCAGGAGGGCGAGGGGGAACTGCTGGAAGTGGCCATGGGGCCGCACCATCCCTCGACGCACGGCGTCTTCCGCATGGATGTGGCGCTGGATGGGGAGCGGGTCATCCGGCTGAGGCCGGTCTTCGGCTACCTGCATCGCAACCACGAGAAGATTGCCGAGGGCGCCAGCTACCTGGCCTCGATGCCTTACACAGACCGGCTGGATTACCTCTGCCCGCTCACCAACAACTGGGCCTACGCGCTGGCGGTCGAGAAGCTCACAGGCCAAGAGGTTCCCGAGCGCGCCGAGTACCTGCGGGTGATTCTGGGCGAGCTGACTAGGTTCCAGAACCACGCATCGTCAATTGGCTTTTTGATTCAGGAGATGGGCGCCAGCGGTACGCCGCTGATGTACGCCTTCCGCGAGCGGGAAAAGATTCTGGATCTCTTCGAGGAGTTGACCGGCGCGCGGATGATGTGCAACTACATGCGTTTCGGTGGCTGCCGAGTGGATGCATCGCCGGGGTGGCTCGACAATACGCGCAAAGTGGTGGCTAGCCTGCCGGGGTTTGTGGACGAATTTGACCGGCTGCTGAGCACCAACGAGATTTTGATGGCGCGAACCCAGGACGTGGGCGTGTTACGGGCTGATCTGGCGGTCAATGCCGGAGTCACGGGGCCTATGCTGCGCGCTTCGGGCGTGAACTACGACATTCGCAAGGTGGACGGCTACGGCATCTACAACCGCTTCAACTTTCGCGTGCCGCTGGGCGATCATGGCGATGTCTACGACCGCTACATGATCCGGTTGCTGGAGATGCGCGAAGCGCTCAAGATTCTAGAGCAGGCGCTGAAAGAAATTCAACCTGGCCCAGTGATGGACCCCAAGGCGAAGATTCGCGGCCTGCGTCCCAAGCCGGGCGAGGCCTACGGGCGGATTGAGTCTCCCAAGGGCGAACTGGGCTTTTATCTGATCAGCGACGGCGGGCCCAACCCCTACCGTTACCGCATTCGACCGCCAAGCCTGATCAACCTGACGATTCTCGAGGATATGTGCCTGGGCGCCAACGTGGCTGACGTGGTGCTGATCTTTGGCAGCGTGGATATTATTCTGGGCGAAGTGGACAGATAGGGACTAGGGAATAGGGACTAGGGATTAGGGAGGGTTCATTTGCTGGGTGAGGGCATAGTGAAGGGGATGGCGGAGACGGCGAGGAATTTCTTCGGCAGCTATTTTTCCGCCGAGCGGTTGACGACGGTCCAGTATCCGGAGCAGCGGATAGCCCCGTACGAAGCGGCGCGCGTTTTTCCCTTCCTGGTTTTTGACGGCGCGGACTGGGAGTCCGGACTACGCTGCGTTGCCTGCCAGATCTGCGAGAAGGAGTGCCCACCCAAGTGCATTTACATCGAGAAGTCTAAAGACAAGAAGCCGGACGCCCTGGGCAAGCCGCAGTTTTACCCGACGCGCTTCGACATCGACGTCTCGGTCTGCATGAGCTGCCAGATCTGCGTCGAGGTCTGTCCGTTTGAAGCCATCAAGATGGATACGGAGTTTGAGCTGAGCACGGACAACCGCTTTGGCGGGCTGCTGCTGGACCGAAAGCAACTGGCAAAATCGAACGAGTATTACCGCGAGATTCATCTCACCGAAGCAAACGAAGTGGACGCTAGGCTTGCTGAGGAGAAGGCCAAAGCCGAAGCGAAAGCAAAGAGCGCGGCCGATGCCGCCGGCGCCAAAGCCACTTCCGTTGCGGCAACAACGGCTGGAGAGGGAGCGTAACCGATGATCGAGGCCCCCATCTTCGTAACTTGCGACCAGATCTTCGTTTTGCTCAAGCAATGGCTGGTGAGCTTTCTTCCCGCTGCGTGGCAGACTGCGGCTGGTGTAATACTTTGCGCCGCGACGATCGTTTGCCTCTTCCCGGCGCTGTTTGCCGTGGCCGTGTGGTTGGAGCGCAAGGGGCTGGGCCGCATGCAGAATCGGCTTGGCCCCAATCGCGTCGGTCCCTTTGGCCTGCTGCAGCCGATTGCTGACGGCATCAAGTCGCTGACCAAGGAAGACATCGTTCCCCTGAGCGCCGATGCGGTGGTGCATTTTCTGGCGCCGGTGGTGTTGGTGGTTGCCGCCTTCATGGGCTTTGCGGTGCTGCCCATGGGGCGCAACATGGTGCTGGTGGATCTCGACGCCGGCCTGTTGTTTTACTTTGCGATGGGCGCGTCCACTGAGCTTGCTGTCTTCATGGCCGGATGGTCGAGCCGCAACAAGTATTCGCTGCTGGGCGCCATGCGCGCCGTGGCCCAGATGATCAGCTACGAGGTGGTGCTGCTGCTGTCGAGCGTGACCGTGGTGATGATCTCCGGTTCGCTCTCGCTGAGCAAAATCGTGGAGGCGCAGAACCACTACACCTGGGGCCTTCCGCACTGGTACATCTTCACGCCCTGGGGCCTGGCTGGCTTTGTGATGTATGCCATCGCGGCCACAGCGGAGACCAACCGCTCGCCATTCGACTTGCCCGAAGGCGAGTCGGAGCTGGTGGCCGGCTATCACACGGAGTATTCGGGCTTCAAGTTCGCGCTCTTCTTTCTGGGCGAGTATGTGGCCATGTTTTCCATCTCCGGCCTGGGCACCACGCTGTTTCTGGGCGGATGGTCCGCGCCGTTTTCATTCCTGACCTGGGTTCCGTCGTGGATCTGGTTCTTCTCCAAGTTAATGCTGTCGATCTTTGTCTTCATCTGGATGCGGGGAACGCTGCCGCGGCTCAGGCAAGATCAGCTGATGAACTTTGCCTGGAAGTTTGTCCTGCCCATGTGCCTTGTGAACCTGCTGGTGACCGCGGTATGGCGTTTCCTGGGCGAGGGATGGCTGCAGTGGGTGGTCTGCTCGGCGATTCTGTTGCTGGCTTACGCGGGCATGGGCTTGGGGGAGATGCGGAGAAAGCGCGTCTGGCCGAGGAGTTATCGCTATGCGGAGTGAATTCTGCTGGATTAAGTTTGCGGTTTCCCACCCTAGCCGCAAAAACAAAAACGCGGCGAGGGTGGGGCACCCAACATTGATGGCCGGCATGGAAAGGACGTGCAGCCGATGAGCTTGGTCTTCTATCTGATTGCGGCGCTCACGGTGGCCGGCGGCCTGGCTGCCATGGTGCTGAAGAACACGGTGCATTGCGCGCTTGCGCTGACCGTGGCATTTGCCGGACTGGCGCTGTTGTTTCTGGAACTTGATGCGCAGTTTGCCGGCTTTGCGCAGATTCTGATTTACATCGGCGCGGTGGCCATTCTGGTCGTCTTTGCGATTCTGCTCACCAAGGGCTCTGAAACTCCCAGGGGCGGCGTCTTCAGTAAGACCTGGCTGGCCGGCCTGGCAGTGGCCGCGGCGGTCTTTGCGGTGCTGGGTTGGGCGGTGCTCCAGACGGCGCCGATGCTGCCCAGGGCCACACCCGCGCCTTCGGTGACCGTGCAACAGATTGGCAATGCGCTGATGGGCCGTTACGTTTTGCCGCTGGAGATTGTGGCCGTGCTGTTGACCGCCGCGCTGATTGGCGCGGTGATCGTGGCCATGCACGAGAAAGAGGAATCCAAATGACGCCGCTGGCTGGTTATCTTCTGGTGGCCGCGCTGTTGTTTGCGATTGGCCTGGCCGGAGCGCTCACGCGGCGCAACGCCATCCTGGTGCTGATCGGCATCGAGTTGATGCTGAACGCGGCCAATTTGAATTTGATTGCCTTCTGGCGCTACGGACCGCATCCGGAGGCGCTCACGGGGATGATGTTTGCGATTTTTTCGATTGCCGTGGCCGCGGCCGAGGCGGCTGTGGGGCTGGGGCTGGTGATTCAGATTCATCGTCATGCGCACACGACGGATTTGGACGCGATGAACAGGATGAAGGGGTGAACGGTTGATGCAAGCGACAATTTCATTCACTCCGCAGTTGGCAGCTTCTCCCATCGCGGAGATTTTGTGGTTGATTCCCGCTGTGCCCGTCGTCGCATCCGGTGTGATCGCACTGCTCAAGCAGCCGCGCCGCAAGGCTGCCGCGGCTTTGTCCATCGGCTCACTTAGTTTCTCGCTCCTGCTCTCGCTGGCTGCATTTGGACACGTTCTTGCCGGATGGACGCATGGCGTCGCCACGCGCGAGGTCGTCAACTTCACATGGATTCAAGTGGGCGCGGGCAATGTGGACCTGGGTTGGGTTCTCGATCCGCTCTCGGCCGTGATGCTGGTGATGGTCAGCTTTGTCGGCCTGCTCATCTTTATTTACTCCATCGGCTACATGAAGCACGACGAGAACTACACCCGCTTCTTCTGTTTCATGTCGCTCTTTGCCGGGGCGATGCTGGGCGTGGTGATCGCCAATAGCCTGCTGCTTCTCTTCATGTTCTGGGAGTTAGTCGGACTTACCTCCTACTTATTGATCGGCTTCTGGTATCAGAAACCCTCGGCTGCCGCTGCGGCGAAAAAACTTTCGTGACTACGCGCGTCGGCGATATTTTCTTTCTTCTCGGAATTGTCTGGCTCTTCGCGCAGACCGGCACGCTGCTCTTTTATAACAATGGCGCGGGCTCGTTGGAAGCTGGCGCATTGGCTGCATTGCTTTCGCAACATGCCGCACTTGGCCTGAGCGCCGCGGGCGCGATTGGCCTACTGATTTTCGCCGGAGCAGCGGGCAAGAGCGGCCAGTTGCCGCTGCACGTCTGGCTGCCGGACGCGATGGAAGGCCCCACGCCGGTCTCCGCGCTGATTCACGCCGCGACCATGGTGGCCGCGGGCGTCTATCTGATCGCGCGTGTTTATCCGCTGATGCAGGCGGGCGCGCTTGCCGGAGGAACCACGACCGCGCTCACTGTCGTCACCTGGGTTGGCGCATCGACGGCCGTCTTTGCCGCGCTGATTGCCGTCGCGCAGAACGACATCAAGCGCATCCTGGCCTACTCGACCGTTTCGCAACTGGGCTACATGATGGCCGGCCTGGGCATGGGCGGGGTTGCTGTCGGAATGTTCCACCTGATCACTCATGCCTTCTTCAAGGCGCTCTTGTTTATGGGCGCGGGCTCGGTGATTCACGGCTGCCATGAGGAGCAGGATATCCGTCGCATGGGTGGGCTGAAATCTGACATGCCGCTGACCTTCGCGACCTATGGGATAGGAATGTTGGCGCTGTGCGGCTTTCCGCTCTTGTCTGGTTTCTGGAGCAAGGACGGCATTCTGGAGGCGGCGCAGCACTGGAGCGTGGCTAAAACGCCATACTACATGCTGGTCTTTGGCGTGCTGCTGACGGCGTTTTATATGACCCGGCAGGTGGCTTACGTCTTCTACGGCCATTGGCGGGGAAGCAAGTCTGCGCATGAAAGCCCTGCGGTGATGACCGCGCCACTGGCGATTCTGGCCTTCTTTGCCATTGCGCTGGGATTGATTGGAACTCCCGCCTGGCCGTGGTTCAGAGCGTTTCTGGATGGCCGCGCGGCGGGCTTCGCGTGGCACGGGTTTATGGAACCCGGACTGTTGACGCTGATGGGCGCTTCCGCGCTTGTCGTCTTTCTAGGCCTGGGACTGGGATGGAAGC
>CAVXYT010000018.1:0-27764 GCA_963765995.1 uncultured Acidobacteriaceae bacterium | reverse complement strand
AAAATTCGTAGTCCCTAGTCCCTTAGTCCCTTAGTCCCTATTCCATTAGTCCCTGGTCCCTGTCTCTGTCGGCTCCAGCGTCAGCCTTGCCGTCATCACCACCAGCGCAGCCCATAGCGTGTCAGCGGCCAGCAGATGTGCCACCTGCACCCACAACGGAGCCAGCAGAATCACGTCCAGCAGGCCCAGTGCGTAGACTGCGGCCAACAGCAGCAGCACCAGCGCGGAGAGGCCGCGATTGTCCCAGTGCGTCTTGCGTTTTGCCGCGCGCACCAGCAGCCAGATGAGGAAGATGCTGGCCGCAAAGGCAATCCCCGGATGCACCCAGCGCCAGCGCACCAGCCATTCGCCGCTCGAAGAAAAATCCTGCGCCAGCGCCAGTCCCAGCGACGAGGCCGGAAAGAGCGTATCGCCCAATGCTGCCAGCGAACCGGTCACGCCCACAATCATCACCACAACGATGCCCGCCACGGCTGCGAAGGGCGCCGCCAGCCGGACGCTGCCGCGCATATAGCCCTTGCTCCGGCTGAGCAGGTGCGCCGTCAGCGTAAGCGCGGCCAGCAGCAGCAGAGTATTAGTCAGGTGCAGCGCCAGAAACGCCGGCCGCAGCGGCGACTGGCTCTGCGCCGTGTATCCCAGCTTCACCAGCAGCGCGCCCAGTAGCGCCTCAATCAGCGTGAAAGCCACCGAGGCCACAGCCGCCACGCGCGCCAAATGGCCGCGCACCGTTCCGGCGAAAGTCCAAGCCAGCAAACCCACCACCGCAAACAGCGAGAGCCCGCTGGTGATGCGGTGCGTGAACTCGATCATTGTTTCCACGCTCGCCGAGTGCTGAATCACCGTGCCGTTGCAAAGTGGCCAGTGGTTGCCGCAGCCGGCCCCTGACCCGGTGGCGCGCACCAGCGTCCCCCACAGAATCACGGCAATGAAGTAAGCCAGCACCCCCCAGGCAAAGCGGCGCATGGCAGGCGAAGGCAGGTGTCGAGAGTCAACGGGAACGGCGGCAAAAGGCATAGAAGAAGGCTCCGGATGCGACTCACCAGTGTAGAACAAGCGGACGCCATCTGGGACGTAGGAGTTGAGTTCGAATCCCACGCTACGAGGAGGGGAAGGTGATTGGCGGACAGTGTAGGAATCGAACCCACGCAGCCTTTCGGCCTCACTGGTTTTCGGGACCAGTGCCTTACCGCTCGGCCAACTGTCCGTGATCTTGGCGGAGAGCGCCAGAGTCGAACTGGCTCAGGCTTTCACCTGTACGGTTTAGCAAACCGCTGCATTGCCGTCCTGCCCGCTCTCCTGGTGGGGCTGGTGGGAGTCGAACCCACAAACAACCGTTTTTGAGACGGCCTGATATTCCATTCTCTACAGCCCCTACATTTGGTGCGGGTAGAGGGACTCGAACCCCCACGCCGAAGCACTTGTTCCTAAGACAAGCGTGTCTTCCATTCCACCATACCCGCACACAGACAATAAAAAACCCTCGCTGGTTAGCGAGGGCGTGGAGAACGAAACTCAACTTCGCTCAGGCACACCCCACCCCAGAGGATGACAGGCGCGAACTGAGCAATAACATTCTCATGGATTTAATTCTACAGCAGAGATAGTCCGGAGTCAATAGCAACATTCCTACTCCCCCATCAGCCTCACCACATGGTTCACGATCATCAAATCCTCGGCGGGCGGAATTACGCGCACAATCACCGGCGAATTCTCCGCCGAGATGACCGCTGCGCCGCGCACGTTGTTGCGCTTGGGATCAAGCACAATGCCCAGAGCACCCAGCCCGGCGCAGATTTCAGCGCGGGCGTCGATGTCGTTTTCGCCGATGCCGCCGGTGAAGACCAGCATATCCAGTCCGTTCAACTCCGCCACATAGCTGCCGATCCACCTCGCGATGGTCCAGGTGAACTTGTCAACGGCGAGGCGCGCCTTAATGTTGCCGTCGTTGATGGCCTCGCGCAGCTCACGCATGTCATTGGAGAGCTCGCTCACGCCCAGCAGGCCGGACTTCTTGCTGACAACGGTCTCCAGTTTGTCGGCGGCTTCAAGCACGTTCGGTGTCGATTCGGCGATCTTCTTGAGGATGAATATCACAATGCCGGGATCGATGTCTCCGGTGCGCGAGCCGGAGATGATGCCGCTGGTAGGGGTGAGGGCCATCGAAGTGTCCAAACATTTGCCATTGCGTATTGCCGAGATAGACGCGCCGTTGCCCAGGTGAGCCACGATAAGTTTTTCCGGCACGTTGGGCTGCAACTGGTAGACGATCGACTCATACGAAATTCCGTGATAGCCGTAGCGGCGCACACCCATCGCGGAGTACTCCTCGGGGATGGGCATGTGCGTGACCACCTCCGGCATGGTGCGATGGAAATAGGTGTCGAGAACGGCAAAGTTTGGGATGCCGGGGAAGAGCTTCAGGGCCTCGCGCATGATGTAGACGGCAATCGGCGTATGCAGCGGCGCCAGTGCGGCGTAGCTATCGATCTCGTCGATCAGTTGGGGCGTGATGAGCTGATTCTCGTTGACTGTCGGCCCGCCGCAGACGGTGCGATGACCGATAGCCGCCGGGGCAGGGAAGTCGCCGGAGTGAAGCGCGTCGGCAACCATCTTGAAGGCGACCGCGCGGTTGGGCAGAGCCGGGGTCTGATCCACCAGCTTCTTGCCGCCGGCATCCTTGATCCAGAACTTGCCCAGATCGGTGCCGATACCGTCGACCGCGCCCTCGAAAAGCCGGGTCCGCTGGCCGTTGCCAGCCTCATAGATGGAAAACTTGATGGAAGAAGAACCGCTGTTCAAAACCAGTACGGGCAAGGAAGACATGAACGAAAGACCTTTCAGGTTGGGCTGAACGAGTCAGCGGTATTAGTAAGATTGCAAATCGACAACTTCAGGAAGAAGATTCGATTTGCCAAGATTGCATTTGGAACAAAGTGTTTGAAGATTTTCGAGAACTGTTTCACCGCCATTGCTCCATGGATCGACATGATCGACGTGAAGTTCTACACCCAAAGTGATTGCTGGACTAGCGCCACATCCACAGCATTTGAAATTATCGCGCTGGAGGACACGCCAGCGGAGACGAAGGGATGGATCACGTCCCGTTGAATGCTTAAAGTCAACAGCGGTTTCATCCGGAGGCTCCATAAGATCAATTCCGGTCCCGTTGGCGTAATTGACGAAAGCATTAAGTGCGTTCATCCATGAACCGAAGCTGCGATAATATGGTTGTTGAGAAATGCGAGATGGACTTGAAGCCAATTCGCTTCGTCTAGGTTGACGGCCATAATGTTGCCAAAGCGTAAGGATATTTTCAAACAGATCAACTTTTGGAATATCAATCCTATTTGAAATCTTGAGATTTGCACGACACAACGCCTTGTTCCATGTGTCAAAGCGACGTACTACAGTGCTTCCATCGTATACTCCGTGAGATTTATATTGTCCTTGTGTTACCTTCTTCGTCCCAAGTATTTCGGCAACGCGGCACAAATCAGCTATCAACTCCTCGTCCGTAACGGGAGCACCTTTAACACGGGACAACTTGAAAACAGGTTCACTCATCGTACGATCCAATAAAACGGATTATTGTTGTAACACCTCATGATGTTGAATCCCAGGTCTGAAGATCCAGATCTGGGTCACCCAGATTTATGGTTTTGAACCTATCGGATATGGGCCACCCGCCAAAACCTTTCTAGCGTTCGTAAACTTCGCGGCGGTGACCGACGCGGAGAGCGAGTACGACGAGTTTCGCATCTTGAATCTCGCAGACGATACGCCAGTCGCCCACACGGTACCTCCAGAACTCGCCAAGTTTGGAACCGCGCAACGCCTCGCCTATGCTGCGCGGATCAACAAGTGCGGCTACGCGCTCGTACAAAAATCGCTCGATGCGCCGTGTAACCTGGGGGTCGAGTTTGTCCAGGTCGCGTTTGGCTTCCCTGTCGATCTCAACTTTCCAAGTTGCCATGCTCTTTCATCACTTCCTCAAGAGGAATGGTGTAGCTGCGGCCAGCGCGCAGATTCTCCAGCCGCTTTTCGGCGATGTAGATGTCCTCGAGATTGTCGAGGTGATTCACCAGGGCCTCGCGGACGTAGTAGCTTTTGGCTCGCCCGGTGTGCTTTGCCAATTGGTTAAGCCGTTTTTCGATGGTTGCGGGAAGTCTGACGGCAATCATGTTGTACCTCTCATGACATACAAGTATAACATACTCCATCGCTCACTCATGTTGGGGGAGAACAAGCGGGAATCTCCCCTGCCACCACCAGTCTCCCGCTCATCGAAAAAAACGCGATGAACGGGCTACAGCTTCTCAAGACATTGGTGGTCTCCCAGGCTTCAAAATCGAGACCTGGTGCATCTAGATAGTTGGCCGGTCAGCTCTGTGGCCAGCGCCAGTCCTTGATCTCCGGCAGATCGTCGCCGTTTTCGGCCACATACAAACGATGCCTCTGAATTGCCTCGGAGTACCACTGTTCGGCCGCGTCGGCCTGCGCAGCCAGCCGCGGCACGCGCCGGACGGCGTCCAGCGACAACTGGAAGCGGTCGATGTTGTTGAGCACGCACATGTCGAAGGGCGTTGTCGTAGTGCCCTCTTCCTTGTAGCCGCGCACATGCAGGTTGTCGTGATTGTGCCGCCGGTAAGTGAGCCGGTGAATCAGCCATGGATAGCCGTGGAAGGCGAAGACCGTTGGCGTCGCTGGCGGAAAAATCTGGTCATAGTCCTCGTCAGGCAGCCCATGCGGATGCTCGGACTGCGGCTGAAGCGCCATCAGGTCCACCACGTTGACGACTCTGATCTTGAGATCGGGCGCCAGCACGTGCAACAGTGTGACGGCGGCCAGCGTCTCCAGCGTGGGCACGTCACCCGAGCAGGCCATCACCACATCGGGGTTGCCCTCGTCGTTCGAGGCCCATTTCCACACACCCATCCCCGTGGTGCAGTGAGCCACAGCCTCTTCCATGGTGAGCCACTGCGGCGCAGGCTGCTTGCCGGCAACGATCAGGTTGATGTAATTCTTGCTGCGCAAACAGTGGTCGGCCACGGAGAGCAGAGTGTTCGCGTCCGGCGGCAGATAGACGCGCACTACCTCGGCCTTCTTATTGACCAAATGGTCGATGAAACCGGGGTCCTGGTGGCTGAATCCGTTGTGGTCCTGCCGCCAGACCAGCGAGCTCAACAAATAATTCAGAGACGCAATCGGCTTGCGCCACGGTATCTCCCGCGTCACCTTCAACCACTTGGCATGCTGGTTCGCCATCGAATCGACAATGTGAATGAACGCCTCGTAACAACTGAAAAAGCCATGCCGCCCAGTCAGCAGATACCCCTCCAGCCAGCCCTGGCACATGTGCTCGCTGAGCACTTCCATCACCCGGCCCGTCTGTGAAAGGTTCTCGTCCACCGGCAGCGTCGCGGCCATCCACTCCTTGCCGGTTCCGGTGATCACGTCGCCGAGGCGGTTGGAGGCCGTCTCATCCGGACCAAAGACGCGGAAGTTTTTCTGCGCCTTGTTGGCTTCCATGACCGCGTGCAGCAGTTGTCCCAGAATACGTGTGGATTCGACGTCTTTCGCTCCGCGCTCCTCGATCTTCACCGCAAAATCGCGGAAGTTGGGCATCTTCAGCGGTTCCAGCAGCAGGCCGCCATTCGCATGAGCATTCATGCCCATGCGCCGCCGTCCTTTGGGCGCAATCTCGGCCAGCTCCGCTCGGAACGCGCCCTTCTCGTCGAACAGCTCCTCGGGCTTGTAGCTGCGCATCCAATCTTCCAGCAGCCGCAGATGGTCCGGCTTTTCGCGCAGCTCGCTGAAGGGAACCTGATGCGCCCGCCACGTATTCTCCACCGGCTTGCCGTCCACAAACTTCGGCCCGGTCCAGCCCTTGGGCGTGCGCATAATCAGCATTGGCCACGCCGGCCGCTCAATCGTGCCCTTCGCTGCACGCGCCGCCCGCTGAATTTCTGCAATGCGGTCCAGCATGGTGTCAAAGATCGCCGCGGCTTGCTGGTGCATCGTCAGTGGATCGTCGCCCTCCAGCGTGTACGGTTCATAGCCGTAGCCACGCATCAGGCTCTCCAGTTCGGTGTGCGGAATCCGCGCCAGCACCGTAGGGTTGGCAATCTTGTAACCGTTCAGGTGCAGGATGGGCAGTACAGCGCCGTCGGTGGCGGGATTGAGAAATTTATTCGAGTGCCAGCTTGTCGCCAGCGGCCCGGTCTCGGCCTCGCCATCGCCCACTACGCAGGCCACGATCAGGTTCGGATTGTCGAAGGCCGCCCCATAAGCATGAACCAGCGAGTAGCCCAGCTCGCCGCCTTCGTGAATCGAGCCCGGCGTCTCCGGCGCAACATGGCTGGGAATCCCATACGGCCAACTGAACTGCCTGAATAGCCGCTTGATGCCGTCCGCGTTCTGCTCGATGTGCGGATAAATCTCGCTGTACGAACCCTCCAGGTACGTGTTGGCCACCAGCCCCGGTCCGCCGTGACCTGGGCCGATGATATACATCATATCCAGGTCGCGCTCGCGGATCAGGCGGTTCCAGTGCACATAGAGAAAGTTGAGCCCCGGCGTGGTGCCCCAGTGGCCCAGCAGGCGCGGCTTCACGTCGTCCAGCGTCAGCGGCCGCTCCAGCAGCGGATTGTCTTTCAAATAAATCTGGCCAACGGAGAGATAGTTGGCGGCCCGCCAATAGGCGTTCATCCTAGACAGCAACTCCGGGCTAAGGGGAGCTTTGCTCGTTGCTTCGCTCATATCGCACCTCGCAAGGGGAAGTTTGCGTGACACCTAAAAGCCTAGCAGCCGCCGGTCAAAGCGAAGGGTGATTGATGTCACATGCAGGCGAGATGCCAGTCCACAATGCGGAACACAATAATATTCAATAAATGGCGATTCAACTTAAGAATCTGCGATTCAAAGCCTCCCCTTTCAATCGGCCGGTTCAGCCACTAAAGCGGATTCGGTAAGCGGACGAGAGCTGTTTTGAATTGTTGATATCTCACCGAGTCGGTGATTGCGCCACTTGGAACGCGTACCTCAGCCAGCTCGCGCCGGATGGCATCCACGCGCTCTGAGGTGATGGGATGGTTGGAAAGGAATGAGTTTCCCGTCATTTTCGAGGTATTGTTGAGATTGTCCAGATCTGCGAACAGCTTGAGGAATCCATTTGGATTCCAACCCGCGCGCAGCATCTCATAGAACCCAAGCAGATCGGCCTGCGCCTCGTCTCTCGGCCTGAAGCTCAACGAGGATAGTATCGTAACCGCTCCTCCGAATTTCAGAATGAGTTGTTCAATTACGTTATTCTGTTCGTCCAGGTTGTCGAGCAGAGGCTTGAGCGTGTGTCGATCTGTAAAGAAACTCAGCAACTGGTTGTCTGCATGCCGGCCGACTACATGCCCGATCTGGTGAGCCAGCAGAGCCGCCAACTCGCTCTCGTTACTCAACGATTGAATCAGGCCGCGGTACACGTACAAAAATCCGCCCGGCAGCGAATAAGCGCTGGGGATACTGCTATTAATCATTTTGATGGAATAAGGAAGATTAGGCCGTTGGCTTTGAGCTGCCAACTTCGCAACCAACCCACTCAGATAGTGGTCGATCAGCGCATTGGATACCGGAGGCTGCTCTTTCTCCAATTGCAACGAAAATCGCCTGCCTAACTCGATTTCGTCCTTATCGATGAGCATATTCAATGGAGAGACGGTCACATGCGGCTCTTCCGCAAATAGTTCATGCGCCTCGAATATGGAATTCATCAATGCGGGAGCCACGAAGATGGAAGTCGCTCCAAGTCCAAAACGACCAATTAACTCTCTGCGATTCAGCTCAGTCATGAACCCTCTCCGATAATCGGGATCATTTTACAATGCGAATTCGCCCGTATGTTCAATAAGTTTGGATTTCCATTCTTAAAACAATTTCTCCGCAGTCATGGGCCAATGCTATTAATCGCAAAACCAACGATGTCGTTTCAGGGGGAAAGCCGGGCGATTTGCCGCCATCCTTGCCTTCATGACTGTTGGGAAATATCGCTGAGCCGCGAAGATTGACGTGAAACGTCTCAAAAATACCGCTTCAGTTTAAGAATCTGCGATTCAAACCCGTACCACAGCCCCGCGGCCAGCGCGGTGGAGACCGTCATGCGAACCGCCACCACCGCCAGATTACCGGCCATGCCGTAGCGAACCATCCACAAGTCGAACCAGCCAAAAAAGATGAAGGCCATGATGTGCGTCATGTAAAGGCCGTAGCTGATGCGGCCGTAGAAGGACAGCGGCCCGCGGCGCAGCAGAGCGTTGACGGGATTGCGCGCGCCGGTAGTAGCCATCAATGCCAGCACCGCGCCGGTAAAGCCCGTCACCAGCGCAGAATCAAGAAACGCCGTCCCGCCGGCGTAAGTGGCCGCGGCGGAAATTCCCAGCGCAAAGGCTCCCAGGCCAATCCATAGCCAAACGCGGCGGCTGAATCTGATCGTGTAAAGCCCCAGCGCCAGCAAGCTGCCCAACGCGATCCCATCCAGGTGAATCAGCGTATGAGTGGGTGTAAGCCAGGGGTGAACTCCGAGGCGCAGCAGCGGCGAGCAGACCAGTGCCGCAGTCAGAAGAGCGGCCAGCATCCACGGCCTGCGCAGCCAACGCACTAGCGGCGCCCAGACAAAGTAATACTGCTCTTCAACAGCCAGCGCCCATGTGGGGCCGATGGCCGGAGGCAGACTGAGAGGGAAGAGATTCTGGACGAAAAAGATATAGGCCAGCCACGGCGCGGCCTTGATCGCGCCCCACACACTGGGGCCGATAAACCACGGCGCATTCAGGTACACCACCACCAGCACCAGCACGTACACCGGCCAGATGCGCAGTGCCCTGCGCGCATGGAAGTTGTGAAAGTAACGCGGCTTGTCTCTTGTCCCCAGCAGGCCCGCGGTAATCAGAAACCCGGAGAGCACGAAGAAGATGTCAACCCCCGCCCATCCCCACTCCGCCACGCGGTGCATCCACGTGCCTTTCAGCAGCGGATCGCAGTGATAGATCACCACCCACAGAATCGCCAGGCCGCGCAGGCCGTCGAGTTCCGGTAGATAAGACGGTAACCAGGTTGGGCGTTGCATGGGCAAGCTCGGGCTTCGAAATCTCAAAAAGGCAGTCTCATGGGGTATCATTGGCAAAGCCTTCCAGAATCCCGCTGCGTGCCCCACCCTCGCCGCGTTTTTGTTTTTGTCGCAAGGGTGGGAAACCACGACTCTCAATTCAGCACGAAAAACTGACCCCTGATCCCTGTTCTTTCACCCCGCGGCCAACTCCTTGGCCCTCTCCGTCGCGCGCATCACGGCCTTGATCAGCGTAACCCGCAGGCCGCCTTCTTCGAGTTCCAGAATTCCGTCGATGGTGCAGCCTGCAGGGGTGGTCACGGCGTCCTTCAGCAGGGCCGGATGGTAGCCGGTTTCCAGAACCATTTTGGCAGCGCCGAAGGTGGTTTGCGCGGCCAGTTGCGTGGCCACGTCGCGAGACAGGCCCACCTTCACGCCTGCCTCGGCCAGAGCCTCGATGATGATGTAGATGTATGCTGGCCCGGAGGCTGACAACCCTGTCACGGCGTCCATGTGCTTCTCGTCCACCACCACCGTGCGGCCCACGGTCTCGAAGATGCGATGCGCCAGCTCCATCTGTTCGGCCTTGACGTAGCGCCCGCGGCACAATCCGGCCGCGCCCGCTCCCAGCGCCGAGGGCGTGTTGGGCATGGCGCGAATCACCCCGATCTCCATCCCCGCCGCCTCCTCGATGGTCCGCGTCTTGACCGAGGCCGCAAAGGAAACCAGCGTCTTGGCCGGTGTCAGCGCGGGACGAATCTCCGCCATCAGCTCCGGCACCTGGAAGGGCTTTACGCCCAGCAGAATCAAATCAGACTGCCGCACCGCCTCCAGGTTGTTGGTCGTCACGTCCACGCCCCACTGCGTGCTCAGCGCCAGCGCGCGCTCGGCGTGGCCCACAGTGGCGTGAATCTGGCTGGGAGCGAAAAGGTTCTGCTTCAGGAAGGCCTGCAACAGAATCCCGCCCATCTTGCCGGCGCCCAGAACGGCCACACGGACGTGAGGGAGTTGCGCGGGTACTTCGGTGGCCTCAACGGCTATCTCTGCCATCTCTTTCCCTTTCCTGTTTCTGACTGATAGCTATAATTTACAGAATTCTACCGTCTCCGGGTCTCCCATCCTTGCGGCGTGTCAATATTTTGCCGCATCGGGGTCCCCAACGACAGGTCTTCGTCGTTGGGGTGATCCAGGGTGGGATTCCACGATCCACCGGGTGCCCAGGTCTCGTTTTTGAGACCTGGTAGACACAGCCCCTGAGCGGCGCGATTACCTGTGGAGAAGCTCTTCGTTTATGAGGAAGCGATCAATCGCTTCGCCCACCTTCTGGTTCATATCGGCCTGCAGCCAGGCCGAGTTCAAAGCCAGATAACCGCCCGGCAGAGTCAGCGTCTTCTGCCTGTTGGCGAAAGCGTCCAGAACGGTGATCACCCAAGCGTGATTCTCCAGATCGTAAATTCCGTCGCCCACGTCTTCCGGCGCCGGGTTGCGCAGGTTGGCTACATTTTCACCGGCAAAAACAATAGCCCTGCCCTCGGAATCGCCTTCCAGGCGATTCGTATTGAACGTGCACGTGAAGAGCAGGCCGTCCGGCGAATCCACCGCCCCTTTGCCTTCATCCTTTGCCGCTGCTGTGTTCGCAGCTCCGAACCCGACCACCACCCCATTGTGCTCGCCCTGTTTGCCGAATGCACCGACGGCCCGGTTGAGCTGTACCCCGGCGGCGATGCCGGGGGCAAACGCCGCAACGAGCTTGCGCTCGGCAGCAAACTGATCTGAGCCGCCCGTACTGGGCGCCGTGTCGGCCTTGGTAATGGCCAGCGTCTTCGAGTAGTCAATCTCCTTCGAAGCAACATCAGAAACCGATTGCAGCACCAGCCGCGCCGGATACGCATTCATGTGCCCAAAGCCGCCGAAGCCGGTGATCTTGCCCGCCTTGTCGCGAGTCAGCTTTGCATCCTTGACGGCATCCAGCCGCCCCACCAGCGTGGCCGTCACCTCGTACCGGTTGCACCCCAGGCACATTCCGCCTTTTCTAAACGGCGTGGCCAGCAGGGAATCGAACTGCTTGAAATCTTTGCTGTTCTTGTCCAGCTCCACCGGAGTCCGCTGAACCGCTGGAACCTCGCCGGCGAAGTTGCGCGCCGGCTGAATATGCACCTGCACCGCCGGGCCAGCCTTGGCCTTTGTTCCTTCCGGATACGAAAGCCAGATGTTCTTGTTGACGTTGATGCCGCAGTCGGCGCCCTTCACCACGAATTGATCGAATGTGGCGGCCACGGTGCCTTTGATGCGAACAATCTTTCCGTTGAAAGACTGCGGATTGTTCAGAATATCGCAGACGGTTGTATCCACCGCCTGCGCATGCAGGCAGCAGGAAAACCCTAAAACGAAGACAAATGTCAGCGCGCGTTTCATGCCAATCTCTCCAACTGATGCTTTAGCCCGCAACAGCAGCGAATTTGAGACGCAAAAGCTGCTGAAATGGGACATTACAGGCTATCACGCCGGACAACCCTGTTTCACCTGCTCCGATCACCTGTCATCCTGAGCAACCCAAAATACCCTGTCATCCTGAGCGACTGTAGCGTAGCGAAGGGAGTCGAAGGACCTGCGGTTGCTTTTCGGGCATTGGTAGGGCGTGGTTTCAACCGCGGCACAATCCCATCCACAAGTATTTAGAAATCAACCCACGCGACGAAGTCGCGCTCATAAACCGCTGATGCAGGAAACAACCTCAGCAACCATCCGCCGCGCGAGTTCCCGATACTTCATTGCGCATCGGGAGGACAGTTATCTTGCCGATTGGATTTTCTTTTTAGCCATGCCCATCTTCGAGTTTTGCGTTTCCGAGTTTCACCATCAATGAACTTCAAAGTAGGCGGTTTGAACTTGTACAGAATCCAGTAGTACCACCGTTTGAAGGGAGCTGAGAAGAACTTCCAATGCACCCTCAGAGGCGTACCCTTTGTTACTCTCAGATCCTTTACGTGCGCGTAGCTTCTGTATGTAAGGACTATCTCTTCGCTCAGGTCAGATGCCACCACCTCAAGATTGAACGTTGCGATCCCAGGACTCCACCACGTCACACCCATTTGCTTGAATCGTTCCGTGAAGTCGAACTTGGATGCAATCTGGCCCCCCGGAGGGAGGATGTGTCTTTCGTAAATCATATACCCATCATCGAACATGACCATGTTTTCGCGTCTGCACTTCAGTCGCATATCCAGAAGGAGTAATGGCTGAGCGCCAAGGTTCTTTACTTCAAAGCGACCCTTTGGAAAGAACTCGTCCTTTTCGATATCGAAGTCTATGCTAAGCACAGGTTGAATCATGGCGCGGGTCTGGCGATTCATCGCCATTGCCATCCGACGCGTCAGGATCACGTACCACGCAGTGATGAAGACCAGGATTGACGTGATGAAGACCTGGATTACGGTCGCTCGCGCAGCGCCCTGCTTCGTCAGCCAGTCAAAAAGCCAGAGCCAATGTTCGTACAGGGAGTGCATGACACATTGTCCAACACTTCAAGGAAATTGGCTAGGCAGTCTTTAGCTGAACATGAAAGATTCCGGCGAGTCCCGCACCTTCCGGAGCCTCATCCTCTAAACGGGCGTTTATGCCCTCGTTGGCGTGGTTTTTCGATTCTGTGGCACAAATGCTGTATGAGCTAGAATGTTCAAGACAATATGAGCTGGGAAGATCCCGAACCCGATACTTATCAAGACCCTGAAGATGACCGTCCGGGTCCCGCCGATGATCCGGCTGTTCAGAACCTTGAACCGCTGCTACTGGCACTGCTCGATGAACAACCGGAAACTGTATATTATGAGTCTCAGTTAGCCGTTCGCTTCGAGGACAATTTCTTTCACTGGGTAACAGTGCGAGCGCTAAAGGATCTGAGAGAGAACGAGAGAATTGGAACCTCACTTCAGGAACTAACGCCCAACACCCAGCTACGCTTCTACTTCAATCGGCGGTTTCGGTACTGGAAAAGGAAAGCTGAAGAGGTCCGTAGACTAGTTTTGTCTTTTTCCAACCAAGCATTTACTCGTTCTCTTGGCGTACAAGGCGAATTGCTGGCGGATGCAGGACTACCTAGGGTGGGATTTCAGCCGATGGCCGACAGTGTGCGCACATGGGAAGGGAGAGCTTGGTTGGACACCAACCACGATCTAGACCGCGTGTTTCATCGCGATGGAATCAATTACGGCACGGAAATTAAAAACCGCCTCGGGTACATCCCGCAAAATGAATTCGCAGTAAAGCTCAGGATGTGTCAGGCACTCAACCTCGTGCCTCTTTTCATAGCTCGAATGATGCCAAGAACCTATATCGAGCAGGTTCGCCAAGCGGGTGGCTTTTCGTTGATTATGAAATACCAGTTTTATCCGATGTCCCATCGCTCCTTAGCTGTCAAGGTTAGAAACGAACTAGGATTGCCGGTCGATTGTCCAGCCCGCCTCCAAGACTCCACTTTGCAGCGTTTCCTCACCTGGCATGAAGGTAAATTGAAACGGCAGCAACGCACCTAGAACTAGACAATTTGTATTCATACTGGTATGCCTTAACTCTTTTGTTTTCAGTAGACTGCAATTATGTCTGTGTGAATTACACTTCCTATTCACATATCCCGCCACCCCCCGAGCCAAATTCGCATCGCTTCGAGTAATGTTCCCTATTCCCTATTCCCTGTTCCCAGCACGGCCGCCCAAAGCCTCTTCTCCGCCAGCTCCTCAAGCGTCTTCCCGCCCTCCGGCACAATCCCGTACACCATCTTGCAGCCCATCGCCCTCGCCATCCGCGACATCGACCTCAAAGTGACAGTATTTTGCGGCTCCCTTGCCTCAAGGTCGAGCACCACAGATTTGCACACCCCCATCTTCTCCGCGATCTCCACCACAGGAACACCCAGTGTCTGCCTCACCGCCCGCAGCAGCGCATTGGTCGGATTTTTCTCCATTCCCGCGCGCCGATATAGCTTCATCTCCGCATCCAGCTTCTTCCGCGCCAATTGCCGTTCCTTCTCCCGCATCGTCCATTCCTCCGGGTTCGGATCCTGACCCCTGATCCCTGACCTCTGTTCAAACGGTAGCCAAAGCGACCATAATTATGCGCAAAAACGTGCCAAGAACGACCAAATACTGCCGTTTTTCCATGTTTTGGTCCGCACATATCCCTGAATTTGTTGAAGAAGTTAGGGATACATGCGGAAATTTCAAGAAAAAATAGGGGTCTATAACCGGACCTTTTTTTGCCAAACGTGCTTTTCTCCTTCGATCCGCAGCGATATAACCCGGCAGAATTTACTCGTTTATCGGCCTATATGCCTACCAAAAACCCTACGGAGCGAAATTCGCAAAAAGGACCGAGTATATGCCGCAGTTCTATCGCGAAACGTCGGCCTATTTTTGGCTGGCAATCCAATTGTCGATGCGGTCCGTCAGGACATCGAGCGGCAGCGCGCCGGAGTCCAGCACCTGGTCGTGAAAAGCGCGCAGATCGAACTTGTCGCCCAGTGCCTTTTTCGCCCGGTCGCGCAGCTCCAGTATCTTCAACTGGCCGATCTTGTAGGCCAGCGCCTGTCCCGGCCATGCGATATAGCGGTCCACCTCGGTCTGTATCGTCGTCTCGTCCATCGCCGAGTGCTCGTGAAAATAATCCACCATCTGCTGGCGGGTCCAATGCTGGCTGTGGACGCCAGTGTCCACCACTAGTCTGATGGCGCGCCAGATGTCTGCGTCCAGGCGGCCGTAGTCCGAGTAGGGATCCTGGTAGAAGCCCACGTCCTTGCCCAGCCGCTCGGAGTAGAGCGCCCAGCCCTCTACGAAAGCCGTATAGTCCTCGTGTTTGCGGAAGTCGGGAAGGCCTGTCAGCTCCTGCGCAATCGAGATCTGCAAATGGTGGCCGGGAATGCCCTCGTGATAAGCAATGGCCTCCACCTGGTCGAGGTTGCGCTCGGTGGCGTTATATAAGTTCACGCGCAAACGGCCCGGCCGACTGCCGTCCGGCGTGCCCGGCTCGTAATAAGCCGGGTACATATTCTTCGCTATGTAATCGGGAACCGCGGCAACCTCGAGCGGCGCCTTGGGCAATCTGCCGAAGAGCTGCGGCAGCTTGCCCTGCATCTGTTTTACGTAGCCGCTGTAGGCCGCCATCAGCGCATCGCCCGACGCGGCCTTCAACCTGGGATTGCTCTTCAAACTCGCCCGGAAGCTCTTCAAATCGGCAAAGCCCAGCTTCTGCGCAATCACCAGCATCTCCATCTCGTCGCGCTTCACCTCATCCAGGCCGATCTGGTGAATCTGCTCCGCCGTCAAATTAGTCGTTGTCTCGCGGCGAATGCGATAGGCGTAGTACTTTGCCCCGTCGGGCAGCGCCCACACGCCTGGCTCGGCGCGCCCGGCGGGAATGTAGCTCACCTCAAGCAAGCGCGCAAAGCGCAAGTAGGCGGGCAGCACCTCTTTGCCGATCGCGTCCAGCGTCTCGGATTTGATGCGCTCACTCTCGGCGGGCGGAACGGCGGCGGGAAACTTCTTCAGAGGCGCGGCCAGCGGCGAATTCTCTGGAGTTTGAGAAGCCAGCGCCTTCACCTGTTCCAGCGCCTTTTCCAGCAGATAGCGCGGCGGCACGCGATGGTCGTCCATGCCGATGGACATATTCGTCATCACCTGGTCGAAGGCCCTGGGAATGGCGTGCAGCCGGGCGATCCAGTCGTCGTAGTCCTTTACCGTTGTGAAGCTAAGCTCGGAGGCCAGTTCGGGGTAATTGGTATAGATGCCGCCCATCTGGTTCAACGGCATCTCCCACTCCTTGAACCCCGCCGCCTCCTGGTTGTCGGCAAACTGGCGCAGCAGCAGCTCGCGGCTGATCTTCTCCTGGCCGGTAAACCCGGCCGGATCAATGGCCGCCAGCCGCATCATGAAGTTCTCTTCGCGCTCCAGCCAGGCATTCTCAGCCTTCACGGAGTAGTCGTCGATGCGGTCGTTGTAGCGCTTGTCGCCCAGCGCCGAGGCGTACTCCGGCGAGCGCTCCAGGCTG
This sequence comes from uncultured Acidobacteriaceae bacterium, assembly GCA_963765995.1. GTDB lineage: Bacteria > Acidobacteriota > Terriglobia > Terriglobales > Acidobacteriaceae > Telmatobacter. The sequence goes on along the minus strand of CAVXYT010000018.1, from coordinate 11,632 downwards.
GCTTGCCAGTACTCCTCGAAGAGGTCGTTGAGAGCCTTGCGGTTAGTCTCTACCGAGGCAGGCTGAGCGGGAACAGCGGACAGTTTCTGCGCCCCCATCGCGGGAACAAAGCCAACCAGCAAAATCGCGGCAACAAACAGTGCGGGGATCGGGAATCTTCTCAACGGAATTGGACCTCGTGTGAAATCAAGGGGCGAAATTACCCTCCCATCAAGTGTAGAAGATTTGACTGGTCCATCCGGTTTATCAGCGGCAGGAGTCGTGCGCTCAACCGGAAGAGCATTTCGGAGAGCGCACGCCTGTGAACCCGATCAGCGGCTAGAAAACGAACTTGGCGCTGATCTGAAGCTGACGGGAAGAACCGCCGTCGCTGGTGGCGAAGCGGGTTGCCGATATCTGGCCAAAGACGGACGACTGGACGTTGCCCGACGGTTGGCCGAAGTTGGGGTGGTTGAGGATGTCGAAGGCATCGGCGCGTAGGATGAAGGTGACTCTGCCGGCGAGCTTCGTATCTTTTTCTCCGGAGAGATCTATATCCGCGAATCCAGGCCCGGTGACAGCATTACGCTGGATGGCGCCGAGTCCTGTGTAAACGGTCGGCGCAGTGGTTGCTGTGGCGCTTGCTTGTGTCCCCTGAACCTCATAGCTGCAAGCGGAGGTGTAGTTCGTAATGTCGCAGACCGTGCCGCCGTATGCCAGGCCGGTGCTGTGGATGAAGGTGACGTTGGTTACGCCGGAGGTCTGCGTTTTCGCCACGGTGATGGGGCCGACCTGGGTAGGACGGACGAGGCCAGTGATGCCGTTGAAGCTGGAGCTGCTGGCAAGGATGTTGACGGGATTGCCGGTCTGATATTGGACGATGGTTGAGAGCTGATAGCCCGAAACCAGGCGGTTGCCCTTAAAGGGGAAATCGTAGATTGCGGTTCCGGCATAATGCTGGCGCACGTCGAAATCCGACAGTCCATAGTTTTCTATGGGGTTGGAGCTGTCGGGCAGCACGTATCCCCCCTGCGATCCAAGCGAGTTGATGTCCATTGACTTGGTCCACTCGTAGTTCATGCTGAACTCAAGACCGTTGCTCATGTTCTTGCTGAGCACAGCCCATATGGCGTTGTACTTGGAGAAGCCGATGCTGTTTCTCTCGCCGATGTTCGAGGCAATAGCCCCGCCGGGATCAATGGGACTGGTGATCGCGAGGGTTGTGAACGGATGCACCTGCGTATTGCTTGCCGCGCCTACTACCTGATTCTCGTTGGTTTGAATCATGAGATGGTGGCCCCGCGATCCGTAGTAGCCGAGCGAGGAGATCATACCCCACGGCAGCGCCTGCTGCACATTCAGGTTGAAGCTCTCGATGTACGCGTTCTTGTAATTGGGATTGACCCAGGCCAGCGAGATGCCGGAGGCCCTTGCGTCGGCATACAGCGAGGAGACAGGAATAGCAGCGCCGTTATAGTTGACCGTCGTGCTGAAGGGAGGGTTGGATGCGAGAGGTGTCACGACGCCCGAAACCGGCTGGTCCACCAGGTAGCCGTATCCTCCGCGCACCACAGTCTTGCTGGTGCCAAAGACATCGTAAGCAAATCCCACGCGCGGCTCGTAGTTGTAGTTCTGGCCGTACGCAGCGTTGTCCGCAAGCCCGTTGGTCCCCACTTGAGTGAGGGTGACATTGGCTGGATTGAAGAGCACAAAACGATTTGCGCCTTCAACCGGAGTTCCATTCCACTCGAAGCGCAGACCGTATTCCAGATTTAGGTTGCGCGTGACTTTGAAATTGTCCTGCGCAAACACCCCCAGCGAGCCGGCATAGACGCGGCTGGAGACGATATTGGGCTGGATGCTGAAGACGGTTGCCATGTCAGTCTGGAAGAGGCTGGTCGGCGTAGTCGAAGTGGTAAAGGTCAGACTACCGATATTCCCGGCAAAGCTGGCCACAAGGTAACGCCGGAACTCGCCGCCCAGCTTGAGCGTGTGCTTGCCCTGAAGCTTGGTAAGCGTATCCGACAAGACGCCTGTGGTGTCAGAGCGCCCCTGTGGGAATCCTGCAGGTCCGCCGAAGGTCAGTCCGATGTCGGATAGCGTGATCTGTGGCAGGCCGACATTGCCGCTGAGGCCATCGCCCAGCCCGACGCTTGTGGGGTCGGTTAAATTGGCCGGGTTAAAGGAGATGGAGATGCGGTTGAAGCCAAGACGCGCTTCATTGACGAGATTCGAGCTGAAGATATGGGTCTCGCTCATGGTGCCAATCTGGCGATGCGCTGCACGATGATCTCCCCAGCCGGGAATGGTATCGCCCTGCAAGGCCGGCTCTGTGCGGATGTCCTTCTGAAACGCATAGAAGCCGTGCAGAGAATCGTTGGGGCTGATCTGATGCAGGATGTCTACAGTGAACTGGTCGATGTTGACCGGGCCGGGAGTGAATGAGACATAGTTGGCGCCGCTATTGGGAAGCGGGATCAGCGCGGCCAAGTCAGCGGCAGCGGGATCATTGGTTTTATTGGCCGCTATCGCCGTTTGATTGGCCTGCGAAATCACCGCGCTGTTTTGCAGGATGCCCTGATGCTGGCGCAGGCCTTCGTAACTGCCGTAGAAGAAGGTGTGGCCTCTCCATATTGGGCCGCCTACAGAACCGCCGAAGTTGTCGCGCTTGAGCGGGGCCTTGTCGCCGGGAGTGCCAAGCGAAAGCCCGGTAGCAGGACTAACGCTGCGATTGAAGTAGTTGCGCGCGTCGAGGGCTTCGTTGCGGAAGTAGTCGAAGGCCTCGCCATGGAATGTGTCCGTGCCGGATTTAGTGGCAACGGTAACAATCGACCCGTCGCTGCGGCCGTACTCCGCGCTGAATGTCGAGTTATTGATCTTGAACTCGGACGTAGTGCTGATCGACGGCTGAAAGGTGATCTGATTCTGGCTTATATCGTTCAAATTGATGCCGTTGATCTGGAAGTTCACCGAGTCTTCGCGATTGCCCGCAGTGATGAAAGAGTTGGCGCCAAGGCCGCGGCTGGACGCGGTGAGGCTGCCGGAGGTGGGAGCTATCACTCCGCCTGGCGTGAGCACGGTCAGGTCAAGGAAGTGACGGCCGTTAAGTGGAAGCTCCTGCACCGTGTTCCGGTCGATGACCTGCCCAATGGTCATGGTCTGAGATTCGATCTGCACGGCCGTGCTCGCCACCTGTATGGTCTCACCAGAGGACGATACTGCAAGGTGCATGTTCAGCGTAATCTGCCGATCGACGTCCAGAGTGATTTTCGGCACAGTGTTGGCGCTGAACCCCGGAGCAGTAACCTTGACGCGATAATCGCCGGGCTGCAGCGAAGGCGCAACATACAAGCCGGCCGAGTCTGTTTGAACGACACGGTCGGCGCCGGTGGCGAGGCTATGCACCGTCACCTGTGCATTGACAACCACTGCGCCACTGGGATCGGTGACGGTTCCGGAGAGCGAAGCGGTGGATTGCCCCCATGCTCCCACGGCGCACGCGCCGAGCAGAGCAGAGATACAAAACGACTGGATATACTTCATCATGACCTCCAAAGTGGTGGGTTGGCAGTTCAACTTGACCTTGCATGTGGATGGCGTTCCAGCTGTCAAGGGGGACAGTTAGAACGAATTATTTCACAGCGTACTCTATATCAGATTTCCAGGCAAGCCATTTCGGAAGTTGATAGTGGTGCCTAACAATAATGACGAAATGTTCATCTGGAAGGTTTGGGTCAGTAGTCAATAACCCAATGGAATGCACCGATTCCGCGCCTTATCGGCTTTCCGGCCCCGGTGTCCAGTAATACCTTGCGATCCAGCATTCGCGGATTCATTGACTTAGCTTGCACATCCACGCACCATATAACTGTACTTAAACGAGATAAAGCGTCTGATGCCGCTTTGTCTGCCGCGTTTGATCTATTTATGGCATCACCCCACGCAACCTTCGCCGCGTTGTATTTGTCCATCGCATGTCCGGCCTCAACGTTTGATCGAGAAGCTGCTGAAGCTGCTTTCAAAGCGGAATCCTTCGCGTCACTAGCCTCTTATTGGAGTAGAAGCACTCTATTGTCACTGGCTTCTTTAGGCCGTTGTTCGATATTTCCGATTTTCGTATCAATTAAAAGCTCACCTGCCACTCCGAGTGCAACAAGGCCATCACCAAACAGCTCAAGAATTAGTCTCCACACCATGGGCCTGCTCGCACAAAATCTCTCAATGCGCCAGGATGTTTTCGTTGCCGAGGATGCGGTAGAGGGTGGAGCGGCTGATGCCGAGCTGGCGGGCGGCGCGGAGCTTGTTTCCGCGGTTGAGGTCGAGGACATATTGGACGTGATGCTGAATGACGGCATCGAGATTGAGGGTGTCGCTGTGCGCGGCTGGCTGGAGCGGCGAAGGGGTTTCGAAGCCGGAGGGGAGGGCCAGGTCGCCGGGGCGGATGATGCCGTTGCTGGCTTCGAGCAGGGCGGTTTCAAGCACGGCGGCCAGTTCGCGCACGTTTCCCGGCCAACTGTGCTGTAGGAGGCGGGCCAGCGTGCCGGGCGCCATGAGGACGGGGCGCTGCTGGTAACGAGTGCAGATGCGGTCCAGCAGTGCCTGGGCCAGCGGAGCAATGTCTTCGCGGCGCTGGCGCAGCGGTGGAACGGCAAAGCGGACGGCGGTGAGCCGGAAGGCGAGATCGGGCATCAACAGGCCCTGCGCGGCCATCTGGCGCAATGAGGTCTGGGAGGAGGCCAGCAGGACGGAGCGGCCCGGCGGGCGGTCCTGGAGCGCCTTGAGAAAGCTCAGCAGAAGGCCCTGGCCGGGAGGGGCGAGCAGGTCCACGCGGTCCAGGTAAGTGAAGCCGGTAAGAGTGGCGGGGTCGGCGTCGGTGACCAGCCATTCGCGGGCGTCGCGCCGCTGAAAGTTGCCGGTGGAGAGCGGGGAACGACGGAAGAGATAGCGGGCCAGCGTTTGCTTGCCGACGCCGTGTTCACCTTCGATGGTGGCCAGATGGACATGGGGCGCGGCCATCTCGGCCTGCATCAGCAATTTGCGCCATGCCGCGCTGACCCCAACGGGCTGCGATTCAAGGGGCGATTCGACCTCGACAAGGGTGAGGCCGGAGACGGAAGGCTGGTAATGAGCGGCGCTCTCGATGGCTCTCAACGTGCCTCGCCTCCATGGCCCAAACGACGATTTCAAGGCCGACAGAGGTTTCATCGGCGCTGGGGGAAAAAACATGAACCGGAAAGAGATGGCTCTTTCCGGTTCGGGTGCGGGCTGGATTGCGGCTTGCCTGGCGGTCCTATCCTGCGGAACGGTAGCGCCTGGAGGGCTCGTCGGAGTAGATCTGTCCGTCGCGAATATGGACGACGCGATGGGCGAATTCGGCGATGTCCGGCTCGTGGGTGACCAGCACAATGGTGTTGCCGTTGGCGTGCAGGGTATCGAGCAGCGCCATGATCTCCAGGCCGGTCTTGGAGTCGAGGTTGCCGGTGGGCTCGTCGGCCAGAATGATCGAAGGCCGGTTGACCAGCGCCCGGGCAATGGCCACGCGCTGGCGCTGGCCGCCGGAGAGCTCATTAGGCTTGTGGTACATGCGCGACTCAAGGCCGACGTCGGCCAGCGATTCCTTGGCCCGCTCGATGCGCGCGGCGGCCGAGGTGCCGTTATAAATCAGCGGCAGCTCGACGTTGTGCAAGGCGGTGGCGCGCGCCAGCAGGTTGAAGGTCTGGAAGACGAATCCGATTTCCTTGTTGCGGATGCGCGCCAACTGGTCGTCGTCCAGTGTGCTGACCAGCTGGCCGTTGAGCCAGTAGCGGCCCTGGGAGGGCGTATCCAGGCAGCCGATCAGGTTCATCAGCGTGGACTTGCCGGAGCCGGACGGGCCCATGATGGCCACGTACTCGTTGTGCTTGATGCGCAGGGAGACGCCGCGCAGCGCCTGCACCTGCTGCTCCGAGCCCATGTCGTAGGTGCGCCACAGATCCTCGACGACGATCATGTCGCCGTTTGGCGGAACCGCCTGCCGTACGTCTTCACTGGTGTCGATCAGAGCCATTCGAATCTCTTCCTTGGGCTACTGTTAAGAGCTTCCGCCGGAGGCCGGCACGGCCGGCTTGGAGGTGTCCCGCTTGACCAACGCTTTGTTTTTGAGGCCGCGCATCGTCTTGTAAGGGCCGATCACAATCTCCTGGCCCTCGGTCAAGCCGCTGAGCACCTCGATGTCAGTGGCTCCGGTGATGCCAGTGGTGACCGGCACGAAGGTGGCCCTCAGCTTGCCGCTCTTGTCCTTGTCCACCAGATAGACGCCCTGCACAGGATCCTTCTTGGCTTTGGCCGTGGATGGTGAAGTTGAAGCCGCCTGTACTCCGTTCTTGGCGTTGTCGTCGTCGGGCGTGTGCATGGTCAGCGCCTGAATGGGCAGCGAGAGCACGTTCGCCTTGTGCGCCGTGGTGATCTTGGCGGTAGTGCTGAGTCCGGGGCGCAGGTCGTTCGAGGGCTCGTCCAGAGTCACAATGACCTTGAAGTCTTTAGCCTCCTCGGTGCCGGTGGTGGACTGCGAGGTGGCCACGCCGGTGGAACGCAGCAGGGCCTGATCGCCAGCCAGGGTTACATGACCTTTGAAGACCTTGCCGGGCAAAGCGTCCACGGTCACATCGGCCGGCTGGCCGACGCGAATATTGACGATGTCGGTTTCGTCCACCTTGACCTCGGCGGTGATAACGCTCATATCGGCCAGGGTCATCAGGGTTGATCCCTGGTAGCCTTCGATGCCTTCCACCACCGTTTCGCCCTCGCGAATAGGCTCGTTGGTCACGATGGCGTCAAAGGGGGCGACGGCCATGGTCAGGTCGAGCATATTCTGATCGGCGCGCAGGCTGGCTACCTGCGTCCGCAGGTGCCCGCGCAGGGAATCGGTCTGCGCCTTGGCCTGATGCAGCGCCGCCACAGCCTGATCCACCGAGGCTACATCCGTATCATAGGCAGCCTTTTTGAGGTCGTAATCTGACTTGGCCACGATGCCGGCCTCGTAAAGAGGCTGTTCGCGCTCCCAGTCCAGCCGTTTCTGCACCAGATCGGCTTTGGCTTTCTCAATGTTCGCTTCGGCGGTCTTTTCGTTGGCAACGGAGGCGGCTATGTCGGTTTTGGCCGCTGCGATGGTGGCCTCCTGGCCGGAGACAGCCGCCTCCTGCTGCACATTCTCGATGGTGGCAACCGTCTCGCCCTTCTTCACCATGTCCCCTTCTTTTACAAAGAGGTGAGTGACGCGGCCCATAGACGTAGCGCCCAGCACCGCGTAGGTTTTGGGCTTGATCTGGCCGGTGCCGCTGACCACAGTGGCCAGATCCTGACGCGCGACCCTGGCAGTGAGAACCTTGGTGTAGCCGGCCTGCTGCCTATAGATGAATAAGGCCACAAGCCCAATGACGGCCACGACGGCGAGAATGATCAAAATTATCTTCTTCATGCGAGGTGCGTGCTCCGAGTTGCGTGCTCCGGTACTCTTCAATTAGTGTACGCAATTGGCGCCGGTACGGTTCACAACGGCCGCGAAAAGCCGCCTTCTTCGTGGTTCGTGCCGGTTGCCAACTGGCTCGCCGGGGCCGGATGAATTTGCCTCAGTCAACATCCATTTCGCGCAGAATGCAGGAACCGCGCAAGCCGCGCAAAATAAAGCGGCAGAGCAGAACAGAAGCAGAACAAAACAAGCGCACCTGTTTTCCAGAGGCGCGAGCGGCCCGGCGGGTCTTAAAACCCTATCCTCAGACAGTTTAGCAGTTCCATGGGAGCGTTTTCCTGCTTACCTTGACCGCGATTTCTGGTCTAACCGGACAGCCGGGGCCCTACGGAATCTTGCCCAGTCCTTTCCGGACCAGTAGAATTAAGGGAACGCAGGAGTTTTCAAGGCAAATGATGCTGAACCGCTATCATCTTCTCATTGTGGCACTGGGTTGCGGCCTAGTCTTTATCCCCGCCTCAGGACTTATTGCCCAGCAGACGGACAAACAACCTGCACAGGCGCCACAAGCCAATGGCCAAAATCAGGAAGTGGACCCGCTCAAGCGCGAGCGCTCCGACAAGGAGAAGTTTGCCGCGCAGAAGGCCGTCCGGCAGGAGTTGAAGGGCGCCTACAAGACCTGGCTGGACCAGGACGTGCCCTACATCATCTCCGACGAGGAGCGCAAGGCCTTCAGGAACCTGAGCAACGACGAGGAGCGCGATGCCTTCATCGAGAACTTCTGGCTGCGGCGCAATCCCAATCCGGATTCGCCGGAGAACGAGTTTCGCGAAGAGCACTACCGGCGCATCGCCTACGCCAACGAGCACTATGCCGCCGGCAAGCCCGGCTGGAAGACCGACCGCGGCCGCGTCTATATCTCATGGGGCCCGGCTGACTCCATCGATTCCCACCCCTCCGGCGGCAACTACCAGCGGCCTATAGAAGAAGGCGGCGGCGAAACCTCGACTTTCCCCTTCGAAGAGTGGCATTACCGTTATCTTGAGGGCATCGGCGAGAACATCGACCTCGAGTTTGTGGATACCTGCCAGTGCGGCGACTACCACTTCACCATTGACCGCAGCGAGAAGGACGCGCTGTTGCACGTTCCCGGCGCCGGCCAGACCGAGTACGAGCAGATGGGCAAGTCTACGAAGGCCGACCGCTTCAAAGGCGGCATGGAAAGCCTGGGTACGGGCCCGGGGTCGCAGGGGCAGGAGTCCAAGCAGTTTGACCGCATTGAGCTGGCCGCCAAGATTTTCGCGCCGCCGCCGGTCAAGTTCAAGGACCTGGAAGCCTTTGTTACCGAGCACAAACTGCTGACTGGCCCGGTCTTCCCCTTCGACGTCCGCACCGACTTCATCAAGGTGACCGAAAGCACGGATCTGGTCCCAATCACCCTGCAGATGAGGAACCGCGACATCACCTTTGTTACCAAGGACGGTGTCGCCAGCGGCGTGGTGAACATCCTGGGCAAGGTCACCACCATCACCGGCAAGACGGTGCAGACCTTCGAGGATACGGTCGAGGTGGAGCAACCGGCCGAGCTGCTTGAGAAATCGCTCGACCGCCAGTCGGTCTACTGGAAGGCTCTTCCCCTGATGCCCGGCCTCTACCGTCTGGACATTGTCATCAAGGACGTGAACAACAAGGACCACATTGGCATTTACGGGCGTGCCCTGAACGTGCCTACCTACCACGACGAAAAGCTGGGCACCTCCACGCTGATTCTGGCCGACCAGATGAACCCGGTGAGTTCACACTCCATCGGCAGCGGCAATTTTGTTATCGGCAACACCTTTATACGCCCCCGCGTGAGCAGCCCCACCCCGGCCAACCCGAATCCCCCGGTCAAATTCAAGCGCGACCAGCAGCTCAATTTCTGGATGCAGGTCTACAACCTGGGCATCGACGAGGCCACCAAGAGCAACCAGGCCACGGTGACCTACCAGATCGTCAAAACCGTTGCCGCCACGGCCAGCGCCGCTGCCACCGACACCGTGGTTTTTGAAAAACAACTGGATTCAAAGGAGTTGGGCGCTCATAGTGACCAGATGACGGTGGAGAAATCATTGCCAATGGCGGGGCTCGAACCAGGAAAATATAAGGTGACGATCAAGATAAATGACGGAATCTCGAAACAAGAGATTGCACAATCGGCGCCTTTTGTCGTGGAATAGATACGTACCCAGCGCAACAGGGCTACTGGACTCAAGATCCGGAAGCCAGCGGGGGCTTGATTTGCAGTAAACTCGCCAGGACGCCGCCAGGTCACCAACGACAGTGATGACGCGCAGGGTACATCTCGTAGTTTTCGCCATGCTGATTGCCTTTGGCGGCGGCTCGCTCCACGGAGCCGGCCCTACCTCAGCCAAGGGGGCGGTTTCGGGCCTGGTGCGAGACTCGGCAGGCGTTCCGCAGATTGGCGCCCAGGTCCAGTTGCTGCATCCCGACCTGACGGTCATCGCCAGCGTCTACACCGATTCGGCCGGCCGCTATATCATCCCCTCGGTTTTGCCCGGCCGCTATGCGGTTAAGGCCATGGGCACCTGGTTTTTGCCTTCGTTGCGCGAAAATATTCGCGTCCGCACCAACACCGTTGTCAACCTCACCCTGAACACTTTGTACGAGGCGATGCAGTGGCTGCCGGCTGAACCGCGCGCCAGCAACGCCCAGCAGGACGACTGGGCGTGGACGCTGCGCTCGGCCGCCAACCGCCCCCTGCTGCGCTGGCTCGAGGACGGTCCGTTGGTGGTCGTCTCGGACGAGTCCGGCTCGCATCCCCGGCTGAAGGCCCGCCTGGTGGCCAGCGGCCAGGAGGGCACCTTCGGCGAGAGCGGCGAACGTATCTCGGCCGCGGTCGAAGATACGCCGTCCGATAGCCGGGAATTACTGGCCCGCGTTGATTTCGCACCCGACACCGATGCAGGCATGGAGTCCATGCTCGGTTTTCGCCAGGATTTGGGTTTTGCCGGCTCCGTGCAGTCGGTGGCCGCTGTCTCCATCCACCCGGAGATGGCCGCCGGCGGCGCCGAGGGACTGGACGAAGCCGCTGTACGCAGTTGGGAAACGATCCATCTCGGAGATGAGTTCGAGGCCGAGGTAGGCTCCAATCAGGTGCTTGCGCGGTTCTCCTCGTCTGCTCCTGACACCGTGGCTTCCATACTGCCTTTTGCTTTGGCGGGCTGGCGGGACGGCAACTCCGCGATTCGCTATCGCATGACCACTTTCCTGCCCGGCGGCGCAAATTCCGAGGACACCGAAGCCCATTCCTGGCTGCCTGCGATCTCTGCCCGCGACGGCAGCCTGTCCATCGAACACGGGCTGCACCAGGAACTCGGCTGGTTGAGACAAACCAATCTCTCGGGTGTCTCCGTGCTGGTTTTCGCCGACAGAATCGACAATCCAGCCCTCGAGGCCATGGGCCACTTCGGGGCTGGAGATACGACTTCGTCCGCAGTGCTTCTGGATCCCATCAGCGGTCTGCTCCGCGCTGCCGGCCCACAGTTCTCCACCGCCGGAGTGGCGGCTGCCTTTGAACACCGGTTGCCCGGAGGCAATCAGCTCCGCCTCAGCTACGCCAACGGCGACGCCCTGGTCATGTCTGGCAGTGCTTCTTCACTGCAATCCGCATCTCTGGCGCAGGTGCTGTCCAGTGCTTCTCCCCGCCGCGCCCAGATGTACGCGCTCTCGCTCTCCGGCACCCTCGAGGGCACCGGAATCCGTTGGCGGGCCAGCTACCGCTGGCAGCCGGAAGATACCGTCACCCAGGTTGCACCCTTTGCGGAAAACGCCGCCGAGCCCTACCTGAACTTGAATCTGCGCCAGCCCATACGTCTCAGCCGCGACAGTTCAGGCCGTTTCTATGCGTTGGTGGATGTGCGCAACCTGCTGGCTCAGGGTTATCGCCCGTTTCTGTTGAGCGATGGCTCGCTGCTGATCTTCGCTCAGGACCAGCGCGGCGTCAGCGCCGGCCTCGCCTTCAACTTCTAGAACACAATCCTTGGCACTTCCTGATTCCGTGTTTTGAACCGGCCCCGGCACTGTGCTATATTTTTCAAGTGGCAGCAGAAATACTTGCCTGCTTAGGCCGTGTGCAAGCCTCGTCGCCGCACGGTTTTTTCTGGTGGCATGGACGCGTAGCTCAACTGGCAGAGCATTCGGCTC
>CAVXYT010000017.1:0-29503 GCA_963765995.1 uncultured Acidobacteriaceae bacterium | reverse complement strand
TCTGCAACAGCCGAGGATGATCGGCATTACTAAACCCCTGGTTTTTCTCACGGGAGAGTCGGCTTCCGGCGATCGGGACACTGTCCGAAATCGAACACTGCCGCGCCGGAAACGGTCAATCGAGGCCCTTTTTTTTTGCTGTTTATTTTACTAAGTCATTTAGTATCAATGATATATTGTGAAGCTCTTTTGGCACGGCAAGTGCTATGACTACTGGCGTATGGATATCGCACGCCCAGATTTATTGCAAAAGGTGAAGCGCCGGCGCTGGATTCTGGCTGGCGTGGTGGTGGCGGGGTTGGCGGTTGCGCTGCTTGGGCTGTCGCGACTCAAGCCGGCTGCGCCCACGGTGGACCGTTCGACAATCTGGCCGGATACGGTCAAGCGCGGACCGATGGTCCGGCAAGTGCGCGGGTCTACTGGCACCCTGGTCCCGCGCGAGGACAGCATCGAGCTGATTCCCGCGCAGACGGACGCGACTGTCGTCCGCATACGCGTCTTGCCCGGCGCCAAGGTCACGCCGGACACCATCCTCATGGACCTGGCCGATCCTCAGCTTGAGCAGGAGCTGCTCAACGCAACGTTGGCGCTGAAGGCCGCGCAGGCCGACTACAAGAGCCTGCAGGCCACGCTGGAAAGCACGCTGATGGACAAGAAGACGGCAGCCGCCAAGGTCAACTCCGACTATACCCAGGATCAGTTACAGGCACAGACCGACAAGGCCCTCTATGACCTGGGTGTGATCGCCGGCATTGCCTATAACAAATCCAAGGACACGGCCGACCAGTTGACCATCCAGCACAATCTTAGTCAACAGCAGCTCGAAGTGAATCAGAAGGCGATCGAGGTTCAGCTTGCCTCGGCACAGACCAAGATCGACCAGGCCAAAGCGCTTCTCGACCTCTACCAGAAACAGATGCAAGCGCTTCAGGTGAGGGCTGGAATCTCCGGAGTGGTGGCGGCGCTTGCTGTTCCGTTGCAGGTGGGCCAGCACGTGACGGCGGGAACTTCGGTGGCCGAGGTGATTCAGCTCGACAAGCTCAAGGCCGCTCTGCAGATTGCCGAGACCCAGGCGCGCGACATTCAGATCGGCCAGCCAGCCTCCATCGACACGCACAACGGCATCATCCCCGGCCACGTTACAAGAATCGATCCAACTGTGGTGAACGGAACGCGCACGGTTGACGTAACACTGGATGGACCGCTGCCTCCGGGCGCGGTTCCGTCGCTGAGCGTGGACGGGACGATCGACCTGGAGCGCATGGCGGACGTTCTTTATGTGGGACGTCCGGCGCTGGGCAACGAGAACTCGACATTGAGCCTGTTCAGGATTGACCCAGACGGCAAAGGCGCCACGCGCGTTCCGGTGAAGGTGGGCCGCGCGTCAGTGAACAGCATTCAGGTGCTTGAAGGGTTGAAGGAAGGCGACACGGTGATTCTTTCCGATATGTCGCGATGGGACAACGTGGACCGCATCCGGCTGGAGTGAGTCCTGCGCGGACGGCGAATGTTTTAAGCGAAGAGCATGAAGAAACCAGATTCGCAAATTCACAAGGGGGATTGAATGGCATCGAATGACAAGCTGATTGAAATTGAAGACCTGACCAAGATCTTCTACACCGACGAAGTGGAGACGCATGCGCTCTCCGGCATTCACCTGAGCATATCGCGCGGCGAGTACGTGGCCATGAGCGGCCCTTCTGGCTGCGGCAAGTCAACGCTGCTCTCGATTCTGGGCCTGCTGGATACGCCGACAGGCGGCAAGTACCGGCTGAACGGCAGCCCGGTGGAGAACCTGAGCTTCGGCGACCGCTCGCGGATTCGCAACCAGGAGATCGGCTTCATCTTCCAGAGCTTCAACCTGATCGGCGACCTCACGGTCGAGGAGAATGTGGAGCTGCCGCTCACCTATCGCGCGGGCATGCCGTCTGCCGAGCGCAAGAAACGCGTAAAGGAAGCGCTGGAGCGGGTGAATATGGCGCACCGCATGAGGCACTATCCGGCGCAACTCAGCGGCGGCCAGCAGCAGCGCGTGGCCGTGGCGCGGGCGCTGGCTGGTTCGCCGTCGATTCTGCTGGCCGACGAGCCGACGGGCAACCTGGACTCGAAGAACGGCGAGGCGGTGATGCATCTGCTCACCGACCTGCACCGCGAGGGCTCGACCATCTGCATGGTGACGCACGATCCGCGCTTTGCCAAGCACGCGCAGCGCGAAGTACATCTCTTCGACGGAAAGGTGGTCAGCGAGCAGGAGTTGAAGAAGCTGGAAGAAGAAGTGGAGGCGTAGTGATGTTCCTCCAGGACCTGCGGTACGCGTTGCGCCAGTTACGCCGCGCTCCGGGATTTGCCTTCGCTGTGGTCCTCACTTTGGCTCTGGGCATAGGCGCCCTGACCACGGTGGCGACGTGGACCAACGCCGTGCTGTTCAACCCCTGGCCGCATGTCCAGGAGCCGCGGCAGCTTCGTTTCGTCTCGGCCACCGTGCTCGGCTCAACCGGCTACTCGGTCAACTACAGGCAGTTCAGCTTCTTGCGCGACGAGGGCCGCAGCTTCTCCGATTCCGCCGCTTTCGATCTCATACAGCTCAGCCTGGCGGCCGAGGGCGGCGAGGCGCGCGCCATCTGGGCCGACAGCGTTTCCTCCGGCTACTTCCAACTACTCGGCCTCCAGCCGCAACTCGGCCGCTTCTTTGATGCCAACGCCTCCGATCGCGCCTTCGGCCAGCACGACGAGATAGTGCTCTCCGATGCGCTCTGGCATTCGCTGTTCAACGCGGACCGCTCCATCGTCGGACGCACCGTCTCGGTCAACCGTCATCTGTTCACCGTCGTCGGCGTCGCGCCGGCGCGCTTCGCCGGCATCTATGGCGGCGTGGCCGAGTCGGCTTGGATTCCGCTCTCGGCCACTCGCTCGCTTTCGGCCGATGCCCCTGCCGATCCGCTGGCCCATCGCGGCCTGCAGGTGGTTGAGCGCCTGCGCCCGGGCGTAGCCAATGCCTTGGCCGCGACCGAACTTCACCAGCTCTCTCGTCGCTTCGCCGCCCAGCACGCCGAAGACAACCTGAACGGCTGGGATCTCAATCTGAATGATGCGGCGCACTTCACGCGCGGTTTCTATGGCCTGATTGGAGAACAGTTGCCGGTGCTTTATGGCGCCTCCATTCTGCTCCTGCTTTTAGTCGTCCTTAACGTTTCCTCTCTGCTCGGACAGCATGCCGCCCGCCGTCGCCGCGAGGTGGCCATTCGCACCGCGCTCGGATCACCGGTGCGCCGCATCGTTGCGCAGACCTTCACGGAAACTGCCTTGCTCGCCGCTGCCAGCGCCTTCTGTGGTTGGCTGGCCTCGCTCGGCATCTCGCGCGCGCTCTACGTCCTGCTGCCCAGCTTCGGCACGACACTGGCCTTCAATCTCCTGACCGACTCGCGCATTCTCGTATTTGTCACCGCAGTGGCCATTCTGGTTACGCTAGTCTGCGGCATGGCTCCGGTCCGCCAGTCGCTTAGTGCATCGCAGAAGGATGTTATCTGCGCCGGTGGCGCAGCCGTGGTCGGCGCCGGACGCAAGCAGTTCGCCCGTCGCGTGCTGCTCGGCCTGCAGCTCGCCATCTGCTTTGTGGTTCTGGTCTGCTGCGGCTTGATGACGCGCACGGCGCTGAACATCCTCTCCCGCCCGCTCGGCTTCAATCACGCCAATTGCCTGACCGCCGAGCTCACCTTCTCGCGCGCCGGCTACAAAAAAGATCAGGTTGCCGCGCTCCGCGCCGCGCTCGTCGATCGCTTGCACGCGCTGCCCGGCGTCGCCGGCGTGACATACTCCTCGCACCTGCCCATGGCAGATGAGGGCTCTGGCAATACGCAGGACTTCGCTGTGCCCGGCTACACGCCCTCCAAGGGCGAGGACATGGAGGTCATCACCGACTTCGAAGGTCCGAATTTCTTCCGCACCATGAGCATCGCCATCTCGCACGGCCGCGACTTCCTTGCGAGCGACAACGCGCAATCGACACCCGTGGCCATCGTGAACGAAACCATGGCTCGCAAGTACTGGCCCAACGGTGATGCTCTCGGCCGCAGCATCACCTACGACAAGAAAACCTGGCAGATCGTCGGCATTGTGCCGGAGTTCATGTATCACGATCCATCAAAGATCGATCCCCTTCCACTGCTCTTCCTGCCCATGGAACAGGCCGGCTTTGCAAGTTACGCGCAGTTTGCCGTCCGCACCAATGGAACCTGACCACGCTCGCGCCGGAGATGCGCCAGGCGGTCGCCTCGCTCGACCGCTCATTGCCGCTGGAAAACCTGATGAGTTACGACGAGGTGGTCAACAAGATGTACCAAATGTCGCGCCTGCCCGCCGAACTGCTTGATGTCTACTGCGCTGGCGAGCCTGCTGGTAGCCATGCTCGGCCTCTATGCTGTCATGGCCTACGCTGTGGCCGAGCGCAACCGCGAGTTTGCTCTGCGCATGGCTCTCGGTTCTTCGCGCGTCGGCATCTTCCGCCTCGTGCTCGGAAGCAACGCCGGGGTTGTGCTGATCGGTCTTGTGACGGGCGGGCTTGGTTCGATTGCCGCAGTGCGTCTCTTACGTTCCATGCTCTTCGGCGTCACCGCCTCTGATCCACTGTCTTATATTGCCGCCGCCGGGTTGCTGTCGCTTGCCGTCGTGCTTTCGGGGCTGATCCCGGCGCGGCGCGCGGCCTCCATCGAACCCATGCAGGCGCTGCATTCCGAATAGCGCGTCTTCGAGGAATTTGAAATGAACACGCTCGTTCAAGAAATTCGCTTCGCTCTGCGCCAATTGCGCAAAAATCCGGGGTTCACCGCGCTGGCAGCTACGACGCTTGCCCTGGGCATTGCGGCCAATAGCACCATCTTCAGCTGGATCAACTCGACCCTGCTCGACCCGATTCCCAGCGTCGCGCATACCAGCGACATGGTGACGGTGATGCGGGGAGAAAGAAGCGATCATCCGACGCCTCCTTTCTCCTACGCGGATTATGTGGATCTGCGCGACCAGACGCACAGCTATTCCGGAATGCTTGCCTATCACGACGACTACATATCCATCACCGGGTCCGGCAAGCCGGAGCGCATTTATGGCGATCTGACCTCGTCGAATTATTTTGAGGTGCTGGGTGTTCGGCCTGTTCTGGGAAGAACACTTCTTCCCACGCAGGCCAATGAACGCGCGGGCGCCGCCGAGGTCGTGCTGGGCTACGACATGTGGAAGAACCGCTTCGACGGCGACCCAGCAATCATCGGCAAGACGATGCAGATCAACCTTCATCCTTATCACCATTGTTGGCGTCGCGCCCAGGGGATTTCAAGGATGCAAACCGGGATTGCGCGCTGATGTGTGGATTCCGCTGGGCATGGACCCGCAAATCTGGGGGTCGAATCGCGCCAATCGTCGTGATACCTCGTGGCTTCAGGTGTTGGGAAAACTCAAGCCCGGAGTCACACAACACCAGGCCGACACCGAACTGAACATTCTGATGCAGCGCATCGTGGACCGCTATCCCGAAGTGCATCAAGGCTCCAACATTATTTCTTCCGATCCGCTGTGGCGCTCGCCTTTCGGAGCCAACGTCTACCTTTACGGCACGCTGCCGATTCTGCTGGCTCTGGCCGCGGTCCTGCTGCTATTAGCCTGCGCGAATGTGGCCAATCTGCTTCTGGTGCGCTCGGTCGCGCGCCGCCGCGAGATGGCGATTCGCTTATCGATGGGAGCGAGCCGCTGGCGGGTGATGCGCCAACTGCTGGTGGAGAACCTGGTGGTAGCACTGGCCGGCGGCGCGCTGGCGCTGGTCATCACGATGTGGACGGCGCAGACGCTTGTCTCTTTTCTGCCCGTCGTTACGCTGCCGCTATCGATCAACGGCCAAGTGAACGGCGTAGTGTTTCTGGTTACGATGCTGGTCTCCGTTCTTACGGCCGTGATTGCCGGCGTGATTCCGGCCCTGCGCGCAACCAGCCTTTCGCCGGTGACGGTTCTGAAAGACGAGGCGCTGAGCACGTCCGGCGGACTTTCCAAGTCGCGTCTCTCTTCGACACTTGTGATCGCACAGGTTGCCTTGTCGCTTTTGTTGCTTACCTGCGCGGGACTGTTTGTTCGCAGCCTGCAGAATGCGCAGAAGCTGATCCCGGATTCGATCCCAATCATGTTTTTCTGGCTTCCTTTGATCTTGATCCGATGGGCTATTCCGATGCCAAGGGCACCGAGTTTGACCGGCAACTGGTTACGCGATCAAGCAGTTGCCCGGCGTTCAATCGGCAACCCTGGCGGATTTTTCGCCGCTCAGCTTCACCATCCATTCCGATGACGTGTTGCCGGAAGGCTACGTGCCGCGCTTGCATGAATCCATGGAAGTTGATCGGGGAAAAGTGGCACCGGACTATCTTCAGACCCTGCGCACGCCGCTTCTTGCGGGGCGCGACTTCACCGCACAGGACACGCAAGCGTCGCAGCCTGTGGCTATCGTCAACCAGGCCTTTGTTGATCGCTACTGGCCTGGCCAGAACGCCATCGGCAAACGCATCCAGACGTGGGGCAATGGTACACCGTAGTCGGTGTGGCCGCCAACGGAAAATACCGGCGCATGACTTACGATCAGCTCCGCTTGTCCTGTTTCCCCTGATGCAACGCTACGACAACCTGGTCATCCTCCATGTGCGCACCAGCGGCGATCCGCGAGCCATGCCTCCGCGGTTGAGCAAACGATTCACGGCCTCAATGCCGACTTGCCGCTGTACAACGTGACCACTCTCAAGCAGAACATGCAGATGGGAAATGTCTTTGAGCGCATTGCCGCGGTCTTCGCGGGTGCATTCGGACTGCTGGCCCTGCTTCTGGCCGCCGTGGGAATTTATGGTGTGGTGGCCTACACCACCCGGCAACGCACCCATGAAATCGGAATCCGCATGGCGCTCGGCGCTGGAAAGGGCGATGTGTTTCGCCAGGTGCTGGGGCAGGGACTGCGCCTTACCGTCGCAGGGCTCGCTGTCGGCATTGCCGTTTCGCTTTTTGCGACGCGCTTTTTGCGCGGCATGCTTTATGGCGTCGACGCCGCCGATTGGCTGACGTTTGCAACGGTTGCGGTTTTGCTTTGTCGTGGTCGCTCTGGCCGCTTGTTTTATTCCTGCGCGGCGCGCAGCTTCCATCGAACCCATGCAGGCATTGCGCACGGAATAGGAACGGAATCGGAGGGACGTGAAGATGCAGGCAATCATTCAGGACATTCGCTACGCGTTGCGGCAATTGCGCAAGTCGCCGGGATTTACGCTGACGGCGATGATCACGCTGGCGCTGGGCATCGGCGCCAATACGGCCATCTTCACTCTGGTACAGGGCATCCTTCTGCGCTCGCTGCCGGTGGCTGACCCTGCGCAACTTTATCGCATCGGCGACACGGACGATTGCTGCGTCGAAGGCGGATTCCCGGGCGACGCTTCCAACACAGGCGACTTTTCCATCTTCTCCTTCGATCTCTATCAGCACCTGAAAAACTCCGCGCCGGAATTCGAGCAATTGGCCGCGGTGCAGTCCGGCCGGGCAGTTGAGCGTTCGCCGCGGCAATGCATTGGCCAAGTCCCTGCGCGGCGAATTTGTCTCCGGCAACTACTTTTCTACGCTGGGCATTGGCGCGTACGCAGGGCGCGTCTTCAGCGATAACGACGACACGCCCGCCGCGTCACCGGCTATGGTGCTCAGCTACCAGGCATGGCAGGGCGAATTCGCCGCCGACCCGTCAATTGTCGGCTCGACAATCTACTTCAGGCTCGGCCCTTCACCGTCATCGGCATCGCCCCGCCCGGTTTTTTTGGCGACCGGATCAGCTTTTCTCCGCCCGATTTTTGGATGCCGCTCCAGACCGAACCCTATGTACGTGGTGCGAGTTCAATCCTCCACCATCAGGATGCTCACTGGCTCTATCCACTGGCAGGGTTCGTCCCGGCACAAATGTCGGCGCCTTGCAGTCAAAGCTAACCGTGGCTTTGCGCCAGTGGCTTTACACCCGCCCGCTTCTGACCGCCAACGGCGGCGCGGCGATCATCCCCAAGCAATATGTCGTGCTCTCGCCCGGCGGCAGCGGCATCCAGAATCTTCAATGGAGACGGGCAAGGGGCTGAAGATGCTGATGATTCTCTCCTCGGTCGTCCTGCTCATCGCCTGCGCAAACATCGCCAACCTGATGCTGGCGCGCGCCACAACGCGGCGTGCCGATATTGCGTTGCGTATGGCGCTGGGCGCAAGCCGCCTCCGCGTCATTCGCCAGATACTCACGGAAAGCGTGCTGTTCAGTTGTCTCGGCGGATTGGCGGGATTGGCCGTTGCCTATGGGGGTTGGCACACGATTCTTGCTCTCGCATTTCCTGACGCCCAGAATATGCCCATCAGCTCCAGTCCTTCCTTGCCGGTGCTCGGATTTGCATTCCTGGTTTCCCTGCTTACCGGCATGCTCTTCGGTCTGGGGCCGGCGTGGCTTTCGTCGCACGCGCAACCGGCCGAGGCGTTGCGCGGGGTCAACCGCTCAACGCGCGACCGCTCTTCTTTGCCGCAGAAATCTCTGGTCGTCTTTCAGGCCGCGCTTTCGGTGATCTTGCTTGCTGGCGCGATCCTGATGACGAAATCGCTTGCCAACATTGAACATCAGAAATTCGGCATCGTCACCGCCAACCGTTATGTGATGCACTTCGATCCAGCCGGGGCCGGTTACACCGCCGACCGTTTGCCCGCTCTCTATCGCCAAATTGAAGATCGCTTCTCAGCTTTGCCGGGCGTGGCCAGCATGAGCATCGCGATGTATAGCCCTCTGGAAGGCGACAACTGGGGCGAGTGCGTCATCCAGCAGGGCCATCCCCGCCAAAGCCGGGTAAGATGCGGCTCAACGTGGGATCGTGTCAGTCCGCATTTTCTCGATTCCATTGGCGTG
Organism: uncultured Acidobacteriaceae bacterium; assembly: GCA_963765995.1. Classification (GTDB taxonomy): domain Bacteria; phylum Acidobacteriota; class Terriglobia; order Terriglobales; family Acidobacteriaceae; genus Telmatobacter. Next base: position 20,568 of record CAVXYT010000017.1, on the reverse strand, counting down.
CCCATGGTGCGCGGGCGCGACTTTAACGAGCAGGACACGGCCGCTTCGCCGCAGGTCGCCATTGTCAATGAGACTTTCGTCAAGCGCTTCTTTCCCAATCAGGACCCGATTGGCCAGCACTTCGGCATCGACCTTCCGCAATACTCCGGCAGTTGGGAGATTGTCGGTGTCTTTCACGATTTCAAAATAAACAGCCCACCGACCCCCGCGCCCTGTCTTCCTCCGCCCTCTTGCACAGCGGTACCTTGGTTACAAAGAGGCGGAACTGGCCACTGTTCAGACGCAGTCGATGGCTGTAAACGCGATGATCCTTAACTTCTTTATGCCGCAGCAGACGTCGAAACATTGATCCGCCGTACGCTTGCCGGCGTCGATCCAAATCTGACTATCATCGATTTCCGTTCGATGGATTCACAGGTCGCTGGAAACTTCACCCAGGACCGCCTGATCGCCCGTCTCACCAGCCTCTTCGCCGTCCTGGCCCTGGTCCTGGCCTCGGTCGGCCTCTATGGAGTCATGTCCTACTTTGTCGCCCGCCGCACCAGCGAAATCGGCATCCGCATGGCTCTCGGCGCCACGCCCCAGTGTCGTCTCAATGGTCTTGCGCGGGGCTCTTTGGCAAATTGTCCTCGGCCTCGGCCTTGGCATTCCCGGCGCGCTCTATGCCGGACATCTGATGACGAGCCTCCTTTTCGAAGTTGGGAGCGACGCATCGCGCTCGCGGGAGCACCCTTGATCCTTGGCATCTGCGCTGCGGTCGCGGGTTTCATCCCGCCCGGCGCGCTACTTCCATTGAACCCATGCAGGCGCTCAGCACCGAATAGAGAGGGGGAATCGAAGTGAATTCGTTTGTTCAGGATCTTCGCTACGCACTTCGCCAATTGCGCAAGTCGCCCGGCTTTACGCTCACCGTCGTGCTTACGCTCGCGCTCGGCATCGGTGCCAATGCTGCCGTCTTCACGATCTTCGACCAGGTGCTGCTTCGCATGTTGCCGGTCGAGCAGCCAAAGGAACTGGTGCGTTTTGAGTGGACCGGCGCTTCTCCGGATCCAGAGCAGTTTTGGCGGCGATACACACAACTACTTTTCCTACCCCATGTACAAGGACCTGCGCGATCAGAACCAGGTTTTTAGCGGCATGATCGCCGCCGACAAGACCAGGTTGGCGTCTCCTGGCGCAACCAGGCCGAGGACAAGGACGCCGAGGTCGTAACCGGAAATTATTTTCAGTTGCTCGGTCTTAAGCCAGCCCTCGGCCGCTTGTTGACTCCACAGGATGATACCGCCAAGAATGCCAATCCGGTGGTAGTGCTCAGCTATGAATACTGGAAGGCGCGATTCGCCGCATCGCGCGACGTCGTTGGCCAGTCAGTGCTCATCAACGGCCATCCCTTCACCATCCTCGGCGTGGCGCCGCAGAACTTCGACTCCGCCATCGGCGGCTACAAGCCGGGCGTCTTCGTGCCCATCAGCATGGTGGAGATTGCCATGCCGTGGATGGCGCCGCGCGACGACCTGAACAGCCATCAGTCTGTCTGGCTCACGCTAGTGGCGCGATTAAAGCCGGGCATGACCACCTCGAAGGCAGAGGCGAGCCTGGGGCCGCTTTGGCACTCGTTGCGGGCGTATGAGCTAACTCTTTACAAATCACGGACCGAGCGATTCAAAAAGAATTTTCTCGACAACTCGCGTCTCCAGGTACTGGATGACTCGACCGGCTTTTCACCTGACCGGACGGAGTTGAAGACACCGCTGATCATCCTGATGAGCATGGCCGGTCTGCTGATTGCGATGTGTGCCATCAACGTGGCTACGCTGCTGCTATTGCGCGCCGCGGGCCGGGCGCGTGAGATGTCGATGCGCTACGCTCTCGGGGCCAAGCGCAGCCGCATCGTTTCGCAACTGTTGGTCGAAGGCGGATTGCTCGGATTAGCAGGCGCGGCCGCGGGACTTGCTCTTGCTCCCGCCGTGGCCACAACGCTGGTGCGCCTGTTGACCAGCGCCGACCCCGGCGAAGAGCCATATTCGGCATCCATCGACGGGCGTGTGTTGCTGTTCATGCTGGGAATTTCGCTCGTTGTAAGCCTGCTGTTCAGCATCGCGCCGGTCCTCCACTTCCTACGTCCCGACTTGGCCAACGCATTGCGGCAGAATGCGGGAACAGCGTCGAAGAACTCGCACCGCTTTCGCAAAGCCGCGGTGGGCGCGCAGATTGCGCTCAGCGTTGTGCTGCTGGGCGGCGCGGGTTTGTTTGTGCGCACACTCGACAATCTCCGCCATCAGTCGGTCGGCTTCGACACCGGCCATCTTGCCACCTTCTCGCTCGATCCAACCAACTCCGGCTACGGCGAAGACCGCACTCCGCAGATCGTGAGCAATGCGCTTGAAGCCGTGCGCCGCATCCCCGGCGTTGCCTATGGTGCGGCTACAACCGATCCTGAACTGGCCGGAGATTCTGAATACGACGGGTTCGCGGTGGAGGGGCACAAGCCGGCCGAAGACGAAACTATGAGCTTCGAAGCTCCCTGGATCACGCCCGGCTACTTTGCCACGCTGAAGCAACCGCTGTTTGTGGGCCGTGAGTTCACTGCCGCGGATGCGCAAGGAGCACCCAACGTGGCCGTCGTCAATTCTGCATTTGCCAAGCGCTTCTACGGCTCGGCGCAGAATGCTCTGGGCCGCATGATCGGCGAAGGGGATAGGCCCGACACAACCGTCGTTGGCGTAGTGGGCGACATCAAGCACACCAATCTGCGAACCGATATCGGGCCGGCCGTCTACAGGCCCTATTTGCAGATGAAGCATCCGGTTGGCGTGCAGGTTTATGCGCGCACCGCGCAGCCGCCGGAGATGGTTGAAGCGTCAATCCGGCAAGCGATGCACCAACTCGACCCCACGCTGGTCGTCGATGGGTTGCGCACGATGGAAGCAGAAGTAGACCGCAGAGCCGCCGATGTGCGCGCGCTGGCTTTTCTCGCCATAGGCTTCTCCGTGCTGGCCATGATGCTGGCTGCCGTCGGCCTGTACGGCGTGCTGGCCTACTCCACCGAGCAGCGCACCCGCGAGATCGGTGTGCGCCTGGCGCTGGGCGCGCAACGCTGGGGCGTGATCGTGCTGGTGGTGCACGAGATGGCTATTATTGCGGCTATCGCTACCGCTCTCGCACTGCCTTCAGTGGTTGCACTGGCCCGGCTATTCCGCAGCCAGCTCTACGGCGTGACCACCTTCGATCCGCTCACTCTCGTCGGAGCGGTGATTCTGACCGCAGTAATGGTCACTTTAGCCGCGGCCTTGCCCGCGCGACGCGCAGCGACCGTGGAACCCATGCAAGCACTGAGAACAGAATAGGAACGGAATCGAAAAGACGCTAAGATGCAGACAATTATTCAGGACATTCGCTACGCGCTGCGGCAATTGCGCAAGTCGCCGGGCTTCACGCTCACTGCGGTGACCGTGCTCGCTTTGGGAATCGGCGCAAACATCGCCGTCTTCACCATATTGAATGGGATTCTGCTGCGCCCGCTGCCTTACGCGCATTCCGATCGCATTGTGACGGTGGAGTTCTCCGGAGGACGACCGTACTACGGGATGAGCTACGCCAACATGCTGCAATTACGCGACGCCGTGGGCCCCAGATTGCAGATTGGAGCCATTTTCGGGCGTTCCATGGCCAGCATCGTAGGCCCGGGCGGCCGCTTCCAGGTTGAGCATACGGAAATTGAAGCAGGTCTCCTGCCGCTGCTGGGTGTGCAGCCGATTCTGGGCCACGCTTTCCGCGACGAAGAGAACGATCCGGGCCGCAATCGCGTGGTGTTGCTCGGCGAAGATGTCTGGCGCAAGCTCTACGCCGCCGATCCGCAGATCGTGGGCAAGACCCTCACCATCAAGAGCCAGGCCTATACCATTCTCGGCGTCATGCCCCGCGGGTTCTCGTTTCCCTTTGGCGACCCCATGCAGATCTGGTCCCCAGCCGCGCTGAGCGCGGCCAATCGCTCGGCGATGAGCGGCAATTCGAGATCACTGGCGATCTCTACGCGCGGCTGCCGGAGGGAATGACCGCGGCGCAGCTGACCGCCGCATTCAGCCGGACGCAGGCCATCATCGCCAAGGAAGTTGCCGGCGACGACGATCTCCGCCCACGCGCATTGCGGTCACCGGCTACCAGCAATCGCTCAACAAAGAAGCGCGCAAGCCGCTCATGCTTCTCTACGCAGTAGTCTTCGGCATCTGGGCGCTGGCCTGCCTCAACGTCACCAGCCTGATGCTGGCCCGCGCCGTCTCGCGCACTCGCGAGCAGGCGGTGCGCTCCGCGCTCGGCGCAAGCCGCCTGCGCCTGCTGCAACAATCGATCGTCGAAAGCCTTCTGCTCAGCGGCATCGGCGGTGTTTTCGGATTGCTCCTGGGCGAATCCGCCATCAAGCTGCTCTGGCGGCAGATCGAGCGCAAGCTGCGCGCTTCACCAGCGCCATTCATCGTCGACTGGCGCGTCGTTACCTGCCTGGCTCGCCTTCACGCTTATTACGGCGGTCATTGTCGGCATCTTCCCCGCGCTGCGCGCCATGCGCCGCAACGTTCAGGCCAGCCTGCATGGCGTGACTTCCACTGCATCCGCCAGCCAGAATCGCACCCGCGAAGTGCTCGTTGTCGCGCAGCTCGCGCTCACGCTTGTCTTTCTTGTCGGCGCGGGACTGTTTCTGCGCACCATTCATGCTCTGCGTCAGGTGCCGCTCGGCTTCACGCAGCAGAACGTGCTCACCGGCGGAATCATTCTCAACAGCGGATCGCATCAACTGGAGCAGATCGAGGGCACGCCGGCAGGAGGCGAACATCGTTCGCACCACCTATCTGCCTCTGCTCGAGCGGCTGCGCGCCATGCCCGGCGTCCAAGTGGCCGCGCTCAGTTCCGTGCTTCCCATACGCGCTGAGTTGCAGGTCATGATCTGCGGCTCTGCTCGACCACAAAAGTGACCACCCAGGGGACAGAGCCCGTGCGCCGACGGGCGCTTGCTTCCACGGCGGCTTTGTCGACGCATTTGGAATCCCCATGCTCCGCGGCCGTTTCTTTACGGAGGACGATACCACCTCTGCGCCCGTCGTTGTGGTCGTAAACCAGGCCTTCGCTCATAAGTACTCGCCCGGCCAGGATCCGATCGGCCACGTCCTTTCCATGGGCAAGGAGGGACGATTTGCCGAGATGCCCTATCGTTGGCGTCATCGGGGACGTGAAGCAGGCTAAGGTCATCGATCCCACCCAGCCGGAGGTCTATTTCTGCCTGGCGCAGATGGAGCCTGGGACGCCGCTCTACGGCGTCGCCACAGCCTTCATTCAAGTAGCGATCCGCGGCGCGGTCCCAGCCGATCCGCTCCGGGCGCAATTTGACAAAGTGCTGCACGAGGTTGCTCCCGACGCCACCACCACCAACGTAAAAACCATTCACGAAGCCGTCGAAGATTCCTTTGGCAGCCAGACGCTGATCGCGCGTTTGCTGGAAAGCTTTGCCGCGCTGGCGCTGCTGATCGCCTCCGTTGGTTTTTACGGCCTGCTCTCGTTTGCCGTGGCGCAGCGCACGCGCGAGATCGGTCTGCGCATCGCCCTGGGCGCACCGCAGGCCAACATCTTCTCGCTCATTCTGGGCCACGCGCTGCTCCTGGTGGGCGTTGGATTAATCATTGGCGGCGTTTTCTCCTGGTTCGCCGTCAAGCTTGCCGAGCAGTTACATCTATGGCGTTCAGGCGCACGACGGTCTTACCTTCGCCGCTGTCGTTGTGGTTCTTGCCGCGGCTTCTTTAGTTGCGGCATGGCTGCCTGCGCGGCGCGCCGCATCGGTAGACCCCATTCTCGCTTTGAGATCGGAGTAACTCATCATGATCGAATTGAAAAATGTAGAACGAAGTTACAAGAACGGCCACACCGAAACCTGGGTACTGCGCCGCATCGGACTTACCATCAAGGAAGGCGAGTTTGTCACCGTGATGGGTCCGTCGGGCGCCGGCAAATCGTCGCTGCTCAACGTGCTGGCGCTGCTCGATGACGGCTGGTTGGGCGAGTACTGGTTCGGCGAAACGCCGGCGCACAAACTGAATCGCAAACAGCGCGCCGACCTGGCTCGCCAGCGCATCGGCATGGTCTTCCAAAGTTATCATCTGCTGGACGATCTTACCGTCGCCGAGAACATCGACTTACCGCTGAGTTATAAGAACCTTCCAGCCAAGGAGCGCCAGGGGATGGTGGCCGACATTCTCGACCGCTTCCAGATTGTCGCCAAGAAGGACCTGTTTCCCTCGCAGCTCTCTGGTGGGCAGCAGCAACTGGTGGGTATTGCGCGCGCCGTGGTACACGCTCCCGCGCTGCTGCTTGCCGACGAGCCCACCGGCAACCTGCACTCCACTCAGGCTCGCGAAATCATGAATCTCTTTTGCGAACTCAACCGCGCCGGCACAACCATTGTGCAGGTGACGCACTCTGACGAAAACGCGCGCTACGGCAAGCGCATCATCGAGCTGCGTGACGGCTGGTTGAAGCGCGATGAAACGCTGCAAGCTAAGGAGGTCTGCGTCAAATGAAAACCATGAAGAAAAATCCCGCCAAAGGCGTTGAGGCTTTAAAGTCGGCAAAGAAACACCGGGCTCTACGGAGTTATTGCGCAAACTGTTTAGCCGCGATTCTGCTGTTGCAGGCGAGTCTGGCTCTGGCCGTCGAGCCTGCTGCGCCGGCAACCACGCACGCGCCGGCTGCTCAAAGCGGCGTTCCGTTTGACCAACTTTTGCGGACCTCGCGCAATCCCTTCGACGCCTATCGCGGAAAGACGGCTTCTCCGCCCAGCATGGCGAACTCCGCGCGGCTCGACGCCCTGGTGCGCGACGGCAAAATCTACCTGTCGTTGCGCGACGCCATCGATCTTGCGCTCGAAGACAATCTAGATATGGTGATCGCGCGCTATAACCTGCCGATTGCGCAAACCGATATTCTTCTGACCCAGGCGGGCGGCGTAACGCGCGGTGTCAACACCGGCGTAGTGCAAGGCACGCCAGGCGGCGGCGGCGCGGGCGGCGGCGTAGGCACAGGCGCTGGAGGGACCAGCGGCGGCGCGGGCGGCGCGGGCGCGGGCGCCTCCGGCATTGTCTCATCCTCGCTGGGAATCGGAACCGTGGTACCGAGCTACGACCCGGTGATCAGCGCGACGGTTTATAACGACCACACTTCACAGTTGCTCACCAACCAGGTAACTCTGGGCGTGCCGATCTACCACATCAATACCAATCTTTTCAATATGAGTTATACGCAGGCCTTCCCCACGGGCACGTCCCTGACTGTGCAATGGAACAACAACCGGCAGACCTCGAACAGCCCGGAGAATGGCTTGAATCCGGTGCTCAACGCATCCACGGGCGTTCAGATTGTGCAGCCGTTGCTGGCCGGTTTTGGTTTGGGGCCGAATCTGCGCTTTCTGAAAATCGCCCGCACCAACCAGAAGATTTCCAATATTGCATTCCGCGCGCAGGTCAGCGCAACGGTGATCCAAATCTGCCGCATCTATTGGGATCTGGTAAGCGCCTATGAAACCGAACAGGTGGGCGAGCGCTCCGTAGCCTTTGCCACCGAAACATTGAGCACCAGCCGCAAGCAGCTTGAGTTACAGGCCATTCCGGAGATGGATGTGCTGAAGGCGGAGGGCGAGTTAGCCACCCGGGAACAGGATCTGACTATAGCTCGAACGAACCTGGAGTTGCAGGAGCTATATATGAAAAACGCCATCACCCGTTCGCTCGACGATCCGATTCTGGAAGAGATGCCGGTGGTTCCGGTGGACAAAATCGGCGGACAGGTGGAGGCTATTTCCGAGCCGGTGCAGGATATGATTGCCGCCGCGCTCAAGAACCGCCCCGAGTTGCAGGAGTCGACTTTGTTTGAACAAAACAGCGAATTGAGCCGCAAAACGGCGCGCAACGCATTGTTACCTTCGCTCAACCTGTACGGCTTGTACAACGGCACTGGAGCGGGCGGCGTTGCGAATCCGGGTAGCAAGGTTGTCGCGCCGGGCGGGTATGGCGGCGCTCTGGAAAACGCGTTGAACGGCTCATCGCCGGAGTATCAGGTGGGCTTCCAGTTGAGTGTCCCGCTGCGCAACCGTGCCGCCAAAGCCGAACAGGACCGCACCGAGCTTGAGTACCGGCAATCGCAGGTATATTTGGAGGAGTTGAAGAAACAAATTCGCATTGAAGTGCGCAGTGCGCGCTATGCTTTGGAACAAGGGGCCAGCCGCGTGGAGGCGGCCCGCAAAGCCCGCGACCTGGCGCAACGCACGCTGGATATCATGCAGAAGGAGCAGAAGCTGGGCGCGGGATCGAACCAGCAGACGCTCACGGCCGAGCACGACCTGGCATTGTCCGAGTCGGCGCTGGTGGCGGCTGAGACCGCCTACGAAAAAGCGCGCATCGAGATTCGGCGCGCCACCGGCAGCGTCCTCGAAGGGTACGGCATTTCGATTTCCGATGCCAAAACCGGCGCGGTGGAGGCGAATCATCCTCAGTAAAGAAGAGCCAATCCGGGTACTGGTTGCCGACGATCAGGTGCACATCCTGGAGGCCGTGGAGTTGTTGCTCCGCCCGCAGGGAATTGATGTGGACTGTGTGCGCTCGCCGCAGTCGCTGCTGGAGGCGCTGGGTCACCGCGATTACGATGTGCTGCTGATCGACCTCAACTATACGCGCGACACCACCTCAGGCCAGGAGGGCCTCGACCTGCTGGCCCGCATCCATGAGTTCGACGCGCGTCTGCCGGTGATCGTGATGACTGCATGGGGCAACATTGATCTGGCCGTCGAGAGCATCAAACGCGGCGCCCGCGATTTTCTTCAGAAGCCGTGGGAGAATGAGCGCTTGCTCTCGCTCGTTCGCGTTCATGCCGAGTTGCGCCAGGCACTGCGCCGCGCGCGCCAACTGGAACTGGAAAACCGCTTGCTCCGCGCCGAAGGCATGCCGGAGTTTGTGGCCGGCGCGCCCTCCATGCGGGGGGTGCTGGAGCTGATCGCGCAGGTAGGGCCTTCGGACGCCAATGTGCTCATCACCGGGGAGCACGGGACCGGCAAAGAGATTGTGGCCCGCCTGCTGCACGCTGCCTCGCCCCGCGCACGCATGGCGCTGGTGGCCGTGAACGCCGGCGGGCTGCCCGAGGGCACTTTCGAGAGCGAGATCTTCGGCCACGTCAAAGGCGCCTTCACCGATGCGCGCACTGACCGCATCGGACGGTTCGAGCTGGCCAACGGCGGGACACTGTTTTTGGACGAGATCGCCAATGTTCCCCTGCGCCAGCAAGCTAAGCTGCTGCGCGTGTTGGAGACCGGCGAACTGGAGCGCGTGGGCTCATCGCAAACCCGGCGCGTCGATGTGAGGATTCTCTCCGCCACAAATTCTGATCTGCACGAGGAGGTCAAGGTCGGCAACTTCCGCGAGGATCTGCTCTTCCGCATCAACACGGTCGAGATTCACCTGCCTGCGCTGCGCGACCGGCGTGAGGACATTTCGCTTTTGGCACAGCACTTTCTAGGCCGCAACCGCACTCGCTATCGCAAACAGGCAATCGGCTTCTCGCCAGCCGCAATGCAACAGATGATGCAGTATGATTGGCCGGGCAACGTGCGCGAGCTGGAACACACCGTGGAGCGCGCCGTGCTGCTCTGCCGCGGCGACGAGATTGAGCCGGCGGATCTGGCCATCGCCGCCGCGCGCTCGTCCACCCAGTCTTTTGAAAACATGAGCATCGACGAGGTCGAGGCACTGCTCATCCGCAAGGTTCTGCGCCGCTGCGACGGCAACATTTCGCAGGCCGCGGAGTCTCTCGGACTCAGCCGCTCCGCGCTCTATCGCCGCATCGAAAAATATGGGCTATGAGAAGAGAGCGCGCCGTCGCCGCCCCTCGGCCGTCCGGCGGGCGCGGTTGCTCTGTTTTTTGCTGACTCTGCCCGCACTGGCCTTTGCCGGCCTTCTTTTTTACTGGCAACATATTTCTCTTGCGCCGGCTCTGCTGCTCGGCGGCTGCCTGTTGCTTTACCTTGCGCTGGTGACCTCCGCGCTGATTGACAGCATCGCGCGTCCCTTGCAAACGCTTTCAAATGTTGTCTCATCGCTGCGCGAGGGCGATTACTCTTTCCGCGCGCGCGGCGCCGGCTCAAGCGAAGGTGGAAATCAGGATGCGTTCAGCGAACTGGCCTGGGAGATAAACGCCCTCGCCGACCTGTTGCAAAAGCAGAGGGTCAGGTCGCTCGAAGCCACGGCTCTGCTAGCGCGCATTCTTGAAGTGATGCACACCCCTCTGTTTGCTTTTGACCGCGATAATCGGCTGCAATTGGTCAACGACGCCGGCTCGCGGTTGCTGGGGATGCCTCATTCTCGCTGCTTCGGCCGTAGCGCGCGCGAACTGAATCTCGAAGGCCTGCTTGCCGCGCCGGATCAGACGATTCACTCTTTCGGCACGAAAACCTCGCGCTGGCTGCTGAGGAAGGCGGCCTTTCGGCAGGATGGCGCGCCTCACACGATGCTGCTTCTGGCCGACGTGAGCTTGCCCCTCCAGGAAGAGGAACAAATGGCGTGGAAGCGGCTGATTCGCGTCCTTGGCCACGAGCTATCGAACTCACTGGCTCCCATCAAGTCCATTGCCGGCAGCCTGCTGGCGCGCGCGGAACAGATGGAGGACGGCGCCACCGTGCACGACTTTCGCCGCGGCCTGGGGGTGATCGAGAGCCGCGCCGACGCGCTGCATCGCTTTGTGCAGTCCTATCGGCAGCTTGCCCAGTTGCCTCCGCCGCAGTTGAGGCCGGTGCCGCTGGCAGCGCTGCTGGAGCGCGTGGTGCTGCTGGAGCAGCGGGTGCCGGTTCTTCTCGATCCTGGCCCCCCGGTCGTCCTTTACGCGGACCCAGATCAGTTGGAGCAGATGTTCATCAACCTGCTGGCCAACGCCGTGGATGCGTCGCTGGCCAATGGAGCGCAGCCGGTGCGCGCAAGCTGGCAGCTTGCCGATGAGTCCGCGTCGGTTACTATCGAGGACCGCGGCCTGGGCATCGCCAACACCGAGAATCTGTTTGTGCCGTTCTATACCACCAAACCGGCGGGCAGCGGCGTGGGCCTGGCGCTGGCCCAGCAAATCGCCCGCGCCCACGGAGGCGAGATCCGCCTGCTCAATCGCGACGACGGCGACGGCGCACGCGCCATTGTTCGCTTGCCGGTGATGCAGTCATAAAGCATTTTCGCGGTGAATGGAGTTTTCTGGTTTACAGGAATCAGGCCGCAGTAGTTGCCAACATGCCATCTCACTCGCCATTGCGTCAACTGAAAAAGCTGGGTGCGTCAATGCGGACGAGCAGGACGTCGTGTCTGCTCAGTTCAAGGGGCTGGCTGTCGCTGAGCGTGATAGGCTTGCCGGTCCACAAGTCCTTACCGGCCTGCGGGCCGTGCAGGCCGAGTTTAGCCAGGCTCAGGTGGAAGGGGTGAGTGGAGTAGCGGCTGTCGCCGGCATTGACGACGGCGATGGCCAGCGCGCCGCCGGCCAGAGGTCGTGTCCACACATCCACTTCGCCTTCGCTGTAAACGCGGGTTCCCTGCTTGCCTAGGCTGTCCTGATCGATGGCGATGACGTCGCGGTTGGTGAGGATAGCCTTGATCTCCGGCTTCATGTTGGGCAGGTCGTTGCCGGCCAACAAAGGCGAAGCGAGCATGGCCCACAGCGAGAAGTGGGAGCGGTTCTCGGCTAGGGTGAGCTTGCCGTTGCCTACTTCAAGCATGTCGGGGTCGTTCCAGTGCCCAGGGTTGGAATAGTTTTCGAGGCCGGCCTGCTGGCTGACGATGGCGTAGATGCGGTCCCAGTCAGGGCTGACATCGCCGGTGGTGCGCCACAGATTGCCGCCGACCGAGGGCGCCCACTCCCACACCGCGTCCCATCCGTATTGGCAGAGCGAGAAGACAATGGGCCGTCCAGTCGCCTTGAGAGCCTTGTCCATCTTGGCGTAGGCGGCGTGCATCAGACGCATCTGCGCGGCTTTGTCGTTGGGCGCCTGCTTCACCATCACATCTTCGATAAAGCTGCACAGGTCGTACTTGACGTAGTCGATGCCCCACTGGGCGTAGAGTTGGGCGTCCTGGGCTTCGTGACCGAGAGATCCCTCGTAGCCGGCGCAGGTTTTGGGACCGGGCGAGGAGTAGATGCCGATTTTGAGGCCCTTGGAGTGGACGTAATCGGCCAGAGCCTTCATGTCGGGAAACTTCGCGTTGGCGTGAAGCACGCCGTTCGCGTCGCGCTGGCCCTCCCACGTGTCGTCGATGTTGACGTAGATGTATCCGGCGTCTTTCATGCCGGTAGCGACGAGCTGGTCGGCGGCGTCGCGAATGTCTTTGTCGGTAACGTTCTCAGCAAAAAAGTTCCAACTGTTCCAGCCCATGGGCGGCGTCTGCGCCACTGCCTGCGATAGGGCCAGTGGCGCCTTCGGCGGCGCCTGCGCAACGGCTGGAGTCTGCGATGCTGCGGTGAGAGATGCCAGAGCTAAAACGGCGGATGAGAGCAATGCAACAATGCGCATGGTGACCCTTTCGAAAACGATTTCAGCAAGAATTGTATGCCGGAGCCATGGGATTCGAAAAACGCGGGCTTGCCTGCTTGCAGCAGGGATGCGGGAGGAAGGCACGAAATCGCCACCTATGCTTTGATCGCGCGCGCGGGCTTGTATCCCGACAGGCCGTAGTATGTCACGAAGAGGTAGCCGATGATGGGCAGAATGAACGCGTACTGGATTCCAACTTTGTCGGCCAGTCCGCCGGAGATGTATTGCAAGTTATGGGCGATGGCGTAGTGCTTGCCGATCACATCGGCCAGTGCGCCAAACAGGAAAGGAATCACTGCTCCGCCCACGTTGCCGATGGTGATGACGCCCGATCCCTTACTGGTCATCGGTCCCAGTTCGGCGATGCCCAAAGCGAAGATCGTCGGATACATGACGGAGTTCGCCAGGCCGCAGAGCACGAGGCTCCAGATGGCGACCGGTCCCGCAGCGAACATGGAAACCAGCAACAGCGCCACGCCGAAGATGCCCAGAACCACCAGCATCTTTTGCGCCTCGATCCATTTCATCAGGAAGCTGCCCAGGAAACGGCCTATCATGATGCCGATATAGTAGAGCAGAACCAGAATCCCTGCCGTCTCGACGCTGCCGATGCCTTGCGCCTGGAAGTATTGGATGCCAATCGAGGCCAGAGCGATTTCTACACCGACATAGAAGAAGATGCCCACCATGCCCAGCACCGTATGCGAGTAGCTCCAGATGCCGCGGCTTTGCGTGGTGGCGACTTCGGAGGGCCGTGCGGAGGTGATTGCCGGCAGGTGCAGGAACATCACGGCAAAGCCCAGCAGCAGCAGCGCGCCTGCAATGAGGACGTAAGGCCCTTGCAGCATATGAGCCTCGCTTGCCGCGGTGGAAGCCTTACTGGTATCGGCCAGAATAAATGTAGCCGCAACCCAGGGAGCCAAAGCCGAGGCTCCGGAGTTGAATGCCTGCGCCAGGTTCAGGCGCGCCGACGCGCTGTGCTCGGGGCCAAGAATCGCGACATACGGGTTGGCCGAGGTCTGCAAGGCTGTAACTCCTGTCGCCAGCACGAAGATCGCGAACAGGGTCAGGGGAAAGCTCACCAGGTGGGCTGCCGGGACGAACAATAAAGCGCCCGCCACCATGATGAAGAGCGAGATCACCATGGTGCGCTTGTAGCCCACCTTCTCAATCAGCTTGCCGCTGGGCACCGAGAAGACCAGATAAGCGAAGAACCAGGCCGCTGTCGCCAGCATCGCCGGTCCGTGAGGCAGATGGAATATCTCCTTCAGCTTGTTTACCAGTTGGTTGTTGAGGCTGGTTAGGAAGCCGAAGATGCCGAAGAGGATGGTGACAGTAATGAATGGAATTGTGTAGTTGGGCGCGCTCGCCGCCGGTGATGTGGATCGCGTAGCCATAAAAGATTTCCCCCGCTTTCTGTTGAAAGAGTTGCCCGGTCTTCGCTGTTTTCCCACGGCTCGCCATTGCTTCCCCGGAGTCATAACGAAGCTGTGAGGGCGACATTCTATGACACCCGGTGAGCGCCTCCCGAGGCGTGGCAGATATGAATCTGGGGCTGGATGCCGAATTTGGCGGCATAACGGCGTCCCAGTTCTTCGGCGAAGGCCTTGGCCTGGCTTTGTTCAACCAGATTGATGGTACAGCCGCCAAAGCCTCCGCCGGTGAGCCGCGCGCCGATTAGCCCCGGCAACTCCTGCGCCAGCGCCACCATGGCGTCGGCCTCAACGCAACTGCCCTCGAAGTCCTTGCTGTAACTCGTGTGCGCCTCGGCCATCAGGCGGCCCAGTTCGGCCATATCGCCCTTGAGCAGCGCCTTGGCGGCGGCCAACGTGCGCAGGTTTTCGCAGATGACGTGGCGCGCGCGCAGAAGCGATTTGGGCGCCATCTCATGGCCCCATTTTTCGAGATCTTCGAGAGTCGCATCGCGCAGGAAGGGCACGTGGCCGCGGTGGCTGTTGATGACGGCGCAGGCCGCCTCGGATTCAGCGCGGCGAGTGGGGTAGTCGCCGCCCGCAACCGAGTGCTTGACCATGGTGTTGGCAATCACCAGCGCCACGTTGGCCGGAATCGGCGCCAATTGAAAGCTCAAATCGCGGCAGTCCAGCAGCAGGGCGTGGTTTTCCTGGCCGTTAGCGGAGATGAACTGATCCATGATGCCGCAACTGGCGCCGACAAACTCGTTTTCGGCGCGCTGGCAAAGCCGCGCTAGCACGGGACCCGGATAGCTGGCGCCGATCAGCGACAGGACGGCCAGCGCCGTCGCCACTTCAACGGAGGCCGAACTCGACAGCCCCGACCCCAGTGGAACGTCTCCCCACAGGCTCAGGCTGAAGCCGGGAATCGTGTGGCCTTCCCCGGCCAGGATTGCGACCACTCCGAGCGGGTAGTCGCTCCAGTGCTTGGCGGCTTTGGCAGGCAACGCCGCTGCCTCAAAGCTACGCTCCTCGCTATAGTTTTCGGAGTAGACGACGATCTTGCCGTCCGAGCGCGGCGAGATGCCGGCCAGTGTTGCGAAGTCGATGGCCGCAGGCATCACAAAACCCTCGGCGTAATCAGTGTGCTCACCGATCAGGTTGACTCGGCCGGGCGCTACAAAGATGGCCGGCTCGGCCTGATAGCGGGCAAGGTGCATGGAACGAAAAACAACAGGATCATGCATGGTAGTTCTCTTTCTAAAGAGTTTGAATATCGACCGTCATCGGCCAGAAGTCGGATTGGCCGGGAGAAAGCACACGAGACCATGGCCCGGTTTTCGCCAGCGAGTCTATATTCCCCGGCTTCCATTCTGTTTGCCTCCGTCATTTTTCTATTCTCCTGTGACTTCCGGGCAGGCGCGCAGACGCCGTGCCGCGGCCTCGGGGGTGATGTCCCGCTGTGGCATGCCCAGCATCTCAAAGCCCACCATGAACTTGCGCACCGTGGCCGAGCGCAGCAGCGGAGGATAGAAGTGGGCGTGGAAGTGCCACTCCGGATGCGCGTGCGCATCGGTCGGCGGCTGGTGGAAGCCCATCGTGTAGGGGAAGCTAGTCTGGAAGAGGTTGTCGAAGCGGGTGGTCAGCCGCTTCAGAGCGTCGGCCAGCCCGTCCCGCTCGTCCGGGTTAAGCTCCGGCAGCGCTCCCAGATGGCGGCGGCTGACGACGAGCACCTCGAAGGGCCAGACGGCCCACCACGGGACCAGGCAAACAAAGTGCGCATTCTCAAAGATGATCCGGCCTTGAGCGGCTGGGGTAACACGCTCTGCAGCCAGGTAGTCACACAGCAGGCAATTGCCGGTGCGGGTCAGGTGTTCGCGCTGGGCGCTCGTCTCAGCAGCCGGCTCGTCGGGCACAAAGCCCGTGGCCCAGATCTGACCGTGGGGATGCGGGCTGCTGGCGCCCATCATGGCCCCCCGGTTCTCAAAGATCTGCACGTACTCGATCCAGTCCAGGCTGCCCAGCTCCTCATATTCCCGCGTCCAGGCGTCCACCACGCGGCGAATCTCCGGGCGGGTCATGCGGGCCAGGGTCAGGCTGTGGTCGGGATGAAAGCAGATCACCTTGCACAGGCCGCGGGCGGACTCGGCCACCAGCAGCGGCGAGGCCGGCGGCTCGGTCACTGACGGAGAATCCGGCAGCAGGGCGGCATAATCGTTGACAAACGAGAAGATGCCTTCATACGCCGGGTTTACGACTCCACCTGCCCGCTGATTGCCAGGGCACAGATAGCACTGCGGATCGTAAGCGACCCCCGAGGGCGTGGCATTTTGACCCACCTCTCCCTGCCAGGGACGTTGAGTGCGGTGCGGCGAAACCAGCACCCAGGACTGCCGCAGGGGGTTCCACCGCCGATGCGGGAACTGACCCATCTTTTCCATGCCTTCTCCAAAAACGGTTGTTAGTGGCAGTTTTCAGTGGTCAGCCGTGGACTCTCGGCAAACCGTTCGGCGACCACAGACAACTGACTACTGAGTGAGGATAGTTCTACCATAGACGCCGCAACTAGGCTCAGAAGTCCGTGCCCTGCACTTAGTACTTTATCCAATCGTTGCCGGCGTAATCCACCCCCCGCGCCGAAGACCTAATCGCTGGGACCCCGGTACTGGCTGCCGCGATCTGCGTAACGCACCATACTCGCTCGGCCGATTTTGCGGTTCTATGGATGGCTTAGAATCTACAAGACAACAAAATTCTATCAATCCTACTTTCGGCTGATACATCCCGATATCGGGTAAGAATAGGATGTTTTCGATTCAGAAATCATCATTCCAATCGACTTGGCAACGGCCAACTGGGAGCGGAACGGGGAATTCTGAACATTTACGGCTCGGTAGGGCGGGCGAGGGGTTGTAAACGGCTTCAAAGGCAAACGAAAGCAGCTTTACAATCGCGGCAACTCACTCTACGCATCGCCAGGAACTTGTTTCAGGAGGCTGTTGTGAGATTCATCAATGCAAAGCATGTATGCGCACTCCTGCTCATCCTTTTCGTGGGTTTCTTCGGTTCAGGGCTTCTCGCTTATGGACAGGGCACCAGCGCAAGCTTGACGGGCAACGTCACCGATCCATCCGGAGCTGCTGTGGCCGGAGCGATCGTTACCGTCACCAACATCGACACAAACTTTACGCAGTCAGTCAAAACGGATGGTGTAGGAACGTACCTGATCAGGCCCTTGCCGATAGGCAGGTACATACTTGCCATCGATGCTGCCGGCTTTGCCCGCTATGTGCAGAAGGGCATCGAACTGACGGTTGGGCTCGCCGCGACGCAGGATGTACGCCTGAAGGTTGGCGCCGGCAAGGGGGAGACAATCTCTGTTACGGCAGATGCCGAGCTGATTAACACCTCCTCAGCCGAACTGGGATCGACGGTCAATGAAGCCGCCATCGCGGAGCTGCCGTTGAATGGCCGCGACCCGTCTTCGCTGGTATTCCTGGTGCCTGGCACGGTAGACGTCAGGGCACATGGCGGCGAGGGCGTTCAGCCGGGATTCTCCTTTTCGACAGAGACCGGCGCAGCCTCCAGCGGCGGACGCCAGGGCAGCACATTCTATATGCTCGACGGCGTCTCCAATATGGACAACTATGACGCCCTGACCGCGCCCTTTCCCAACTCCGACTCAACCCAGGAGTTTAAGGTCATCACCAACAACTTCAGCGCTGCCTACGGCTTCTCTCCCGGCGCGGTGGTCATCATCGCCACCAAAGGCGGCACCAACCAGTTTCATGGCGGCGCCTTCTGGTTTGTGCGCAACAACGACCTGAACGCCAAGGACTGGTTCAGCACGACTGTCGATCCTCTGAAGCGCAACCAGTTTGGCGGCTATGTTGGCGGTCCGGTCATCAAGAATAAGCTCTTCTTCTTCGGCAACTACCAGGGAACCAAGCTGATGACGGCCTCAACCGACCTTGCGACCAACACGCCCACCGCCGCCATGCTGACGGGCGACTTCAGCGGCCTGGCCACCACGGCTGGCGTCACTAACCTCAATGGGCCCTTCCATACCGTCGGCGGCTTGGCCAATCAATTGGATTCGACCAAAACAGGAACATCTGGCATCTGGAATGCGAACGGGCTTGACAACGCGGCCTGGACCATCGCCACTACGGGATTGCCGGGCCACACGGCCGGCGTCACCCAGGCAGCCAATGGCGCTATGCATTACATGGAAGCGCCAGTCAGGAATACCTTCGACGAGTACACGGTCAAGCTAGACTACGACCTCTCCCCGTCGCAGCGCCTGACACTGCGCTCTTTTACCGACGAGATGACGGCGCCCTCCGGCGACACTCCGGGCGACATGCTTTCTGTCATCAACGATGTGGGCAACTGGACTTACAACTTCGCCGAGCGCATGTACTATTTCAACGACGTCCTGACGCACACGTGGACGATCAATCCCACCACGGTCAATACACTTTCCGTCTTCTGGAATGAGCAGAGCGCGCACAATCAGGCCGCGGTACTCGACAGCAACAATAAAGCCATGTGCTTATCGCGCTACATCAACGTCAACGAATTGCCGGGACAGTGCTACATGGAAGGCTTCACCGTGAGCAACGGCGGCTTCAACGGCGGCTGGACCGAACCATCGCAGGAAGTGCGCAACACCTACGGCTTTACCGACACTCTCAGCAAGAGCATCAGACGGCACACCCTTTCGGCGGGCGCCAACCTGATGCATCAGTTCGCCGAGGAATTCACGCAGTATCCCACGACGCCGATTGTCACCTTCAACGGACAGTACACCGGCAACGGCCTGGCGGACTTCCTGCTCGGTTATATGAGCGGGTATATGCAGGGCGCCGGCGAAATTGCGGATGTGGCAGGATATCAGTTCGCGCCGTACTTCCAGGATGACTGGAAGATGCGTCCCAACCTGACCTTCAACATCGGTGTGCGCTGGGATCCGAACACCGCTCCCACCTCGGCGGGCGGACGCGGCGCGGCATTCGTTGCGGGACAACAGAGCACCTTGTTTCCCAACGCTCCTGCTGGGCTGATCTTCCCCGGAGACAAGGGAATCACAGCCACCCTGATGCCGGACTCGTACGGCTACTGGGAGCCTCGCCTGGGCGTGGCATGGCAGCCTAAGAGCTTGCCCCATACCGTGGTTCATGCCGGATTCGGTATGTTTACCGGCCCGCTGCAATACTCCTACTACAATCACTCGGCCGATATCGCGCCCTTTAGCCCGACCTTCAACCTCTACGGAGGCAACTGTTCCGGTGGTTGCACGCCAGGCGCCGACGCGGCGATTACCGGTCAGCTGAGCTTCGACAATCCCTGGTCCACCTTCGCGGGTACTGGCGGCGTAAGCCCGTTCCCTCCGTTCACCTCTGTTTCATATAAGCCGCCGACGAACTCAAGCTTTGCAACGCCGGTCTCTCTGCTCCAGTCCTTCTCCCGCAACTTCAAGCTGGGCATCACGCAGAGCTGGAACCTTTCGGTGGAGCAACAGCTCAGCCCATCGATGGTCGCCCGGTTGGCGTATGTAGGCAGCGAGTCGTATCACCAGACCGACGCCATCGACGAGAATGCCGCGACGGCAGATATACGCCCGTACTCGAACTACGCGCAGATACTCGAAGCTGTCAGCAACGGCACCGCGAGTTACAACGCCTTGCAGGCCGGTTTTGAGCGTCATATGTCGCGTGGCCTGCAGGTGCAGTCCAACTTCACCTGGTCGAAGTCGATCGACACGGCCAGCTCCGGCAACGTAACCTTCGGTACACCTTACCTCGGGGATCCCTTCAACCTAAGGTGGAATCGCGGCAATTCCACGCTAAGTATGCCCTGGAACTGGGTTACCAACTTCATCTATCAGGCGCCCGGCCTGAAGGCGAAGAGCAAGCTGATCCAGGAGACGCTGGGAGGATGGCAACTGAGCAGTATCATCACCTTCCAGACGGGCAATCCCTTCTCTGTTATGGCGGCTGGCCCCAGCTACAACGATGACGACTCCGGCTCCCTTCAGAAGCTGGATCGCGCCGATTTCGTTCCCGGCCAAGCCATCGATGCCGGCAAGGGAAACCATTGGAATTGGGTGACGACCGGATACTTCAACCAGGCCGCGTTCGCCAACAACGCCATAGGAACCTTCGGCAACACCCCAAAGAACCTCATGTACGGACCGCGTGAGTTTGGCGCGGACGCCGCGATCTTGAAGACCTGGAGCCTGGTGGGAACATCCAAGCTGCAGTTCCGCTGGGAAGCTTTCAACGCCACCAATCATCCCAGCTTCGCCAATCCCGCCGCTCCATGGGGAGCGTATGTAGGTTGGGGTGGCTTCGGGGATATCGTGCAAACCGGCAACATTCCCGCGGGCGTGATGCAGGGCGCGCTCAAGTTAACCTTCTAACTGTGTAAAAGGAGGCCCGGGCGATCTCTATCGTCCGGGCCTTTTTCACGCTGTGCCGGCTCATTATCGCCGGTTGACGAATACCGGGGTATTGTCACCTGGCGAGTGAGCAAGAATGATAGGGTACGCATGAAAGCTGTCTC
>CAVXYT010000016.1:0-114585 GCA_963765995.1 uncultured Acidobacteriaceae bacterium | reverse complement strand
CCTGAGCGGAGTTTGGCGCGTCCTTTGCGTCAAACGGAGTCGAAGGACCTGCGGTTGCTTTTCTCTAGTACAACCCAATCAGGCCGATGCAATAAAACACTGTGCCAAAGGGCCAGTCTACTACGCTCTTGCTTTGCGGCATAGCAGCTTCAACCGTCTGCTTCATCTACCATCAAATCAGCCCATGCCCGCCAAACCCAAGCTCGGCCAGAACTTCCTCGTAGACGCAGAGGCCACCCAACGCATCGCGGCCTCTATCGGCGATCTCACCGGTCGCACAGTGGTCGAGATCGGCCCCGGCCGCGGCGCCATTACCCGCGAACTGGCTGCCCGCGCCGCCCACGTGATCGCCGTCGAGCTGGACCACGAGCTTGCTCTCCACCTGCGCGTGCAGTTTCCGCCGGAAGCCTCAGCCCGCGTAACCGTCGTCGAGCAGGACGTGCTGCAATTCGACTTCGCCGCTGCCTCAGCGGCAGCGGGCCAGCCCCTGCTGGTCGTCGGAAACTTGCCCTACGGCATCACCTCGCCAATATTGCTCAAGCTGGCCGCGAGCCATTCCGCGCTCGACCGCGCCGTACTCATGGTGCAGCGCGAAGTGGCCGATCGCGTCACCGCCCAGCCCTATTCGCGCGACTACGGCCTGCTCTCGGTCACCGTGCAGATGTACGGACCGGCCCAGCGGCTCTTCACCCTGCCGCCTTCGGCCTTCTCTCCGCCCCCAGAGGTGCACTCGACCGTCTTCCGCTGGCGATTTGCGCCGCGCTTTGCCGAGTTGGGAGTAGAAGAAACGAGTTTCCTGCGCTTCGTTCGCACGGCCTTTGCGCAGAAACGCAAGACGCTGGCCAACAACCTGCGCGCTGCCGGAGTTCCGCCCGCAGCCGTCGCCGCCGCGCTGGCCCAGTCCGCAATCGACCCCCTGGCCCGCGCCGAAGCCCTGCCCATCGAAACCTTCGCGGCTCTCTGGCGCTTTCTGAAAACCAAAGGGGCCACCTCGCCAAACAAAGTAGCTCCGTAATTAATCCTGCCATCTTGAGCAACTTGACCAGCAATTTGCGGGTTACGTCCAAAATAAACCAAGCAGCCAAATTCGCCCCGTAGGGGCAGCAGGAAAATAGCCCAGGACAAGCGCAGCGCCGTCCTGGGAGAGAGGCAAAGATCGTGATTGCGCCCCGTAGGGGCGCTGCGAACTCTTTTGTTGATTGGGAGCGAGCGTAGCGTAGTCGTAAGATCTGCGTTTGCTTTTCACCGGTTGGAGCCGAATCAGCGGCGCCCCGCTCCTTGCGCTTCCAGCGTCTGCGCGGTGTGAATGTGGCAGATGGCGATGGCCAGCGCGTCGGCTGCATCGGCCGGCTGCGGCGCTTCGGCCAACTCCAGCAGCCGCGCCACCATGAACTGAACCTGTTCTTTCTTGGCCAGCCCGTAGCCCACCACGCTCGACTTGATCGTGAGCGGCGCATACTCGGCCACCAGAAGCCCCTGCACAGCCGCCGCCAGCAGCGCCACGCCCCGCACTTGTCCCAGCTTCAGCGCCGACTTGGCGTTCACCGAGTAGAAAACCTCCTCGATAGCCACAGCGTCCGGCTTCCAACGCTCCAACTCGGCGCTCAACTCGCGAAAGACCTGCTCCAGCCGCTCTGCCGTGGTTTTAGACTTGACCAGCCGGATGGCCCCCATCGCCTTCATCACCAATCGCGGCTGCCGTCCTGTGTCGTCCGACTCGACCACGCCATATCCGGTGATCTCCGTCCCGCAATCGATGCCAAAAACCCGCATGGGCCTGAGTGTACCGCAGTCGCGTCCGATCCCGCACGTCGCAATTCCGTCCCAAAACAGAACGGCGGCCTGAGCGCATTGCCCAGGCCGTCGCGGTGATCTGTGGGTATTGGACTAAGGCCATCGCGCTTAAGCGAGTGCCCCAGCATCTTCACTCCTGTTCCCACACCGTGATCGTTTGGTGGCGACGCCCGGCTAGCCGGACTCCTTCGGCGACAGGCTTCGTCGCTGTATTGAAGAATTGCCACGCACGCGCATCGGGTCGTGGGAACCATCTCACAGTGAAGCTGCGGTTGCGTCCCCTGCGGCAAGACTCTCTCCGCCGGGGCGACCATGGGGTCCGGGGCGCGATGCCCTAGGCCTCAGTCACCTCACGTGCCAAACATCTCGAAGAATCTTTTTGCATCAGTTGGATCAACCTCCTTTCCCGTGTGCGCTTAATCTACCCCACTGCTGATCGCTCGTCAACAGAAGTTTTTGCCGGAAACGAATCTTTCGTTCCGTCGGCCGTTCAGCCGGGGAACTTCCCTTTGTGTTCTCTCGCTTCAATTCCCTGCTCTCACTCTTTACCAGCTATGCAGCCACTGCTCATCGCGTCCGATGCGCACCGGCGCATGGAAGAGCTCGCTCAGCCTTTCCTCCGTGAGCATCTCCTCGCGAGGCCCATCGCCCACGATGCGCCCTGCCCGCATCAGAATCACCCGCTCGATCTCCGGCAAAATATCTCCCAAATGATGGGTCACCAGCACCATCCCAGTGCCTTCACGGGCCAGCCGCCGCAGTGTCTCGCGCAGATCCCGTTGCGCGGCCAGGTCCAGTGCATTCGAAGGCTCGTCCAGCAGCAATTGCCGCGGCCGGTGCACCAGCGCCCGCGCAATCAGGATGCGCCGTCTCTCGCCGGCCGACATCGTGCCCACCAGTTGCTGAGCCAGGTGCAGGGCCTCCATCCGTTCCAGCGCTTCGCCGGCGCGCTCGCGCATCTCGCCGGTAACCTGAAGATTGGGCCACAGCGTCGAGGCGGAAAAGAATCCCGCGATCACCGCGTCGAGCCCCGTCGTCACCGCGGTCCGCTCGCCCGGCAACTCTCCCATCAGGTCTCCCCGCGCGCCGGCCGCCACCACGCCGAAGTGCCTGCGCAGCTCCGTCAAGTCCCAGCGCTCGCGGCCAAAAATGCGCACACTCATGCGCGGCTTCACGATGGGATACACCTGACAGCTCATGGCAAGGATCAGCGTGGATTTGCCGCAGCCATTGGGCCCCAGAATCGCCACGTGTTCCCCGGCGCGAATCGTCAGGTTCACGTCGTGCAGCACCACCCGGTCGCCGCGCGCTACGTTCACATGGCGCAGCTCAAGAAACTGCGCTTCGCCGTTGCCGGCTGCCTCTGCCGGATTTGTAAGACCGTGATCCATCACACCGCCCGCGAGGCCCGGACTGAGGCGTTCTCCTGGATAGTGAGGTATCGAGTTCAATCTATTCTGTATGAGCGCGGCCTCGGCCGCCGGTCTTGCTTCGGTACATCAGCTGATCTGCCCGTTGGATAAGCCCTTCGGCCGTCTCGCCGGGGCAGGACAGAGCAGCGCCTACTGAGATCGTAAGGGATATGCGCCTTTCAGCGTTGCCGGGAATCGAGGTTTGCGCGATAATGGCAACGCATCTCTCCGCCAGTTCTCTCAGAACGTCCTCGCTCACGTTACGGGCAATGGCCAGGAACTCGTCGCCGCCCCACCGTCCGACAATGTCCGTGGGGCGAAGCGATCCAGTCAGAGTCTTCGCCGCTTCCTGTAAAGCGCGGTCTCCGCAGTTGTGGCCAAAGCCGTCGTTGATGGTCTTGAACCCGTCGAGATCGATCATCAGCACGCCAAAGGGATCCTTATGCACCGCGTATTCACTCAACGCAGTCTGTATAGACATCTCCATGAAGCGGCGGTTCGGCAGTTGGGTGAGTTGGTCGAGAAAGGCCAGCCGTTCCATCGCCTCGGTCTTGCGCCGCGCTTCAATTTCGGCCGAATTGTCGCTGAATATCTCGATCCCCCCGATAATGGAGCCGTCGGCTGCCCGTAGGGGCTGGACCCGCACGGACACGGGCACTCGCCTTCCCTGCTTATGCCGCAGGAAAACATTAGCCTCGTGAAAGACCCCGTCGGAAATGGTTGCCGTTAAAGGACAATCATCATGGCAGAGTCTTTTTCCCGTATGATCGACGTGACACAATATGTCGTCCTGACAGCACTTGCCAAGTAGTTCTTCGGCTTTGTAGCCGGTCAGGCGAGTGGCGCCTTCGTTCCAATACAGAATCCGCCGCTCCCGGTCCACGAAGTACACGCCATCGCCGATGTTGTCCAGCAGGCCCCTATAGAAGTCAGAACCGGTCGGAACAGGCGGGATTTTCATATCTTCAGACAAGATTAAACTCCCAAAAACTATCCATCTTATCCTACTCTGTGCGGGCCTGTCACGCACAATGAGCAAGCTCCCCAAAGAACAGCACCTCAAATGGCAGGGTATTCAGCCCATCCACCTGTTAGATTAAATGGATTGAAGCCCATCACCGAAATCTCCGGCGCCATACAATTCCTTCTCCCTCGCGGCTTCCGCTTTGGCGCTGCCAAGGCGGGGCTCAAGAAGAGCGGCCGCCCCGACTTTGCCCTTATTGTGGCCGACGCTCCGGCGAGCGCCGCCGCCGCCTTCACTGCCAACCGCGTCACCGCCGCTCCACTCATGATCGACAAGGAGCATCTGCGGGCCACAGGGGGCAAGGTGCGCGTAGCCGCCATCAACGCCGGCAACGCCAACTGCGCCGCCGGCCAGGCTGGTCTGGATGCGGCCCTCGCTACCTGTAAAGCGGCAGCCCGGCTCTTCGGCTGCCGGCCCGAAGAGGTCTTTCCCTCCTCAACAGGTGTCATCGGCGTTCCGCTGCCGGCAGAAAAACTCATCGCCGCGCTACCCGGCCTGGCCGCATCGCTTGGCACAGGCTTCGAGCACTTCCGGCAGGTCGCCCAGGCCATCCTCACCACCGACACCGTCGAGAAGACCGCCTTCGCGCGGCTGGAAATTCCCGGCCCCGATGGCGCTCCGCGCGAAGTCCGCATCGCCGCGCTATGCAAGGGCGCGGGAATGATTCACCCTCAACTCGTGCCCCACGCCACCATGCTCGTCTACATTCTGACCGATGCGTCCGTCGAGCCGGCGGTGCTCGACGGCTACCTGCGACCGGCCATCGAAGTCAGCTTCAACCGCATCTCGGTGGACGGCGACACGTCCACCAACGACACCGTGCTGCTGCTGGCTTCAGGCGCTAGCGGAGCAGTCGTGAACCCGGGGAACGCCGTCTTCGCCGCCGCCTTGACCCAGGTCTGCGCGTCGCTGGCACGCAAGATTGTGGCCGACGGCGAAGGCATCACTCATGTTGTGGAGTTGCGCATCAAGTGCGCGGCCACGGATGCGGACGCGCTCAAAATTGCCAAGGCTATCGCGCATTCGCCGCTGGTCAAGACCGCCTGGGCAGGCAGCGACCCCAACTGGGGCAGGCTGATGGCGGCTATCGGCTACTCCGGCGCTCAGATCGACCCGGAGCGCATCGACATTCACTTTGGCGAGTTGGCTATCTGTCGCGACGGCGGACGCGCGCCGGAGTTCGACGAGGCCGCCGCCCATGCTTACATCGCGCAGCCGGAGTTTTCTGTCTCCATCGAACTCCACCAGGGCGCCGGCTCCTGCGTCTTCTGGACCACCGACCTGACCCATGAGTACGTCAGCATCAACGCGGACTACTCGACTTAGAGCATTTCCACCGATAGTGTAAGAAAGCTCCGTGCCCCATCCATTTCACGTTCTGTGTGAAATGGGTGGGAAACCACAAAATCAGCCTCACAGAAACTATGAAAATGCTCTCCTAGCCCTCTACGCCGGCATAGGCAGGTTAGAGGCGGCAAAACCCGCTCTGGCCCGCGCCTGCCTGCGACCCTCAACCGCCTGCATCACCAGGAAGAGAGCAAAACATAGCGCCACGCCGCCGCAGGTGTCCAGCAGCACATCGCTGAACTGGCCGGTCCGGTTGGGAAGAAAGCTCTGGTGAAACTCGTCCGCGCTGGCCACCAGCAAGGTGGCAAGAATCGCCAGTCCGTGCGCTCGAAGTTGCCGCATCAGCCGCGATGCCGCCTCCCGCCAAGTAATCCAGAAAGCGCGAAAACAGACCGCGGAGAACATCCCATAACCCATGAAGTGGCCGGTCTTGCGGATGAAGAAGTGGATCAAATCCCAGTGCGCGCACGCGTCATAGCCGAAGATCGCCTCCACTACGCGCTGCAACGGAGCGCTGGTGCGGTCCGCCCCAAAATAGGGCGTGGACTCGACGGCAAAAATCATTGCGCAGGCCAGCACCGGCAGCCACGTCCGCATCTGAGCCTGCCAGCGCGCGCTCCAGCTGGCCGAAGTATGCGGCGCGTAGACTCCAAAGACCATGGAAGATGAAGACATGATGAACGCTCGCTCACAACCGCCTGGGGATCGAGCGCAAGAGCCGCGCGCCTCACCGGCCGGATATGAAGTTTTTCGGTTCAAACGGGCGCGTCTTCAAGAAAATCTTCAAGTATTTGAATAATCTAATCTTGCGCTGTCCTGAAACGAGACAATGGGCGCATCTTGCTCGCGGCGCGGAATTGACCCCGACACCGCTCACTCCTTCGGCATCCTGCCTAGGGAAACGAATGATAAAGTGAGTGGTATGTATTTGTGCAAACGCAGGTCCGTGGTTGCTGCCTTCCAATGCGCGACGTTGTTGGCTGGATTTTCATTCCTGACAGCAGGCCCTGTCGCGGCCGAAGACCCTGGATCGCCCAAAAGCGCCGTATCTGCCGCCGCCGGACAGTGGAACAGCAGAGGCGCCGCGCCCGACTGCTTGCCTGGGGTGCTCGGTTCGCCCTACATCCCGGTCGATAGTTGGGTTTATCCGGCCATGCTGCGTCTTTACTCGCTCGGCTTTGTCGACAATGTCTTTCTCGGCATGAGGCCGTGGACACGGGCCAGCGTGGGCCACATGATCGAGGAAGCCGGCGCACGCATTGAGGATGCGGATGCCGGACCAGCCACCGACGAAGCTCAGGGCATCTACGACGCGCTGATGCACGAACTGCGCAGCGACATGACGGGTCCCTGCCTCGCGCTCCGGGCCAACTCCCATATTGAGTCGGTTTACAACGTGGCTCGCGGCATCAGCGGTACGCCATTGCGCGACAGCTATCACCTCGGCTCGACCATCATCAACGACTACGGACGCCCCTACGAAAACGGATTCAACAACTACTCCGGAGCCAGCGGTTATGCCGCTGTAGGACGCTTCGTGTTCTATGCGCGCGGCGAGTTCGAAGCAGCGCCATCGGCCGCCGGCTACTCGACTACACTGGCCCAGGCGCTCAGCACAATGGACGCCACGATCTATCCCGCCACTCTGCCGACAGACTATTTCCTTCCCCAGGCCACCATCCCCATGGGACCGATCGCCGCCACCACCAATGGACGGGTCATGGAGGCTTACGTCTCCGCCCACGTCCTCAACCACGAAATCTCCTTCGGCAAGCAGGATGAGTGGCTGGGGCCTGGGTTGGGCGGCGGCATGGCCTACTCCAATAACGCTGAAAATATCTATTCCTTCCGCATCAACCGCATCGAGCCGCTGCACATTCCGCTGCTCTCCCGGCTCACCGGACCTTTCCGCTACGATTTTCTGGTGGGCAAGCTGCGTGGGCACACGTTCATGCCAAATCCGCTGAATCCCGGCGGTACCGACCCTACTCTGCCCAACGTGATCAACCCCGGCGACCCTTGGGTCCATGTCGAGAAGATCAGCTTCCGGCCCACGGAGAACCTCGAATTCGGCTTCGAGCGCACCGTGATCTGGGGCGGGCAGGGCCACGCGCCTATCACTCTTCGCACCTTTGCGAAGAGTTTTATCAGCCTCTCCTCCCCCAGCGCCTCATCCAAAGACGGCCGCGACGATCCCGGCGCGCGCTTTGGCGCATTTGACTTCTCCTACCGGCTGCCTTTCCTCCGCAAATGGCTCACGCTTTACACGGACTCGGAGGTTCACGACGACGTTTCTCCCGCCGACGCTCCCCGCCGCGCCGCTTACCGGCCCGGAATCTATCTCTCTCATGTACCCGGCATTCCCAGGCTGGACCTGCGTGTTGAAGCCGCCTCCACTGATCCATCCGCCTCAACAGTGGGAGCCAGGCAGTATGGCCATTTCATGTATTGGGAAGGAATCCAGAAACAGGGTTATACCAACCAGGGCCAGCTCTTCGGCGACTGGATCGGACGCGAGGACAAAGGCGGCCAGGCATGGATTACCTGGCATCTGAGCGGCAACGAATGGCTCCAGGTGGGCCTGCGCAATCAGAAGGCCACCTCATATTTCATCCCCGGCGGCACCACCCTGAACGACATCAACTTCCAGGCGGTCAAGCGCATCGGCAAGGACTTCGAGGTGAACGGCAACTTCGCCTATGAGCGCTGGAAGGCTCCGATCTACCTCCCCGGCCAGCAGACCGTGACCACCACCACCATTCAGCTCACCTGGTTCCCAGGGCGCAAGGTGAGCTTCTAAGGAACCTCAATTTGTCCACGCTTTGAAAGGGCACGGCTTTACATCTTGCGGAAAACACATTCTTGTGTCGCAAGAAGTGTCAGGGCACGACTTCACCGGGGTCCCCGGCGCACGATTTTTGTGCGCTGGGGTGGGGCTTCAGTCGTGCCGTATCGATCGTAAAAATCAAGTGGGCTTTAGCCCCTGCGGGAATGTCGGCTCGAAATATGACCCCTCGAACCTGCGATATTCAAAACAAGGAGCGGCTATACTGTCCCCTATGCAAAGAGACACGACCGCTGATTGGCAGAGCCTCACCCAGCTCTATGCCACAATGAGTGACGAAGAGCTGTGCGCGCTGCATGACGACTTCGGCAATCTGACCGAAGTTGCCCAACTGGTTCTCCGTAATGAGATGAAGAAGCGCGGGCTGAACGAGCCCATTGGTACAAACCAGGCGCCGTCGAACCGCCCGGAGAACATTCCTGATCCAGAATTGGATCCTGACGCCGATTCGCCGGCAGCCGGCGGCGATGCGGAAGAAGACGATCAGCCGCGCGAATACACATGGAAGACTTTGCTCTGCGAATGTGATGACTCGGAGAGTGGGCGGCAAATCCGCGCGGCGTTGAAACAGGCGGGAATCGATAGCTGGATTGATGGCCAGGGCTACCGCGTCGCTATCGACACGAGTAATCCCCGGATTCTTGTTGCCGCCGATCAGCTTGAACAGGCGCAGGAGATTCTTTCCCGGCCTATTCCGCAGGCAATCGTCGAGCAATCCGAAATGCAAATCCCGTTCTACGAACCGCCAGTTTGCCCCAGCTGCGGCGCCGAAGACCCCATCCTAGAAAGTGCCGATCCGCTTAATTCGTGGCGATGCGAAACCTGCGGAAAACAGTGGACAGATTCAGCCGAAGCTCTGAATGAGTCTCCGGCGCGGTAACAGTAAACACTTGGATAGTCGACTTTTCGGAAACGATCCCCATGACCAGATTCCGTGCGTCTACCGAGCCCGCGGGTGCGTCCGGTCGTAAACCACCGTCAACTGCGCGGTGGTCAGTTGCGTGTAGCGCTGGGCTGGGTGGCCCAGGTCTCGATTTTGAGACCTGGGAAACCACAAATCCTCTGGCGCGCAAGCGCCGTCTGCCGCACCGCAGAGCCTGCCCTGAGCGAAGTCGAAGGGTGCTTGCAGATTATTTCCCAGTCCGCGCGCACAATGGAAGAATGAACTCGCAAACCCTCCGCTTCGTGACAATCTGTCAGAAATGTGACCGGTCTGTTCTGTCATGAATGCGCCCGGTCCGTACCCACCCCCCCCTCCCCCCCTATACCCCACTGGGGTATAAATTTCCTCTGAAACCTTGCAGATTATTTCTAACCCATTTGAAATCAATGCCTGTTGAAAACTTTTCGCCCCCAAATTCTCCCGCATCGTGAGATTTGGCCCCTGAAAATCACCGGGAAAATCCGGTTTTTGGCTAAAAATCATGGCCGGATGCCTGATTCTTCGCCCATTGATCGGGCATTTTTAGGGGCAAAACAAGCGGAAAAGTGTCTGTTTACGTAGATTGATTCACAGTTGAGGCAAACACCTTTGCCACTCGTCGAGCTCACCGCGCTCTCGGGTGCGTCCGGTCGTAAACCACCGTCAACTGCGCGGTGGTCAGTTGCGTGTAGCGCTGGGTGGTCGAGAGCCGTTCGTGGCCCAATAGCTCCTGAATGGCGCGCAGGTCTGCGCCTTCCTCCAGCAGATGAGTCCCGAAGGCGTGACGCAGGGTGTGCGGATGCACGTCGGCTGAAAGCCCCCGCAGGATGGCGATGCGCTTGACGATGCGGGCAATGCTGCGCGTCGTCAGACGCGCCTGTCCGCCCGGCTTGCTGAGGCCGCGCAACTGTAAGTTGAGAAACAGCGCCGGAGTCTCGATTCCCTTCCCGCAGCCGGCCGCGGCCAGCCGGGCCGAGCGCTCCGCAAGATAGGCGCGCAACGCCACGGCCGCCGCGTCGCCCAGCGGGACATAGCGTTGTTTTTGCCCCTTGCCGCGAATCAGCATCGCTTCGTTGGCCCAGTGAATGTCTTCGAGGTTCAGCCCGGTCAGCTCCGCGTTGCGAATGCCGCATCCGTAGAGCAACTCCAGAATCGCCGTGTCGCGCGTCGGCCAACTGGCCGCATCAGCGCCCACCGAATCCACCACGCGGTTCATTTGTTCGATCGAAGGCACGCGCGGCAAGTGTTTCGGCAGTTTCGGCGTGGCCACCAGCGAGGCGACATTCTGCTCCAGGCGTCCGGTGCGCGCCAGCCACTTGAACCAACTGCGAATCGCCGCCAGCGCTCGCGCCGCCGAGGCCTTCGCAAGCCCGCGGTCATAGAGTGTGCCCAGGTAAGCGCGGATGTCCGTGTGCTCTATCAGCTCCACGCTCGGTTCCTTGCCGTATCGTTCGCCAATCCAGGCCGCAAATCCGTGCAGCTCGCGTTGATATGCTCGCAGCGTATGCGCCGATGAGCCGCGCTCATTGACCAGCACGCGAAGATAGTCGGCCACCAGCGAATCCAGCGTGGCGACAACGCCCGGTGCCGGCAGGGAAACGGGAGGGGCGCTCATGCCCTCTCCTTGCTCGAATGATCGCTGCCCGTTTGGAAAGTTGGAACGGTGCGCGAAACCAGGTGCAGGCCGCCACGCCCGGCCCTGCACGCGGAAGCGCCTGCAGCGGGATCGTCCACAGGCTCTGTCCGCTGCCGCGTGGCGCGCGGATGGTGCTGGCGATGCACATCCTTCAGCCGCCCCAGCGCCAGGTGCGTATAGACCTGCGTGGTGGAGATGTCAGCGTGGCCCAGCAACAACTGCACACTGCGCAGATCGGCGCCGTGCTCCACCATGTGCGTGGCGCAACTATGGCGCAGCCGGTGCGGGCTGGCGGTCGAGTCGGCTGTTTTTACCACATGCCAGATCCATTGCCGTGTCAGCGGCATTCCGCGAAGAGAGAGAAAGAGCCGCGTGGCGTCCTGCCTTGCCGCATGAGCCTTGCGCGCCGAGCTGATGCGAGCCAGATGCGGCCGTCCCAGCATTAGATAAATCTCCAGGGCCTCCAGAGCGGCTCGCCCCAGCGGCACAATGCGCTCCTTGTCGCCCTTGCCGCGCACCTGCACACGCCCCAGGTCCAGCGCCAGGTCGCTCGTTGACAATGCCGTTAACTCAGAGACGCGCAACCCGCCTGCGTAGAGCAGCTCCAGAATCGCCCGGTCGCGCAAGGCCGTGGCTCGCGCTTGCGGATGCTCGGCGTTCAGGCAAGCCCGCTCCAGCATCTCCGCCACCTCCGGTTCAGCCAGCGACTTGGGCAGCACTTTCCACGCTTTGGGTGACTCGATCTTTACGGTAGGGTCGTGATGAATGCGCCTGTCCAACAAGAGCCACTTGTAAAAACCGCGCAGACAGCTCAGCTTGCGCGCCGCCGAACGCTGGTCGATGCCGTGGCCGCGCAGATGCTCGAGAAAAGCCGCCACATCCTGCTGCGCCGCCGTCAATAGCACGCCGTTCCGCTCTTCGATGAACTCGGCAAAGGTCTTCAAGTCGCCGTCATAGGCCTCGCAGGTCAACGGCCGCAGACCTTTTTCCACGCTCAGATAGGCTTGGTAGTCCTTCAACAGCGATAGATTATGCGTGGTCTCCACACCTTCGATTATCTGCGCCTTACGCTGCCTCCGCCGCCGCCGCACGCGTTGTCGAACCTCGTTCATCATGGACTCAACTTCGGCAACACGCACTCCAGTGCCTATCCTGAAAGGTTTCGCAATTTGGCCGTCGGCCTCAGATAGCACTCCCTTGGCCGGACGGAGTATAAAGCTGGAATGGGAGCCTCGGCAGCAATTGAGATCGATGCGTGGCTGCGCGAGGGCGGCTTGGTGGTCACAGCCAGCGACCGAGCCGCGCGCGCCCTTGCCGCCGCCTTCCATCGTGCCCGCATGGCCGAGGGTCTCGCCGCATGGCCCGCGCCCAACATCACTGATTGGAAGAGTTTTGCCTGTGCCGCCTGGAACAAGCGCGGCAATAATGCCCACCTTCTGCTCAATCCCGCGCAGGAAGAGGCTCTCTGGGTGGGCATCGCCGGCAAGGACCAGTCTCTGGCCACACTCCTCGATGGTCCTCGCCATCGCCTTGCTGCCCTGGCCATGGAGGCTCACGAACTGCTTTGTTCGTATGCGCCCATGTTCCTGCGCCCGTCAACCCGCGCCGCCTGGCAGCAGGACGCGGCGGCCTTCAGCGGTTGGCTTACGGCCTTTGACGAAGTCTGCCGCTCCGGCAACCTGC
The DNA here is from genome assembly GCA_963765995.1 of uncultured Acidobacteriaceae bacterium. GTDB lineage: Bacteria > Acidobacteriota > Terriglobia > Terriglobales > Acidobacteriaceae > Telmatobacter. The sequence continues at coordinate 101,922 of CAVXYT010000016.1, read as the reverse complement.
TCAGCCCAGGCCGTCTGCCGTATGAGCTGATTTCGCTGCTCGAAACGGACTCAACCGAACGTCCTCCGCTGCTCCTGGCCGGATTTGATCGTATCCTGCCCGTGCAGCGCAGCCTCTTCGACGCCTGGGGCGAGTGGCACGAAACTCTCAGTGGCGAGCCTGCCGGCGAAATCCATTTCCATGCCGCCTCCGACGCCCAGGCCGAACTCGCCGCCTGCGCAATCTGGTGTGGCCGCCAGCTCGCCGCCAACCCCAACGCTCGTCTGCTGGTCGTCGCCCAGGCCGCCAGCGCGCGCCGTGGCGAGATCGAGCGCGCGTTCCTCCGGCACACCGGCACGGCCGCGGCCCCAACCTTTGAGTTCTCGCTCGGAATCCCGCTCAGTCAGGTTGCGCTGGCCCGGGCGGCGCACCTTCTGCTGCGCTGGCTCGACAGTTCGCTTGCCGAACAGGAACTCGACTGGTTGCTTTCCACCGGCCACGCCGCCAACAACCCTCAGGAGTCTGCCGCGCTTGTTGCCTATATGCGCGCCCTGCGCCGCTTCAGCCTCGAACGAACTCATTGGACCCTGGCAGCCTTCCTCGGCCAGCGGTGCGCCTCGGAGCTGCTTCCAACCCCTTGGGTCGAGCGCATCAGCGCAGCCCAACGCCTTTTGGCGGATTTCGCGCGCCGCCCACAAAGTCCTCTCGCCTGGGCGGAGCTGGTTCCCCGTCTGCTGGACGATCTCCACTTTACCGCCGCCCGCTCGCTCTCCAGCGCCGAGTACCAGGCCGTTCGCCGCTGGCAGCAGACCGTGGAGAGCTGCGGCTCGCTGGGCTTCGATGGCCGCCGCATCAGCTGGTCGGATTTCCTCTCCCAACTGGGCCGTACTCTGGACGAAACCCTTTTCGCTCCTGAGTCCCGCAACGCACCCATTCAGATCGCCGGTCCCGCCGAGTCGGCTGGCCTCGCCGCCGACGCCGTCTGGTTCCTGGGAGCCGACGAAGACGCCTGGCCCGCGGGCGGCTCGGCGCATCCGCTGCTGCCCATTGAGGTTCAACGCGAGACCAAAATGCCCCACGCCACTCCCCTGCTTGATTGGGAGCTGGCCGAAGCAATTACCAACCGTCTTCTGTCCGCCGGCGCGCAAGCCCACTTCAGCTATGCGAAACAAAACGAGACAGCCGAGGCCCGCCCTTCGCGCCTGATTGTCCAACTTGCCGGAGAGGCGCAGGAGTTAACGCCGGATCTGAAAGCGCCATCAAGCCTGGGTCCGCTTACCGTCTCGTTCCAGGACCGCAGCCGCATCTCCTTCCCTCCGGGCAAGGTAGCGGGCGGCGTCGACGTTCTCACCGCGCAGTCGCAGTGTCCCTTCAAGGCCTTCGCCACCGCGCGCCTCGTCGCGCAAGGCTGGGAATCAGCTGAGGCTGGCCTGACCGCCAATCAGCGCGGCAACCTGCTTCACACCGTGCTCCACTCTATATGGGCTGGTCCGCCCGACGGCATTCGCACCCTCACCGAACTCCAGAATCTGACCGACCTGCCTGCCTTCGTTGCGGGCCACGTCCAGCGCGCGCTGGCGCGGGAGCTGCGTCCACATCAGCGCGAACTGATGCCCCGCCGCTATCTGGAGCTGGAAGAACAGCGGCTGACCGAGCTGGTCACCGAGTGGCTGGAATACGAGGCTACCCGCGTCACATTTGTGGTCGCTGACACCGAGGTCAAGCGCACCATTCACATCGACGGACTAACCCTGGACCTCCGCCTGGACCGCATTGACCGCCTTATCGACGGCTCCATGCTGGTTATCGACTACAAATCCGGCGCCGTCTCGCCTAACGCGTGGGAGACGCCACGGCCCGGAGACGTGCAACTTCCGCTCTATGCGGGCTTTGCGCTTGACCGCGAGCGTGAAGTGCTGGGCGGGCTGGTCTTCGCCAAGGTGCGCGCCGGAGATCAGGATTTTGTCGGGCAGGTCTTCGAACCTGCGGCGACTCTCTTTGACAGCCTCAAGGGAACAAGTTCCCTCGCGAAGAACAAGCTTACCGTCGAACAACTCCAAAAATGGCGCATCTGCATCGAACAGCTAGCCAGAGATTTTCTCGGCGGACGCGCCGAAGTAGACCCGCGCGAGTACCCCAAGACCTGCGAGCGCTGCGGCCTGCAAACCCTCTGCCGCATTCAAGAGCACGAGGAGCCGCCGGAAGAAGTGGACGAGCCGGAAAGCGAGGAGGCTGGCGATGAGTAAGCCCGTGACCCAATCCCCGCCTCCCGATCAGATTGAGCGGCAGCGCGCCCTCGACCCCGCCCAATCCATTCTCGTGCAGGCCCCCGCCGGCTCAGGCAAGACCGACCTGCTGGCCCGCCGCTTTCTCCGTCTGCTGGGCGAAGTGGATGAGCCCGGCGAGGTAGTCGCCATTACCTTCACCAACGCCGCCGCCGCCGAGATGCGTCACCGCATCCTTGCTGAACTGGAAAAGGCCGCCACCATCCATGCTCTGGACGCTGATGAGTTTTCAATGAACGCCCTGGCTCATCGCGCCCTGGAACACTCTCAGGCACTCGGCTGGAAGCTGCTCGACCTGCCCGCCCAGCTTCGCGTCCGCACTATCGACTCGTTCTGCCGCGAACTGGCCTTGCAGCAGCCGCTGCTCTCCGGCTTCGGAGGCGGCCTGAACATTGCCGAGCAGCCTGACGAACTCTATCGTCGCGCAGCCCGTGAAACCCTCCGGAAAATCGACCAAAGTGACTCGGAACTGGGCGCGGCCATTGAGAAGTTATTGCTGTGGCGCGACAACGGCTGGCAGGAGATGGAAGTGCTGCTGATCGAGATGCTCGGCAGTCGCGACCGCTGGATGCACGATTTCGTCCTCGAACGCGAGAAGGATTGGGAGGCGCTCCGCGAGCGGCTGGAACGGCCCTTTGCAATTTGCGTGCGTACCGCGCTCATCAAGCTGAGCCAGCTTCTCGACCAGGTTCCCGGCGCGCGCGACGAAGCGCTGGGGCTGGCGCGGTTTGCCTGCGAAGAGCCGGGCGCCAACTCGCCTTGGCAGTTGGCTGAATCTACAGAAATCCCCTCCGCGCCATTCTCGGACGGACTCGAATCTGCCCAAGATCTCCTCTCTTCGCTTTCCGATTTCCTGCTAACGCAGAAAGGAACCTGGCGCTCGGAGAAAGGCTTGAAAGCAACGGACGGTTTCCCGCCCACCCACCGTGGTCGCGCCGGCAAAGCCCGGTTCGCCTCACTGATTGCCGCTCTGGCCACCGTCCCTGGTCTCGAAGCCTCGCTCGCCGCCGTTCGCACCCTGCCTTCCGTCCGCTACACCGAAGAAGAATGGGAGATCGTGAAGGCCTGCTTCAGGCTGCTGCGCGAGGCGGCGGGCGAACTGCAAATCGCCTTTGCCGAGGCCGGAGCCGTGGACTTCATCGAGGTTGCGCAGATAGCCCAGCGCGTGCTCAAAGGCGACGATGGCCTGCCCACCGACGCGGCACTGGCCGTATCCGACGGCATCCGCCACCTGCTGGTCGATGAGTTCCAGGACACCAGCCGCCGCCAGCATCAGTTGCTCTCCAGTCTTATTGCCGCCTGGCCTGAGCGAGTGGGCCGCACCTGCTTTGTGGTCGGCGACCCCATGCAGTCCATCTACTTCTTTCGTGACGCCGACGCGGAGCTCTTTCCGCGCGTGAAAGCCCTTGGTCTCGAAATCCCCCACGACCGACCATTGCTCTTTGACTTCGTTCCCCTCAAGGCCAACTTCCGCTCCGCGCGCACCCTGGTCAAACGGCTCAACTATGGCCTTGGAAAGGTCTTCGAAATCAACGATGGCAGCGACGTCACCTTTTCGTCTGCTGATCCTGCGCGCAACGAAGAGCAAGGCCACCGGGCAAGCTTCACGTACCCACGATTTCAGCTGCATCTTGAATTCGTGGACCGGACAAAGCGCGGCAAATCCGCCGATCCCCAGGCCTCGCATCAAAACGATGCCACCCGCGAAGCGCAGATCGAGGAGATCGTCGCCCTGATTGGCAACTACACCGATCGCATCAAACAGGCTAAGGCAAACCGGGAGAAATACCGCATCGCAGTCCTGGGCCGCGCCAAAAACCACCTCGTCCCCATCGCCCTGGCCCTGCGCAAAGCCAACGAAGAGGCCCGGCGAGAGAACAGGCAAACGATCCCCTTCCGCGCCGTCGAACTCGAACAGCTCTCAGCCCGCCCCGAAATCCTCGACGCCCTTGCCTTGGCCCGCGCCCTGCTCAATCCTCAGGACCGCGTTGCCTGGCTGGGCGTCTTGCGCGCCCCCTGGTGCGGCCTTTCGCTCGACGACCTGCACCTCCTGGCCGGCAATGACGATCCTCAGTCTCGTCCTCGTCCTTTGCCGGAGTTGATTGCCGAGCGGCGGACGCTTCTCAGCGAAGCCGGTCGTCTGGCAGCCGGGCGGGTACTCGACACACTTGCTTCGGCGCCAGCTCTTCGCGCCGCCCAACCCACGGCCTCGCTGGGAACCTGGCTTGAGAAAGTCTGGCTGCTGCTGGGCGGTCAGGCATGTGTGGATCAAACCGCCCGCGCCAACCTCAACCTTCTCTGGAGCTGCCTTGATTGTCTTCCTGGCGGCGAACCGGATCTGCTCGGCCCCGGCCTCGACGCGGTCCTCGACAAGCTAACCGCCCTGCCCGACCCCGAGGCCGGCAGCGATTGCGGCGTGCAGTTGATGACCATCCACAAATCCAAGGGCCTGGAGTTCGAGGTGGTCATCGTCCCCGAGCTGCAAGCCCGTATTGGACGCGGCAGGATTAAGATGCTCTCCTGGCTGGAGCGCGGACTCCCCGAGCCTGACGAATCGGGAGAGATTACCGAGTTCCTGATAGCTCCCTTCCAGCTAAAGCGCGACGACCGCGGCAAGGCCAAGGAGTGGGTTGATCGCGTCTATCGCGAGCGCGAATCGCAGGAAACCCGGCGCATCCTCTACGTCGCCGCCACCCGCGCCCGCGAGGAGTTGCACCTCTTCGCCCGCCCTGCCTGCAAGGAGGAAAACGGAGATTTTACCCTGGTGGAACCCGCTAACAGCTTGCTTGCCACTGCTTGGCCGGTGTTGCGCAAGCTGGTACAAAAGCGCTTCAATGCATGGACGAGGGGCGTCAAGGAAGCAAAGATCGAATCCATCGCCGCCTCTGGCGAGAGCAATCTGGCTGTCATGCCTTCCCCTATCCGGCCCACGCTGCTGCGCCGTCTGCCGCCCGATTACCAGCCCCAGCAAACCGAGTCCTTCTTGAAAGCCGTCATGGAACCATCCGTCGTCGGCATGAGCACCGGCCCCGCCCGGCTCTACCCCCGCCACGAGGGCGGCCTGCTTTCCCGCGCACTGGGCACAGCCGTCCACACCCTGCTCGAAGAGCTGGCCCTCCTGCGCGCGAGGCTCGATTGGGAAGCTGCCCGCTCGGCTCTTCTGCACTTTGAACCCAGCATCGCCGCCCAGGTGCGCGCCGTCGGCGTAGACCAGCTTCAGGCCGCGCAAATCGCCGCTCAGGCTCTTCAGCTTGCACTCAAAGCCTCCCATGACCCCACCGGCTCGTGGATCCTCTCGCCCCACGCCGGCGCCGCCAGCGAGGCCGGCTGGGCCGGAGTTGTCGCAGGCCTCTTGCGCGCCGTCCGCGTGGACCGTGTCTTCAAGGCCGGTTCCGCGCCGTGCGCCGAGGGAGAAGATTGCTGGTGGATCATCGACTATAAGACCGCCCATGCCGACAACATGGACCCGGCCCAGGCCCTTCCGGGGCTCCGCCAACTCTACGCTCCCCAGGTCGAAGCCTATGCTGAACTCCTGCGCAACCTGCACGGCGCAGATGCGCCCATCTTCGCCGGCCTTTATTACCCGCGTATGTTGCTGCTGGATTGGTGGGAGCTATAGCAGGTTTATGGCGCCCTCCGGCTGGACTCGCCCCAGGGTGAATGCCCTGGCGGCAAATCCCGTCCTGGCACAAGTTTTTTCCGATTCAAAAGAATCCTTGTACGCAAACGACATAAGGGCTGTACAATCTCCACGAGGAGACCCATGGCCGGAGATATGCAACTTACGTGCAGCGATTGCGGGCAGGACTTCACCTTCACCGCTGCTGATCAGACGTTCTTTCAGGAACGTGGTTATTCGACCCCAAAGCGTTGCAAGACTTGCCGTCAGGCAAAGAAGAACGATCAGGGGGGCTCCGGCTACCGTTCGGCTCCGGCACAGGGAACACCTGTGATTTGTTCGGGTTGCGGCCAGCCTACAACAGTGCCATTTGAACCGCGTGGCGACCGCCCGGTCTTCTGCCGGGATTGCTACCAGGCGCGCAAGGGCAGCGGCGGCGGTGGCGGACGCGGCCGGTAACAAATTTTTCGCGGGTCCGATGACGGCTTTGAGCTTCTGACCCGCTTTCATTGAGACGAGGCCATACAAAGTTCGACGGCGGCGGCTGATTCGGCTGCTATCGCCGGTGTTGGACTTTGGCGGTTGGTTTTTGTCAAATTTTCGCTTCGCTAACTTTGCATCGTCATCCACAAAAGCGAAGCCGCCGCTCAGGTTGTTGCCCTTCTTCTTCCCGCGCTGCTGACGCATCTCTAGGAAACTGCGTGGTCCTGTTTTGTTTCATTCTCGGTTTGGCCGCGACACTGGCCGCGACAGGCTTTGTGTATCAGCGCCTGGGTACGTGCTTCGACCGCCGGCGCTACACCAGGGAAGGCCGGTGGATCGACATCGGAGGCAGGCGCAGGCTCTACCTCGTGGAAAAGGGATCGAGCGGACCGACCGTTCTGTTTGAAGCGGGGATTGCGGCTACCAATCTGAATTGGTTTCACGTTCAGGAGACAGTCTCGCGGTTTGCTTCGACGGCCTCCTATGATCGCGGCGGACTGGGATGGAGCAGTCCTTGCCGCACGGCGCGCACACCCGCGAACATCGCCACCGAACTGCATCAACTGTTAGAGGGAGCAGGCATCAAACCGCCTTACATCCTGGTCGGACATTCCTTTGGAGGGCTGGTGATGCGCCGCTTTGCGCTCAACTATCCGGAGGAAGTGACAAGCATCGTGCTCGTGGACCCAATGCGTTGCGAGGAGTGGCCGCCGCTGAACCCGGGCAAGCAATCTGAGATCAATCGCGGCAAGAAGTTATTTCGTTTCGCAATCCCGGTTGCCCACATCGGTCTGGCCCGCCTCGCCGTCACTTCGCTGTTTTTGCGTTCCGGCCGCACAGCGCAGCACTTGGCCGGAGCCGCCGGCAATGGCGGACAGCATGTGCTCAACCGCATCAGGGACGAGGTGGGAAAGATGCCGCGGGAGGTCTGGCCCATCGTCGCCGCTCATTGGTCGCGGCCCGGCAACTTCGCTGGAATGCGCAGCCACGTCGAGGCCGTGCCAGACACCGTCCGGGAGATGCACAACGCCGAACCGATTCAGAACATCCCCGTGCTGGTGCTGACCCCGGAAAAATCGACGCCGCTCTCCGACGAATGTCTTGCCCGCATCGGCAACAGCGTGCAACAGGTGATTGCGCGGGAAAGCGCGCACTGGATTCATCTTGACCAACCCGACCTGGTGATCAATTCGATCCGGGAGATGGTGATGGCCGCGGCTGCGGAGCCTATGGCGGCCGCTGGTTGAGGCGTCCACTCGATTGAAGCAGCTTTCCCGACTTTACTTCTTCTCACCCGCTGCAAAAGTGGTCCAAGGGCCGGATTTCATGTCCTTGAGGATCGGCTTGAGGTAGTTGTACTCAGGATGCGCGGCCAGAAACGGCGCGGCCAGAAAGTCCTCGCCGCAAGGGTGGCCTGCGTGGGCGATCAGCGACAGGTTTGCGGCCAGATCCGAGTCGGCAACCTTGCCGCTGACTGAGCCGGCCGGGTAATACGGCCCCCAGTCAAACTCCGGAATGCCGCGCTTGACTGTATCCACGTGGCCGCAGAGAGAGCGCTCGTCGGCTTCGTTCTTGCCCGTGAAGCTGTCGTCGTGGTCGGCCATGAACTGCTCGGCCAGCTCGATATCGATGCGGCCCTTGGATTCGGCCATCTTCTTCTCCCAGGTGACGCGGCGGGCGTTGGGAGAGCTGGCCAGGTTGTTGAGGTCGAAGCCGCTGGTTTCATTCTTGATGAGTTCGGGGTCGCGGGCAAAATTCGAGCTGACGAAGTAGCCGTCCTTCGAGCGCCAGAGGGGCGTGTTCTTCAGGCCCAGTTCGAGGTAGGCGATCTCGCCGGTCTTACGGTCGCCGATCAGCCAGTCGTTGGCGTAGCCGCCGTTGTTGCCTTGCTTGATGAGGTCGACGTACTCGTCGATCGAGCCTGCATACTGAAGCGCCTTGCGGGAGCGTACAAACTCCGGCTTGCCGTCAGGGTTCCAGCCCTCGAATTGGGTGATGGTGGTCTCGGTGATGAGCAGGCCGGCATCGTTGACTCCGAAATCGTCCTGGCTCGTGATGATGCCGGGGATGCCGTCCATGAGGATGCGGTGGCCCATTCCCTTGCTGGGCTGGATGTCGAAGATGACCGTCCAGCGGGCGCCGTCGGCGTAGCCGGACCAGTTGTTGTGGGCGATGACAATCTTGCCGCCTTTGGTGTAGCTGCCGGTGGCGATGAAGGCCGAGCAGCGGCCCTCGGGCAGGATGACGGGGACGTTTAAGGCGTGCTGACGTTTGGCGTTCTCTTGTTTATCTAGCCATGGCACATAGTACTGGGGCAGCTCAATGCCGCCATTCAGGGCCACTATGTCCCAGACGTCGAGCTTCACGCCCCTGGACTGGACCCCCTTGGCGATGCCTTCCAGTTCCTGCCGGTATTCGGGGTCGATGTGCGGCCAGAGCATTTTGCGCCCCGACTCGCGGAAGAACTCCCAGCTGCGTTTGGTCTGGTGTGTGTTTACGAGCTGGCTGACCCGGACCATGTCCGCGATTTCGGCGGAGAGCAAGCTGCCGTGCTGGAAACCGATCTGGGAGGGAGTGCCCTCAAGGTGGACATAGGTCCAGCCACCGCGCTCAAAACGATAGCCCGGCTGGGCGCTTTTCTGTGAGTCTGGGTTGGCCGGCTGGCCGGCCGCGCGTACAGGAGTGGCCACGGCAACCGCGAACAGAAAGAGCAGGCACACAGACAGGGCGCGAGGAAGCAAACGATGCATCGTGAATCCTCCAGAGTGTCCTGAAGATACCACGAAGGACTCGATTCAGCGTAGCGCCTAACGCTTCTTTGCCGGCTTGGGAGCGGCCTTCTTGACTGCCGGCTTGGCTGCCTTGGCCGGCTTGGACCTGGGAGCAGGAACAGGTTTCTTCTTGGCAGGCGCGGACTTGGGAGCCGGGGCCTTGGCCTTAGCCTTGACTTTGACCGGCGGCTTTGCAGCAACTTTGGCCTTGGCCTTGACTGGCGGCTTTGCAGCAACTTTGGCCTTGGCCTTGACTGGCGTCTTGGCTGCAGTCTTGGCGGGAGCCTTCGCCGAAGTCTTGGCCGGCAGCTTTACCTTTGCCTTCTTTGCCGCGGGTTTTGCCTTCGGAACTGGCTTCCTGGCTTGCGCAGGAGCAGTCTTGGCCGGTGTGGGCTTGGACTTGGGACTAGCGGAGGCCGCTCGTGGCTTGGGTGCGGTTAAGGCAGGCTTTGCCGGGGGCGCCGACGCAGGCTTGGATTCCGGCTTTGGTTCCACCTTGAGCTTGGGAGCTGGCTGGGGCTTCTCTGCCTTTTCCAGCTTGGGCGCAGTCGTGGGCGGCGGAACCGGCTTGGCCTGCTTGGGTTGGGCCGGCGGCTTGGGAACGCCCTTCACCAGAACCGGTTTGTGAGCAGGTTTCGGTTTCCCGTCTTCTTCCTCTTCCTCGTCTTCGCCGTTAGCGGTTGCGGATTCCTCTGCGAGGTCGAGGTCCAGTTCGACCTTGGGAAGGTGTAGGCCCAGATCAAGGTCATCGTCGGTTACGACGATATCGTCCAGATCCTCATCGTCGTCCAGGTGGTCCTCGGGCTCCTCGTCAAAAGAGTCCCCTTTCAGCTTAGCCTCGGCTCCACGCTTGGCGCGCGGCCGCTTGATGGTAACCTGAGGCGGCGGAGCGGGTGGCGAATGAGGCTCAAGAAAGACGCGGGCCTCTTCCGGCGTGGCCAGTTTGCCATCGAGCAGCTCCAGAAAGACGGTCTGCACGATCTCGCGGTATGTGGGCAGTTCGGCTGTGATGCGCATCTCCTGCATCAGGGCGTAGGGGATGCGCTGGCGGGCTTCGGGCCAGACTTTGAGAAACAGGTTGAAGCGCTCCTTTACGGCCGCATCCTTACTGATAAACCCAAGCCAGAGAACCGCTTCCGGGTCATAGCTCGTGAAGAGCTTGAAGCCGGCCGAAGGGATGGAATTGTACTTGGAGAGCAGCGCCTTGGCAAATCCCGCAGCCAGCGCATCCAGGCTGCTCCACTCCTCGACGAAGCCCGGGCGAAGCATCTGCTTCTTGAGAGCGGCCAGCTCCCTGCGGTCCAGTCCGGAGGTCAGCAACCGCATCTGCGCCGCCGACATATCGGCATGAACCCCTTGCAGAAGCAGCTCGACGGCCAGATCGTGCAGGACAGTCAGTCCTGCCACGTCAGCCTTGGCGGGCGTCCAGGCCGGGAACAGAACCTTCATCCAGCCCTCGGCTTCGAGCGCCTGCAAAACCTTTAACCCCTCTTCTTCGTGGCCGATCTGCTCCAGTTCCCGCCTTCTGGCCTGAGCGGAAAGGCGCTCGATGACGCCTTCTTCCCTGGCGTTCAAGTAACGGGTGCGGGTCTTGGGGTCCATCTCCCAGCCCAGGCGCGCCATGTAGCGCGTGGCGCGAATCAGCAGTGATGGCTCTTCCAGGAAACCGTAATTGGAGACCAGGCGCAGGGTTCGGAACTCGATGTCCGCGGCGCCGTTCATGGGGTCCATCAGCAGTCCGAACGATCCTTCATTGAGAGAGATAGCCATGGCGTTGACCGTGAAATCGCGGCGGCGGAGGTCCTCCTGAATGGAAGCGGGGTGATAGATAATCTTGCCGGGCTTGGGAATCTCGACCCTGTGCGTACTGACGAGATCAACGCGAACCGTTCCCGGAAAACACAGGTATAGAGCACGGGAGGCCTCATCTTCGCCCCACACTTTGCCGCCGAGTTTCTCAATTGGTCTCTTGAGCTTGAGTGCATTTCCATGTACCGCCACTTCAAGCTCGCGGACGGCGTGGCCACTGGTCAGGTCGCGCACCGCGTCCCCGGTGAGAAATAGGATTGTGCCGGCCTCGCGGGCAACCTCGCGCAAATGGCGCAGGGCGCTCTGCTGGTCAGCCGACAACCGGTTTTCCAGAAGATAGATATAGTCGGGCATTCTGTTTCCTGCTTCCGCTTTCTGTTTTTCTCAGCCAAGTCTCTGATGCTGTTGCTCTTACAGCACGGTTTGGCATTGGTTGCAAACCGTACTTTAACACAAGTCGGTCCGTTTGGCTAGGCTACAGTGCACTGAATTTGCGGCTTTTTCCTCCCAGTCGCCATTCCACCCCACAGACAAAGACCTGTCCGTGGGGACCCCGGTTCTCCACCCCACGGACAAAGACCTATCCGTGGGGGCCCCGGTTCGTGCGACAATCCAAAGCGATGGCCTCACAGCGCAAACCTGTCATCGTACGCAAGTTCTCACGGGACTGGTGCGCAGGCTACGCGGGGGCCGGCTTTGGCCAGAATGCGGCGGAGCTGGAGATACTGGACCTGACCGGCAAGGTGCTGCGGATCGGCTGGGAGCAGGTCAAGTGGGTCTGCTACGTACGCGACTTCCCTGCCGCTTCCGCTGATCAGACGAACCCCGAGCGGCTGCTCCACAAACGGTTTGCCATCCGGCCGCGGACTCCCGGCCTGTGGCTGCGCATGATACTGACCGACGGCGAGGTGCTGGAGGGTCTGGCGGCGAACGACCGCTCGCTGGTGGAAGGCGTAGGGCTGTTGCTCACCCCGCCGGACACGCGCTCGAATACGCAAAGGATTTACGTGCCGCGGCAGGCTATTCAGACCCTCGAGGTCGTGGGCCGGATTGGCGCCGCAGGCCGCAAACGTACCCAGGCCTCCCAAAGAGCAATAGAGCAGCCGGAGCTGTTTCCGCAGGAGCCGGATGGGACATAGGTGAACTTGATTCGTGTGTCACTGGTTGAGTACACAGCCGCTGCCGCATCTATTCCGGTACAATTCTTGCCATGAAGTTAGGCGAGTTGGCAAAGAAGCTGGGCGCGGAGCTGCGCGGAGACGCGGAGCTGGAAGTTACTGGCGTAAAAGGGATTGAGGAGGCCAGGCCGACGGAGGTAACCTTCGTGGCCAATCCCAAGTACGCGGGCCTCGCGCGCAAGACCAGGGCCGCCGCCGTGCTGGTCGAGCCGGAGTTCCCGGAGATTGAAGCGGCGACGCTGCGCATCAAGAACCCCTACCTGGCCTTCTCCCGCGCGCTGGGCTTCTTTTATCAGCCGCCGGTTTACGCGCCCGGAATCCATCCGACAGCGGTGATCGATCCTACGGCGGTCATCGGCGAGGGGGCGCACATCGGCGCTTACGTTGTGATTGGCCCCGGAGTAAAGCTGGGCGCACAGGCCACGCTGCTGCCCCACGTGGTGCTCTATCCGGGCGTCGAGACCGGCAGCCATTTCTTCGCTCACGCTCATGCCGTGGTGCGTGAGAACTGCATCCTGGGCGACCACGTGACCCTCGAGAATGGCGTCATCATCGGCGCGGACGGCTTCGGGTTCGCCAAAAACGAGGCCGGCCACTGGGAGAAGATTCCTCAGTCGGGGCCGGTGAGGCTGGGCAACCGGGTAGACGTGCAGGCCAACGCCTGTATCGACCGGGCGACGGTGGGCGAGACGCGCATTGGCGATGGAACCAAGATCGATAATCTGGTTCAGATCGGGCACGGTTCACACGTCGGTGAGAACACGCTGCTTTGCGGGCAGGTTGGATTGGCCGGCTCGTCGGATGTTGGCAACAACGTCATCCTGGCCGGGCAGGCCGCAGTGGCTGGACACTGCACCGTGGGCGACGGAGTGATTCTGACCGCGCAGAGCGGCATCTCGCACGACATACCAGCTGGCAAAACCATCTCCGGATCGCCGGGCTTCGACAACCGCGTCTGGCTGCGGGCGGTAACCATCTTCCAGCGATTGCCGGAGTTGCTCAAGCGGCTGGACCGGGTAGAAAAAAAGCTGGCTGCTCAGACCCCAACCGATGGCGCTGTAGAAGCGGACAGGAGTTCGGAATGAAGTCTTGGATAGGCTTGCGCAAAGGAATTATTGCCGCAGTGCTGGCGTCGATGTTGCTTTGGGTGGCCGGCTGCCATTCGTACCCACATTGAAATTACAGTCGAAAATCGCACTGGCGGCGTGATTCACCTGCTCGAGGTGGATTATCCGAGCGCCAGTTTCGGAGCCAATAGCCTGGCGGCGAGCCAGATCTTACGCTATCGCATTCAGGTGCGCGGCAATGGCCCGGTGACTGTGCAGTACACCGACAGCACCAACCACCAGGTGCAACCGATAAGCGGCCCCGCGCTTGCCGAGCGGCAGGAGGGCCGACTGGAGATCGTGCTCCTGCCCGAAGGCAAGGCTGAGTTTCATCCCCAATTAACTCCAAAGCCCTAATGTGGAACCGCTCTGGTCTCTGACCGCTTGAAGTTGTACCATGTGCCCCATCCATTCCGCGCTTTCCAGCGGAATGGGTGGGAAACCACAAAACCCAAAGGAACTAATTCACGCGGTCAGAGACCTAGTGCACCATGCCCTGGAAGAGCGGGGATTGCAAGAGGCTGCTGAACTGCGCATCGGAGGTGGCGAAATAGATTGTCAGACGCCCGGAGTTGGAGGCGATCGAGGTGGCGCTCAACGCCTGTTTCTCGGCGTCCGAGCCGCTCATTTTGCGCAACGTCAGCGCGGCCGTCAAGAGTGAAGAGAGTGTGGCCGCGGCAAAGGTGTCGCCGGTGGAGATGGTGAGGTCGAACTTGACGCCGTGCTGGAAGTTCATCGAGTACCAGGAGGCCTCCAGGCGCTTGCGCACGGTTTCGAAGTCGGTGAGCGAACCGGCCTCGCCCAGCACCTGCTTCATCATCGTCTGGGTGCCCTTCTGGTCGAGGATGCTCCACAGGGGCTCGGAGTCAACGGTCTTCATGGCGTCCATCATGGGCCCGTTGGTGAGCAGGCTGGGCGCCACGCCATCGCGGGCATCGAGAGCCTTGGCGACTGCATCGGCGTCGCCAAAGACCATGGTGGAGGGATCGACGAAGCAGATCACCATGCCGGTCTTGGCCAGCGGATAGACCTTGTTGGTGCGCACCAGGGTGGCCTTCAGCTTCTGCTTGCGGAAGTTGGCCAGAATGTCCTGCACGGAGAACTGGCCCTGGGCGATGCCGACGGTGTCCAGTTGTTCGCCGGAACTCTTGGGACGGAAGAGGGCAAAGGCCAACTGCTCGACATCGTGGTTCTCGTTCAGGCCGGACTTCTGCAGCGCATCTTCAAAACGCTTGAGCCCGGGCGGCATGACGCGGTCGCGCAGATCCATGGCCGAGGTTGAGTTCTCCATGGCGTGGTAGTCGATAACCACCAACTGCTGCACATCATGCGGAATGGCCGTGCGCGCATCGGTAGACAACTGCGCCGCCGGCGCCGAAGCGGCCGCGGCAAGCAAGATAGCCGGAATTGCAACTCTCAGAAAAACCTTCAACAAATCATCCTCCACAGTTGCGGAAGTTATTGAATCCATGAGCGAAAGATGGCTTCAAAGCCCGTGCATCCCGCGCTCGATGGCCAATAACGCCGTTCCATTCCATTTTACCCGTTAGGCATTTTCACTGATAGTGTAAGGAAGTTCCGTGCCCCATCCATTTCACGTTCTTGTGAAATGGGTGGGAAACCACGAAATAAACCCTAGGAACTGTGAAAATGCTCTATGCTGCGTCCGATGCGCCTTCCAAGCGCTCATCCCTCTTCCGGCCAGGCCATAGGAGCCGCAAGGCGGCGCTCCAGGATCTTGGTCTGCGGATCGAACCCAATTAATTGACGCATCCATTCGCTATCCCGCTCACAGGCAGCCTCGGGAATCAGACCGATGACTTCGCCCTCGACAGGCGCGGCCTTGTGGCGCAGGGCCAGAGCCGAGACAGTGTGAAAGACCTGAGAGAGGGGCGTGACCTCGAAGTCGGTGATGTTCATTGTGAGTTGCGCGCGGCCGTGAACCAGAACTCCCATCGCCTTTACGCCCTTGAGGCCGCCGGAAGCGGCGTGAACCTCTCGAGCAATGGCGCGCACCATGGCAACGTCGGTCGAATCGAAGTAGATGTTATAGGCCACCAGGAACTTGCGGGCGCCCACAGCGCAGGCGCCGGCGGTGGGATGGAGGCTTGGGCCGCCGATGTCGGGGCGGCGCGACGAATCCTTGGCGACGGCCTCGCGCAACCCTTCGAACTGGCCGCGGCGCACCTCTTCGAGGTTGGCGCGGTCGGGCCGGGCGGCCGCTGCTCCGTAAAAAAAGACCGGCACATTTAAGCGGCGCCAGATTTCCAGGCCTGCCTGGCGGGCCAGCAAGGCGCATTGTTCCAGCTTGATGCCGGAGATAGGCACAAATGGAATCACATCGGCCGCGCCGATGCGGGGGTGTACCCCCTGCTGGCGGGTCAGGTCGATAAGCTCGGCAGCCTTGCCGGCGCCACGCACCGCGGACTCGATCACCGCCGCCGGTTCGCCGGCGACGGTCACTACGGAGCGGTTGTGGGCTGAGTCCATGGACCAATCAAGCAGATACGCTCCCTCGACGCGCATCGCGGCCACGATGGCTTCGACACGCCGGGCATCCTTGCCCTCGGAAAAGTTTGGAACGCACTCGACTACCGGTCCGCTCATGTTTCCTTTCGCCCAGCATTAAAAGCGCGCCGCTTCAACCGTGCCATTGACACACCAAAGCCAATCACTTCCAGAAGGTGTAGCCCACCTGCACCTGGATGCTGGCATTGACGCCGGGGTTGCGGTCCCCTAGCGAGGCCGAGGAGATATGCACGGCGTTCACTCCCACGTCGATCGATCGCTTGGCGCGGGTGAAGTAGTGGAAGCCCACGCCGCCCTGCGGCGAAAAGTTCCACACACTGGTACTGCCATCGACGGAAAACCTCGGCGCACTCGAATAGCTCGGCGGAAACTGGCGTGTCGTGTAGATGAGCCCGCCCGCGCCCTGGAACCAGGGCTGAATCCGCCGCGATTTCGTAAGGAAGTTCCAGCGGAAGATGACAGGGGTGAGGCTGACGCCCGTATATGTGCCGCCGGCAACCGGCAGAACGCAACTGACAGGCACCCCCGACACAATACAGGTGTAGGTCGCCGTATGCGGAGCCGGAGTGTAGGACTGCCATAGCGGCATGATGTTGCCGCCAAACTCGAACTGGCCGGTGAAAATGCCGGCATGAAGAACCGGCGTAATTGGCTTGCCCAACTGAAAGCCGGCCGAAAGAAACTTGAATCGACGAGCGGTCGCCGACGCCATTTCCGTAGTTGAAAAACGGGCCGTACTCCCAGCTCTTGGCGTTGCGAACCTGAGCGACAGGGCTGGCTGCTGCAGATCCGGCGGCGGTTGTGGCGCCGTCCAAAGTTTGGGCTGCAGCGATGCTTGTTCCTGCCGTAAGGGACATCGCCATCAAGACAATGACGAAAAACTTTGCGATTCGATTCAACGTTCTTCCCTCCCTGAATGAGGACTTCTGAATCTCCATAAAAAGGCCGCCACAACCGGGCGGCCCAGAGAACGCCTTCTGGCGTTCGGCTAACCGGCCGTCGCTTCCATTTGAGCGGCGTCCATGTCGAAGTTCGAATATACATTCTGCGTGTCGTCGCAGTCTTCCAATACCTCAAGCAGGCGAATCATCTGGCTCGCCTCTTTTCCTTCCAGCTTGGTGTAAGTAGAGGCAACCATGGTCACTTCGCACATCACCGTGGGGATTCCGGCAGACTTGACGGCCGCGGCAACAGCCTCGTGGTCAGCTGGATCGGAGACAATCTCCCAGGTGTCGCCTTCGTCGTTCAGGTCTTCGCCGCCATGTTCAAGCACGATGTCCATCAACTGCTCCTCAGTGGCCGCGTCCTTTTCGATAGCGATAAGCCCCTTCTTGTGGAACATGAATCGAACCGAGCCGGTCTCGCCGAGGTTGCCGCCGTTTTTCGAGAAGGCGTGCCGGATCTCGCTCACCGCGCGATTGCGGTTATCAGTAGTCACATCGACGATGATCGCCACGCCGCCGGGACCGTAGCCTTCGAATGTGATCTCTTCGTAGCTGAGTCCTTCCAGTTCACCGGTGCCGCGCTGAATTGCGCGTTTGATGTTGTCGGCAGGCATATTCTCGGCTTTGGCCGCCAGAACGGCAGTTCGCAGCCGGGCATTGGTGTCAGGGTTGCCGCCGCCCTTGGCGGCCACCGCGATTTCCTTCAGCAGGCGGGTAAATATCTTGCCGCGCTTGGCATCCAGCGCGCCCTTCTTGTGCTTGATTGTGGCCCATTTTGAATGGCCGGACATGAGAACCTCAGTAGTTGAGAAAGATGGCGCGCGGCACGCGCCTGACCTTGTGAGTATATCATTGGCAACGCTTGGCAAATCACATGGCCAGAAGACGCCGCAGCCTCTTTGCCGGGGGTCGAGCGGCTCCGGTCTGAGGCGACTTTGCCGGTTTGCCGCTCCCGCCAAGCTGATACTCTAAGGGCATGAATTTCATAGTCCTGGTCTTTCCCGGTCTGAACAGCGCTCGCAGCACCTGCACAGAATGATTGACATTCATCATCATCTGCTCTACGGAATCGACGACGGTGCACCCGACCTGAACACCTCTCTCGCCATGGCGCGTGAGGCCGCGGCGGACGGAATCACCCACATTGTTTGCACTCCGCACGCCAGCGAGCGATATCCCTATAAGGCCCCGCTCATCGAGGAGCGTTACGCGGAGTTGCGCGAGCTATTGCACGGACGGATGAAATTGAGCCTGGCCTGCGACTTCCACATGTCCGCGGAGAATGTCCTGGAGGCAGCGGCCAACCCCTTGCGCTACTCGATCGACGGCAAAGGCTACCTGCTGATCGAATTCCCCAACACTTCGATTCCCCCGCAGATGAGCGACGCCCCGCTCCTGCTGCAATCCACGGGCTATCGGCTGATCATTACCCATCCCGAACGAATTCCGGCCGTGCTGGGCCGCCCGGAGATGCTGGCCGAGTGGCTGCGCTCGGGCTGCCTGGTCCAGGTGACAGCCAGTTCGTTGTACGGCCGTTTCGGCAAGATGGCAGAGGCCTTCTCTAACGAGCTGCTGGAACGAAACTGGATTCACTTTCTGGCCAGCGACGCGCACAACATGACCGGGCGGCTGCCGCATTTGAAGAAGGGCTACAACTATGTGGCTCAACGAGCCGGAGAGGAGACGGCGCGCCGGCTGTGCGAGACCAATCCGCAGGTCGCCGTCGATGGAGCGCCATGGCCTGCGCAGCCCGAACCTGTTGGGCTTTGGGATCAAATGCCGATGAAGTTCCACGCAAAGAAATTTGCCGCCCCGTCCAGGAAAAACGTCTTCGCAGTCCCCGGCAACGATGCTCCCAAGGCCCGCAAACCAGGTTTTTCAAGCGACTCTTCTCCAGCAGCCGGAAAGGTTAATTGGAAATTCAGGCTCAAATCGGCAGGTCGTACCGCTTGATGAGTGGTACACTTTTGTTGATTTCGATGAAGGAGATTCATTGTATGAAGTTTCTTCCATACGCTGCCTTCTGCGCCATACTGTTATGCCCTGCGCTGTACAGCCAGTCCGCCTTTACTCTCAGCCCCGACGATGTGAAGTTCCTCAATGGCTGTGGTGTCCGGCAGGACGACATCAATGTGATCCCCAACCTTCCCAGCGCCGGCCAGGGCAAAATCCTGGCTATATTGCGTAAAGACGGCAGCGGATGCAACGATTTCAAAGACTTCAAAGATTCCAGGGACTTCCTAAGAAAGTACACTCCGCGCCCGAGTGATCTACCCAGTTCACCGGCAGGATTCGACAAAGATTTTTTTACATCAGCCGAATCCGACTACGTAAATGATGTGAACATGGGCATTCTGGCGCAAAAGGTACTCGAGAGTCTAAATCGACAAGGTAAGGGTTTGATGGACTTGTTTGATGAATCTGCCCCCACCCTCAGCGCTGCTGACGTGAAGTTCCTCGATGGCCGTGGCGTCCGGCAGGACGACATCAATGTGATCCCCAACCTTCCCCCGCTGGCCAGACTAAGATCACGGCTATATTGCATAAGGACGGCAGGGGATGCGGCGACATTAAGGCTTACAAAGATAGCAGGGACTTCCTAAGAAAGTACACTCCGGCTCCCAGCGCAGCTCCCAAAGCTCCAAAAGGGTACGACACCGATTTCCTGACTAAAGCTGAATACGACTATGTATCCAAGGTGAACAAAGACATTCTGGACTTGTAGGCGTGCAGATCTTAGGTTCTAAAGATTTGCATTAAAATCAGTTCTCATTTACTGTTTGTCGCCTGATCGTCATTGTTCGGACGACTTCACACTCGTCTGTTGATGCAACAGATTCCTCGTTTGAACAGCCCCTACAGCCCCAGCCCGCCATCCACGGCCAGAACCTGTCCGGTGACAAAGTGCGGCCCCGTGGCAAAGAAGAGAACCGCCTGGGCCACGTCGTCCACGCTGCCGTTGCGCCGCATGGGCGTTTTGGCCGCAAAATGTGCCGCTTGGCTTGTGGAACTCTCATCCAACTCAATCCAGCCCGGCGCGACGCAGTTGACGCTGACCTCTGGCGCAAAGGCCTTGGCCATGGCCTGCGTCAGCATGTGCAGCGCGGCCTTTGAGGCGCAGTAGTGGGCATGGCCGGCCCAGGCGTGAATCCCTCCCAGCGAGCCGATGTTCACGATCCTTCCCTGAACAGCGCGCAGATGAGCCAACGCCTCGCGCGCCACCAGAAACGGCCCGCGCGCATTGGTCTCGAAGACCGCGTCCCACTGTTCGAGGGTGAGCGAGTCGAGCGGCGCGGACTCAAAAACGGCTGCATTGTTCACCACGAGATCGAGCCGTCCGAAAGCGGCCCACGCGCAGCGACGGCGGCACGCACCGACGCCTCAGAGCGCACATCGCACTCGACCGCCAAAGCGCGGCGGCCTAGGTCTTCGATCTCGCGAACGGTTTCAGCGGCTTCAGCGTGGGAGCTGCGACAGGTGAGGGCCACGTCCGCGCCGGCCTGCGCCAGGGCCAACGCAATGCCGCGGCCAACGCGCCGCGCGCCGCCGGTCACCAGTGCCGATTTGCCGAGGAGGGGTTGGTTGGTCATTGATAGCCTTACCCCTTTAAAACCTCATCGATTCGGAGGCGATGCAGACCGAGGCAACCTTTACTTCGGCTGCGGCTGGCTCGTGTCGGCTGCTTGTCCGGCGGAGTTGCGGGCTTGTCCTTTGACGCTGGAGCTGTTTCCGCAGGCGGAGGGGCCGGCTTGGCCGCATCCGGGCTTTTGCCGCCATGGGCCGTCTCGGGGTGATCCTTGTAGATGGAGTACTGCTCGCCGGGGCGCTTCATCCGGATATCGATGGCTATCCTGGCCTTGTCAACCTTGTAGTCGTCTCCAAATGTCTGGAACCCCTTGGCGATGATCTGCAGCCGAACCGTGTCGCCGATGGGCAAAACGTCGATGATGGCCTTGCCTTCCTCGTTGGTCTTCAGCTCCATGTTGCCCTTGTCCTTTTCGCCCTCCATGGGGTGGAAGATGACAGCGGCATTCTCAATGGGCTTGCCATTGGAGTCACGCACCACGATGACCTCAATGCGCGCGGTGGGCGGGGGCGACTTGTACTTGCGGCCGCGATTGGAGGCGTCCTGCTGAGCGCCGGCAGCGAGCGACGAGAGAACCAGGCCAAGCGAGGCCACTGCAACACAGAGACGAAAATGAGAACGGCAACGCATAAGCACCATTGTAAATGGTCTCAACCCCGGCTGCGAAAAGCAGCCTCCGGAGCGCTGTTTCGGCAGCATCCCGTGGCCAGTTTTTGTCGATAGGAGGGCGCTATTTGCTCTGCCGGAGTGAGCTGTCGCACTATCTGAGTGCAATGCGCTCAGATTATTCACAGCGTAGCTTGACAAAATTGGCTAGGCTCGCCTATCGTTAGCAATTGGAAGGCGAGAGTGCTAGCACACTGTTGGTAGAACTGCTCGCTAGGTTCGCTGCTCCGACTATCAGGAGCTGCCAACCCGCTCATTCCACAGCGTTTTTATCAATAACCACTCAAATCCCGCGGCCGGGCTCACCCTTGTCCGCGCGTGAAGGAGAAGCGAAGCAATGGCAGCAACATCCGTAGCGACCACATTTACCCCGCTCCATGACCGCATCCTGGTCCGCCGTCTGGAAGAGGGCGAAACCATCCGCGGGGGCATCATCATCCCCGACAGCGCCAAGGAAAAGCCCCAGGAAGGCGAAGTGATCGCCGTGGGCAAGGGCAAGTCCAACGACGAAGGCAAGGTCTTCCCCCTGGACGTGAAGGCGGGCGACAAGATCCTCTTCGGCAAGTACTCCGGCACCGAGATCAAGATCGACGGCGAAGAGTTCCTGATCATGCGCGAAGAAGAAGTCCTCGGCATCGTGAAGAAGTAGTCGAGCTGCAGTAGCCGAGCTTCGACGCGTTCTAGCAGTTAGCGACTAGCATGACAACGGAGTCAGCATGTCAGCGAACACAGTATCACTGACATCTGACCACTGACAACTGAACCTGAATCAGGAGAGATACAGAAATGGCAAAGCAAATTCTGCACGGTGAAGATTCCCGTCAGGCAATCCTGCGCGGCGTGAACATGCTGGCGGACGCCGTGAAGGCGACGCTCGGCCCCAAGGGCCGCAATGTCGTAATCGAGAAGAAGTTCGGTTCGCCCACCATCACCAAGGACGGCGTGACGGTGGCCAAGGAGATCGAGCTGAAGGACCCGATGGAGAACGTGGGCGCGCAGCTGGTGCGGGAAGTTGCCTCCAAGACCTCCGACGTCGCCGGCGACGGCACCACGACGGCGACCGTTCTGGCCCAGGCGATCTTCCGCGAAGGCGTGAAGACGGTGGCGGCCGGCGCCAACCCGACGGCCCTGAAGCGCGGCATCGACAAGGCCGTGACGGCCATCATCGGCACCCGCGACAAGGACGGCAAGTGGACCGAGGGCGGCGCGCTGGGCAAGCTGTCCAAGCCCGTCGACGAGGGTTCCGTGGCCCAGGTGGGCGCGATCTCCGCCAACGGCGACCAGGAGATCGGCGACATCATCGCCGAGGCGGTCAAGGTGGTGGGCAAGGACGGCGTCATCACCATCGAAGAGTCGAAGACCATGCACACCGGCCTGGAGACGGTCGACGGCATGCAGTTCGACCGCGGCTACCTGAGCCCCTACTTCGTCACCGACGCCGAGCGCCTGGAAGTGGTTCTGGAAGAGCCCTACATCCTGATCTACGAGAAGAAGATCAGCGCCATGAAGGACCTGCTGCCCCTGCTGGAGCAGGTTGCGCGCGGCGGCAAGCCGCTGCTGATCATCGCCGAGGACGTGGAAGGCGAGGCGCTGGCCACCCTGGTGGTGAACAAGCTGCGCGGCACGCTGAACGTGGCTGCCGTCAAGGCTCCCGGCTTCGGCGACCGCCGCAAGGCCATCCTGGGCGACATTGCCATCCTGACCGGCGGCAAGGCCATCACCGAGGACCTCGGCATCAAGCTGGAAGGCGTGAAGCTCGAGGACCTGGGCAAGGCCAAGCGCATCACCATCGACAAGGACAACACCACCATCGTCGACGGCGGCGGCAAGGCCTCGCGAGATCGAAGGCCGCGTGAAGGAGATCCGCTCGCAGATCGAGAAGACCACCTCCGACTACGACAAGGAGAAGCTGCAGGAGCGGCTGGCCAAGCTGGTCGGCGGCGTTGCCATCATCAAGGTGGGCGCGGCCACCGAGACCGAGCTGAAGGAGAAGAAGGCTCGCGTCGAGGATGCGCTGCACGCCACCCGCGCGGCGGTCGAGGAAGGCATCGTCCCCGGCGGCGGCGTGGCCCTGGTTCGCGCCATTCCGGCGGTGGACGACGCTGATCAAGACGCTGGAAGGCGACGAGAAGATCGGCGCGCAGATCGTTCGCCGCTCGCTCGAAGAGCCGCTGCGCCAGATCGTCGCCAATGCCGGCGAAGAGGGCGCGGTGGTGGTGGCCAAGGTGCTGCGAATCCAAGGACCAGCACTTCGGCTACAACGCCCGACCGGCGTCTTCGAGGACCTGGTGAAGGCCGGCGTCATCGACCCCACCAAGGTGACGCGCACGGCGCTGCAGAACGCGGCCTCGATCGCCGGACTGCTGCTGACCACCGAAGCCCTGGTCGTCGAGATTCCGGAGCCCAAGGCTGCTCCGGCGGCGGCGGCCACGGCGGCGGCATGGACGGCATGTACTGATACGCACTACATCTGCGGTGCGGCAAGAAGCACCTGTGATTGGGTACGCAGAAACAGAAAAGGCCTCCAGCTTCGGCTGGGGGCCTTTTTTCTGCACAGAGAATTGTTTGCGGCATGCGGTTCACAATTGCTGTACACCGAACCATTGTCCTCAGTGGCATTTTCCTCAACCGGGGTCCCCAGCGATAGGCTTCGTCGCTGGGGTGGAAGTAAATGCCACCCTACACGATGACAGAAAGCGCACGTGAATTGCGGAACCGCTCTAGGAGGTCAGCACGGCCACATTCGCGGAGCCGACAGATGCCGTAGCTGGGGCAGGCTGCGTCCGCATCGAGCGCAGCCATCCGGCGGAGAGCCATGAGCGCGGAATCGAGAACTCCGACCAGCCGCAATCGAGGCAAACCTGAACGTCGGGCGAGGGCGTCATGGGGGGATGGCTGAGGGTGCGATGACTGTTGCGGTAGAGCCGGATCTCGGCCGGAATGATGGACAAGGACGAAGACTGGCATTTCGGACAGAGCATGGGAGTACCTCTGGAACAAAAACATCAGCGAACGCAAGAACTTAGAACAGAAGAGTTAGTCAACTTTATTCTTCTTCGTACCTGTTTTTCAACAGAGATTGTGCAAAGATGAATCAACTAAACCAAAATTCATCGATTATTCGGAAAACGATTTTGATTATATCAAATATCTTTTAATTAATATGGACGCAGTATTTCCGTTCCGATTGCCGGAATCTTAGAAATTTTGAGAGATGGTTTCTTGGGACAGGCCGGTACTTCAGTCCCGGAATTGCGATAGGCAAAGAAAACGCGGCGACCGAAGCCGCCGCGTCTCATGGGTTAAGCCGCCTTAGAAATTGAAGCGGGCGGAGATTTCAACTTCACGCGGCGTGTAAAGGAATCCGCTGCTGTTGGAGTTGCTCGGCACTCTGAGGCTGTTGTTCGACGAAGTCGTATACTGCCCTTGGTAAGTCGCCGTCGTGGCTCCCGACAACGTGTAGGCGGTGGTGCCCTGCGCGGTAATGTTCTGGTGGTTGGCAATGTTGAATATATTGCACATGAGCTGCAGATTGCGGCTCTTGTCGAAGGATATCTGTTTCTGCAAACGGAAATCGTCGACCATGCGCCGCGGATACTTCCCTGTGTCGTACCCGATCATGGGAAGGATGTTGGAGCCTCCTGAGCCATTCCAGTAGCTCTGTACGGCGCCACTAGGCTTCCCGCTGACGCCATATGTGAAGGGTAATCCGTTTTGTATCTGGAAGCTGTCGTCCAGGCTCCAGTCGTTCGTCACGTACTTCACCCAACTGGTCGAATGGAGGTTCGGGACGCTATAGAGAGCATAGGCCACGAACCTGTTGGGAACGTTGTAGGCGGAGTCGCCGTAGTTGATGCGCGGATTGGTGTACGGATCGTACCACTCGTTCGTTCCGCCTTCCGTGAGGGCATTCTGCGAGAAATCCAGAGCGTGCGACCAGGTGTAGTTGGCGTCGAACTGAATGCTGTGCAGCGAGCGGTTGAGAATCTCGAGCACCATGGCATTGTAGTTCGAATTGACATTGCTGACCATCTCGGTAATGCTGCCGAAGTTTGTGGCTACTGAACCGAAAAGGGTTGTGTTGCCTTGGCTGGTGTAGACCGGAACCGAGAAGGTCGCCCCATTCGCCAGCGGGCCTAACCCGGAGGCATCGGAGATGGTAATCGTCTTGCTCGTGAGGCTGGCCGGATTGAGGTTGACGTTGAGGTAGTTGGGCAACTCGCGTCCCAGGGCTCCAAGATAGCTCGCCTGGACGAAAGTGCCCTTGCCGATTCCCTGCTGAAGCATCAGATCGAACTCCTGCACCTGGGGGTTGCGCAGTGTGGGAGAGAAGAAGTAGGAGTTTGGCTTTGCGCCGACGCCGGTAGCTGATTCGATTTGTGGGAATACCGGGCCCTCGGTAATTGACCCGCTGGGCGCGTTGTAGTAGGTCGTGGTGTACTGCGCGTTCGGGCTGCCGCTGTCAAACAGCACCTCGAGCAGGTTTCCATTGGTGATGCGGCCGTAATACATGCCATAGCCGCCGCGTAGGACGGTGTTGCCTTTACCGAATACATCGTATGAAAATCCGATGCGCGGTCCGAAGTTCATCTTGTCGCTGGGATGGTTGGTCAGGCCGGGATAGGGAGTGAAGGTTCCGACGGCCGTAGTGAAATTGGGGTTGGGAGCCGGCAGGGCCTCATAGTCCCAGCGCAGGCCGAGTTCCAGGGTCAGGCGAGGAGAGAACTTCCAGTTGTCCTGGGCAAAAATTCCTGTGTCCATGGTGGCTAGCGCGAACGTCGGAGTTCCAAATCCCTGATAGAAGTCCGCGTAGCAGGGATAGTGTGAAACTACGGTACTCGTTGCGGAGGTTGCATACTCAGAATAATTCGTGTCGCAGCCGTAATTGGTGGCGGTTGTGCTGTTTGTTAGGGCTGTGCCGTTCTTTTCGTTGAGCAAATCGTTAAAGTAGGGGCCGAGGTACTGGTAACTGTATTCGCCGTTGCCCTCGTAGAGGTTGTTCTGGAAATCGAAGTTGTGAACCGCGTCAACGCCGAACTTCAAGCTGTGATTGCCCTTGTTCCAGTAGAGCACGTCTCCCACCTGCCACTTCTTCTCGACGGGATAAGCGGTGCGGTAGGAGTAATACGGCGAGCCGGCAGCAAACCCCCAGCCGGTCGACGAGTCCGCCACCAAAACCTCAGGAACGTTTCCGCCTGCGGTCAGGTCGGCGACCGTATAAGGTGTGTAGGGCTGCTGACTTTCGTTATTGTTTTCGCGGCCATACTGGTAGAGCAGCTCATTGCCGATGTTTGAGGTAATGAGGCTGGTGAGTTTGACCACGCCATAGTCCAGCTTGACGAAATCGTTGCCCTGCGTGTCCCGCGCATAGTTGTCCGCTGCCGCGGTCTGCACGCCGCCGGGCGAATCCCAGCGCAGGCGATGGTAAAGGACGCTCACATGCTGCTTGGAATTGACCTGCCAGTCGAGCTTGGGCGTGTTGATCTCCTGGTAGCCGAAGCGCGACACTGTCCCAATGGTCGAGTTAAGACCCAGGTCAGATACAGAAGTGCCGCCATTTAGATTGCCACCATCGATCAAGGAAGCCCAATCAGCAGCGGCCGTAGCGTAGCTGATCCCCTGGCGAGCGGCCAATGTGCAAGCTTCTTTGTCTTCGGTTGCTGTAGATGATGTGTCGCCACTCAGATACCCATTACCCGCTGCCTCGGGGGTTGTCGGCGTCAGGTTGCAGTTTGCTCCCGTGGGCAACGTGGTCAGGGGCAAGTTGTAGAAGTTCGCCGGCGACACAGGAACGCCTACGACGGGAAAGACGCGGGAATGCTGATCGTAGGTATAGATCCAGAACAGCTTGTCCTTGATCAGCGGGCCACCAACGGTAAAGCCGTAAATCTTGCGCAGGTCCTCAGGCTTGATATGGCTGGTGACGTTGACGCCGCCGACCACAGTCGTGAGCGTGGTGTAATTGTTGTAGGTTGCCCAGTTGCTTTCACGATCCCAGAAGTAGGCCTGACCGTGCAGTTGGTTGGTGCCGCTCTTGGTGACGGAAGTAATGACGCCTCCTGCGGCGCGGCCATACTCAGCCGAGTATACGCCGGTGTTGACGGCAAATTCGCGAACCGCTGCTCCCGTGGTGGAATAGGCCTCACGGGTACGCCCGCGCTCTTCAGAGAAGAATGCCTGGTTGTCGTCGGCGCCGTCGATTTCAACGTTGTTGAGAATCGGGCTGATTCCACGGACAGCGACCAAGCCGAAGCCGTTGGCGTCCGATACGACGCCCGGAGTGGTCATGGCCAGACTGGACCAGCGGCGGTTGTTGATAGGGATCTCTTGCAGAGCTCTCGCATTCAACGATTCGCTAAAGTCGGGCGACTCGAGGTTCACCACGGGCGCCTGTTCGACGACCTCGACAGAGGCCGAGGACGCGCCGACCGTGAGGCGCGGCGCAACGCTAGAAACCTGGCCGACCTGGACAATGACGTTATCGGCGCGATAGGTGGCAAAGCCAGGCGCGGCAAACGTCACTTTATATGTGCCGGGCTCTAGCAAAGGAGCCTTGAAAAAGCCGCTGGTGTCACTGCTCAGCTTGATTTCGGCGTTGGTTCCCATGTTATGGATGGTGACGGCGACGCCGCTGACAACGGCTCCGGAGGGATCCGTAACTGTCCCGGCGATTGAGCCTTGCGTGGACGTTTGCGCGTTCAGGGCAACGGTGCCCAAACACACGGCCAGAGTGAGGATCAACAGGCAGAAGACGCTCTGCCGTATTCGATTCATGGTCATGATGGCTCTCCAAAATGCAACTGATGTTGAGAATGCGCTGCGTTGGTCATAGGCAGCGCCCCTTGTGAGTGTTTTGCGCAACGCGTAGCGCGCTGGGCATATCGGACTCCCTGCACCTCTGGTTCTCTCATCTCTCGCGGGTGCTCGGCCGCTCCATGGGTCGCAAAGTAAGCAGGTTTTTCCCATGAAGAAGAATATAATAAGCCAAAATGAAAACAATGTAAACGGTTGAATTTCTGCCATTTCAAAGAATTCGCGCTCCGGGCTGATACTGATCAAAACGTTCTCCCATAAGCAGTTAGGGTGTCATCGCGACAGGCGGCCGGACTAAACTCTCCTCTCTTATTCACACTCAGAGGAAAGTCCAAAACCTGGCACACAAGCGCTAAGGACAGTGCACGTCCGGCTTTTGGCCGTAAAAATGAAAATCGCCGGCTCTAATCAGCCAACCGGGCATCTTCCAATCTCATCAGTACTTTAGTACTTTAACCACAGCCTGAATCCAAGCTGCAATCAGCCCCCGGTTTCAGTGTTGCCGGATTTCCCGCTCTTCGGGAGCAAATATTTCGTGGCAAAAAACGCACTCTTTTCCAAGGGCACTCAGTATATCCCACGTCATTCACAGGGACAACCGTGGAAAACAGGTCCGAAATACAGGAGGTATGCCTCTCATATAAATAGAAAAGGGCGGCAGCCGAAGCTACCGCCCTTGGAGTACCCCGTCGCTCTGCTCTAGAAGTTGAACTTGGCAGATAACTGTATTTGACGAGGCCCGTACAATACGCTGTTGGTGCCCGTCCTCACCCCAAAGGCACCGGCTGGCGACGAAGGGGAATACGGTTTGATGCAGCCGTAAAATGTCGAACCGGCAGGAACCGTGCCGGACTCGGTACAACTGCTGCTTGTCGGGCCGTAGTATGTGGCGAAGGTCGAGTTCACGCTCGAGTAAATCTCATGGTTCATCAGGTTGAATGCCTCGCCGATGAACTGCATGGACATCTTGTTATAAACTGGAATTTCGCGCGTGATCCGGAAGTCGCTATTGCGGATGCCGGGCCCCGGCTGGCTATTCGCTGGATTTCGGCAGACAGCCGGTAGTGGCCGCGCCGGAGCCGGAGTTCATCGAGCCTTCTATAGATATTGCCGTCGGCGCCGCCGGTAACCGTGCCGCTCATGCTGGCAACGATCGGGAATCCAGTGGATTCAGTCGTGGTACCAGAGAAGGTAAATCCATCCAGACCCTGCTTCATCCACGGATTACTCTCAAGAATAGCGGCTTCCAGAGCACGGTGCCGATAAAGCGTTCGCGCATGTCCATCGAGCGGCCGTATTCGCCTTTGATGTTGTTGGGATTAAGGATAGGATTGCCGCCGTAAAAGGTGCCGAAAGCTCCCGACACCATGTCGTCATCCAATGCCTTGGCCCAGGTGTAGTTCAGCAGCACCTCGAGACCGTGATCGAAGGGCCTGCGAACCGTAACCGCCATGGAGTGGTACCAGGAATTGGCTACGCTGAAGCCGGCGTTGATGGAGGATAGAGAGGTGTTGATGCGGTCGGTTGTCATGTAGTAGGGTACTGTAACCAGGCTGGTTGTTCCGTTGGGATAAGTGATATCGAAAGAGTGGGTTCCGTGCGGAGTCTGTCCCACCAGATTGGCATCCGTGAAGACCGGCAAACGAAGTCCCCGCGATCCCACATAGCCAAGCGAGAGCGACATCTTCCCGGGCAGAGCCTGTTCCACCGCCAAGTTGAACTCATGAACCAGAGGCGGCACAAACGCCGGCGACAGACCGTGGAAACTCTGCGCTCCCAGCAAGGTCGGGCCGCTGACCGCGGGCGCCGCGCCGCCGCTGGGATACAAGGCGCCCGTCAGGGATGGCCCGGTGACGTTGAATGGAACATTGGGGAACGTAAGCGGGGCGGCGGCAGAACACGATGCGCCGCAACCGTTATAGTTGTAGTTGATCTGATACTCGCCGTTTTCCACGCGCATGGCATAGTACGTGCTGCCCTGGTTGAGTCCGGTGAAGATGCCGTAACCGCCGCGAACAATGGTTCCTTTGCGGGCGTTCCAGGAGATGCCAATGCGCGGCTGAACCCGGTCGGTTACGTTCTTGATGGTGGTGTTGTATTCCGTCGCCAGCGCCGAAGAGGTATTGGGGATGGCGGGCGGCGGCGTGAGTTGGAGGTCATAGCGCGCCCCCAGATTCAGGGTGAGCTTGCGGTTCAGCTTCCAGGTGTCCTCGGCAAAGCCGTCATACATCTTCATCCAGAAATCGTCGGCGCCGGCCTGTCCGCTGGCTATCGAGTTGATCTTGTCGATGGTCTGGACGAAGGAGGTGTAGTGGGAGCCGGCATAGGGGTCCGTATCGCCGGACATGCCCGCGAAGGCGTCCGCCGCCCAGCTCTGGAAGTTCTGCGTGACGCTGGAGCCGGAGTAATTGTAGAGGCCGCCACCCTGGTAGAGATTGATCATAATCTCATGCACCAGGTTGATGTCTCCGCCGAACTTGAGCGTGTGCTTGTTCCAAACTTTGGAGAAGACATCGGTGAACTGCAGGCGGTGCTCATCCGGTTCGGCAAGCCGCGGCAGCGCGTTAGGCATGCCGTAGGTCTCTGCGCCCATAGCGATGCTTGGTCCTGAAGCATTGGCGCCCGCCGTCTCCAGGTCGCGGCCCCATTGGAAGCGCAGATCGTTTACCGCGGTGTCGGAAAGCGTGCTTGTCCAGTGCGCAATCAGGAAGCGCTCGTGGTAGCTGGTGGGGCCGTTGGTGCTGGCCGAAGTGTTGGAATAGGTCGGGTTCGCGCTGTAGCCGTTGGTGCTGTCGAAATCCGCGAAGTTGAAGTTAGCATAGACCAGATTCTTGCTATTCAACTGGTAGTCTACGCGCGGGAACAGAAGCGTCTCTTTGGCGTATCGCGAGGGTGCGCCCTGCAGGCCCAGGAGGAAATTGATTGCGGACGTGCATTGCGTACTCGAGATCGTTGTTGGGCACTGGGTGGGCGTAACGACTGTCGTGGAGCCGTACGTCCCGGAGGGAGTTTGTGAGACGGTGTTGGTCTCATAGTAGAGCGCGCGGCCAACCTTGCGGAAGCCATCGTAAGTGAGGAAGTAGAAGAGCTTGTCTTTGATGATCGGGCCGCCCACGCTGCCACCAAACTCGTTCTGCTGGTGAACGGGTTGCGTCAACAGGAAAGCGGGGCCGTTGTTATAAAGCGCGTTCCATTTGCTGTAGGGATCGAGGGCGTTCATGCTGGGATAGCGGAGGTAATAGAACAGGTCGCCATGCAGGTTGTTGGTGCCGCTCTTGGTGATGGCGTTGACCTGGCCTCCTGCGGCCTGACCGAACTCAGCCGAGTAGTTCGATGCCTCGGCTTGAAACTCCTTGATCGAATCCAGGCTGTAGACGAACGGTGCGCCCGACGAACGGCCGCGAGCTTCACTGAAGAGCATCTGGTTGTTGTTCGCGCCATCCACGTAATTCTGGTTGTACAGGCCGCTGATTCCGTGGAAGCTGACCAGGCCGGAGGTGCCATCGGCCACAACATTGGGTGTCAGCAGAACAAAATCGCTCCAGTTGCGGCCGTTGACCGGCAGGTTCTGGATAATCGCCGTGTCCACGACTTGCGAGACTTCGGTCTGCTCCACATCCAGCAGTGTATTTGTGCCAGACACTTCCACTGTAGCGGTGGCGGACTTGACGGGCAGAGAGAGATTGATGGTGAGCGTCTGACCGACCTGGAGGGTCAGGTCCCTGGCTTCCACCGCGCCGAAGTTGGTAGCGGTGGCGCCAACCTTGTAGTGCCCGGGCTTTAGAAAAGGCGCATCGTAGATGCCGGCGGAATTGGTCGTATAAATGTGAGCGATGCCCGTGTCGACTTCTGTGACGGTCACTGAAGCGCCAGAAATGACTGCCTGGCTGACATCAGTCACAATTCCGGTAATTGCACCTGCACCTGAAGTCTGCGCGTTCAGGGCAACTGTGCCCAAACACACGGCCAGAGTGAGGATCATCAGGCAGAAAACGCATTGACGTATTCGATTCATGGTCATGATGGCTCTCCGTAATACAACTCAGTTGAGAGGGAGCTGGGCTGGTGATCGGCAGCACTCCTTGGTGTACGAATTGCCCAACGCGTAACACGCTGAGTAGAAAAAACTCCTTGAGTCTTGAATCCGGGCGTCATTGGCAGGTAAATAACACTACCGCGAAGGCCGCGAACGGAAGCGTCTGTGTGTGGAAATACCTTTCTAATTACAAAATGGAAACCTCCAAACGCTTGAATTTCAGTTGACTTCGGAAGGCGCCGCTTCGGACGCTGATCGGGCCATAGCTTTCTCCCGTGGGCGGTTCGGGGCTCATCACAGCCAACCAACCGATGCAGACACTTTTCTCTCATGTCCTCTCACAAAGTCAGGATTGAACACTACCACTTCCGCGACAATAACCGCCGTGACTTGCAATTTGCCGAGAGCGCCCAGCGCCTCAGTTTGTCCAGCCTCCAGGATCTAGGGGAGCAAATAGTTCTTGCATCGCCGCATTACACTCCAGGGAACCGCAGTTTACTCCCCAGTCTGAAAGCGTGCAATTAAAACATCACACTAGAATTGTGGATAACAAGTCAGAAATTCTACTGTCCTTTGCTCTCTTAACAACAATTTAGCCACGCCATGAACAGCTCGAAGGTAAATTCCTAGTGAAATCCGCGACTGTTATGGTGCCATAATACGGCATCCCCGCATGTGGCAAGAATCTCTCAGTGACTGACGGCCTTGGTCCACTCGATGCGCATGCCGGCGCGGAAGTTGAAGGGCAGGCTGGGATAACCGATGGGAGCGATGTGCCGATTACTGGTAAGGTTTTCTGCCTGTCCATAGACGCTCAGCCATGAAAGCAGCTTGTAGCTGGCGCCCGCATCCAGCTTGGCGTAACCCCAGTCCAGATTGCGGTTGGGCAGCACCAGCGAGTTCAACTGATTGACATCTTCCTAGCCGAGAAAAGTGGAGTCGTCGCTGCGGCTGGAAAACGCCGAGGTGAAGATGCCGGTGAGCTGTTTTCCGGCATAGCTTGCCGTAAAGAATCCTGTGTTTGGCGGACGCCGGAAAGGCCGTGCGCCCTTCAGCGGCGAATAGATGCCCACCGGAATACCGTCAAATATAGGCTCATAGCCACCGAGCAGCGCCTGATTGTCGCTCGAAAAGGAACGCTGCACCACCGAATCCAGGTAGGTGTAGCCGCCGCGCAAAAAGATGTTCCTGCCTATCCCGCTCTCAACGGTGGTTTCCACGCCCTGCGCGCGGAAGGCGAACGAGTTGAGGTCCAGCGAGTAAGCGCCGCTGCTCTGGAGAACTGCCTCCAAGTTGAGTTGCTGTTGCAGGTGTCAGGTTGGGCAGCAGTGTCGGAACCAATCCCGCGCCAACTCCTTCGATGGCACGGCCGAATTCGTTATGGAAATAGGTTGCGCGGAAGATGAGGCGTTGACTCCAGAAGGCCTGCTCACCACCGCCCTCCCAGGTGCGGGTGGTGGGCCCTTCGATTGGGGAGATGTTCAACTGCTGGATAATCGCCTGGCCGCCGTTCTGCTCCAGAACGTCGTAGAGCGAGCCGAGCTCATCAGTCAGCTTGGGTTCGCGGAAGCCTTTGGAGAAGCTGCCGTTCAGCCGCGTTCCGCTGAAGGCGCCGTGACGCGGACGAACCGCATAGAAGCCCACTCCCAGATGGGGCGAAAAATCGCTGCCCAGTTTTTGCAGGTGCTCCTCGTCCCCGCCTAGCGTGTAAAACAGCCGATCCTTGAAAAAATCGCCGTGTACGCCAAAGTGATAGTCGTAGTTGGTGCGGCTGATTGCGTCGTCGATACTGTAGACGGGTTCCCGCTCGGCGGCGCGTTCATTCTCATAGTGAAAACCGGCCAGCAGCATCAGATGCGGCGTCAGGCGATAGTCTCCCTGGTAGAGAAGCTGGTCGCGATTGTTCACAAGGTCCAGACGGTTCGGATATACGCTGCCGTTGGCCACGCTGTAATTCATCAGCGCGGGCCCGGTGGCGCTATAGCCATTGGCGCCCTGAATAGTGACCGGCAGGCCGTAATAGTTTCCGCCGGTAAATGTGTCGGCGGCGCCGTCGCAACTGCCGCCGGGAATGCAGATACCTGCCGGATACCACTGCTGGGATTGTTCGCGCTTGCGCGTCAGGCCGTATTGGAAGCGATTATGGAAATCAGGCGTGGTCTGGTTCTCCACCGTGGCTCCGAGATAAAGGTCCTGATCGCCCTCCTTGCGGTCGTCGCTGACGTGATAGAAGTCCCAGGTGTTGGGAACGCCGGTGGCATCGACGCCATAGTGCAGTGTGGCGCGAATCTGCGTGTTCCCGCTGGGCTGCCAGCCCAGGTTGGCCGCCGAGGTGGCAACGTGGTACTCGTCCATGGGCAGATTGTTGGCGGTCTGCAGCCAACTGAAGGCGCCCAGGTAATCGTACTTCTTGTGCGCGCCGGCCAATTCTAGTTCTTCGCGCGAGGTGGAGAGGTTGCCGGCGTCTCCCTGAAAGAGGATCGACGGAAAGCTGGTGGTGCCGCGCGGGGTGGTCAGGCTGACCACGCCGCTGGCCGCGCCGGCGCCGTAGAGGCTGGAATCCGGGCCGCGATAGACTTCAGCGCGCTCGACGGCTGTAGTCGAGAGCGGGCCAAAGTCAAATTGCCCGCCCATATCGCCAACGTTCAACCCGTCCAACAGAACCTTGTTGGAGTCCGAATCGCCGCCGCGAACAAACAGCGAGGTCTCCGCGCCACGCTGGCCAGACTGCACCATAACCGTTCCCGGCATCAGGCGCAGCGCGCTCGTCATATCGCTGCGCAGCGCCAGATCCAGGTGTCCGAGTACGCTGGTGGCGGCACTGGTCTGCGGCTGCGGCGTGGGAGTTCCGGTGGCCGTCACCACGATGGACTCGCGCACCCACTCGGGCTCGAGCACCACGTTGCGCTCGATCGAGTCGAGCCGGCCGGCGTAGAAGCCCGGCGTCTCCAACTGGCGGAAGCCCTTGGCGGAGACCATGAGGAAGAATCGGCCCTCGACCCCGGTGAGAAGCTGAAAACTGCCGTCAGCCGTGGAGACGGCAGCGCCGACGGCTTTGCCGCCGCTGATCAGAACCACATTGGCGCCGGTGACCTTGGCGCCGGATGCGTCCGTGACCACGCCGCGGATGGAAGCTGCCGGGCAGAGAGCGGTGGCGAAGACGAGCAGAAGCAGAGCAATGGCGCGGGGCAACACGCGCGTCAGTTGAACGTGGAAATTGCGAGAAAATGATTGCGCGGAAACAGGCATGAAGGCTCCTTCGTTCCCCTCGGAACGCAAGCGGGTTGAGGGCGCTAGGACCGGTCTCCTGACTTGCGCCTTTTCCAGCCACCTTCCCACAGGCGCACCCAAAAGGGATCACCTGCAGTGGTTCACAAAGGATCTCCGCGGCTGGCGGAAAGACCCTGGCTGGTTCCCTGCCCTCTCCCGATAGAACGGGACGCTGGGCCGGGGCGCTCACAGTTGCGGGGCAGTGGCGGAGTTTCACCGCCTTCCCGAGCATCCTGGCGATTGCCGTGGTGGATTGCGCTGCCCTTTGCGGGGGCAGCCGTTATGGCATGGAACGGACTTCCATGCCATCAACTTTTATAGACGGCGCGGCGCGGCGGAGTCAAAACGAGCGGAGCAAAGAAGTTTGCCGGATCACAAATAAGTTTTATCGGGCCGCAATGCTGGAAGGAATGGTGACCCCGGGAAGACTCGAACTTCCGACACGCAGTTTAGGAAACTGCTGCTCTATCCACCTGAGCTACGGGGCCACAATGCAAATTGTACGCGGCAGTTTCAGGAAACTGCTGGACTTCTCTCGTTCGGCCCTTGCGGGCCGGGGCCACCTGAGCTGCGGGGCCACAACGCAAAACCACGCTATCAACAGGTTAGCATCAACCAGTTGCATGGAAAAGAGACTCGCACGGTCAGTGAAATGGCTGGAATAGCATGAGAGATATCGCGGGAGGACAAAACTTGAAAAGTCATACGGAGTATCTGGTCTTTGAGACAAAAAAGCTGCGCGAGATGGTGCACATCACGGACGAAGTCGAACAGGTGGTGGAGCGGAGCAGGGTGCGGGACGGGCTATGCTTCGTTTCGCCCATGCACATTACGGCGGCGGTGTACGTGAACGACCTGGAGGGCGGACTGATCGAGGATATCGGAGCCTGGCTGGAGAAGCTGGCTCCAGCGCGGCCCGACTACAAGCATCACCGCACCGGCGAAACCAACGGCGACGCGCATCTGAAGTCGCTGCTGCTGCATCACGAGACCACCCTTCCTGTAACCAATGGCAAGCTGGACCTGGGAACCTGGCAACGCGTCTTCTATGCCGAGTTCGACGGGCAAAGACGGAAACGGGTGATTGTGAAGGTGCTGGGGGTCGAGTAGCAGGCAGCCACCTGCGGTGGGGCAGCCGCGCTTCGCGCATGGGGTTCGTGGGTTCCCCGGCCCCAAAAGCAGGACTTGGAGTGCCCATCAATTGCTTATGGAGTAGTTTTACCCTTTACAAGGACCATACCGCCGAGCGGCGCTCCGGAATTGTTGCGATATTCGATAAACCCTGCGAAGGCAGGTACTCTAGGGAGGTCACCGGCAAGAACCGTCTTATCGTCGACTCCCGTTTCGTTACAATTTGCGTCGTATTTCACGAATTTAACGGGAATATTTACTTGTACTTTCGTTTGGAATTCGTCCGCTTTCACTATTCCCGATCCGGCCTGCCTAAGAAGTGTCACCCACTTCTGCCCACCACCGCAGTTCAGATATTTGTCCATCTCAATATGGGCTGATCCATCCTTTTCTATATTGATGTAGCCCTTCCATCCGCCATACATTTGCCATTCGTATCGCCCCTCTAGCGGCTGCAGCATCATCTCTTTCATAATCTTGGCGCGCTGTTGAGCTCTCAAATCATCGGCCTGCTGTTGTTTTATTATCTGACCATTCACGTAGACGGCAATCCCGATCAGTGCCGCCATCGTACCGGTAACTTTGAGCGTTCCCATGACAAGCTGCGCCTTATCGATCCCTCCTAGAAAGCGGTATACGAGTGATGCAACACCCATGGCGAGGAAGAAAGAGATAATGGGGGGCGGCGCGCTCGCGGTACGGTAAAGGACGACAGAACCGATGAACCCGAGCAGGGCGAATATGACGATGATGATGTCATCCCACCGAAGCTCTCGTTTGCCCCATTTTGATGCTTTGACCTGCTCCTGTTTGCTCGCGGGAACGGCGGCTCCGTCCCCCTTATGATGGCTGTCGGTCATCTCCCCTCCTTATTTCAGGCGAATGTAAACCAGAATCTCTTTACCCGCCTCAAGAATCGCAAGTATTGTACGCGCAATTGGCACATTCGCACGAGGAAAGTTTTTCGGCCAATCACGAAGACCATTGTCGCCTTTTCCTCAGCCGAACAGGATTTCAACCGCGATTTAGGTGGGATACGCAACGTGCCTGGCGACTAAAATTGTAGATAGCCATGGCTGAATTTACGCATTTGCATTTGCATACGGAGTACTCGCTGCTGGACGGAGCTTGCGACCTGACCAAGCTGATGGACCGCGTGGCGGCGGTGGGACAGAAGTCTGTCGCCATGACCGACCACGGGAACATCTATGGGGCGGTGCATTTTTTTGAGGCTGCTAAAGCCAAGGGAATCAAGCCGATTCTGGGCTGCGAGCTTTACATCAGCAAGAACGAGGACCATCGCGCGCCCGGCGAGGGGGATGATAACAATCACCTGCTGGTGCTGGCCGAAAACGAAGAGGGCTACCGGAACCTGGTGCGGATCACCTCGGAGGCTTCGCTCAACGGCTTCTATCGCAAGCCGCGCGTGAGCAAGCGGTACCTCTCCGAAAATTCAAAAGGCCTGATTGGTTTCTCCGGTTGCCTGAGCGGGGAGCTGTGCGAGGAGCTGGTGGCGGGCAACTACGAGAAGGCGCGCAGCGTGGCGCAGCAGTACGAGGAGATCTTCGGCAAGGGCAATTTTTATTTAGAAATTCAGGATCAGGGGCTGGAAGACGAAAAAAAGATTCATGAGGCGCTCTTCAGCCTGGAGCGGGAGCTGGGGATTCCGCTGGTGGCGACCAACGACTCGCATTATCTGTGCGGCGAGGATTCGCACGCGCACGACGTGATGCTGTGCGTGCAGACGGGCTCGAAGATTCACGATAAAGAGCGCTTCCGCTTCGATTCAGACCAGTTTTTTGTCAAGAGCGCGGAGGAGATGGGCCGGCTGTTCAAAAACTCTCCAGAAGTTTTGCGGCGGACGATGGAGATCAGCGAGCGGTGCGAGTTCAAGCTCAAGCCGGTGGACAATCCCTTTCCGGAGTTTGCGGTGCCGGAGGGGCACACAACCGACAGTTACTTTGAGCAGGTCTGCAGGGAGGGTTACAAAAAACGGCTCGAGACCGCGGTACAGAGCCTGGAGGCGCGCGGGGCGCTGCGCTCAAAGCGGCATGAGTATGATGCCCGCCTCGAATATGAGATCGGGATCATCGAGCAGATGAATTACGCGGGATACTTCCTGATTGTGTGGGACTTTATCAAATATGCGCGGGACCATGGGATTCCGGTGGGGCCGGGACGCGGATCGGGGACGGGTTCTCTGGTGGCGTACGCCATGGAGATTACGAATATCGATCCCATGCAGAACGGGTTGCTCTTCGAGCGGTTTCTGAATCCGGAGCGCAAGCAGATGCCGGATATCGACGTGGACTTCTGCATGAACCGCCGCGGCGAGGTGATCGACTATGTAACGCAGAAGTATGGACGCGAGCAGGTGGCGCAGATCATCACCTTCAACACCATGGCAGCCAAGGCGTCGATCAAGGATTGCGGGCGCGCGATGGACATGCCGTATGGCGACGTGGACCGGATTGCCAAGCTGATTCCGGCGACGGTTGGCATGAAGATCGATCAGGCTCTGGAAGAGGTTGCGGAGCTGCGCAAGGCGTACAAGACGGACGCGCAGATCAGGGAGCTGATCGACACGGCCAAGAAGCTGGAGGGGCTGGTGCGCGGATCAGGAGTTCATGCGTCCGCGGTGGTGATTGCGCCGCGACCGCTGATCGAGCTGGTGCCGCTGGCCAAGACCAAGAACGACGAAATTGTAACTGCCTACGACATGAAGGCCATCGAAAAGATGGGCCTGCTGAAGATGGACTTCCTGGGGCTGACGACGCTGACGGTGATTGACGATTGCCTGAAACTGATCGAGGCGAACCGCGGAGAGAAGCTGGACATCGACGCCATTTCCCTGGACGATACGGAAACCTTCAGAAAAGTCTTCCACTCAGCCCTGACCTCAGGTGTCTTCCAGTTTGAGTCCAGTGGTATGCGCGACGTGCTGCGCCGCTACAAACCCGATTCCGTGGAACATCTGACCGCACTGAATGCGCTCTACCGGCCGGGGCCGATGAGCATGATCGACGACTTCATCGAGCGCAAGTTAGGAAGGCGCAAGGTGGAGTATCTGCTTCCTGAGTTAGAAGGGATTCTCAAGGAGACCCTGGGAGTTATCGTCTATCAGGAGCAGGTGATGCAGATATCGAACGTGCTGGCGAGTTACTCGCTGGGCGAGGCGGACCTGCTGCGGCGGTCAATGGGCAAGAAGAGCAAGGAAGGGATGGCGGTGCAGCGGGACCGCTTCATGAGTGGAGTCGCGGCACTGGGACATCCCAAATCCGCCGCCAATGAAATCTTCGACCAAATGGAGAAGTTCGCAGGCTATGGATTTAATAAGTCGCACTCGGCGGCGTATGCGCTGCTGGCTTATCAGACGGCTTATCTGAAGACGCATTACCCGATGGAGTTCATGGCGGCGCTGCTCACTTCGGAGACCTCAAAGCCGGAGAATGTTGTCAAGTATATCGCCGAGTGCAAGGAGATGGGCATCCGCGTGGAGCCGCCGGACGTGCAGGTCTCCGGCGCGCAGTTCACCCCTCATGGAGATGCGATCCGGTTTGGCCTGGCCGCGGTGAAGAACGTAGGCGGCAACGCCATCGAGTCGATCCTGAAGGCGCGCGCCAGTCTTGCGAAAGAAGCAGCGGGCGGGCGCTTCCAAAGTATTTGGGAATTTTGCGAGCGGGTTGATCTTCGCGTGATGAACAAGCGGGTGCTCGAATCGCTGATCAAGGCCGGAGCACTGGACTCGCTGGGCAAACGCGGGCCGCTGATAGCCGCCGTGGACAAGGCGATGGAGCGGGCGCAGAAGTCGCAGCGCGACGCGGCGCAGGGACAAAGCGGCCTCTTCGGGCTCTTCGATGAGGGACCCAGGGCGGGACGCGATAGCAGCGAAGACCTGCCCAAGGTGGCCGATTGGGAAGAGGGCGAGCGGCTGGCCAATGAAAAAGATGTGCTGGGTTTCTTTGTCTCGGGGCACCCGCTGGATAAGTACTCGGAGAAGCTGAGGAATTTGACGGGAGTGATCTCCGCGGCCGAGGCGCTGGAGCGCAAGCCGCCTGAGAGGCGATGGGGCGCGGAGTCAGACCCCGCGGACGATATTCAGGTTGCGGGAATGATTCTGGGGCTGCGCGTGCAGAAGAGCAAGCGCGATCAAAAACTCTATGCGCAGGCGTCACTTGAGGACGCGACCGGCAAGATCGACCTGATCTGTTTTTCGCGGGATTACGAAAAACTATCAGGCCAGTTGAAGATGGAGGCGCCGGTTCTGGTCCGGGGCATGCTGATGGGCGATGAGGACGCGGCGCCGAAGATTGCGGTCAGCTCGATTCAGGCGCTCGAAGAGGTGCAGGTGAAGCTGCCGTCGGGGGTGCGGATTCGCGTGAATCTGGATCGAGCGACCGAAGAGATGTTTGCCGCCCTCCGGATCGCGGCGGATGCGGCGCCGGGGCCCGGCAAGGTGATGCTGCACCTGGAAAAGAAGGGCGAGTACGCTGTGATCCTGGAGCCGGAGGGGATGAGTGTGGCGGCGGATCGCGGATGGGTGGAGCGGGTGGAGGAGTTAGTGGGCAAGGGGGCTGTGCAGGCGGTTGGATAAAGTGGGCTATGAGATGGACTATGCCGCTGGAATACGCAGCAGCGCGCGGCAACGTTCGCCAAAGGTAGGCACTTCCGGGCACTCGTAATAGACCTGGCGGTTGAGCGCCATGAGCATCTGTACGGCTTCCAACTGCTCAGTCTTTGCGGAAAACGCGAGGCCCTGATGCACGAACTCATCGGTAAGGTATTCGATAGCGTGGGCTAGAAGATCGAGCGCGCGCCCCGCCTGTGGAGTGATGCGCCGGCGGCGGTTGCAGCGAACACGGTCGGTGGGGACGGCCGGCGCGGAGGCCGGGATCGAGAAGCCGGTTGTCATGGTGGCTGCCATGGTTCTTATCCTCACTCTCTTCTTCGGCATTGTGTGCCAGCTTTTCAGATGACGAACGTACCGTTTCCCGCGAGCGAACAGCAGATTATTGCGTGCCACTTTGGGAATTGACGGGATGGCGGCAAAATCTACTTTTACGACTGAAGCTCTGGCTCAGAGGTTTTAGAGCAAGCGTCTCATAAAACGATGAAATGATCTGCAAATGGCCGCTTGTAGCGCCTGGCAGAGCCGATTTGCCTTATTATGCTTTTGCGGCCGGTTCTCCGCGCCCTTCGCCGGGAACCTGTCAGTAACGCAGCCGGCGCTTATTCCACTCGGCAGCAGGTTGATAGAGGGGCGATAGCAGGGAGTAGCGCAGCTGAAAGAGATCGGAGATCGAGAGTTGAGCAAGCCAGCTTCAGCCGTCACGCGAAGAAGATTCCTTCAGGGAGCAGCCCTGCTCGCGGCGCCGGTTTCACTTCATTCCCAACTAGCTCACAGCAAGATTGAACAACAGGAAGAAGCGCTCAGAGAGTGGTATGAGAGAAAAGCGCTGGGCCTTGCCGGCATCCGCGCGGATGACCCTGAGGCTTTGCGCGACCTTATGGCCGAATGGCCGGTCATATACCCTCCGTGGACCGGGCGCCTGGATGAGTATGACAACGAGGCCTTCGGGCCGCTGCTGGCGGTCAGCGACGAGGGCGACAACGCCGAGACTATCGCTCAGGCGGCGTATGCGTCGGCCAAGGCGCGCGCGTTGCATCCCGCCAGCGCTGCCGCGCTTGGCGTGATGATCGACGGCGAACGCATGGTCAGCGCGGGGGAAGGTCCGATCGGCCCGGAGGAGTACAAGAAGCTGATTGCAGCGGCATTTGGGCGCACGTTTTGCTCCACCAACGTGGGGGTGAGAGTCAACACCCGGCTCTATCGGCTCTTCCCGGAGTTTTCGATAGCCGATGCCGCCGTGGACGAAGTGAAGTGGCTGGCGGGGATTTACGCTTCATTCGGTCCGTTCCTGAAGACACTCGACGGCATTCCCCGGCCGCTCACTGTCCGGCTGATTGTGCAGCCGGGAGATTCGCCTGCAACGGTCAGGAAGCTGTTGTCGAAGCTGGAGGCGGGACGCGGCCAGGGGCTTCTCGGCCCTTCTTCTGTTCACCGTATCTCTCTGTTGTCGATCTGCTCCGGCGTGATCGGCGCGGGCGCGGAGACTGAGGAGATCAAGCGGGTGGTCGAAATCGCCTCCCAGGCTGGCGTTCCGGAGGTCGCGATCGACGGAGAGCTGCTCTTTGTCGCGCGTCAGCGCATGAGTGTTCAGTCTCTGCTCAACATCCTGGAGGTGAATGCGCTCGGCAATCTGTTTGCCGTCGCCCGGCAGCGCAAGGTGCGGCTGATGTACCGGTATCAAGTCGATACCGACTCGGCCGCGAGAACGATTTGGACAGGCCTGCACACGGCGCGCTCCTATGGATTCACGGCGGGCAAGTATGGTCTCGTGCCGCTTGATCTCGAAGAGCAGGAGCGCGTGGTTGGACTCGTCAGCAATTGGACCCAGGGATGGACGGCGATTCCGGCCTTTTATGTCGATACTCCCCTGGTGACGCACGACGATATCTACGATGAATCGCGGTGCGTGGAGGGAGCGCTTTTGTGGATGGAAAAGGTGCGCGGGGCGGGCGCGAAACTGGCGCTCTTCGACTGCCCCGACCGCATCGCGGCGCGTTATCTGTTGCGCGAGGGGCAGCATCCTGGAGAAAAAGGCGTTTTGACACTGGAGCAAATCGCCACACTCGAAGAGCGCGGCAGAGAGCTGGGACTGAAACTGATGTGGTCCGGCGGGATCACGGCGCGACAGGCGTTTTCCCTTGCTGAGCAGGGCGTATTCGCGATCTTTTCGACGGGCGCGGCCTCGCGCCGTGTGGCCGTGCATGGCAGTTTCACTCTCGATCCGGAGCTTGCCAGCGAGGGAGCGCCCACGGAGCTTGGCGTTCGCCGCGTCCATGACGCGATGCAAGCGGGATTTCTCGCCAAGGCATTGCGAAGTCGTGACGAAGAGTTGACAAAGGAAGTGCGCGACCTCAGTCTGCGCCTCCTGCAAGCGATCGACTCACAGAACGAGGTCGAAGGGGCCTTGGCGAAACTTGACGAAGCGTTGGCGCGCGGCTGGGCCCTTCACTGGGCGCGGAAATAACCGGGTGATAGGTGTGGTTCTCCCACCGATAGCCAATTGAGCGTCGGCTGTTCCGCACGAGCCGCGGCAGGCCCTAGTAGCTAGGCCAGCGGCTCAAACCGCGCCTGGAAGAAGCGCAGGTACTTGGGCTCGTAGATCATCTTCAGCCCGCGGATGCCGGCCCTCTCGGCATACACCGACTCCACCGACTCGGCCACCACATCCATGTGGGCCTGGGTATAAACGCGCCGCGGAATGGTAAGCCGCACCAACTCCAGCTTCGGCTTGTTGTCTTCGCCGGTCTCCTTGTTTCGTCCCGCCGAGACAATGCCGCGTTCCATGGAGCGGACGCCGGAGTCGAGGTAAAGCGCCGCCGCCAGCGCCTGCGCCGGATACTGCTCCTGAGGAATGTGCGGAAGAAAGGCGCGCGCGTCAAGGAAGACGCCATGGCCGCCTACCGGAAGCACAATCGGCACGCCGGCGTCGATCAGTTTCTGCCCCAGGTACAAAACCTGCCCGACCCGCGCGCGAATGTGGTCCTCCTGCAGCGACTCTTCAATGCCCGTGGCCAAAGCCTCCATGTCGCGACCGGCCATGCCGCCGTAGGTGTGCAGCCCCTCGTAAATAACCGCGAGGTTGGCGGCGTCTTCGTAGATGGCGTGGTCGTTTACGGCGAGGAATCCGCCGATATTGACCAGCGGATCCTTCTTGGCGCTCATGGTGCAGCCGTCGGTGTAGGAACAGAGTTCCTTAACGATGGAAGCGATGGTGCGGTCCTGGCAGCCCGGTTCGCGATCCTGGATGAAGTAGGCATTCTCGACCACGCGCGCGGCGTCCAGAATCACCCGAATCCCGTGCTTGTGGGCGAGTTCGCAGACCGCCTTCACATTGGCCAGCGCAATCGGCTGGCCGCCTGCCAGGTTTACCGTGGCGGCAATGCTGACGTAGGGGATGCGCGCTGCGCCGTAGGTCTTGATGACCTGTTCCAGCTTGTCCAGGTCCACGTTGCCCTTGAAGGGATGCAGATTCTGTGGCTCGTGCGCCTCGGGAATGATGATGTCAGTGAACGTGCCGCCGGCCAGTTCCTGATGAAGCCGCGTGGTGGTGAAGTACATATTGCCGGGAACGATGTCGCCCGGCTTGATGAGCGTCTTGGAGAGCAGGTTCTCGGCGCCGCGGCCCTGATGCGTCGGGACTACGTACTTGTACCCGTACCAGGTCCGGACCGCCTCTTCCAACCGGTAGAAGCTGCGGCTGCCGGCGTAAGCCTCGTCGCCCATCATCATGGCCGCCCATTGCCGGTCGCTCATGGCTGTCGTTCCGGAATCGGTCAACAGGTCGATGTAGACGTCCTCACTGCGCAAAAGGAAGGTATTATAGCCAGCCTCGACGATCGCTTTTTCCAGCTCTGCATGGCTGGGAATCCTGACCGGTTCCACCACTTTGATCTTGAACGGTTCTGCCCATGTCTTCTTCTTGACTGCCATCTCGACCACTCCTGTTATGTGTTGCAACCCTGGTTTTCTGGAGCATGTGCAATGCACTCTCAGAGAATAAGGCAACAGATGAGGGTTCTTGAAGGCCACTTCGCTGTTATTTTCGGATAACAATGATGGAATAGCAGATTTCTCGCGTATATACTTTACGAACG
Source organism: uncultured Acidobacteriaceae bacterium (assembly GCA_963765995.1). Lineage (GTDB taxonomy): Bacteria > Acidobacteriota > Terriglobia > Terriglobales > Acidobacteriaceae > Telmatobacter. Next base: position 56,993 of record CAVXYT010000016.1, on the reverse strand, counting down.
TAAGGCAGTACGCAAAGGAGGCATGGCTTGTCCGATTCCACCAAGGAAAAACACCTGGATCCCCTGGGATGGAAGATGCTCATCGAGTTGCAAAAGGACGCCCGCATCTCTTTTGCCGAGCTGGGCCGCCGCGTAGGACTCTCCACGCCGGCCGCCGCGCAACGGGTTCGCCGCATGGAAGACGAGGGCATCATCCGCGCCTACCGCGCAGAGATCAGCCCATCACATGTGGGTTTGCCCATCACGGCCTTCATTCGCATGAGCATTGTGGGCGACGTGCTGGCCAGGCTGACCGCCCAGCTCCGCTCCATGCCGGAGATTATCGAGTGCTACCGCGGAACGGGAGCCGACTCGTTCATCATGAGGGTGAACGTCATCTCGGTCGAGCACCTGAACCACGTGATCGACTGCCTGACGCCCTACGGAACCACGTCCACCTCGCTGGTGCTGGGGTCGGTCGTCGAAAAAAACCTGCTGGGGCCTGAGAATCTCGAATGGCCGGCGTCGGAAAAGCCTGTTCCCTAATTACGAATCCCGGCCAGCAGCCCTTCAATCTCATCCTTTTCAGCCCCTGTTACCGGCAGCAGCGGCGTTCGGGCGCGGCCTCCGTAGTAGCCGTTGAAGTCACAGGCGTATTTGACCGCCGCAATGCCCAACTGGCCGACGATGCGCTGGTTGGGGCGGCTGATGCGCTTCTGCTTCTCTTCGGCTAGCTTGCGGTCGTGGTCCTTCCAGGCCAGATAGACCTCCTGGCAAGCCTGGGGAGCGCAGGCGGCAAAACCGAGGATGGCCCCGGATGCGCCGGCCTCCAGCGACTCAAGCAGCGTACTGGCCGAACCGGTGAGCACCTGGAAGCCGACCTCTTTGGTTCGCGTCTTGATGGGAGAAGTCGCCGTAACGGCAACGCCTCCAGCCAGGTCGCCGACGGAAATCAGGGCATCGCCGTTTCCGGCCCTTGGCGCAAGCATCCGTCCGGTAACCGCTTCGAAGACGGGCGTCACGGTCACAGTCCGCCGGGGCGCGGTTCTGGTCTGCTCAACCAGCGCGCGAATCCGCTCGACGCTGCCGCTGGAATCCTTTATGCCGAAAATGTTGGGGTGCTGCGCCAGTTCGGCCGCGATCTCGATGGGAATGTTGTAGGGCGCGCACTGGGGAATGTTGTAGAGCACAACCGGCAGCGGCGAGCGGTCGGCCACGCTGCGGAAATAATTGAGCACGGCCGCCGCGGTCATCTGGTTGGCGTAGTAGGTGGGAGTGCGAACCAGAACGGCGTCGTAACGGTACTCAGCCGCGGCCTCAGCCAATGCGACCGTGGCCTTTACGCTCTCGCGCGCCACGCCGGCGATGAGCACCTTTTCCGGCGCGGCGGCCTCGGCGGCCACGCGCAACACCTCGCGGGTTTCGCCGTCGTCCAGCTCAGGGGCTTCGCCTGTAGATCCCAGAAGAAGGACACCGGAGAGCAAACTGCGGGAGTAGTGGGCGATGTTGGCTTCAATCTTGCGAAAATAGACTCGCTCGTCGGAATAAAACGGCGTGGGAACGGCGGCAAAGATGCCTTCTAGCAGCATGAGCTTATTGTAGAACCCCGAACGGGGACGGCGTCTCTTCAAGCCAGAGCGGCTTTGGCCTCTTCGATCTGCTTGACGTGCCGCAGGCAATGCACGGCAATCGACAAAAGCATCTCATGGCAGTTCACTGTGCCCATGATCGGATGCGAGGTAATCCTGCAGCGCAGGTCTTCCTGGTTGTCGTGGACAAATTGGACGGTTCGCTCGCGATAGACGAGGAACTGCTTGACGGCTTCAGACAATGTAGGAAAGCGTCCGCTCGGGCAGCCTTCAGGGGGAGATTCCATTCGCCACTTACGGTCCAGTCCGCGGATCGGCATCACCGCCTCGCGCTTCTCGTTGATGAGCGGCGAAGGAGAGCGCTCGGAGGTGACGATCTGCTGAAAGAGATAATCCTCGGAGATGACCAGGTGCTCGACGCATCCGAGGATAGACCAGCTTCCCGGAGCCGGAGAGCGCGCAGCCATCTCCTCCGACACGCCCTGCAACGCCTTCAGCAGAGCTGTTCTCCCTTGCTCCAGAGAAGCCAGAATCTGTTGTCTCTCCAGCTCAGTCATATGCGAAAACCTGTCCACCCTCAAACGCCGGTCGTAGCGTGCAGTTGTTGCAGCGCATAGACCGTAGTCTGGCGGCTCTGCATGGCATGGATGCCTTCCGCGGCGGCCTGCGCGGCGGCAATGGTGGTGATGGTGGGAATGCGCGCCATCACCGCGGCTCGGCGAATCGCCTTTTCGTCAAAGAAAGGATCCTGGCCGCGCGGGGTGTTGACGATGAGCTGAATGCGGTCGCCCTTGATCAGGTCCACGATGTTCGGCCGGCCCTCCTTGACCTTGAAGACGCGCTCGACCATAAGGCCCGACTTCTCCAGCACATTGGCCGTGCCCTCGGTGGCGACGATCTTGAAGCCCAGGTGAACGTAGCGGCGGGCCAGCTCGACGACTGCCGGCTTATCGGGATCGTTGACGCTGAAGAAGACCGTGCCGCCTGTAGGCAGAACCTGCCCAGCAGCAAGCTGCGCCTTGGCAAAGGCCTCGCCAAACGTAGCCGCTACGCCCATCACCTCGCCGGTTGACTTCATCTCCGGGCCGAGCACCGTGTCTACGCCGGCGAATTTGCTCCAGGGAAAGACCGGCGATTTTACGTAATAGTGCGTCCCGGTATCGATATCCTGGCCGCTGGCAAGCTGGGCTGGCAATAACTCGCGCAACTTGCGGCCGGTCATCAGCCGCGCGGCGATCTTGGCCAGCGGAATTCCGGTCGCCTTCGAGACGTAGGGCACCGTGCGCGAGGCTCGGGGGTTCACCTCGATCACGTAGACTTGATCGTTGCCTTCGGCGTCACGCTGAATGGCAAATTGCAAATTGACCAGGCCGACGACCTTGAGCGCAAGGGCCAGCTTGCGCGTATAAGTGCGGAGCAACTCCAGCGTCTCTTCGCGGATATCCACGGAGGGCAGCACACACGACGAGTCACCGGAGTGGATGCCGGCCTCCTCGATGTGCTGCATGATGCCGGCGATGATCACATCCTCGGAGTCGCACAGAGCATCGACGTCCACCTCGATGGCGCTCTCCAGGAAGTGATCAACCAGCACCGGCCGCTCCTGAGAATATTCCACTGCCTCGCGCATATAACGCGTCACCGCCTCGGCGTCATACGCGATGACCATGGCCCGGCCGCCGAGCACGTAGCTGGGCCTGACCAGAACCGGGTAGCCGATGCGCTCGCCGATGGCGAGAGCCTCTTCCACGCTGGTGGCCGTGCCGCCCGCGGGCTGCGGAATCTTCAGTTCATCGAGCAGCTTGCCGAATCGCTTGCGGTCTTCGGCAAGATCGATCGACTCGGGCGAAGTGCCGATGATGGGCACTCCTGCCGCGCGCAGCCGCTGCGCGAGGTTCAGCGGCGTCTGTCCGCCAAACTGCACAATCATGCCAATCTCAGCGCCGGATTGGGACTCGTGGTTGTAGATGGCCAGCACGTCTTCCAGCACCAGCGGCTCAAAGTAGAGCCGGTCGCTGGTGTCGTAATCGGTGGAGACGGTCTCCGGGTTGCAGTTGACCATGATGGTCTCGTAGCCGTCGTCCTTCAGAGCGAAAGCCGCGTGGCAGCAGCAGTAATCGAACTCAATGCCCTGGCCGATTCTATTTGGTCCAGACCCGAGAATGATGATCTTGGGCGTCGCGGTCGGCGGCGCCTCATCCTCTTCGTCGTAGGTCGAGTAGAGGTAGGGCGTCATGGACTCGAACTCTGCCGCGCAGGTGTCCACCAGCTTGAAGACTGGCTTGATGCCCTTGGCTTCGCGCAGTTCCCTCACCTGCTGGATGCCGGCGTGGCCTTCCAACTTCCATTCTGTCGCGATGCGCTCGTCGCTCAACCCGAGCCGCTTGAGCTGACGCAGTTGCTCCGCGCTGATCTCTTTTGGAGTGGTTTGTGCGATAGCCATCTGCGCCAGCGTGATCTCGCGAATCTGGTGTAGGAACCAGGGATCGATGGTGGTGAGCCGCGCCACTTCGCGCACGCTCATGCCGCGCTCGAAGGCGAAGCGGATATAGCCAAGCCTCTCAGGCCGCGGAGTGACCAGCATCTGCGTCAGCCGTCGCGGCTCCAGAATCTCCGTGCCGGTCTTCTTGCCCGTCTCCAGCGCGCGCCAGGCCTTCATCAGAGCTTCCTTGAAGGTGCGGCCGATGGCCATCACCTCGCCCACCGACTTCATCTGCGGGCCCAGCGTCTCGTCGGAGCCGGGAAATTTTTCAAACTGCCACTTGGGAATCTTGACGACCACATAATCAATCGTCGGCTCAAAGCAGGCCGGCGTCTTGCGAGTGATGTCGTTGGGAATCTCGTCGAGTGTATAACCAACAGCCAGCTTGGCGGCAATCTTGGCGATGGGAAAGCCGGTAGCCTTCGAGGCCAGCGCCGAGGAGCGCGAGACGCGCGGATTCATCTCGATCACCGTCATGCGGCCATCCACTGGATTGACGGCGAATTGAACATTAGACCCGCCGGTTTCGACGCCGATCTCCCTCATCACGGCGATGGCCGCGTCGCGCATCTTCTGATACTCGCGGTCGGTGAGCGTCTGCGCCGGGGCCACGGTGATGGAGTCGCCGGTGTGTACGCCCATGGGGTCGAAGTTCTCAATCGAGCAGATGATGATGACGTTGTCGGCCAGGTCGCGCATCACCTCCAGCTCGTACTCCTTCCAGCCCAGCACGCTCTCTTCAATCAGGCACTCATGCACCGGCGAAAGGTCCAGCCCGCGCGCCAGAATCTCCATCAGCTCTTCGCGGTTGTAGGCGATGCCGCCGCCTGTGCCACCCAGCGTGAAGCTGGGACGAATGAGCACCGGAAAGCCCAGCTTGCCGGCAAACTCCAGGCCGTCGCGCAGGTTATTCACCAGCGCAGACTTCAAAACTTCGAGGCCTGCGCGCAGCATCGCGTCCTTGAAGAGCAGCCGGTCCTCGGCCTTCTTGATAGCTTCGAGCTTGGCGCCGATCAGCTCGACGTTATAGCGGTCGAGAATCCCCGCATCGGCCAGATCAACGGCCAGATTGAGCGCCGTCTGCCCGCCGACAGTGGGCAACAGGGCAAACTTGCCGGCCTGCTTGACCTCGCGGCCAGCGGAGAGCATCTCCGCTTCGATACGAATAATCTCTTCCACATACTCGCGAGTCAGCGGCTCGATGTAGGTGCGGTCGGCAAGGTCGGGATCGGTCATGATGGTGGCCGGGTTGGAGTTCACCAGCACCACCTCATAGCCCTCTTGCTTGAGAGCCTTGCAGGCCTGCGTGCCGGAGTAGTCGAACTCCGCCGACTGCCCGATCACGATAGGCCCCGAGCCAATCACCAATATCTTCTGAATGTCATTTCTGCGTGGCATGTGTTGTTCGTTTCCTTGCCTAAACTGTGTGATTCGGGGGTCGAAGGGTAGGGGCTTCCGGTTGAAAGGTGCGGGTTTTCGGCTGAAGGGTACGGGCTTCAGCCCGTACATTCATGTAGTCACAAGGAGCGGGCTTTAGCCCCTGTTTGTCTTTGCTTTGAAAGGGCACGGCTTCAGCCGTGCCGCAAACCGACCCTAAAAATTCCGTGGGCTTTAGCCCCTGAGGGATGGGGTCCAGATTCCATCCTGGATACGCCGAAGAATAACGATATTCTGTCGGAGTTGCGCACATCTGCTTCTTGACAGGATTCAGATGAATATAATGCAGGTGCTTGTCATAATCCTCCGCGTCCCGAATCCTGTGGTCTGCGAAGCCCCGCCGCCATATCTCCATGTTTGATCCAAGTTCTTTCTTAGCCCGAAAAGAGAATCCGCCTTTAATGAGCTGAATCGCCCTTTCAAGCGGAATCACCGACGTGATCAACAAATGAAAATGATCGGGCATCAAAACGAATTCGTGCAAGAGATAAGCTTCGCCTCGATGCGAAAGGAGTGTTTTGAAAAAGAGTCGTGCCCACGATTCCGCATGGAAAAGTGCGCGACGTTCCCACGTATCGGAGGTGACGAAGTAGGTCTGCGCATTGTTCGTAGCATGCTCGCGTGCGGGTTTCAAAACCGTCCCTCAGGGGCTAAAGCCCGTCTTCTCTTCCTACCATGTGCGGCACGACTGAAGTCGTGCCCTTTCAAAGCCCGAATCAGTCGGTCAAACCATGCTCTTGAAAAAATGCCTCCAATGGATTGTCCTTCATAGCTTTTCGTTTCCGACGCTCGATTGGGTTCTCAGTCGCGTTTAGAATCTTGTACTGTGTAACATCAGAGTCTGCAAGAGTGAAGTTTTCCATCATCTCGCGAATATATTGAACCGAGAAGTTCCCATTGCATATGTAGATGTTATTCAGGTAGGTCGACACAACGTGGAGTATTTCAAGCCGAACACTCAACCCAACTGCGATATCTTTCTTAAAGGTCGCGTTTAACCGTAGATTGGTACTTTGACTAGGACCTGGTTTGAAATACTGGTAAACCCTCTTTTTCAGATCTTCCGTTTCCCCGATGTACACCTTGCGGAGGATATTCTTCTCATACACGGCCCAGCGGTAAACAGCAGGTATTTGCGGTAGCTGCTTTATAAAACTCGCACCGATAGTGGAAAAATCAAAAGGAACTCCATTCCTCACTTCAACTGGAACCCATTGGTATTGAATATGGGGCATGGAATCCTCTACTGTGCTCATCACTTCCACTCCTCCATCATCCGCCGGAAGTCGCGGAACAAATAATTGGAGTCGTGTGGGCCGGGGGCAGCTTCGGGGTGGTACTGGACGCTGAACAACGGCAGCGTCCGGTGGCGCAGGCCCTCAAGCGTCTGGTCGTTCAGGTCCACGTGGGTCAGCTCCACTTCATTGGCGTTGATCGAGTCGGGATCGACGGCGAAGTTGTGGTTGTGGGCTGTGATCTCGACCTTGCCGGTTGCGTAGTTCTTGACCGGGTGGTTGCCGCCATGGTGGCCGAATTTGAGCTTGTAGGTTTTGCCGCCCAGAGCGATTCCGGTGAGTTGGTGGCCGAGACAAATCCCAAAGACTGGCACGCGGCCCAGAAATTTGCGAATGGCGCGGACGGCGTAATCGACCGGTTCGGGGTCGCCGGGACCGTTGGAGAGAAAGACGCCGTCGGGCTTCAGGTCGAAGACATCCTCGGCGCTGGTCTCGGCGGGAACCACCGTCACCCGGCAGCCCTCGCACACTAACATGCGCAGAATGTTGAGTTTGATGCCGAAATCATAAGCCACCACATGAAGGCTGCGCCGCACTTTTGCGTCTTGGACGAGTCCTGAGGCAAATAAGGAATCGCCCGTCTGATTGCGGCTGTCTTTCGCGTCGAAGGTGTAGCTCGATTTCGTCGAAACCACGCGCGCCAGATCAGTGCCATCCATCTTGCGAATGCTGCGAGCCTTCGCCACCAGAACGTCCGTGTCGCTCTCCGTCGTTGAAATCACGCCGCGCATGACGCCGTGGGTGCGCAGGTGGCGCACCAGGGCGCGGGTATCGATCTCGGCCAGCACCGGGACGGAGTAGCGCTCCATGTATTCGTCGGTGACCCGCTCGGAGCGCCAGTTGGAGCTGATGGGCGAGAACTCGCGGACGATCAGCCCCTCGATGTAGGGCTTGGCCGACTCGTTATCTGCCTGGTTGGTGCCGTAGTTGCCGATCTGGGGGTTGGTGAGAACGACGATCTGGCCGGCATAGGAGGGATCAGTGGCGATTTCCTGGTAGCCGGTAAGGGAGGTATTGAAAACGACTTCTCCCCGGCACTCGCCAGGAGCGCCATAGCCGTGGCCACGAAAGATGCGCCCGTCTTCGAGCGCCAGGATTGACTGCATCGCCTCTCCGGGAGGTTGAATTCAACCGATTCTAACAGGGTTTGCGGTGAATAAGGTGACGGAATACCGGACGGTTTTGGGCAGCCCTACCGCACAGTTCCGGCATCGCGCGCCGGCCACAAGACGAAGACGGCTTTTCCGTAGATGAGCGAACGCTCCACGGGACCGAACGCGCGGCTATCGGAGGAGATGCAACGATGGTCGCCCATCATGAAGTAGTGGTCTGCGGGAACTACCATCTCCGCCATGGAGACGCTGTCGCGGTACTCCTCGGGGACATACTTCTCCAACTGCCGCTGGCCGTTGATCCAGACCGTGCCGTGGTCGATACGCAGCCGGTCGCCAGGCAGGGCGATGACGCGCTTGATGTAGCTCTTATCCGGGTCGCGGGGATAGTGGAAGACCACCACGTCGCCGCGCTCGATGGCCGAGAAGCGGTAGACGAACTTGTTGATGAAGAGCCGGTCCTGATCCTCCAACCGCGGCAACATGCTGGTGCCTTCCACGCGCACCGGCTGGTAAAGAAAGGTGATGATGAGCACCGAGGCGGCAGCGGAGATCAGCAAATCGCGCAGCCAGAACTCAACGCCGCCGGCTTTACGAGACGGCGTGGGCGCTGGGCCGAGAGCCGGCTGGTTCACGTCCGCGCCAGAAGCGGCAGCCTGATCGGGATGGGGAAAGTCTGGGGGAATCGGCTCCACCTGCTCCTGCTCGTGTAGAATCAACATCTTACAAGTTACGTCCAGCAAAGTCCAGCCATGAATGCGCCAAAGCTGCCTGCCTGGTTAGAGTGTAATCGTTCGACCTCACACAGGGCCATTACAGGGCAGCGCGCATATCGAACTTCAGGGCGACAGGCTCGACGATCTGGACTACTCCGTGGCCAGGATTGACCTGCTGGCGAAGACGAATCAAGCCACGGGCCTTGAGCTTGTTCACATCGCGGGTGACGGAACCGCGATTGCGGCCCAACTCCTCGGCGAGGTCAGAGATGCTGAGGCGCTTCTTGCGGGCCACCTGGCAAAGGCGGACGCGCTGCGCCGTCAGGCACTCCAGCATATCGAGCGGGTCGGCGAAGGTGATGACCCTCTCCGGCTCCAGCCGCTCGCCATTGTCGCGTCTCTGGGCGCGCTCCAGGGAACGCCGCACATGGCCTTCAAATCCGTCCGCGAACACCTTGGTCTTCATAGTTTCTCCTGATAGCCTCAACTTCCGGTAAAAACGCTTCACTGTGGCCTTGTAGCCTTCGAACTCGGCAGAACTCACCTGACCCCGAAAATGACGCTCATGAATGCCGTGTGCGTTGTCGTAGCCAAGCACACGGCCATTGTCGATTCCTGTCAGATGGGGCAAGAGGAAGGCTAGGTTGTATTGAATAACCTCACCCTCTCGATCAACCCAAACTTCTTCGCGCAGAATGCCGACGCCGCCGGCACAATAGAATCGAGCCTCATCATCGGTGTCCTTGAGCAGGCTGCCCCTTCTGGCCATGGATAGATTCTTACACAGGTGATGCGCTTTATGCAATACCTGAACGTTGTTTTTAGCAGATTTGACTGTGATTTCCACCCGCGCGACGGTAAAGAACGGAGCAGGTCGCGACTCTCGGCGTTAATCTGTAAAGCAGTGTGATCAAAGACCATAAACAACCCGCGGTTCCGCAATCCTCTCCTTTGGACAAGATTCCCGCCGACCTGACTCCGTTCATGCGGCAGTGGACGGCGGCCAAGCGCGAGAATCCCGATGCGCTGCTCTTCTTTCGCATGGGGGATTTCTACGAGCTGTTCTACGACGATGCGGTGACAGTGAGCCGGGAGTTGCAGTTGACGCTGACGGCGCGGGACCGGGAGCGAAACCAGCCTATGTGCGGGGTTCCGTATCACGCGGTGGAGAGTTACCTGATGCGGCTGTTGCGCAAGGGCTACCGCGTCGCCCTCTGCGACCAGATGGAAGACCCTAAGCTCACCAAGAAGATTGTGCGGCGCGAGGTGACGCGGGTGCTCTCGCCGGGGACCGCGCTTGATGCCGGGCTGGGCCAAGAGCAGAACAATTTTCTGGCGGCGTATTTCGAGGTTGGGGGCGGGCATGGGGACAAAGCCCCAGCCGAGGTGATCTGCGCTGTTGCGTTGCTGGACGTTTCCACAGGCGAGTTTCGCACGGCGGAGTTTGTGGGAGCGCCAGCGCGGCAGCAGGCGGTGGACGAGATTGTGAAGGCCGGATCGAGCGAGGTTCTGGTAGCCGCGAGCGCGGAGTTGCCGGCGCAGTTGGAGCGGATTCCGGCGCGGACGCGCGTCGAGGACTGGGTTTGGACGCGGGAGTTTGCGGTTCCGCTGGTGGAGCGCCAGTTGAATGTGCGCTCGCTGGAAGGCTTTGGGCTCACCGGGCACCCTGCGGCGGCAATTGCGGCCGGGGTGGTGCTGCACTATGTGCGGACGACGCAGAAGAACGAGGCGCTGCACATTGACAGCCTGCGATTTGAGGAGCATTCGACGGCGCTCGAACTGGACCAGGTGACGGTGCGGAATCTGGAACTGGTGGAACCGCTCTTCGCGGGCCAGGACGACCGGGTTACCCTATTTCACACCTTGGACGCGTGCCTGACGCCGATGGGCAAGCGGCTGCTGAGATCCACGATTCTGCGGCCGCTGGTGGACGCCGAAGCGCTCGCAGGCCGCTATGAAGCGGTGGGCGAGGCGCATGGGGACCTGGTAAAACGCGAGGAGATTCGCCGCGCGTTTACCGGGCTCCTGGATCTGGAGCGGTTGCTGGCGCGTCTCTCTTTGGATTCTGCGGGACCGCGCGACGTGCGGGCGTTAGCGGCGAGTTCGAGCCGTCTGCCGGGATTGAAGACGGCGCTCGATGCTATGCGGGCGGCGCGATGGCGCGAGTTAACGGAGCGTCTCGACACGCTCGAAGACATGACAGCGCGGATTCAGGCGACACTGGTCGAGGAGCCTCCGCTGACGCTGGTTGATGGCGGGGCAATTGCGGCGGGCGTGGACGCGGAACTCGATGAACTGCGGACGATTTCCAAAACCGGCAAGCAGCAGATTGCTGCCATCGAGGAACGGGAGCGGGAGCGAACTGGAATCGGATCGCTGAAGGTCAGGTATAACTCGGTTTTCGGCTATTACATCGAGATTACTAAAGCGAACATGGCCCTGGCTCCGGCCGATTATGAGCGCAAACAAACTCTGGTCAATGCGGAACGGTTTACGACGCCCGAGTTAAAAGAATATGAACGCAAGATTCTCTCGGCGCATGAGAGGTGCATCGAGATTGAGAAACGGATCTTTGCCGAACTGCGAAAAGCAGTGCTGGAGGCGGCGTGGCGAATTAAGCGCACTTCGGCAGCGGTGGCGGAGACCGATCTGCTGGCTTGCTTTGCGCATCTGGCGGCAGGGCGCAAATATGTGCGGCCCACAATTTCTGAAGAGCCTGTGATTGAGGCGGTGGCCGCGCGCCATCCGGTAATCGAGCAGTGGATGGAGGAGACGCGCGAGGGAAGGTTCATTGCCAACGACATCTACTTGAATGCAGCGGGCGATGGACCAAGTTTGTTGTTAATCACCGGCCCTAATATGGGCGGCAAGAGCACCTACCTGCGCCAGGCGGCGATGCTGGTTCTTCTGGCCCAGATGGGCAGCTTTGTGCCGGCAGAGAGTTTGCGCTTTGGCCTGGTGGACCGGATTTATACGCGCATCGGAGCCAGCGACAATGTGGCTCGGGGCCGCTCGACGTTCATGGTGGAGATGACGGAGACGGCGACGATTCTGAATACTGCGACCGACAAATCGCTGATCCTGCTGGACGAGATGGGACGCGGAACGGCCACCTTTGACGGGCTCTCGCTGGCCTGGGCGACGGTCGAGTTTCTTCATGCCGAAACCCGCGCGCGGACGCTATTTGCCACGCATTATCACGAACTCACCATGCTGGCCGAGAAGTTGCCGCGCGTCAGGAATCTGCGCGTGGGGGTAAAAGAGGCCGCGGGTGGGATTGTGTTTCTGCATAACATCGAGCCGGGCGCGGCGAGCAAAAGTTATGGCATCGAGGTGGCGAGGCTGGCGGGGCTGCCCACGGCGGTCATTGAGAGAGCCCGGCACCTGCTGCGGCAGCATGAGCGTCAGGAGCGACAAAGCGTGCAGGTGGAGACAGCCGCCGACCCGGTGCAGTTGACGATCTTCACGCCGCTCTCGCAGCGGATTGTCGACCGGTTCGAGGCGACGGACGTGAACTCGCTGACGCCATTGCAGGCGCTGAATCTGCTGGAAGAACTTCAGCAGGAGTTGAAGGAAACGAGGGAATAGGGAGCAGCCCGCATGAACGCAAAAACGATGACTGTGGCCGGAATCATGAGCGGCACCTCGGCCGATGGAATCGACGTAGCCGTGGTGCGCATTGCGCCGGGAAAGCAGCGGACCGGCGCGGAACGGCCCCGGCTCACGCTGTTGGCTCATGAGGGATTTGCGTTTCCCGCCCCGCTGCGGCGCGCGGTGCTGGCTGCGATGAATGCGGCTGCGACCTCGACGGCGGAGCTGGCGCGGCTCAATTGGAGGCTCGGCCTGGCCTACGCCGAGGCGGTCAACGCGACGGTGAAGCGGCACGCGGTGACGCTCGACCTCATCGGCTGCCACGGACAGACGCTCTATCATCAGCCGCGCGCGGAAAGTTACGCGGGCCGGCGCTTCGGCTGCACCTGGCAGTTAGGCGAGGCTGCGGCGATTGCCGCGGCGGCTGGAGTGCCCGTGGTCTCGAATTTCCGTCCGGCGGATATGATGGCCGGGGGGCAGGGAGCGCCGCTGGTTCCGATGCTGGACTATGTGCTGTTTGCCGACCGGAATCGCGGGCGCGTGCTGCAGAACATCGGCGGCATCGCCAACCTGACCGCCATTCCGCCTGGAGCTAAACCCGATGCGGTGGTAGCCTTCGACACCGGCCCTGGGAATATGGTGATCGATGCGCTGGCGCAGGAGCTCTTCGATAAAAAATTTGATCGCAACGGAGGCTTTGCCGCGCGGGGCTGTGTGCTGGCGGAGGTGCTGGCCGAGGCGCTGGGCAACCCTTACTTCAAGCAGAAGCCGCCGCGCACGGCGGGGCGGGAGCAGTTTGGGCGCGAGTATGCGGCAATGTTTCTGGCTGACTGCCAGCGGCACAGCAACCGCCCCGAGGACGCGCTGGCCACGGCAACCGCGCTGACCGCCGAGACTATTGCGCGGAGCTACAAGACTTTTACCCGGCGCGGGATGAGGGGCTGTGCGGTGGATTACATCGTCTCCGGCGGCGGGGCGCGCAATGCGACGCTGATGGCGATGCTGGCCGCCAGGCTGCAGCCGATGGGTTGCGAGCTGGCCGCCAGCGAGGAGTTCGGCCTGCCCGCCGAAGCCAAGGAAGCCGCGGCCTTTGCGCTGCTGGCCTGGCAAACGTGGCATCATCTGCCGGGAAATGTACCCCGTGCGACCGGCGCGGCGCGGCCGGCGATCCTGGGGCAGATAACGTATGCGTAGGTAGTGAACATTTTTTAATGCATCGAAATATCGGGGTTCAGGGCAAACCCTCGCACTTTGGGACGATCCGCTCAACCTTTTGGCGACTTGTTTCGTCTACCGGAACAGGGATGAAATTTACCACCCTGGGCGCCGTGTGGAGTTGGCTGGTGGAGTGTTGGCTTATGCAGAGCAGGATGAAGATCCGGTTTCCTTTTTTAGTGGCGCAAACGGCCATGGGCATTGCCCTGTTTGCCGGCGCGGCCGTTGCCGATGCACAGGCGCCTGCACGATTTGTAGGCACCATCACAGCCATCAGCGGCAACACGCTTACAGTGAAGACCGACGTGGACGGGGTTCACCAGGTGAATGTGCCTGCCGGAGCGCCAATCAAGCGCATCGCCCCCGGCCAAAAGGATCTGAGCACCGCAGAGACTATTTCGTTCAGCGACCTGGCCATTGGCGACCGCGCGCTGGTGAAGCTCGATCCCGGCGCGCCCGCCGGGACTGAAGAAGCATTGCAGATTGTCGCCGTCAAGCAGGCTGACCTTGCGCTGAAGCAGCAGAAGGATCGCGAGGACTGGCAGCGGCGCGGCGTGGGCGGACTGGTAAAGAGCGTTGATGCGGCGACGGGTGACATCGTACTGTTCAGAGGTTCGGGAGTCACGGGCAAGACGATCACAGTGCATACCACCAAGGCGACGACACTCAAGCGTTACGCACCGGCCTCGGTGCGCTTTGACCAGGCGCAACTGGCGCCGATTGATGCGATTCACGCAGGCGACCAGTTGCGGGCGCGCGGCACGAAGAGTGCGGACGGCGCGGAGGTTGCCGCCGAGGATGTGGTCTCGGGCACTTTCCGCAACATTGCAGGAACGATTTCGTCGCTGGATGTGACAGGCTCGACACTGGTTGTCAAGGACCTGTACACCAAGAAGCCGGTCACGATTCACATTACAGCGGATGCGCAGATGCGGCGCTTGCCGGAGATGATGGCGCGGATGCTGGCGGCGCGGCTGAAAGGAAGCACGAACGACGGCGCGCCATCAACGGCGAACGGCGGCGCCTGGCATGGGAACGGTAACGGCGGCGGCGATCCGCAGCAAATGCTGAACCGCGCCCCAGTCATTCAAATTGCAGATCTGAAGAAGGGTGAGGCGGTGATGCTGGTCTCAACCGATGGAAACGCAGAGGTCACGGCCCTCACGCTGCTGGCGGGCGTTGAGCCGCTGCTTGAAGCTCCCGCGGCCAGCCAGAACCTGCTTTCAAACTGGAGCATGAACACCGGCACTCCCGACGTTGCCCAGTAGGCTCATTGATAACAAACGGAAACAAGCGAGGAATACGTGGTTTCAAGATTGCATTATTGCACTCATTTTCTGATTTTTCTAGGGTTGGGCATGGCCGGAGTATTCGCGGCGCAAGCGCAAACTCCCGCCGCGCCGGCGACGTCTCCCGCAGTCACTTCGGGTATTGCCGCGCAGGCAACTCCCGCTGCGACAGCCGCGCTGCGCGGGCATATCGCCGACCCATCTGGCGCAATGATTCCAGGCGCAACGATCACCATCGTCACGCCCGCGGGGACGACCGTCCGCACGACTGCCTCTGACGCTACCGGCCACTACGCGGTAACCGGCCTCACTCCCGGCAGCTACATTGTGCAGACCAACGTTGAAGGCTTTGCGCCCTTCACGTCGCCGGCCGTTCCGCTAGCCGTGGGGCAGGTGAAGCATGTGGATATTTCCATGGCCATGGTAGTCGAGCAGCAGAGCGTGGTAGTCACCGACGAGTCGCCCTCGGTCAACGTGGAGGCGGGCGGCAACGCCAACGCCATCATTCTCAAGGGCAAGGACCTGGACGCGCTGTCAGACGACCCGGATGAGTTGTCCAATGAACTGACTGCCTTGGCCGGACCCGCAGCCGGACCGAACGGCGGGCAAATTTACATTGACGGCTTCACCGGCGGAACTCTCCCGCCCAAGTCGGCGATTCGCGAGATTCGCATTAACCAGAATCCGTTTTCCGCCGAATTCGACCATATCGGTTACGGGCGCATCGAGATTCTCACCAAGCCGGGAACCGATGTGCTGCACGGACGGGTCTTCGGGATGGGCAATGACAGTCTCTTCAACACCGGCAACCCATTCTTGACGCCGGTACCCGCCTATCACAGTATCCAGTACAACGGAACCGTTAGCGGCGCGCTCAACAAGAAGGCATCGTTTTTCCTCAGCGTGGAAGGGCGCAACATTCAGGACGAGAACATTTACATCGCCAGCACGGCGGTTCTGAATCCGCTCACCGGCCTTTACTCCATTCCCACTGACAGCAGCGGCAACATCATTCCGCAAACGGGCTCGGTCTACGCACCGTCTACACGCATCGAAGTTGCGCCGCGAATCGATCTGCAACTGGGGCAGAAGAACACACTGACCCTGCGCTACCAGTTCGAGCGCAGCAGTTCAAGCGGAAGTCTCGGCGCAACATCCTTGCCCGCGCAGGCCACGTCCGGTACCTCTTCGGAAAATTCTCTCCAACTGATGGATTCCCAGATCATCAACGACCACATCGTCAACGAGACCCGCTTTCAATATCGGCGCTCTATCTCTACTACAACGCCCGTGAGCACGGCGCCGACGGTAGGAGTGTCAGGGGACTTTTCAGGCGGCGGTTCCAGCGTACAATTCAATAACGATCACACCGATCACCTGGAGTTGCAAAATATAACAACCATGTCGGCTGGAGCTCATGCCATCAAATTCGGCACATGGATACGCGACAACCGCGACGCGAATGCAACCGACGCAGGTTTCAACGGCGGCTTCAGTTTCCCCTCGTTACAGGCTTACGTGGCCACGCTGAACGGGCTTGCTCAGAGCCAGACCTTTGCGCAAATCGTGGCGGACTGCCCGGCGGCGCAAACGGGCGGGTGCATTCCTAACAATCTGACCTACACCACTGGCCGGCAGACGTTCGTTGGCAACGTCTTCGACGCGGCGCTTTACTTTCAGGACGACTGGAAGTTCAATCAATTCCTGACACTCTCCGGCGGCCTGCGCTGGGAGACGCAGAATCATACAGCTGACCACAGCGATTGGGCTCCGCGCGCGGCTTTTGCTTATGCGCTGGATGGCCATAAGGACAAGAAGCAGGCTAAAACGGTTTTACGCGGCGGCTATGGCTTCTTTTATGACCGCTTCCAAGTCAGCAGCCTGATGTCGCTCGAACGCTTCAACAACAGCGGCAACAGTCAAACGCAGATCAGCATCACCAACCCCACATGTTTCAACGCCATCAGCCTAACCAACATCACCAACTTCCCCACAGCGTGCGGCTCGGGAACTACCGTTGCTTCGGAAATCTACCAGATTAATCCCAAGTATCGCGCGCCTACCATGGAGCAGTTTGGGACCAGCCTGGAGCGGCAGTTGACCAAAACCACGACCGTGACCCTCACCTATCTGCGCTCCTACGGCGTGCATCAGATGGCCACGCGCGACTCGAATGCTTATCTACCCGGACAATACGACTTCAATGACCCTGCGAATTCCGGCAGCCGGCCCAATCCGAATCTGGGCATCGTGAAAGAGTTCGACCCCGAGGCGATCTTCAAGCAGAACCAGATAATCGTGAACATCAATGCTCACTTTACGCCAAAATTCAGCATGATGGGCTTCTATAACATGAACTACGTCAACTCGGACACGGGAACCGCATCGAACTCCTATAACCTTATGCAGGACTATGGCCGCGCCACTTGGGCCTCGCGCAATATGCTCTTCCTGATGGGCAGCTACACCGGCCCGTGGGGCATCTCGTTCAACCCGTTTCTCATAGCACAGTCAGGCAAGCCTTACAACATCACCACTAACAACGACCTAACCGGCGACAGCTTCTTCAACGACCGGCCATCTTACGCAAGCGCGTCATCGATTCCCAGCAACGTGGTCGAGACCAACCTCGGCAACTTTGACACGGTTCCGCAGACTGGGGAGGCAATAATCCCCGCGAACCTGGCTAACGGGCCGGCCGCAATTGCCGTGAATCTGCGTGTAAGCCGCTCACTTGGTATCGGTCCAAAAGTGGCGTCAACAAACGGCGCAAACGGACCGCCTCCCAGAGGAGGGCCCGGTGGCGGCGGGCGTGGCGGAACCTTTGGACCTGGCCCCTTTGGCAGCCGGGGCGGTGGTCGTGGCGGCATGTTCGGCCCTGCCAATACGGGACACAAGTATAGCCTGACCTTCAGTGTCCAGGCATTGAACCTGTTCAACGATATTAACTATGGAACGCCGTCTGGAAACTTGATTCCAACCTTCGATACCAGCACCGGCTTGTATGACCCCGGCAGCCGATTTGAAAAATCGACCAGCCTTGCCCACGGCATTTTCTCGTCGCCTACGAGTTCCGCTTCCAGGCGCATCTTCTTCCAGGCCGCATTCACGTTCTGAGCGTGAAGCAGGAACGTGCAAGAAGGCCGGGGCGCAATGCTCCGGCCTTTGATTTTGCGCGAGAGATGCTCCTACCGTCTCGCCACCGTCACTGTGGCTGGCTGCCCATCGGTGACAAAGGCGTCGGTGAGCGAAATGACCTTCAATTGCGCCTTGAGAGCATCGAGTGAGTCTGCGCTGGCGGCCGTAATTTCGACTGTCTCCCCCGGCAGCAGGTCGAAGTAATTATCGGACAGCTTTACGTCGAGATTGCCGAACGACAGATAGACACTGCGTGCCAGCACCGGGGAGCTAACGCGAATCTTGTAACTCCCGTTCGCGCCTGCGGTTTCAACTTTCAGTTGAGCCGGCTTCAAATGCACACCCTTCGTCGGCGCGAGATAGACGATGTTGCGCGAGAGCCGCGCGCTGCCCGCAGTCAGTTCGGCGACAACGAATACGCGCGAGGTGTCGGCCGCGCCCGCGTCAGTGAGCTTCTTCAGCGGCCAGTCGAGATATACCTTGCTCGTGAGCGGCTCGACACTCACATCATACGATTCGTCCAGCAGCACTTTGCCGTCGAAGTCCATCAAGCGCACGCGCAGTGTGGCCGGCTCGGCCTTCACTTTGTCGGAGACGATGTAGACCTTGAGCGAGTCCTCCACGTGCGGCGAGACCAGAATCGGCGCATAGAAGCGCCGCGCATAGTATTGCAGCGCCTTCCAGCGGCCGTAGTAATCGATCGACGACCACGAGGCCACCGGCCAGCAGTCGTTCAACTGCCAGAAGATGGAGCCCATCGTCTCCGGCCGTAAACGGCGGAAGTGCTCGGCGCCGATCTTGATGCCCTCGGCCTGCACCACCTGACTTACGTAGAGGAAGCTGGCGAAGTCCTTCGGCTCGGAATAATCCCGGAGCAGATAGTCGTGGATGATGGAGTTGCCTTCGTTGTTCTTCTGGTGAGCCAGCATCACCTTGGTGAAGATGCCGGCGCGGTCCTCGGGTTGAGTAAAGCTCTCGACGGTGCGCATCTCAGGGAATGACTGAAAGCCAAATTCGGTGACAAAACGCCAATGGTGCTTCTCGTACTCGGTGAAGGGAACGCGGCCGTGCCAGACGCTCCAGTCGTGCTGATCGCCGGATTGGTAGTGATCACTGAGCGCTTCATAGTCGGCGCTGGGCGAGCTGGGCCAGTACGGCGTCTCCGCGTCCAGCCGCGCCACTACTCTCGGCAATATGCCGCTGAACTCGGTGAGATAGTCCTGCCAGATGAATAATCTGACATCGGCCGGCAAGTTGGTGCGATCACCCCAGTTGAATGCCTCTTCGGTCTCGTTGTTGCCGCACCATAGGACGATACTTGGATGGTTGCGCAGGCGACGCACTACGTCCTCGGCCTCGGCCTCGATGTTGAGCTTGAAGGCGTAGGTTCCCGGCTGCCAGTCGTTGCCGAACATGAAGTCCTGCCAGACCATGATGCCCAGCTCGTCGCAGATCGCGTAGAACTCATCGCTCTCGTAGTAGCCGCCGCCCCAGTGGCGAATCATGTTCATGTTTGCGTCGCGCGCCGATTCGAGAATGCGCCGATAGCCGGCGGTCGTCACGCGATTGGGAAAGCTGTCGAAGGGAATCACATCCGCGCCCTTGGCGAAGATGGGAATGCCGTTGACTACCAGCTCGAACGACCGGCCCCACTTGTCCAGTTCGCGATGCAGCACGATGGAGCGCAAGCCGGCAATGACCGTACGCTCCTCGGCAGCCGGAATCTTCCCGGCGGGAAGAATCATCGCGCTAAAGGTGTAGCGCGTTTGTTCTCCGTAACCAGCCGGATACCAGAGGCCAGGTTGTTGAATCTCGATCGGCAAATCGATCACATTGCGGCCTGTGTGAAGATTCGCGTTCACTTGAACAGACGGTGGTTTCCCTTTAATCACGAGCCCCTTGAAGTAGCTCACGCTGACAGTGGCCGGTCCCGCGCTGGAGGCCTCTATCTCCACCTCCGCATCCACGTGCGCCACTTCCCTGCTTACGTCGCGCTGGCGAATGGCGAAGTCCGCGATGCGCGCCTTGTCCCATGCCTCTAAGCGTACCGGCTTCCAGATGCCGCTGGTGACAAAGCGCGGCCCCCAGTCCCAGCCGTACTCATAGGCTGCCTTGCGAATATAGGTCTTGTCTTCGGTCTTCGACTTTAGCCGGAACAAGTCGCTGGCGGCTGCCGCCTGGGCGGCCTTGATCGGAGATGGAAAGACGACGCGCAGCAGGTTCTTTCCGGCGTGAAGATGGCCCTTCACGGGAACTCTCCAGACGCGGAACATATTGTCGGCTGAGAGAACCTGGACGCCGTTCACGTAGACCTCGGCGGCGGCATCGAGTCCGTCGAAGACAAGATCCACGTTGGAGCGGGACAGCAAGGCCGGCGTGACCTCGAAGTTCAGCCGGTACTCCCAGCTCTCTTTCTCGATCCACTGCAATCCGGCCTCGTTGTCGCGAAAGAAAGGGTCGGGAATCTTCTTGTTGGCCAGCAGATCCAGATGCACGTCTCCGGGAACGGTGGCGGGAAGCCAGCCGCTTTCGCTCTGCTCGGCGCCGGCCGTGATCTGTCGGAACTGCCAGCCGTGATCGAGTGCCAGCACCGCATTCTGCGCCGGACTCCGCGCCGCCCTGGCCTGCGCCTGCGCCATTTCGCCTCCCATGCCAACAACCGCGCCCAACAAGGCCCAACACACCGCGCGACCGGCAATTGCTGCTCGCATCCGATCTCCTCCAGGCCTTCCGCTGAACCGATTTATCGGCCAGGAGAGGCAATTTACTAAACCGCCGATAAGGGTATCACGATGCGGTTCCGGTCATTTCTTTTGCGCGAGCAGCGCCTTATAAAGCGCCTCCCACTCGTCGGCTTTGGCGTTGATGCTGAAATGGGTCGCAATGCGTTCACGCGCCGCCAGGCCCAACCTGCGGCGCTCATCGCCCGTCCTCCGCATCATCTCCAGCATAGCCTCAGCCAGGCTCTCCGGCGACCTGGCAGGAACGATCACACCGGTCTCACCCACCAGCTCGCGCACACCGCCAACATCGGTAGCAACGACCGGCTTTTCCATGGCCATTGCCTCGCCCACGGCCAGCGGCATTCCCTCCCAGGCCGAAGCCAGAACAAAGCCGTCTGCGGCGTCCAGCAGGGCGGGCATATCACGGCGCAAACCCAGCCAGCGAATCCAAGCCTCCAGGCCCAGCGCGCCGGCCAGGGCTTGCACGGCTGCCAACTCTACCCCCTGCCCCTCGCCGGCAATCCAGAGCCGCGTCTCCGCACATTCCGCCCGCACCTGCGCAAAGGCGCGCAGCAGGTTGGGATAGTCCTTGGCGGGCGCGATGCGTCCTGCCGCCAGCCACACAAACTCTTCCTCCACTCCCATCTGCGCGCGAATGCGGGCGCGGCGCTCGGGGCTGGGCGTGAACTCCGCCGTGTCGATCCCATTGGTGAGGACCGAAGACTTATGGGCCGGAACGGCTTTGAGGCGCGCGTAGCGTGCGGCAGCGGCCTGGCTGACGGCGGTGGTGCGGCAACTCAATCCATCGGTCAGCCGGTAGGCAATCATGCGCGGCCAGGGGCCTTCGTAGACGTTGTGAACCGTAGAGAGAACCGCCGCGGCCGGAAATGAAATTCCGAGCAGACGGGCCACAATGTTGGCCGGGTAGGTGTGGCTGTGAATCAGATCGGGTTGGAAGTCGCGCAAAAAGCGACGAGCCTTGGCTAACCCGGTGTAGAGACTGAACGGGTTTTTGCGCATACCGAGGCGGACAATGCAATCCGGATCGAGGGTAGTTGGCCACTCTTCGGGCTGGCGGCTGCGGAGCACAACCAGCGAGACCGCATGACCGCGCGCCGCCATGCGCTCCGCCAGCGCCAAAGCCTGCCGTTCCGCTCCGCCGACACCCAGCGAGGTGAGCACGTACGCAATTCTCATTCCACCCACACCCTGCCAAAAGATCAAGTGGGACGATGATACCGCGAGCGGTCAGGCTTTGGCAGCGTCCCGATTTGGGTCGGCCGTTACCCGTGTACCATTGTGTTCGCAAGAAGCTGTGATTGGGAATATGCCCTGACCTGACGTTTGGCAATCTGATAAACTTGGTGTTGTTCTCGATAAAACTGAGGAGGCTCCATGGACCTGGGCGAGTGGGTGAAATCCAATGTCGATTATGGCCGGCGGCTGGTGGACTCGGGAATCGAGGGCGCGCGTTCCGGCCAGGACGAATTCCTCAACGGAGAGCCTCTTGCTCCCTTTCTTGGCGAGTCGGTCCGAGGCGCGCTGTTGCCCGCCGCGCTGGGAGCGTGCGTCGGCGTATTGATAGGTTATCCAATCTGCCGGCGGAAATCCCCGGCTGTCACATGGGCGTATGGTTTGCTGGGTTGCGCCATCGGGCTTACCACCGGCATGGCCTGGAAAAGCCGCCACCTCAGCGCCAGTGTCGCCGGCAGCGCGCTTAAGAATATCGGCAGGGTGCGCGATGAGCAGTGGCTCAGCAAGCATCCCATCGACTACGCGTAATATCCGGCGGTTCTTCAGTTTCCGCAGAAGGAAACCGCTTTCCCAAGGCGTTTCCTTCTCCAAACCGGCCTGCTTCCTACCGTCCTATTCCCTCGGCAATCCATCCTTTGGCTTGGCCGCATTTACTTCAACGGGACCGCCCTGCCCCGAGGAGGCGGCGTTCGCCTCGGCCTCGGCTAGCGCCTCGGTGTCCAGCTCATGTTCATGGCGATAGTGTTTGACCGGCATCTTGCCATCCCACCAGGCCCAGTTCATCGGATAGACATCGGGATCGAGGAAGACCTGGTAGAAGTGCCAGACCACAATCGCCAGCGTGGCCAGAATCGCCTCGTAGAAGTGGATGGCAGTGGCCACATCGACCCACCAGCGCGCCAGCAGGTCTCCGACCCAGACCTTGGCCCACATCATCACGCCGGTAATCGCCATCAGCGCCGTGCCCCACACCAGCGCCCAGTATTCGGCCTTCTCCGCATAGTTAAAGCGGCCAAACCTGGGCTTTTCCTTGTTGAGCCCAAGGTAATAGCGCATGGTTGCCCAGGCATCGAAGGCATCCTTAGGCCGCGGCGCGATTTCGTAAATCAGTCGCCGCCCTTCTCTGGCCATCGCCAGGTAGAAAACGTGATAGAATCCGGCGCCGATAAGGATAACTCCCGCCACGCGATGAGTCATGCTGCGCAGCTTCTCGCCCATGCCAAGCACATCGGCCAGCCAGGAGTTGGGGAACTTGAGGGCAAAGCCGGTAATCACCAGGACGATGAAGCTGGTAAGCAGTATCAGGTGCTGCCAGCGCTGGTTGACGCTCATGCGCGCCATCTTAGGATTCTGCATTGCCCGCAGAGCCCTGGCCTTGCTTTGCCAGATAATCGCGTTATGCAGGAACATCGCGCCTATCACGACGATGATCAACGCCAAATAGAACCATCGCACCCAGCGCACGGCAATCGAGCCGATGTCTTTGGACTTGCTGACATCCATGTGGACCTTGGTCTGCGTGAACTTCTGCGTAACCCCCTTGTGGCACTGGCCGCAGGTGGCGTCGAGGTTGGCGTGATTGACAGTGGAGCGGGGATCGCTGGAAGGAAAAATGTTATGCACGCCATGGCAACTGGCGCAGTTGGCCACCACCGCCGAGCCGCCCTCGGAGGCCAGCCCGTGATAACTGTCCAGATAACTCGACACGCGGTTCCCGGCCACGCCGAACTCCTGTGACAGGCGCACGCCCTCGTGGCAGCGGGCACATGTGGTCCGGGCGATGTTCTGCTCGGATACAGACGAGTTGGGGTCGATGTGCGACTTGATGGTGTGGATTCCGTGGCAGTCGGTGCAGACCGGGGCCAGCCCGTTGCCGCGCGCCAGCGCCTGCCCGTGAATGCTCTGGTCAAAAGTCTGTTCGATCGCGGTATGGCACTTGCCGCAGGTCGCCGGAACATTAAACTTGTAGATCGGCGACTTGGGGTTGTTGGCGGGAAGAATCTCGTGCTCCCCATGGCAATCGGTGCAGACTGCGGCGTTCTTGGATCCCTTTTCGATAGCCAGACCGTGCACGCTCTGCTGGTAAGAGACAAAGGGCTGGCCGCTCTCCCCGGTCGACTCCATCAGAAACTTCTGCCCGTGACACCGGCCACAGGTGGCGGGGATGTTGTCATGATTGACAGGCGATTTTGCATCGGCGGCGGCCAGAATTTCGTGCGCGCCACCGTGGCAGTCCTGGCAGTTTGCCCCCGGTCCGCCGGCCCGGTAGGCTTTGGCATGGAGGCTATGTGTGTAGGCCTCCTGCGCATCACTGTGACACTCGGCGCAACGAATCTTCCGGGGCGTGGTTTCATGGACCAGGCCCTTCACATCCTTGTGGCAATCCACGCAGGCAAACAGATCGCCGTGGATGGAATGTTTCATCTTGTTTCCATCCACGTACAGGCTGATCTGCTTTCCGTTCTCCACCGTAGTCAGGGTGGAGTCGGAGTGGCAGGCAAGACAGTCTTTGTCCTTGGGCTTCTGCTCGGCGCGAGCCGCATAAGCGCAAACAAACAGGGATAAAGCGAGCGTTTGAACGATGATGTCTCTGGAAGTGTTCACGTCTCTGAGGAGACTCTCCGGCGGAAAAACTCGCAGTGACTGGAATCACAGCGCCACAAAAGATGTTCACCGGGACATCCGTTTCCTGTTCTGGGTGGAGAGATCTCCACAGAGTAGGGCACAAGTCCCTCCTCAAAGACAACTTGATGCACTACGCGCTCAGGGCCTGAAATACTCGCTCAGGGTCAGCGCCAGAAGAAGCAGGCCAATAAAAATGGCGGAGAATCCAACTACCTTGGAGAAATTGATTTGCCAGATTCCCGGCGCCTCCGCGATGAGCCTCTCCAGCTTTCCCTGGCTGGCAAGCCTTCGATACTCCAGCGGGCGTTTAGCCTTGAACTCTTCCTCGCTCTCCACTCCGGTAAAAATCACCATGTCCATCGGAAAGCTGTCCGGGCGCAGATGAGTATTGACGAAGTGAATGGAAAAGATGAACAGAATGGCCAGCAGCCCTTCTTCGCTGTGTATCACAAGCACGGCGTTCAGCGCCCAGCCGGGCAGGAAGTGCGCGAAGAACGGGGCGAACCACATCGCATATCCCGAAAAACCGATGACGACCATGCCCCAGAAGACTGCCCAGTAATCGAACTTTTCCCAATAGGCATAGCGCTCGAACTGCGGCTTCGGCCCTAGTCCCAGGAACCAGCGAAGGTGCCCAAAGAGGTCCTTTACATCCTTCCAGTTAGCCACCATGGAGGTCGCTCCCCAGAAGATTCCCTTTTCGCGATGGAGTATGCCGCGAGTGAAGATTTCCTTCACGTGGATCAGAAACGCCAGGGTCAGCACCACGGCGCAAAACTTATGGAAAAAAAGAATCGCGCCGAATCCGCCCACGCCTCTGGCCAGGCCGCGCGCCCAGATGCTCTCGCTGAAGCGCAGGGGAAGCCCCGTCGCCGCCAGACCTAAAAAGCTGGTAAACAGGGCGGCATGAAGGTATCTTTGTTCCCGCGTGAAGCGCATGAAATACCGCCCCTCCGCGCGACGATTTTCGCTGCTTCCATCTGCCGCTGGCTCCTGATCAGGCATTCTTTCCTCCTTCAGCCGATCTATTTTTGATTTGGTCGTATCGCGCGCGAATCAGCCACAGCAGGGTGTGAATCACGAAGAACGTAAGTACGCTGATCAGCAGCAGATTCATAAACAACCTGACAAAGTAGAGGCCCGGATTCAATTTACGATTGTGCGCGTTGGCATGAGGCTGATACTGCACGAAGCTGGCGTTTGCGCCCACATGACACTTGCCGCAGGTCGCCACCAGGTTGGCCGGGGCAATCGGAGATCGGGGATCGGATGCGGGTAATACGTCATGCGCTCCGTGGCAGTCCCAGCAACGCGCCGTCTCTACATAGCCGCCCAGCGCGCCCAGCTGCGAGTGGAAGGTATCCCGGTAAGTGGATAATTTTTCCTTGTGACACGAGCCGCAGATAGGCGTGGACTGCATCCGGAAGGTAGCTTCCGTCGGCTGCAGGATCGCGTGCGCCGTGTGGCAATCCGTGCATACAGGCGCATTCAGATCGCCGGCCGCTACAGCTTTTCCATGCACGCCGCCCATATAGTTTTCGGTAATTCCCGCATGGCAGCTTCCGCACGTCTTGGGAATATTTGTCTTATAAGTGGGACTCAGCAGATCCTTGTGGCTCAGGATGTGATGCGAACCGTGGCAGCTCTGGCAGTTAGCCGCCACCAGCAGTCCCTCTTTGCTCAACGCAAACCCGTGAATGGAGTCGATATACATGGGGTAAATATTGGGCAGTCCGTGTTTCCTGGCCAGCGCCTCATTGCCGTGGCAGGCGCCGCAAGTGCGCGGAATGTTGAGCGCATAGACCGCCGACCGGGGATCTTCTTTGGGAAAGATGAAGTGGGCGTCTCCATGGCAACTGGTGCATGGATGCTCCGCCCGGTTGGCATGTACGCTTCCCACCAGCCCGGCCGCTTGGTCGGCGTGGCAGCTCTCGCACTTGACCGGCGTCATTTGATCCGGATGAGGATAGTCCTTGATAGCGCTGTGGCAATCGCCGCATTTCAGGCTGCCGTGTATGCTGGCGCCGAACGTATGCGCATCCACGCCGACACTATGTCCGGAGGCATCCTGCAGGCTCTTGTCCCCGTGGCAGGAGAGGCAATCCGTCTCCCCCCTGGCGGCGCATGGCGCCGACACAACCAAGAGCGCTCCCAGGACGAGCGCAATGGAGGAAGCAATCTTCATCTCGGCTCCGATCAATACTTGCGCACTCAGGCCAGCCCCCAATCGGGCGCGGAGGAGAAATGACCACTGCCTCTCTCCCCGCTTTGCGCCTCGTGGTCAGGGCTTGCTTTCATGCGCGCTGCTATTTCTGCAACGTGCGAATGTACGCGATCACAGCCTTGATCTGCGTGTCGGTCAGCTTACCCTTGTAGGCAGGCATCTTGCCTTTGCCGTCCTTGGTGGAGGCAAAGAACCGGGCGTCGGAGGCCTTGATCATCTCTGGAGCCTTGAAAGACAGGACCTTCAAGTTCTTGGCCATAGGCGAGGCGGCCAGTCCATCGGCGCCGTGGCACATGCCGCACTTCGGGCTGGCCGTCTTGTAGATGTCTGCTCCCGATGCCTGCGAGAAGGCAGGCGCCGCAAAGGAAGCGGCCAGCAGAATCACGGCCGCCGCTCTGATTCGTAATGTCATAATCTTGCTCCTTGACCGGACGTTGACAGTTCCCCGGTCACGTACCTTTCATATAGGTTGTGTTGTGCGGTCGCAAGTGACACCGGTCACAGCTCGAAAGGCCCTTTTTCGCGCCCTCGTGAATCATTCGCTTTTCTTCACAATCGATTCGCTGCATCTTCAGATTTCGGCCAACCCAGCGGCTGGCGCGCCAGGGTGATACAGGTCACTTGCCGCAACGTGCATTTTCAGGCACAATATGACCTCTGCCAGAGGACAAAATTTATGGCTACAGTTGCCGTACCGGAAGCGAAAACCATGCTCACTCTCCCCGGAGATGCGGTGCGTCAGATTCAATGGCGCTTCGCGAACCGTTTCGATCTGCAGATGCTGGTCCAGTCGGCGCGCGGCGTGGCGCGGGGAACGGTGGCGCGCCTGGTGGCGGCCGGCGAGCGCAACACCCATGAGTGGACCCCCGGCAAGGCCAGCATGATGGAGGCCTTTGACCGCGCCGGCATCACCGCGGCCTTCATGGAGCCGGAAGAGGGCGGATTCATCGCCGGGCCCAAGAACCTGGCCCTGTCGCTGGCGGCCTTCGAGCTGGCCTGGGTGGACGGCGGCGCGGCCACGGCCAGCCTGGCCGGTTTTCTGGCCCTGGCGCCCATCCACGAGCGAGGCACGCCGCGAGCAGGTGAGCCGCTACAAGAGCCTCTCCGCGCCTCCGCAGCCGGGTGAGGACCGCAAGCCCTGGCGCGGCGCCTTCGCGCTCACCGAGCCGATTCCTTACGTCGGCGTCGATACCGGCATGTTAAGCGGCAAGCTGCGCGTGGCCGAGTGGAAAGACGGAGAGGAGCCCTGGCTGCAGGTGGACAAGCGCGGACGCTTCATCACCAACATCGCCTTCGCCAACTTCGTCACCGCCGCCGTCGCCTCCGACGACCCGCGCATCAAGGGCAGTTGCATGGTGATCCTGGAAGAAACCGACGAGGGCATCTTCGACCACGGAACGCCCACCAAGAAACTGGTTCACCAGCTCTCCTCGACCGGCGATCCCATCTTCAACCTCAAGGTTCCCGCCAGCCGCATCGTGGGCGGATACACCATCAAGGACGGCGTCATCGTTCCCAACTTCAACCACGGCGAAGTCATCGAGGCCGTCTTCAAGCGCACCCGCGTAGCCGTGGGCCTGATGTCCTCGGCCAAGCTGCTCTCCGCCATCGAGCCGGTCATTCGCTATCAGCGCCAGCGCTTCCGCGGCGCCGAGGGCGCCAAACCCGGCTCGGTGCGCTACGAGCAGGGCATCCAGCAAAGAGAAGATGCGTTGCACCGGCTGGTCGACGTCTGGGCCACCGGCGAAGCAGCTACCTCGCTCGGCTTTGCCACCGCCCGCCTCTTCGACAAACTCGAACCCATCGAAAAGCAGAAAACCGCCCTTCTCAAGGAGCGTGGAGTCCAGGGCGGACGCGCGGAGATGAAGGCTCTCAAGGAAAGCGCGGATCGCGCCATCGAACTCCTCTCGCTCAAAACTCGCGAAGCAAACGAAACGTCTGCCCCGCGCCGCCAGGAACTTGAGGCCGATCCCCTCGTACAGTACGTGCTCATGGACGCTGAGACAAACGTCATCTGCCCGGCCACCAAGCTCTGGAACACCGGCCACGGCGCGAATATGCTGCGCGAGGCCGTCAGCCTGATGGGCGGCTACGGCATCACCGAGGACTGCCCCGGCTTCCTCGGCAACAAGTGGATGGACGCCCAACTGGAGGCCACCTACGAAGGCCCTGAAGCGGTGCAGCGCCGCCAGTTGACCGTCACCATGACCTCCGAGGTCTTTCTCGCCCAGTTCCGCGCCTGGACCACCGAAATGCGGCGCATCGCCTCCTCGCATCCCGGCACCGGCGCCTGCACCCTGGCCTCGGCCATGCAGATGTGGCTGTGGACGCTGAACCACCTGCAAAAGCGCCACCGACCCCACGGGCAACAAGCTCTATCACGGACAGCGCCAGGGAGTCACTTTTGCCTTGAGTGATGCGCTCTGCTGGCTGGTCGCCTCGCGCTATCAGATTCTCGACGTGCTCGAACTTGAAGCTCGCGGCCCCGGCGATCCGGTCGCTGCCGAGGGGCTCGAAGGCGCCGTTCAGTTCCTCAGCGATCTCTGCCACACGCAGGCGGCGCAGGCGGCCGGCGAGGTCTCCCGCATCTGCGCCGAGTTGGTCTTCGGCTATAACTGCCACCCGTCCTGGGACGAGAAAGAACCTCGCAGTTGCTTTTTGGCCAGCGAACTGGAGGAGCTTGAAGGGACCATGCCGGGCATTTCAGCAATGGCCGTCGATGTGCTCGCCGCCGACGGCACGCATCCGCAGAAGGCAGGCCCCTGCGCCGGTTGCGCCGGCTCCAGCGACTTCCTGCGCATGCAGAGCAGATTAACCGCCTGCCTGACCGGCTCGCGTCTGGCCAAGGATCGCGCCGCCGAAACGGTCAGCAAGGTCATGATTCCCGAAGCGCTGGATTATCCCGCATGAGCGTAAATGGTGAACCCAACATGAATATGGGTGCCCCAGATTCCGCTTTCGAGATCGACCGTCCCTCCATGGAAGTGGACATCGCCTGCGCCGGTTTTGGTCCCGCCATGGGCGGCTTTCTCACCACGCTCACCAAGGCCTGGACCGAAAACCCCGCCGACCCGGCCTTCGAGAGCCGCGTCACGCCCGGAATGCCTCTGCAGCTCCTCTGCTACGAACGCGCCGACGACATCGGCTCCGGCGTCAGCGGCGTGGTCACCAGCGCCCAGGCGATCCGCTCCAGCTTCCCTGCCCTCAACCCCGCCGAGATTCCCATGGCAGTCCCGGTCACCAGCGAGCGTGTGATCTACCTGCTCGACCCCATCGGCGCCAGCCGCCGCTCCCTCACCCTGCGCGCAGCCGACGCGATTCTGCGCAACGCCGGCCCGCTCGTCGGCCTCCGCGACTACGCCTTTACCCTCCCCTGGACCCCTGCCTTCCTCAACAAGCACGGCGGGCTTGTGCTCTCCATCGGCCAGTTCAACCAGTGGGTCGGCTCGCAACTGATGGCCACCGGCCTCGTCCAGATCTGGCCGGGAAGCCCAGTCAGCGCACCGCTCTTCAAGGACAACAAAGTCGAAGGTCTCCGCCTCGCCGATCAGGGCGTGGACAAATCCGGCGCGCCAACCGACGGCTTTATGCCCGGAATGGACATTCGCGCGCAACTGACTGTCGTCGGCGACGGCCCCGTCGGCGCAGTCGGCCAGGCGCTCGACCAGAAGCTCGGTCTGCCCAATGGCCACGCACACCGCGAGTGGGCGCTGGGCATGAAGTTCGTCATCGAACTGCCGGAAGGCTCCTCGCTCCAGCCCGGAACCGTCTGGCATAGTTTTGGTTTTCCGGAGCCGGAGATCTTCGGCTTCCTCTACGTTCATCCCGAGCGCCTTGTCTCCGTCGGCATCTTCGTCCCCTCGTGGATGCACGACCCCTCGCGCACCGCCTATCGCTATCTCCAGCACTACATCCAGCACCCCGCGCTGTGGAAGTACTTAAAGGACGGAACCCTGCGCTCCTGGGGCGCAAAGTCGCTCGAAGAGTCGGGCAAGCACGGCGAACCGTATCTCTGCGGCGACGGCTACGCCCGCATCGGCGAAGGCTCCGGCTCGACGAATATGCTCACCGGCTCCGGCGTCGACGAGGCCTGGGCCACAGGCACGCAACTGGGCGAGGCGGTGGTTGAACTGCTGCGCGCCGGACTGCCCTTCACACAGGAAAATCTTGCCGCCACCTACGAAGCCCGCCGCCGCGCAAGCTGGGTCGAGCGCGGCGCTCGGGAAGCCCAGAACGCCCGCAACGGCTTCCAGGGCGGAATCGTCAAAGGCATGATCGGCATGGCCCTCGCCGGACTCACGCATGGAAGATTCTCGCTCAGCGCGCACATTCCGCCGGCTCACAAGCAGATCGCGAAAGTTGGGAAGAATCTCCGTGCCCCATCCATTGCGCGTTCTTTGCGAAATGGGTGGGATACCTCATCGCAATCCGCCGAAGGCTTGCAACTCAAACAGGCCGCAGGTCTGGCCATCGCCGACGGCCGCTCCCTCCACGATGCCCTGCTCACACCCCGCGGCTGGCCGGAGATTCCCTTCGATGGCCGCCTGCTGGTCACGCAGCAGGACGCGCTGCTGTTGGCGGCAAGGTGCAGGCCATGCCCGGCTTCGCCGATCACGTCGCCTTCCGCAACCCGCAACTCTGCATCGCCTGCGGCGAGAAGACCTGCATCGCCATGTGCTCCGGCCAGGCCCTCACGCAGGGCGACGACGGTGCGCCCGCCTTCGAGCGCGAAAAGTGCGTCCACTGCGGCGCCTGCCTGTGGAACTGCGGCCAATCGCCCGACGGCGAGCACTCCAACATCGAATTCCGCGCCGGCTCCGGCGGCCTGCACTCGGCGGAAAACTGAGCCTTTCGCAGATAACAACCGTTGGCGGTGCAGAGTGCCCTTCGGAGCTTGCTGCGTATCTGCTGCCGGTGTAGCATTGAACTGTCAGGACGGAACTATACCCATGAATGAGATCATCTTCGATGTGCGCGAGGACGAAGCGGATGGAGGCTTTGTTGCGTCCGCCTTGGGGTATGGAATTCATACCCAAGGGGAGACGCTCGAAGAGTTGCGCCGCATGGTCAAGGATGCCGTGGATTGTTATTTTGACGAGACGATGCAGCGGCCGGCGATCATCCGCCTTCATTTCGTGCGCGACGAAGTACTGGCCTGATGAGACTTCCGCGCGACATTGACGGAGTACAACTTGCCAGGGCGTGAAAGTCCTGGGGTATGAGGTCACACGCCAAAGGGGATCGCATATTCGCGTGACCACGCAGCGAGGCGGCGAGAACCACGAAGTCATTCCCGCTCACCAGCCGATCAAAACCGGAACCCTCGCCAGCATCCTCAAGCGCATCGCGACTCACCACGAGCTAACCACGGAAGAGCTTTTGCAGATGCTCGATTTATAAGCAGAATTCGTCAAACTATCATCGAATTCCGCGCCGGCTCCGGCGGCCTGCATTCAGCGGAAAACTAGGTTTTCGATCAATTAAACTATTCATAAAGGAAAAATACATGGCAAATGTACTGCACATCGTCGTTTGCGCGGGCATCGTTCCCGACCCGCTGCAAACATTGGAGCCGGTCACCGGCCCCGCCGGCCCGGGGCTGAAGAACGAGATGGTCCTGCCCGCGGTCCTCGACCCCTGGGCCGCCTGCGCGCTCTATGAAGCCGCCAACCTCGCCGCCAAGAATCCCGGCAGCAAGCTCTGGCTGGTCTCGCTCGGCCCCAAGGCCAAGCTGCAACAGGTGATGATGACCGTGGCGCAGAAGGTCGCCTTCGAGCTGGTTCCCATCGACGGCCCCATCGGCGGATTTCCCGACGCGCACTCGACCGCCGCCGTCCTCGCCGAGACCATCGCCGCCATTCCCGGCCTCGACCGCACGAAGCTGCTGCTCTTCGGCGGCTGGGAGTCGGCCACGCGCGGCGCGGGCGTCACGCTGCAACTCGTCGGCGAGCGCCTCGGCATCACCGACCAGTTCCAGGGCGTCGACCAGATCGACCTCCGCGACGACGGCTCCTTTGAAGTGCTGGAGCGCGTCGAAGGCGGCAAGCACCAGGTCTCGGTCTGCGCCGGAACGCCCGCCGTTCTCGGCTGGGCCACCGGCAATCTGGCCGAGCCGCGCAACAATCCGCAGATCGGCATGGCCAATATGCGCACCATCATGCCCGCGCTGCAAAAGGCCAAAGCCGCCAACGCTCGACGCCAACGGCCTGCAGCTACGTCTCCGTCAGCCTGCCCAAACAGCAGCGCGACACCCGCGTCGTGAAAGACCTCACTCCCGACGAGATCGCCGCCGAACTGGTCGAGTGGATTGGAGCCGAATAATGGAAACCATCCTCGTACTCACGCACGCAGACGAAACCGGCTCCGCTCTCAGCAAGGCCTCGCTCGAAGCCGTCACCGCCGGCCTGGAGCTGGCGGCCCGCCTCACGCCCCGCTCACCATCGGCATCGTCGCTGCGGACGCCGACCGCCGCGGCCAGTTCCCTCGCCTCAACCGGAGCGCGCCTGCTGGCCGTCTCCGGCGAAGCCTTCGCCCAGCCGCGCTACGCCACCGACGCCGCCGCCTGCGAAGCCCTCTGCCGCGCCGCCGAGGCCACCATCGTCCTCGCCCCCGGCAGCTTCGCGCTTCACCCGCGTCGCCGCCGGCGTGGCGCATCGCCTCGGCGGCTTCATCGACACGCACATCACGGCTCTCGGCGGAACGGACGCCGTCGAAGCCACGCGCTGGTTCTATCGCCAGCGCGATCGAAGCCGTCCTCAGCCGCGACGCGCGCCCCTGGTTCCTGCTGCTCGACGCCGGCACCCACGCGGCCTTTGCCGGCGCAGCCGGCAGCGGCGCAAGTCGAGCAGATCGCCGTCGAACTCCCCGCGCTCCGCACCACCGTCAGCGGCTTCCGCGCGCCCAGCGCAGGACGCGCAAACCATCCGCCCCGACGCGAAGCTGCTCTTCGTCGCCGGCGCCGGCTGGACCAAGAAGCAGCCCGACGGCCAGATCCACGTCGCCGAGGCCGGCGAGCTGATTCTCGGCTTCCTGCGCGCCACCGGCGCATCGCTGGGCAGCAGCAAATCGCTGGTCGACCAGGGCGGCGAAGGCGAGCTCCGTTCTTCCCTTCCTCACGCACCTGAACCAGATCGGCCAGACCGGCGCGACGCCGCGCCACGCCAAGGGCCTCTCCACCTGCTGCCACGGCGAGGAGCCGCACGTGGTCGGCTGGCGCTTCATCGGCGAGCGCCGCGCCATCTCGCCTCGACCCCAACTGCGGCTGGACCCGCGGCAAGGCCGACGTGGTCTACGTCGCCGACGCCTTTCAGGTGATGGCCAAAGTCAACGCCCTGCTGGAAGCGAAGAAGGCGTAGAAGCCTCAGCGCAATCAGACGTTTTGAAAGGGCACGGCTTCAGCCGTGCCGTAGGCAGCAAACTCACCGTCCCACTAGCAATTCTGCTTGTGGTAGGTTAAAAGCGGGAGAAAGCACAGGGAATATGCCTCCGATTACCTCGTTTATCAAGCACCACTATCGCCATTTCAACGCCGCTGCGCTGGTCGACGCCGCCGAAGCCTATAACGCCCTGCTGGCCTCCGGCGGCAAGATGTTCGTCACCATCGGCGGCGCCATGAGCACGGCCGAGCTGGGCCTCTCGCTGGCCGAAATGATCCGCCAGGACAAGATTCACGGCATCTGCTGCACCGGCGCCAACCTGGAAGAAGACGTCTTCAACCTGGTCGCGCATGACTTCTACGAGCGCGTGCCGCATTACCGCGATCTGACCCCGGCCGACGAAGCCAAGCTGCTCGCGCGCCACATGAACCGCGTCACCGACACCTGCATCCCGGAGATGGAGGCGATGCGGCGCATTGAAAACGAAGTGCTGAAGGAGTGGGTCCGCGCCGACCAGGCCGGCGAGCGCTTCTTCCCTCACCAGTTCATGTACAAGATTCTGCTCTCCGGCGATCTGAAGGCTTCCTATCAGATCGATCCCAAAGACAGTTGGCTGCTCGCCGCGGCCCAGAAGAACCTGCCCATCTTCGTGCCTGGATGGGAAGATTCGACGCTGGGCAATATGTACGCCGGCCACTGCATCTCCGGCGACGTGAAAAATGTCCACACCGTGCGCACCGGCATCGAGTACATGATGGAGCTGGCCGAGTGGTACACGGCCACCACCGCCAAGACGCCGCTGGGCTTTTTCCAGATTGCGGGCGGAATCGCCGGCGATTTCCCCATCTGCGTGGTCCCGATGCTGCATCAGGATTTGCAGCGAGAGCATGTTCCGCTGTGGGCATACTTCTGCCAGATCAGTGATTCCACAACCAGTTACGGCTCCTACTCCGGAGCGGTTCCCAACGAGAAGATCACCTGGGGCAAGCTGGGCGAGACGACGCCCAAGTTCATCATCGAGTCCGACGCCTCGATCGTCGCGCCGCTGATCTTTGCCTACGTTCTGGGCTGGTAAAGCGCACGATAGCAACCTTTCGCGCCAAAAAACCTGCACTTATATGCGCAGGTTTTTTTGCGTTTTTGGGGGCAATTTTGCCTGAAAATCCCCGGCCTCAAGCGCGAACACCCAGTTATTGCCCAGGCAGAAATTAACAACCGAACAGCACAGAATCGCGATGCTGTTCGCGGCGAGCAGCGGCATGCGCGCCTCATCAACCAATATGCGCATCAAAGCAAGATTCCCCAGCATCGAAACCAACCCAGTGGAAAGATGAAACCGGATTAATTGAGCGAGCAGGGCGGAGTCGTCGCGGCGGTCGCGCCATGTGTAGTGCAGGTGCCAAACAAAGTTGTGCAACAGCGTGAGCTCCAGAGCCGCGGCCGTAGCATAAAGGTAGTGGCCCGCTGCCCACCGGCTGAAGAGAGCGAGCGAGGCGAGCTGCACAGCCATGCCCATGGCCCCCACCAGATTGAACTTGCCCCAGCGGATGAACGTGTTCACGGCAACGGCTCCTGGCGATAGAGTTCGGCCGTATGGCGCAGTGTGACGAGTATCGCCATCACTAACATGCCGGCCGCTGCTATCGTCCCTCCCACGTCAAAGAGCAATATTTTGTGCCCGAACAACGCCGCATAAGGATTGCGCAGCGCCGCCAGGTTGCCGATGATCAGCAGAATACGAATCTCCGTGGGACCGAAGATGCCTTGTGAAAGCTCAAAACACGACAAGGTATAGGTGGCAAGGTAGCTCTCGCTCGACAAGAGGAGAAACGCCACCAGCATCGCGATCGCCGTCTGCCAGTGCAGAAGTCCGGAGTAGCCGAGTCCACACATCAACGCGACGGCTCCAAAGATGTCCGCCATGTGATCCACGTAGAATCCATAGCGCGGGCGCTGTTGACGCCGCACACGAGCCAGCGTCCCATCCAGGCTGTCTCCGAGCCAGTTCAGCACGAGACACACAATCACCAGAAGCAGCGCGTAGCGGTTGTAGCGCAACAACGCATAGCAGATTCCCGCTCCAACCTGCGCGCTAAAACCTATCAGAGTCAGCTGGTCTGAGCTGAGCCACTTCGGCGCTCTTTCGGCCATCCAGTGCAAGGCGCGCTTCTCGATGGAAGCTGTCAGCGACTGGTTGACCCTGCGCGCTGTTGTGAATACCACCTCATTCTGTGTTACTGCTGCTTGAAGTTTCATCTTGTCTCCTTTCCATGAAAACTCTCAACTAGCTGAGGTTTTGAAAGGGCACGACTTTAGTCGTGCCGCTAACGCAATAAAATGACCCGGGGCTTTAGCCCCTGAGGAATGCGCCTTTTCGCTTATTTCCGCAGCGCGTTGCAGGTAGAGCGCAAGGTAAACTCCAGCGATTCGCGTGGAACGCTCTCCACGAAGGGACCAACCGCCCAACCGAGGCCGCGTGGAATGGAACGGGTGAGCGAGACGGATTCGATCTGCATATAAAGTCCGCCGTCCCGCTCCTCGTAGCTCCAATAGGTATTCAATCGCCACAGGAAGCCGTGCTCTTCGTTGGAATTCAGCGCGCGCTCACTGCTAGTGCCGGGAGATTCGATCTCGGAGATCTGCGTGCTGCGCGAGAAGCTGTATCCGTGCTGCGCATCAAGCCGCCCAAAGGTGACGTCATAGGTCGTATCCATCACCACCGTGAGGATGTGCCGCTGGCGTACTCGCATTGTTGCCTGGAAATGATCATCCTGTTGTGAGAGGATTTTCGCTCGGAGTACCTGCGGAGAAAAGTGTTGCGGATAGGCGTTGAAATCCTTCATCAGCCGCTCAAAATCCGCGGCCTTCGCCCCTGGGACAAACGCGGCGCCGCGCCAGTGGTGCAGCATCGCTCCAGGCAAATCCGCGCCGGCCGAAGGCGTGAGCCGCTCGACGATCAACTCTCCGCGCCGCAGGCGCAGTTCGCTTTCCCGCAGTTGTATCTCGCTTTTCGGCCCCGATGCCGCCGGAGCGAGGAAGCCGTTTGGTGACCGATGCTGCCGGGCGATGCGCGACTCAACCGCAGCGATATAGGAGTTGAAAGCGGAAACAGCCGCCGGCGCGGGTTCAGCCACAACGCATCCGGGAGCGGCCGCAAAGGACGATAGAATCAGCAGCCCCCAGAGAACGGAGCCAGCTGAGAATCTTCGTGAATCAAATTGTTTGCGTTGCGTCATGAACAGCACCTTACTCTGCCCTGTCTTCCAGGGCAATGCATGGAATCTCCCCTGTTGAAGTTTGTTTCTCACTCTGCAAGTGATTGCAGCCATTCAACTTCTTTATAGTTGTACATTGCGCCGGATTGCACACGCAATCGGTTACACTGGCATGAGTCATGACGGACCCACGGCCAGCACGGCGCTATCGCTTCGGAGCATTTGAAGCAGACGCGGCCACGGGAGAGCTTCGCAGGCTGGGTATCCTCATCAAGTTGAACGCGCAGCCCTTTCAGGTGTTGCTCATGCTTCTGGAGCGGCCCGGCGAACTGCTGACGCGCGAGGAAATCTCCAGGGAGCTGTGGACCGACGGAACTTTTGTTGACTATGAACACGGCGTAAACTCAGCAGTCAATCGCATCCGCGAAGCCCTCGGAGATACGGCGAGCAATCCGAGATTCGTTTTGACCCTGGCCCGCCGCGGCTATCGCTTTGTAGCTCCGGTTGAACGGATCGCCCTCGGTGAAGATCCGTCACCCCCAGCGTCCGACTCCCCATCTTCGATGGCAAGGCAGCAAGCGACAGTTCCGGCGGAGTCTGAGACCAAACCTCGTTTCCGGATTCTGGCCTCACCGGAGGAGCTTCCGAAGGCCTCGCATCGCGTTGTGCAGACGCTCTTCGTCCTGTTGCAGTTCATGTACTTTGGCTTCTATGTCGGGGCGCTGGCAAATCTGGCGGAGATTGAAGACCTCTTCTCGCCACTGCCCAGAGCAGCTCTGGCGCTTGCTGTCCTTATCGGGACCGCCGCGATCCTGATTCCAGTCCGCGCCTTCGTGCTCTCCGCTGTGCTCTTCCATGCGCCCGGAGCCCGCGGAAAATTTCTCAGGATCTGGCCGTTTCTGCTCCCCCTCGATGAGCTGTGGGCGCTCTCGCCCTTCCTGCTCCTGCACCACATCAACTTCGGACTGGCGCTGGCGTGCATGACGCTTCTCGTCTATTCGCCCTTTGCGCAGCGCTCGCTGGTCCTGATGGGCGCGGTCGAAAAAACAGCAAATTAGGAAGTTAGCAAGTTAGCGGAGTTAGCGGAGTTAGCAGATTGCGCGCAGGATGACAGACGAGGGTGGGGCTGCTAGCGGCTGCCATCCGAAGCCGTGAAGTTGCACATCTTGGCCTTTTTGTATCCCAGTGCGATGATCTCGGCTGCCCGGTCGAACTCCAACATCTTACACGCGCTCCTGGGGATATCTATGACCACGTCCGGTGGATACGTGGCCAGCTTCTGGCGGGCTATGGTGCTCTGCATGGCTTCGAAGCCCTGAATGGCGATTTCGTATGGTCCCCAATCCCGCTTGCCGCCGCTTGGCATGGATGGTTGGAGGCGGCTGATGAAGCGATTGATCTTCTCACGGAAGGGGGACGAAGGGGACTGCGGGGCGGCGCTCACATCAATCGGTTCTCTGGGACTCTCAGCGGGTCCGTTCAGATTCACGGCGATGGTCATGTCAGTTTGATCGCCAGAGGTGGGCGCGATGGGCACGGGATTCAGAATCCCTCCATCGACAAGATCGACTCCCTTCAACTTGAACGGAGTGAAGAAGAGAGGTATAGCGAAAGAGGCGCGCATGGCATCGAAGAGGCTGCCCGACCGTATCCAAACCTCCTTCTGGCCTCTCAGGTCAGTGGCGACGGCGGTAAATGAAATGGGGAGGTCTTCGATCACTTTCTCCCCCACTAGACCGATCAGGGTGTTGACGAGTTTCTCTCCTCTCACCAGTCCACTCTTATCCCAGGAAAGATCGAGCAAGGTGACGATGTCGACTTTGGTCAAGCATCGCACCCATTGCTCATACACATCCAGTTTCCCGGCAGCGTATATGCCGCCGATGACAGCGCCGATGGAGCATCCGACTATGGACTTTATCTTGAAATCATTTTCTTCGAGCCAATGAATAACACCAATGTGCGCCAAACCACGAGCGCCGCCGCTGCCCCGAGTAACCCAGGGATACGGTCTTGCTGCGCTGCCGACATTCTGTCACCTCATGCCTTTCACTATCAAAGTAGACTTCACCGTGCCACCGGCTGGCGAGGCTTAACAAGTTAACAAGCTAAAGCTCGCCGCTGCGCGGGCATAGCGAGTTAGCGGAATCATGCAATGCTCACAGCACCCGGGCCAGCCACTTGCCGGTGTGCGAGAGCAGATTGGCCGCGATCTCCTCGGGAGTTCCTTCGGCCACGATTCTGCCGCCGGCTTCGCCGCCTTCGGGCCCAGGTCGATGACCCAGTCGGCGCATTTGATCACGTCCAGATTGTGCTCGATGACGACCAGCGAGCCGCCGCCGTCGATGAGCTTGCGGAAGGCCGTCAGCAGCTTGGAGACATCGTCGAAGTGGAGGCCGGTGGTGGGCTCGTCGAGGATGTAGAGGACGCGGCTGGCCTGGGAGGGTTTGGCGACGGCGTTGGCGGCGCGGACCTGGGCCAGATGCGCGGCCAGCTTGACGCGCTGCGCCTCGCCGCCGGAGAGCGTTGTCGCCGACTGACCGAGGCGCAGGTAGCCGAGGCCGATCTCGTCGAGCACGGCGAGCTTTTCCAGCAGGCGCGTTTGGCCGGCGAAGAAGCGCAGCGCCTCCTTGACGGTCATTTGCAGCACGTCGTGGATGTTCTTGCCCTTGTACTCGACGCTGAGGATTTTGGCTTGATAGCGGGTGCCGTTGCAGTCCTCGCAGGGCAGCTCGACGTCGGCCAGAAACTGCATTTCGACGGTGACTGTGCCGTCGCCCTCGCAGGTGTTGCAGCGGCCGCCGGGCACGTTGAAGGAAAAATGGCCCGGCGTGAGCGAGAGGCGCTTGGCCTCGGGCTGCGCGGCGAAGAGCTCGCGAATCAGGTCGAAGCCCTTGATGTAGGTGATGGGATTGGAGCGCGGGGTGCGGCCGATGGGGGTCTGGTCGACGAGGACGACGTCGTTGAGGCGCTCGACGCCGGAGAGGGATTTGTAGACGCTGGAGGGGTCGGCGCCGTCGGATCTGGCCCAGCGCGCGCGCCACGGCGCGATAGAGGACCTGATGGATGAGCGTGGACTTGCCCGAGCCGGAGACGCCGGTGATGGCGACGAGCAAGCCCAGGGGAATTTCGGCGTCGAGCGAGTGGATGTTGTTGGCCGTGGCGCCGCGCAGGATGAGGCGCTCACGGCCGGGCGGGCGGCGGCGCGTGGGGATGGGGATGGAGAGTTGGCCGGAGAGATAGCGGCCGGTGAGGGAGTTGGGGTTGGCCTCGATCTCGGCTAGAACGCCCTCGGCGAGCAGCTTGCCGCCCAGTTCGCCGGCGCCGGGGCCGAGGTCGAGGAGGTGGTCGGCGGCGCGGAGAATGTCGGCGTCGTGCTCGACGACGAGGATGGTGTTGCCCAGGTCGCGCAGCTCTTCGAGGATGTGGATAAGGCGGGCGGTGTCGCGCGTGTGGAGGCCGATGGACGGCTCGTCGAGGACATAGAGCGCGCCGACCAGTCGCGAGCCGAGCGAGGTGGCGAGCTGGATGCGCTGCGCCTCGCCGCCGGAGAGCGTGGAGGCAAGGCGGTCGAGGGTGAGGTATTCCAGGCCGACGGCGTCGAGGAAGCTGAGGCGCTGGCGGACTTCGTGGAGGATGGGGCCGGCGATCTCTTCATGCATGGGCGAGAGGCGGAGCGCATCGAAGAATTCCTTGGCCTGGGCGATGGTGAGCGCGGTGGCCTGGCAGATGTTCTGGCCGTTGAGGCGGACGCTGCGGGCCTCGGCCCTCAGACGCTGGCCGCGGCAATCGGGACACTCGGCGTAGCCGCGATACTTGCTGAGCATGACGCGCACGTGCAGCTTATATTTCTTGCGCTCCATCTGCGCAAAGAAGCCGTAGACGCCGGCAAAGGCGCCCTTGCCGCGCAGGACGATTTCGCGCGCCGCTTCCGGCAGGTCGCGCCAGGGCACGTCCAGCGGAACACCCAGCTCCGCCGCGTGCTTGCGGAATTCGGTAAACCAGGGGCGGTACTTGGGGCGGTTCCACGGATCGATGGCGCCGCCGTTCAGGCTGAGATCCTGGTCGGGGATGATCAGGTTCAGGTCGAAGTCCATGGTGTTGCCAAAGCCCTGGCAGCGGGGACAGGCGCCGAAGGGATTGTTAAAACTGAATAAGCGCGGCTCCGGCTCGCGGCCTGCGCGATGGCAGCTCTTGCACTCGTAGGCCGCGGAAAAGCGATGGCGCGGGCGCGGCGCCGCTTCCTCGCGCGGGAGTTCTTCAAAGATGACCTCGCCGGACTCGCGGTAAGCAATCTCAGCGGCATCGACGATGCGGGCGCGATTTTCAGCACTGACAACGATCCTGTCCAAAAGGACGAACACGGGAAGTGTGAAGTCCAGGTCGAGAAGCGATTCGGGCGTAGAGAACTCGAAGATGCTGCCCTGCTGGTAGAGGCGGTTGAAGCCGGAGGCGCGCAGTTCGATGAGGCGGGCTTTGAGAGCCTCGGTGAGCGGAGACGCTGCTGCGGCGCTGCTCTGTGACTTGGCAGTGGATTTCGTAGTATGGCGAACGGGCTTCGCTTCGGCCTCCGGCGCCGGCTCGGCGTGGCGTACGGGAAAGAGCACATTCAGCCGAATTCCCTCGCCCAGCGCCAGTGTGGCTTCGGCAATCTCGTCGATGGAGTCTCGCTTGACCAGGCCATCGCAGTGGACGCAGTGGACGGTGCCGCAGCGGGCGTAGAGCAGGCGCAGGTAATCGTAGATTTCTGTGGCCGTGGCCACGGTGGAACGCGGGTTGCGCGTGGAGTTCTTCTGCTTGATCGCAATGGCCGGCGCCAGACCGTCGATCTCGTCCACATCCGGCTTCTCGATGCGCTCCAGGAATTGGCGGGCGTAGGAGGAGAGCGACTCGACGTAGCGCCGCTGCCCCTCGGCGTAGATCGTGTCGAAGGCCAGCGAACTCTTCCCGGAACCCGATACGCCGCTGATCACCGTCAGCTTGCCGTGGGGAATCTCGCAGGAGATGTTTTTCAGGTTGTGAGTCCGCGCGCCGCGGATAGTGATGGCGTCATTCAAAAGGAAGTCACCGGGCGAGAAGTCGGCCGAACGCGATCCTGCCCCCTCTGCGAGGCTCAGGGCACAGACGGCCATTCTTCATTATAGGGCGTAGGGCAAATCCAGCCACTTTCCTATTGGCCCCGCGCGTCAAATCGACCAGAACCGGCCGATGCTTCCGAAAGGTGTATCAGAAAAAACAGGGAAAGCTCACGCCGCCAACGCGGGACGGTACGCAAAAACCTGCAGTCGCTTGTCTTCCACTTTGCGATCAAGCACCCCTGCAAGCGCCATGAGGACTGCAGATGCGCACGCTGGACACTGCTTAGCGCAGTTGCCAACGCAACTACAGTCCTGACAAAGATATGCCGAGGAGAGAGGAATATGTTGCATCGAAGCATGTGTCATGGATTTACCCCCCGATTGTCTTGCATTCGGCATCCGGTTCGTAGCATCGTGCCACCGTATGCGTTTTCCTATTTGGATAGATGCAGTCCACTTTGGCGGAGTTGTATTTTTTTGCGCAGAATGTCCGGCGCAGCGCTGCCGTCGGCGTCTGTGCCGCCACGAAATATACGGCAAGTTTCTGCGGCTAAGGTCTGCCCCGGTAAACTGTTAAGTGAGGTATTTTGTGCTTCGTTTTTCCTTTTTTGTTCTGTTGTTCACATCGGTTGCCGGGTTCGGCCAGAGTTCCGCGCAGAATACAGAAGTGCAGGCTCCCTCTGCTGCCGCCACTGCCCAACCCGTCTCAGAAGAAGTGGCGGAGGCCGAGGCGGCCATCGTCAAGTCCGACTGGAAGGCGGCGGAGGCCAGGCTGGCCCCCTGGCTGGCGGCTCACCCGGCCGATGCGCGGGCGCTGTTTGACGCGGGTTACGTGGCCGACGCGCAGAACCGCCTGGACGATGCGGCCGTGCTCTACCGGCGGGCTGTCGTGGCCAATCCGCAGTCGTTCGAGGGGCACGCAGAGCTGGGGCTGCTGCTGGCGCGCCAAAATAAATTATCTGAAGCGCGGCCTGAGTTGGTGGCG
Organism: uncultured Acidobacteriaceae bacterium; assembly: GCA_963765995.1. Taxonomy (GTDB): domain Bacteria; phylum Acidobacteriota; class Terriglobia; order Terriglobales; family Acidobacteriaceae; genus Telmatobacter. Next base: position 13,670 of record CAVXYT010000016.1, on the reverse strand, counting down.
GCGACACAGCTTGATCCCGGCGACGCCGGAGCCGGCGCCAAGGCGCGGGCGTGGCGGGCGCTGGCGGAGATTGACCGCGCGGACGATCCGGCTAAGGCGTCGGAGGATTTATTGGAGGCGCTGAAGCTCTCGCCGGAGACGCCTGCCGACACGCTGCTGGCCGCCGAACTGGCCAGCCAAACCGGCCAGCCTGACGCCGCGGAAGCCGCCTATCGCCGCGTTCTTGCCGCTGATCCGAAATCCGCACAGGCCAACGCGGGCCTGGCTCACCTTTTAATCGCGCGCAAACAGTATCCCGAGGCGGAAACCTTGCTGCGGGCGGCGCTGGTGCAAGCGCCCGAGGATACGGCGCTGACCGCGCAACTGGCCACTGTGCTGGCCGCTGAGGACAAGGCCGAGGCGCTGCCGCTGCTGCAGAAGCTGCACGACGCCCACCCCAGTGACGCGGCGATTACGCGCATGTTGGCCGCGGTGCTCGACGACGCCGGAGACGCCGCTGGCTCTGACAAGTTGTACGTGGCGCTGCTTGCGGCAAGCCCCGCGGATCCGGCGCTGCTGGTGGCGCACGGGCAGAACCTCATCCGCCAGCTCAAATACGCCGAAGCCTTTGCGGCCTTCGACAAGGCCACACGGCTGGATGAGGCCAACGCCGACGGCTGGAGCGGCCTGGCCTTTGCCGCCTCCAAGACCGGACAGCCCTCCATCACACTCCATGCTCTGACCATGCGGTCAAAGTTTCTTCCCGAGGTTCCGTCCACCTACTTTCTATGGGCGACAGCCTACGACACGCTTCACAACAAGGCGCAGGCGGTAGCCTACTACCATAACTTTCTGGACTCGTCGGCGGGAAAGTTTCCCAATCAGGAGTGGCAGGCGCGGCAACGATTGCTCGTGCTGGAGAAAAGATAGTACAGCTTTTAGCTTTTAGCTTGCTGTGGCTCACGAGCGGGAAACTGACCACTGACCACTGACCACTGTAAACTGCATTCAGTGGCCGCTGATTTTGTTTCCATCTTTCAGGAGGAGTACCGGGCGTTGCGCCCCAGGGCGCCGATGCCGCCCATCGTGCTCCGTTTTCGCCGGTTTACCTCGCTGAACACCCGGATTCGCCTGCGCGACGGGCAGATTCACGTCAGCCTTTCGGACCTACTGGAGGGCGCGCCGGAGCCTGTGATCCGCGCCATCGCGCACATTTTGCTGGCCAAGCTCTACAAAAAGCCTATCGACGCCGCCCACAACCTGCGCTACAAGCGGTTTTACTCGAGCGCCGCCGTCACCCGTCAGACCGAGCTGATTCGCGGCGCCCGCGGCAGCAAACGGTTCTTCGGTTCCCAAGGTCGTTTTTTCAATCTCGATGAGGTCTTCGATTCGCTGAACGCAAAGTTCTTCGGCGGGCTGCTAGGCCGGCCTGAGCTGACCTGGAGCGAGGGGATCGCCAAGCGGGCGCTGGGCCACTACGATGCTGCCCACAATACCATCGTGGTGAGCCGCGTCTTCGACCGGCCGTCGAGCCCGCGCTACGCCATCGAATACCTGCTCTTCCACGAGATGCTGCACCTGAAGCATCCGGTGAAGATGCGCGGGGTGCGGCGATGCGTTCATTCGCGGGAGTTCAAAGCCGAGGAGCGGCTGTTCCCGCAACTGAAAGAAGCGCAGACGTTTATCAAGCGGCTGTAGCGAAACGGGACAGTGCTGGTATTGCTGACCTTGCCCGGGCGAGCAGTTTACGCCGCTTTCTCCTGCGCCTTGGCGGCTTTATTGGAGCCGGTGACGGGGCGCGTAGCGACCCAGACGATCAGCAGGACGCCCGCAATCACGGAGCCGGCACTGGCTAGTTGGGCGTTGGATAAACCCCATAACACCTTGGGGTTGCGACGGATAAATTCAACCAGAAAGCGAGCAATTCCGCTTAGCACCAGGTACTGGCCGACGATGATGCCCGTGCGGTGAGACTTGCCGAGTCTCCACCACAGCCACCCTCCGATGAGCAGCCCGGCGGCCAACTCATAAAGCGGCGTGGGATAGACAGGAACAAAGACAGGCATGATGCCGTTAGGGAAGGCCGTTCCCCAGGGATGGAAGGTCATCCCCATAAAATGCACCGGCTTGATGGCGATGCCATAGTCGCCGTCACCGGAAAGAAAGCAGCCGATGCGCCCGATTCCCTGGCCGATGGCGGTGGCAGGCGCGGCCAGGTCAAGGGTGCGCAGCCCGCCGATCTTCGCCCACCATCCCTGAAAAACCAGCGCGCCGATGCCGAACAAGAGCCCGCCAAACCAGGCAAAGCCGGCCGAATCCCACAGTACGCGCCAGCCCAGTTCGCGAAACTCCATGGGTGTGTCGATGACGTGCCATAGCTTGGCGCCCACGATGCCGGCCACTACGGTCACGGCCACCATGCCCACGGCGTCGGCCATGATGCGTGCGCGGTGGAAGCCGCGGTCCATCACAAAAGCGGCTGTCACGGCAGCCAGCCAGAGCATCAGCCCGAAGGTCGGAACACTGAAATGCCAAATGTGCAGATAGGGAATCATCTCTCTTCAAGTATAGACGCGCCATTCGGAAAGAGCGCCTTGTCTGCCGGCCCAGGAGCTGGTTGCATAAATCAGCTTTGTGTCAGGGCACGACTTCAAAGCCTGCCCTGACCTGCCGAAGGGTGCAGAGAAAGGGCTTTGTGTCAGGGCACGACTTCAGTCGTGCCGAAAAGAGTCTGAAAATAGAGGGCTTTAGCCCCTGAAGGACATTCCCTCACCAGCTAGAGGGCATTCATGCAACCAGTTCTCGAGGCGAGCGGCCCGGATTTACACAGGCGCGCTTGCCTCGCTACACTCGATTCAGGGGATACTGAGTGCATGGCTACAAACAGCTACCAGGGGCTTGAGATTCTTTTTACCCGGCAACAAATTGCCCAGCGCGTCGCCGAGATGGGCGCCCAGATTACCCATGACCTGAACGGCGAGAAGCTGGTGATGGTGGGTGTGCTGAAGGGCGCGGCGCCGTTTCTGGCCGACCTGTCAAGGTCCGTGCAGGCCGACGCCACGTTTGACTTCGTGGCTACCTCCAGCTACGGCCAGGGGCAGCGCTCTTCCGGCGCGGTCAAGCTGATCAAGGATCTCGATGAGCCGATCGAGGGCAAAAACGTGCTGGTGGTTGAGGACATCCTCGACACCGGGCTGACGCTCTCTTACCTGCGCAAGCTCTTTTTGCAACAAAGGCCCAAGACTCTGCGCATCGCCGCGCTGCTCGACAAGCCCTCGCGCCGCATCGAAAAGATCGAGGCGGACTACGTGGGCTTTTCCATTCCCAACCTGTTCGTCATCGGCTACGGAATGGATTACGCGGAGCGCTACAGGAACCTGCCCGACATCTGCATCATGACGCCCGACCATCCCGAGTAGGATTGCTATCCGCGGCCTTCGGCGAGAGCTTCCAGGTAAACGCGAGCAGCGTAATTCCCAGAAAAGTCGATATCAATATCCCGTAAATCGCTGCATTCCATCCGTACCGCTCAGCTAATGCTCCAATGCCCTTACTCTCTGCCACGCGCCCCAGGGAGCCAAAGATAGAGAGGAAGCCGTTCGCTGTGCCCACCGCTTTTTTTGATGTGGCATCCAGCGAGCAAATCCCCAACAACATGATCGCCGGATAAACAAAAAAACCAATAACACCGAATAAGGCAAGATCCAGCCATAACTTGTCGTCGGGACTATATATGATGCCAACGAAGGCAAGAAAGACGGGAATCATGCACAGCAGGCAAATCATTCCGCGGCGTCCTCCCCACTTATCAGATAACCAGCCCACCAAAACAGTGCTAAACATCGCGGAAAACTCCAGAGTAGCCGTGCCTATTCCTCCCTCTCCCAGGCTGGCGTGTTTAACCTCTTTCAGAAAGGTAGGACCCCAGTCCAGCATGGCGTATCTGGCTATGTAGGCAAAGAAATTGGCGCCGGCAAAGAGCCACAAATAACGATTCTTTAGAATGTAATTTACAAACAGATCGCGAGTTCCCAGCTCCTTTTCGCCTTCTCCAATGCCGCCCGCCGGGTAATCGTCGTGGTATTCCTCGATAGACGGCAGCCCTTCCGACTGGGGCGTGTCCCTGAGTCTCAGCAGCAGATAAACCGCGCAAAGCACGGCCAATATGCCGGGGACATAAAATGCCGAGCGCCAGCCGAGCCTCGCTGCGCTATAGGCGGCGATAAGCCCGATCAGCCCGCCTCCCACATTCTGGGCGAGGTTCCAGAACGCGAAAACCGTTCCTCTCTCGCGGATGCTGTACCAGTGGCTCAGGGAGCGCCCGCAAGGCGCCCATCCCATGCTTTGCGCCAACCCGTTCAATGTCCAAAGGGCCAGGTGCACCGGATAACTCCCGGCGGTTGCAAAGGCAAAATTGCACAAGGCGGTCAACAACAATCCAATCGGCATAAAATAGCGTGGATTGCTGCGATCCGACAACGAACCCATGATGAATCTTCCCAGGCCGTACGCGGCTACCGACAGCGCAAATATATTCCCGATCTGATCTTTACTGTAGACAAGCGCTTGCCCCATCTCCTTGGAGACGACCGGAAGATTATTTCTGACAAGGTAAAAGGTGGCGTAACCGATAAAGGTGGATTCCATAATCCGCCATCGGAGTTTGGGATACAGCCGTTTAATCTGAGGATCGGGAAGCCTGGCAATATGCGCGGCCGGCCTAAGAAAACGAAAGTCCCAAGTCATGAAAACCCTCATCCGCATCTGTAACTTTATGCCTATCCCCAGGCCCTAGTATCCCGCGGTATCCGCCGATGCGCCGGCAGGAGAGAGGGGTTCAAGGCGCAGCCGCTTGCGACATTCCTCCAGAATGGCCTGAGTGCTGGACGTGCCCACACGGCTCACGCCGATGGCGCGCATGGCCAGCACCGTATCGAGATCGCGAACGCCGCCGGCCGCCTTGACCTGAACTCTTGACGGGGAATATTGGCGCATCAGTTCGAGATCGGCCAGAGTTGCCCCGCTGGGCGCGTACCCGGTCGAGGTCTTTACCCAATCGGCTCCCATCTCCGCGCAAATCTCGCAAAGGTGAATCTTCGCGGCATCGTCAAGATAGGCATTTTCAAAGATCACCTTGATCTTGGCTCCGCCCGCATGAGTGGCCGTCACCAGCGCGGAAAGCTCATCCCGCACATATCGCCAATCCCCGCTCCGGGCCTTGCTGATGTTGATCACCGCATCGAGTTCCTGCCCGCCATCCTTGAGCGCCTGGCGGGTTTCAGCAAGTTTGATGGCGGTGGCGTGCCCGCCATGCGGAAAGCCGATGGTGGTGCTGGCGCGGACCGTGGTGCCAGCCAGCAGCGCAGCGCACCGGGCCAGGTAGTAAGGCACGATGCAGACGCTCGCGACGTTATATCGAACCGCCAATGCGCAGCCTTCTTCCAACTCTGCAACAGTCAAAGAGGGGTTGAGCAGCGAGTGATCGATGGTTTTGGCAATGGTCTCGTAATCATAGGACTTGGCCACGTTTCTTCTCCCGGCAAGGCTGAGGCGTTGCATCTCGCTACCGCATATTTTTGCACGGCGAAGGCCTCTTCGCACAACGTTTAACACACGGTCTTCGAAACATCTTTCGCTCGTCTACCCCGGGAGCCTCCGGGTGCTTGCGTTCAGATCGTGGGCCATGCTAGCCTCGCGGGGTATGAGTAGTGTCAGGAACACCATCCTGGTCACCGGCGGCGCGGGGTTTATCGGCTCTAACTTTGTGCTGCAATGGATCAAGAGCACCGGCAGCAAGGTGGTTAATCTTGATCTGCTCACTTATGCCGGCAATTTGGAAAATCTCGCGGCTCTTGAAGGCGATTCCCGGCACCTGCTGATACGCGGCGATATTTGCGATGCCGGACTGGTGGCCGCATTGTTGCGCGAGCACAGGCCTCAGGTCATCGTCCATTTCGCGGCGGAAAGTCACGTAGACCGTTCGATTGCCGATCCCGGCGCCTTTATTCGCACCAACGTACAGGGAACCTTCACGCTGCTTGAGCAGGCCAGGCTCTTTTGGTCAGAGCTGGACGAGGCCGGCCGGCGAGCCTTCCGCTTTCTGAACGTCTCCACCGATGAAGTCTATGGATCTCTTTGGCCGGAAGATTCGGCTTTTTCCGAGACCACTGCTTATGCGCCCAACAGCCCCTATGCGGCGTCGAAGGCCGCCTCGGATCATCTGGCGCGGGCCTACCACCACACCTACGGCTTGCCGGTGCTCACGACTAACTGCTCGAATAACTATGGGCCATTCCAGTTTCCGGAAAAGCTGATTCCGCTGATGATCCTGAACGCCCTGGAAGGCAAGCCGCTGCCCGTCTACGGCGACGGTGGCAACGTGCGCGACTGGCTCTTTGTGGAAGACCACTGCTCGGCCATCCGTGTTGTCCTCGATAGGGGCCGCGTGGGAGAAACTTACAACATCGGCGGCAACAGCGAACGAAAGAATATGGACGTGGTGACAGCCATATGCGATCTTGTTGACGAGTTGCGCCCCTATGCGGCGCTTGAGCCACGCAGGAAGCTCATCGCTTTTGTGACCGACCGGCCCGGGCATGACCGCCGCTATGCTATCGACACATCGAAGATAAGCCGTGAGCTGGGATGGCGGCCAGCCGTGGAATTTGCAGGCGGGCTGCGTAGAACAGTTGCGTGGTATCTGGAAAACACCTCCTGGGTGGGAAGTATCCGCACCGGCGCTTATAGGAAATGGATCCGGCAGAACTATCAGGAGAGGATTCCACAATGAAGGGAATCATTCTCGCTGGCGGATCGGGAACCCGGCTCTACCCGGTCACACATGTCATTTCAAAACAACTTTTGCCGGTGTATGACAAGCCGATGATCTACTATCCGCTCAGCGCTTTGATGTTAGCGGGACTGCGGGATATTCTTATCATCTCCACTCCGCAGGACTCAGCGCGGTTCGCGGAATTGCTGGGCGACGGCAATCAGTGGGGCATTAATCTGAGTTATGCCGTGCAGCCCAGCCCGGACGGCCTGGCGCAGGCCTTCCTGATTGGGAGTGATTTTATCGCTGGAGATACAAGCGCTTTGATCCTGGGCGATAACATCTTTTACGGGCAATCATTTTCGGCTCTTTTACAACGCGCCGCGGCGGTGAAGCATGGAGCGGTTGTTTTCGCATATCCCGTCCGTGATCCGGAACGCTATGGCGTTGTGGAGTTCGATACATTGGGCCATGCCATCAGCATCGAAGAGAAACCCAAATCTCCAAAGTCTCGTTATGCTGTCACCGGCCTATATTTTTACGACAACCAAGTCGTGAATCTCGCCGCTTCGCTCAAGCCGTCAGCGCGCGGCGAGCTGGAAATCACCGATTTGAACAGGATTTATCTGGAAGCTGGCAGCCTGAATGTGCAGGTGATGAGCCGGGGTATGGCATGGCTCGATACCGGCACGCACGATTCGCTTCTCGATGCCGGTCTTTTTGTTCAGACGATTGAACGCCGGCAAGGGCTGAAGATTGCCTGCCCGGAAGAGATTGCTTATCGTTTCGGATACATCTCCGACAGCCAGCTCGAAGAGCTGGCCCGGCCGGTGTGCAAGAGCGGATATGGGCAATACCTGCTTGCCCTCAAAAACGAGCCGCGCTTTACGATGGAGGCGGGCGAGTTATGAAGATTGATGAAACCTCTCTGCCCGGCGTTCTAGTGCTTACGCCGAAGATCTACCGGGATGGCCGCGGTACATTCTGGGAGACATGGAATCTGCGCGACATGGCCGAGGCGGGGCTGCCGGCAACCTGGGTGCAGGATAACTTCTCCGTCTCGAAGAAAAATGTAGTTCGCGGCATTCACTACCAGGTGATCCAGCCGCAGGGAAAGCTGGCGCGGGTTACGCATGGCGCGGCGCTCGACGTGGCTGTAGACCTGCGCCGCAGCTCTCCTAGCTTTGCAAAGCATATTGCGGTGGTGCTTACCGGTGAGAGCGGCCGGATGCTATGGATTCCCGAAGGCTTTGGCCACGCCTTTCTTGCCCTTGCCGATGTTACCGGCGTTGCCTATAAGGTTACAGACCACCACTCTCCCGAAGGCGAGCGGACTATCGCGTGGAACGATTCCGATCTGGCAATTCCCTGGCCGGTTAGCCTCGAAGACGCCATCCTCTCCGACAGGGACCGCAAAGGCGTCCCACTGCAGGATGCGGAGGTCTTTGCGTGAGCCGGCCGCGCATCCTGATAGTCGGCTACGCTGGGCAGGTTGGCGCGGAGTTACAGCGCAGCTTTTCCGATGCCGGTGAAATCATTTGCCATGACCGCGATACGGTTGACCTGGCCGTCCCGGATCAGGTGCGGGCCATGGTGCGCCGCGCCGCGCCCGAGATCATTCTCAACGCGGCCGCATATACGGCAGTGGACCGCGCCGAATCCGAGCCGGAAGCGGCCATGGCCGTCAACGCCAGGGCTCCCGGCATTCTGGCCGAAGAAGCGTTGCGCTCTGGCGCGCTTCTGGTCCACTACTCCACCGACTATGTGTTTGACGGCACGAAGGCGGGGCCGTGGATTGAGACAGACACGCCGGGTCCACTAAATGTTTACGGCGCGAGCAAGCTGGCAGGGGAAGAAGCCATACAACAGGCCGGGGGCAAATATCTGATTTTCCGGACAAGCTGGGTCTACGGCCCCCATGGGAATAACTTCCTGCTCACCATGCTGCGCCTGAGCCGCGAGCGCGAGAGCCTTGACATCGTGGATGACCAGTTTGGAGCGCCAACAAGTTCCATTGAACTGGCCGGCACCACGAACGCTATCGTAAACGGCGTTTTGGCAGGCAGATATGGATCTGCCGTCAACTGGGCCGGTTTATATCACATGACATGCTCCGGATCGACCTCCTGGTGCGGCTTTGCCCGCGCTATCTTTGCCCGCGCTGACTCCCTGCTTCAGGGCAAAGTTCCGGCTGTCAGGCCCATCCCTTCCGCGGAATACTCTACTCCGGCAATGCGGCCTCAAAACTCAGTTTTATCGAACGAAAAGCTGGCCACTCGCTTTGGCGTCCGGTTAGCTCCCTGGGAAACGGCTCTGGATGCTGTTCTGACGCGGCTGGGCGAGGCAAGCGCGTAGAGCTGATGGCCTCCGGCGCGGGCGCGAAGGGGAGCGCGTCGGAGGCTTCGCCGGCTCTCCGGCCTTGACGGAACGAGGCTGAAAACCTAATCTCAAACCAGCATCCTTTCGTTTCGAAACACTTTTTCGGTTTCGGTGAGTCGGGTGCAATTTTTTAGGAATTTCCTGGACTGGGCGGCGATGATCCCCTACCACTGGCAATATCTTTCGCTATTTCTGCAAATCCTTGCGGCCTTTGGACTTGGGCTGGTAATGGTGGTAGCCTCCTGGTTCGTCGGACGGCACCGCAACACGCCCACCAAGCTGGCCGCCTACGAATGTGGGATTGTGGCCGTGGGCGATGCGCGGCAGCGGTTCAGCGTGCGCTTCTACATGGTGGCCATGCTGTTTATCCTGTTCGACGTGGAAGCGGTATTCATGATGCCCTGGGCCGTGGTCTACCGCAAACTGTATGGAATCACCGGCTCCCGGCTCTTCGGCTTCTGGGAGATGGTGGTCTACCTGGGCTTTGTGGCCGTAGGGCTTTTTTACATTGTGCGCAAGGGCATCCTGAACTGGAGCCAGGACAAGGCGGATCTCTAGCATGAGCCAGAACACACTCATCGGCAAGGCAGCCGTGCTGGAGGGACTTGCAGCGCATCCGGCGGTGACGGCTGTCCTGGCCTGGAACTCCGAGGCTCTGGTGGACGCGAAGTTTGACCGGGGCGAGCTGACGCTGACCATCGCCGCCGGCCAGATTCGCGCCGCGGCGGCCACGGTGCAGGCGGCCGGCTACAACTTCTTCGAGGACGTGACTGCGGTCGATTGGTTTCCTTCCACGCCGCGCTTCCAGTTGAGCTATCACATTGTTTCGCACACCTATAAAGAACGCATCCGGCTGCGGATTCTGGTGGACGGCGATGCTCCGGCGGTCGAATCGATCACATCCGTCTGGCCCTCGGCCAATTTTTACGAGCGCGAGGTCTTCGACCTTTTCGGAATAATTTTTGAGGGCCATCCCAACCTGCTGCCGCATCATGATGCCCGACGACTGGCAAGGCCATCCGTTGCGCAAGGACTATCCGGTGGAGGGGTATCGCTAAATGAATCCAGGCACACCCATCCTCATAGCTCCTGAAGCCGAAGGCGCGCGCGATCAGCACATGATTCTGAACATGGGCCCTCAGCATCCCGCAATGCACGGAGTTCTGCGCCTGGTGGTCGAGATCGACGGCGAGATCGTGATGCGCCTCTACCCGGAGATCGGCTACCTGCACACCGGCATCGAGAAGACCTGCGAGGCCAAGTTCTATCAGCAGGTTGTTCCGCTCACCGACCGGCTCGACTACCTCAGCCCCATGGCCAACAACCTCTGTTATTGCCTGGCCGTCGAACGGCTGCTGGATCTGGAGATTCCCGATAAGGCGCAGTGGCTGCGTGTGCTGCTCTCCGAGCTGACCCGCTTGAACTCGCATCTGATCTGGCTGGGCACTCACGCCATGGACATTGGCGCCCTGACCGTCTTCCTCTACACCTTCCGCGAGCGCGAGGAGATTCTGCGCATCTTCGAGGGCCTGGCCGGACAGCGGATGATGACCAGCTACTTCCGCATCGGCGGCCTCTCGATGGAGCCGCCGCTGGATTTCTTCGATCGCGTGCAGGGATTCATTCGCACATTTCCGGAAAAGATTGACGAATACTCTAACCTGCTCACCGGCAACCCGATCTTTCGCAACCGGCTGAAAGGCGTGGGAATTCTCTCCGCCGCCGACGCCATCGCGCTGGGCGTAACGGGGCCGAATATGCGCGGGTCCGGAGTTGATTTTGATCTGCGCCGCGATATGCCCTACTCCAGCTATGAGAAATTTCAGTTCAAGGTGCCCATCGCCACCGAGGGCGACTGCTGGGCGCGCTATCTTATCCGGCTCATCGAGATGCGCGAGAGCGTGAAGATGATCCAGCAGGCGCTGGACGGAATGCCCGAGGGGCCGATCAAGGCCGATGCGCCCAAGATTGTCCTTCCCGACCGCGAGAAGATGAAGACCCAGATGGAGGCGCTCATCCATCACTTCAAGATCGTCACCGAGGGCTTTGCGGTTCCGGCGGGCGAAGTTTATCAAGGCATTGAATCGCCGCGCGGGCAGATGGGCTATTACGTGGTCTCCGACGGCACGGCCAAGCCCTATCGCGTCCACTTCCGCAATCCGTCCTTCGCTACCTTGCAGGCGTTGGAGACGATGTGCAAGGGCCGGATGCTGGCCGACGTGATCGCTGTGGTCGGGTCCATCGATATTGTGTTGGGAGAGATCGACCGATGAGAGGAGGATGCTTATGACTGATTATTCGAAGCTGGCGGATAATGCGAAACTGTTACAGGAAGCCGCCAGACAGGCAGCAGAGACGCACATTAGTCAGAAAGCGGACCCCTGCGATTTCTTTGAAAAAGTGAGGGCGCATCTGATCGAGGAAATGAACAAGGCGAATGTGGCACTCCGCAAGAGGGGAGCCGATGTTATTGACCGGAATCATATGCCGGGTTTCTCCGAGGAGATTTTTCTGACATACGGAACAAGTTCGCTCTGCAGGGTGAGACTTGACGTACACAGAGTGGGATGCCAGATCACGGCCGTAATCAGCGGCCCACCGAACGGATACGAGATTTCGCGGAAGGAATATCTTTGCAGTCAGGATGAGACGTGCAGGATCGTTCTACCTGCCGTAAAAGAAGGAACCTCATCAGGCCGGGCGCGTCCCGCCAGGATTGCGGTTGACATTATTGCGGGCATCCTGCTGGGTAAATTTGTTTGAATTTGGGGCCGGCTGTTCCGGCTGAAATATGAAATGGGAGTTGATGCAATGAGTAATGAAACCATGAGCGTCTTTTCGCCCAGGCTGGCGGCGCGGCTTGACGCACTGGTGGAGAAGTATCCGGTGAAGCGTTCGGCGCTGGTGCCCATGCTGCTCTATGCGCAGGACGAAATCGGCTATCTCTCCGACGCTGTCATCCGCGATGTTGCCCAGCGCATCGGTATCACCGAATTGGAAGTCCGCAACGTGGCCACTTACTACTCGATGCTGCGCTTCAAGCCTGCGGGCAAATTCAACGTGCAGGTCTGCACCAACATCAGTTGCATGTTGCGCGGCGGCTTTGAGATTTACGAGCGGTTTCAGGAAGAGTTGGGAATTGGGCACAAGGGCGTGACGGCCGACGGCCTCTTTACTTTGGAGGAGGTCGAGTGCATCGGAGCCTGCTGCTGGGCGCCGGCCATCCAGGTCAACTACGACTTTCACGACGAGCTGACGACTGAGCAAGTGCCGGAGCTTCTGGCCGGTTATCGAAAGGCAGTTGGCAAGGCCGCCCTGCCTAGGCTGGTCTCGCATCCCGATGAGGTGAAGATCGTAACCCGGCGCTTCGGCCAGGGCGCGGCGAACATTGATCGCTACATTGAACTTGGCGGCTACGAGTCGGCAAAAAAGTGTTTGGCGCAAGGCCCCGACTGGATCATCAACGAGATGAAAGCCTCGAATTTGCGCGGGCGCGGCGGCGCGGGCTTTCCCGCAGGCATGAAGTGGTCGTTCGTCCCCAAGCAGTCCGCCAAACCCAAGTACGTTTTGGTCAACGGTGATGAGAGCGAGCCGGGAACCTGCAAGGACCATCTGATCTTCCTGCACGATCCGCACGCAATCATCGAAGGCACGATCATCGCCGGCCTGGCCATCGGCGCCAAACTGGGCTTCATCTATCTGCGCGGCGAGTATCGTTATCTTCTGGAAATCATGGAAAAGGCCGTTGCCGATGCCTATGCCCGCGGTTTTCTCGGCAAAAACATCTTTGGCCTCGGAGACGAATCGACGGGAACCGAATTTCAGATCATCACGCAGACCGGCGCTGGCGCTTATGAAGTGGGCGAAGAATCGGCGCTGATGGAGTCGCTCGAAGGCAAGCGCGGCGTGCCGCGCATCAAGCCTCCCTTCCCTGCCGTCGTCGGCCTCTATGGCGGGCCTACTGTCATTAACAACGCCGAGACCATCGCCACCGTGCCGCACGTGATTGCGATGGGCGGCGCGGCTTACGCTGCCGTGGGCACTCCGCGCAACGGCGGAACGCGCCTCTTCGGAATCAGCGGCCACGTCGAGCGCCCCGGTGTCTACGAGCTGCCCATGGGCTACAACCTCAAAAAGATGATCTACGAGGTTGCCGGCGGCGTGCGCGGTGGGCGCGGATTGAAAGCCGTCATTCCCGGCGGCTCTTCAACCCCCTGTTTGCTGCCGGATGAGATTGACATCGGCATGGACTTCGACCAGGTGGGCAAGGCCGGATCGATGCTCGGCTCCGGCGGCGTGGTGGTCATCGACGATCAGACCTGCATCGTCGAATTTGCGCTGCGGACCATCAGCTTCTATCAGCACGAAAGCTGCGGATGGTGCATTCCCTGCCGCGAAGGAACGGACTGGCTCAAAAAATCGCTGACCCGCTTCCATGCGGGATTTGGCGAGGCCAAAGACATTGACAACATTCAATACCTGGCTGAAAACATGCTGGGCCGGACCTTCTGCCCGCTGGGCGACGCGGCGGCGATGCCCG
>CAVXYT010000015.1:0-210456 GCA_963765995.1 uncultured Acidobacteriaceae bacterium | reverse complement strand
ATGCTGGGATTTGTAAAGAAGTTCCGCAAGGAGTTCGAGGAGCATCTGAACGGCAAGCCTTGCCCGTTCGCAAAGCACGGCGCCCCCGAACTGACGGTGGTGTAGGAATCCAGGCTGGAGGAGTCACTTGAACTGGAATAAATCAGCTCTCTGTAAACCGGTAAGCCAACAACACGGCGCGTTCGGCGGTTTTACTGTCTATGGAATTCTCTTGAAATCCGACTCGCCTCCAGCTAGATTTTGGGAAATCACATTGGAAATCACATTAGAGGATGGCAGAGTTGATCACACGTACTGGGTAGATCATAAGGAGTTCCGCCTGCCTCCGCCTGGTGGATTAGGCGGTGGGGTCGTTTTTTGTGACGGAGCTATCACGAATCCACCTGAGGCGGAGAATAGGGCGGCTCTACAGGCGATCAAAAGTTGGGAAGGCAAAGCCGCGAGCTCGTAACAGGCGGTGAAAAATCATTTTTTGCGTGGATTGCGAGCGCGGCAGGAGAATGTCGTGACCAAAAGTGCTTTGAGTAAGCTCATTGTGGGCGGATTGGCTGTGGCAATTGTTTGCGGATTTTTCTGGACGCGTAGCGAGTGGCGATCTCGCAGGGCTACAGAAATGAAAAGCCTCAGCGGAAGAAAAGCATTGGCAATCAAGAGGGTGCAGCTTTCACGACTTGGCAGCCAAGAGTTACGAGATCAGATTGCTTCAGAATTTCTTGGAGGGGCGACGACGACAGAAGATTGTGATTGGCATGCATACCCCACCTGGAACAGGAGATTTAAGAACCCAAACTGGATTAGTGAGACCAAAGGGATTGACGGCTTTCATGTGTTTTGCGAAACGAGCGCTCGCAATCAGCACGATTCCAGCATTGAGTTCGATTACGAAACTGTGGACGGTCTTGGAATCGTAGGTCTTAAATGGGGCTATCCACAAGATTAGGATTGAAATTGAGTTGTGAACGCTCAAGGGTCAAGAGTCAATGCTTACTCAGAGGGAAACCGGCAAAGAATGGCTGACGTAACCTTCATTGTCGATGGAAAAAAGCTGACGGCTCCCGCGGGGACGCTGCTGATTGACGCGTGCCGCAAGGCGGGCATCGAGATTCCGGCCTTCTGCTACTACCCCGGCCTCTAGCTTGCAGGCGGCCTGCCGCATGTGCGTGGTGCGCCAGGAAAAGGTGCCCAAGCTGCAAACCGCCTGCACCACGACGGTCGCCGAGGGCCAGGTCTTCATCACCGAGTCGGATGAGATCGCGCAGGCGCGCAAGGCGACGATCGAACTGCTGCTCGGCAATCATCCGCTTGACTGCCCGGTCTGCGACGCGGGCGGCGAGTGCGAATTGCAGGACATGACCTTCAAGTACGGCGCGGGCGAGAGCCTCTACGCCGAGGCCAAGCACCACCGCGAAGAGCAGCAGTGGTCGCCGGCCGTCTACTTCGACCGTCCGCGCTGCATCCTCTGTTACCGCTGCATCCGCATCTGCGGCGAGGGCATGGACGTTTGGGCGCTGGGCGTGCAGAACCGCGGCGTCAACTCGGTGATCGCGCCCAACGGCGGAAATCAACTCGACTGCGAACAGTGCGGCATGTGCATCGACATCTGCCCGGTGGGCGCGCTGACCAGCGGCAGCTATCGCTACAAGACCCGGCCGTGGGAGATGAACCACGTCTCCACCGTCTGCACGCACTGCGCCGACGGCTGCAAGGTGACGCTGGGCGTGCGCCAGACCAACGATGGCTCGGAGATTGTGCGCGCCGACAACCGCGACAAGAGCGGCATCAACGGCGACTTTCTCTGCGCCAAGGGCCGCTTCGGCTTCGACTTTGTCGAGAGCCCCGAGCGCCTGACCAAGCCGCTGGTGCGCAATGCCGAGGGCAAGCTGGTAGAGGCCACCTGGGAGCACGCGCTGCGCCTGGCTGCCGGCAAGCTCAAGGAGATTCGCGACACGCAAGGGCGGCGCGGCTATCGGCGTCATCGGCTCCAACCACACCACCAACGAAGAGAATTACCTGCTTGCAGAAGTTCGCGCGAACCGTTCTCCAGACCAACAACATCGACCACGAGCGCACCGCGGATTATGCCGCCTTTGCGCGCGCCCTCGCCGGACACAACGGCAAAGCCGCCAGCCTGCGCGATACGGCCACCGCTCCCGCGATTCTGCTCATCGGCGGCAATCCCACGGAAGAGCATCCGCTGCTGGCCTGGAATCTGCGCACCAATGTGCGCCTCAATCGCGGCCGGCTTTATCGTCGCCAATGACAAATCCATCAAGCTGGAGCGACAGGCCAAGGCAACGCTGCGGCTGCCCGCCCACGGCTACCCTGCCCTCGCCGCGTTCCTCGGCGGCAGCGACACCGCCATCAATAACTCCGCCTTCCGCGAGGCCGTTCTCGCTGAAGAGTCGCTGCTGGTCGTCTTCGGTGCCGAGTACAGCGGCGCACAACTCGCGGAGCTGGTAGCCTGGGGACTGAAGCGCGGCAATGTGCGCTTTGCTTTCCTCGGCGACTACGCCAACTCGCGCGGCGCGGCGGATATGGGGCTGCTTCCCGATCTGCTGCCCGGCTACGTGCCGGTCACCGCGCCCGGCGCATTTCGCCGAATACCCCGGCCTGCCCGCAACCCCCGGCAAGACGCTTTCGGAAATCTTCGATGCGGCGGGCAAAGGCGAACTCGGCGCATTGCTGGTTGTCGGCGCCAACCCGGTCGCAAAGCTCGGAGCCGACGCCGGCAACATTGAAGAACACCTTCGTCATCGTCGCAGGATATCTTTCTCACCGAGACCGCGGCGCTGGCCGATGTGGTGTTGCCCGCCGCCAGCCTCTACGAAAAGACCGGCACGGTGACCAACACTTTCGGCGATGTGCAACTGGCGCAGAAGGCCGCCGACCGCGCGGGAGTGAAGCCGGACTTCGAGATTCTCGTGCGGCTGGCCGGGGCGATGGGCGTGGATGTTCGTACGCTCGTGCCCTTTGGCAAGGGCGGAGTCACAGCCGACCTCGGCCAGTCGCGCGGCGCGCAGGCCGGCGAGGCGGACAGGCATGCAGTGTGGCTCGCGGCCAACGGGCTGGAGCCGAAGCTGAGCCCCTTCGATCCGCTGGCGGTGCTGGACGAAATTGCCCGGCTGGTTCCCGGCTACAATCTGGACCGGGTGAATCTGCTTGGCGGCAACGATGTGCAGACCGAGCCAGGCTTTGTGCCGATTGCGGCGTTCACCGGACGGGGCGAAATTGTCCCCGCTCACGATGGCTTGTTTACCTCCGGAACGCTGGGGCAGCACAGCCCGGCGCTCAAGGAACTCGAACGGCATCAAGCGTCAACGCTCGTGCAGATTCAGATGAAGTAAGTTCAATGAATCTGTTTCGTGCTCGAATTTAGTCGACGTTTTGAAAGGGCACGGCTTTAGCCGTGCCGTAGATGCAGCAAAATGAAATTGGGGCTTTAGCCCCTGAGGGTGTCGAGAAGAAGAGGCTGAAGACCAGTGACGATTTTGCAGTTTTTCCTGTGGAGCTTGCTCAAGGTGGCCGTGGTGACGGTGGTGATGCTGCTGGGCGTCGCCTACACCGTGCTGCTGGAGCGCAAGCTGGTGGGCCGCATCCAGAATCGCTGGGGACCCAGCCGCGTTGGCCCCTTCGGTCTGCTGCAGCCGCTGGTGGACGGAGCCAAGTCCTTTCTGAAAGAGGACATCATCCCCACCGGCGTCTACCGGCCGCTCTATCTGCTCGCTCCCATCATCGCGCTGGGCTGCGCGCTGATTTCCATTGGCGTGGTTCCCTTCGGCGAGCCCAACATCGGACCGGGGCCTCTGGATCTCTTTGAGATCGCCAATGTGAACATCGGCCTGCTGGTGATTCTCGGCATCACCTCCATCGGCGTCTACGGCATTGCGCTGGCCGGGTGGTCGTCGAACAACAAGTATTCCCTGCTCGGCTCGCTGCGCTCCTCGGCGCAGTTGATCAGCTACGAGCTGGCGCTGGGGCTCTCGCTGGTCGGCGTGGTGCTGCGCGCCGGTTCGCTCAATCTGCGCGTGATTGTCGAGCAGCAGGCGACCCACGGCATCGCTCACCTGGAATATCTTCGGCGGATTGCAGTTCGTGGCCTTCTTCATCTACCTGATGGCGGCCTATGCGGAGACCAACCGCTCGCCCTTCGATCTGCCCGAGGCGGAGAGCGAACTGACCGGCGGCTATCACACCGAGTACAGCTCGATGAAGTTCGCCATGTTCTTCATGGCCGAATACGCCAACATGATCACGGTGGGCTGCGTGGCCACGCTGCTGTTTCTGGGCGGCTGGACCAGCCCCTTCGGCAACCTGATTCGGCACCTCGCAGAACATTCTGGTTCAGGCGCTGTTGCCGCATCTTCTGGTTTGTGCTCAAGGTCTTTTGCTTTCTCTTTCTGTATGTCTGGGTGCGGGGCACGCTGCCGCGCTTCCGCTACGACCAGTTGATGAACTTCGGATGGCGCTTTCTGATGCCGCTGGCCATCCTCAACATTGTGGCGACAAGCCTCTGGCTTGCCTATCGCTGATTTACAATCGGGAAGATTTCTAGAGCCGAGGCTCGCAATCTTCCCTAACCGGCCGGTTTTTTGCCGGCTCTTGCCGTACGCCGGAATCGATGCACCTGATTTTGTTTATCGTGTTTGCCGGATTCTGCCTGGCCGGAGCCATCAATCTCCTGCTTCAGAGCCATCCCATCAACAGCGCTCTTTCGCTGATTGTGGTGATGACCTCGCTGGCCGTGCTTTACCTGTTGCTGGGCGCGGAGTTTCTGGCCGCGGCGCAGGTCATCGTCTACGCCGGCGCCATCATGGTGCTCTTCACCTTCGTCGTCATGCTGCTCAACGCCGGGCGCGAAGAGCGCACTCTGGGCAGCCGCGCGGCGCGCGGCGTTGGGCTTTCCCGCGGTTGTCGCCATCCTGGCCGTGCTTGCCACCGTGATTCTGCATGCGCAGGGCCTGGGCGTAGCCAGGCTGAGCGACGGCATCACCTCCACGGAAGATCTGAGCGCGGTGCTCTTCACCAAGCTGCTGCTGCCCTTCGAGGTCACCTCAGTGCTGATTCTCATCGCGATTCTGGGCGCGGTTGCCCTGGCCCGTCACGGCAGACGGAGAGCAAGCAGAAAGGACGGGCGGCGAATGAATTCCTCTTTTCGCGCAGGAAGTTCCGCTCTCCTGGTATCTGCTCCTGAGCGCCGTGCTGTTTTCGCTCGGCGTCGTCGGCTTTCTCATCAAGCGCAATCTGATCACCGTCTTCATGTCCATTGAGCTGATGCTCAACGGCGTGAATCTTTCCTTTGTGACCTTCGCCCACCAGTGGCACGCGGTGAAGGGACAGATCTTTGTCTTCTTCGTGATGATGGTGGCCGCGGCGGAAGCTGCCGTGGGCCTGGCCATCATCATTGCCGTCTTCCGCGCCCGCGCAACCCTGGCCGTCGACCGAATCGACCTGATGAAACTATGAACGATGCTCTTCATCTCTGGCTGATTCCGCTGCTGCCCTTCGCCGGATTCCTGATCAACGGAATCCTCGGTCGTCGGCTGCCCGAAGTGGCTCGTCAGCGACGGTCGCGCTGCTCGCGCCGCTGGGCTGCTTTCGGTCGTGTTGATCGCCTGCCGCTTCGGCATTTCGCATCCAAATGCTCAGCTTGTCATACGGAATTGGCCCTGTCTCTATCGTCCGCACACCTGAACCGTTGGCCAGTGGATCAGCCCTCGGCACGCTGCACGTCGACTTCAGCTTCGTCCTCGATCAGCTTTCGCTGGTCATGCTGCTGGTGGTCACCGGCGTCGGCTTCCTGATTCACGTCTACTCCGTCGGCTACATGAGCGACGACGAAGGCTATGCGCGCTACTTCTGCTACCTGAATCTCTTCCTCTTCTTCATGACCGTCCTGGTGCTGGCCGGCAATGCCCTGGTGATGTTTGTCGGCTGGGAGGGCGTGGGCCTGGCCTCGTACCTGCTGATCGGCTTCTGGTTCCAGAAGAAATCCGCCGCCGACGCGGGCAAGAAGGCCTTCATCGTCAACCGCATCGGCGACTTCGGCTTCCTCATCGGAATGTTTCTGCTGTTGGCCAACTTCGGCACGCTGACCTTCAGCGAGATCGGCGCCAAACTCGCCGCGCATCCCGGCTGGCAGGGCGGCGTGCTCACCGTCATCGCGCTTTGCCTGATGCTGGGCGCGGCGGGCAAGAGCGCGCAGTTGCCGCTCTACATCTGGCTGCCCGACGCGATGGAAGGCCCCACGCCGGTCTCCGCGCTCATCCACGCGGCCACCATGGTCACGGCCGGCGTCTACATGGTCGCCCGGACGCACGTTCTCTTTGACCACTCGCCCTTCGCGCTCAGCGTGGTCGCCATCGTCGGCGCGGCCACGGCGCATCTTTGCCGCCACCATCGCCCTGGTGCAGAACGACATCAAGCGCGTGCTGGCCTACTCCACCATCTCGCAGCTCGGCTACATGTTCCTGGGCTGCGGCGTGGCGGCTTACTCGGCGGCCATCTTCCACCTGATGACCCACGCCTTCTTCAAGGCGCTGCTCTTCCTTGCGGCGGGCTCGGTGATTCACGCCATCGGCGGCGAGCAGGATCTGCGCAAGATGGGCGGCCTGCGCAAGAAGCTGCCGGTCACCTTCTGGACCATGACCGCTGCCGTTCTGGCCATCGCCGGATTTTTCCCCTTCGCCGGATTCTTCTCCAAGGACGCAATTCTCTACGCGGCCTTTTTGCAGGGAACCAGCGGCAAGAGTGCTGTGGTTTGTCGGCCTTGTCACCGCGCTGCTGACCTCGTTCTATATGTTCCGGCTCTGGTACCTGACCTTCCTGGGCGAGTCGCGCAGCCGAAGATGTCCACCCGCATGAGAGCCCGTGGTCGATGCGCGGACCGCTGGTGATTCTCGCCGCTGCTCTCCATCTGCGGCGGCTGGATCGGCATGGAGCGTTTCGGCAGCTTTCTGGCGCCCTCCGTGGGCGCGCTGCCCACTCGAAGGCCGGCAGCACGAGTCTCGAAATGATCCTGAGCATCGTGGCCGTTCTTGTGGCTCTGGAAGGCTGGCTGATCGCCGACAAGTTCTACCGGCGCAAGCCGGCTCGCCCGGCGCAACTGGCCACGGCCTTGCCGAACGGTTATCGGCTCCTTGCCAACAAGTATTTTGTCGACGAATTCTACGGCGCCACGGTCGTCAAGCCGCTGCTTGGCGTCTCCAAGTTCTTCCTTGAGTGGGTTGTCGACTTCGGCATTCTGGGCGGCGCTGCCTGGCTGCTCGGCGGCATTGCCACCTTTGCGGGAGCGATCTTGCAGCGCTGGCAATCGGGCAATCTGCGCTCCTATGCGGCGTGGCTGGCCGCGGGCGCGGCGGCGGTGCTGCTCTTCCTGCTGGTTCCGTGGGCAACGGTGCTGGCCAATCTTCCGGCAATTCACCTTGGCGTGGCGGGGCATTAGAGAATGAACGCGATTAACAATCGATTCTCACCCTGATCCTCCTGGTTCCGCTGGCCGGAGCGGTCGTGGTGGCGCTCGTCCCCGACCGCTTCAAGCTGCCCAACTGGATTGCGCTGCTCACCACGCTGGCCACCTTCGGCCTCACGCTGCATCTGCCTGCGCACTTCGTCACTCGGCCAGACCGGCTTCCAATTTGAAATCAACCGCCTGTGGATTGAGAAACCCGCCATCTTCTACCACGTCGGCGTGGACGGGCTGAGCCTGTGGCTGGTAGTGCTCGTCGGTCTGCTGGCCCCCGTCGGCGTCGTCGCCAGTTGGAACGCCATCAAGCGAGCGGCGCAAGCTCTTCTTCGCGCTCTTCCTGCTGCAGCAGACGGCCATGTTCGGCGTCTTCCTCTCGCTCGACCTGATGGTCTACTACGGCTTCTGGGAGCTGTCGCTGGTTCCCATGGCTATTCTCATCGCCATGTACGGCCGCAAAGACGGACCCAAAGCCGCGCTCAAGTTCTTCCTCTTCACCTTCATTCCCTCCGCGCCGCTGCTGGTGGCGATTCTCTGGCTCTATGCCAAGACCGACAGCTTCGACTTCACCACGCTGCAAATTCTCATCGCCCACGGGCAATTTCCTGCCAGCGCGCTCTACTGGGTAGCCCTCGCGTTTCTCTTCGCCTTTGCCGTCAAGGTTCCGGTCTTCCCGCTGCACGGCTGGCTTGCGGACACCTTCAGCGAAGCGCCTGTTGCTCTGGCCATGGTCGTCGCCGGCAAGCTCGGCCTCTACTCCATGCTGCGCTTCCACATCGGCCTCTTTCCCGCGCAGGCGCGTGCTGTTGCTCCGCTGCTGATTGGCCTGGCGGTCGTCGGCATTCTCTACGGCGCGTGCCTGGCCCTGGTGCAGCGCGACTTCTGGCGGCTGATGGCCTTTGCCGCCCTGAGCCATCTGAGCCTGATCACGCTCGGCATCTACGGCCTCACGCTCACCGGCTGGGAGGGCGCGGTTTACCAGATTCTCAACCACGGCGTGGTGGACGGCGCGTTGTTCCTGCTGCTGGGCGTTCTCTACGACCGCTACGCAACCAGCCAGATCGACGCCTACGGCGGCCTGGCCGGCAAGCTCCCGCGCACGGCCACATTCTTCGTCATTGCCTCTCTGGCCATGATCGGCCTGCCCATGCTGAACGGCTTTGTGGGCGAGTTCCTGATTCTCTCGAGCACCTTTACCGGCGTGAGCCGAGGCTGGGCCATTGCGGCCGCTCTGGGCGTGATTCTGGGCGCGGCCTACATGCTCTGGCTGGTGCAGCGGCTCTTCTTACGGCCCGGAGAGCGCTCTGGCCGCATCGAAGCCGCCTGAAGATCTGCGCCTCGGTGAACTCGCCGTGCTGTGGCCTCTGGCCGCGCTGATGCTGGTCATGGGAGTGGCGCCGATGCTCTGGCTGCCAACCATCGAGAAGGGCGCGCATCCTCCGCCGATTAAAGTCGAATCAGACCATCTGCCTCATCCGTTCGGTTCCATCAGGGGAGGGCCAGCGGTGAATCCTGTTCCCGACATCTTCCGCATCCTTCCCGAGGTCATCCTCACGCTCACCGGCGTGCTCGTCATGCTGCTCGACGCCTCGCTGCCTCCCGGATTGGATCGCGCCGTTCGCTGGGCTGGGTGGCCGCATTCGGGACAACGCTTGCCCTTTGGGCCAGCCTCTGGCAGCTCTCCCTGCCCATGGGAACCGGCTTCTCCGGCACGGTCGAAACCAGCGCCTTCACGGTCTTCTTCCACGTGCTCATCTGCGGCATCGTGCTGGTTGCCCTGCTGCTCTCGCTGGACACGCTTGCCCGAGGACAGCCATCACCAGGGCGAGTTTTACGCGCTGATCGTCTTTGGCGCGGTGGGCATGTGCCTGCTCACCGGCGCGGTCGAACTGCTGGTGGTCTTCATCGCGCTGGAAATCTCCTCCATCGCCACCTACATTCTGGCCGGCTACCGCAAGGACACCGGCCGCGGACCCGAAGCAGCCATCAAGTACTTTCTGCTTGGCTCCTTTGCCACCGCCTTCCTGCTTTACGGCATCGCGCTGATCTTCGGCGCCACCGGCACCACGCAGATCTACGAGATCGCCCGCCTTGTGCCCACCGCGCAGAATCATTCGTTCATCCTGGCAGGCCTGGGATTGATGCTGGTGGGAATTCTCTTCAAGGTCTCCGCCGCGCCCTTCCACGTCTGGACGCCGGACGTCTACGAAGGCGCGCCCTCGCCGGTGGTGGCGCTGATGTCCACCGCGCCCAAAGCCGCGGCCTTCGCGCTGCTGCTGCGCGTGGTCTACGAGATGCTGCCCACGCTGCGCTCCGTCTGGTCGCCGCTGCTGTGGGTGGTGGCCGTGCTTTCCATGACCGTCGGCAACCTGGCCGCGCTGCGCCAGCAGAACGTGAAGCGCATGCTGGCCTACTCCTCCATCGCCCATGCCGGCTACCTGCTGGCCGCCTTCGCCGGGCTCGGCAACGACGGCATCGCCGCCGCCAGCTTCTACACCGCGGCCTACGCGGCCATGAACGTGGGCATCTTCGCCGTGGTCACGCTGGTCAGCGGATACGACGAGAAGCTGCCCCTGATCGACGATTTTCGCGGGCTTATCTACCGCTCGCCGTTGCTCGGCAGCCTGCTGATCTTCTTCCTGGCTTCGCTGGTCGGCATTCCCTTCACCGGCGGATTCTTCGGCAAGTTCTATTCGTTTTCAGCCGCGGTTGGCGGCGGAGCCATTTGGCTGGCCATCATCGGCCTGCTGAACTCGGGGCTGGCTGCCGCATACTATCTGCGCCTGGCCCTGGCCGCCGCGCAGCGCCCGGATCGATCAAAAACGCCATGCGGCGCTCCCACGCCTCAGGTCGGCGTTGCCGTCGGCGCGGCCCTGCTGCTGGCGGTTGCGGCAACGCTTGTTCTGGGCATTGTGCCCGGCGATGTGCTGCATGCAGCCGACAACGGCGCGCATACCCTGCAAGCGCCACCTGCCGAGACCACTGCACCCGTTAATGCCGTCGAGCCGCAGTCGCAGCCCTGATTCGCTTTCGCTCCCGAAGATTGAGAACCGCCCAGGCGCCTTTCGCTAAATCGGATTGAGCGCGGAACCGGTGGAGGCCGGCATTCTTCTTGAGTCCACTGGCCGATTTCGCTCAAGCAGGCTCTGGTAGTAGCGCACTGTACGTCCCAGAACATGCCCATTGACATAGTGGTCGAGAACCCATGCGCGCGCCGCCTTGCCCATGCGGCAGCAGCGCTCGGGGTTGCGCAGCAATCGCAGCACGGCCTCGCGGATGGCAACCGGATAGCCGGGAGGTATCAGCAACCCGGTAACCTCAGGCACCACGGCGTCGCGCGAGCCTGTGGACAAGGTGGTCACGACGGGGATCCCGGAAGCCGCTGCCTCCAGGACGACATTCGGAAACCCTTCTCGCCAGGTCGGCAGGACCATCACGTCCATCGCGCGGTAATAGGGCGCGGTGTCGGCGACAAACCCGGTCAAGTGAATCCGCGAGTGGTTCTCGATGCGGAGGCGCAAAGCGTCGCCGAGCGCATCTTCGGCAGCATCAAACCAGCCCACCAGCAGCAGATGCGCCTCCGGCTTAGCGGCCAGGATGGCGTCGAATGCCTCAATCAGCTCCGGCAGGCCCTTGTCGCGGGTCAAGCGGCCCACAAAGCCCACCACAGGCACATCCGGCGGCAAGCCAAGCCGGTGGCGCAACCTGTCCGGCCCCGGCGAAAACCGCTCCACATCCACTCCGTTGCTGCTGCCGCTGCCCAGCAGTCGCAGCTTGCTCTCGGGCGCCACTCCCAGCGCGAATGCTTTGCTGCGCAGACTCTCACTGTTGCACAGGACAACATGAGAACAGGCAGAGGCCAGCCGCTCGGCGGCCATCAGAATGTGGCGCTTGAACCCGGTGCAGGTTTCCAGCTTGAGGCCGCGCAGGAAATAGACACGCGCCGGCACACCGCAGAGCATGGCGGCAATTGAGCCCAGCAGCCCCGCCTTGGGCGTGCTGAATTCCGTCATGTCGGGCTTGAGCCGGTAGAGCATCCACCAAAGCCGCGCCAGCGACACAAAATCCGCAAACAGCGCGATCTCGCGTCGCATGGGAAGGACAACCGATTCCACCCCTTCCTGAGCGGCTGTGCGGGTAAGCAAATCGCCGGGGCTTGAAACCAGCGTTACCCGAAAACCCTCCTCGCGCAGAGTGCGCAGACGGCCGCCAAGAACCAGGCAGGTCTGCGGGTTCGTAATGCCGACGACAATATGGGGGCTGCGCGATGAACGAGATGGCTGAGCCAGAGCTGCGTTTGAAGCGAAGTAGCGGCTCCGCACCTTGAAGAATGCGGGCAAAAAAACAGTATCTGCAATATCCCTGCTGCGTTTGAACACGAGCCTCTCCAAAAAAAGGGCTTTCGCGTCCCGTAAAACCGGGGTCCCCAACGACAGGTCCTCTCGCTGGATGAAACCGGGGTCCCCGGCGAAGGTCTTCGTCGCTGGGGTGGTAAACCGGTATCGGAGACGCATAAGGAAACGTGCTCGACAGATTCAGGAGTTCATGTGTACCGAACGCTCTGCCGGGCGATTCTCTACCCTGGCGCGTTCACTCCCGTTCTCCGCCTCAGCCGCTCCCCTCGTGACAACGCAGAAGAAACCTAAGAAGGTGGTCTCTCACTGGAGATAAGCAGATTCAGTATTCACAGGAAACATTAGTCTGCTTTAATATGTCAAGAGTAAAAACACATCAGGAAAACTATCCGGTTAATTGCAGATGAACAAGGGCGTTTGCCCTATACCCGCTGGGGTTATGAGGATTTACCCGTGCCCGCGAATTCTCGCCCGAGAATCCTGTTGCTGATTCCGCATCTTGGCGGCGGCGGCGCGGAGCGCGTGACGGCGCTTCTGGCTCGAGGTCTCTCCGCGGAAAAGTACGAACTGCATCTGGGACTGATCACGCAGGCGCAGACCGGCGGTGAAGTGCTGCCAGCCTCGGTCCATCTCCACGCTCTGGGCGCTCGAAGAGTGCGCACCGGAGCCTTCCGCTTGCTCCGGCTGGTTCGCCGGCGGAAACCGGACTTGATCCTCTCCGGCATGGCTCACCTTAATTTTCTGGTGCTGCTGCTACGCCCCTTCTTTCCCGCGCGGAACGCGCGTCCTGGTGCGCCAGAACGGGACCGTTTCCTCCGTTTTGGCCTCTGGGAGGCTGCCCTGGTTCATGCGCCTGCTTTATCGGCTGCTCTACCCCCGCGCGGACCGGGTGATCTGCCAGACGCAGTCGATGGCCGAGGACCTGGCTCGTGAGCTGGGAGTTGCGGAGAACCGGTTGGCGGTGCTGCCCAACCCGGTGGATGTAGTCGAGATTCGCAATTCCATCGGCCCCAATCCGGCCAGTTTGACCGGCCCCGGCCCGCATCTGCTGGCCGTAGGAAGGCTCTCACCGGAAAAGGGTTTCGATCTGTTGCTGCGGGCTTTGGCCCAGCTCCGGACACAGTTTCCCGGCGCCGATCTGCTAATCGCCGGCGCAGGCCCGGAAGAAGCAGCGCTGAAGGCCCTGTGCCGGACACTGGGGCTCGACCCCGCGGTGCGTTTTGCAGGCCACGTTGCACGTCCCTGGCCGCTCTTCCCGGCGCCAACGCTGTTTGTGCTCCCGTCCCGGCACGAAGGCTTGCCCAATGCCCTGCTCGAATCAGCAGCCGGAGGACTTCCCATTGTGGCCTTGCCGGCCTCCGGAGGAGTCGCGGAGTTGCTGCGCGGTCAGCCTGGAGTGTGGCTCGCTCCCGAGATCTCCGCCGACGCGCTTGCCGCTTCCCTGCTGGCCGCTCTGCGTGTCCTACAGCTTGGTGAAAGATTCGCCCACCCCTTTGTCGACCAGTTCCAGATGGCCCTCGCCCTCCAGGCTTATGAAAGCCTGATCGACCGAACGCTGGAGAAGGGCAGGAAAAACTAGCCGTTGACGGGCCTGCTGTAGCCGAGCCTCCGCCGTTTGCTGGCTTGGGAGGACTGGGCTCGGCTGAGCGCCCAGGCTTCATGGAGCCGTTCGGTCAAGGCCAGTTTGCCGGGTGAAAACCTGGCCAGCACGCGGTCCACGGAGGTGAACTGCGCGGCGTGTGCGCGAATAAAGGCATGAAGCTGGACAACCTGGGCGGTGCGGGTAAAGTTGCTATGGATGCAAATAGTCCATATCCCCTTGGATTTTTCCACCGGCTTCCAGAGTTGCTGCGGAATCCAGGTAATGCCGCCGCGGGTGAAAGGAACGCGGCCAAAGCCGTCCGAGAGCATCTGAATTCCCTCCTTGCGGAGCGCGCGGAGGGTGGCGGAGTCGAAACCGTGGCGCGGGGCTACAAAGATAGTTGGATTGAGCCCCTGGCCGCGCAGGATCCCCAGCCCTTCGCGAATCCACTCACCCTGGGTCTCTTCCGGAACGCCGGAAAATTCACTGTGATGATGCAGCGGCAACAGGCTCCTGCCCAGGCTGGTGCAGATATGGTGATAGCCATGCAGTGCAATCGTGGCTCCGGCCGTCTCCATCGCTCGCATCCGAGCCCAGAACTCCGGATCCGGCGGCGAAAGATTCAGTTCCTTGTCCTGGTTGTCGGGAATCACGGCAAGAATAGGCCGCAGGCCGAACTCTTTGATAAACGGCAGGAACCGTTGCCACCGCGAACGGCTCATAGTGGGGCAAAGATCGTCGAAGCGCAGAAGGTATTGAGCAGGCCTGGGAATCATGTTGTTGCCCCCATCGTGTCGTCCGCCATTCCCTGAGACGGTTTGCCGGCTTCCATAGTTGCGCCGGCTTTGCCATTACTTTCTTTGCGCAACTCCTTGAAGCAGCTTCCGTGTCCAATACCAGAGGAAAATAAAGGTGCTCACGGTCCACAACGAAGTGGCCAGCGCGATGCCCGCTACGCCGTACCACCGCATCAGGACCAGATTCAGAACCACATCCAGCGCCAGATTCAGCGCGCCGCAATAGAAGATTAAATCACTGCGGCGCATAGCAACCAGAAAACGGTAAAAAACCCGGCTGGAGACAAAGAAAGGAATCTGAATCGCATACATCGCCAGCACCGGCGTGACCATTGCCGTGTCGCTCGGCCCGAAGACGCCATGCTGGAACGCGGTGCGGATCAGCAGGTGCGAGCCGGCGATCAGGGCCAGCGCAATGGGCGTCGAAACCAGCGCCGTCAGCCGCACCCAGGTGCGCAGCGTGTGGCGGCATCCGGCCCAGTCGCGGTGAGCGATCATGCGCGAGAAATGCGGCGTCACCGCTGACGAAACCGCCCCGGCCAGCAATGTTATCACCACGCTCACAAAGCGGTTGGCGTAGGCCAGCGCGGAGACGCTTCCTGCCGGCAGCATCGCGGCCATCGATTGATCCACCAGCAGCCCGCCGGAAGCCGCCACGCCGCTCAGCAGCACCGGCCCATACTGCCGCGCCACCTCCCGCGTCGCCTCAGTCGCTCCGTGCCACCAGAGCCGAAAGCGGTAGCCGCGCGCGTCCATCATCCACGCCACCGCTCCGGCATGAACCAGCGCGCCGGCCAGCGTCGCATAAACCATCGCCCAGATTCCGAAACGGCCGCTCAGCAGCACTGCTCCCAGAATGATTGCCGCTGGAGTCGCCACCGGCGCCAGCGCGGGCAAAGCAAAACGGTCAAAGGTATTCAGAACGGCAGTGCAGTTGGTTGCAATGCCGGTGATCAGCACCACCGGCAGCAGCGCATAGAAGAGCCGGATCGCAAGCGCGAGCTTCTCCGGCGGAAAATGCGAGGCAATCAGCGGAAAGAATCCGCGCGCAGTCAGAGCCATCACCAACGAGGCCGCGGTCAACAGCACGCAGACCCACAGCATCGAGCTCGACAAAAGCTGCTGCGCCCGCTCGTGGCCCTCCCGCTCCCTCACCCGCATCAGCGTCGGCACCATGGCCTGGTTCATCGATTCGGAGATCAGATTAATGAGCAGGTTGGGAATCAGGAAGGCCGCGAGAAATGCGTCCATCGCGTCCGTGCGGCCGTAAACCCCGGCGACGGTGAACTCCTTGAAGGTGGCGACGATCTTGACCAGAATCCCCGCCGCCGTGACCGACACAGCCGCTCTCAGAACGCGCCGATTGACGCTGCCGCCTGAAAAGAGCCGCGCGAGTTGGGGGATGGAAAACATGAGGTCGGGATTACTCGCCTGTCTTCAGGGTTGGCTCGGAGACCACCTGAAACTCACGACTCGACACACTGGTCGGGAAGCAGGCAGCCAGTCCCTCCGGCTCTTCCACCCGCCAGCCTTCCCGCCAGCGCGATCAGCGCCAACAGCAGCCATGTCGTGCGGCTCTCCTCGACGGTAGCTACCAGCGAGGTGACCACCCAGACCGGCAAGAGCCACGGCCAGCGCCCACTTCAGCGGCCCGCGGGTTTGCATCAACGCCCAAATCGCCACAACCACAATGGCCGTGGCCAGAAACAGCGCAACCAGTCCGCCGGTCACGGCGATCGATAGAGCCGTGTTGTGCGCCGTGTCGATGGAGGCCGTGCCCGCCGCGCTGACGAACGTCCCCGCTCCTGTGCCGAAGACCGGCGCCTTCACAAACGCATGCCATCCGGCGCGTCCAGATGTTCAACCGTTGGTTCAGATCTCCGCCTTGAAGTTGCTCAGGAATAGTGGCTAGCCGTTCGAAGCTGCCGCGAGGAACAATCCACCACAGCAACGCGGCAAGCGGCGGCAAAGCCAGCGCTCCGGCCAGCACTCTGCGCGGATGGCCGTATGCCAGCAGAACTGCCGCTGCCCCCAAGCGCCACCACGGCCGCCAGAAATCCGCCGCGGGAAGCGGTGAGCAGCACGGCAACCAACCCCAGCGGCAGATAACCCGCCGCCAGCAGCCGCCACGGCCAGCGCCGTTCGCTGTTCACCAGCAGCGCCGCCAGGGGAAAGCCCAGGTCGAGAAAGCGCGCCACGTCGTTCGGGTCCTGCCCGGCGGCGGCAAAGCGGACTTGTGCGTTGGCAACCGCCTCGGCTGTGGCAAAGTTGGCAATTGTCAGCAGGGCCAGCACCCAGGAGCCGGCCACGGTTGCCCGCAACAGCGCGCGCAGGTCGCCGGCGCTCTCGGCAAACTCCCACACCAGCCAGACAATCATCATCTCCTGGAAGTAGCCGCGCATCCTGGCCTGTGTAGCCAGCGGCTCGATGGTCCAGAAGTAGGTGCAGCAGAACCAGAGATAGAAGGCCAGCACCAGCCACTGCATCGGTCCGGGAGCGCGCAGGCGGCCGGCCTGCAAAACAGCGGGAATCGCCACCAGCAGCAACAGCAAGCCAACCAGACGGGCGATGTTGCCCAGCGGTTCGCCCAGGTCCAGGGAGTACTCCCAGGGAATCGCGAAGGCGAAGAGCAGCAACAAGAACCCAGGCGATGCGGCGCATCAGTACCTCTGCGAATAGACCAGGCGCGGAGTAGATCGTGACGCCAATCGCCGATTGAATGGCCGATTCCATGGTTCTGTTCCACAGATTCCTGGCCGCCGAGTCGGGCACGTAGAGAATGTCTCGGTCGTGGACCGGCTGGTCCGGCTCCTGGCCGTGCAACATGCGCTTCAGGTTGAGGCTGGTGAGGGTGCGTCCGCCCTTTTGCTCGCGGATCAGCAAAGCCTTGCCGATGGCGGCGTTCTGCGTCGGTCCCCAGGCCAGCGAGAGCGCCTGCACCACGGTCAGCCCCTGCGCCGGATCAACGGGAAATCCGCCGGGACGCTGCACATCGCCCACCACGTAAACCAGTCCCGCGCGGCTGACCTGCACCGTGTCGCCGGGAGCCAGTTCCGGGTTGTGGTCCGCGGCGGTGTCGGTTCCGCTGGGGTCCAGCACCACCGGATGCGGCGTCTTGGCGTCGTCGCGGTGGAAGACGTTCACCAGGCGCCCCGCGCTTGGCGATAGGCCGGAGGCGGCCGAGATCAGGTCCAGCAGCCGATGGTGCAGCGTGTAGGGATAGACGCCGGGACGCACCACCTCGCCCAGCACGCTCACGTCCTGTCCGGCGTAGGAGATCACCAGCACGGAGACCAGCGGATGCAGCAGCATTCCCTGAGCCATCAGCGCTGCCTCGATGGCGTGCGCGGCGCCTTGCTCGTCCAGCCCGCCAACCTGCACCTCATGAATCATGGGCAGCGTCACCGTGCCCGAGGGGGAGACGCGCACCGCGGAATGGAACTCCGGGGTGTGAACCTCGCTCACATCGAGGAAATCGCCGGGAGCGATGGGAGCAGGCATGGGAGTGGCCGATTGCGTGACGGACATCGGCGGCAAACCGGTCTGGCTCGCTCCGTCCCACACCACAGGCGCTTCCTTTGGATTGGGCAGAATTTGCGGCCGCTGCGAGCTGGGAAGGCGGACCACTCCCGTGGGCAGCCCGGAGGTGCTGGGCGTGGGCGCCTGGGCGTGGACTGATGCGCCGGCCAGGACGGCCGCAAGCAGCGCCAGAACAGCCCGGCCCGTTGAGGGATGCGAGGAGGGACGAATCGACTCCATCAGGAACGCGCCTCCAATCGCCAGCCAAAGGCCGGCAAACAGGGTAATGGCCATGTAGAGCGGCAGATCGGGCGCCACCGGCTTGTCCGGCTGGCGGGCATAGTCCACCACGGAGATGTTGGAACCCTGGATGCCGGCGGCCAGACCGGCTTCCTCCACCTTCTCCAGCACCCGCACATACAGCTCATGGCTGGCGTTGGCCTCCTCGCGCATCGCCGCGTACTGGGTGGCCGCTTCATTGGCCTTCATGCCTTCGGCGGTCAGTTCATCGAGATTCTTGCGCACCAGTTGCTCGCGGTCGGCAGCCGTCTGCCAGGCGCTTCGGAATCGCTCCACCAGCTTGGCGTCCTCGGCCTGTTTCTGCCTGTCCAGATCCTGCAACAGACGGCGAATCTCCACCACGCGGGGAAAGTTGGGGCCGTGTTCGATGCTGAGCTGGGCCTGTTCCTGTTCCAGTTCGCTGCGGCGGGCGTGAATCTGCTGCAACAGAGCGGTGGCAAAGTTGCCGCTTTCGGCCTGCAGGCGCGGGTCGGAGGCGATGACCAGCTCCGGATCGCCTTGCTGAGGCCGCGCGATATTGCGCCTCGCGCAGGATCCGATCCGTGGAGACCGCCACCAACTGGCGGCCCAGCTCATCGATCTCCAGCACGGCCGAGGTGTGTTGCGTCTCGCCCGGCTGGCCGTTGGCCAGCGTCTCGGGCGTGGTCAGCAGGCCGTGTTCCCGCTGGAAGGCCGCCAGCCGCTGCTCATCCCCTTCCACCCGGGCCTTCAACTCCTTGAGCTGACCCTCCAGCCAGGTCGAGGCTTGAGCTGTGGCCTGCACCCGTGCAGCGGCGTCCTGCTGGCCGTAGGCGGCAATCAGGGCGTTCACCACGTTGGCCGACAGGGCCGCGTCCCTGCATCGGAAGCGAATCTGAATCAGCAGCGTGCGCGGCAGGGTCTCCACGCGAAGCCGCCGCTGGAAGCGCTCCAGCAGCCATTCCTGGGCATCGGCAGACGGCGCATCGGCGCGAAAATCCGGAAACTTGCTGGCAAATCTGCCCATGAACCCCGGCGCCTGGTAGAGCTTGAGGCCGGTAATCACCTTCCAGGCCAGTTGGTCGCTGCGAAAGACATTGGCCAGCGTCTCCTGCTGCACCGGCGCGGAGAGAATCGAGGCCGATCCAAACGGCTCCGTCGCCTCCAGGCTGAGCGCCGAGACGGGCGAAGTGCGCAACGCCACCCTGGCGCTGGCCTCATATTGATTGGGAGCGATCAGGCAATACAGCAGGCAGGCCAGCAGCAATCCCCCCACCACCCAGCCAACCAGGCGACGGCGGCGAACCAGTACCTCCCAAAGCTCGCGCAGGCTTCGTGTGGAGTTGCGCACGCCGCTGCCGGGCCGCGCATGGGGCTCGAAAGTCGTATCAGACGGAACTTCGGTTGCTTCCGGCACGGATAGGGAACCTCTGTCCCAACATTCGTTCGGCGGAGGCAGACCTGGGATTCAAAAACAACAAAATGCTACAAAGGGAATCTTCGACAGTGTGCTTGATTGGAATCAATTCCGTCAATAGATTCATCACTCAAGAATAGCCAGTGGCAGAAAATCTCGTCACGTTCCTCGGTTCGCAGTCCACTCCTCCGCCGCCGCTCCGGTACCACTCGACGGTGCGGCGCAGGCCCTCGCGG
Organism: uncultured Acidobacteriaceae bacterium; assembly: GCA_963765995.1. Taxonomy (GTDB): domain Bacteria; phylum Acidobacteriota; class Terriglobia; order Terriglobales; family Acidobacteriaceae; genus Telmatobacter. The sequence goes on along the minus strand of CAVXYT010000015.1, from coordinate 190,830 downwards.
AAATCCACAATGGGCGCGTAACCCAGCAGCTCCCCGGCCAGGCGGATATCGGCCAGCGAGTCGCGGATGTCGCCGGCGCGTGCTGGAGCGTAGGCCGGTTGGCCGCTGTAGCCGGTCAGCTCGCGCAGAATCGCAAAAGTCTCATTCAGCGTGATGCGGCTGCCGGTGGCCAGGTTCATCATCCGGCCCGAGACCTTCTCCGCCGGTGCTGCGGCGGCCAGCAGGTTGGCGTGGACCACGTTGTCGATATAGGTAAAGTCGCGGCTCTGTTCGCCGTCGCCGTAGATGGTGGGCTGCTCGCCGGCCAGCATCCGGCGGCAGAAGATGGCCAGCACGCCGGAGTAGTGCGAGGTTGGGTCCTGATAGGGCCCGAAGACGTTGAAGTAGCGCAGCACCACCGTCTCCAGCCCGTAAACGCGCGTGAAGGCGGTCATGTAATGCTCGCCGGCCAGCTTGGCCACGGCGTAGGGCGAGATGGGGTTGGGCAGCATCTCTTCGTGCTTGGGCAGCGCCGGCGTGTCGCCATAAGCCGACGACGACCCCGCGTACACCACCCGCCGCACCCCGGCATCGCGGGCAGCCACCAGCAGATTCAAGGTCGCGTCCACGCAGTTCACGTTGGTGCCCACCGGATCCGCCACCGAGCGCGGCACCGAGGCCAGCGCCGCCTCGTGAAAGACGATCTCGACCCCTGCGCAGGCCTTCGCGCAGGCTGCCGGATCGGCCAGATCGCCCTCAATGAACTCCATCGCCTCCAGGCCAGCCAGATTGGAGCGCTTGCCGGTAATGAAGTTGTCGATGCCGCGTACGGTCTCGCCGCGCGCCAGCAAGGCCGCGGCAATCGAGCGGCCGATAAAGCCCGCCGCTCCGGTCACGAGATACTTTGGCAAGAGACCCCCCAAAAAAATCTTTTTGCTGCGGACACAATCTCCGCGTCCCACAAGGGACAGGATACTACTGCCGGGCCTGCAGCATCGATTGTGCGGATGTCACAACGGCCAGCTCAGAATTTGGTTCTACAATCAAAACATGACCACTGCGACCGAGAGCCGGCTGGCCGGACTCAAGCAAAAAATTGAATCCCGTGAAGCCCGCATCGGCATCGTCGGGATGGGATACGTCGGTCTGCCGCTGGCGCTGCTCTTCAGCGGCGAGCGCTTCCGGGTCACGGGCTTCGATATCGACGCAGGACAAGGTGAGCACGCTCAACGCCGGCGGCTCCTACATCGTGCGCATTCTCCCCAGCGAGATCCAGGAGGCGCAGAAGGCAGGCTTCCGCGCCACGGCGGATTACTCCGAGATCGCCGAGATGGACGCGGTCATCATCTGCGTCCCCACGCCGCTCAACGAGCACCACGAGCCCGACCTGAGCTTCGTCGACCGGCACGGTCGCAGTCCATCGCTCCCATGCTGCACGAGGGCCAGCTGATCGTGCTCGAAAGCACCACCTATCCTGGCACCACCGAGGAGATCGTCGTGCCGCTGCTGGAAGCCGGCAATCCGCGCGGCCTGAAGGTTGCGCGCTCGCTCGAGCGAGGCCGGCGTCCATGTCGCCTTCTCGCCCGAGCGCGAAGATCCCGGCAACGACACCGTCGCGCGGCACGACATTCCCAAAGTCGTCGGCGGCTGCGGCCCGGCGGCTACGGAGCTGGCCTCGGCGCTCTACGGCGCCATCTTCCGCCGCGTGGTGCCCGTCAGCAGCCCCTCGGCGGCGGAGATGACCAAGCTGCTGGAAAACATCTACCGCTGCGTCAACATCGCGCTGGTCAACGAGCTCAAGCAGCTCTGCATGCGCATGGGCATCGACATCTACGAGGTGATCGACGCGGCCAAGACCAAGCCCTTCGGCTTCCAGGCCTTCTATCCCGGCCCCGGCCTGGGCGGCCACTGCATCCCCATCGATCCGTTCTATCTCTCCTGGAAGGCCAAGCAGTTCGACTTCCGCACCCGCTTCATCGAGCTGGCCGGCGAAGTCAACACGGCCATGCCCTACTTCGTGATCGAGCAGATCGCCGCCGGCGCTCAACGAGCAGCAAAAAGTGCCTCAAGGGCTCGAAGATCCTGGTGCTGGGCCTGGCCTACAAGCGCGACATCGACGACCTGCGCGAGTCGCCCTCGCTCACCATCATCGAACTGCTGCGCGACAAGGGCGCCGTCGTCGCCTACAACGACCCCTACTTCCCCACCGTGGGCCGCGGCCGCCACTACGACCTGAACATGACCTGCACGCCGCTCGACAACCTGGGCCAGTACGACGCCGTGGTCATCGTCACCGACCACTCCAGCTACGACTACAAGGCCATCGTCGAGCAGTCGCAGTTGGTGGTGGATACCCGCAACGCCACCAAAGGCATCGACTCACCGAAGATTGTGCGCTGCTGAAAAACAAGCGAAAATGATTGGATTTGGGTGCCCCAGAGCCGGGGTCCCCACGGACAGGTCATCGTCCGTGGGGTGGAGATCTCGATTTTGAGACCTGGGATTCGCGCGCGACAGCCCCCATGCCAATCATGTATCGTTATCTGTTCCGCTTATGCTCCTTCTAACCGCAACCCTGGCTGAACCTCAGCACTTCTCTCTGGCAGAGAAACTGCTCCTCATCGCGCTGGTCGCCGCCTCCGCCGCCGGTTTCTGGCGCCGCTTCGGCGCCGTCCTCGACAAAATCCTCAAATCCAAAAAAGACCCCAGCTTCCATCTCTTCCCCATCGGCAAACGCGTCTGGGATTTCGTCTGGGAGGTGGCCCTCCAGGCCAAAGTCATCCGCCAACGCCCGCTTCCCGGCCTGGCTCATGCCTTCGTCTTCTGGGGTTTCTGCGCCTTCGTCCTGGTCACGACAAACCACTTCGCCGTCGGCCTTGGCCTCGGCTTTCTCGACCCCGCAGGCCCCTTTGGCCGCTTCTACACCTATTTTGCCGCCGTCTTTGCGCTGGCCTGCGCGGTGGGCATCTTCGGCCTCTTCGTCCGCCGTTTCCTGGTCCGGCCCAGGTGGCTCGGCAAGCAGCTCTCCTGGGAGTCCGGCTTCATCGCCTTCCTCATCTTCCTGCTGATGGTCACCTACCTGGCCTCGTTTTTTGTCGCCGACGCCGACCCGGCCACGCGGGTTCTCTGGTGGGTTCACTCCCTGGCCATTTTGATCTTTTTGGTCATCATCCCCCACACCAAGCACCTGCACCTGATTCTGAGCCCGGCCACCGTCTTTCTCTCGCGCGGCGGCTTCAGCCAGATTCCCGCGCTCGATGGCGACGAAGACTTCGGCCTCATCGCCGGGACGGACCTCACCCGGCTGGTAAGCCTGCAAGCCTACTCCTGCGTCGAGTGCGGCCGCTGCACCGAGCACTGCCCCGCCGCCAACACCGGCAAACTCCTCAATCCAAAAGAGATCATCCTCGGTCTGAGAAGCTATCTGAACGACCTCGGCCCCGCCTCGGCAGAGCCCCTGCTCGGCAAATACAACGCCCAGGAAGCTGCCTTCCAGTGCACCACCTGCGGCGCATGCGAGTTCCAGTGCCCGGTGGGCATCGAGCATCTGCCCATCATCGTCGGCCTGCGCCGCGGCGCGGTCAACACCGGCGCATGGGAAGACGAATACGGCTCCAAGCTCTTCCTCGCCCTCGAGCGCGGAGCCAACGCGCACGGCCTGCCCGCCTCCGAGCGCGACAAGTTCATCGAAAAGACCGGCCTGCCCATCTTCGACGGAACGCAGGAATACTGCCTCTGGCTCGGCTGCATGGGCGGCTACGACCCCAAAGGCCGCGAGATCATCTCCGACTTCGCCCGCATAATGAATTTCCTCGGCACAAGCTACGGCGTCCTGCGCAAGGAGAAGTGCTGCGGCGATCCGGTCCGCCGCCTCGGCAACGACCTCGTCTTCCAGCAACTCGCCGAATCGAATCTCGAAGCCTTCGCGCAGAGCAAAGTCAAAAAGATCGTCTCCATCTGCCCGCATTGCGTTCGCACTCTTCAGGAAGACTGGAAGGAGTACGGCACGCCGCCTCCTGTCGAGCACCATAGCGAATTCCTGGCCCGCTTTGCGGATAAACTCCCGTCGCAGGAGTCGGGGACCCACCTCGAGGGAGGCGGGGGTTTCAACCCCCACGCAAAAGCAGGCCTTGCCGCTCAAGAACGGGGCTTCAGCCCCGGAAGCTGAGAGCATCGTCTTCCACGACCCCTGCTACCTCGGCCGCTATCGCAATGTCTACGATGAGCCCCGAGCCGTGATCAAGCTGGCCGGAAAGCTTGTCGAAGCCCCACGCAATCACGAACGCAGCTTCTGCTGCGGCGCGGGCGGAGGGCTGGTCTTCCTCGGCGAAGAAACCGGCGATCGTGTCAGCCAGGTCCGCGCCGCCGAGCTGGTCGCCACCGGCGCAACGACCATCGGAACCGCCTGCCCCTTCTGCAACAGCATGTTCCGCGACGCGCTCGCAGAAATCGGCGATTCCGCTCCGCAACTTCTCGACATTGCCCAGCTAACCGCGCGAGGATTGCCGATCGGTCCTTCTTAGAGCGTGTTTCAAAAGCCGCATTGAGTCAGGGCACGACTTCAGTCGTGCCGCTAAGCAGTTAAAATGTGGCGGGCTTTAGCCCCTGAGGGAATGTAACACTGGCCTTCACACATCATCTGGGAACGTTAAGATGATCGGGAGCCCTTTCTTATGAAAATCATTGTCGCCATCAAACAAGTCCCGGAGCGCGATGCACAAATCCGCATTGACGCCGCCGGCAAATGGATTGAAGAATCCGGCCTTCAATACGCGCTGAACGAGTCCGACGCCTACGCCCTCGAAGAAGCCCTCCAGCTCAAGGAGAAGCACGGCGGCGAAGTGGTCGTCCTCACCGCCGGCCCCGAGCGCGTCGGCCCCACCATCCGCGAAGCTCTCGCCAAGGGCGCCGACCGCGCCATTCACATCGATTGCGCCGACCTCGGCTCTCGCGACGCGCTCGGCGTTGCCCGCCTGCTGGCCGCCGCTCTCAAGCCGGAAGCTCCCGACCTTGTCCTCACCGGCCTCCAGTCCGACGATCTCGGCCAGGGACAAACCGGCGTCATTCTCGCCGAACTCCTCGGCCTGCCCCACTCCTCGCTCATCCTCCACGTCGAAAAGACCGATACCGGCCTCACCGTCAAGCGGGAGCTCGAAGAAGGCTGGTTCCAGACCATCGATCTGCCCACCCCCGCCGTCCTCACCATCCAGTCCGGCGGCAGCAAGCTCCGCTACGCCACGCTGATGGGCATCAAGCGCGCCAAGACCAAGGAGGTGCGCGCGGTAACCGCCGCTGAATTGGCCGTGGACTCGGCCCCAGTTGCGGTTCTTGAGCGTGTCGCGCTGCCGCAGAAACAAAAATCGACCCAGATTCTCCCCGGCAATCCCAAGGAAGCCGCGGCGGCTCTGGTGGAAAAACTGAAGTTCGAAGCGAGGGTGCTATGAGCGGCATTTGGGTTGTAATCGAAGACCGGGACGGCCGCGCCAGCCGCATCAGTTGTGAAGCCGTAGCCGCCGGACAAAAGTTAGCCGCGATCACCGGCCTCGCCGTGAACGCCGTTGTGATCGGAGCGAAAACCGACACCCTGTCCGCCGAAGTTGCCGCCAAGGCTCTCGCCAAAGTCGTCCGCATCGAGCATCCGTTGCTCGCCGCTTACACAGCGGACGGATTTACACTCGCCTTACAGCAGTTTATTGAGGCGGAAAAGCCGGATTACGTGCTTTTCCCGCACACTTACCAGGTCCGCGACTACGCTCCCAAGCTGGCCGCGCGGCTGGGCCAGGTGTTGATCGGCGACGTAACCGGCTTCGGCGACGGCCCCGTCTTCACGCGCCAGCTCATGCAAGGACGCCTCAACGGCTCTTACCGGCACTCCGGCAACGGCCCCTGCTTTGTCTCGGTGCAGGCCGGAGCCTTCCGTGCCGACGAGGCTCAAGCCGGCGCGGCCACGGTCTCCGCCTTTTCGCCCACAATCGAGCCGGCGCAGATTCGTACCCGTCCCAGCGAGCGTTTCCGGGGCGCGGCGCAAACCGTTGACCTGGGTTCGGCGCAGATGATCGTGAGCGTGGGTCGCGGCATCAAGGACGCCGCCAACATCCCGTTGGTCCAGGAGCTGGCGACGGCGCTGGGCGCGGAGCTGGGCGCATCGCGGCCCATCTGCGACAACGGCTGGTTGCCCATGGAGCGGCAGATTGGCAGTTCGGGCCAGACCGTCTCCCCCAAGCTCTACCTCGCCGTGGGCATCTCCGGAGCCATCCAACACCTGGTCGGCATCAAGGGTTCGCAGTGCGTGGTAGCCATCAACAAGGACTCCGACGCGCCCATCTTCGAGGTTGCCGACTACGGCATTGTCGGCGACCTGATGGAAGTGGTCCCTGCGCTCACCGAAGCGGTGAAGGCGGCTCAGCAGTAGCACTCCGCTCGGGGAACCTCTGAATTGGTCGACGTTTTGAAAGGGCACGGCTTCACCGGGGTCCACACCGAGCGATTTTTGCTCGATGGGGTGGGGCTTCACAGCTTGCGGAAAATAGCAAACGGAGTAGCAAGAAGTGTCAGGGCACGACTTTAGTCGTGCCGTAAATGGCTCAAAATGAACGTGGGCTTTAGCCCCTGAGGGAATACATAGCGGGGATAAAAACTGAATCAGAGTTTGCTCAGCGCCCCAACTTCCCTGCCCGCAATAAAAACCTGCGGCCGCGCCGGCGCTGCGATGTAATAAGCCAGTTCTCGGTAATCTCCAAACTCATGAATCAAAAAATCCGCCTGCTTCCCTCGCTCCAGCGACCCCACCCGCTCGCCAAGCCCCAAACTCCAGGCTGCGTTAATCGTCGCCGCCGACAACCCCTCGCCGGGTGTCAATCCCATCTGCAGGCAAGCCAGCGACATCACAAACGGCATCGACGCAATCGGCGACGAGCCGGGATTGAAGTCCGTGGCCACCACAATCGCCAGCCCCAGCTCTACCATCCTGCGCGCCGGCGGATAATATGTCCGCCCCAGCGCAAAGACCGACCCCGGCAGCAACACCGGCTGCACCCCGGCCGTCCGCAGCCCGTGCAGAGTCTCTTCGGTCACCGTCTCCAGGTGGTCGGCCGTTGCCGCTCCCAGCTCGGCGGCCAGCGCCGCTCCCGTGCCCGCTCTGAACTGCTCGGCATGAACCCTCAACCGCAGCCCATGCCTCTGCGCAGCTGTGAGCACCGTGCGCGTCTCCTCCACCGTGAAGGCGTGGTCGTCGCAAAAGGCGTCACAAAATTGCGCCAGCCCCGCCGCGGCCACTTCGGGAATCAACTCCTCGGCAATCCAGCGCACGTACTCCGCCCTTCCTGAATCCCCATGAACTATGGGCGCGCAAGCGCCAGTGGCCGCACCGCAGGTGCCCGGCGGAAGGGTGTGCGCGGCCAGCAGCGTGGGCACAATCGCTGCCGGTCCCTCCTCGCCGAGCCGCGCCATTACGCGCAGCATCTTCAACTCCGTCTCGCGCTCCAGCCCATAGCCCGATTTCGCCTCGATGGTCGTCGTCCCCGCCCTCACCATCCAGTCGCGATGCCTGCGCGCCTCCGCCAGCAAATCGTCTTCGCTCGCCGCGCGAGTCAGCGCAACCGTCCGCAGAATTCCGCCGCCCGCCGCCGCAATCTCCTGGTACGTCGCCCCCGCAATGCGCTGCTCAAACTCCGCCGCCCGATTTCCCGCAAAAACAAGATGCGTATGCGCATCCACAAAGCCCGGAGTCACCGCCCTGCCTTGGGCGTCGATCACCTCCGCCCCCACCGGAATCTTCCCGCGCACTTCAGCATACGGCCCAGCCACAACTACGCGCCCATCTTTCACCAGCAGCGCCGCATTCTCAATCAGCCCCAGTTCGCGCAACTCCGCGCCCGCGCGCGGCCGCCCCGGCCCCGCCAGCGTCACTAGCTGCCCGATATTGACGACCGCAATCACATCGCTCACGGCTGCTTCTCCGCCATCGGTATCCGAATCCCCCGCTCCCTTGCCGTCTCCCGCGCCAACTCATAGCCCGCATCGGCGTGCCGCGCAACGCCCAGCCCCGGATCGTTGTTTAACACGCGCTCAATCTTGCGCGCAGCCATCTCTGTCCCGTCGGCCACCGTCACCTGCCCCGCGTGCAGCGAGTAGCCCATCCCCACGCCGCCGCCATGATGAAAGCTCACCCACGTCGCGCCCGACGCCGTGTTCAGCAGCGCATTCAGAATCGGCCAGTCAGCCACCGCATCCGACCCGTCCAGCATCTTCTCCGTCTCGCGGTAAGGGCTGGCTACCGAGCCCGCGTCCAGATGGTCGCGCCCCATGGCAATCGGCGCGGAAATCTCGCCCGTGCGCACTAATTCGTTGATCGCGAGGCCCATCCTGGCCCGCTCCCCGTAGCCCAGCCAGCAGATGCGCGCCGGCAGCCCCTGAAACGCAAACCGTCCGCGCGCCAGCCGCAGCCAGCGGTTGAGAATCTCGTTCTCCGGAAACAGCTCCAGCGCCAGTTCATCGGTACGGTCGATGTCCTTGGGGTCGCCCGAGAGCGCAACCCAGCGGAACGGCCCCGTCCCCGTGCAAAACAGCGGTCGAATATACTCCGGCACAAAGCCTGGAATTAGAAAGGCGTCCACGCAGCCGGCATCGAAAGCGAAGCGGCGAATGTTGTTGCCGTAATCAAAGGCCACCGCGCCCGCGCTCTGCAACTCGAGCATCGCGGCCACATGAATCACCATAGTAGCCGTCGACCGGCGAACATATTCGACTGGATCGTGCCCGCGCAGTTCGGCAGCCTCGCTGAGCGTCAGCCCCTGCGGGATATATCCGTTCAATGGATCGTGGGCGCTGGTCTGGTCCGTCACCACGTCCACCTTGACCCCGCGCCGCACAATCTCCGGCAGCACGTCGCCGCAGTTGCCCACCAGCCCCACGCTCAGCGCGCGGCCTTCGCCGACGGCCTCCTCGCACAGCCGCAGCGCCTCGTCCAGGTCTTCGGTCACCGCGTCGCAATAGCGCGTCTCCACTCTCCGCTCAATCCGGCTCCGGTCCACGTCGATGGCCAGCACCACGCCGCCGTTCAGCGTCACGCTCAAGGGCTGCGCCCCGCCCATGCCGCCCACCCCGCCCGTCACCACCAGCTTTCCCTTCAGCGATCCTGATTCGCCCGGCTTGGCAAAGTGCTTCTCAGCCAGCGCGGCAAAGGTCTGAAACGTTCCCTGCAAAATCCCCTGCGTCCCGATATAAATCCAGCTTCCCGCCGTCATCTGCCCATACATCATCAGGCCCTTGCGGTCCAGCTCGTTGAAGTGTTCCCAGTTGGCCCACTTGCCCACCAGGTTGGAGTTGGCGATGATCACCCGTGGCGCCATCTCGTGCGTCGGAAACACCGCCACCGGCTTGCCGCTCTGCACCAGCAGCGTCTCCTCGCCGCCCAGTTGCTCCAGCTCCCGCACAATCCCGTGGAAGCAATCCCAGTTGCGCGCCGCCTTGCCGATGCCGCCATACACCACCAGATCCGCGGGCCGCTCGGCCACCTCCGGATCGAGATTGTTCATCAGGCAGCGCAGCGCCGCCTCCTGCTGCCATCCCTTACAGCGCAACTGGTTTCCCCGTGGCGCGCGAATCACCGGTGCCTCAATCGTCATAGCCGCTCCTGCCCAAAGAATTCTTCCAACACTAGACAATACAGCGAACCCCTCCCCGCAGCCAACGCGCCACCGGCCAGCCTCAGCCACTATCGTCGCGGAAACCCCAGAACAGGCCTCCCGAGATTTCCGTTGCCGGGCCGGCGCCGGGTCACACCGCCCGGCCAACCAACCCCGCCGCAAACAGGCGATCATCCACCGGAGCTAACCGGCGTCCGGTCCCATTGCGCAGCAATGACACGTGAGGAATGTTCGCCAGGTGCTCGCTGATCATCCATAGATCAGCTTCCGCAGTCATCCAACCCATGCTGTCGAAGCGCGACAAATTCACCGGACGGGAGTAGTTGCGGAGAGTCTTCTCGCGGGAATCATTGAAGTAGTGCTCGAAGTACGACATGACGAGTTCACGCAGGTTACGGTACACCGGCTCCCGGAATCGCAGCCCGCTGTAGTTCGATTTGGCGATCGCCCCCCAATAGCCTTGCTGCTTGAAAATAGCGAGCACGTGGTCGTCGTCGCGCACGGCCCCGAGATCCAGCAGTAATGGCGGAAAGCCATGTACCCGTAGTGCCGCCGCAGCCAGCAGAGCGCCTTCCAGGCAATGGGCCACCTTATCGCGCAGCACTCGGCGAGGAGAGCGAATCGTTTCGCCCTGTAACTCTTTGTTGTACCCAATCTCCGTATCGAGGAAGCGCTGGATTCGCTCTGGTGTCTTCAGCGCCTTTAGAACACGTGTCTCTCCGGCATCGAAACCGTACTTGGACATTGGAATCAGTTAACCTTTCTCGACGAGCAAGAAGACTGCATAGTGGTAATCAGCCTAGTTTATCCGATGAAGAACCGGATCCGGAATAATGGAAAGGTATTCGGTGCCGCTTTGTATCAGGGCATGGCTTTAGTCGTGCCGCCATCCACCCACCTGTTCTTGAAAATCAACCAGCGCGGAGAAGCCGCGCTCAAATCCTCGTCACCAGCCGAACGCTTCCGATACGCCGACTTCCCAGTACCGATTATCCGAAGTGCGTTTAGAATTAAGGTATGAAGTTCGTCATAGTTGACGATGATGACATCATCTACCACAGCCCTCTCGGACCAGAGAAGACCACCGCGTTGCAAAACCTCCTTCGTGAGGCCCGTTGCTTTTCGCCATCATTTGTCGGTGCTGACCCGTACTTGATTGAAAGCTACGTAGTCCAGTTCGCGAGAGATATGACCAAGGTAACTTTCCTCCTTGACCGCAACATCTACTCACAAGTTCTGGGTCTTGCTAAGGGCGCACGTGTGACCGAAAAGACGCGATTCGCTGCGGGGATAATGGCGTTCGCATCGTGTGCGAATGCTCAGATTGAACCGAGTTTAGCGCTGTATGAAGGTTCGGATTCCGGAGCCCGCGCAGCTTGGAAAAACGATCTGGCCCTCTTTCACAAAGTAGATGATATTGATCCAGCCAATTGGGCAGCATTGGCGCTTGGATACGCGCAAAGATTTGACCGCAAGATCCCCAGTCGTCGGCTACGATCAGAGATCGCCCAGAACTTCGACCCAGCAATGAAGTTGAAGTCATTCGGGTTTGTGTATCCCATTCTTTTGAAAATGGCAAATATCAGTCAGCGCCGGCGGCAGTTGTGATTCCAAGATGACGGCGCTCATCGATTGGATGTACAACTCGTGGCATTTCAGTGCGCCAGCTACGATTTTGGCGAGTCAAGTCTTGTCGCAACTTCCTCCCAAGAAGGTGTTCAAGAATATTGGGTCACCCGACCGGAAGCAAGCAATCAAGGGAGTGAGAAATGCGGCGTGGGATTTGGTATATGTCACGGAGTGGTACAAGAGAATAAAGACCCAAGCTGACAGAAATGAGTTAACCGTCATCTGTTCGCGCGACGTAACGCTATTGAGGGCCTCTGAACTGCTGAGGAAAGCTCTCTTTGAAGAAGGGGAGATTTCTCTTCTTCAGAAAGCTGGTTTCGGAAGAATGGTGCTCGATAAGTATGCCGGGTATACATCAAATCTCCGAATCCAAGCGGGCACTGGTGCCTTTCCCGGAGGACTTTCCGAACTACGAGAAGCAACTCATCTCAGTTCTCGAAGCTAAACTTTTGTGGCCGGAGCCAGTGCGAATTTGAACGAATCGAGTCCTCATTCCTGCCCTTCGATCCGATCCCTTAAGAAGGCTCTTCTAGTCGGGTGCCCCTGCCCCGGCTCTGAACCGGGATCAGTCCCGTCCCTTTGTGTTACTCTCAACCCAATCCCGTGGCGACCGAGAAAAACAAGCTCTATTACGGCGACAACCTCGAAGTCCTCCAGCGCTACGTCAAGGACGAGTCGGTCGACCTCGTCTATCTCGACCCGCCCTTCAACTCCCGCCAGGACTACAACGTCCTCTTCGCCGAGAAAGACGGCTCGCAGTCCAGCTCCCAGATCCACGCCTTTGAAGACACATGGGAGTGGAACATCGACGCCCAGCGCGCCTACGAGCAGATCGTCGAGCAGGGCGGCCGCGTCGCCGACGCCCTCCGCGCCTTCAAGACCTTCCTCTTCGGCTCCGACATGATGGCCTATCTCGCCATGATGGCCCCGCGCCTCGTCGAACTCCGCCGCGTCCTCAAGGAAACCGGCTCCATCTATCTCCACTGCGACCCCACCGCCAGCCACTACCTGAAGATTTTGATGGACGCCGTCTTTGGGCCGCAGTCGTTTCAAGAACGAGATCATCTGGAAACGAACACGACGAAGAACATCACACGCAGAGGCCAAGAACTGGCCCCGTGTTCATGATGTCATCCTGGACTACGCAAAAATCCAGACGTCGACCTTGATCCAGCCGTTCGCACCACTCAGCGATGAATACGTAAAGTCGCACTACAACCTCATCGATGAGAATGGACGCCATTACCAACTGACTGACAACAGCGCCGGGTCCGGAATCGCGGGGACATCCGACCTATGAGTTCATGGGGATTACCCGGTTTTGGCGCTACACGAAAGAAAAAATGGAGGGTCTCGCCGCTGAGGGCCGTGTGATTCCACCGAGCAACCAGGGTGCCGTCCCAAGGTACAAACGATATTTGGACGAAATGAAGGGTGTGCGCTGAGGACATTTTGGACGGACATACACCCATAAACTCCCAAGCCCAAGAACGTCTCGGCTATCCCACCCAAAAGCCCGAAGCCCTCCTCGAACGCATCCTCAAAGCCAGTTCCAACGAAGGCGATCTAGTCCTCGACCCCTTCTGCGGCTGCGGCACCACCGTCCAGGTCGCCCAGCGCCTCAATCGCCGCTGGATCGGCATCGACATCACCCACCTCGCCATCGGCCTCATCAAGAAGCGCCTCTCCGACGCCTTTGGCCCGGAGATCAAATCCACCTACGAAGTAATTGGCGAGCCGACTGATTACGAAGGCGCCGCCGCGCTCGCCGCCGAAGACAAATACCAGTTCCAATGGTGGGCGCTGGGCCAGGTTGGCGCGCGTCCCGCCGAACAGAAGAAAGGAGCCGACCGCGGCATCGATGGCCGCCTCTACTTCCACGACGACGACTCCGGCCAATCCAAGCAGATCGTCTTCTCCGTCAAGGCGGGCGGTGTCTCCGTTCCCCAGGTCCGCGACCTCGTCGGCGTCCTCGACCGCGAAAAAGCCGAGATCGGCGTCTTCCTCTGCTTCGAGGAACCAACCAAACCCATGCTCAACGAGGCCGCCGAAGCCGGCTTCTACAAATCACACCGACGGCACCACCTACCCCAAGCTGCAAATCCTCACCATCCAGCAGATTCTCGACGGCAGGCAGCCCGAGTACCCGCTCCACCGCCGCGATGCGACCTTCAAGAAAGCTCCGCGCAGCCGCCCCGCCGCAGCCGAAAACCTGACCCTGCCGCTGCTGCCGCCGGAGTGAATTATCGGGAGGGAGGCCGGGGTCCCCAGCGACGGGTTCTTGTCGCTGGGGTGGAAGAAGGGGGTTTCAACCCCCGCATAAAGCCAGCAGAATTAACTGGGGCTTTAGCCCCGGAGGGAATCTATCCTGTACGGAAGCAATTGTGCAGAGATTCCTGAGGGATTGGCAAACGCCCCGTCTGATTCGCGTAAAGAGGATCAAAATGGGGTCAAAAAACAGCCAAATTTGGCTTATTTTCCCCAAGTTTCAGCACTTTTGGTCCGCATCCCACCGGACCTTTGCTACTTTTCTGACGGCCCGCTAGCCCGCTTTTATGCGAAATGACTCCCGATTCCTCAGTTTGTAGCCTTGGAGAGCGATTGATTTTTTCATTATCTATGCTTGCAGGACTAGGGTCTGTTCACACTACCCCGGTGGGCGGCGACGGAGGCCAATTTTTCTCCTATTGAGGAGTGAGGAGCGACGGATACCGGGTGTCTCCTAGCGACGATTGACGAAGAGAGGGGGAAATTTCGTCCGTCCCTTCTGCAGCGGCGAAATCGGGCCATGCGTTGTTGTCGCCCTCGACCTTGGAGCCACCAAAGCCTTCGGGCTCCGCCTAGGCTCCCACCCCACGGACGAAGACCTGTCCGTGGGGGCCCCGGCCTGGCCCGATTTTCGCTCGCTGCGCCACCCGCCGGGGGACGTGAACAGGCCCTAGCAACACCATCGCCTTGCAGTGCGACAAATTTACTGCCGCCGCTGCCCCGCTGACTGGCTGACCCGCTGACCCTCCGGCTTGCTGACTCGCCCCGCCCGCCATTATTCTTTTTGCGTGGCAAACACTTTCGTTGAATGCGTTCCCAATTTCTCAGAAGGCCGCGATGCAGCGAAAGTCGATGCCATCGTCGAGGCCATGAAAGTTCCCGGCGTCTATCTGCTCGACCGGGAGATGGATGCCGACCACAACCGCTGCGTGATTACTCTGGTCGGCGAGCGCGAGGCAATTCAGGAAGCCGCCATTCGTGGCGTGGGCAAGGCCGCCGAACTGATCGATCTGACGCGGCACCAGGGCGCGCACCCGCGCATGGGCGCGGCCGACGTGGTTCCGTTCATTCCCATCGACGGCGTCACCCTCGAAGATTGCGTGGCCATGGCGCGGCACGTCGGCGCGGAGATCTGGAAGCGGTTTGAAATTCCGGTGTACTTCTATGAAGCCGCCGCGACCACTCCGGAGCGGCAGAACCTCGAAAACATCCGCCGCGGACAATTCGAGGGCATTCGCGACGAGATCGCGACCAACCCGGCGCGAAAGCCCGACTTCGGCGAGCCGCGCGTGCATCCCACGGCGGGAGCGACGGTGGTGGGCGCGCGCAAATTTCTGATCGCCTACAACGTCTTCCTCAACACGCCCGACGTGGACATCGCGAAAAAGATCGCCAAGGCGGTGCGGTTTTCCTCCGGCGGCTTGCGCTTTGTGAAGGGCGCGGGATTCCTGGTGCGGGGCATGGCCCAGGTTTCGATGAACCTGACCGATTTCGAGCAGACGCCGATCCACCGCGTGTTTGAGATTGTGAAACGCGAGGCGGCTCGGTACGGCGTGGCCCCGGTTTCGAGCGAGATCGTGGGGCTGATTCCCAAGCTGGCGTTGGAGCAGGCGGCGGAGTGGTTTCTGCAGGTGGAGAACTTCGACTCGTCGCTCATTTTGGAGAATCGCCTGGCGGCGGTGATGGGCGGGAAGATGGCCGTCGGCGGACTACGCGCCGGAGTCGAGCCATTCGTCGAGCAACTGGCCGCGCCCACGGCCACGCCCGGTGGGGGCAGCGCCGCGGCGGCCGCGGGGCCATGGCCGCGGGCTTGGCGCAATGGTCGCCGCCATGTCGCGCGGCAAAAAAGCCTATGCTGCAGTACGAGAGTCAGCTCAGCGAAGCCATTGCGCGCCTGTCAACTCTGCGCGAAGAACTCAAAGCGGCGATCGACGCCGACGCCGAGTCGTACAATGCCGTGATGAGGGCTTACAAGCGGCCAAAGATTCCTGCCAACGGCGACGCAGTCAATGCGGCGTTCCCCTCCGGCAGGCGACCGGTGTGCCGCTCGGCGTGGCGGAAGCGGCGGCCGAAGTGGAGCAATGGTCCGCTGCGCTTGCGTCCGATCACCAACCCCAATCTGCCTCCGACCTGACCACCGCCATCGCTCTCTGGCGAAAGCTGCGCGCGAAGGCGCGCTGGCGAATGTGGCCATTAACCTCGATGCAGTCAAACCGGATTCGCCGGAGGACGAAGCCTTCATAAGCGAGACCAGGAAGCGAGCAGCGGCGCTGAAAGGATAAAACTTACCAAAAGAAAACGAACGAACCTGGAATCTCCCGCATCCTATCCTCAGGCGAGCAAGAAATTTCCCGGCATTCTGGCCGCTTCCCCTTCGCACCGCCGTGCCCGGACTATCAAAGGAGCGCCCTTGAAGTTCCTTCTCTTCCCCTCATCCTGCTCGCCGCCGTCTGCCCGCGCCCAGGGCAACTACGAGATTCAGGTCTACGGCGCGGACACCGTCGCTCCCCGCAGCACCATGGTCGAGCTGCACTCCAACTTCACCGCCGACGGCCAGCGAACCATCGACGGCGTCGCCCCCACATATCACGCCGAACACGAAACCATCGAAATCACCCAGGGCATCAACGACTGGTCCGAAGTGGGCTTCTACATCTTCACCAGCGAGCAGAGCGGCCACGGCGTGCAGTGGGTCGGCGACCACATCCGGCCCCGGGTGCGCGTGCCCGATAACTGGCGCTGGCCGGTCGGCGTCAGCCTCTCCACCGAGTTCGGCTACCAGCGCGCCCTCTTCTCGCCCGACACCTGGACCTGGGAGATTCGCCCCATCGTCGATAAGACCATCGGCCGCTGGTACTTTGCCGTCAACCCCGCCCTCGAGCGCACCTGGCACGGGCCCGACGTCAATCTCGGCATCGGCTTCTCGCCCGACGCCAAAATCAGCTACGACTTTACCAAGAAGATCACCGGCGGCCTCGAGTACTACGCCGACTACGGCAGCATCACCAACATCGCCAGCCTGCACAATCAGCAGCAGCAGTTCTTCCCCGCCATCGACCTGAACGTCTCGCCCGACTGGGAGATCAACTTCGGCGTAGGCATCGGCCCCACCGCCGCCACCGACCACTGGATCGTGAAAGGCATCCTCGGCCGCCGCTTCAACTGGGGAAAACAGAAATGAAGAGACGAATCTCAGTATTCCGGCCCAAGCCGGATGAAAAATCTAACTCACCAGCTCCAGCGCGCGGATCGTCTCCTTGCGCACCGTGAGCCGCTCCACCAGCTCCGTGCGCACCTCGTATCCGCGGCCCGGCGTATCCGGAACGGCGATCTCGCCCGCCGCGGAAACCGTCACCTCCGGCTCGATGATGTCCTCGGCCCAATAGCGCGCCGAGGCGGATACATCGCCGGGCAGCGTGAAGTTTTCCAGGGTCGACAGCGCAATGTTGTGCGACCGTCCCACGCCCGACTCCAGCATTCCGCCGCACCAGACCGGAATGCCGCGCTCCTGCGCCGCGTTGTGCACGGCGATGGCCTCGGAGAAGCCGCCCACGCGGCCCAGCTTGATGTTGATGATCCGGCACGACTCCATCTCGATGGCCGCCAGCGCATCGCGCCGGTTGCGGATCGATTCGTCCAGGCAGATGGGCGTCTGCAGGCGCTTTTGCAGCATCGAGTGGTAGTAGAAATCGTCGTGCCACAGCGGCTGCTCGATCATCAGCAGGTCAAAGGCGTCGAACGCCGCCAGGTGGTCGGCATCCCGCAGCCGGTAGGCCGAGTTGGCGTCGCAACTCAGCATGATCCCCGGCCAGCGGTGCGCACCCGCTCGAAGACCTCACGTCCCAGCCCGGCTTGCACTTCAGCTTGATGCGCTGATAGCCGGCGGCCAGTTCCCTCTCGATGATCGCCATCAGCTCGGGAATCGACGACTGAATTCCCAGCGAAACGCCGCATGGAATCGTTCCTGCGCACCCCGCCGATCAGACGGGAGAGCGAAACCCCCTCGCGCTGCGCCTCCAGATCCCAGATGGCGTTTTCCAGCGCGGCCTTGGCCATGCGGTTGCCGCGCACCTGGCGGAAGATCCCCGGGCAATCGCCGCCATGCTCCGGCGACTCCGCTGCCAGCATCGGCCCCAGCTCATTGACGATCACCGGCCAGGCGCTGTCGGTCGATTCGGCGGAGAAGTAACGGCCGCTCGCCCGCCGTGCACTCGCCCCAGCCGGTCAGTCCTTCCGACCGATCTCGGCCAGCAGAATTCTCCGCTTGCGGGTGACGCCAAAGCTGGTTTCAAAGGGGCGCACCAGGGGCAGGTGCAGTTCGCGCAGGATAATTGCATCGATTTTCATAGTTTTTGCTCCTTGGGATTTGAGTCTGGCTTCGGCCTGGATAAGGGGACCCAGTTCGAAGACTCCATTTCCTTCCGCATCCCGGACGAAGCCAAGTACGGCCAACCCTTGGGAAAATGCCTGTTGAAACTTCCGGCGGTTCTCCAACTGAACGGCGAGGGCCCGTTCCCGGCCAGCTTCCGAGGCCTTCCACTCGTAGATGGAGGCCGGGACCGAAATGCGTTCCTCAATTTTTTCCTCGATAACGCGCCGCTGCCGGACGGCCCTCCAGAACCGCCTTAACCCTGGGCGAATCCAGCTGCCACTCGGCCACCAGGCGGTCCGTCGGCAGCCCACCTTGCAGTCGAGATGAGGATACACCATAGAAATTCACCTGGTACCCGCAAACCATCGCTCCCAGCCTGTGGATATTGAGAAAAGCGTTTTTGATCTCCAGCGGATCGAAGGTCCATTCCATGTGCCGGATGCCGCGCGAAAGCGCCTCAAGGCGTTGCTCCAGCTTGAGTTGCGCGCCCAGGCCGCGATTCCGGTACCCTTCTTGACCGCCAGCATGTGGGAGTGCAGATAAGCCCGCGGCCCGCGCTCGGAATCTTCATTCCCGGCAAAGAAAACACAAATCCAACCAGCGACTCCGGCCCGCCCTCGGGCGTTCGGCCGGAAATCTCCGTATCGAAGGCGCCGATCACCTGGCCGCCGATCTTCTGCGCCACCAGAAATGCCTTGCGCGGAACCACGTCGCTCTCGTCGTAGCCCCAGGTCTCGATCTGCAGCTGGACGCAGGCCTCCAGCTCCTCAAAGCCCGCGCAAGCGCGAATCTCAATCATGGCTGCGCCTCCGGACCGGCCTCCGCCAGCTTCCGCTTCGCCCCTGCCCACAACGCCTCCAACTCCTCCGGGGAAAGCTCTTCCAAAGGCCGCTCCGAGGCCAGTTCCATCTCGCGAAATCGCTGCCGGAAGCGCCGGTTGCAGCCGCGCAGCGCCATCTCCGCGTCCACGCCCAGGTGCCGTCCCAGGTTGACCACGGTAAACAGCAGGTCGCCCAGCTCCGCCTCGACAGCAGGCTTGCGCGCCGGATCGTCCGAAGCGGCCTCGGCCTCCAGCTCCGCAGTCTCCTCGGCCAGCTTAGGCAGCAGATCGCGCCAGTTCGGCCAGTCGAACCCGGACTTCCGCGCCTTGGCGCCCAGCTTGGCAGCCTCGGCCAGCGCCGGCATCGCCCGCTGCACTGAATCCAATCGCGACGCCGAAGGCGCGCCCGCTGCATGCAATGCCTTTTCCGCCGCTTTGATCTCCTCCCAATTGCGCAGCACCGCCGCCGAAGAGCCCTCCACCGCCGCATCCACCTCGGCCCGGTTGCCCGCCGCCCGCGAAGCCTCCTCGCCAAAAACGTGCGGATGCCGGCGCACCAGCTTGCTGTTCAGGTGGTCGAGCACATCGGCAATGGTGAAGTGGCCGTCGTTGGCCGCCATCTCGGCATAAAACAGCACCTGCAGCAGCAGGTCGCCCAGCTCATCGGCCAGGTGCGGCCAGTCGCGCCGCTCGATGGCGTCGAAGACCTCGTAGGTCTCCTCCAGCGTGTATTTGCGAATGGAATCGAAGGATTGCTCGCGGTCCCACGGGCAGCCGCCGGGAGCCCGCAGCCGCGCCATGATGGCGACCGACTGCTCAAACAACGCCGCCGCCCGCGCCGGATCGGTGGTGAGCGGCGCGGAAGCCTCTGCGGTCGTGCGTTCAGGCGAAGGTCCATGCACCTCCAGTCTACCTTGCGGCGGAGTGGCGGCGATATACTCAACCTCGTCTATGATTCGCATTCTGGGAACGATCTTTGCGGGCCTCCTCGGCCTCGCCTTCGGCAGCTTTCTGAACGTTTGCCTGAGCCGCTGGCCCGCGGGCGAGAGCGTGGTCAAGCCGCGCTCCCATTGCCGCCAGTGCGGCCGCACGCTCGCCTGGTGGGAGAACGTGCCGCTAGTCAGTTGGCTCGCGCTGCGAGGCCGCTGCCGCACCTGCCGCGCCTGGATCGGCTGGCGCTATCCGCTGGTGGAGCTGGCGGTGGGTATTCCGTGGGCAATCTACGGCTGGAGAGAGTCAATTGCTTTACTGAACCCTGATTTGCCCGCCAGATTCTCTACAATTTCGCGAATAATGCATCCAACTCCGCGCATGAACTCTACAACTCACTGATTTTCGTTGCCGGAAAGCTGCTTCTCTGCTGGTTTTTGGTGGCGCTGGCTGCACTAGATGCCGAGTTTCTCTGGCTTCCTGACTGGATCACCTTGCCGGGAACCGCGTTGGGATTTCGGCGTTCACATTATGCGGCTGATGCTGCTAAAGCATTGGGGAATCTCTCCGCGCGCCCTTACGGTATCCTTGGCTACGCATTTTCAGGGGCTTCCTCGGCATCCTCGCCGCCGCTGGTTTCATCCTGCTCATTCGCTGGATTTACTGGCTTGTTCGCCGCCGCGAAGGCATCGGCCTGGGCGACGCCAAGCTCATGGCCCTGTTGGCCGCCTGGCTCGGCCTGCCCGGAGCACTGCTCGCCTTTGGCCTGGGAGTCGTGCTGGGAGCCCTGGTCGCCCTCGTCCTGCTGGCAGTCCCGTCGACGCGTCGAGAGTCCGGAACCTGGGCGCTCAAAAAGCTGCCGCTGGGAACATTCCTCTGCATCGGCGGCATTGTCAGCAGCCTGTGGGGACAGACGATCATCGCCGCATATCTGCGCTGGGCCGGATTCTGAGAGTCTGCAAAAAAACGCCAGGCCGAGAACGCTTCGGCCTGTCGGCCCCTCCTCTACCTGTCGGTGCAGGAGTAGCAAGGGTCGATGGAGGCTTGAATCAGGGGCGTGTCAGCCAGCCGCGCGCCTTTTACCATCCAGCGAATAGCCGGCATCACGGCAAAGGTCGGCGTGCGCACATGCACCCGGGCGGGGTTTCTGGAACCCTCTCTCCAGGAGACGCTGTACATGACCTCTCCACGCGGTGCCTCAACCCGGGCTGTCGACGTTCCCGTGATGAAGGAGAACTTGTCGTCGGCAGTGTGAAACTCGCCGGGCGGCAGCTTGGCCAGCGCCTGGCGCAGAATCTTGCAGCTCTCCATGATTTCGAGTGCGCGGACCAGCAGGCGGGCGCGCACGTCGCCGTCGGGCTGAACCGGAACGTCGAACTCCATCTCAGGATAGGCCGCGTAAGGCGCGTCTCGCCGCAGGTCCTGAGGCAGCCCGGAGGCTCGCGCCACCGGTCCCACAACGCCGCAGGAGATGGCTTTCTCCGTGGTCAGCACGCCGATGCCCGCGCAGCGCGAACGCGCCGTTCTGCTGGTGGTGAAGATGGGGATGACGGTGCGGGCCATCTCCAGCTCCAGCTCCTCGACCATCCTGAGGATCGCCTGCGGATCGTTGATGTCGCGATTGACGCCGCCGATGCGGTTCATCGAGTAGTTGACGCGGTTGCCGCTGATGGCCTGGAGCACGTCCATCACCTTTTCGCGAATTTCGAAGCAGGTCATGAACATGGTCTTGAAGCCCATGAGCTTGGCCGCGATGCCGGCCCAGAGGACGTGCGAGTGCAGCCGCTCCAGCTCCGCCATGATGACGCGAATGTACTGCGCGCGCGGAGGCGGCGTGAGGCCGGTAAGCCCCTCCATCGCCTGGCAAAGGGTGAGGGTGTGGATGAAGGAGCAGATGCCGCAGACCCGCTCCATCAGCGCGACGACCTGAATGTAGTTGCGGGTTTCGGCCAGATGCTCGATGCCGCGGAAGTTGAAACCGATATGCAGCTTGGCGTCGAGCACGGTTTCGCCTTCGCAGATCAGGTCCAGCTTGTAGGGTTCTTCCAGCGCGGGGTGGTAAGGCCCCATGGGTATTTTGTAGCTCATTTTGCCTCCTCGCGCAGGTTCACGCCCGTCGTCTCCCTGGCGCAGCAGGAGGGGTTCGTACTCGCGCCCCGTAAAGTCCAGAGCGAATTCTTCGTGAATCTCGCGCTCAATCCAGTCCGCGGCCTCGCAGAGGTCGTAAATGCTTTCGATGGAGTTGCCGGCAAGCAGAAAGGAAAAGCCCAGCAACTGGCCATCGAGATCCCAGTGATACTCCAGGCGAAAGCCCTGTTCGCCGGGCAACTGGTAGGCGGTGATGGTGACGAAGCGGGCCTGCAATTCGTTCATGGCCGCGGCCAGTTCGCGCACGTTCATGGGCCGGGCGAGAGCCAATGGACGCCGCCCTTTTCAACCCAGGGTTCGGTGGTACCCAGTTTTTCCGAAATGCTTTCGAGCAAACTCATTGTGCGCCTCCAGGGGCAGGGTTCGCCGCTGGCCTCGGCGACAGCCGGCGGGGCAGCCGGGACCGGCTTGGGAGCAGGCGGCTTGCGGGCAACGGTGTAGGAGTTCTTCAACGCGCCAATGGTCAGATAAACGGGCGGGCATTCAGCGTCCTGGCTGAGCGCATGGGCCTTGCAGCCTTCCACGCAACGGCCGCAGAAGGTGCATTGGCCGGGATCGTAGCTCCAGGTGAATTCGCCCTTGCCGGCCGTGAATTCGATGGCGCGCGCGGTGCAGCGAAAGCGGCAGATGGCGCAGCCGGTGCAGAGCGCCGGATCGAAGCGCACCAGGCCGCGGAAGCCTTCGCTCACTTTGGGGCGCGCGGGAAAGAGCATCGTCCGGGAGCCGCCCCACAGGTTCTTCCACAGCATGGCGAAAATGTTCATGATCTAAACCTCATAAAAAGCGCGGACGAGATGGCCAGAACCGCGAAGATCAGGGTGCATTGCCAGTAAAAACGTACCGTGGTATCGATCTGCAAGCGCGCCGTGGCGGCGGCGAGCACAGACAGCAGCAGAACGATGCAAAGGAGATGGCGACGAAGACCAGGGCGGCCAGCCACCAGAGTGTGATGGCGGAGCGGCCAGCGTTGCTACCAGGCCGGTGGCCGCAACCCATTCGAGACCATGAGACAGCTCCCACATGGCCAGTTCCGGTCCGGCGTACTCGACCATGGGGCCGGAGTAGATCTCCTGCTCCGCGTTGGGCAGGGAAAAGGGATTGAGATGCAGCTTGGCGGGCAGGCATACCAGGATGGCCACGACGCCCAGCATTCGCAGCGGCGAGGCGGGTAGTTGCGCCAGTGCCTCCAGCCGGAAGGTATGCTGCGAGGCTGCGATGGAGACGATGGCAAGAAGAAAGACCACGTTATAAGAGACGCTGAGGACGGCTTCGCGCGCCGAGCCGATCTCGCCGAAGATGGAGCGCGAGGAGAAGCCCGCGGCGATGATGCACATGGAAGGCAGTTCCAGCAGCGCCAGCAGCAGGATCAGGTCGCCCTCGAAGCCGCCCGAAGAGGGCAGCACGGGCAGCAGCCCAACCGCGCCTGCCGCCGCGGAGACCGCAATCAGCGGCCATAGCCTCATCAGCAGGCCGGCCACTCCGCAGCGCGGGGGCGTGGTCTTTCCCAGCAGCTTGATGAAGTCGAAGAATGGCTGCATGAAGGGAGGGCCGATGCGGCCCTGCATCAGGGCTACGGCTTTGCGTTCCACCCACAGGAAGAACCACGCGGCAGGAACGGCGAAGAGAAGTCCGGGAAAGATGAGCAGGCGCGCCAGGGCAGTGGTCAGATTCATGGCTGCACCTCACTGGCCGAGGCGTACCGGTTGCGGCTGGGGCGCACGCGCAGGCCCGATGCACAGCCGGTTCGGCGACGGCACCATGACAGACTCGACGGGCAGCTTTTTGCGGCTCGCCGGCCAGGATCTCCGCCGCCTTGGCCACGCCCAGGATGATGGCGTCGGGACGAGGCGGGCAGCCGGGAACGAAGACATCGACGGGAATGTGCCGGTTGAGCGGCCCATCCAGGGTTCGGCTGTCGATGAAGACGTTGGTCGTGGCCGGGCAGGAGCCGATGGCCACCACAGCCTTTGGTCCGTAGACCTGCCCGTAGACGGTTTTGATGGCCTGGACGGCGTTGTGGGTCACAGGGCCGGTGATGCAGAGAATATCGGCGTGGCGCGGGCTGCCTTCCAGACGCACACCCAACTGCTCGGCGTCGTAACGAGGGGTGAGGCTGGCCACCAGTTCGATATCGCAGCCGTTGCAACTGCCCGAGTTCATGTGGAAGAGCCATGGGCTGCGGCGCCGGGAGTAGCACATCAATCGATTCCAGAGGTTCATGGTCTCCCCCAAGCAGCATTTGCGAGCGCGTCCGGCCAGATTCCGCGCAGCCAGCAGCAATCACCACGAGCACAACGATCGCGGCCTGCAACAGGAAAGGCTCCTTTTGCGGTGGCGGACAGCTGGAGGCGGAGTTGGATCACGAGCGGGTCCCCACCAAACGCGGGTCAAAGCCAGTACATACGCGATGAGCGCAAAGATAGAAGAAAGAATGAAGACCGCAGACAGCGGGGAGCCGATTTGCAAGGCAGTCTCATAGAGTCTCCAGCGGCCGAGGAAGCCCATCGTGGGCGGAATGCCCAGCATGGCCAGCATCCCGAAGAGGAAGCCGAAGGCACTGACCGGGTAGCGCGTGGCCAGGCCTGTGGGCTCGCCGTCCAGTGCGCCGTCAGCTTCGGGACCGCTGAGGCAGACGAAGAGCAGCGCCTTGGCCAGGGCGTGAGTGCAGGCCGCAAACAGCGCGCCGTCGAATCCGAGAGTTGATGGAGAAGACTCCGAGCAGCAGGAAGCCGATATCCTCGACCGTGGAGAGAACCAGCAGGCGCTTGAGGCTGCGCTGCGTGAGCATCAGAAGAGCGGCGAGGAACGACGTGGCGGCAGCCGCGACCCAGCAGAAATCCCTGCGGAGCGAAGCAATCCAGGAGAAGCCTGCGCCACGACGTACAGTTCGCCGAAGGCGGCCATATCGACGACCGCAATGATCAGGCCAAGCACCAGGGCAGGGAGTTCGTCGGCCAGCCGCAGCAGCCAGAAGAAGAGCGGAACCGCTGCCAGTTTGACGCAGACGCTGGTGAGCAGCAGCGCCCGCGCCCAATCCGCCTGCCCGCGTTCCATCAGCAGGTCGCCGGCAACCAGCGATAAAGCCGAGATGAGGACTACTGCGAGGTAAGTCAGCTTTGCGGACGCGTTCGCGCGCTCTGCCAGACCAGCGCCACGGTCAAGAGGGCGCCCAGTTCCAAAAGCCCAAGACGAAGCCAGGGATCGGCAACGATCAGGCCCGCAACGGCAGCCACGCCGGCAAGAATCATCAGCGGCAGCAGGCGGCGGCTCGTCTTGCGCGAAAGAGCGGCCAGAATCAATGCGACCGCGGCCACGGCGCAGGCTGCAACCAGCAGCGCCGGCATCGGAGGAGATGGCAGGCAGGCTGCAGCAGGCCCGCAATTGCCGGGAGCAAACCAGCGAACGCCAGCCAGCACCGCCGCCGCCAGCACGACAACCAGCACCAACGCGTGCCGCTCCATCCAGGAGACGACGACGCCCAAGCCGCGCGAAGCAGCCTGCAAGCCGCTCCAGACGCCCAGATAAACGCGATCCACATTGGACCAGCGGAAGAACTCATTCCAGTTCTGCAGGAAGATCTCGGAAAAGTCGCCGGCGGTGAGCCTTCCCTGCTCCGAAAGCGGTTCGCCGCCGGTGAAGATTCCGCCGCCGCTCCAGCCAGTGCCGCGCCTCCAGCGCCGTGGCGGCAACCTGGACGGGGCGGGCAACGTAGGCGATGGCGTAGATCAGCGCCGCCCAGAACCAGCGAAACCACGGCCAGCACCAGGCCGCCCATGGTGGAGAAGCTGCCGGCATCGGCGGAGAGCCCAAACCACGTGACCTGCACCGCGCTGAGTTGCAGCGCGCCCAGAATCGGATTGAGCAGGTAGTTGACGGCCAACTGCGGCGCGATGCCCAGAACGACGCTGCCCGCGGCCAGGATTCCCATGCCCCAGACCATGGTCGGCGGAGACTCGTGCGCATCTTTGGTCGCCTCGGTCAGCGGGCCGAGGAAGACCGCGCTGGTGGCCTTGGCGCCGAGGAAGACCGTGCCCAGGCTGACCGCCCAGGCGACCATGGCGGGAACGGCCCATCCGGCCTGCAATGCCGCCGCGTAGAGCATCCACTTGCTGGCGAAGCCGCTCATCAGCGGAATGCCCATCATGCTGCCCACGCCGATCAGCCAGGAGAGTGTGGTCTGCGGCATCTGCTGCGCCAGGCCGCCGAGCTGGTTCATGTCGCGCGTGCCCGAGGCGTGCTGCACCGAGCCGGCGGTCAGGAACAGCCCGCCCTTGAAGAAGCCGTGATTGAGGCAATGGAGCAGACCGGCGGCAATGGCCAGCGGCGTGCCGATGCCGATGCCCATCATCATGTAGCCGATCTGGCTGACCGTGGAGAAGGCCAACATGCGCTTCAGATCGGTCTGCACCATGGCGTACATCACGCCGACGGCCATGGTGACGGTGCCGACCCAGACTAGAGATTCGCTGCCCCAGGCGAACCTCCGGCCGGCCATGCGCCAAAGCTGTGCATGCGCGCGGCCAGATAGACGCCGGCCTTCACGTAGCAGGCGGCGTGCAGCAGGGCGCTGACCGGGGTGGGCGCGGCCATGGCCTCGGGAATCCAGGTGTGCAGGGGAAACTGCACGGATTTGGCCACCAGCGCCACCAGCATCAGCACAAAGATGCCGCCGGTGAAGGCGTGCGCCACGGCTGGATCGGTCCAGAGAGCGCTGCCGGTGCGGGGATAGATCACCAGGATGCCGCCAGCAGGCCGTAGCCGGCGATGTGGGTCATCAGCAGCACTTTGCGCGCGCCGGCGACGGCCTCGGGGTTGGTGTACCAGAAGCCCACCAGGCTGAAGGAGCAGAGTCCGACCACTTCCCAGCAGAGATAGAAGAAAAAGAGGTTGGCGCTGTAGACCAGTCCGACAAAGCCGCCGATGAAGATCAGCATGGAGGCAGTAGAAGCGGGTGGCGGCCTTGTCGTGGGCCATGTAGCCGATGGAATAGAGGAGCACGAATGCGCCCAGAAAGGTGCCCATAAAAGCGAAAAGGACGCTGAGCGCGTCCACGTGGAAGACCAGGGCCAGCGGGCCGTCCCAGTGGAGCAGATTCAGATCGACTGCCTGTCCTGCCTGGACCGAGCGCACCAGCCCGGCCACGGCAAGCGACCGCGGGCAGACAGGTGAGGAAGGCCAGAATTCCCTTGGCCCGGGCAGAAAGAGCCGCGCTACCAGAATCTGGAGCGCGGCGCCCAACAGAAGCGAAGATGGCGCAATCAGAATAAGGGTCGCCGCGGTCATGCCTGCAATGCTAGTGCGGAAGGGTTGCGGGCTGTGATGGGACTCACATTCAGAACCGGCGTGTTGCAATGCGGGACGAAGAATCGTGAGGGACCCGCCTCGGCTGACAGAGCTGACAAAAGCGCCGAATTGGACGGCAGGCGGGATTTTTTCGTCTGAAAGTGGGGTGTGAGTGAGAATTTTTGGAGAGCCGGCAAGTCAGCGGGTCAGGCAAGTCAGCTTTTGTGCAAACGCACTTACTCGACCGGCTCTATCCCATGGCAGCGCCGTTGACGGTCAACTTGCCTCTCTGAGAGATGGGACACGCACCTCTAGCCGCTTTTAGCTGGCATTGATCGAACACGTGGAGTGGCCGAACCAGGAGGCCTCTCGGGGTTACGCTCGGTGAATTGATCGTGCAGAACCACATTGAGCAGCGACTTATGGACCCGGATGCGGCCGTTGTATTCGATAAGGCCGAGCTTGCGAAACCGATTCATGAAGAAGCTGACGCGGGACCGGGTGGTGCCGACCATCTCCGCCAGAGTTTCCTGCGTGATGGGAGGAATCAGATGTCCTGGTTTATCCGGCTCACCAAATTCGGCCAACAACAGCAGAATCCTTGCCAAACGCCTTTCGCTGGAGTTGAAAAGCTGGTCGACAAGATCGGCCTGGGCTCGCATGCTTCGGGCCAGCAGAAATTTCAAGTACATATCGGAGAAAGAATGCTCCTCGTGCATCACGCGGATCATCTCTCCCCTCTCTATCCTCAGCGCTGTACAGGCGGTAATGGCACTGGCAGTGGCCATATGCAGCGCGCCCACGCTGGCGAGCGACTCATCTCCAACGAACTCCCCGGCGGAGAGAAGAGCTACGGTGGCCTCTTTTCCGTCGTGCGAAACGACGGTGAGTTTTGCGCGGCCCATCTGAAGATAGTAGATGGCGTCAGCCGAACTTCCCTGCGAAAAAAAGACTTGCTTAGGCGTCAACTGGACGATTCTTCGCCCTATTCCTGCCGTTGCCAGAAAGGCAACGAGGTCAAAGTTCATGCTTCTCACCTCGAAGAGAAGATTGATGGACCGACTGAATTCTACTCGCTTAGTCTTGCGGTCTTTGTACGGCTACCGACATAACTCGATAAATAGTACTCGCTTAGTCTAGCTGTCTTTGTACGGTTGCTGACATAACTAAAAATAACTTTGTACGGTTGCTGACATATCCCGAACTTTGTCAGACATCGTGAGCCTGGCGCTTACTGATTGTGATATGGTTTTGTCTGAAAGTGAGGATTCCTTGCGCACGAACGGCTTTAAGAACACTCTTTTGAAGGCTCTGGACGTGGAGATCATTGAGCGTCTTCGTTTGCAGCCGGTCAAATTCGAGCTGAAACATGAAATCGAATACCCTGGCAACCCGATCGATCACCTCTATTTTCTCGAAGAGGGAATGGCGTCGATGACGACGACATTCAAGGACGGATCTCAGGTTGAGGTGGGGATGTTCGGTTATGAGTCGGTCATCGGCGTCTCAGCTCTGATGGGAACAAGAAAGAGCCTGAATCGCGTCTACACCCAGATTGCCGGCCATGGCTATAGCTGCCGCGTGGAGGACGCGAGAAGAGAGTTTCGCCTTAGCGGCTACTTTCAACTCCTGGCTCTGCGCTATGTTCAGGCACAACTTGTTCAGGCCATGCAAACCTCTGGATGCAATGCCAAGCACAACTTCGAACAACGGCTCGCTCGCTGGCTGCTCCTCTGCGCGGACCGCGCGAACGTCGACACGTTCAAGATTTCTCATGAGTTTCTCGCCGACATGCTGGGGGGGCGCCGTCCCACTATTTCCACGACAGCCGGGATACTCAAGCAAAAAGGACTTATCGATTACACCCGCGGGGAAATCCGCATTCTCGACGTCCCTGGGCTCACGAAGGCCTCTTGCGAATGCTATTTGATTATCAAACACCACCTCGACAATTACACAGAGTTCGACACCGCAATCCCTGCGTAGCCGCTTTACGCGCCGCATCCGCTGATGGGAGCCAGAACTTCGGCAAAGTAGTGGGTGGGTTGGTTTCAACGGCGCGTTTTCATTGGCGTTGGTCCGTGGTTTCATGCCTCCAACGACATTCAGGGCAGGGTGATCGATGCCTTAGCATATGGCGCGGCTGAAGCCGCGCCGTTTCAAAGCAAAGACATGCTCGATATTTTCTAGTTGTGCTTGCCCTTCCACTCGGCGTAGGGGCCCTGGAAGTCTTCGATTCCGTCTTCGTGGAAGACCCAGAGGCGTGTGGCGACTTCGTCGATCAGGTCGTGGTCGTGGGTTACTAGCAGGACCGTGCCTTCGTAGCGCTGGAGGGCGATGTTGAGGGCGTTGATGGCTTCGAGGTCGAGGTGGTTGGTGGGCTCGTCGAAGATGAGGATGTTGGGCTTGGTGAGGATTAGCTTGCAGAAAGCCAGGCGGGCTTGCTCGCCGCCGCTGAGGGCTTTGGTTTGCTTGTCGCCTTCTTCGCCGCTGAATAACATCTGGCCGAGGATGCCGCGGATATCTTCGACGTGGGCGTCGGGTTCCAGCGATGGAGCCACTCGGCGACGGTGAGGCCGTGCTCGATGGTTGCGCCGACGTCCTGCGGGAAGTAGCCGATCTGGGCTTCGTGGCCCCAGAAGACGGAGCCGGAGTCGAGGGTGAAGTCCTTGTCGGCGAGGCCGGGATAGTTGGCGAGCAGGCTCTTGAGCAGGGTGGTTTTGCCGGCGCCGTTGCGGCCCATGAGGCAGATTTTTTCGCCGCGCAGGACGTTGGCGGTGAAGCCGTCGATGACCTTGTGGTCGCCGTAGAGCTTGGTGAGGTGCTTGAATTCGAGGACGTGCTTGCCGCTGGGGCGGATCTGGTCGAAGCGGATGTAGGGGCGCTGGATGTTGGAGCGGGCGAGGTCGTTGGTCTGCAGGCGCTCGACTTCTTTGCGGCGGCTGGTGACCTGCGAGGAGCGGGTTCCGGCGGCGAAGCGGGCGATGAAGTCGTTGAGCTGGGCGATCTTCTTTTCGCGCTGGGCGTTTTGGGACTTCGAGGGTGGAGCGGATCTGGGTCTTGGCCATCACCATCTCGTCGTATCCGCCGGTGTAGGTGATGATGGTTTCGTAGTCGATGTCGGCGGTGTGGGTGGTGACGGAGTTGAGGAAGTGGCGGTCGTGGGAGATGACGATGAGGGTGCCGTCGTAGCTGAGGAGGAAGTCCTGCAGCCAGTGGATGGAGTCGAGATCGAGGTAGTTGGTGGGCTCGTCGAGGAGCAGGGCCTCGGGCTTGCCGAAGAGGGCCTGGGCGAGCAGGACGCGGACCTTCTGGCCGCCCTGGAGCTCGCCCATCTTGCGCTCGTGGAGCGGCTCGGGAATGTCGAGGCCGTCGAGGAGGACGGCGGCGTCGGCTTCGGCGGTGTAGCCGTCCTCGTCGCCGATGACGCCTTCGAGCTCGCCGAGGCGCATGCCGTCGGCGTCGGTCAGCTCGGGCTTCTCGTAGATGCGGTCGCGCTCTTCCAGGGCGGCCCAGAGGGGCTTGTTGCCCATGATGACGGTGTCGATGACGCGATAGGCGTCGAAGGCGAACTGGTCCTGGCGCAGGACGCCGAGCTTGCGCGGGCGGACGACGGTGCCCTTCTGCGGCGTCGAGCTCGCCGGTGAGGATCTTCATGAAGGTGGATTTGCCGGAGCCGTTGGGGCCGGTGAGGCCGTAGCGGCGGCCGGGAATAAAGGCGACGCTGACATCCTCGAAGAGGACCTTCGAGCCGTAGCGCATGGTGACGTTGCTGACACTGATCATTCTTTTCCGGTTCCTATATGCGGGCCGCAGCGGGGTATCGGCCGCAAGCGGGCCTGGTGACGCCGGGGGTTGAATCAAGGTTTTTGGGGGGGCGCACGGGCAAGCCCCGGAGAATAGCTACACTTCCAGTTTCTCATAAGAGCGGCACTGCGCAGCTCAGGTGCGAACTCTTTTGGCTTTTCTGGCAGCGTCTTGTCGAAGTATCGGCGGCGGTGTGGTGATAGATGAAATAGGTGCGGCTGTCCTGGATCGGAGCGAAGCTGGGCACTCCTCTTGCGGTGAGCACGGCGGTATCTTCACCGGTTTCCGCGGAGGCCAGCGATCGTCTCCGCGCCGATGGCCTCCAGCACCTCAGTTGGCCAGCCACCGGCCCAGGACCGACTTGCCCGAGAAGAACAGGGCTGTCGGTAGGGCAGCGCCCAGGTCGCATTCGAAGGCGCCGATATGATTGGCCACATCGGCCTCGTGCTCGGCGATGTAGGTTGCCGCTCCCTCCGAACCTTCTTCCTCGCGGATCGAGCCAAGGCATACTGTGCGCCGAGGATGGTTTCCCAGTTCGCTTGAGCAGATGAATCGCCTGCATCGAAACCGCCACGCCAGCGCCGTCGTCCAGGGCGCCGGTGCCCAAATCCCAGGAGTCCAGGTGGCCCGAGACCACCACCACCTGCTCGGGGTGTTCACTGCCCATCCAATCGGCGATGACGTTTTAACTGACGATATCGGGGACAGTTCCCGGGATCAATTGTGAGTTTTAGGCTCTCTGGTCCCTGGCTGGCGAGGTTTTTGAGCAGGTCGGCATCCTCCGCCGCGACTGCGGCGGCGCGGAATCTTCACCATGCCATTCTCATTAGCGAGTCTGACCCGTGTGGGGGAGCCGGTAATCGGCTCCGCCTACGGAACGCACCAGCACCGCCACTGCGCCCAAGGATGCCGCCGCCACCGGTCCCGCGCCACGGTAGATCACCGCGTTGCCGTACGCGTCTATTCCGTAGACCTGGCGTCCAATTCCTTGTCGAATCGGTGATTGAGGAGCAGAATTTTTCCTTTTCGCAGCCCCTGGCGGCAGGGCGAATTGCTCTCCAGTCGTCCACTACGACGACCTCGGCAATGAGTCCTTCCGCAGGGGTGGCCACGCTGCCCCCCAGAGCAGTGAGAACAATCTTTTGCGACGTTCCCGGTGCCTGTCCTGGCCAGGAAACCAGTTCGGCGGTCTCTGCGCCGCGCACCCAATGCGGAACCCTGGTCTTTTCCAGCGAGACCTGGGCTCCCAGCGTCCGCATCTCGGCCGCCACGTAGTCCACAGCTTGTTCTGTCTGGGCAACCGCTAGCCGTGGGCCTATATTGTCTGTCAGATGGCGCAACTCATTGAGGGATAAGGCTCGCTCAGCGCGGCATCGCGAAGACGCTCCATGGCCGCCAGTTGTCCGGGTTGAAGCGCTCTTTCCCCCAGACAATAGTCGATTCAACCGATCGGAGATGCTGGGTAGAGGGCGTCTGTGCGGCCGGAGTTTGCGCGGTGCAGCAAGGGATTCCCAGTGCAACAGCAGATGCAATCAGGACAAATAGGTCAATCGATCCAGGATGCTTACGAAAGAAATCCATGCCGGATGTTAGCATTTTCGAGATCTCATCGAGTACATATAGAGGCATTGAAGAGAGGAAAAGAAAGTCCCCACTTTTCCGCTTAGTCTCTGTGAGACTCTTTTCCCCGTATCGCGTCTATACCGAGTGGAACTGATCGATCTTCCTACACTCCGACGGGTTTCCCGCAACAAGTTATACTGAAGGTTCATGCATGAAGCATCATTGACAAGATGAACATGCTGAACAACTTGAACAAGCGGAACAATTTGAACAACCAGAACAACCCAACCGCAAGGCTGGTCACCCAAACGAGGTCAACGCACCCATGAAATCGCTCTTTGAACGGCTGCGCACGCGCCGTCTCGCATCAGTGTTTGTCTTGCTTGCCACGCTCTCAGCCGCCATTGTGGCCGGCTCCTTTGCCGCTCACGGGGTACGCGGACAAGAGAATCAGAACTCGAGCACCGACGCCACGCCACTGAAAGTGGTCAATTCCACGATAGCTCCCAACCAGTTTGTGGAGATTGCCCAGAAGGTTGGGCCGGCGGTGGTGAACATCAACACCCGGATCCTGCCCAAGCAAGCCGTCAACAAAGGCCGCCGCAATTTTCACGGTCACATGCAGCCCGTTCCTCAGCAGCCCGGCGACGACCAGGAGCAGGATCAAGATCAGGGCAGCCAGCAGGGGCAAAACCAGGGACCGGATAACTTCCAGGACTTCTTCAACCGCTTCTTCGGCGGGCAGATGCCCGACCAGGAAGGCGGGGACGACGGCCAGATCCGCGAGTCTCTGGGTTCGGGATTCATCGTCGATCCCAAGGGCTACATCATCACCAATTTTCACGTCGTCGATAAGGCCGACAAGATTTTCGTCAAGCTGTCGACCGACCCCGACAACCAGGATGATGGCCGCCCGGCGCGGGTGATCGGCTTTGACAAGGCCACGGATCTGGCGGTCATCAAGATCGAAACCAGCACGCCGCTGCCGACTGTCAAGATGGGCAACTCCGACACTTCGCATGTGGGCGACTGGGTGGAAGCCATTGGCAGCCCCTTTGCTCTGGCGCAGACGGTCACCGCAGGCATCATCTCGGCCAAGAACCGCACCATCGAGCCGGGCGTCAGCGGCCAGTTTCAGCACTTCATCCAGACCGATGCGGCCATCAATCCGGGCAACTCCGGCGGACCGCTGCTGAACATGAACGGCGAGGTCATCGGGGTGAACACGGCGATCTTCACGCAGTCGGGCGGCTACCAGGGGCTGGGCTTTGCCATGCCGTCGAATACCGTCGTCGAGGTATACAACGACCTCATCAGCCCCAGCCACAAGGTGACGCGCGGCTCCATCGGCATCCAATTCAAAGTGGGGCTCTCCGGCGCGGTGAACCGCGTTTATGGATTTAAGAACGGCGTTCTGGTGCAGGAGATTACGCCGGGCGGTCCAGCGGAGAAGGCCGGACTCAAGGCGGGCGACATTATCACCGCCATTGATGGCCGATCGATCAAGGACGGCGACGACCTGGTCAATGAGATCGCCAGCCGCAGGCCGGGCAGCAACATCCGCCTGGGCTACCTGAGAGACGGTAAACAGGCCGACGCTACGGTTACCATCGGCGACCGCGACAAGGTTTTTGCCGACCTGAATAACGCGCAGGCTGAACCCAATCCGGACGAAAAGGGCGATGTCGGGGAAGCCAAGCTGGGCATCGTGGTCCGCGAGATCTCTCCGGCCACAGCCACCAAGCTGCACATCACGGGCGTGGTGATTCAGTCGGTGCGCTCCGGCTCCTTCGCTGACCTGCAAGGACTTGAGCCTGGCCTGATCATCACCCGCCTCAACAAGCAGCCCACCGGCACCAAAGAGCAGTTCAATGCCGTGGCGGGCAAACTTAAAACCGGCGATGACGTGGTCTTCGAAGTCATCGACCCGCACCATCCCGACCAAGGCATCAACTACATAGGCGGAACGCTACAGTAGCGTTTACCAGGGCGCCGGCGGCGGACTAACGCCGCCGGCGCCCCTATACCTTAATCCTCCGGATTCCCGTTGCCAAATCGATTTTGCCTTGCCGCAATACGGTACAATTCGTTAAACTTGGACACAGGTTCCAGTTGAAACTATCGTCTCTGAGGTGAACCAGCGTGCTGCATTTTCGAGCTAGCCTGGCATTTGTACTACTCGCGGCTATGGCCGCATCTACGGCCTTCGGAACCACCGTTCATCCTGCTTCCCGCAGCAGCCACGCGAAGCACGCCACTCACAAATCAAAGTCCAGATCACGCCGCCCGCGCGGCCAGCAGGCCATTGAGCCGAGCAGAGTCATCGAGATTCAGCAGGCCCTCATCCGCGAGCATTATCTTTCCGGTGAGGCCAACGGCAATTGGGACGAGGCCACCAAGGCAGCGATGACGAAGTATCAGGCCGACCAGGGCTGGCAGACAAAACTGTTGCCTGACGCCCGGGCGCTCAAGAAGCTCGGCCTCGGCCCTGATTACTCCAATGCAATCAATGCGAAAAACTCCTCCTTCGCCGAGCCGCCGCCGACCAGCACGATTCCCCCGGCGGTGACGGCCGGGTTTGCCGACGCCGCGGGCGTCAAGCAGTAAGAAACCCACGTAAGATCAGGCTCTGCTTAAAACAACCTGCGGATGAAGCGGCCGTCAGGTCGAGTGAATATCTACAGGCGCGAAGGCCACACAAAGCCGCTGATGTTTTTACGCGAGCCAGATAGCGCACCTGGACACCGCGGCGATGCATGTCACGGATCGGAAGGGACGTTCTATCCTAGATCCGCCTTCTTTCAGCAGCCGGAAAACTTGTCGGTTGCCGCAACCAGGGCGCGACTG
This sequence comes from uncultured Acidobacteriaceae bacterium, assembly GCA_963765995.1. GTDB lineage: Bacteria > Acidobacteriota > Terriglobia > Terriglobales > Acidobacteriaceae > Telmatobacter. The sequence goes on along the minus strand of CAVXYT010000015.1, from coordinate 155,537 downwards.
TTTGGCGGGTCAAATGCGCTATGGCCGCTGTCGGGAGTGATCACGAGGTCAGCCTCTGGCCATGCGCGGTATAGAGCCCATGCGCTTTCGATGGGACAGACGACGTCGTAACGGCCCTGCACGATGACTCCGGGAATCTGCCGGATTTGGGAGACGTTCCGCAGCAACTGATCGTCCGTTTCGAAAAATCCCTTGTGATAGAAGTAGTGCGCTTCAATGCGCGCAAAAGCCAAGGCGAACTCATCCTCTTCGTAGTGGCCGGCAAAGGCCGGGTCGGGCAGGAGTTTGGAAGTGGCGCCCTCCCATCCGCTCCAAATCTTCGCGGCTGCCAGCCGCACGCTCTGATCCTCGCTGGTCAAACGGCGGTAATAAGCTGTAAGCAGATCGCCGCGCTCAGCTTCCGGGATATGCGCCAGATACGGCTCCCAGGCGTCTGGGTAAATAATCGAGGCGCCGCGCTGGTAGAACCATTCGATTTCCTGCCGACGCAGCAGGAAGATGCCGCGGAGAACGAGTTCCGTGACGCGCTCTGGATGTGTCTCGGCGTAGGCGAGGGCGAGGGTCGAACCCCAGGAACCGCCGAAGACCTGCCAGCGCTCTAGCCCCAAGTGCGCGCGGAGTTTCTCGATGTCCGCCACCAGATCCCAGGTCGTGTTGTCCTCCAGCGACGCGTAGGGCGTGCTCTTGCCGCAACCGCGCTGGTCATAGCAGATGATACGGTATTTTTCGGGATGGAAAAAGCGGCGCTGTTTGGGATCGGAGCCGCCTCCGGGACCGCCGTGGAGAAACACCACCGGCTTGCCGGCAGGGTTGCCGCTTTCCTCAAAGTAGAGCTCGTGGGCGGGTGAAACCCGCAGCATGCCCGTGTTATATGGCTCGATCGGAGGATAAAGCCAGGTAACAGGATCTTTCATCGTAGATATGGACATACGTTCCTCGGACACAGAAGAAATATACCACCTTCAGGATGAATGGCCAGTCGTCATTCAGGTTTCTATAAAAATCCCAACGGTCGTGGCGAACAAGCCCACTCAAGCTCAGAACTGGAACGGCGGCATTCCCTTCAGCAGAAACTCGTAGCGCGGGCGCAGCGTATCCGGGCTGGAGGTGATTGGGCTGTCGAGATGGATGAGCGAGTTGGCGCTGTCGTACCGAGGCCAAATGGGAAGGCCGGAACCGTTGGGGTCGCCGGTTTTGGCGAAGTTGGTCCAATAGCTCATCATCTGGTCGCTCAGCTTGCGGTCCTCGGGACGGACGATTTCGCCAGGGCGGGTGTCCAGCGTGCCGAAGACATATTCGATATCGTCGGAGTGGAAGGCAAATGCTGCGGGGTGGTATTTGCTGGGCAATGCGGCCAGGTCGAAGCGGTAGCGATAGACGGGTGAGTCGCCGGTTTTCACGTGCGCCTCAATCCACTTCCAGGTGTCGAAGGCGATGAAGTCGTCGCCGGCGTAGTCGATGGCCGAGCGCGTGGCTTGTTCATCTGTGAGGCCGGGATAGAGCCTGAGAAACTCCGGGGCGCGATCCTTGAAGTTGTTCGCCGCAAAGTCCTTCCATTTCTCCGCCGTCATGCTCTTTGCGAAGCTGCCCTCGTCACGATTCCATCCGGCCAACAGCGGCACATGCGCCTGCCTGCCGGCGGCGTAGGTTGTGGTTACAGGCTCGGTGAGAAGCCGGCCATCGATGACGGACGCAAAGTGAATGCCTTTGGCCGCGTCGAGGAGCTTGGCGGTGGGCACGGCGCGAAGTTCCTCCAGCGATTTGACGCCTAGCGAAGCCACCCACTTGCCATCCTTCACCTCTTGCGCTTCCAGGGAATCGTCCGGCAGCAGATTCTCAAAGGCCGCGCCGCTCTCGCCAATCGCTTTGACGAAGAGGCCGCGGGCCAGGGGCGACGCCATCAGCGAGCTGACCGCATAGGAGCCGGAGCTCTCGCCGAAGATGGTCACGTTGCCCGGATCGCCGCCGAATTTGCCGATGTTGGCCCTGACCCATTGCAGGGCGGCCAACATGTCGAAGACGCCGTAGTTGCCGGCTGCGCCATTGCCCTCTTTGGCCAGTTCCGGTGTAGCCAGAAAGCCGAAGACGCCTAGCCGGTAATTGATGGTGACAAGAACTACGCCCCTGAGCGGCAGAAAATCGCCGTTGTGGCGCGGCTCGGAACTGGCGCCGCCCTCGTAGCCACCACCGTGAATCCAGAACATCACGGGCAACTTGCTGTTGCCCTTGGCGCCGGCGGGCGTGAAGACGTTGAGGAAGAGGCAGTCCTCGCTGGGGCCGCTGTCCAGAAAAACCATGTCGTCAAAGACGTGATTCTGGGCGCAGCGTGCGCCAAAGGCAGTTGCATCGCGCTCGCCCTTCCACTTGACCGGGGGCTGGGGCGTCTTCCAGCGCAGATCGCCCACCGGAGCGGCCGCGTAGGGCAGGCCGAGAAAAGCCCGGACCTTGCCATCGCTGATAGTCTTGCCGTGGGCCTTGCCTTGTTCGGTCTTCACCGTCAGGGAGCCGGCATGAAGCGGAGCAGAGAGCCCAGCCGCCATAGCTGCGATTGCCAACGCACACACTGCTCTCATTCCAGTTCGCATTGAAAAAAGCCTCTGCGAAACAAAATAGCAGACCGGACGATAATGGCGCGCCGCAAGAGATTAACTATTACTTTCCGATTACATCGATCGCCGCGGTAATCGTTTTGGGCGGCATACAGGCGTTGTTGTCGCAGGCCTGATAACGGAGCCGGGCCTCGATCAGGTGGTCGCCGGGTGTGGCTACGATGCGCGCCTGAATAATGAACTCGCCGGTGTAAACGCTGAGTTTGGTCTTGGGGTCGAGGGGCAGCGTAAAGTCCGAGCCGGGCGGGTAGACAGCCCCATCGAGGCACACACCCGAGCCTTCGGGAATTGAGTAGACCGTGGGGATGAGTTCGTCTTCTCTGGGCGTGTGGGAGTTGATATGCAGCCCCGGCGCGATGCGGAAATGCAGCGTGAGCCTGGTTGGCTTTCCGGCGGGTACTGTGACCTGCTCGGGGTAGAGGAACTCGACGGCCGCGGGCTTTGAGGCAGAGCGGGCCGGGAGATCGACCAGCGGCCTCTGCCCTTGTGCCAGCGCACAGGCTAAAGTCAGAGCCGCCGCAACGGCAATGCGAATTACTGTTTTACCTGCAGTCATCAATCTTTCCTCGCCACAGCGGCTTACTCCGCTACTTCACAATCCCCAGCGCTTTGTTGATGTTCTTTTCGATCTCGTCCTTTGAGGTCAGTCCGACCTGTGCGGCCACCACGGTTCCGTTGCGGTCCACGAAGAAGGAGGTCGGCAGGTCGTCCAGGCCGCCGTATGGCTGGCTGATCGAGTCGGCGTCGATCAGCACCGGGTAAGGCATGTGCATCTGCTGGACAAATCGCGCGATCTCCAGCTTTTCGTTGCTCAGCTTCCGTGGGTCGCCGCGGTCGATGTCGTCGGCGGAGATGCCCAGCACCTCAAGGCCCTGCGACGCGTACTGGTTGCGCAGATCGATCAGCCAGGGGGTCTCTATTTTGCATGGAGCGCACCAGGTAGCCCAGAAGTTGATCACCAGCGCCTTGCCCTTGTAGCTGGCCAGCGAGACCTTTTTGCCGCTGAGGTCTTCGAGCGTGAACTGGGGCGCTGGCTTGCCCTGGAGCGGGGAGAGGTACTGTAGTTCGCCGCCGGTGGCGCTGGGAACCAGTTTGCCCTGCGCAACCGAGGCCAGCAGCCGCTCGGCGGCCTGCTTGCGATACTCCCAGTTGGCCCAGCCGGCCCAGGCGAAGGCGGCCAGGATGAACAGAACGGCGGTAAGAACGAGGGTGCTGCGCTTCACGGGGATTCGCCTCTGTTCTATTGTACGTATTCCATGCCATTTCTCTGGCGCAGGTCAGACGAAGGCAGTTGGCCGCACCGCGGGTGCCGGAACTGATACCATCAATAACCGATGATTGATAAGGGAAAACAGCTACGTCCGAACGCCAGTCGTGAAGCAGGCCGCACCCTCGAACCGGCGGCTTTGGTGCGCACCGAAGCGGCGGCCCTGGAAGCCCTGGCCGCGCGCCTGGAAGGGCCGATGGCCGCCAGCTTCGACCGCGCCGTCGAGCTGATTCTGCGCTGCGGAGAAGAGCGTGGCCGCGTGGTGGTCACCGGCATGGGCAAGAGCGGAATTATTGCGCAGAAGATCGCCGCCACGCTCAGCTCCACCGGCTCGCCGGCTTTGTTTCTGCATCCGGCCGAGGCGCTGCATGGCGACCTGGGCGCGTTGATGACGGGCGACGTGGTGGTGGCTCTATCGGCCAGCGGCGAAACGGAGGAGATTCTGCGCCTGCTGGCAACGCTTAAACGCAAGGGTGATGCGCTGGTGAGCTTTTGCTGCAACTTGAAATCAACTCTGGCGCAGGCGAGTGACGTGGCTCTGGATTGCGGCGTGGCGCGCGAAGCCTGCGGGTTGAATCTGGCGCCGACGGCTTCGACGACTGCCATGCTGGCGCTGGGAGACGCGCTGGCCATCGCGGTAAGCCTGCGCAAGGGATTCCGGGCGGAGGATTTTGCCGAGTTGCATCCCGGCGGCAAGCTGGGCAAGCGCCTGGCCAAGGTTCGCGAGCTGATGCACACGGGCGACGCGGTTCCGGTGGTCGCGCCCACGACGCCGATGACCGACGTGATCTACGAGATGTCGTCGAAGAAACTGGGCATCACGACGGTGCAGGATCAGGGCCGGCTGCGCGGCGTGATCAGCGACGGCGACTTGCGGAGACTGCTGGAACGCGAAGGCGGCGCGGCGCTGAGCAAGACGGCAGGCGAAGCGATGAATGCACATCCGAGAACGATTGCGGCGGAAGAACTGGCGGCCAAGGCGCTGGCGATTCTCGAAGAGCGGAAGATTACTTCGCTGGTGGTTGTGGATGCGGCGGGGACTGTGGAAGGCGTGCTGCATCTGCATGATTTGTGGGGCGTGGAGCTGATTTAGAGACAGAGATTAGGGAACAGGGTAACCCCATGCGATTTTTTGCCTTTCGTATACTGGCGTGCCGGCTGCTGGCGCTCGCCGTAATGGCTGCGGCCTCACTGACTGCACAGACCGCACAACAGGCGCCGAGCCAGACGGCCACACCCGCCGCTGCGCCTGCCGTCACTTCTGCCGCTACGCAGAAGGCATCCGCAAAGCCGAATGACGCGGTAGTTCCTGCGCCTACGCGGGCGGCGATGTTGCGCGGGGCTTACGGGCCTTATCGGGCGAACAACGATCTGCTCTACTACCACCTGGATATTCGCGTCGATCCTGAAAAGAAGTTCATCAGCGGAAAGAACGCCATCCGCTTCAGGATGCTGAAGGATGGGACGCGGATCCAGCTCGACCTGCGGGAGATATTCGCAATTGACAAGATTCTCATGGGCGCGACGCCGCTTAAATACGAGCGCGACTCGGGCGCGGTCTTCGTGGATTTTCCTGAGACGCTGCGCGCGGGCAAAGTTTACTCCATTGATTTTTATTACTCAGGACACCCGGAGGAGATTGGGCGCTTCGGAGGAATGACCTTCAAGAAAGACCCAGCAGGGCGCGTGTGGATCAATACCGCGTGCGAGGGCGACGGCGCGAGCGTGTGGTGGCCGAATAAGGATCAGTGGCGCGATGAGGTCGAGAGCATGGACATCAGCGTCGCAATTCCCAACGGCCTTGTGGACGTGTCGAACGGCAAATTTGTGTCCAAGACCGACCTGGGCGACGGCTATACGCGCTGGGACTGGCACGTGCATTACCCCATCAATAACTACGATGTTTCGCTGAACATCGGGAGTTATGCCCACTTTGCCGATAAGTTAGGCGATCTGCCACTGGACTTTTATGTATTGCCGGAGGACTTAGACAAGGCGAAGGTACAGTTTGCGCAGGCCAAAGGAATGTTAGAGGCGTTTCAGCACTACTTCGGCGAGTATCCCTTCGCGAAGGATGGATACAAGCTGATCGAAGTGCCTTACTTAGGAATGGAGCATCAGAGCGCGGTGGCCTACGGGAATGGGTTCAAGAACGGCTACATGGGCCGCGACTGGACCGGCACAGGCATCAGCCTGCGCTTCGATTTCATCATCATTCATGAGAGCGGGCATGAGTGGTTCGGCAACAGCATCACGGCCGCCGATCCGTCGGACATGTGGATTCACGAGGGCTGGACGACTTATCTGGAAGGCCTGTATGTGGAGTATCGCTGGGGCAAGGACGACGCCATCAAATACCTGAACGGCGACAAGGCCAAGGTGAAGAATCTGCGGCCCATCATCGCCGAGCGCGGGGTGAATGAAGAACCTGACCAGGATCAGTACTTCAAGGGCGCGCTGATGATCAACACGCTGCGCAGCGTGGTGAACGACGATGCGAAGTGGTGGGCGCTATTGCACGGCTTTTATCAGCACTTCAAGTACCAGAACATCATGACCGAAGACGTGGTGGCCTACTTCAACCAACACACCGGAATGAACCTGACGCCGATTTTTGATCAATATTTGCGGCACGCCGAGATTCCACGGCTGGAGTTGCTGTTTGGCGAGGCGCCTGGAATGGTGATGTACAAGTGGCGCGCCGATGAAGATAACTTTGCCATGCCGGTGCGCGTGGGCACGCCGGGGCATTGGCAGATCATCCATCCGACGACAAGATGGCAGACGATCAAGACGCCGTTGAGCAAGGACGAATTTCAAGTGGCTACGGATTTGTATTACGTGGATGTGAACAAACAGTAGCAGACGGGATTGGATACAGGTTTTTTCATAAAAGCGGCAAGTTAGCCCCCGCTTCGCGGGGATAGCGAGTTGGCAATTTGGCGGGATTGTGTGATGGTCGGAATCTTCTGGACGGGGTTTCCAGCCGGCGTGGCTGCGCGTAAACTAGAGGTATGGCGGAGATTCAGCGCAGGAAGACCGGGACGGTCAGGATTGGGCAGGTTCGCGTGGGCTGGGAGGTTCCGGTCGTCGTGCAGTCGATGACCAACACCGACACGGCGGACGTTGCGGGCACCATCGAACAGGTTGCGGCGCTGGCCCAGGCTGGGTCGGAGATTGTGCGCGTCACGGTGAACAACGATGAGGCCGCTGCGGCCGTTCCGCACATTGTCGAGGGCCTCGACAAGCGCGGGCTGCGGGTGCCGATTGTGGGCGACTTCCATTACAACGGCCACCTGCTGCTCAAAAAATTTCCTGTCACGGCGCGGGCGCTCAGCAAGTACAGAATCAACCCCGGCAATGTTTCGATTGGCCGCAAGGACGACGACAACTTCCGCATCATGATCGAGTGCGCGGTTGAGAACCAGAAACCGGTGCGCATAGGTGTGAACTGGGGCTCGCTGGACCAATCGCTGCTGACACGCATGATGGACGAGAACAGCCGCTTGCCGCAGCCGCTGCCGGCGCGCGAGGTGATGATGGAGGCGATGGTCGCGAGCGCGTTGAACTCGGCCGCCGCCGCCGAGCGCTACGGGCTGGGCCGCGACCAGATTATTCTCTCCGCCAAGGTGAGCGGGGTGCGCGACCTGATCGACGTGTACACCAACCTGGCTGCGCGCTGCGAGTATCCGCTGCACCTGGGACTTACCGAGGCCGGAATGGGAGCGAAGGGGCTGATTGCCTCGACGGCTGGCCTGGCTCCGCTGCTGCTGGCCGGCATTGGCGATACGATTCGCGTAAGCTTGACACCGAAGCCGGGCGGCGACCGGACTGAGGAAGTGCTGGCAGCGCAACAGGTTTTGCAATCGCTCGGAATTCGCAGCTTCATGCCGCAGGTCACGAGTTGCCCGGGTTGCGGACGGACGACGAGCACGTATTTCCAGGAGCTGGCCGAGCAGATACAGAGTTATCTGCGCGTCTCGATGCCGGAGTGGCGCAAGAAGTATGCGGGCGTGGAGGAGCTGAAGCTGGCAGTGATGGGCTGCATCGTAAACGGGCCGGGCGAATCGAAGCACGCCAACCTAGGAATTAGTTTGCCGGGCACTTTCGAGGAACCCAAGGCTCCAGTCTATGTGGACGGCAAACTCTTGAAGACGCTGCACGGCGATACCATTGTGGCGGAGTTCAAGCAGATTCTAGACAAGTACGTGGAGAGCCACTACGGGCAGCAGGCGTAGAGCTTTGGATGGCGCTGAAATGAGACGCTGGCTTACGGTAGTTTTATTGGTGGTTGCGCTTTCGGCTGGAACGTCCTCCCTAGCGCAAACGCCAGTGACAGCGGCGACCGGCACACTTCAAGGACGCATCTCCGACTCGCTCGGCGCTGCCATCAGCAGAGGGTTTTTTCTGGTTCATAGTGAAGGGCGAGACAAGCTCGACCAGCAACTGACTCTGAATGAGAATGGCGAGTTTCACATTCAACTTGCGCCGGGGTTGTACGATCTGTTTATTGGCTCTGTGGGATTTGTTCCTTATGCAAAGGAAATCAGAATTCAAGCGGACAAACCGGTGGTGCTGAAGATCAAGCTTCAAGTGGACACGGCGAGTATCACTGAAGACTGAGCCAGTTTTATCGAAGGCTCCGGGATGAGCATTCGCCAAACTTAATACCTGCTTCCCTTTTTCCCATTTTGCGTTTCGATTTCAACAATCTTCACTGGAGGGTTGCAGTGATTCTGCGTCGAGTGGGATGGATTGTGATTTTAGCCGCTGTGTGGCCCTCGCTGGCCTTTGGCGGCTCGCCGAAGCCATGCGTGACTGCCGATGAAGCCACCAGACTGGTGAATAAGGATGTGTGCGTTTCCGCGCATATTTACGACGTGGTGGAGTTGGCAGATGGGACGCGGTACCTGGACGTTTGCACGCCCGATACGCCGGACGCCCAGTGCAGATTTACCATCGTGAGCCTGTGGGAGGATCGCGACGAGGTGGGCGAGCTGCGCAAATACCGCGATATGAACGTGCAGGTTCGGGGGATTGTGCGGCCGATGCATGGGCGGGCGGGGATGGTGTTGAGTCATGCGCGGCAGTTCAATGGCGGGCCGCCCAAGTTCAAGCCTAACCCCATGCTGGCGCACGGTTTCAACGCCGACGAGAGCCGTCCGCCGCTCAATGACCCCAACCTGCGCTCGCAGGGCGGACGCCGCGCATTCATGAACACAAGGGACAAAGAAACGCTACCGCGGTAGTCATGTTCGTGGTTTCCCAGGTCTCAAAATCGAGACCTGGGGCACCCAATGCCTTCATGAACGCGAGGGATCAGAAGACGCTTCCGGCGAAGTAGCGGCCACGGCATCGCTGTCGAGCGGGGGAGGCGGCGCCTCGTCTGAGTCGTCCAGCGTGGCCATTACCGCATCGGCAATCTCTTCCAGTACGGAGATGTCCACATCTTCCATCGGAGGAGCATAGCGCGCGCCCTTCCAAAGGATCACGCAGGAGACGACCATCATAATCAGCGTGGCTCCCAGGCCGATGCCCAGGGTCGAGTGGTCGGAGATGGCGCCGATGATCTGCGGGGAAAAGGTATCGCCGAAACAGTGGATGCTGAAGAAGTTGAGGCCGATAGCTGTGGCGCGGACCGGCGCGGAGACGGAGTTGACGAGGGCGGCATTGAGCGGGCCGGTGTTGAGGAAGAGGAAGAACTCGGCGACCAACAAGGACGGGATAGCCCAGGAGGGAGGGCCAAAGAAGAGCAGAACTCCGAAAGGCAGAGCCAGAGCGACGCTCCAGAAGGAGAGCAGGTAGAGCGCCCGGTGGTCGGTGCGCAGCCAGCGCTGAGCGATCCAGCCGCCGACAAGGGTTCCGAGAATCCCGTCGACGACCGTGATGGCTCCCACAACAAGGCTGGATCTGGCGACCGATAGCCCGGCGGAACGGTGCAGGAATTCGGGCACCCAGGCCGAGATGCCGCCCATGGCAAAGGTGAGGGTTGCCAGTCCGAAGGTGGCCGACAGATAGGCCGGGTTGCGGAAAAGCCCCAGAAAGGTGGTGGTGTTGGCGGTCTGCCCCATGTTGTCGCTTGCGCCGCGCTCGGGTTCATGGCCCCAGAGGCCGTACAAAACCGCGATAATCAGGCCGGGAATGGCGCAGACAAGAAATGGCGCCCGCCAGCCCCAGAGTGTGCCCATCTCGCCGCCCGCCAGATAGCCCAGGGCCGCGCCGATGGGAATTGCCGCGTAAAAGATGGAGAGGATGCGATTGCGCTCACGCTCGGGGTAGAAATCGGCCAGGATAGCCGGAGCAAAGATGCCGAATGTGGCCTCACCGATACCCACGAAAGCCTGTCGGATATAGAAGGTCCAATAGTCGTGAACCCAGACGGTGGCCAGAGTGGCCAGGCTCCAGAGAATTGCGCCAAAGATGATGAGCGCCTTGCGCGAGGAACGATCAGGCAGTCGCGCAGCCGCGGGCTGAAACCATATATAAGCGATCAGCAAAACGACCGCCAGCGCGCCCAGTTGGATGAAGAGCATCCAATTGCCGTGGAGGGCCAGGGCAGCCATGACGCACAGAGCCACTCCGCAGACAAACAGTTGCTTCTTGTTCAGGCGGTCGCCCAGCCAACCGGACAAGGGCGCGGCGAGCATGTAGAAGATGAACAGGGCGGTGGTCAGCGCGCCCATCTGGTGGTCGGTGGAGTGAAACTCGCTCTTGACCAGCGAAAGTTCTCCGGGCAGGATATAGCGGTCGATGTAGTTGAGCAGATTGAGGGCAATGAGCAGCGTCAGCGTCGCCACTGCGGGGCTGATGCGGGGACGGGCGGGCTGGAGCGCGGCGGCCATTCTGCGTTTATACGATGGGCCGGGGCCAGCGGGCGTCAACCGTGGTACCGATGCCCCCGCGGGGACGGAACTCCCCGTGGACCACGGCCCAGACCGGGTCGCAGGCCTTGACCACATCTTCCAGAACCTGATTGACGATGTTCTCCTGGAAGATACCCAGATTACGGTAACAGAAAAGGTACTCTTTGAGTGATTTCAGTTCGAGGCAGCGCAGGCGGGGCATGTAGCGGATGGTGAGGAGTCCGAAGTCGGGCAGGCCGGTTTTGGGGCAGACGGAGGTTAATTCCGGGTCGTCAATCAGGATTTCGTAGCCCGGAAACTGGTTTTGCCAGGTTTCAATGGCCGGGAAGGGGAAATCGAGGCCGGCTTTGGCGTGATCGTCGGTGTAGCGGGGTTCGGAAGCCATGGTTCGATTGTACGAGGCGGAGGAATGGCTGGCCAAATTTCTGCCGGTTGGGTTTCTTTACTCCCCGGGGCCGGTTTCGGTGTCCTATATACTGACTCTGGTTACCTGAATGACACAAGAAAGAAAGCAATCGGCCCGGCTCTGGATTTGGTGGGGCTCAGCCGTCCTCCTGATTGTCGTTTTTTTCACGGTGCGTTCCCTGACCAGGGACCGGCTGCAGGTGCGTGTGGCCACGGCGGCGCATGTGCAACTGGTGAACTCCATCAGCACCAATGGCCGGGTTGAGCCGGAGGTGAACTATGAGGTTCACAGCCCGATTGCGACCACGGTCAAGGCGGTATTTGCGCAGCCGGGCGACCAGGTGGCCGCGGGCAAGCTGCTGCTGGTGCTGGACGATCTGCAGGCGCGCGCGCGTGAGGCGACAGCGGCGAGCGGCGTCAAGTCAGCGCAGGCATCGCTGGAGGCGGCGACCCACAACGGAACCCAGCAGGAGCGCCAGATGGCAGCGGCCGACGAAGCCAGCGCGCGGCTGGAACGCGATGAGGCGAGACGGGATCTGGATGCTCTCATTCAACTCAAATCCACGGGCGCGGCGTCGGCCAGCGAGGTAGCCGCAGCCCGGCAGCTGCTGGAAACGGCGGAAGCTAAACTGCATGCCGCGGAACAGAACTCTACCAGCCGCTATTCGCCGGCAGAGGTGGAGCGCGCGCGGGCAGCGCTGGCCGATGCTGAAGCCGGCCTGGCTGAGGCGCGGCAGGTGGTAGCACAAACCGCGGTACATGCCCCAGCGGCAGGAACTATCTATAGCCTCGATGCAGCGCCCACGGAGTTTGTCGAAGAGGGCAAGCTGCTGCTTCAGTTAGCCGACCTGCAGCACGAGCGGGTGCGGGCCTACTTTGACGAGCCGGAGATCGGACGCCTGGCGGTTGGCCAGAAGATTCAGATCAAGTGGGACGCCAAGCCGGGCCGCATCTGGAACGGGCACATCGAGCGGACGCCGGTGACGGTGATCAACTTGGGCACACGCAGCGTGGGCGAGGTGCTGGTGAAGATCGACGACGCGGACGGCGAACTGCTGCCGGACACCAACGTAACAGTAACGGTGACTATCTCCAGCGAGCCGAATTCCTTGAGTGTGCCGCGCGAGGCGCTGCACTCGCAGAACGGCAGGAACTACGTCTACAAGGTAGTCAATAAAGAGTTGCAGAAGACCTTTGTGACGACCGGGGTTATCAATCTGACCCAGGTGGCCATTCTCTCCGGTCTTGAGGAGGGGGATCTGGTGGCAACCGGGACAGTGAACGGACAGCCCTTACAGGAGGGCATGCCGATCAAGGTAGTGCGGTGAGGGTGTTTGCGGGGCTAATCCCGGCGGGGCTGGGCCTGGCGGCAGCCATGGTTCTTTCGTCGCCCGCGCAGGGCCAGAGGAAGCAGCTTGACCAGGCCAACGCGGCCTTGCAGGCTGGAGAGGCGGACAAGGCGCTGGCGCTGCTGAACACGATAGTTCAATCTGACGGCAGCGCTGAAGCCTATAACCTCAGATGCCGTGTGGAATACACGCTGGAGCAGTGGAATCAAGCCGCAAGCGACTGTGAGCAGGCAGTAAAGCTGGACGGACAGAGCTCGGACGATCACCTGTGGCTGGGCCGCGCCCTGGGCGAGAAGGCTAACCGGGCGTCGTTTCTGAGCGCATATTCGCTGGCCAAGCGGACACGAACCGAGTTTGAAGAGGCCGCTCGCTTGAATCCGCGCAATGTTGAAGCGCTGGCTGCCTTGGGAGAGTTTTACTATTCCGCGCCAGGGGTGGTTGGCGGCGGCATCAACAAGGCAGAGTCAGTGGTCGCGCAACTGGATAGAATCGACCCGGCGCGGGCTCACGAACTGCGAGGCCATATCGCCGAACAACGCAAGGACTACGGCACATCCGAGCGGGAGTACAAACAGGCTATTGCGGTGTCGTCGCATCCGGCTTTGCAGTGGATTACGTTGGCCAGCTTTTATTGCAGCCGCAAGCGCTGGACGGAGATGGAATCGGCGATACGCAGCGGAGAGAACGCAGCGGCGCGGGACAGGCACGCAGGAGTTGCGCTCTACAATGGGGCTTCCCTTTTGTGCGCCACCAACCGCGACCCGGTGCGAGCAGCCAGGATGCTCGAAGTGTATCTCGGCGGCAACGACAAGACCGAGGAGGGGCCTGCGTTTGTGGCGCACGTCTGGCTGGCCGGGTTGAAGGAACAGCTTGGAGACCTACAAGGCGCGAGCCGGGAACGATCCGCCGCGCTGGCCCTGGCGCATGAGTACAAGCCGGCGCTGGAAATAAAATAGGATCTGAAGCATTGAAGGGTTGCGAGTGCACGTGAGAAACGGCGACAATCCGCTGAAGCGCTGGGTACTGATGCTCCTCGGCATGACCATGGCGGCAGCGCCAGCGTTTGTTTCGGCGCAGGTCTCGCTGACTACCGTGGTGGACCTGGCACAGCGCAATTCGAGCGAGGTAAGGCTGGCACAGGCCGGCGTGGACAAGGCTTACGCGGCGCTGGCGCAGGCCAAGGACGCGTATATTCCCAATTTCGTGATCGGCTCCAATGTAGGCTATTCTCATGGCTTTCCAACCGGTCAGCCGTCCGTTGGAAGCGCAACCATGCAATCGCTGGTCTTCAGTTATTCACAGCGCCAGTATCTCAAAGCGGCGCACGCCGGTATCGATGCCGCCGAACTACAGCTCAAGGACGCGCGCGAAGAAGTTGCTCTCGATGCTTCCACAACCTACATCGAGCTCGACACGGTCAATCGTGAGCTGCAGGCCGCCCTGCAAGAGGAGACCTTTGCTGCTAATCTTCTCAAGATCGAGCAGGAGCGTGTCGATGCGGGCGTCGACTCCAAGCTCGATCTGCTCAAAACCCGACTCACCACCGCACAGATCAAACTGAAGCGGATTCACCTTGAAACCCGCGCCGCCACGCTTGCCAGGCAGATTGCGGTTCTGACCGGCATGCCAGTCGGCGCGATCCTTCCGGACCGCTCCAGCATCCCGGAGATTCCGACCGTCACCGGGGATGAAGCGCCCCACCGTATACTTCGAATTGACGCCGCAACTTCTCTCGCACGCTCAAGGCAATTTCAGGCCAAGGGAGATGACCTTGCGTGGCGCCGACCCCAGATTGGATTCGGAGCCGTGTATAACTATGACTCTAACGAACTGAACAGTTACAGTACCTACTACTCGAACTTCACTCCCAACAACATCAGTTTCGGCGTCCAGATCACGTTCCCATTTTTTGACTTTGCGATTCGCGCCAAGGCCAGAGAATCGGCTGCCGACGCGCTGCGCGCTACCGTGGAGGCGGAGCAGGCGCGGCGGCAGAACGATGTGCAAATTGCCCAGCTTACCGGCAGCCTGCGCGAGCTCGACTCTCTGGCGGAGATCGCAACCCTGAAACAACAGATCGCCCATGAACAGCTCCAGGCCGTTCTGGCGCAACTGGAGTTGGGCAACGGCGCCGGCGTTGGGCCGGGCGCGCCACCGCAACTGACTCCAAAGGCGGAGCAATTGGCCCGCATTGACGAGCGCCAAAAATTCCAGGACGCACTGGATGCGGGATTCGACCTCAGCAAGGCGCGGCTTAGCCTGCTGCGAGCCCTCGGCCACATGGAAGACTGGTTGGACGAACTGCACGCAAAAAAGTAGCCACCTGGAATATTCTGGGCCTAAACCCCGTAAAAATCATCAAAATCGATGGAATGTTAGAATAGAGGAGATGACTATGCCCCTCAAGACGCTGTTTCTGAATCCGCCCTCGTTCGAGAATTTTGACGGTGGCGCGAGCTCGCGCTGGCCGGCTACGCGCGAGATTGAGTCGTACTGGTACCCGGTGTGGCTGACCTACCCGGCAGGCCTGCTGGAAGGTTCCCGCGTGCTCGACGCGTCTCCCCATCACGTCTCCGCGCAGGAAACCATCAAAATCTGCAAGGACTACGAGTTCCTGGTGCTGTTCACCTCCACCATGGGCTGGAAGAGCGACCAGCATCTCGCCCTGGCCATCAAAGAAGCCAATCCTTCGATTCGCATCGCTTTCGTCGGCCCGCCGGTGACTACCGACCCGGATCGCGCCCTGAACGAGTGCCCCGCGCTGGACTTTATCTGCCGCCGCGAGTTCGATTTTTCCGTGGTCGAATTTGCCCAGGGCAAGCCGCTCAACGAGATTCTCGGCATCAGCTACAAGCAGGACGGCAAGGTGGTGCACAACCCCGACCGCCCGCAGGTGGAAGACCTGGACGCGATGCCCTGGGCCACTAAAATCTACAAGCGCGACATGGACGTGACGCGCTACAACGTGCCCTTCCTGCTGCATCCCTTTATCGCGCTCTACTCGACGCGCGGCTGCCCGGCGCAGTGCACCTTCTGCCTGTGGCCGCAGACGCTGAGCGGGCACGCATGGCGCAAGCGCTCCACCGACGATGTCGCCGCTGAGCTGGCCTGGGCCAAAGAAAACTTCCCCAATGTGAAGGAGTTCTTTTTCGACGACGACACCTTCAACATTCAAAAGCCGCGCACTATCGAGTTGTGCAAGAAGCTCAAGCCGCTGGGCCTGACATGGAGCTGCACCTCGCGCGTGACCACCGACCGCGAAACGCTGCAAGCCATGAAGGACGCCGGCTGCCGGCTGCTTATCGTGGGCTTCGAGTCCGGCGATCCGCAGATTCTCAAGAACATCAAGAAGGGCGCCACCGTGGAACGCGCGCGCGCCTTCGCCAAGGACTGCAACGACCTGGGCCTGGCCATCCACGGGGACTTCGTGCTGGGCCTGCCCGGCGAGACGAAAGAATCAATCCGCAACACCATCAACTTTGCCAAGACGCTGGACGTGGAAACCATCCAGGTTTCCATCGCTCACGCCTTTCCCGGAACTGAATTTTACGATTACGCCAAGGCCAACGGCTTCATCGTGAACACTGCGGAGATGAGCGACGAAGGCGGCCACCAGATGGCGCACATCGAGTACCCCGGCCTGCCCATCGACTACGTGCTGGAGATGGTGCACCGCTTTTATGACGAGTACTACTTCCGGCCAAGAGCCGCCTTCCGCGTGGTCTGGAAAGCGTTTGTGAATCGCGATCTTCCCCGGCTTTATGTCGAGGCCAAATCATTCCTGAAGCTGCGCGCGCAGCGCAACAAGATGGTAAAGACGGCGCGCAGCAAACAGGCCGATTCGCCCGCGGCGGCATAGCATAGGTTGCACTGCGAGCATCCCGCAAATGCTCCGTGCCCTGTCCTTTTCGTTTTATTCCGCAGAAAGGGCGGGATGCCGCGAACCCCAGACTATAGCGAAACCAGAGTAGCTGTACTCAGAGGCACGACTGCCAAGTGGCTTTTTCCTCAAGAAAAAGCCACCTTGTACAACCTTAGCAAGGGCACGTTTACTCTGGTTTCGCTCTAGCGTCCCATCGTCAGGACAGAGACACCCATGGCTCATCACAGACTTTCGCCGCGCCAATACCTGATCCTGGGGCTTGTTTCCCTTTGCGCTCCGCTGGGCGACACCTGCCTGTCGCGCGGCATGACCAGCGTGCCGGCTATTACCCTGGCTCATCCCGCCACGCTCATCACCACAGTCTTCACTCCCTGGATCGCCCTGGGCATCGCGCTTCTCATCGGCTTTTTCGCCAGCTATCTGACCGCGCTTTCGTGGGCCGATCTCACGTTTGTGCTGCCCGCAACGGCCTTCGGCAACGTGATCGTCGCGCTGCTGGCGCGCTTCTGGCTGAACGAGGCGATCTCTCTCGAACGCTGGGCGGGAATTGTTCTGATTACCGTGGGCGTGGGCTTCGTGGCGCATGGGCCGTCGCTGACAGTAAGACCGGCGGCTCAGGCGCCGGCCCTCGTTGAAGCTGCGGATATGGGAGAGGAGCAGGCGCGATGACAGTTCCCTACCCTGCCGCGCAACCCGGTTTCTGGACAGCATTCGCCATGATCGCAGCCGTCGTTCTTGCCTCGACCGCCGGCGAAGTGCTGACCGCCGCGGCCATGAAATCCATCGGCGATCTGGATGAGATTCGCGCCCACTCGGGAATGAAAGGCGCCATTCGCGCTGTCCTCACCTGCCCGCTCTTTTTTGCAGGAGTTAGTTTTCTGGCGCTGGCATTTTTTTCCCTGCTCTTTGCCTTGAATCATCTGAACCTGAGCCTGGTGGCACCGGCCTCGGCTTCGCTCACGCTGGTTACCAACGCCATCGCCGGGAAGATCTTTCTCAAGGAGAATGTAGACCGGCGGCGCTGGGCCTCTGCGGTGCTGGTGTGCATCGGGGTCTATTTATTGGCGCACTGAAAAGCAGGGACTAGAGATTAGTACCTTTGAACAACCGCATCAGCCCTCTCGGCTTCAAATCAGGCTCGAAGCAGCACAGCGGATTCTCGGCGCTCATGCCAAGCGCCTCCGCTGCCAGGTGCCCGGAGCGCGCCGCGCTCTCCATCGTCGACGGCCAGCCGGTTGCTGTCCAGTCTCCGGCAAGGAAAAGATTCGGCCATGGGGAAATCGCCGCTGGCCGCGCCGAGTCTATTCCCGGAGACACGCCAAAGGTGGCGCGCATCTCCTTGACCAGCGCAGCCTTCAACAGCCTGGCCTCACCCGCGCGCGGAAAAAACTCCGCAAGCTCGCGGAGCGCCTGCTGGATCGCGGCCTCGCGCGGCAACGCCGCAAAGGCTCGGGTGGCGCTTACCACCAATTCGATGTAGTGTCCGCCGCGCCCGGTTTGCAGCTTTGACTGGTTGTACATCCAGTGAATCTCGCGGTCCAGCAGCACTGCATGTTCGAGATCGGTAATCTCGCGGTCGAACCACAGATGCACGCTGCACAGGGGCCAATGCTCGTGGCGCTCGATCTGGCGGGACAGCTTCTCCGTGTCTTCTTCGGCGGGCAGGTTGGGCAATAACTTTTGCATCGCCTCAAACGGCAAGGCCAAAATTACGAAATCTGAAATCAGCTCACCCGCGCGAGTGCAGATCATCCACTGCGAAGTCTCTTCATCCCAGGCTGCGCATTCGATGGGCGTGTTCAACAGCACGCTGCCGCCGCGCTCCGCGAGAAACGGCGTCACGCCCGAGTAGAGTTCGCTTAGCGGGACCGTGCTCATCCCCATGCTGCCCGCTTCGGCCGAGTTTAAGAACAGCTCGCGAATCACTTTGGCCGCGTAGGGCACGGCAATCGAATCAAGCTCCGCATTCAACGCGCTGGCAATCACCAGCCGCCAGAAACGATTCATCGCGCCCTCGGTCTGCTTATGTCGCCTGAGCCAGGCGCCGAGAGACTCGTGTGTGTCGATGAGTGCCGCGGGCTTCATCATCGCCCGCATCGCACGGCCTAGAGAAATTTTGTCTGCCAGAGTGAGAGACTTTGCACTCAGGAAGCTAGGCGCGCCATGCAACGGCGCCGGCAAACGAAACGGCCCCCACGCGAAGGGCCCTAGCCGCGACCTTCGCCCACCCGGCTCGATCATCGTCATCTCGTGGGTCCAGTGGATGCGATCCGCGACGCCGATGCGTTGGTAGAAGCCAATGAGATTGGTGCAGCAGCCGAAGAGCACGTGCTGGCAATTGTCGATGATCTCGTTTACGCCCGGATGCAGATAGGAGCTGGCGCGCCCGCCGAGATAGCCGCGCTGCTCGACGAGTTGCACGCGGAAGCCGGCCTCGGCCAGGGCGCAAGCCGCGCTCATGCCGGCCACGCCGCCGCCGATGACAGCGACGGTCTTCTGCGAGTTATGCGGCAAACGGGTCAATATCTCGTCCATTCTAAAGCGATTGAATCATGCAAACAATCGCGCCAAACCAATCCGCGCCATGCCCACAACAAGAATGCCGAGCTTTTGTGGCAAGGGTACGCTGGCGCGGCGCGAAAAGACATCGTAATCCGCGCGCTCGATGCGCTTCAACAGGCCGTGATAAATCGAAACCAGCACCCACAGGGCTGGACGGCTCTCGATGTCGATCAGGGGCAATAACTCCTGGGCCGACCAATAAAAGACCCGCGCGCGCCGGGCAATGGCGGCGAGCAAGGCGCGTTCGCTGTCCGTGGGCGGCGCGCCGGGCGTGCGGTGCAGCAGAGAATCCAACGAGACGTTGTGCGCTGCCAGGTCTTCCAGCGGCAGATAGACGCGATTGCGCTCTGCATCCTCGGCTACATCGCGCAGAATGTTGGTGAGCTGGAAGGCGATGCCTGTCTCTTCAGCCAGCTTCTCGGCGCGTGGATCGGTGTAACCGAAGATGCGAATGCAAACCAGGCCCACGACCGAGGCCACGAGATAACAGTACCGATAGAGGTCGGCAAAGGTGGGATACGTGTCGGGCTCGCCGTTTGCGGCGCGGTCAAGGTCCATGGTCACGCCGGCGACTAACTCATCGAGCAGGCCGAGCGGAATATGGAAACGCACAGTGGCGTCGCGCACGGCAAGAAAAGCCGGATCGGCCGTGAAGCCGCCCGCGCAGACGGCGCGCCACTCGGCCATCCACGCATCCAAACAGCGGCGGCGTTCGTCGCGAGGCAGGGATTCGTCATCGGCCAGGTCGTCGGCCCGGCGCATGAATGCGTAAATGGCGCAGATGGCGTTGCGGCGCGGAGTGGGCAGCGCAAC
Organism: uncultured Acidobacteriaceae bacterium; assembly: GCA_963765995.1. GTDB lineage: Bacteria > Acidobacteriota > Terriglobia > Terriglobales > Acidobacteriaceae > Telmatobacter. The sequence continues at coordinate 135,786 of CAVXYT010000015.1, read as the reverse complement.
GAATGCGTAGTAGAAGTTCTTCGCCTCGCGCCGCGCGATGGCGCGACAGGCCGCGTAGGCTTTCTTCAGCGTGAGTCCGTCCGATGTAAGTGCCTGGGTCACGCCTTCCCTCAAATCCGGTTGCCGAGGCGCAGGAAGGGCAACATTTTGCCGCTGACGGCGCGCAGAGCTAACGCCAGTTTTCTGCTCTTCGAGATGGCGGGCCGCGCGCTGAGCACGTCGTAGCCCTGTCGCTCGATGGCGCGCAGAATCTCCAGACCGCCACGGCTGAAGAGGTCCAGGTCAAGCGCCAAGTCGCGGTTGACCTTGCCGATAAGCGGAAGTCCCTGCTCAAAGAGCGAGCGCGCGTAATCGACCTCGCAACGCATCAGTCCGCGAAACTCCGGCGTGACGACGCGCTCGGCAATCTGCTCCTCGCTGACGCGGAAGAACTCCATGTCCTTTTTCGGAATATAGATGCGGCCCTTTGCATAATCCTGGCGCACATCCTGCCAGAAGTTGGCCAGTTGCAGCGCGGTACAGGTGGCGTCGGAGAGGCGGAAGATCTCGTCAGATTCATCAGTGGGCGCCTCGCCGCAGGCATAGAGCACCAGGCGGCCGACCGGGTTGGCCGAATAGCGGCAGTAGGCCAGCACATCCTCGATGGTGTCGTAGCGTTTAACGGTTTGATCCTGGCGGAAGGCGACCAGCAGATCGGCAAAAGGCTCCCTGGGGATGGAACATTCATTGATCGTCTCGGCCAGCGCGACAAAGACCGGATGCCGCGTGCGGCCTTCGTAGCAGGCATCGAGTTCGCGGCCCCAGAAATCAAGCAGAGCGAGGGCCTGTGCCGTATCGGCAACCTCGTCGCCCAAGTCGTCGGAGACGCGGCAGTAGGCGTAGATGGCGTGAAAATGCGGGCGCAGATCCCTGGGCAGAAACCACGAGGCGACGTGAAAGTTTTCGTAGTGCGACTCGGCCAACTGCTTGCACCAGTCGCGCGCTTCTTCGAGCGTGGGCGCAACATCCGGGATGCGATAGCTCGAGGGCAGAGCAGCCCAGCCGCTGGCGAGCAATTCATCCTCAGACAGCGTTTCCTTGCAGAGCGTCTTGTTGTCCGGTTCCACAGCTTCCGTCTTCATGGCGTCGCCTCAAGGCACAATGGCGGTCTTGATCTCGCTGCCCCGCTTCATCAGCTTCTCAAAGACGCGGTTGAGTTCGTAGAGGTGAGCGTGGCCGGTGATGAAGGCGCCTGCCTGGAAGCGGCCGCTGGCGATAAGATCAAGCGCCTTGCGGCAGATGGCCGGGGTGTGGTGGAAGGTGGCGCGCAGGGTGATGTCGGAGTAGTGGATGCGATTGGTGTCGAGAGTGACATGCGTGCCGAGGGCGCATCCACCGAAGAAATTCACGGTCCCGCCCTTGCGCACCAACTCAACGGCCTCCTGCCAGGCTTCGGGCACGCCAACGGCTTCGATGGCGATGTCCACGCCCTGATTCTTTTCCGTGAGCGCGCGTGTTTCGCGGATGGCCTGGCGAATGTTGGTGGTCTGAACGACATGGGCCGCGCCCAACTGGCGCGCCGCCTCCACCTGGCCGTCGTGCTTGACGATGGCGATCACGTTGCAGCCGGCCAAAGCGGCCACGTGGAGAATCATCAGCCCCAGCGGGCCGCCGCCGATAACAGCCACCGTATCGCCGGGGTGCGGGTGCGAGTCCTCAAAGCCATGCACCGCGCAGGCCAGCGGCTCAGTCAGCGCCGCGTGCTCCAGCGGCACGTGGTCAGGCACATGGAGAGTATTCATGGCCACGATGCGAGCCGGGACGCGAATGAACTCAGCATAAGCGCCGTTATTGAACAGCAGATCGTCGCAAAGGTTCTCCTGGCCGCGAGCGCAAAAATAGCAATGGCCGCAGGGCGCGGAGTTGAGCGCGACTACTCGGTCGCCGGAGGCAAAGCCAGTGACGCCTTCGCCGGATTCGACAACCGTTCCTGCCAGCTCATGGCCAAAAAGTGCCGGAGGCACGATCATGCGGGCATGATAGCCGCGGCGGAAGACTTTCAGGTCAGTGCCGCAGGTTAGAGCCGCGCCCACGCTGACGACCAGCTCACCGGGCTCCGCCTGGGGAACCGGCACACTCTCGATACGAATATCTTCGCGCCCGTGGAGGACCGCGGCCTTCATCGTCGTGCGGCCGTGGAAAAGTACATTCTCGACGGTAATGCGGCCTTGGTGGACGGCGGATTCTACCTTTTTGCGGCCCTCGACGACCACCGTCTCGACTGTATTCAGGCCTACCTCAACGACCGTCTCGACTGTATTCAGGCCCCCCTCGACGACGTTCTCAACTTTCTTGCGGCTTTCTTCGACAACATTCTCGACGGTCTTACGGCCACGGAGGATCACGGCCTTTACTCTGTTCGCCATCGGACTACTCCTATTTCGCTCCCACTCCAGGCACAGGTTCAATCATAATCTTCATCGAGTCTGCCTGGGGGTGAGAAGCGACCTCAATGGCTTTCACCGCCTCCTCTAGCGGAAAGCGGTGCGAGATCAGTTGCGTCCAATCGAATCCCTTGCCAGAGCCGCCGAAGACCAACTCTTCAACTTCGGGCTGAATCGATGTCGAGGCCGAATAGGATCCGAGCAGGGTCTTCTCGTCCAGGCACACTGCTCCGGGATCGAAGGCGGCTTCGCCGTGCTGCGTCTGGGCAAAGAGCATCACCTTGCCGCCGGGCCGCACCGCGGCCATGGCAGGTTTGATGAGCGCATTTCCGCCCACGGCCAGAATGACGGCGTCCGCGCCGCGGCCTTCGGTGGCGGCATGGGCGCGCTCGATGACGTTTTCTGTTCCTACGTGGATGGGTTCACACAGCCCAAACTTGGCGGCGATAGCGTGGCGCTCGGGATACAAATCCGAGGTGAGCACGCGGGCGCCTGTGCGGCGTGAGAGCGCGGCCAGCATGATGCCGATGGGGCCCTGGCCGATGACCAGCACGGTCTCATCCGCGGCCAGGTCGAGCAGCTTAACGCCCTTCAGGACGGTGTTCACCGGCTCGATGAAGGCCGCCTGCTCGAAGGGAACGCCGTCTGGAATCCGCACCACGCCTAGGCTGGCCACGATCCAGTCCATCACCCGGATGTATTCGGAAAATCCGCCGCCGGAAGGCTCGAAACCGGCCGTGGCGCCCACTTTCTTGTAGACCGCGCACTGCGCAAATGTCTGCTTGCGGCAGTAGTAGCACTGGCCGCAGGGAATGTGATGGAAGACCATCACCCGCTCGCCGACGGCAAAGCGCGCGACGCCAGCGCCCACGCGCACAATGGTTCCAGCCATCTCATGGCCGAAGATGCGCGGCGCGGAGTGTGAGCCGGTGTGAATCTTTTTCAGGTCTGTGCCGCAGATGCCGCAGGTGGCGATTTTGACCAGCAGTTCGCCGGGGCCGATTTGCGGGACTGGCACGGTTTCTACGCGTATGTCGTTGACGCCGCGATAGACTACGGCCCGCATGATGGCGGGTATGCTTGACTCGATATGGGGTTCAGTGTTGGTGGTTTGGGTAGCCATTGCGCTTGCTTGCGGGCCCTCGTTCATCCAGAAGATCGAGCAGCGACTGCGCGATGTTGCGTGCAGCCTTTCTGCTATTTTCGCCCATCCGGATGAGTGCAGGCCAGTGCCAGGGACGGAGAATGGCGAAAACGATGAACCGGGCCAGTTTGAACTGGCCATCGAGCGAAATAAAGCTATTGAAATCAGGTAGTTGTTCGGAGGGTCCATCGCTGATTCCCTTGATGCAATAAAAAGGGATGCCGCGCATCTGGGCCAGACGGGCGACACCCGCTGCCTCCATGTCGACGAGGGCGGCCTGGTAGGTTTCGGCGAGGCGCAGTTTTTCGTGAGCGTCGGCGACTCGGGAGCTGGTCACCAACCAGGAATCATTTGGGGGACAGGCAGCAACAAAGCGCTCCCCGGTTCGCGCATCGATGACGGTGGAGATGTCGTAGGCCAGTCCGAGCAAAAACTCCTCGCGCAAGGCTCCCGCCCAACCGGTGGAGATCACTTCGTCTATGGGGCCGGATTTTTCGACCTCAGCAAAGGCGCGTGTGGCCGCGGCAACGCCTGCTCCGGCGCAGGCGGCTATCCATTCGCCCTCGTCGAAGCGCCGGCGCCAGAGATCGACGCCGTTGCGGCGCTCGTGCCGCCAGCCGCGGACCAACGGATTCAGTTCGGCGGGCATGGCGGCGATGATGGCAGTGCGTGTCATTTCTCGGCCTTGTGCGCGTATCCGTTGACCCGGAACCAATCGATGGCGGCGCGCATGGCGGGGTTGACGGGCAGGATGCGGAAGTCCAGCTCCTGTTGCGCGTGGGCGCTACTGGCGTACATCTTCTTGCGGCCCATGCGGACCTCTTCGAGCGTCGCGCGCGGCTCGCGTCCGCGGATGCGGCCGGTGATCCACTCCTCAAAAAACGCATAGGTTGCGGCGACGGCAAAGGGTATCCTCACCGTGGGCGACGGGAGGCCGGTAATTGCCGCCATCTTGTCGAGAATCTGCTTGAGGGTGAGGTTTTCGCCGCCCAGAATGTAGCGATGGCCGGACTGGCCTTTGGTGAGCGCGGAGACGTGGGCGCGTGCGACCTCGGCCACATCTACAAGGTTGAGGCCGGTGTCCACGTAGGCGGGAAATTTGCCGTTCAAAAAATCTACAAAGATGCGGCCGGTGGGTGTGGGCTTGGAGTCGTTGGGGCCGATGGGGGTGGTGGGGTTGAGAATGATGACGCGCTGGCCATCCTGAGCGGCTGCGATGGCCTGCTGCTCGGCCATAAACTTGGAGCGCTTGTAGTGGCCTACCATATCGGCGAGCGAGACAGGCGTATCCTCGTTGATGACGATGCCGTCGCGGCGGAAGTGCATGGTGGCCACGCTGGAGGTATAGACCACGCGCTTGACGCCAGCCTCGCGAGCCAGCTTTAACAGGTCGCGCGTCCCGTCCACGTTGGCGCGGTACATGGCTGTGGGATCGGGAATCCAGAGGCGGTAATCGGCAGCTACGTGGACCACGGCATTGCAGCCGGCGAGAGCCGGGGCGTAGGTCTCCGGCCGGGCGAGGTCGCCCACGTGAGTATCGCCAGAGATACCTTCGAGGTTGGCCAGATTGCTGGTCTTGCGGACCAACAGGCGCAGTTGAGCGCCCTCGGCGGCAAGCGCCTGCGCCACGTGATGGCCTATAAATCCAGTCGCGCCTGTGAGGAAAACTTTCATATCAGTGAACAGTGGTCAGTGATCAGTGGTCAGTATAAGACAGTTTGCAAACACTGGCAGCAAGCTCATTTGCAGGGTCAGCCTCGAATGTTCACTGACCACTGTTCACTGTTCACTGTTCACTGACTTGCTATTCCAACGCCTCCGGCGCGAGTGCAATGTTCGTCTCGCCCGCGGCCTTGCGCTCATTGTACTTCTTCACCCAGTCTTCCCAGTGCTTTCCGGCGGCGCGATCCTTGCCGGTGAATTCCAGATGGGCGATCTCGGCATAGCCGACCTTGCGCTTTTCCGGAGCCTTGGGCGTGAAGTACTGCACGTATGATTCGGCCAGCGTGGGGCCATTATGGCAGTTGAAGATGAAGGCCTCAATGTGCTCGCCGTTTTTGAGTGTTAGCGTCACATCGCCGCGATAGTCGAGCGCCTTTTCCAGAGCCTGACGCATATCTTCTTCGGTGGCCAGCGTAGGAACCCAGCCCTCCAGATTTTCGTGGTCCGTGCCGGGAGCCAGCTCCAGCGCTTCGACCTGCGCGAGCGTGTATTTCTGCACTTCAGCGGTCATACCGTGGTCTCCTGCGGAGCGCGCTCGGATTGCTCGATCTGCACCAGGCTAGCTGGCGACGAGGCCTGCTTCGAATCAAAGTCACTCAGCAACTTCAGCGCGTGCGGATCGCGATAGCTGCTGAAGGTGCCGCGCACCATAGCCCAGAATCCCTTGAGCGAGCCGAAGCCTTCAAGCACCGCCGATGGTTCATAGCCGCAACTGACCATGCAGTTAGCGCATTTGGGGTTGCCACTGGCAACGCCGTATTCTTCCCATTTGGTCGAGTTCATCAACTCATCGAAGCTCTCGGCGTAGCCCTCCTGGAGCAGGTAGCAGGGCCGTTGCCAGCCGAAGATGTTGTAGGCCGGCGAACCCCACGGCGTACATTCGTAGTTGCGGTCGCCCATCAGGAATTCAAGAAACAGGGGCGACATATTGAATTTCCAGGTGGGCTTGCGATTGGAGAGAATGGCGCGGAAGAGGCGGCGCACGCGGGCGCGTCCCATAAATCGATTCTGGTCCGGGGCCTTGTCGTAGCTGTAACCAGGGGAAAGCACAACGCCCTCGACGCCCATTCCCATGACCTCATCGAAGAAGGCGCGGACGCTGTTGGGGTCTGTGCCGTCGAAGAATGTGGCGTTGGTGGTGACGCGGAAACCGCGCCGGACAGCCTCCTGAATGCCCTCGACGGCAATGTCATAGCCGCCCTCGCGGCAAACGGAAAAATCATGATGCTCGCGCTGGCCGTCCAGATGGACCGAGAGGGTGAGGTACTTGGACGGCGTAAACTCCGGCAGCCGCCGCTTGAGTTCAAGCGCATTGGTGCAGAGGTAGATGTACTTTTTGCGCGCGATCAGGCCGTTGACGATCTCGACGATCTGCGGATGCAGCAGCGGCTCGCCGCCGGGGATGGAGACCATCGGCGCGCCGCACTCTTCTACCGCGGCAAAGCACTCCTCCGGCGAGAGCTGCTTTTTGAGAATGTGGGGCGGATACTGCACCTTGCCGCAACCGGCGCAGGCCAGGCTGCAGCGGAAGAGCGGCTCCAGCATCAGCACCAAGGGATAGCGCTTGTTGCCAGCGAGCTTCTTCTTCAGCACATAAGTGGACACTGTCCACATCTGAGAGATGGGAATAGCCATCTTGAAATGAACCTCCAGCGCCTCCTAAGAGACGCGTTCCATTGTCCGCTGGTAGCTGGTCAGAGCCATCAGCGGGAAGTAATGGCGATACATGTTGTAGGCCAGATAAAAGACTCTGGGGAAGCCTGTTCCCGTGATGATGCTCTGCCGGACCGCACCCTCACCCATCGATTCGTCCCAACTGCCGTCTTGCTGCTGCCGCGTGAGCAGCCAGCGCACGCCCTTGGCAAGGGAGTCGGAACGGTCGTCACCGGCGGCCAGCAAGCCCAGCAGAGCCCAGGCGGTCTGCGACGGTGTGCTCGGCCCAACGCCGCGCGTATTGGGGTCATCATAGCTGCCGCAGGTCTCGCCCCATCCGCCGTCAGCGTTCTGCACCATGCGAATCCACTCGGCGGCCTGCTGCACCTGCGGCTCAAGATGATCGACGCCGATGGCGTCCAGTCCGCGCAGGACCAGGAAAGTCCCATAGATGTAATTCACGCCCCAGCGGCCAAACCAGCTACCATCCGGCTCCTGCTCGTTGAAGATGAATTTGATGGCCTTTTCCACGCGCTTGTCCCCACGCGCGTAGCCATAGCCGGCCAGCATCTCCAGCATGCGTCCGGTAATGTCTACCGTGGGAGGATCAAGCATGGCGTTGTGATCCGCAAAGGGGATGTACTGGAAGATCATCTTGGTGTTGTCTTTGTCGAAGCTGCCCCAGCCGCCGTTTTTGCACTGCATGGCAAACTCCCACTGGATGGCGCGCTCGGCCACCTGATGCTGATAGCGCTCGCGCGGGTTGTCCACCTTGTTCAGCGCCATCAGCACCTGGGCAGTGTCGTCCGTGTCGGGATAAAACTCATTGTTGAACTCGAAGTACCAGCCGCCGGGCTCGGTGTTGCGCACCTTCACAGCCCAGTCTCCCTTGTGGCGGACCTCTTTGGAGAGCAGCCAGTCGGCCGCCTTGATCATGCGCGGGTCAGTGCGCGCCACGCCGGCCTCGCCCAGGGCGAAGACCGCTTGCGCCGTATCCCATACCGGTGACATGCAAGGCGTCATCCGGAAAGTCGGCTCAGGCATCGCTTCATTGGCCGGCTCCTCGATGCCCAGCTTTTCAAACTCATCTCGCGCCCGGATCACCTGTGGGTCGTCCTCCGAGTATCCCAGGCAGCGCAAGGCGATAATGGCGTTCAGCATGGCTGGATAGATGGCGCCCAACCCGTCGGTCATCTCCAGCCGCTCCAGCAGCCACTTTTTCGCCTGCTTGAGTGCCAGCGCGCGCAAGGGACGGATGTGCACGGCTTCAGCCAGATGCGCAATCCTGTCCAGAATGATGAAAAAATTGCGCCAGGAGAAGATGGACTTGCGGTCCCTGCGCAGGCGAAGAATCGAGTTGGCGCGCCCGCCGACGTACAACTCGTCGATTCCCTGCTCGGACGGAATTCTCTTGAAGGGTTTTTTGGCGTACATGATGGCCAGCGGAACAAGAATCGACCGCGACCAGGAAGAAATTTCGTAGATGTTGAAGTAGAACCAACGGGGAAACAGGACAATCTCAGGCGGAATCGCCGGCACAGCGTCATAGTCGTACTCGCCCAGCGCGCAGAGATACATCTTGGTGAAGGTGTTGCAAGCGATCACGCCACCATGCGCCAGAACCCATTCGCGGCACTTAACAAGCCTCGGATCGTCGGCGCCGATGCCCATCAGCTTGGCCGAGGAGTAACACTTGACCGAAAGCGAGATATTGCCCGGACCGCCGGGATAGATGCTCCAACTGCCGTCCTCGTTCTGGTAGCGCATCATCTCCGTCAGCGCGCGCCGGAGCCGGCCCGGATCGCCGCTTTCCAGCAGCACATGCAGGAAGATATAGTCGGCCTCGAGCATCGCATCGGCTTCCAGTTCTCCGTTCCAATACCCTTCAGGATGCTGCTGGGAAAACAGGAAGTCGCGGGAGCGGACGATGGCCAACTGCACATCAGCCAGGTCCGCATCCAGCCGCCCGAATCGGGGCGCCGCGGATTGCCTCATCCCTTCTTGAATGTTCATGCGATTGCAATGCCTCAGGATTGATTCCCGGTTCCCGATTTCCTGTTCACTTTACCGGCACAGGCTTTGCCCCGCCTGCGCTTCCGATGGCTTGCACAATCTCCGGCGGCAGGCCGAAGCGCACGTTTTCCGGCATGACTTCAACTTCTTCGACGCTGTCGAAGCCGTTCTGTCGCAGATAATTGACTACGTCCGCAACAAGCACCTCGGGAGCCGAAGCGCCGGCCGTCACCGCAACCGTGTTCACGCCCTGAAGCCAGGCCGGGTCGATTGCCCGAGAGTTGTCGATCAGGTAACCGATAGTCCCCAGGTTGCGTGAGACCTCGACCAGCCGATTCGAGTTGGAGCTGTTGGTTGAGCCCACCACCAGCACGAGTTCAGCATTGTGCGCCACATTGCGGACCGCAACTTGCCTGTTTTCAGTGGCGTAGCAGATGTCCTGCGAGTGGGGTCCCACTATCTCTGGAAACTTCAACTTGAGGGCGTGAATGATATCTCGCGCCTCGTCCAGCGAGAGCGTGGTCTGGGTCAGGTAGGCCACGCGGTCAGGATCAGGCACCCGGAGCGCGTCGACCTCGGCTACGTTCGAGACCACCTGGGTTGCCTCGGGCGCTTCGCCCAGTGTGCCTTCGATCTCGTCGTGATCGCGGTGACCGATCAGCACCAGCGAGTAGCCCTGTTTGGCAAACTTGACAGCCTCAATGTGAACCTTGGTGACCAGCGGACAGGTGGCGTCGATGACTCTGAGGTGGCGTCCCTTGCTGATCTCCCGCACCGCGGGCGAGACGCCGTGTGCCGAGTAGATCACTCGCTGGCCGTCGGGTACGTCGTCGATTTCGTGAACAAAAATCGCGCCTTTTTCTGCCAACTCATTCACAACATAGCGGTTATGGACGATTTCCCGGCGAACATAGATCGGCGCGCCAAAGGTTTCAAGCGCGATTTTGACGACGTCGATAGCGCGCACCACCCCGGCGCAAAAGCCTCTCGGCTTGAGCAGCAACACCCTCTTTTTACGGGGTGAAGTCTCAGAGCGGTTACCATGCGAGATGGTTTCGGGAAGAGTTGTGGTCACACTTCAAGTATACCAATGAGCGGCTGAAATCAGGGATCCGGGATTTAGTTCTTCTAAACCAGCCGCAGAGGCGTCTTCTCTTGCCGCGGGCAGGCGGGAGGAGCGTCATATAAGCTGCCGAAGGCTGACAGGGCGTCTCTGTAGCAATAGCCGCGCCCCAGATGACACGAGTCATAATCAGGGCAGGAGCTGCAAACCGTTCCGTCAAACTTGCTCCTCTCCGGGTGGATAAACTTGTCGACCGCCGCGCCGTTCCAGATCTCCAGCACGCTCTCTCGCAGAAGGTTGCCCACCACATTCTCCGGGATGTGGGGAATTTGCTCGCAAAGGGAGACATCGCCGTTGGGAAGCACCAGCAGAGCGGCTCTGCCACCGGTGCAGATGGCGCGCTGTTGCCAGTCCTCCTTGATTTGCTCGTTTGTCCTGGTTTCGCCTGTTTCATCCTGAAAGACGATCTCGAGATCGGGGTGCTGCGCCACCAGCCGGGGCAGAGATTCGCTCAGGCTGAGCTTCTGTTCCCTGGTCAGGAACAGATCGTCGGAGTGGCGATAGATGCTGCGCCCATATTGAACAAACTGGAAGCGTCGCGCACCAAGCGAAGAAAAAAGCTCGACAATTTGCTCGGCCTGGTCCCAGTTGTAAGGCGTCATGACGCACTTGATGCGCGGGTTGAGTCCGGCCGCGATCAGGTTGGTCGTGGTGGATTTGGCGCGCTCCAGATAGTGGTGGACGCCGGTGAGCCAGGATGCGAGCTGGTTGTAGGCGCTGTCGATGCTCACCTGCACGCCGCGCGCCACGACTCCGGGCTGGTCGCGGCCAATCCCCAACTCCGCCAGCCGCCCCGCCCACCGCGGCGAGATGTGGCTTTTGGTGGAGACGGAGAAAGTGAAATCGCGCTCCACCATGGCGCGTAAAAGATCGAAGACATCGGTCCTCATGAAGGGGTCGGCGCCGGCCATATCGACAATGTGAACCGAGAGGTTGGCAAACTGATCGAAGATCCCGATCCACTCGGCAGTGGTCAGCTCCTGGCAGGAATTCCTTTCCGCGTAGCAGTAGCGGCAATCAGCGACGCAGCGATTGGTGAGGTCCACCTGCACGGAGACCGGAACGCTGGTTCGCTCCACAGGCCAGCGATAGTTGTTGAAATCCGGCAGCGGAATATTTGTCTTGTCTTTGAACGAATCGCTGGGCGCGCCGGTCAAGCCGATGATCTGATCGGGCGTCATCAGATTGCGGACGATCTCGTCGAGATCGCGTAGGCTTTCGGCTTTATGTGCGGGCTTGGTCAGGTAGAGCCAGATAGCTTCAATCTCGGCATAGGTGCGCTCTCCGGAAAAGAACGGAAGAATCAATGCCTGCACCGGGGACAAGACGCGGTACTTGAGGTCGACATAAGTACATTTATAGAGGAGCAGATTGTCGCGGTCGTCGCGCAGCAGCCAGGGGGCTAACAGGCGCGGAAAAGCATTACTCGCAAACGGCGACGCGCTTCGAGCCTTTGCACGGTTCATGATCCGCTCAATTTCCTCGGTCCCGCTCGCGAGGAGCGGGGTATCCGGCAGGACGCATGGCTATCTACGCCTTGCCGGACTTGCAGGAACGCTGGCAACCTCCGGAGCAGCCGTCCTGGCAGCCGGGGTTGCAGGAGGCCTTGTTGCAAAGTCCGGCCGCCACCTCGTCGTGGGTTGCAATCGAGGCATTCCGGGACCGGTTTGCCATATCGCGCACAAGGGGGTCCTGCGCGACACTGGCGTAAGCCGCCTTCCTGGCAACAACAGCCCCTACAACGGCTCCCGCAGAGATCAAGGCGGTTTTCAAGAACTTCCTACGGCCATCACTAGTATCCGGCATCGTACTCCTCCCATTCTTGTCCTGTCGGCGCTAGACCCGCGTCCGCAGCGCCTCAGTGTGAGTCAAGGATTAGCTATGGAACAGCACGAGTGTATGTGACGTGCATCACATTTAGGGTAATGTGCATTGAGCGCTCGGCGGCCTACAGATAGATAAGACCTTCAAGCGGACGTGCGCAACCCCTACGGCATCTTCGACTTGAGCCTTATCCGTTCCCCATCCACTACGAACCTGCCGTATCCGTGATGGTGGATGGTCTTGGGTTCCTTCTGCGCCGGATCGGACCAGGCCTTGAGGACCTCCAGAATGAAGAGGTTGTACTTGTTCACCAGATGGGTATCGACAACCCTACATTCAAGATTTGCGAAGCACTCGGCCACCAGAGGCGGCGCCACGCGCTTGGCCGGCATCGGCGTCAAGCCGAATCTCTTGAATTTGTCCACGTCTCGGCCCGAGCAGTTGCCGACTCCCACAACCTTGCGCGCCAGTTCCAGCGCCGGAATAGCAATCACGCACTCTTTCGTCGCCCGCAAAGCGGCATGGCTGTAATTGGCGTTGCTGACAACACATGCGATCAGCGGCGGCTCGAACTCTACCATCATGTGCCACGACATCGCCATCACGTTGGCGCGGCTTTTGCGGGCAGTGGTCAGCAGAACCACCGGCCCCGGTTCAAGCAACTGGTAGACCTTTGACAGTGGCAACTCCTTCATAGAAACATGCCCTCCGGCTTGCCATTTCCGGCAGAGTTGAGAATAACTCAGTTGGCAACAATCAATACCTACATCGGTCGCCAGGTGATATCGACACGGACGGGAATTTCGTTTTTGATAGGCACGGTGAGGAAGGAAGGACGAACGATTTTGTAATCGGAACATAAGGCCGGAATTGTTCCCGTAATGCGCACGTTCTTGCCCTGCGTTACACGTTGGAGCGGTACATGTGCGTAGCGTGCAGTTTGGCCGGCGAGCTGGACTTCAAGATCGGCATAGATGGTTGCTGATGCGACCTCATCCTGGGAAAAATGCGTGCGCACAATTACCATCGGAAACTGCGCGCCGCGCGTCGCCTCAATCATGTGCAGATCGCGATTGGTGTCGCCGGAGTCGAAGGATTTGACGGGAGCCGCAATCAGAAAGTCGCATTGCCCGGCGTGGCAGATTCCCTTCCCCTTTGCGGCATGGCTTACGCCGTCCACTTGATGCATGGGATGACTCATGTGATACGTGAGCGTGGATTGCTCAATAACCCATTGTGTATCAGGCTGCGCCAATATCGGGAACGCGAAGAGCAGGAGAGCAAGCAGAATCATCTTCTTCATTGTTTCTCCCAGAACTTCCAGTGGATGGGCCACGATACGGCGACGATCGAGGCGCCGTAAGCAATGGCCGTGGTATAGGCCACAGCGCCATGCGCTGATGCAATGCCATGCACCTTTTCGCCGGCGTTCTCCTGCTTGTAAGCCATGATTCCCAGGGCCGGAGTGAGGATCATCCCCGGCCCATGAACAAACGACAATGCTTCATGCCAACGAATGGCGCCATGTTTCTCCGTGCCTGGCACCTTGGGCGCGCGGATCGCATAGTAGGCGGAGGTGAAGTAGAGCACCGTGGTTGCTCCGCCGAGCGCGGCATGAAAGTCGAGATTTGCATTCGTCGGCTCGGTAATCGGCTGGCCGTTTTTCCCCTTGGCCTTGGCCATGGGACCGGTAATCAGAGAGGCGGCCATTGGAATGGTCGTGATCAGCCCGAGCCGTTGATGAATCTTCAGCATCTCCGTTCGCTTGTCGAGCAGGGCTTGTAGCTGCGCATTGGGTTTCGACTCTTGCGGCGCAAAACCCAGGTCCGAAAGCGAAGGCGATGCCGGAGTCGCGGAGGGCGCGTTGGGCAGCGATTCCGGATGCGCAGCGGCGGGAACGAGAACCAAATCCAATGAATATTGCTGGGATGCTGGGAGCGTTACTCTGGTTGTCTTAGTGTCAAAGGCTGCTGCCGTGACGGAGATTTCGTAGGTTCCGGGCGCGAGGTTGGCAAGCGAGTACGCGCCATCCGGGTTGGTTTGGGTTTCGGCGGATTGGCCGGTCTCCAGGTTCTTGACGGTGATTTTGGCGTTGGAGACGGGCTGGCCGGAAGGGTCGGTGACTTTGCCGGAGAGTGTGGCGGCTGCGGGGGTTTGCGCAAGCAGCAGAGCCGGGATCGGGAAGAAAAGGATTAGGGCTGCAAGTGCAAAAGCTATCCTGGTGGCTTTCTGCCTCATCAGTTGATCTCCTTGGCGGGGGAGCGTGTGGAAAAGATTACCGTTTGATTACGGACGCGGAGAAACACGAGCGGTTAGCACGGCAAGGCTAGATTCTTGCACGGTCTTGCGACTGGCGTCGCTTCCGTCCATCTTACCGGCTGGCGGCGATCATCTGGGCGGCGTGCTGCAGGCTGGTTTCGGTGACCTTTGCGCCGGAGACCATTCTTGCTACTTCGTGGGTGCGGGCGCGGTCGTCGAGGAGGCGGATTTGCATCTTGGTGCGGCCGTCGGATTCGCGCTTATCTACGACGAAGTGTTGGTCGGCAAAGGCGGCAATCTGGGGCAGGTGCGTCACGCACAGGACCTGCTGGCCGCGGCTGAGGGATTTGAGCTTTTGGCCGACGGCTTCCGCGGCGCGTCCGCCGATGCCGATGTCGATTTCATCAAAAACCAGTGTCCGAGGGGTAGGAGTCTTGGTTTTGGGCTTGGCTGCATTTGGTTTTGTTTGGCCCTCTTCGACGCTGACTTTGAGGGCCAGCATGACACGCGACATCTCGCCGCCGGAGGCGATCTCGTGCAGCGGCTTGAGGGGCTCGCCGGGGTTGGTGGCGATGCGGTATTCGACCGTGTCCCAGCCGCTGGCGGTCCAGTGAGATTCCGGTTCAGCCGCAGTAACGGCAACCTCGAATTTCACCTTCATGGCCAGCGAGTTTATCTGGGCTTCGGCCAGCTTGGCCAGCCTGGTTGCGGCGGCTTTGCGCTCGACGCTGAGTGCCTGGGCCGCGACGCGGTAGGTTGCTGCGGCGGCATCCAGCTCAGCGCGAAGTGTCTTCAGGATTTCGTCGCGGTCTTCAACTTCGGCCAGCTTGCGGGCAACCTCTTCGCCAAAACTGATGACCTCGGCGATGGTCTTGCCGTACTTGCGCTTGAGGCGGTCGAGCAGGGCCAGGCGATCTTCGATCTCGGCGAGGCGCTCGGGCGAGGCGTTGATGGCCTCGGCGTAGTCGCGCAGGCTTGCAGCCACGTCGCCGACCGTGGCGCGGGCAGCGGCAAGCTGCTGGGCGGCCTCGGTGAAGCGGTTGTCGTAACGGGCCAGCTCCTCGACGTTGCGCAGGGCGGCGCGCAGGGCAACCTCGGCTGATGCGCCGCCTTCGTAGAGCTCCTCGAAGGCGCCCATGGCGGCGGCGTAGAGTTTTTCCGCGTTGGCGAGAACGCGCTTTTCGGTTTCAAGTGCCTCGTCTTCGGCGGATTCGAGGCGGGCGGCTTCAATTTCCTTGCTCTGATAGCTCCAGAGATCGACCATGCGCAGGCGGTCCTGCTCGCCGAGGAGCAGATCGTCGAGCTTGGCTGCGGCCGAGCGCCAGCGGGCGTGGGCTTCAGTGACGGCGTCCGTCGAGAGGCCGCCAAAGCGGTCAAGGAGGGCGCGTTGCTGGGCCTGGTCGAAGGAGCTGAGGCTCTCGCTCTGGGCATGGACCAGGGCCAGCTCGGGGGCAAGCTGGCGGAGTACTGCAACTGTGGCCGGCTGGTTGTTGACGAAGACGCGGCCTTTGCCTGTGGCCATGATTTCGCGGCGCAGGATGACGTCGTTGCCGCCGGAGTCGATGCCGTTTTCTTCGAGGATGGTCTCGGCGTTGGGGGTGGATTCAAAGACGCAGGAGACGACGGCCTTGTCTGCCCCGTGGCGGACTACTTCGGCGGATGATTTGCCGCCCATCAGAAGGGCCAGCGCATCGACGAGGATGGATTTGCCCGCACCGGTTTCGCCGGTGAGCAGGTTGAGCCCGGGGCCGAAGGCGGCGATGGCGTGATCGATGACGGCGTAGTTTTCAGCGCGCAGTTCGACGAGCATGGTTGAGAAAGTCTCCCGAAAAAGACGGTTCGTGGTTCGCAGTTTCCCACCCATTCCGCAAAGAACGCGAAATGGATGGGGCACGGAGCTTTTGTGGCACTCAGTTCAAAAAGACAACCGCAGGTCCTTCGACTCCGTTTGTCACAAATACATGCCAAACTTCGCTCAGGAAAACATGGTAATTGTACTTCGATCATTTGTAATCAGATCGGAATGCACAAAAAACATAACAGGTTTCCGTGCGCAGCATAGCATGAAGGACGGCACTTCTGGCTTGGAGATGAATCCGGAAAGCCGCTGGGGGGACCAGATAGATAACTTGGAGCGGGAGACGGTGTCTGCTACCGTTAAAGGTGAGGTGAACTCCGATTTTGATTGCTGCATTGCTCTTTCAAGTGCCGGCTGATGGCGGCGCGGCCCAGGGAACGCAGTCGGTAGCGCAGAATTCGAGCGCGCTGGTGGAGATGGTCCTGAACAGCGGCCCGGTTGCGATGGCCGTGCTGGTGCTGCTGGCGATTGCCAGCCTCTACTCGTGGGCCGTGATTATCCGCAAGACGATTACCTTCGACCACGCGACCAAAGAGAGCCGTCGGTTTATCCGCGCCTTCCGCACGGCGACGCGGCTGCAGGAGATGGCTACGGTAGCCGCGGAGTGCAAGGCGAGCCCGTTGGCGCAGGTATTCGATGAGGTGTACGAGACCTACAAGCGGCAGACGGGCGGCTCGGGACCGCCGCGCAATCTGGCGCCGCTGGAGCGGTCGGCGCAGACGGCGGCGAGCGAGGCTGTAACCAGCCTGGAACGGCGGCTGACCTGGCTGGCGACCATTGCGTCCGCAAGCCCGTTCGTGGGGCTGTTTGGCACGGTGATGGGGATTATCGACGCCTTTCACGGGCTGGGCACGGCGGGAGCGGCCACGTTGCGCGCCGTGGCGCCGGGCATCAGCGAGGCGCTGATTACCACCGCGGCGGGGCTGTTTGTGGCCGTGCCGGCGGTAATTGCATACAACCAGTTCACCACGCGGATCAGGGTCTTTGCCGCGGCTATCGACGACTTCTGCCGCGAACTGCTGAATTCGCTGGAAGAGATTCCGGTGCGCGTGGCGGGGCCTGCGCGGACGGCAAACGCTGAAGGGGCGCGTGAACCGGCCAGGGATGCAGGCCGGGAGGTGGACCGTGGCCTTTACAAGTAACAGCGGCCAGACCCGGACTTCTCTGGCGGAGATCAACATCACGCCGCTGGTGGACGTGGTGCTGGTGCTGCTGGTGATCTTCATGATCAGCGTGCCTGTCCTGCAGTCGGGGATTGAAGTGGCCGTGCCCAAGACGCGGACTGTCAAGGAGATTACCGAACAGCGGCTGGTGGTGACCATCGACCGCGATCAGAGAGTTTTTCTAGGCGATCAGTTGGTAAACATTCACGAGCTGGCGGGAAAGCTGCATCATGCGGAGACCGATCCGGCGCGCCAAAACCTGGTAAAGCAGGTGATCTATCTGCGCGCCGACGAGCGGGTTCCGTTTGGGGCCTTTGCCACGGTGATGGACGCGGTGAAGCAGGCGGGGATCACCAACATCTCGATTGTGACGCAGCCGCTGGATACCAAGGGAATCGGGGCGATGGGATTTTAGGGAGCCGGCGAGCCGGCAAGTCAGCGGAGAGGCTGACGGGTTGGGCTTTCGGAAGGGTACATGAACAGTCTGCTGGATGGCGGCGAGCAACTGGAGCGGGAACTGACGCCGGAGCCGATGGCTGCCCCGGCGGCGGGATCGCTGTTGCTGCACGGCGCGCTGGCTGTGAGCTTGTTGACGTATGGCCTTCTTGCCGGCCTTTTCCATCACAGCCAGTGGGGCAGCGCGGGAAGCGGCGGAGCGATTCAGGTGACCCTGACCAGTGCCCTTCCCTTGCCCTCCGATCAGCCGCCCAATGAGAACGTGCTGGCCACGGAGACACCCAGCCAGGCGCCGGCCGCGCCCACTCCCAAGGCGAAGCAAGTGGTGGACGAGACGGCGATTCCCATTGCCGGCAAGCAGAAGAAGCCGCAACAGGAGACCGTGCGCAAGACACCGCAGCATCAGCCGCTGGAAAACGACCGGGCGCAATACGGCGAACAGGCGGGGTCGTCAATGCCTCGGTCGATGCAAACGCAGGGCTTCACCAGCGGCCAGACGACAGTCAGCGACAGCGACTTCGGCACTCGCTTTGGCTGGTATGTGGACAACCTCAATCGCAAGATGGCCTCAAGTTGGTACAAGCCGGAGGTTGACCCGCATACGCCGCGCGGAGCCAGGGCTTACATCCAGTTCGCCATTCACCGCGACGGCAGCGTGAGCAACGTGCAGATGAGTCAAACCAGCGGAAGCACGACTCTGGACCGCTCCTGCCTGCGCGCGGCGCAGCGCGTGGATACATTCGGCGCGCTGCCCTCGCAATATAACCAAAACACGCTCATGACGTCTTATTATTGTGAGTATTAGGTTTGCATCAGGCAGCGGGCAAGTGAGGCAGTAGAATGGAGTTATGGTCGCGGGCGGCTCTTCCCAACCGAAAGGCAAAGCTGCTCGGCGGCAAGGTTGACTGTATCTCAGAGACTGCGAAGAATATACACACCTTAACCGAGGAAGGATTGCTCACTGCATGAAAGCTCATTCCCGGCTTTTCCCCATTTTTCTAATGGTTCTGGCGGCCTTGGCAGCCCTGCCCGCCACGGCGCAGGACTGGATTCACACCGGCTCGAATCTGGGCAATGAGCGCATCCGTATTGCGGCGGCGGACTTCAAGCCGGTCGGTGCAGATCCCCAGACGCCTGCCTTGAAGGCAACCTTTGACGCCACGCTCTACAACGATCTGGCCAACGCGGGCATCTTCGACCTCGTCTCGAAGAGCATGATTCCGCAAACCACGCCCGGCTCCCCAAGCGAGATCAACCTGACGGAGTGGTCGGCGGCGCCGGCCAACGCGGCCATGGTAGCCTTCGGCGCGCTCTCGGCCACCAATGGGCGACTGGTGGTTTACGGCTGGCTCGACGATGCCCGCAACACCGTCAGCCCGCAGGTGCTGGGCAAGCAGTACAACGAAGAGGCCAGCGAGGATATGGCGCGGACCATCGCGCACCGCTTTGCCGATGAGATTATTCTGCGGCTGGGCGGCGGCATCAACGGCATCGCCGAGACGAAGATTTATTTCGTCAGCTCGCGCAGCGGAACCAAAGAGATTTGGGAGATGGACTACGACGGGCAGAATCAGCACGCAGTCACGCACCTGGGGACGATTTCGCTCTCGCCGCGCATCTCGCCGGACAACACGCGGATCGCCTTCGCTTCCCTGGGCCGCGATGGATGGGCCATCAGGATGTATTCGCTGGAACTTGGGCGGCTGGTGAGCTTTCCGGCAGGCACGGCCGGGGGGAGCAACCAGTCTCCCGCCTGGTCAGACGACGGGACGCGGATCGCCTTCTCATCGTCGCGCTCCGGCAATCCGGAGATTTGGATGGCCGACGCGAGCGGAGCCAATCTGCGCAAGCTCACCAGCTTCGCCGGACCCAACGTGGCGCCCGCCTGGAATCCGCGGACGAACGCCCAGTTGGCGTGGGTGAGCGGGCGCACCGGGTTGCCGCAGATCTACACCATGGACCAGGACGGCGCCAACGTGCAGCGGCTGACCGACGGGGGCTATGCGATTTCGCCCTCGTGGGCGCCCAACGGCCAGTTACTGACCTTCAGTTGGAACCGCAAATACGGCCCGGGCGCGCCCGGCGGGCAGGACATCTACGTGATGGACATCGCCAGCAAGCGCTGGCTGCAACTGACCCACGAGGCAGGCAGCAACGACTTCCCCTCCTGGGCGCCGGACAACCGGCACATCGTCTTTGAGCGGGCCATCGGCGGGCGCAGCCAGATCTGGACCATGCTGGCCGACGGCACAGAGCAGCATCAACTGACCCAGACGGGCAACAACTTCATGCCCAACTGGAGTTGGAAATGAATCCCGAAGGCGGAAGGTCAGGAGGCGGCAGGGCTCGCCGCGTGAAATATCCCGGTTTTCTGCAATATGATGTTTACGTAACCATTGAATCTGCGGAAGGAGTTATCCATTGAACCGACTGAATCGCATTTTCGTCCCCGCTGTTCTGCTTGTCGCCATGATCGCTGTTGCAGGTTGCGGCAAGAAACCATCGCATGTTCCCTCTTCGGAGACTGCTCCGGCGGCAACCGCAGCCGCGCCTACCGCGCAGTTCACCGCAACTCCCGCGCAGATCTCGGCCGGCGACCAGGTGCAACTGAGCTGGCATACGACGGATGCCGTCACGGTATCCATCGATGGCATCGGCGACGTTCCCACCTCCGGCGTTAAGACTGTGACTCCCTCGGCATCGACCACTTACCATCTGGTGGCGAAAGGCGACGGTGGCACAGCCGAGGCTACCGCAAGTGTGATCGTGAATGCTCCGCCGGCCGTGGAGGTGCCCTCCACCTCGATGAGCGCGGAGGAGGCTTTCAAGGCTAATGTTCAGGACATCTTCTTCGACTATGATGCCTACGATATCCGCAGCGATGCGCAGGCCACGCTGTCGCGCGACGCCTCCTACCTGGTGAGCCATCCTGATCTCAAGATTGTGATCGGCGGCTACTGCGACGAGCGAGGCTCCAACGAGTACAATCTGGCGCTGGGCCAGAACCGCGCCGATGCGGCCAGGAATGCCCTGGTCACGGCCGGAGTGGCGGCCAGCCGCATCCGCGTGGTCAGCTACGGCAAGGAGAAGCCCTTCTGTTCCGAGTCGACCGAGGCGTGCTGGCAACAAAACCGCCGCGCCGGATTCACGCTGGCCCAGTAGAATAACAGTGAACAGTGGTCAGTGATTAGTGAGCAATGGGAATTGATCCACAATTCAACTGGAGTTTGCTCATGCTTGTTCCCGACACTCCTGCCCAGCTGAACACTGTTCACCAACCTCTGTTCACTATCTCTTCATAGGTGAGTCATGCAAAAATCGCACACACTTCACATTCGTCTTCTGGCGGCAGTGGTTCTTGCCCTGCTTCTGGCCATCGCTCCGGCGCCGGCCCGCGCCACGTCGAAGGAGATCATCGAGCTGCAAACTCAGGTGCAGCAACTCCTGGACATGGTGCAGCGAATCCAGTCGACGCTCGACACGCGTTTCGGCGTGCTGCAAAACCTGGCGCAGCAGACCGCGGACAACGCCACCCAGATGACCGCGGCCGTTAACGCCTTGCAGAAGAGTATCGCCGCTGAAAGCGACGCGACCAACGGCAAGCTGGACGCCTCCGCCGGTCAGGTGCAGGCGCTGAACGACTCGGTGGACGAGCTGAAGTCGCGCATCGCCAAGCTGGATAAATCGATCCAGGATATGCAGGCGCAGTTGCAGAACATCCAGACTCCGCCTCCAGCTCCCGCGACGAGCGTCGCAGCTCCGGGCGGCGGTTCTCTTGCTGCCGCTCCGGCCGTGAATCAGACGCCGCCGCTCAAGGAGACCTTCCAGGCCGGTGTGAGCGACTACAACGCCGCAAAGTACGATGTGGCGTCAGGTGAGTTTCAGGACGTGATTCATTACTACCCGATGGACGATATGGCCGGCACGGCCCAGTTTTACCAGGGCGAGATCGACTACAGGCAGAAGAAGTACGATGACGCGGTGAAGGCCTATAACGCCGTGCTGGAAGGCTTTCCCGGCAACTCCAAGGCTCCCGCCGCGCAACTGCGCAAGGGGCTGGCGCTGCTGCAGATGAACAAGAGGCAAGCTGCCATCACCGAGCTGCGCCTGCTCAACAAGCGCCACCCGCAAACTCCTGAAGCGGCCCAGGCACGAGCCAAGCTGAATGGGATGGGCGTGCGGATTTCAACGGCGCACTGAGAAGGCAACCAAGCGGAGAAAAACTTCTCTCGAAAGCCGAAAAGCCCCGCGATTGCGGGGCTTTTCTGTTGGCATTTGCTGGCAGGCAGCAGCTACTTGTGGTTGGCCATCAAGGCATCCAGGGCCGATTTGGGCGGCCGTGTCAGTGACTCGGGCAGGGTTCCCAGCGGCTGATCCACCAGGTTCATCAGGTCGATGAAGGTCGGTTGCGTAGTGTTGATGTAGAAGACGCCGGTGAGGATTTCGTCGTTCGCCGCCGACTCCATCAGCGTGCGCACGGCGTTGGCTTTGTCGGTGGGATTGTAGTCTTCGCGCAGTTTGCGCAGGCGCATGCTGGAACCGTCGTACATCTGCACGTCGTATATCTCGCCCGAATCATAATCGACGTGAATCTCCTCAAAGCTGGGCACGAAGCCGATCTCGTTGATGGGCGAGTCCTTGTCTTGCATGAATTTGTAGCTTTTGGTAGAGCCTTCGTGGTCGTTGAAGGTGACGCAGGGGCTGATGACGTCGAGCATCACTGTGCCCTTGTGGGCGATGGCGGCCTTGAGCATGGAGAGCAACTGCTTCTTGTCGCCGGAGAAGGAGCGGCCCACAAAGGTTGCGCCCAACTGGATGGCCAGTGCGCAGGTGTCGATGGCGGGCAGATCGTTGACCACTCCGGTCTTGAGCGTGGAGCCGAGATCGGCGGTGGCCGAGAACTGGCCCTTGGTGAGTCCATAGACGCCGTTGTCCTCGACGATGTAGATCATGGGCAGGTTGCGGCGCATGAGGTGAACGAATTGACCCATGCCGATGGAGGCCGTGTCGCCGTCGCCGGAGACGCCAATCGTCGTCATTGTGTGGTTAGCCAGGATGGCGCCGGTGGAGATGGCCGGCATGCGCCCATGGACGCCGTTAAAGCTGTGTGAGCGGCTCAGGAAGTAGGCCGGGCTCTTGGACGAGCAGCCGATGCCGCTCATCTTCATCACTCGTTCCGGCTCGACGCCCATCTCGAACAAAGCGTCGACGATGCGCTCGGAGATGGCGTTGTGGCCGCAGCCGGCGCACAGCGTGCTCTTGCCGCCGCGATAATCAACAATGGGAAGGCCGAGGCGATTGACTTTGGGAGTTGGAGCAGCAGCGGTTGCCATTTAGAGGCCCTCCTGATTCGCAAATTGTCCGGTGATGGATTCGGCGTCCACCGGCAATCCGTTGTAGTGGAGAATGTTGCGCAGTTTGGTCACCTGGCCGGCGGGAAGATCGAGCTTGAGCAAACTGGCCAACTGCGCGTCGCGGTTCTGCTCGACCACATAAATGCGCTCGTGCGCGGCCACAAAGTCGTGAATCGCGTGGGCGAAGGGAAAGGCGCGGATACGCAGATAATCCGCGTCTTTGCCATAGCGTCGCTTGATCTGGTCGAGGCTTTCGAGCAGGGCGCAATCCGTGGAGCCGAAGGCCAGGAAACCGATCTTCGAGCTTCCGTTCCTGACCACGACCGGGGCGGGAACCAGTTCACGCATAGTCTCGAACTTGCGCGCCAGCCGGTCCATCACTGCCTGGTACTCCACCGGGTTCTCGGTGTATTTGGCTGCGTCGGTGTGTCCTGAGCCGCGTGTGAAGTACGAAGCCTTGGGGTGGCGCGTACCGGGCAGGGTGCGCCAGCCGATGGCGTCGCCGTCCACGTCGCGGTAGCGGGCAAAGCCGCCCAGCCGCTCCAAATCCTCGGCAGTGAGCACCTTGCCGCGATCCAGCGGCTTGGCGGGATAATCGAACGGCTCAGACATCCAGTTGTTCATGCCCAAATCCGTATCGGTGAGGACAAAGACCGGGGTCTGCATGCGCTCTGCCAGGTCAAAGGCCGCCATGGTCAACTCGAAGCACTCCTTGACCGTGCCGGGCAGCAGAATCGGATGCCTGGTGTCGCCGTGCGACAGGAAGGCCGCCGAGAGCAGATCGGCCTGCTGGGTGCGCGTGGGCATGCCTGTCGAAGGCCCGGTGCGCTGCACGTTGATAATCACGCCGGGAATCTCGGCATAGTAACCCAGGCCGGAAAACTCGGCCATCAGCGACATGCCGGGGCCGGAGGTTGCGGTCATCGAACGGGCGCCGGCCCAACCCGCTCCCAGCACCATGCCGATGGCGGCCAACTCGTCCTCCGCCTGGATCACGGCAAATGTCGCCTTGCCTTCCGGCGTAAGGCGCAGCTTATTGAGCAAGGCGTTCGTGGACTCGATCACCGAGGTGGAGGGCGTAATCGGGTACCAGGCGACCACAGTCACGCCGGCAAAGACCGCACCCATGCCGCAGGCCGCATTGCCGTCTATGATGATTTTGCCCGCGGTTTTGTTCATCCGCTCAATGATGAACGGATCCCTCTTGGTCAAATTCGCCTGGGCATAGTCAAAGCCCGCCTTGACTCCGCCGAAGTTCAGGTCGAAAGCCTTCTGCTTTTTGGAAAATTGCTGGCGCAAATTCTTCTCGATCACGTCAAGATCGATGGCCAGCAACTGGGCAACGACGCCCACGTAGACCATGTTCCTGACCAGCTTGCGCAGCTTGGCCTCGGGACAGATGGAGGCCGTGATCTTGTCAAAGGGCACGGGATAGAAAATCACGTCGCCGCGCGTCTGTTCGAGCTTGAAATTCTCCTCGTAGATGGCCACGCCGCCCACTGGCAGAGCCAGTACATCTGCCTGCGCGGTCTCCGGATTGAGCGCCACCAGAATCTCGGAGTCGCGCTTGCGCGCGACATATCCGTCCTTGCTGGCGCGGATCAGATACCAGGTTGGCTGTCCGGCTATGTTGGAGGGGAAAAGATTCTTCCCGCTGACGGGAACCCCCATTCCAAAGATGCTCTTCAGCAAAACGCTATTGGCGGATTGCGAACCGGAGCCGTTCACCGTCGCTACATTGATGCTGAATACGTTTGAGACGCGCTTGCATGCGTCCAATGCGCCCTGTTGTTCGCCCAGGGCAGGAGTGCCTGTCGCCATTTGGCGGAAATTCCCTTCCAATAAATTCGGGAAAGAATCTATCTTTCGCTCTGCTTTCATTATAGTCACTTGCGCAGGCCTGCGTCTCAGCTCGTGGCCATAGTGTTTATGTTCAGTGCCCTCTGAAGAGAACACTGCGCCGTAAAAGATGGGAACAGAATCATTCCGGGCAGCGGCAACTTTATTGATGTCAGGAAATTAGCGCCAGGCGCGCCGAGTCCCGCCGCCAGCGCAGCAGCAGCGTCGTGGCGATGACGATCAAGGCCGACGTGAGGCCGATCCACAGGCCGTAGATGCCCCAGTGAAGCCCAAAGCACAGAGTGAGGCCCAACGGCAACCCCAGCACCCAATAGCCCGCCAGGTTGGCCAGCATGGGAACTCGCGTCTCGCCCAGTCCGCGCAGCGCTCCAGTGGAGACGGTCTGAATGCCGTCGAAGATCTGGAAGGCCGCCGCCAGGCCCAGCAGGCTGGGCCCCACGGCCATCACCCGCGGGTCGCGCGTATAGAGGGCAATCAGCGGTCCCGGCGCGGTGAGAAAGACCACCGCGGCCAGCAGCATGAACCCGGTGCCCAGCCCCAGGGCGAGCCAACCGGCGCGGCGCGCCCGCTCGGGATCGCCCGCGCCCACGGCGTGTCCGACGCTGATCGCTGCTGCCGCGGAGATGCCACACGGGACCATGTAGGTGAGGCTGGCGTAGTTGAGGGCAATCTGGTGGGTGGCCAGGGCCACGGGCGTCAACCATCCGGCTGAAAGCGTAGCCAGGTTCCACGCGCCAACTTCTAACACGATCTGTCCTGCCGCCGGAACGCCCAGGCGCGCCAGCTCCCGGAGCCGGGCCAGGCTGGGTCCGGCCCAGTGGCGGAAGAGCGGATGGCCGCGCTTGCGCTCGTAGCGCCAGGCAAAACCCAGCAGCGCGACAGCCATGAAGATGCGCGCGATCAACGTGGAGATAGCCGAGCCGTTCACGCCCAGTGCGGGCATTCCCCACTTTCCGTAGATAAGCACCCAATTGCCGAACCAATTGATCAGGTTGGCCCCGACATAGGTCACGGTAATGACGCGCACGTCGCCTACGCCTTGCAGGTAGCGGCGTGTGCCGGCGTAGAGCAGCAGCGGCAGCGTGCCCCAGTTGAGAATGCGCAGGTAGGCGGCGGCTGGCACAGCCACCTGCGGCGTAATGCCGAAGGGGGCAAAGCCATAACTGGCCAGCGCAATCAGCAACATCAGCGGCGGCGTCGCGATGCACGCCAGCCACACGCCCTGGGCCAGCCAGCGGTGGCACTCGTCGTGGTCTTTGCGCCCGTAGGCCTGCGCCACCAGCGTATCCAGACCCAGCAATATGCCGATGCCGAACAGCGCCGGCGTGTAGTAGACGGCATTGCCCAATGCCACCGCGCCGATAGCCGCCGGCCCCAGCCTGCCTACCATGATGATGTCCACGATGCCCTGGGCCATCCAGCCCAGCTCGCTCAACACCACCGGAAACGCCAGCGCCACCATCGCGCTGAGTTCCTGCCTCCACTTGGCTTGCTCTCGCCCCATCGTTCTAATCTAATTGCACGCGCACGAACTTCGCTCCATGATGCGGCAAAGCTGCATTGGAAAGCCTGGGGAAGCTCTGATTAAGTCGCTGTTTTGAAAGGGCACGGATTTATCCGTGCCACAAAGGATGCAAAATCAACGCGGGCTTTAGCCCCTGAGGGAATGTTTGTCTGACAGAATGGACTTAATCAGAGCTCCTTAAGAGCGACGCAGAAAAAAGCGCGGCATGAGGAGGCGAGCGCGAAACAGCCTTACCACTGCGCCCAGTCGCCAAATCCGAGAACCCAGGCGGCCAGCAACAGATTGCTGACGGCGTGCGCTATGACGGCATCGCCCATGCGTCCCCGCCAGCGCAGCGCGGCGGCAAACGCCAGGCCGGCCAGAGTGCCGAGCGCCAGGTGTTGCCAATCCATCAGGTTTTTCATGTGCTCCAGGCCGAAGACAGCAGAGGACAGGCAGATGGAGAGCAGCGTCAGGCTGGTAAAGGAGACGCTGTCAAACTCCCGGTTGATCAACCGGCGCGTCAGATAGCCGCGAAAGGCCAACTCCTCGGCGATGGGCACGGTGACGACCGCGGCGGCAACGCGGAAGCCAATCCAGGTCCAGCGGGCAGTGGGCGAAAGAGCCGCCAGCGCCGGGCCCAGCGAACTGTCAGCATGTTGATGCGCCAACCCAAACAACGCCAACCAGGACGGCGCCATCCACACCAGAAAGACAGCCGCGCCGGCGGCCGGCCCGAACCAGCCAAAGCGCCAGTTGAGTTTTTTCAACTCCGTCCAGAAGTACCAGAGGACGATGGCCGCGGCAACAAAACGCAATGGATACAGCCACTCAAAGTAGCCGGAGGCCGCCTTGGAGATAAACGATGCGGCCAGAATGGCAAGAAACGGAACCAGGTACGCGCGAATGGCCGGGGATTCTCCGCGGTGTTCGCCCTGTTGCTCCGATGCGCCCGCGACGATCTCCACTCCGTCACTTCGAGGCTGGCCGGCGGCGCATAAAGCGGAGGAGGGAACCTTTCGCACCCAGGCAAGCCTTTGGGTAGCCATGGAAAAAGCCAGTGCGACAGCGGTAAATGCAATCCAGCCGAACTGGGAGTGGAAGCCAACCTCGGCAACTTCGGGACTAATCGTGCTGCCGATGACGATCAGAGCAGCGAGCCGAACGACATTGAGCGCCCAGATACATACCAGTCCGCAGGGGATGAGCAGAAGCGCCTGCGGGAAGCGGCACTCTTTTCTGGTATACAAAAGCCAGATGGAAGTAAAGGCAAGGACCAGTCCGAGACCCTCCATCCCGGAACAGCCGGGGAGAATCTCACCGGAAAAACGAGGAGTTCCAAGCGTAAAGGTGGCGGCATCGGCGGCGGCATCGGGCAGAACACGGCGAAGAACCGCCTGCACCGAATCGAAGGTAGAGGTCTGCACGATGCGAACGGCATCGGAGCCCGATGCGGTCCATAAGCTCTGAGCCGGATGAAACAAAAACCATGCGGCCATACCACCAAGAGTGGCATAGAGCCACAACGGACTGGAAGCGCGTAGCATCCTGAGCCAGGTGCGGAGCGGAACGCAGGCCAAAGCCAGCAACGGAACTTTCAATAGAAATGTCGCGGAGATGGCGATGGCCGCGGCATGAGAGAAGCGAAGATCGCCCCCGTGGAGAGCCGCCAGGGCATGGATGCCGATCGCGGCGGCAACGCAAGCCAGATAGCCGCCAAAGAAGATGAACCCCAAAGGGAGATTCTCCCGCTGCATCTTCAACCAGGGATGACCGAGGCCCAGGAACACTGCAAAGGAAACGACCGCGATTGAAAATAGACTATATATATGAAAAAGCGGCGCAATGTGAAGAGCGCCAACCATCAACACGGCTTCCAGCGCAAGAATTGCGGCTAATAGGTAGAGGCGGCCAAGAAGATAGCGGGGCAAAAGAAAAAACCGCATCGACTGGGAATGGCTCTTCCCCGTCGAGACGCGGTTTGGCTTCATCATCAGCTTCGGTGTTTGTTCCGTCTACTTCTTGCGCCGGACGCGCAGAACCGCAAGCGATCCCGCAAGCAGCGTGAGGGCGCCGATCGCCAGGCTAGGATCAACTTCGGGAATTTTATGTCCGAATGCAAGAGCATGGGCGGCATCGCATGTACCGAGCGCAAGACCCAACATCACGAGTGCGTACTTCAGAAGGTTTTTCGTCACGTGCAAATCCTTTCTGGTGATTCTCCAGAGGATCCGGGATCCTCGAAGACCGGCGCCGCCTGACAACATGGGGACCATCCGAAGAAATCTTAACACGATGGGAGGCAGCCTGCTCAATTGCGTCAGAAAAACAAAGTAACCAGTGCAGTATTACCTGGATGCTCCCGGAAAGTCTTGCGCGGCCGCACAACCGTTCAATCTTCTTCAAGAAAGGCAAATACCGCAACTCACTCTTCCACACCACGGCTAAGACGAGCAATATCGCTTTCCAGGGCAGGCCAACAGCGAATTCGTACTACCAAAGCCTCTTTTCAGGCGCGCGTGGAGAGGTTTTTCAGGCCATTGCGCTTTTTGAGATAAAAGAATGTTGCAAAACCGAGCAGGCCACTTCCGAGCAGGATCAGGCTGCTGGGCTCAGGCGAAAACCCAATTAAAATCTGAGGTGTGCCATCTGCCAGAGGATTCTCGGAACCGTCTACCGGAAGATAAATCAAGTAGTGGTCGTAGAAGGAAGGGTCGTTGGGATTGGCCAAGACAAAATTCGCCGCGGCGGTCAGGTCAGCTCCCACGCCAGTCGCATACACAGTGGAACCCGCGCCAGCGGCAGGATCATACAAGGCGGCGCCCAAGACACCCAACAAGCCGTCACTTGCGTAGTTGGGATCGTTTAACTCCCAAGCCGCCAACTGCGCTTCGATGATTTGTGCCTCTGTTGCGCCGTTAGCGGTAGCTAGTGAGAAAAGATAAGCCTCTTCTTTATACAAAGTAGTGGTGGGAAAGACGACAGTTGCGTGCCAGGTTTCGTTGTAGTCGATGACGCTCTCGTAGCTGATACACATCAGAGGAAGGGTGCCTGCGCTGCCATTGACGGTGAAACCATACGGGTACACATTATCCTCTGCAGCACCATACGGCGAGTAATTGATGGACTTCAGAACAGTATCTGCGTAAGCCGTCATTGGAATCAACAACAACAGAGCACAAAACGCAGAGATAGACAAAATCGCGCGAACTCCAAATTTCTTCATTTTTCACCCTTTCCTGGCCGGCTGCGGCCGACGTCCTGGCTAGTGAACGTGCCCCGGTTATGTGCACATACTGCGAACTCGCCTGGCTCCGTCGCGGCGGATCGATATAAAGGCGAACTTTCTGGTACCCACAAGCTTCCCAGAATGATACCAAGCTTTTTGCTGCACCACAATACTTTAAGTTAAATTTTATGAGCCCACTATGCGTGTATATTGACGGTAAACATTACTTAGGTAATGTATTAACCGAGAAACTGGTACAATCTTGAATTTCGCCGGTCTTTTCCACAGGGTTATCCGGTTTCACAGTTTGCCTTTGCTTATCAAGCCGGCAGAAAGCGCGGCAGCCTCTTAGCACATTCAATCGAGTTACAGTACCGGATAGAAGCTCTCGATCCAGTTTTGGAGCAGCGCCGGGAAGCAGCCCAGCACCACAACAGCGGCGGCAATGAGCAGCAGCACGGCCATGGTGACCGGATGGGCCTTGATCTTTCCTATGTTGCCGGGCGTCTCATCGACAGCCGGCATCACGTAGGCTCGCTTGAGGACTTGCAGGTAGTAGTAGAGCGAGACGGCGCTGAAGGCAACTGCGAGGGCCACGAGAGTGAACGGGACTGGCCCGGCTGAGACGCCGAGTACCGCGGCAAACAAGTTGAATTTCGCCCAGAAGCCGACCAGCGGTGGGATCCCAGCCAGCGAGAGGAAGAGCACCAGCAATACCGCCGCCAGCAGTGGATTGCGCTTGTGCAGGCCGAGGAAGGAGTCGAGCCGGTCGCTGCCGGTGGCGCGCTCGACAACGGAGACCACGCCGAATGCGCCGATGGTCGTCAGGCCGTAGGTGAGGATGTAGTAGAGGACGGCGTCGGTGGTAGGGCTCGGTCTGGAAAACGGGAGGTGTGAGACCACATCACCTGCATACGTCGCGATACCCAAGAGCAGATAACCTGCATGCGCAATCGCTGAATATGCCAGCAGCCTTCGCACACTGTACTGCGCCAAAGCTGCGAGATTTCCCACGACCATGGACAACGCCGCTATCACTAGAACAATCACATTCCACAAGATTCCAAAGCCAAGAGAACCGAGTCCGGCTCCAAATCTTGCCCAGAACCCGCCTCCAGAGATCAGAATGTGCTCACTCGCGAAGCCGATACTCAACAAGAGAGTGAAGCTAGCCACCTTTGAAACCGAAGCGATGAACGCCGCAGCGGGAGCCGGTGCACCTTCATAAGTATCCGGTGCCCATAGATGGAATGGCACCGCAGCTACTTTGAAGCCCAGGCCTGCAAATATAAGCACAACAGCAACGATCAACAGCGAAAACGATCCGCCACCATCCGTTGCAAGAAATAAGAAAATTTGGCCTAGGTTTGTCGAACCGGTAATTCCATAGAGATAGCTAAAACCGAACAGCAAAAACGCTGCCGACATTCCGCCGAACAAGTAATACTTGAGAGCCGCCTCGGCACTCTTGGCTGAATTCTTCGCAAATGCGGTCATGATGTAGAGGCCGAGACTCAGGAGTTCCAACCCAACAAAAATAACGAGCAAATCTTGCGCAGCGGCAATAAGCAAACCACCCGATGCTGCCATCAGAACAACGGCAACAAACTCGCCTACGTGGCGCGTGAAATCGGAGTCGATCAGGAACAACAGCGTGAGGGCAGTTAGCACCAGGATTCCAGCCTGCGCAACTGCGACGAATCCGCCCTGTGCAAGAACGAGAGCGCCGTCGAAACTGTAACCAGCACCGGCAGAGACTTGCAACGCCCATAGCGCCGCGCCGCAACCGGCTACGCCCAGCACTGCGGCCACAGTTACGCGAAGCTTGAGGGCGGCCTTGCGCAGGAAGCCGAGATCGACCACCAGCACAACAAGCGCTGCAACTTCCAGCATGGTCTCCGGCAGTGTCACGCGGAAGAGATCTGCGTAGTTCATTGCATACCTCCCGCGAGCAGCGCCTTCACTGCCGGTTCTATGGTGTCGAGCAGGATTCTGGGCCAGAGGCCAACGATCAGGCTGGCCGAGACCAGCAGCGCGACGCCGGTAACTTCAGGCCAGGTGATGGGGGCGAAATGATGCCCTTGTTCCTGCTCAAGAACATGGGCGGCAGGCAGCGCATCGCTGAAGAATGCCTTCTGCAACGCGCGCCAGGTGTAGGCCACGCCGACGACGATGCCTACGCCGGCTGCCGCAACCCACCAGGGGTTCGCTTTCCAAGCGCCGATCAGCACTTGCATCTCCGCAACGAAGCCGGAGAAGCCCGGCATGCCGATCGAGGCCAGTCCGGCAATCACAAAGGCCCATGCGGCGAAGGGCAGACGCTTCGACAGGTGCATCGTCTCCAACTCCGCCAACTGCCGCGTGTGGGTGCGGTCGTAGACGATGCGCCCGACGATGGCGAAGAGCAGCCCGGCGATGATGCCGTGGGAGAACATCTGCATCACCGCGCCGGTCATGCCGATCTGGTTGAGCGTCATAAGGCCGAGCAGCACAAACCCCATGTGGCTGACGCTGGAGTAGCCGATGACGAATTTGAAGTCGGTCTGCGCCAGAGCCACCAGCGCGCCGTAGACGATGCCGATGACCGCCAGCGCCGCGAAGACATCTCGCCAGGAGCCGATGCCGATGAACGAGAAGCCCCACGGATCAAGGCCGCGCGGGAAGAGCGCAATGCCGACGCGCAGGCAGCCATAAGCGCCCAGCTTCATAACCACGCCCGCAAGCAGCATCGAGGCGGCAGTGGGAGCGGCGACGTGGCCGGTAGGCGCCCAGGTGTGGAAGGGCCACATGCCGGCCAGAATCGCAAAGCCGACAAAGATGAGCGGGAAGCACCACATCTGAAAGCCGACCGGAAGGCCGGCATGGGCCAGCGCGTCGAGGGTGGTCGAATGGCTGCCAGCCGTCGTGTAGGCCGCGAGCAGGCCGATGAGCACCATTGCCGAGCCTACGAACGAATAGATGGCCAGTTTCATGGCCCCATACTCGCGACGCGTCGAGCCCCAGATGGCGATCAGGAAGTATTTGGGAACGATAGCGATCTCGTAGAAGACGAAAAGCAGGAAGAAATCGAAGGAGAGAAAGACTCCGTAGACTCCGCCGATCAGCGCCAGAAAGAAGGCGAAAAACTCGTTGGTGCGCAGCTCGATGTTCCAACTAAAGAGGACTCCGGCGACCGCGGCCAGGCCGGTAAGCAGAACCAGCACGCGGCTGATGCCGTCGGCGGCCAGCAGGAAGCGAACCCCCATGGACGGCACCCAGGGCAGATCGACCAGCACCACTCTTCCCTGCCCCATGCCGGCCACAAACCCTTGCACGGCAAGCGCCAGCCCGGCCACAGCCACGGCCAGCGCCAGCCAGCGCGCCAAGGCCGGCTTGTTCCTGGGCAACAGCGCCAGCACGAGCGCTCCAGCAAACGAGAGATAGATCGTCCACGCCAAGAGCGACACCGAGTTTGGATGAAATAGCAAAAGCATCTAAAATCTCCAGTGCGCCAGGAGGTTCACCACCGTTGGGTTCACGCTCGCCACAATCATCTGATAAGGAAGAATTCCGATCAGCAGCATCAGCCCAATCACAGGCACCATTGCCATCCGCTCACCATGGTGCAGATCAGGGAAGCCTACGCAATGCTCCGGCACAGGGCCGGCAAATACCTTCTGAATCACGGTCAGAATCACGGCCGCGGTGACCAGCAGTCCCAGGACCGAGACCGTTGCCGCGACCCAGGCCAGCGGAAAGACTCCGCGGAAGATGAGGAACTCGCCGGGAAAGCCGTTCAGCCCCGGCAATCCCAGCGAAGAGAAGAGCGCAATTCCCATCAGTCCGGCCAGCACCGGCGCGGGCTTCCGCAGGCCGCCAAATTGGTCGATGCCGCGATGGCCGCCAGTGCGCTCCTGCATCATGGCCACAAACCAGAAGAGCGCCGCCGCGGTGATGCCATGGTTGAACATCTGGAAGATGACGCCGTCCAGGGCAAACCTCTGGCTGGTCTGCATGGCGGTATCAATTCCAACGCCAGCCGCCGGAACCGCCAGCGCGAAGATGCCCAGCAGACAATAGCCCAGGTGATTCACAGACATGTAAGCGAAGATGCGCTTCAAATCCTTCTGCGCAGCCGCCGCCCAGGCGCCCATCACCACCGTAGCCACGGCAAGCACCAGCAGCGGCGTGCGCATCTGCGCGATCTGGTGGCCGAACAAAGGCAGCGCAATGCGCAGCAGGCCATAAACGCCCATCTTCGACATCGCGCCGGTCAACAGCATAGTCACCGGCGAAGGCGCCTCGGCGTAGGCCGCGGGCAGCCAGGTGTGGAAGGGAAACATCGGCACCTTGACCGCAAACCCGGCCAGCACTCCGATGGCCAGCCAAAGCATGACCGGCCCTGTAACTAACCGATCCAGTTCACCCGTCGAGGCCAACTGCGTCAGATAGCCGAAATCCATGCTCTTTGCGTAACCGAAAAGCGGACTCTTTGTTGCGAAAAAGAGGCCCAGAAACGCCACTAGCAACGCTACCGAGCCCGCCATGGTGTAAATAAGAAACTGTGTCGCCGCCGGACCGCGCCGCGACCCACCCCACAGCTTGATGAGGAAGAAGGCGGGAATCAGGCTCAGCTCCCAGAACAAAAACCAGTGAAAGAAATTGAGCGCCGTAAACGAACCGAAGAGACCAGATTCCAGCAGCAGCACCAGAGCAAAGTAAAGCCCCGGCTGATGATGAACGCGATGCGCGGCATCGACCGACATCAGCGTCACGATGGCTGAAAGCACCAGCATCAGCGCTCCCAGCCCATCCACGCCCAGGCGATACTCGATGCCCAGCGAAGGCGCCCACGCGTGCTGCTCGACCAATCCGATACTCCCGTTCGCGGGCAACTGCGTCCACACCACCAGCGCCAGAGCCAGGCTCAAGAGCGTCGTGATCAGAGCCACGCCGCGCGCATGTTTGCCGGCTACGAGCGCAATCGCCGCCCCCGCCAGGGGCAGCACGGTCAACAGCGTCAATACATGGAATCCGCTCATGCCCGGCTGCTCCAGATCAGAATTGCCGCCAGCAATACCACGGCCAGCGCCAGCAATCGCAGGTAAGTCTGCACGCGGCCCGTCTGCACCCGCGAGAGCAGGCCGCCGCCTACGCCCAGCTCCTCGCAGCCTTTGTCGAAGCTGCCGTCCACGATGTTGTCATCCAGGAATCGGTTCAACCGCGCCCACAGGCCGAAGGTCCACGCAACTCCGGCCACCACGCCGCCCCAGACCCGGCGGTCGAGCCAGTCCGAGACGCGCGCCCAACCCTCATAGAAAGCGATCACCGTCACTCCATACAGTTCATCCACATAGAGCTTGTTGTGCAACCAGCTCCAGACCAAAGGCGCGGCCTGCTCCATCGCATCCGGCGCCTCAGGCTTGGGAGAGCGGTCGCCGTATAGCTTCCATCCCAGTCCCAGGCCTAGAAAGACGACAAGCGCGGAAGCGCCCATCAGCGTCAACAGTCCGGGTTCCATAAACCCGTGCCACGCGAAGCCCGCCGCGCGGCCATCCAGAAACGCTCTGAACCACGGCCAGGCGGGAGTTCCAATCAATCCCAGCGCAATGGCAAAGAAGGCCAGAATCGCCAGTGGCGCGGTCATCACCGCAGGGCTTTCATGCGCAGACTTGCTTCCCCGCCAATGGCCGTAGAAGACGTAAGCCACCTGCCGGGTCATATAAAACGCCGTCAGCAGCACGCCAAAGACCAGCATGTAGTATGGCGTTTTAGCCACGCTCCAGTGCTGCGCCGCCTCCAGAATGCCGTCCTTGCTCCAGAAACCAGACAAGAGCGGAAAGCCGCACAGCGCCAACATTCCTATCCCATAGGTCGCGAAGGTCAGCGGCATGTCAGATTTCAGCCCACCCATGCGACGGATATCCTGCTCCTCATGGCAGCCGTGAATCACCGAGCCCGCGCCCATAAACAAGAGCGCCTTGAAGAAGGCATGAGTGATCAGGTGGAACATTCCGACAGCAACCCCGCCCATGCCCAGGCCGGCCATCATGTAGCCCAGTTGCGAAACGGTCGAGTAGGCCAGGATGCGCTTGATGTCGTTCTGCGCGACGGCAATCAGCGCGGCAAAGACGGCCGTCGATGCGCCAACCCAGGTGACGACAGTGAGCGCGGTCGTGGTTCCTCCGGCAAGCGCGCCCGCCTGCATCAGCGGATAAACACGCGCGATCAGATAGACGCCCGCGGCCACCATGGTCGCGGCGTGAATCAGCGCGGAGACCGGCGTGGGGCCTTCCATCGCGTCCGGCAGCCAGACGTGCAGCGGCAACTGGCCGCTCTTGCCCGCTGCTCCGGCGAAAATCAGCAGGCCAATCGCGCCCGCGGCGGTCAGGCCAAGTGCGGCATGTTGCGAAAGCAATGCAGCCAATGCGCCAGCTTCCAACGAGCCCGCGCCATTGTTATAAAAGAGCAGCGTGCCGGTCTGCGCGAAGAGCCAGACAATTCCGAGAAGAAAGAAAATATCGCCGACGCGCGTGGTCACGAAAGCTTTTTTCGCCGCAGCGGCAGCCGAGGGTTTCTGATACCAGAAGCCGATCAATAAGTAAGAGGTAAGTCCGACTAACTCCCAGAACATGAAGAGAAGCAGCAGGCTATTGGCGATCACCACGCCCAGCATCGCCCCGGCAAAGAGCGACATGAAACAGAAGAAGCGGGTGTAGTTCTCGTCGTGCTTCATGTAGCCGATGGAGTAAATAAAGATGAGCAGGCCGACAAAGCTGACCATCACCAGCATCACGGCCGAGAGCGGATCGAGCACCCAGCCCAGGTCCACATTGCCCGCGCCCACTTGAATCCATGTGAAGTTGACGACCTCGCGCGTGGCGACGCCATGCGTCCATCCGGCAAGAACGTGTCCAAATGCAATCAGCGAGAGCAGGAGCGAGAAACTCAGTGAGCCGATGGACAAAGCCGCGGCAGCCTTGCGGCGCGGCTGCTTGAGCAGTGCGATCACGCCGGATGCGACGACGGGCACGGCGGGAATCAGCCACAAAATCTCCGCGATGGGAGAAGCTGCCAACTGCGGAGTGAATGAAATTGTCGCTTGCATCAACCTCTCACCCCTTCATCCTGTTCATCGCGTCCAAATCCGTCGTGTGCGCATGACGATGAATCTGAATCACCAGCCCCAGCCCCACAGCCGCCTCGGCCGCGGCCACGGCAATCGAAAAAATCGCAAACATCATCCCCGTGAGCGCCTCCGGATGCGGCCCGTAGCGCCAGAAGGCAATCAGATTCAAATTGGCCGCGTTCAGCATCAACTCAATGCCGATCAGCACCAGGATGGCGTTGCGCCGCGTGAGCGCTCCGGCCAGGCCAATCGCAAACAACAGCGCGGCCACCAGAAGATAACCAGCCAGCGGCGTCATTTGGATTCCTCTTTCTCGTGCATGGCCACGATCACCGCGCCAATCAGCGCGGCGGTCAACAGCACGGCCACAATCTCCAGCGGCAAAACGTAACGGCCCATCAGCGCATTGCCAATCTGTTGCACGGTCACCGAAGGCGCGGGTGTGGCCCTGGGCAGCATCGGCGCCGTCTGGAGCACCGCCCAGCCCAGCACCGCAAAGACCGCCGCGGCCACTACCAGGCCGGCCAGCCAGGTCTGGCTGAAGACGCCGCCTTTGGGAGTTTCAGAGCCCTTGGTCAGCAGAATCGCAAAGACCACCAGAATGGCCACCGCGCCGATGTAAACCAGAATCTGCGCAAAGCCGGCAAACTGCGCGTCGAGATCCAGAAACAACAGCGCCAGTCCGGCAAAGGCCACGGTCAGCGCCAGCGCGCAATGCACGGTGTTCTTCAGCACCATGGCCGCCAGGCCGCCGGCCACCGTGAGCGCCGCAATCAGATAGAAGACAAAGCTCATCGGCTGCACGTCCTTTCCATGCCGGCCATCAATGTTGGGTGCCCCACCCTCGCCGCGTTTTTGTTTTTGCGGCTAGGGTCGGAAACCACAAACTTAATCCAGCAGAATTCACTCCGCATAGCGATAACTCCTCGGCCAGACGTGCTTTCTCCGCATCTCCCCCAAGCCCATGCCCGCGTAAGCCAGCAACAGAATCGCCGAGCAGACCACCCACCGCAGCCATCCCTCGCCCAGGAAACGCCATACCGCGGCCACCAGCAGATTCACAAGGCACATGGGCAGGACAAACTTCCAGGCAAAGTTCATCAGCTGATCCTGCCGGAGCCGCGGCAGCGTTCCGCGCATCCAGATGAAGACAAAGATCGACAGCATCAACTTGGAGAAGAACCAGATCCACGACGGAACCCAGGTCAGGAATGAAAACGGCGCGGACCATCCGCCCAGAAACAGCGTGGTGCCCAGGCCGGAGATGGAAAACATGGCCACGTACTCGCCCAGAAAGAAGAGCGCGAACTTGAAGCCCGAATACTCCGTGTGATAGCCGGCCACCAGCTCCGACTCGCCTTCGGGCAAGTCGAATGGCGAGCGGTTGGTCTCCGCCGTGGCCGCGATGGCATACATGACAAAGCCAGCCAGGCCCCAGGGCGTGAAGATGTACCAGTGCGGAAGGCCCCAGGTGTAGTGGTTCTGCGCCTCCACGATTTTGGTCAGCGAGAGCGAGCCGGTGATCATCACCACGGTCACGCTCGACAGCAGCAGCGGCACCTCGTAGCTGATCATCTGCGCCACGGCGCGCATGGCGCCCAGCAGCGAATACTTGTTGCGGCTCGACCATCCGGCCATGAAGACAGCACAGCTCCGTGGACGCGCCCATGGCAAAGTAAGAACAGCAGGCCGGCGTCCAGATCCACCAGCACCATGTTGCGCCCCATGGGCAGCACCGCAAAGCCCATGAAGACGGCAACCACCAGCACCACCGGCGCCAGAAAATGCACCACCGCATCGGCGCTCAGGGGAACAATATCTTCCTTGGTCAGCGACTTGATGCCGTCGGCAATCGGCTGCAGGAGGCCGAAGGGACCCACGCGGTTGGGGCCAAGCCGATTCTGCATGCGGCCCAGCCCCTTGCGCTCCAACCACACGGCCAGGGCAAACAGCGCCGGAAAGAGGCAAACGATGGCCGCGGCGCTAAGCACCACACCAGCCGCAGTCTGCCACGCAGCGGGCAGAAAGCCCACCAGCCAGTGCTTGAGCAAAACGAAGATCTGGTCGCATGTTACGAAGATGGGGGCCTCGATCATCGGTTACGCTCCCTCTCCAGCCGTTGCTGCCGCAACGGAAGTGGCTTTGGCGGCGGCGGCATCGGCCGCGCTCTTGGTTTTCGCTTCGGCTTTGGCCTTCTCCTCGGCCAGCCGCGCATCCACCTCGTCCGCTTCGGTGGGATGAATCTCGCGGTAATACTCGTTCGATTTGGCCAGTTGCTTTCGGTCCAGCAGCAGCCCGCCAAAGCGGTCGTCCGTGCTCAGCTCAAACTCCGTGTCCATCTTGATGGCTTCAAACGGGCAGACCTCGACGCAGATCTGGCAGCTCATGCAGACCGAGATGTCGATGTCGAAGCGCGCCGGGTAAAACTGCGGCTTGCCGAGAGCGTCCGGCTTCTTGTCCTTGCTCTTCTCGATGTAGATGCACTTGGGCGGGCACTCCTTCTCGCAGATCTGGCAGGCCACGCAGCGCAGCCCGGCCTCCCAGTCCGCGCCGTCGTAAACCAGGAAGGGAAAGACGCGCGCCGCCTCGACGGGGCAATCCGCTGCTCCGGATACTGGACCGTCGTCAGCCGCTCGGCGGAGAAATAGCTGCCGAAGAAATTCCTCGCCGTCTCCGCCAGCCCCTTCAGTATGCCTTCACCCAGCAAATGAATCCTCCCTATCCCTAGTCCCTATTCCCTAGTCCCTATCGGTCCACTTCGCCCAGCACAATATCCACGCTGCCAAAGATCAGCACCACGTCGGCCACGTTGTGCGCCCAGGCACATATCCTCGAGCATCGTCAGGTTGATCAGGCTCGGCGGCCGCACGCGGTAGCGGTAGGGGTTCGGCCCGCCGTCGCTGATCAGATAAAAGCCCAGTTCGCCCTTGGGCGCTTCGATCCGCCCGTAGGCCTCGCCCGGCTTGGGACGGAAGCCGCGAATCTTCGCCTTGGGGTCCATCACCGGGCCGGCTGGAATTTCTTTCAGCGCCTGCTCCAGAATCCTGATCGACTCCGCGCATCTCCAGCATGCGGATCATGTAGCGGTCGTAGACGTCGCCATGATCGCCCAGCGGCACGCGGAAGTTGAAGCGGTTGTAGATGCCGTAGCCGTCCACCTTGCGAATGTCGTAGTTCACGCCCGAGGCGCGCAGCATCGGCCCGGTGACCCCGGCATTGACCGCCAGTTCGCCCGCAGCACGCCCACGCCCTGGGTGCGCGCCATCAGGATCTCGTTGCGTGCTCAGCAGCCGTTCAAACTCGTCCAGAAACCGCCGGCAGGCCGGCGACCACCTTGCGCGTCTGGTCCAGCCACGCCGGCGAGCATCCACGCGGCAGCCGCCGAAGCGCATGTAGTTGCACATCATGCGCGCGCCGGTCAGCGACTCGAAGAGGTCGAGAATCTTTTCCCGCTCGCGGAAGGCGTACATCAGCGGCGTGCCGCTGGCGCCCATCTCCTGCATCAGAAAGCCAATCGACGAGGCGTGATTCTGGAGCCGCGTCAGCTCGCCCAGAATCACGCGCAGGTACTCGGCGCGCTCGGGAACCTCCTGGCCGGCGAGCTTCTCGACCGCCAGCGCGTAGGCCCAGTTGTTGGTCAGCGAGCAGATGTAATCCAGCCGGTCGGTGTAGGGCATCGAGGCCAGGTAGCTCGCGCCCTCGGCGATCTTCTCGTGGTTGCGGTGCAGGTAGCCGAAGACCGGCTTGAGCCGGACCACGCGCTCGCCGTCCAGCGCCACATCCATGCGGAAGACGCCGTGGGTCGAGGGATGGTGCGGCCCCATGGCCACTTCCAGCAGTTCCCCCTCGCCCTCCGGCTCAATCACCGAGCGGGACGGTTCCAGCCTTCCGGCTTCGTCTCCCGAACAAATCCAGTCACGCTCATGCGCCGGCCCCCGTCCCTGCTCGGCGGCTGCCGCAGTGCCATGTGCCTGCGCCCGCTTCAGCACCTCGTCGTGCGGCGTCGGCTCGTATTCGAAGTCGTCCGGCTCCACGTAATCCCGGCGCATGGGGTGGTCCTTGAAGCCATCCCACATCAGCAGCCGGCGCAGGTCGGGATGCCCTGTGAAGACGACTCCGTACAGATCGAAAATCTCGCGCTCCTGAAACTCCGCCGACCGCCAGACCGGCGTCAGCGACGGCAACTCCACCTGGTCGGTCCGGTTCGCCGTGCGCATCCGCAGAACCACCGGCCCGTGCTTCTTCTCCATCGAATACAGGTGATAGACCACTTCGAGATAGCCCGGCTCGACGCGCTTGCGCGTCTCCTCGACCGTCTCTTCGACCGTCTGTTCCACGCCATCCACGGTCTTCGTCACCGTGCGCGTCACCTTCACCTTCTCGGTGACTTCCTTGTCCGGCCAGTCCACGCCGGTCACGTTCGAGAGAAATCCAGCTTGAGCTCCGCATCGTCGCGCAGAAACTTCGCCACTGCCGAGCGCATGGCCGGGCGCAAGCCGCAGCGAGTGCTGCGCCGGAAACGCTGGGGTTGGGGACAATCTCCACCCCCGCGCCCGGCACGGCCGCTTCGATCGCCGCCTTGATCTCTTCGACTGTCTTCAATCCCGATCCTTCACTGCACTACGATTTGCTCTATCCCTGATCCCTGTTCATTTAATCACCACCGGCACCGTCCAAACGCCCGGGATTCGACGCGGGTTCCAGATCGTGCTCGCCAAGCACGGGCACGGGAAATTCGCCCTGCGCCTCGGCATCCAGATGGCGCGGACGGTCCTCCCCGGTCAGATGCTGGCCGTCGATCTTCTTCTGCAGCGTCATGAAGGCCTGCATCAGCGCCTCGGGCCGCGGCGGGCAGCCGGGAATGTGCACGTCCACCGGAATATAGCGGTCGATGCCCTTGAGCACGTTGTAGCCCTGCTTGAACGGCCCGCCGCGAGATGGCGCAGGCGCCCATGGCAATCACGTATCTCGGCTCGGGCATCTGGTTGTAGAGGCGCACCACCTGCGGCGCCATCTTCTTGGTCACCGTGCCGGAGACGATCATCAGGTCGGCCTGGCGCGGCGACGGCCGGAAGACCTCCGCGCCGAACCGCGCCAGATCGTAGCGCGCCATGGTGGTGGCGATCATCTCGATGGCGCAGCAGGCCAGGCCGAACTGCATCGGCCAGACGGAGTTGCGCCGGCCCCAGTTGTAGAGCTCCTCGATGGTCGTCACGAAGACCCCCTGCTTGCCCAGTTCGATCTTCAAGCCTTCATCCACCATTGTCGCTTTGCTCCAGTTATCAGATATCAGATTTCAGTTCTCAGTTCCGGTTGTCAGCAACTGACCACTGACAACTGACCACTGCCAACTGCCTTTACGCCCACGTCAGCACGCCCTTGGCCCAGGCCCAGGCCAGGCCCTCGACCAGCAGCAGCACAAAGACCAGCATGGCCGCGCAGGCCGCGGCGCTCAGCCCGGTGAATGCAACCGCAAAGGGCAGCAGAAAAACCGCCTCCACATCGAAGATCAAAAAAATAATGGCATACAGGTAATAGGCCGAGTGGAACTGCATCCAGGCATCGCCCTTGGACTCCAGGCCGCACTCGTAGATGGCGTTCTTTACGGCGTTCGGCTTGGGCGGCGAAAACACCTTCGCCCACAGCCACGCCAGCCCCAGCGGAGCCAGCCCAAAGCCCAGCGCCGCCACAAACAGAACCGCAAGAGAAAAATAAGGATTGGAGGCCATCATCGAAAATAGAACCCTTCTATTAACTTACCAGTTCGAGGGCTGTTTTGGCGAAAAGCGCGCCTTGCCGGCTCCGGCCCGTACCATTATCGCCTATTCATCCCACCCTGTGAACTGCGATATGCGGGCTTAATCCTCGATCGCCGCGGCAATCTGTGCGCGCCCGCGTCGGGCAACGCGGGCATGGCGCCGGATTGCGAGGCGACCCAGGCTCCCCAGCGGTTCCCTGCCTCGTTCAGCGTCTCCAGGGGGCTCCGCGCAACAGGTAGTGGGTCATGGCCGCCGTAAATGCATCTCCCGCGCCGATGGTGTCCGCCACATGGACGGGATTCCGTGGTGTTTGTGATCCTCTTCGCGCGTCACCAGCAGGCTGCCATGTTCACCGCGGGTCACAGCCACCATCTGAAGTGAAGGAAACTCCGTGAGCAGCCGCTCCGCTGTGAACCGCATCGACCGGGCGCGGACTCATCCTGAATGGGATAATCCAACAGCGCCGGCAAACCCAGCAGCGCCAGCATCTGCGACACCTCGGCGTCATTCATCTTCAGCACCGTGGCCAGCTCCAAAGACTCCCGGATCACCTCGCCGGAGTAGAACGGCGCCCGCAGGTTCACGTCGAAGACCCGCACGCACGAGGCTGGGGTCTGCGCCACCAGCGTCTGGATGGTCTGCCGCGACCCCGTACAGCGCTGCGCCAGCGAGCCGAAGCAGACAGCGTCTGCCCTCTCGGCCAGTTGCACCCACTCGTCTGTCAGCTCCAGAAAATCCCACGCCGCCGGCTGATGGATCGTATAACTCGGCCGACTGTGTTCGAAGCTCACCGTTACCCGGCCCGTCTCCTGCGCCGGGTCCACCTGCAGAAAACTCGCATCGGTCGGCAGCATCTCCAACAGCTCAACCGCCTTCCCGCCCAGCTCATCGCGCCCGATGCGGCTCAGGATTGCGGCGTGATTGCCCAGCCTTGCGGCCATCACCGCAAAGTTGGCCGGCGCGCCGCCGAGCAGTGGAGGCCCCTCAGGCAATACATCCCAAAGCAACTCGCCAATGCCGAGAATCAGATGCCGTTCTTTCAATTTCACACTCCCTTGAGTCTGCGGCGCGCCCAACCCTCACCCCTTGTCCTACCAGCATTTCTGCTCCGCTGCGTCTTCGTCAACCGTCCATCTGCTCCTTATTCCCTATTCCCTAATTCCTATTCCCTGCCTTTCCCTCCCAGCGCCAGATCGAGCAATCCTCGTAATTCGCCGCGGCGTATTCCCCGTCCGGCTGATTGGCCATAATGCGATGGTCGGCAATCGCATCCGCTCGCGAACGCCGCACATGGCCTAAAAACAGCCGGACAAATCCGGCCTGCCGCTGCAGCACGTTCTCCTGCTCATTATTGACATACAATATGTCCAGTTGCCCAGCCTGCGGGCCGCTGCCCGGCAAGAGCCTTGCTCCAGGCGGTGAGCAGCCGCCGCATCACCGGCGCGCCAAAGGGATTGAAGAGAAACGCCAGGCACGGCCCTGTGGGAAGCCGGAACTCGGCCGCGTCATTGCAAATAATCTTCATTGGCGCCCGCGCCCGGCCCGATGCCCGCCAAACGGCCAGATTTTTCCGCGCAATCCGCGCCAGCGTGGGATTGAGTTCCACTCCCACCACCCGGCGAAACGGCAACCCGGCGGCCAGCAGCACCGCCCGCCCCATCCCCGCGCCCACATCGATAAAGCTGAACTCTTCTATCGCCCCAGCCAGCCGGCTCCTCTGCCATCGCCTCAACAGCGCATGGAATACCGAAGGCGCAACCCCGAAGTAAGCTGTCGCATGGCGGTCGTGCAGGTGGCCACTCTTCAAGTGCCGCCCGGCAACCAGCCCGCTGGTGCGCACGCCGAACTCCTCGTCGAACGGATGCCGCATCAACCCCTCGCCAACCTTGAGTCCCGGCAGTCGGCGCCGCCCTGCAACCTTCCCGGTTGTCATCAAAAAATCTCCATCGCGCCCCGAATGCAGAAGGGCCTCCCGCATGGGGAGGCCCTTGAGTTTTTAGCGCCAAATTTAATTTAGCGCGGACGCAGCGCCTTGAGGGCCGCGGGCAGCCGCTCTTCGATTATCCTGGCGCGCTCGGCTGCGATG
The DNA here is from genome assembly GCA_963765995.1 of uncultured Acidobacteriaceae bacterium. GTDB lineage: Bacteria > Acidobacteriota > Terriglobia > Terriglobales > Acidobacteriaceae > Telmatobacter. The sequence goes on along the minus strand of CAVXYT010000015.1, from coordinate 91,248 downwards.
CCGCCCAGATACGACGACGCCGGCGTGGCCGTCAGCACCAGCGCCAGCAAAATCGCCGAGAAAATCAGCCCCGCGATTCCCGCCGAAACCAGCATATGGTAGGTGTCTTCAATATCCAGGCCGAAGAAGTTGAAAGCCACATGCTCCAGCGGTCTGAAGTGGTTGAGAACCGCCAGCGCGAAGAGAAAGAAGAAGAACGCCAGCGAGGTCAAAACAGCCAGCGTCACATCCAGGCTGCGGTGGAACTTCTGCCGCGCGCTGCAATGGGGACATTCGGCAAAATGCTGCTCATAGTCCTTGCACATCTCCGGAGATATCCCGGAGATGTCATAGCGCCAGCTTGCCAGGATGGAGCCTGCGACTCTGTCAGTGCATTGGGTTCTTGCCATAGATGATTAGACTCACTTTGCAAAGGATCTGTTCAACCGCAGAGATCTTGCGCGGCTCGCGTGGCAACCAAAGGCTTTAATCGCTTGATGCTCAACCGTCGGGGCCGGATTTGCTCGTGCCGCCTGATCCCCTATGCATCTCCCAGGGCGGAATGCCCTGGCGTCTCCATTGCCAACCTACCTGGTACAGAGTGAAGCCCGTCTGTAAACTATTGTAACTGATACAGCCTAAAAGTAAAGAGAAGAAAGCGGCTCATGTTGCGCGGCCAGTAGCAGACGGTTGGCCATGAGGCTCGCCCGGCCGTTCAGGGCGCGCTCGGCGGTCACCCGCGCCAGCTCTGGAAGATTATTGCTTTCAGAGAGATGCGCCAATATCACGTAAGCCGCCTGGCCGTCGTAGTCATCTTCCAGAAATCCCGCCGCCGCTTCGTTCGATAGGTGTCCTACCCGCGACATCACCCGCTGCTTGACCGCCCAGGGGTAGGGACCGTCCCTCAGCATCTCCAGATCGTGATTGGATTCCAGCAGCAGCAGGTCCAGGTCCTTCAACTGCGCCTTGACGTTGGGCGAAATGTAGCCCAGGTCGGTGGCAAACCCCATCCGCACCCCCTCGGACTGGAAGACAAACCCCACCGGGTCGGCGGCGTCGTGAGGTGTGGTGAAGGGGCTGATGCTGAGGTCGCCGATCACGAAAGGCTCCCCGGCCGCGAAGTACTCCACCGCCGGAAGCCAGGTGGGGTCCTTTGCCTTGGCTGGCTCGGGTTCATTTTGTCTCTCGACCGGGTCTACTGTTCGCTGGAGCTACTTACTTTAATCCCTTCTTATAATTATCTAAATCATCCTGAGCTCTGCCCCTCAGCTTTGCTGATCACGGTCCCTTCCTCGCGTGTCCCATCCTTGAGCTCGTTTTCCGAGGGGAACCTGACTAGGGGGGAGTCGAAGTGACCTGCAGTTCGTTTTCTCGTCCCTCTTCCTTCTCCACCAGGTCGCTCTCGTCCGGCTCGCCCTCGGCTTCGCGTCGGCCTCCGCCTGCCGCTCTGCGGCCTGCCTTCGAATCTGCTCCAGCCACTGGGCGTAGGTCATCTGCCGCCGCGGCGTGAGCCAGCGCATCCAGGCGCGGTGCGTGCCCTCGGTGAAGTACACCGGAATCCCCAGCCTGCGCGCCGTCACGGCCAGCCCGCCAACGTGATCTGAATGTTCATGTGTGATGAGGATCGCGTCCAGCGACTCCGGCTCCTCGTCCACCAGCTTCATGCGCCGGAAAAGCTCCCGGCAGCTCAGCCCGCAGTCGACCAGAATCCGCGTCCGCCCGCCGGAGACAACCGTCGCATTGCCCTTCGACCCCGACGCCAGCACCGTGAATCGCACCATGCTCTGAGAATACCGCGTGCGGCTGTGCATATCGGAACGCTTTGAAAGGGCGCGGTTTCAGCCGCGCCAGCCACATGTCAATCAACCGCCAAGGTTGGGTGCCCCAGTTTTCTCCTGGTCAGATGCGGGCCACCCGCCTGAGATGACATGCCGCAGGAAGCTCAAAAAGGTTACCTGTGTGTAAACTACTGAGCTGATTTCGGTGACTGCGGTTTGAGTACCCACGCAGAATGTTGTGCACTTTTGTTGGAGTTTCCTAATAGACTGATTTTGTCCGAAACCTTGAAAGCCCTCCGCCAAATATTTGGGTGAAGGAAGTTCCGTACTGGCTCAGAAAAGGAAGGAAGACTCGTAAACGGAATTTGAAAGGGGCAAAGATAATGAAACAGTCAGCTGCATTCTTGCTACTGTCCTTGGCGCTTGTGGGCACTGCGTTCGCACAAACCATACCGTATTCAACCAATTCGTTCTCGGCTACTTTTAAGGGTCCCGTTACACCCGTAATCGGCAACCGCAACATTGAAGGCAGTAGCACCGAAGACCAATATACTGTCCATGGTGGCATCACTCAATGGGTGAACGCCCGTGTCGTTGACTACGATATTCCCGTGAACAAGTTGTCCTTGGATTATTACGCGGGGCAGATGAGCAAAGACGGAACTTTGATTCGTCGTGATGACGGCATCACGAATCAAGGGTATATCCGGGTTTACGTTGTTGTAAATTACAAAGTTAATAGAATAGCCATGCAACGCCGAGCGCGGGTTATTATCAAGGATTCCCGGCATATGTTTTTTGTCGTTCAGCAAACATCAGCAAACGTAGATGACCAAGCTGATTGGGATACTTTCAAAAACTCGTTTGTAATCAAGTCAGAGGATTTACGGAAAGACAGTAAACAGGAAAATCAAGTTCAAATCGCTCGTCGCTAGGAATCGCCGGTTGCCCCATCCTTCGCTTTGTTCTGGCGAAGGGTGGGAAACGACGACTCTCAATTAGGCAGGGTCAACTGGCTGAATATTCAGGCAGATTCACGTATAACGGCGTCCCTTCACTTCCAGGCGCGCGGATTCGACCCATTCCGTACCGGAGCACATACGGCCGGTGCGCGTCTTTGGATCGATGATCCAAACCGTTTCCACGCCCATCTCGCGATAATCCTGGCGCGCTCCTGTGTATCGGAGTAGCTATCCTCGGGAGAGAGAATTTCAATCACCAGCAGCGGCGGTTCAATCAGTACATCCGGCTGGGCTCCGGCTGTCAGCACAACTACATCCGGCACGCGAACCCGGTTCTCCGATACTCGAACCCGCTGTTCCGTGCTGCCCGTGATTCCCCATTGCTTCTCGTGATTGCCAAACCAAAGCGCCAACAGCCACTGCACTCGTGCGTGCTCCCACTTGCCCACGTTGCGCTCCCTGATTTCTCCATCCACGTACTCGCGGTCCGGCCTGTAGCTGATGCCGAGGTATTCATTCAACGGGATGTGCAAAATCGTAGCCATACTTCGAAATCTAGCATGATTTCAGTGCGGGAATAGGGTGGAAACATCAGTTTGCCGCGCCGAAGGCCGCTGGCCCCACCGCAGGTAATTGCCTGGACAGCAAGTCCTTGCAGATAATTTCCCTCCCTCGGCGCACAATCAAAGTATGAACAAGGACTGGAACCGCACTGCTTTCTATTCCCTATCTGTCCCCTGTCCCTGATTCCCTGTTTTTTGGTACCACCCACCCCCCCCTACCCCAGGGGGGTATAAATTTCCCCTGAAACTTTGCAGATTATTTTTAACCCGTTTGAAATCAATGCCTGTGGAAATTTTTTCGTCCCAAATTCTCCCGCATCGTGAGATTTGGCCTCTGAAAATCACCGGAAAAATCCGTTTTTTCACCATAAAACGGCCGAATCTTCCATCTTTCGCGCATTTTGCGAAGGGTGGAATCGTGTGATTCACGACCGTTCTTCCGGCAGATTCGCCGGAATCTCAATCGTGACCAGCGTGCCGCGCCCTGGGTTGCTGACCACGCTGAAGCTGGCCTGGTTACCGTAAAGCACCTCCAGCCGCTCCTGCACGTTTTTCATGCCGATGCCTGCGCCGCTGCGTCGGAGCGTCGAGGGCGGGCGGTTGCCCATGCCCACGCCGTCGTCGGCTACCTCGATAATCACGCGATCTCCTTCGAGCCGGCTGCGCAGGGTGACTGTTCCTCCCTTCAGGCGCGGCTCCAGGCCGTGCTTGATGCTGTTTTCAATCAGCGGCTGGAGCAGGATGCTGGGCACCAGAACCCCCAGCGTCCGCGGATCAATCTCCTTTTCGACGCGCAGCTTGTCGGCGCCGAAGCGCACCACCTCGATGTCCAGGTAATCATCGGTAAAGCTCAGTTCCTCGCTCAGCGGCACGTAGCTGTCGTGGTCCTTGAGCAGTGCGCGGAGAATATTGGCCAGCTTCACCGTCATCTGGCGGGCCAGCTCCGGCTTCATGCGCACCAGCGAGGCGATGGAGTTGAGGGTGTTGAAGAGAAAGTGCGGATTGATCTGGCGTTGCAGGGCGTCGAGCCGGGCTTCGAGCAGCAGGCGTTTCTGCTCTTCGAGTTTCATCTCGATGCGCAGCGCGTTCCACACCTTGAGCGCGATGCCCACTACGATGGGCGCGCTGAGCCAGACCAGCGCCTGCAACCACCACTGGCTGGCAAGCAGCGCAAAGAGCCGGTGCGGAAAGGCGTGGGCGATCCAGTCCCGGATCATCTCCATGGCCGCGATGAGGAACAGCATCAGAATCTGGCGGTCCATGCCCGGCTGGGGCAGGTTGCGGCGAATCCAGCGGTAGAGGCTCAGGTCGACAAAGGGCGTGAAGGACCAGATCTCCTCCTTCTCGACATAGAGGCCGAGCAGCCCGGCGGCCAGTCCCAGCACGGCATTGAAAGGCAGGGCCAGAAACTCGTGATGGAAGACCGCCGGAGCCGACAGAACCGCGCCGCCCAGCATGGCCCACTCCGGCCCCAGCAGCAGGCCCAGCAGGATGACCGTTTCAAAGGAGATGTCGGCGGCCAGAAAGTTGGGCACTGCGATGCGAACCCAAACGCCCAGCGTGAGCGGCGCGAGGAAAAACGCCAGCAACGCCAGGGTCTGCCGGGGACTGCGCCGCTCGGCAAAGAAGAGCCGCCGGAATGTGGTGACCCGCGCCAGTACGCTGGCCACCGAGGCCACGACACCCAGCTTGACCAGCAGGGTAATCAGAATGAGATTGTCGGTCACCGCGGAGTATCCCGGTGCAGCGTCTTCACCTGGTAGCCGGCGCGCTTGAGCGCGGCGGCGATCTCCTCGACCATCATCACGCTGCGGTGCTGGCCGCCGGTGCAGCCGAAGGCCACGGTCAGGTAGCTCTTACCCTCTTCCACGTAGTGCGGCAGCAGGTAAAGCAATAGCTTCGTGACCCGGCTGAGAAACTCTTTGGTCTGCGGAAACTTGCGCACATAGGCGGCCACTTTGGGGTCGAGGCCAGTCAGCTTGCGAAACTCCGGAACAAAATGAGGATTGGGCAGGAAGCGCACGTCGAAGACCATATCCGCATCCAGCGGCACGCCGTTCTTGAAGCCAAAGCTGAGACAGGAAACCAGCAGGCGCTTCGTCTGCTCTTCCTGGCCAAACCGGGCCTGGATGTGGGCGCGCAGCTCATGCACGTTGTAGTTGGAGGTATCGATCAGCGTGTCGGCAACGTTGCGGATGGGGTCCAGCAGTTGCCGCTCCTCGACGATGGAGCGCGACACCGTCTCCTGCCGCCCAGCGGATGTGGCCGCCGGGTCTCGGAGTAGCGCCGCACCAGCACCGCGTCCTGCGCATCCAGAAAGACCACGCGCGTGTGCAGCAGCATTTTCACCTGTTTGAGAATCTCCGGGAGACGGTCAAGGGTCTGGCCCTCCCTGATATCGACTACGATCACCGCGCTTTGAATTTCGTTGGATTTTTCCACCAGAGCGGCAAAATCGGGCACAGCTCCAAGGGCAGGTTGTCGACGCCGTAAGCCGAGGTCCTCGAAGGCCTTGAGCGCCGAGGCTTGCCAGCGCCGGATATTCGGCGACGACGACCAGCTCCTTGCTTGGAGCTTCCTGTCGGTTTTGGCGACCCGGCGCACGGAGGCTGCTCGGAGATGGAGGCTGCTCTGAAGGCGCGTCACGGGCATATCTGACCCGGAGGCCGGCCCTTGCGCTCTACCGCAACAGACGTGAGCGGACACCGGCGCGAGGACAGATCACTTGTTTGGACATGGGCCCACGCCCATCCCCGTGCCAATCTCAAGGACCGGCGCAGGGATGGAGAGACCATCGGCTTGATCAGATGTGAGAGGCTTTAAGGAATTTTCACCAGCTCCATCTGGCCGTCGCGCGGCGATGGAGCACAAACAGTTCTCCTGCTAGATTGTGGAAGATCAGCAGGTCGCGGTCGCGGAACTCGGTGTCCTTGACCGCCTCTTCGATGGTCATGGCCGTCAGGGCAATGGCCTCGCCGCTGGTGACGATGTGCGGCTCCACGACCGCCTTGCTGGCTGGGTAAGAATGCACGGCAATCATCGCGCTGGCTTTTGCGCTGGCACGGGCGTTCGCCTCCGCCTCCGCTCCCGGCTGTCGGACGAGCCTTGGGCCGCGCTACCGGAGGCGCCGTCAGCACCTTTTCCTCCTTGGGCAGCCGTTTGCTCGTCATCCGCCGGTCGCGATGGCGGCGCGCCTGGTTTTCGGCATGTTCGAGGGCCTGGCGAGCGCCGCCTCCAGTGTGCCGCCTTTGCCAGTTGCCGCAATGGTCTGCATCCGGGCCTGCATTGTCACCTCGGCAATCTGCAGATGCTTCTGCGCGCCGAAATAATGCTGGCGCGCGTGCTCTTGCCCAGAATGCGGGCAATTCGTTCCATTCCCTCCTCGGCCTGCTTGCGCAGCGCCTTGGAGATCTTCACCTGTCTGGCGGTGTACTCCACTTCCATGGTCAGCCTCCGCTTCTTTTTTAGTTCTCGCAGCCCAAAATTCAGGCTGGAGAACTTCGGATTCTATAGCATTTGCCTGACCTGTGTGCAAAAGGCAGGGGTCAGGGTCAGAATTCAGGGGTCGGATTAAAGCAAGAGCAGTAAAAACACCATTTGGAAAGTCAGGAATTATTGACCAGCGAACAATCCGACTCGGATTGCATCCGCTCCCTGATCCCTGTATCCTGTTCCTTCCACCTTCACCCTTCGCGGCGGCGGCGCTGGTGGGTGCTGGGGATGTTCATGTCTTCGCGGTACTTCGCCACGGTGCGGCGCGTCAGTTGGATGCCCTGGGCCTGGAGCATGGCGGCCAACTGGTCGTCGGTGAGCGGATGGCGCGCGTCCTCCTCGTCGATCAGTTTGCGAACCTTGCGCTTGAGCACCAGCAGCGGCGTGTCGGCGCCCTCGGGCCCGTTCGACCCTCGGAGAAGAAGAAGCGCAGCTCGATGACCCCCTGGGGTGTGTGCGCGTACTTGTTGGCCACCGCGCGGCTGACTGTCGAGGGATGAACGCCGATCTCCTCGGCCACTTCCTTGATCATCATCGGCCGCAGGGCCTCGATGCCCAGTTCGAGAAAGTCCTGCTGGCGGCGCACGATCACTTCGCAGGTCCGCAGGATTGTGCTTTTGCGCTGGGCAATGTTGCGCATCAGCTGCATCGCGGAGCGGAACCGCTCCTTCACGTACTCCTTGACCTCTTTGTCGGTGCCTTCGGCGGCCAGCATCCGCCGGTAGCGCGGGCTGAGCGAGGCTGGGCATGTCCTCCTCGTTCATCGACACCACCCAGTCCTCGCCGCGCTTGATGAAGACCACGTCCGGCTCGATCAGCCGCGTCTGTTCGCGGTTGTACTGGCGGCCGGGCCGGGGATCGAGGGTGCGGATAAACTCCACCCCGGCATGCGCCTCTCAGGCGTGATCTGGGCTGCCCGGGCCAGTCTTTCACGTCCCGCTTCTGCAACAGCGGCAGGTGCCGGTCCACGATGAGCGCCGCCACCTCCATGCTGCGCCGCGCTCCTCCAGCTGCGCCTCGGCCTCGGCGCGGAAGCTGCGATGAGGATCCTCGTCCATCTTGTCAGGATCGACCGCCTGCCTGGCAAACAAATGGGTAAACTCATGCTGCTGGGCCACGATCTGGATCAGCAGGCACTCGCGCAGGTCGCGCGCGCCCACTCCGGCAGGGTCAAGCTCCTGCACCAGGTCGATGCCGCGGCGCAGCAGCTCAAGTGCCGCTTCCCTTTCCGGTTCCTCCGGGATTTGCCGAAGGCCGCCGCCAGTTCTTCTTCGCTGCCGGACAGGTACCCGTCCTCGTCCAGATTGCCGATGACGAACTCCACCGCCTCGTGCAGACCGGCTCCAGGGTCAGTGCTCCCAACTGCCACGCCAGGTGATCGGCGAGCGTCGTAGGCTGGGAGAGAAAGTTTTCAAACGAGGGCTTTTCGTTCTCTTCATACTCCGGCTGTGTGCGATAACCGGGGTCGAGGTATTCCTGGAAGTACGATCCGAAATCGATCTCGTTGAAAGGATCCTTGGGTGGGGCCGCGGTTCCTCGACGCTGGCGCCAAGCGTTCCTCGACCCCGCGCTCCAGCGTTCCTCGCGGCCCGCAACCTCATCCAGCATCGGAACCGTCTCGTCAATCTCCTCCAGGACGGGATTTTCCACCATCTCGGCATCGATCATCTCCTTCAGTTCGAGCTTGTTGAGCGCAAGCACGCTCACCATCTGCATCAGGCCCGGAGTCAGGATCTGGCGTTGCGACACCTTGAGGCTCAATTTGGGTTGCAGCAGCGCCATAAATGGAACTCGATTCCCGTTGGACTCACCGCCAGTGTACTCGGGTGAGAAAAAGGCTGAAGTTCAAAATGCCGCACTCGATCAGCCGTTCCGGATTGGGCGGCACTCAATCCGGGAATCTCTCTCTGGAATTGCTTCGAGCTTCTGGCCCGCGTGGGGATTGACAGAAGCCAATCTGCCCGCAGTCTGCTTGTAGCCTCTGCCCGCCGGGAGCCCGCATCAACCCAGCGTAAAACCCTCCCCCAGATAAACCCGCCGCACCTCCACGTCGTTGCCCAGCTCGTGCGGAGTTCCGGCGCGGAAAATCCTCCCTTCGGCGATGATATAGGCCCGGTCGGTCACGCTCAACGTCTCGCGCACGTTGTGGTCGGTGATCAGAACCCCGATGCCGCTGGCCTTCAGGTCGAAGATGATCTTTTGCAGCTCCAGCACGGCGATCGGATCGATGCCGCTGAAAGGCTCGTCGAGCAGAATGAAGTTGGGCTGAATGCACAGCGAGCGCGCAATCTCCACCCGCCGCCGTTCGCCGCCGGACAGCGCGTAGCCCCGCGTGGTGCGGATGTGGCCAAGATTCAGCTGGTGGATCAGCCGCTCGGTCCGCGCCCGCCGCTCCCGGCTGCCCAGCGGCTGCGCCTCCAGCACCGCCTGGATGTTCTCCTCGACGGTCAGCTTGCGAAAGACCGAAGGCTCCTGGGGCAGATAGCTGATGCCGAAGTTGCGCGCGCGCAGGTACATCGGCATCTGCGTGATCTCGGTCTCGTCCACCAGCACGCGCCCGCCATCGGGCTCGACCAGCCCCACGATGATGTAAAAACAGGTGGTCTTGCCCGCGCCGTTCGGCCCCAGAAGCCCCACCACCTCGCCGCGCGAGATCTTCAGATCCACTCCGCGGACCACCTGCCGTCCTTTGTATGTCTTGCCGATTCCCTCGGCGATCAATGTATCCATCAAGCTCGCTTCTGACGCCCCTTCAAACTCTCTCTTGCGCTCTCACTTCGGCGCAGTGGTCTGCGTCGTGGTCTTCTGTCCGCCGCCCTCGACACTGACGCTATCATCGCGACCATGAAAAATCAAAGCCTCGCCGGTCACGGTTCCCCGCGCCGGATCGGACATTTTGGGCGGCACGGCAGCGGTTCCAGTCAGAACGTACTCACCTGTAGCGCTGGTATAGACCAACTGCTCCCCGGTTCCGCGCCGGCCTCCGCTGGTCAACACCACGTGGCCGCGGGCCGTCATGTGGTCCACCTGCCCCTCGCCTCCGTCCTTGCCCGCGGCTTTGCCCGCCGGCAACAGCGTCACCTCAACTTCATTCGAGGTCGAGGTCGCCGTTCCGGTCTCTGCAATCACCGTGCCCAGAACGCCGCTGTGCATCACCGCCTTGCGCTCCACATCGGAGTACTTCAGGTCGCCCCCGCGCACCCGGATCACCGAAGGCTGATTTGCTTTCCCCGTCCCCTGCCTGCCTCTTTGCCCGGCGCTCGACCGGACACGGATTCAGTCGCGCTCACCAGCACAGCCCGCACCGGCTCAGACGCATCCGTTGTGCGCGCCACCAATGTCTGCCGCTCCCGGTCCAGCACAATTACCGGCGCGGCCACTGAGTTGCCCTGCTGCCACAGCCGCGCCTGCCCGCTGAAAGTGGCCTCGCCGGTCGCCCCGCCGACTGCATGGCGCAACTGCGCCTCAGCGGCCACTACATGCGCCGGACCCTGCCCGCCCAAAGCCACGTTACCCTGTCCCGAGATACCGCCTACTGGCCTGACCTGCCGGCCGTTGCTTCCCGCGCCTGCATCCATCCAGCTCGCCTTCACATTGCCGTGCGCGAAAGCATCGCCCGAGACACGCGAAACATCCACCTTGTCGGCCGTAAGCTGCAGAGCGCCGTCCTCGACACGGGGATTCACGGTCAGGTGCAGCCACTCACCTGCGCCCGCATAGTCGGCGCGGCCTGCCGTAGCCCGCAATTGCGCCGGGGGCGGCGCGCCGGGCTTCGCCACTGGAGTCTGCGTCAGCACCACATGGCCCTCGACCGTGGCCGACTGAACCTGCGCCTCGGAACTCTGCCCCTCTTTGCGGCCGGCTTTGTACCCGCCGACGTCTGGGGCGCCGCGAAATGCGCCTCCAGCCGGTCGCCGCTCGTGGTCTGCCGGGTTCCCGTCTCGGTGGTTTCCTCGATGCTAGCGTGTCCCGACCCGTTCATCGTGGTCAACACAGAACCCGGCCCAAACGCACCCGTCACCTCGTCGGCCGAGAGCCGCGAGGGCGCAACCGCTCCTGCGCCGCGCTGGCTTTCGCCAGTTACCACCACGCCGCCGGTCCCATGCACCGCACCCAGTTCGATTTGCCCGTGGCCCGAATTGCGGAACTCCACGTCGGCAATGGGCGAACGCCAGTGACGGCTCAGCCTTTGCGGCTGGCCTGCCTGTTCGCTCAACTCTTCGCTGTCCATCGCCACGCCCCGTTCCAGGTGCGCGTGGCGCAACTGCCCCTGCGCGTTGAATTCCAGCTCCGCCGTGGGCGCGGTTCCATGCAACTGCCGCCGCCGGCCCGCCATCTCGCTCGCCGAGTCCATCGTCACCCCGCCCTCCAGGTGGCCGTGACGAGGCTGGTTGTGCTCGTCAAACTCCATGTGCCCGGTGGGCGCCGTCAGATGGCCGCCGGTCGCGGTCGCCAGCGTGAACCCGTTCATCGCATCCAGCCGCACCGCCGACCCGTCCTGACGAAAGAGTACTTTGCCATCGCCGGCCGTCGCTTCCCCGCCCTGGTAGTCGGCCGTGGCCGCGCGCAGTCGGCAAATCTGGCTCTCGCGCTCGAACTCCGCATGTTGGGCGTGAATATGTACGGTCTCCGCGCCGCGTCGCGTCGTCAACTCCACTGCCCGGTCCAGCACCAGCAGGCCCTGCTGCGAGTCGTACGTGGCCCCTATCGAGCTGCCCGCCCCCTGCGCCATGGAAAAGTCCACGTGCTGGCTGGTCGTGGCCACTCCGCTCTTCTGGTCAAAGGTGAGACCGCTGGTCTTCACGTGGATTTCGCCTTGCGCGGCAGCTTCGGCCACCGAGGCCACCGGAGCGCCTTTCAGCTTCTCGCCCACCGCCTGTCCAGCCGCCGCCTTGGGCGCAATCGCCGGCGCCACGCCTGGCCGCATCAGCGTAATCTCCACCGGCCCGGCGGCCACGGCCGTTCCCGCCTTCTGGTCGTACTCAAACTCGCCGCCCTCGATGCGGTCCACGCGGCTGCCGTCTTCGCCATACAGCTCAATCTTCACGTCGTGCAGCAGAGCGTTGCCCTGCTTCAACTGCACCACTCTTTGAGGCGTGAATCTTGAAGAGCGTGCGGCCGCCGTGCGCCTGCGTGTAGGTGACGCCGTTGGCCTCCTGTTGGATTTCAATGCCCAGCCGCTGGGGCAGGTCGCGGCGATTGAAGGGATTCTTCCTCTTGCCCACGGCCAGAAAAACCACCAGCGCCACTAGCAGCAGAACTCCTGCCCCGAGCACCAGCGTCCGCATTCGCTCAATCGTGAGTCGCACGGTCAGTTCGTCCCTCCAAGCCGCGTCGATAGCCGCGCGGCCAGCCGCTGCGCCAGGCTCTCGCCCAACTCGCTCCACAACAGGCGCGCCGTGGCCCCGGAATCCTTCTCCACGGCCGCGGTCAACTCGACCAGTTGGCGCACATTCTCTTCGACGTGCCGGGCGGCAATCGAGTCAAGCTCCAAATCTTCTTCAAGAAACGGCGTATCCGAGCCGAAGTCGATCCGGATGTGCCCATCGGCCTCGTATGCGCCTTCGTCGAAGAGCGGCCCGAAGCCTGTCACCCGCACCAGCCGCGGCTCCCGCGTCCAGCGAGCCACCTGCGGTGAGGCCAACTCTTCCAGCTCCCACAGACTCCAGCCGATCTGGAACTCGTAGGCGTAGTCGTCGTGCAGAATTTCGAGCGCCTCTTCGACAACCAGGCGCGGCTCCGCGCCCAGCTGAACGGCTCCATCGCCGCCCGCTCCGACTCTTCGGCCATAGACCTGTTGAAAGACCGGCGTCTCGCTCCAGCTCACCGGCCACACCGTCGCCGAGTAGACCCGCGCCTCTCCCCCGTGCGCGGCAAACGCGCCCAGCACCGCCGTCAGCTTGTCAGCAAGCTGCGGCAAGACGCAGATTGGGATACCACAGGCTCAGATAAAGCGTGTCGGACATCTCTATTGATTGTAGACGGGGCAAGAAAGGAGTGCGAGGAGTGCAGCGAGAAGTCACTGGATGAGACCTGCGAAACGACGAGCCTGTCCAGTTCGGAAGACGAAGCCGAACTCTATGCCGTCACAATCTCGCTGAAGTCGGCGATGCCGGAGAAGCCGCGCAGCACTTCGTCGATCAGGCCCAGATGCGCGCCGCGAATTGCCGGATCGGGATCGAGCACCATCACCTTGTCGAAGAAGGCATCCACCACCGGACGCAGCGTGGCAATCAAGGCCAGCGCCTCGCCGTAGGCCCGCTGCTGCGCGGAGCTTCGCCACTTCCGGAGCAAGAGCGGCAGCGGCATCCGCAAGCTGCTGCGCCTCCGGCGCGAGCTGTGACACCAGCCTGGGCGAGCCGAGGGCAAATCCCTTCTCTTCGGCCTGGCGCAGAATGTTCTTGATGCGCTTGAACGCCGCTGAAATCGCAGCGAAATCCGCGGACTCGCGCGCCGCCGTCAGGGCCTCAGCGCGGGCAATGGCATCGCGCACATCGTCGGCTCCGGCAGCCAGCACGGCATTCACCACGTCGTAAGCAAAGCCACGGACATCTTTCAGATAGAAGCTGAGCCGCTCACGGAGGAAGGCAGTGAACCTGATCTGTCTGATTGGCTCCTTCAGCTGCCGCCTGCATTCAACAACATCGGTCAATGTCAGCGGCAGTCTCCGATTCAGCAAGAATCTTGACGATCGCGTTGGCCGCGCGACGTAGCGCAAAGGGATCTTTCGATCCGGTGGGCGCATTGCCGATGCCGAACATGGCGGTGATCGTCTGGATGCGATCGGCTAAGCCCAGCAACTGGCCTTCAACAGTCGATGGAATTGTCGTCCTCGATCGAAGCGGGCGTGTATTGGTCGTAGATTGCTTGCGCAACACTCTCGCCAAGTCCCTGCGCCTGTGCGTAAAGTCCGCCAATGATCCCTTGTAACTCGGTGAATTCCTTGACGAATTCAGTGGTCAGGTCTGTCTTGGCTAAGTTCGACGGCTTCGAGCAGGCGGTCACGTCGAACAACAATGACTGCGACTTTCGACAGCTGTGGCAAGCGTCTCGACGACGCGGAAGATTCTGCTACGGTCTTCCAGTGGTAACTGCCCAACTCCTTCTGAAAGGTCACATTCTTCAAGCTCTCGACGCGCTCGGCCAGCGGCGTTTTCTGATCAAAGTCCCAGAAGAATCGCGCATCCTTGAATCGCGCTTGCAGCACACGCGCATTGCCGTGGCGAATGATCTCCTCGCCTTCCGCGTCCACTTGCGTGTTCAGCACCGCGAGAAAATGTGGAGCGAGCTTGCCATCCTCGTCTTCGACGGCAAAGTACTTCTGGTGGTCGCGCATGACCGTGACCAAAATCTCTTCGGGCAATTCCAGGTACTCAGTCTCAAAGTCGCCCAAAACCACGCGTCGGCCACTCGGTCAGATGAACGACGGTCTCAACCAGCGGCTCATCTTCTCGCCAGCGCGCTCCGGCAACTGTGCGTGTGGCCGCATCCAGCGCCTTGCGAATTAACTGCCTGCGCTCGGCTACATCAACCACCACAAACGCTTTACGCAGCGCTTCTGCGTAGCTCTTTGGCGAATCAAGAACTACGGGTTGCTCGCCATGCAGAATGCGATGGCCGCGGCTGGCATTACCCGCCTTGATGCCGGCGATCTCCAGCGGAACGATGGCGGAGTCGAGCAGGGCAACGACCCAGCGCACCGGGCGCACAAAGCGCTCTGGCTTGCCCGCGCGCCAGTACATATTCTTTGCCCAGTAGAGGCCGAGCACTTCCTTGGGCAGTTCAGCTGCCAACAGTTCCGAGGCATCGCGGCCCTGCCGCTTCACCGTCGCGCCCACATACTCACCCTTGGCGTTGGTAACTTTTTCCAGAGCCGCCACTGCGACTCCTGCCTTCTTCGCGAATGCTTCGGCAGCGGGGGTAGACGCGCCGTCTTTGAAGGCAACCTTCCACGATGGACCGGTCAACTGCTCCTCGGTATCGTCCTGCCTTATCAGCACGCCCTCGACCAGCACGGCCAGACGGCGCGGCGTGGAGAAAGTGGTGAGTTTGGCACCTGAGGCAAGCAGCCGCTCGCGCGTTAGCAGTTCGCTGACACGGCGGCCTAACTCGACCTCGGCCCCGGCAATCATGCGGGCCGGAACCTCTTCCAGCCCAATCTCCAACAAAAAATCCGCCATAAACTGTATTTCTTTCCGTTGACTTGCTAACTCGTCTGCTGCATTGCATACGCTTTGGCAACGCCCACGGCCAACGTGCGAATGCGGGCAATCACGCCCACCCGCTCGGTGACGCTGATGGCTCCTCTGGCGTCCAGCAGGTTGAAGAGGTGCGAGCATTTCAGCGCTAACTCATAAGTTGCCAGCAATGGAAAGCGCCGCTTTTCCAGCGCTTCCGCGCTTTCGCGTGCGAACAGAGCATTTGCCTGTTCAAGGAGACTCTGCGCCTCTGCTTCGTAGAGCCGGAAGTGCTCCCAGAGCTTGTCCACATCGGCAAACTCGAAGTTATAGACCGAAAACTGCAACTCCTCGGGCAGCCGGACATCACCATACGTGATCGCCGCGCCGGTCTTCCACCCCAGCGACGAAGACCTGTCGCCGGGGACCCCGGTCTCCGGATCGACGGCCCAGACGATCTCGTAGATCGAGTCCTTATCCTGCAAAAACGCCGCAATGCGTTCCAGGCCATAGGTCAGCTCGGCGCAGATGGGGTCCAGCTCCAGGCCGCCGCACTGCTGGAAGTAAGTGAACTGGGTAATCTCCAGTCCGTCGAGCATCACCTGCCAGCCCACTCCCCAGGCGCCGATGGCAGGCGACTCCCAATTGTCTTCCTCGAATTTTAGATCGTGCTGCGAGAGATCAATGCCGATAGCTTCCAGCGATTGCAGATAAAGTTCCTGCACGTTCACCGGCGGAGGCTTGAGGATGAGTTGAAACTGAGTGTGCTTGAAGAGGCGGTTGGGATTCTCGCCGTAGCGCCCGTCGGCAGGACGCCGCGAGGGCTGCGCATAGCCAACCTTATACGGTTTGGGCCCCAGCACGCGCAGGAACGTCTCCGGCGCCATGGTTCCCGCGCCCACTTCAACGTCGTATGGCTGCTGCAGGACACACCCGCGTTCCGCCCAAAAACCCTGCAAGCGGAACAAAAGCTCCTGAAAGGTGAGCGGAGCGGTCTTCGGTTGGGATGAAACCTGGGATGAAGGCACGGGCAACTCTCTCTGGTCTGGACTGGCTCGATTCTATCAGCCTTTCAGCCTCAATTCTGCGGATACAATCAGCTTCCCAGCCGTGCCAGCGCCTCGGCCGAGCGCAGTTTGCGCTCCAGGTGCCTCTCCAGGGCTTGCAGCGTAAAGCGGCGCAGGTCCTGAGCACGGCGGCGGGGCCAGGGCTCGGCAGCAAAGGCCGCCACAGGTGTCCGCAACATGCGCTGCGCCAGTTGCCAGGAGTCGGCCGAAAGCCCGCTCGAGTTGCCGTTGCGATGCACCGGGCAGAAGAGGCCGTCGCCCAGGGTGTTGAAGCTGGCCTCTCCGGCGATCAATGCCTCGCCGCAGGCCGTGCAGTTGCCGATCTCCGGCAACAGGCCCATCAGCCGCGTCATCCACAACTGGAAGTAGGTAAGCGGCATCCAAGGCTGCTCGACCGTGGTCTGCTCCAGCACGGACCCCAGCAGCCGGAAGACCGTCTCCTGTGGATCGTGGTCGGGCAGCGCCTCGTCTAGCAGCTCGGCAAAGAAGCTGAGCACCGCCATGCGCACATGATCGACCGGCGCGGAGAGCGGCGAGCGTACGATTTCCAACTGATCCAGCCGCACCAGCTCTTGGCCGGGCCGCTCGGCAAACCAGGCCCGCGCCAGCGTCATCGGCTCCAGCGCCCCGCCAAAGCGTTTGCGGCTCTTGAGCGCCGACTTGGCCACGCCCCGCACCCGGCCGTAGTCGCGCGTGAAAAAGCTCACAATCAGGTCGGCCTCATGGACCGGCCAGGTGCGCAATACCACGGCTTCTGAGGTGAGCACGCTCATGCGTCTACTATCTTCGCACCGTTCCCTGTCCACTGGCGGCTATGTCCAACTGTTGCCGCGCAGACACAAACGCGCACCCCGCCTGACGGGATGCGCGAAGAGAAAATGCCCAAAACTGGGGAATGAACGACTGCCGCTTAGCGGCCGAAGTGCTTGGCGTTCTTCTCCGTGAAGCTGGCCCACTTCTCCGGCAGGTCGTCAGCGGCGAAGATGGCCGAGACCGGGCAGGCCGGGACGCAGGCGCCGCAGTCGATGCACTCGACCGGGTCGATGAACAACTGGTCGGAGTTGCCGAAGCCGTCTTCGTCCTTCTTGGGGTGGATGCAATCGACTGGACAAGCGTCCACACAGGCGGTGTCCTTGGTGCCGATACAGGGTTCTGCAATGACGTATGCCATCTCTGATTTCTCCCGGAGAGTTGAATCCTCGACGCTGATAGTAGCACAGAACCCCACAGGTTGACTCAACCTCGCGCCCGTCTGCGCTTTGCGACACGGATATCCAAGGAATCATCCCCTTGGTTTCCCCTCTCCATGCGAACCGGCGAACCGACCAGTCCATGTTTGCTCTCTAGCCAGCCACACGCGCCGCACGGCGGGCCGCAAACTCCTGGGGGGTGAGGATGGGCGACAGATTGCGTCCGGCAAACATATCCTCAAAAAGGCCGACCAACTCGGCGTGGATCAACCCGTTCGAGGCCAGAACCTCCCGGCTATCCAGCCGGAAAGGGTTGCCGGAAAAGTCTGTGACCCGGCCGCCTGCCTCCTCAATCAGCAGGATGCCGGCTGCCGTATCCCAGGGATTGAGGTTGAACTCCCAGAAGGCATCCAGGCGGCCCGCGGCGACGCAAGCCAGATCGAGCGCGGCCGAACCCGCCCGGCGTACCCCATGCGAGCGCAGGCAGAACTCCTGGTAAAAGTGGATGTTGGGACTCTGATGCCGCTTGCGGCTAGGAAAGCCGGTGGCCACCAGCGCCTCACATAATTCAGGAGTCCGCGAAACCCGCATTGGCCTGTCATTCAGCCGAGCGCCTCGTCCCCGCTCGGCGGCAAACAGCTCGTCGCGCAAGGGGTCGTAGATGACTGCGGCAACCAGCTTCCCGTCCTCGTCCGGAGCGGGCACGGCGGGGCGCTGGGCCAGTTTCTCTATCTGTCTGTGGTCCAGGCCCATCGAGACGCAAAACTGCGGAAGCCCATGGGCAAAGTTGGTGGTCCCGTCCAGCGGGTCCACGTACCAGCGGAACTCGCCTTCGAGCCGGTCGCGCGTACCCTCTTCGCCGTAGATTCCGTGCTCCGGGAAAGCCGCAGCAAGCTGCTCGCGGATCAGTTTTTCCGCCGTCCGGTCAGCCACCGTCACAATGTCTACATCGCCCTTGTATTCGGTGGCGACGCCTTGAGAGAAAAACTCGCGCAGCCGCGCGCCGGCCTCGCGGGCAATGGCCGAGGCCTTGGGAACCCAAACCCACTCCAATGGATATGCCGCCGCCCCGCTCATGAGGCCGCCCCGTTCTCGATCTGCTCGCTCGCTTCCAACGCTGAGATCTTCGCCCCGCGCGGCGTCCGCTTGCCCACTTCCGTGATGGTGCGGATCTGGTGCTTGTAGATGAACAGATTGGGCTTGCCCTCACGCGTGAGCCGCAACATTCCCTCGTCGAAGTACTCGATCCAGCCGCGCACCGTTTCGCCGTCGCGCAACTTGATCTGGACGTTGACCTGGCGGTCGCTCAAAGAGCGCAGGTAGAGCGCCTCCTGGCCGGTTTCGCCCGGCGGAGGCGTCCTGGAAGAGCGGCGCGAGGACAATGGAGGGGTCATATTGCCATTGTAGATGAATCCGGAAATAGTACCTTGTTCCCGCCCAATAAGTGATACTTGCATAATTTTGGCTCCTTCCTGCGTATACACCACGTATGCTCGAATACGACATAACATTGGCGGGGGAAGTGAATAGCGATACTAGGCAAATTGCGCGTGGACTTCGCCAGGGAGATGTGGTTCTCCTGCAGGCCTTGGTCGAGCAATATCAGTACCGTCTTGTCCGCTACCTGATTTATCTGCTGGGCCGGCGCGATGAGGTTGACGATCTGGTTCAGGAGACATGGCTGCGAGTCCTGGAGCGAGGTCGATCTTACGACGGAAACTCGCGATTTGAGCCCTGGCTGTTCACAATCGCGCGTAATCTGACCATCGATCACATGCGCAAGCGGCGCGTCTACAGCCTGGACTCGAACGACAACCCGGAACAGGATGCTATAGCGCTATCGCCTGTTTCCAATGCCCCTTCGCCGTTCGCTCTCGCCGCGCGGACAGAGGATTCCCAACGGCTCGCTCTTGCGCTGCAATCTTTGCAACCCATCTATCGCGAGGCGCTTGTCCTTCGCTTTCAGGAAGATTTATCGCTGCAGGAGATAGCCACCGTAGTGAGAGCGCCAGTCACGACTGTAGCTTCACGGATCTACCGGGCTCTCGCAGAGCTGCGGCCGCAGTTGGACGGAGGAAATTATGAAAGCTGAACGTCATGAAATGTTTCAGCAGATCATCGACAATACATTGGCGGGCGGGGTCTCGCCTCAGGAAGAGAAATCTCTCCGCGAACACCTCATTGTTTGCGCTCCATGCCGGGAATATCTCAATTCCACCACCCGTATCATCGCTGGTCTCGGCGGGTTTTCATTCGATGTAAATCCGGAACTCCATGCGAAAGTCTGCGCGTCACTCAAGCTGCGCGCGCAGCAACTCGAAGCGAGGCAGCCCAGCAGGCGGCGACTGGCCTGGGGTTGCATCATTGCCCTGGTGCTTACCGCCGTAAGCTCCTTTGCAGATCTGCAATTTGGCTGTCTGCTCGCCACGTTGCTTCATCTGCAACCCATGCAAGTGCAGCGGGGATTACTTGCTTTCTGGATCATGCCCTCCCTGCCTCTCTTGCTGCTCTTCCCGATGCTGTCCATGCTATCGACATCCAGAACCAACTTGAAAGGAGGCATACTATGAGGTTTCAAAGATTTTTGAGTATCGTGCCCAAGGGCGCCCGGATTGCCGCCTCGGTCCCGGCAGGATGTTTGACGATAGCCTTGTTGGTTGCGGGATTCCTCAACAGGAACGATCTGATCGACAACCCTGGAGCCGCGTTTGCCGCAGCCGGCGCAGGTCTGTTCGCTTGTGGGATTTTAACCGCGTGGATTCTCTGTCTCGGCTATGTCTACGGCGATGCACGGCGGCGCGCAATGCCGCCTATTCTGTGGATGCTGGTTGCATTGCTGGTTCCGAACTTGCTGGGATTTCTTCTCTACTTTGTCTTGCGCCGGCCAATCACGGTGGCCTGCACAAACTGCGGTCAGGCAACCTCGCTGGAGCAGCGATTCTGCTCATGGTGCGGCAATCCTCGGCCCCCGGCTCCCTCCGGAGGCGCTCCATCGGGGCCGGGTTTCTCGGGGCATGACCCAATTATTTCGGCTTGAGTTCATGGGAATCTAAGGAATCATTTGCTTTGCTCGGCGAGTCCGCGTAATAGCCGGTACGATGCCGAATATTGAAGGCGCCGGCGGCGGCTCTGGGTATAGTCACCTGGATGCGGTGAAAGGCCCTTCCGGGCTCTTGATTTTTTGGATAGTAGCCGAGCAGATACTGCGTGCGCAGGTCGTCGCTGACCCGCGCGAAGGCTTTGTTGAGCCCGCCGTCACTGACGTAGAAGCTCTTGCCGCCGGTCTGCTCGGCCAGGGTGATGAGGGTGTGCTCGCCGCCCAGATCGCGTCCGGCGCTGGCTTCGATAGGCACGTCGATGATGCTGTAAATCATCGCCTCGTTGCGCAGCGCCTGTTCCAGGGCCTGGGCGTAGGTGGAGCTGCTGGCTGTGTCGTCGCCGTCGGAGATCACGACCAGCACCTTGCGCCCGGAATTGCCGCCCAGCCGTTCCGAACCCAGGCAGATGGCATCGTAGAGCGCCGTTGCATAATCGGCGTGCAACTGGCCGAGGCCGTGATCAATCCGGCTCAGCTTGTTGGTGAAGGGCACAAGCTCGCGCGCCTCGGTGGCAAACTGCAAGAGGCTCATCTGGTCTTGAGAACGAAGCAGAGCATGAGCAAAGCGGCGAGCCGCGTCCGCTTCATCGGCCATGTCCTTGCGCACGCTGCCGCTGGTGTCAATGGCCAGCGTCAGATTCAAAGGCAGCTCCGACTGGCGCTCGAAGACCGCGATCCGTTGCGCCTGGCCGTCCTCGGCGAGCGCGAAGTCCTCGCGCGTCAAACCGCCCACAATGGCCCCGTTCCGGTCGGTCACGTTCACAAAGACGTTGACCAGCTTCACGTCCATGCGCAGGGTGATTTCCTGCGCCGCCAGCGCCACGGGCGCCAGAGCCACCAGCGCCCAGAAGCCAGTCTGCTGGCAAAGGCTGAGGAATTGGCCCGGGCTACGAACCATGCGAAGCCCCCGAAACCTCTGAGGCGTTTATGCCCATCCCGGCGGGAAACGGTTCGCCGGCTGCCCACACTGCGCCATCCTGGAAGGTCTCTTTCTTCCAGATGGGAACCGTCTTTTTGAGCATGTCGATCAGCCAACGGCAGGCCTCGAAGGCGGGTGCGCGATGCGCCGATGCAACCACAACCAGCACACTGGTTTCGCCAACATGGAGTCTGCCCAGCCTGTGCACCAGCGTTACCTGGCGGACGCCAAATCGGCTGCGGGCTTCACGCGCCAGTTCGTTCATCTGCTTTGCGGCCATCTCTTCGTAGGCCTCGTAGTCCAGGTGCAGCGCCGGGCGTCCGCGCGTGTTGTTGCGCACCATGCCGTCGAAGACGACCACCGCGCCATCTTCTCCCCGTCGGGCCGCGGCAATCAGCTTCGCCGCGTCGATCGGTTCGCGGGTCAGCGCTGTGACTACGTCCGCCTCTTCGCCAATCTCTCCGGAAACGGTCGCCGCGCGCGCAGTGCCGGGACGCTCGGTGCCGCCGGAGACTGGAGGAAGCAGGCCCACCTCATCACCCTCGCGCAACGCCCGTGCCGAGGTGGCGTACTCGGCATTCACGCTGACTGCTATGCCGCGCAGCAGAGTAGCGGGCCGGCGCTCACTCAGCCGCGCGAGCAGCTCCGCCACCGTTGCGCCTTCCGGCAACTCCACCGTTGACGCGCCGGCGCCCAACCAATCTTTCAATACGCCAAAGGAAAAAACGCGCACCTGCATTAGAAAAGAATACCGCCTACGGCATTTTCGGAAATAGTGTGAACTCACAAAAGTTGTAAATGTGGGTTTTTCTTGAGGAAAAACCCACTCAGCGGTTGTGGTTCCGGTCTACATCATTTCCGAAAATGCGTTAGCGGTTAGACGCGGCAGACGCCATGCTGCTCACTGCAAGCTCCGCCTCTGCCTTCGGCAACGTATCCGGCCGGGCCTTCAGCAGCGGCAGGGCCTCGGCCAGCACGTCCTCGATTCGGCTGGCGTAGTGAATCGTGACGCCCTCGATCAGCTCCGGCGTCAGGTCTTCTTCCACGTCCTGGCGGTTTTCTGAGGGCAGGATGATGGATTCCACCCCCGCTCTGCGGGCTGCCAGAAACTTTTCCTTGATGCCCCCCACCGGCAGCACGTTTCCGCTGAGCGTAATCTCGCCGGTCATGGCGGTCAGCGGGCGTACCGGCGTGTCGGTAAGCAGCGAGACCAGAACCGTCGCCATAGTCACTCCGGCCGAGGGACCATCCTTGGGAATCGCTCCGGCCGGCACGTGAATGTGCAGGTCGAGTTCCTTGGTGAAGTCCTCGGGCAAGCCCAACAAGGCGGCGTTGGACCGCACCCAGGTGAGCGCGGCTTGCATGGACTCCTGCATCACCTCGCCGATCTGCCCGGTCATGGTGAAGTTGCCCTTGCCCTTCATCTTGTTGGCCTCTATGAAGAGGATGTCGCCGCCGGCCGGCGTCCAGGCCAGTCCCACGGCCACTCCGGGGCGCTTGATACGCTCGGCGATCTCGGTGTCCACGCGCACCTGGATGCCGCCCAGAAACTCCTTGAGCGTCTCGCGGGTTACGGTGAGCTTCTCCGTCTTGCCCTCGACCACGCGCCGCGCCTGCTTCCGGCAGACAGTGCCTAGAGTCTGCTCCAGCTTGCGCACCCCGGCCTCGCGCGTGTAATGGCGCACCACGTAGCGGACTGCATCCTCGGGGAACTCGATCTGCTCGGGCGTAATGCCGTTCTCCTTGATCTGGCGCGGAATCAGATAGCGAAAGGCGATGTGCATCTTCTCGTCTTCGCTATAACCCTGCAGGAAGATCAACTCCATGCGGTCCAGCAGCGGCGGCGGAACCGTGTCCAGCATGTTGGCTGTGCAGATGAACAAGGTCTTCGATAGGTCGAAGGGCACGTCGAGGTAGTTGTCGCGGAAGGTATTGTTCTGCTCCGGGTCCAGCGTTTCCAACAACGCGGAAGCCGGATCGCCGCGGAAGTCGCGGCCCAGCTTGTCAATCTCGTCCAGCATCATTACCGGATCGTTGGTTTCGGCTCTCCGAATGCACTGAATGATCTGGCCAGGAAGCGCGCCAATGTAGGTGCGGCGATGGCCGCGAATCTCCGCCTCGTCGTGCATGCCGCCCAGCGAGACGCGCTGGAACTTACGGCCCAGGGCGCGCGCAATGGACCGGCCCAGGCTGGTCTTGCCCACGCCCGGAGGGCCCACAAAACACAGAATCGGCCCCTTCATGTCCGGCTTCAGCTCCAGAACGCTCAGATAGTCGAGGATGCGGTCCTTCACCTTTTTCAACTCGTAGTGGTCCTCGTCCAGAATCTCCTTGGCTTTGTTGATATCAATCCTGGAACCCGAGCTTTTAGCCCACGGCAGCAGCGCCAGCCACTCGATGTAGTTGCGGGTGAGCGAGTAGTCGGCGGCCATGGGAGACATCCGCGCCAGGCGCGCCAGCTCCTTGAGAGCCTCCTTCTTCACCTCTTCGGGCATTCCGGCGGCATCGATCTTCTGCCGCAGTTCATCTGTCTCGCGCTGACCCTCGTCCTGCTCGCCCAGTTCTTTCTGGATGGCCTTGAGCTGCTCGCGCAGATAGTAGTCCCGCTGCGACTGCTGCACCTGGTCCTGCACCTCGGTCTGGATCTTGGTGCGCAACTGCTGCACCTCGATCTCCTTGGCCAAGTGCTGGTTCAACAACTCCAGCCGGGTACCGATGCTGGGCGTCTCCAGCAGTTTCTGCTTGTCGTCGGTGGTCAGAAACGGCAACGACGACGCCACAAAGTCCACCAGCCGGCTCGGCTCTTCGATGTTGGCGGCGATGGTCCGCAGTTCATCGGAGAGCGTAGGGGATTCGGCGACGATCTGCTGGAACTGCGCGATGACGTTGCGCACCAGCGCTTCCAAGCTGGCCGTGGCCTCCGACTCCGTCTCCTCCAGCGTCTCCACCTCGGCGATCATGAATGGCTCGGTCTGCGAATACCGCACCAGCCGCACCCGCTCTGTCCCCTCAGTGAAGACGAACCGGCTCTGGTTGGGCATGCGCACAATTTTGTGCACCGTGGCCAGGGTCCCCACCGCATGCAGGTCGGCTGGCTTGGGAGAGTCCAGCCGCGGGTCCAACTGGGCCACGACCACGATGGCCCGTTCCTCGCCCAGCGACTCGATCAAATGGATGGAGCTTTCGCGGCCCACGGTCAGAGGCAATACGGCGTGGGGAAACAAGACAGTATCCCGGACCGGCAGGACAGCAACCCTGCGCACACCAGGAGCATCCTTCCCGGTAAGGGATTTGGGGGAGAGGGGGATGATCGGACGGCTTTGCATTGAGTGTCCTCGTATCAGCTTTTCTTCATTAGACCACGCAGACTTCGAAAAGTTTCAGGAGAATTGTCCTTTTTCCTGCATTCTCTCTTCCCGCAAGCCATGCAGACCCCTCTGGTACGGTACAGCGCAGGATGCAGTTCCCGGGCCGGAACGCGCAGCGCCACCCATCTTGAAACGCCAGAGTCTATTCATAAAGGCGACAGACCATCCGAGGTCTCTCCGTTGCCGGCGAGATGCACTGTAACTGGAAGAATCTATCGGCCAAAGCGAGAGGAAAGTGAGTGAGCTAGAGCGGAGCAGAGAAATCTTCAAGCAGGTAACAAGTGGGGGCTCAAAAAGAGCCTGCTTTTTTTACCTGGTGGCCCGAGCGTAGCAAGGGATGTTGGGCTTCGGTTTGGACTCAGTCTAAGATGGCACGCGTGGCGCCGTTCCTCTTTAGTATAAAGAGTAAGGGAATGGGGATCGCTAACAACGGTTTCCTGGCAACTGTTGTGCTTCGGGGCGCTTTACCCCGCGTTGATTGGGAGATATGGTTTTGAGGACAAAGTCGGAATCCCCAGCGACAGGTCTTAGCAGCGGGGGTAGAAAGCCGACGGGTCAATGCGGCAAGTGGTCGGTGTATGGCATTTTCCTCGTCTGCCTCCTTGCCTTCGGGATTCCGGGCGGAGTCAGCGGCTGGAGCCAGAGCCTGGTGAGTAGCGCCGGCAGTTCTGACGCGGGAGGCGATCAAGCCGTGCATGCGCCGTCCGATTCCCTCGCCGAGTGGGAGGGTTTGCCTGTACGTCGCATCACCTTCGACGGCGTCTCACCAGACCGTCTCGCCCCCTTGCCCGGCCATCTGGCCCAGACCGAGGGAGCGCCCCTGAGTCGGGAACACCTGGGAAAAAGTCTGCGCCAGCTCTTTTCCACTGGCCTCTTTGAAACCATTGCAGTGGAGGGAGTACGCGAACAGAACGGTGTGGACCTCATCTTCCGCGGGACGCCGCGCACCTTCATTGGCGCAGTCAGTGTGGACGGCGCCAAGTCCGCCACTGTCAATACTCAACTGGAGCGCGCCAGCCAGCTGGCTCCCGGCGTCCGTTTTACCCCGGCCATACTTGATCAGGCTCTGGAGCAGATGCGCGCCACGCTGGCCCAGAACGGCTTCCACGAACCGGTGATTACCCCTACCCTGACGGCCCACCCGGAGGAGCAGCTCGTTGACCTTGCGTTTCATGTGGTCAGCGGCCCGCAGGCGCGGGTGGGCACAGTAGAGGTAACGGGCGACCCTGGGATGAGCGCGGACGATTTTCGCCATCATGCGCACCTCAGAGACGGCGCGCGCGTGGACCACGAGACCGGTAACCGCGCCCTGGCCGGAGCGCTGAAGGTCTACCGGAGCGAGCAGCGGCTGGAAGCTGAAATCAAGCTCGAAAGCCAGCAGTACGTCACTGAGAGCAAAAAGGACGACTTCCGCTTTTCCGCCAACCGGGGGCCTGTCGTCAAGGTGCTGGTCGAAGGCGCCAGCATCAGCCCGGAACGGCTCCGGCGGGTGATTCCCATCTTCGAGGAAGGCAGCGTGGACGAAGACCTACTCAACGAGGGCAATCGCCGGTTGCGGGACTATTACCAGCGGCTGGGATACTTCGACGTGAAAGTGGAGCATGAACCGCAATCCACTACCGAAGGGCGGGTAACGATCCTCTACAAGGTGCGGCTGGGGCCGCGGCGGCGCGTCGAGCGAGTCTCAGTGGCGGGCAACCGCTACTTCGACTCCGCAACGCTCAAAGATCTGCTCAGCGTGCATGCCGCCGACTCCCTCGACCGCCACGGCGACTACAGTCAGGCTCTCGTCACCGCCGACATCAACGCCCTTCAGGCCCTCTACAAGAACAACGGCTTCTCCAAGGTCAGAATTATCCCAGAGACCAGCGCAGGCGAGACCAAGTCCGGAAAGACCGCCCCGCTCGCGGTGGTCTACCGCATCGAGGAGGGCGAGCAACTGCGGGTGGGCACGGTGCGCCTGGAAGGAAACGAGCATGTGGAAGCCGCCTGGTTCGCCCCGTTTATGAATACGGAAGCCGGGCAGTTGTTTTCGCCCCGGAACCTGGCCGGAGACCGCGACGCGCTGTTGAACAACTACATGAGCCGGGGCTTCGACCAGGTGCGCGTGGAGGTCACCCAGCAGATTGAGCCGGCCGACGCGAACAAGGTGGACGTGGTCTTCCACATCACCGAGGGGCAGCAGATTTTCGTTCGCAAGGTGCTGCTGACCGGGTTGCATTACACCCGCCCCGAGACGGTGGCCAAAGCCATCACCCTGCATCCTGGCGACCCGCTCAACGAGACGGCGCTGATGGAAACGCAGCGCAATCTCTACGACCTTGCCCTCTTCAACGAGGTTGATACGGCCATCGAGAACCCTACCGGGGGAGAAACAACCAAGACCGTGCTGTTGCAGGCTGTGGAGGCGCGGCGCTGGGTTCTGACCTATGGCTTTGGTCTTGAGGCGCAGACCGGAACACCGCAGTATAACTGCGGCGGCATCATCGCCAGCGGCGCCAGTTGCAGCCCCAACGGCAAGACCGGCGTCAGCCCCCGTGTGTTGGCCGATATTACCCGCAACAATCTCTTCGGCCGGGAGCAATCAGTCTCGCTGCGCGGCACCTACGGATTGCTGGAACAGAAGCTCGACCTGCTCTTCCAGAACCCGCACTTCGAGGGCAACCGGAACTTTGGCCTCACCTTTTCCGGCGGCTACGCCAACAGCCTGGACGTGAGCACCTACGTAGCCTCCAAGCTGGAAGGTGGGGTGCGCTGGAGCGAACACTTCAATACGCCCCAGTCGCGCATCTCCAAAGCCAACATGCTTATTTATGAATTCGACTTCCGTCGCGTTAAAGTAGAGGCGGACAGCCTTCAGGTCGCCCCCGGCGAGATCGCACTGCTGGCCACGGCGGTGCGCGTCGCGGGTCCGGCGCTGACCTGGATTCGCGATACGCGCGACTCGCCTTTGGATGCGCATCGCGGTACTTACACCAGTTTCCAGGATTTTCTCTCCGGTGACCGATTCGGCGCCCAGGCCAACTTCAACCGCCTGGATCTTTCGAATTCGAGTTATTACCGATTCGATAAGGGACGCATTGTGCTGGCCCGCAACACCCGCTACGGTCAGGAGCGTGCCTTTGGCAAACTCGCGGACGAGCTGATTCCGCTGCCCGAGCGGCTCTACGCCGGTGGCGCCACTTCCCTGCGAAGCTTCGGCCCGAATTCGGCCGGACCGCGCGATCCGGAGACGGGCTACCCCATCGGCGGAGCGGGGGCGCTGATCAACAGCACCGAATTGCGCCTGCCGCCGCCCACGCTTCCCTGGTTGGGCAACACAGTCAGCCTGGTGCTCTTTCACGATATGGGCAACGTCTTCACCAACGCGGGCGATGCCTGGGCCAGCGCCCTCAGGATTCGCCAACCGCTCCGCGATAATTGTAGGAATCTGGCTTCTCCGGGACCTCCTCCCACTGGTTACAGCCCTTCAGGCCCTAACACTTCGACAGGCCAGCAGGGGACATGCAGCTTCAACTACTTCTCCCATGCGCCGGGGCTGGGATTGCGCTACCACACGCCAGTCGGGCCGATTCGGCTGGACTTCAGCTATACCCTGAATCCACCCATCTATCCGGTGAATTACAACTACTCTCTCACGCAGCCGGGGTCAGACCCGCACGTGGGCGAAGGCAACCACTTCAACTTCTTCTTCAGCCTGGGACAGACCTTCTGATGCGCTACCAAACCCAAATTCGGCTCAAGAGCAAGCCCAGACCCGCCTTCGTTTGGATTATGACGGTGTGCATAGCAGCCTCGGAAGCAACTTTCGGACTGGCTCAGGGCCTTGCTCAGAACCCCGCCCAGGTAGCTCAGCCCGCCAACGCCGTGGTGCTCGACCGGGTGGTGGCCGTAGTCAACAACCAGGCCATCCTGGCCAGCGACGTGAACGACGAGATACGATTGGCGGTGCTGGATCCCGGCCGGGCCGGCCTCGGAGTTCTCACGCCAAAGCATGCTCTGGAGCAGTTGATCAGCCGCGCGCTCATCCAGCAGCAGATTCGCCAGGAGGACGCGCAGGCGGCGGAGCCTACGCAGGCCGAGGTTGATGCCCGTCTGGCGGAGATTCGCAAGGAAATGCCAGCCTGCGTTCACATTAACTGCGCATCGGAGGAGGGATGGAAGGCATTTCTGGCCGCGCACGGGCTGACCCCGGAGCGGGTCCAGACCTATCTCCGCTACCGGGTTCAGATTCTGCGCTTCATCGAGTTGCGCTTCCGTCAAGGGATTCGCATCTCCCCAGAGGAGATCGAGACCTACTACCGCGCAACGCTGCTGCCCCAGTATGCGGCCGACGAAGCGATTCCGCCGCTGGACCAGGTATCAGCGCGCATTGAGGAGATTCAGCTGGAGCGCCAGGTGAACGTGCTGTTCGATGACTGGCTCAAAAATCTGCGCAAGCAGGGCGATGTGGAAGTGCTCGACCCGGCGCTCGAAGCCCCTAAAGCCCAGGGCGGGCCAGGGAAAGGAGGCGCATGAGCGAGCCCGAATCCACGCCTCCCGTGCACGAGGCCACTGAGCCCGCCACGTCTGAGCCGATAGCACAGGCCGAGCCGCCCCGCCCGAGCCGCCTGAGCCGTTTCTTCCTCCGTCATCTTCCTCTTACGGTTGCCGGTGCGGCGATTCTGCTGGCGGCCACTGCCACCGGTCTCTATTTCTGGGCCAGTTCTGCCCGTTTTGAGAACTTTGTCCGCAGGCAGATGGTGCATAAACTGGAGACTGCCACCGGCGGGCGCGTCGAAATCGGCTCCTTCCATTGGCGTCTGCTCAGTTTGGAGGCTGAGGCGGACGGGGTGGTCATCCACGGCCTCGAAGCCCCCGGCGAGGCGCCCTACGCACGGGTCGAACACGTGCGTGCGCGGTTCAACATGCTGGGTTTCTGGATTCCACGCTTTCCGCTGCGCGATCTAGAAATCTTCCGGCCCCAACTCCATCTGATCGTCTATCCCGACGGCTCGACCAACCAGCCGCAACCCCGCAAGCCGAGTAAACCGGGCACGCCTGCGCTCGACAGATTCTTCGATCTAAAGGCCCGTCACGTGGCTGTGGAGCAGGGAGTTCTGGATTATGAGAACCGCGCCGCGGCCTTCGACTTCCAGAACCGGCACATCCCGCTTGACTTCACCGCCAGCGATCTCTCCCTGCGCATGGTTTATGTGCCCGGTGTCCCATTCTTGCGCCGTTCTTCTGGCGAACAGACGGGAGGCCAGGAGTCCTATCGCATTGAGGCCGGAGTCCGCGATCTGAGCCTCGCGCGCGGCGCTTCGTCCGAGCCCGGCAAGGCGCAGCCGGTTCAGGGGTTTCTCCAGGCCACGTTGGAGCTGACGCGCAACACCGCAACCCTGCACTCCCTGCGCATCACCGCAAGCGGACACGGCATCAAGGACCGGACACTTGAAATCTCCGGGACCCTTAACGATTTTGCCCGTCCCAGCTGGCAGGCCAGGGCCGTGGGCGAGTTGGACATGCGCTTGCTCGACCCCATCACAGGCTACCCTTTTGCGCCGGAAGGCATTGCCCATTTGGACATCAATGGGTCCGGACAAGCAGGTATCTTTCGCGCCGATGGCAGCATCCACGTTGAAAATGGTTCTTACATCGGGACCGGTGTCGTAGCCACGAGCGTGGGACTCGATGCGCGCGTTCATGCCGACCCCGAACAGTTGCTGATTACATCGATCCTTGTCCGTCTGCGACAGGGCGGCCAGATCGAAGGCGATCTTGCACTGGCGCACTGGCTGCGCACGCTTCCCGGAGCGGCCACCCTGCGGCCAGCCGGAACGGCCACCGGTAAATCCCGCAATGCCCGCTCCCAGCCCAAACTCCTTGCAAAGCCGCCGCAGCCCTCTGATGCAATCACCCTTCCTGTCAACGGAAAGGTAACGGCTCAATTCAAAGACGTTGCCCTGGACACGCTGCTGGAGATGGTCTGCGACCCGCCCTTTCAGCATCTCGGCTTTGACACCCGCGTCAACGGTACTGCCAACGCACTCTGGATCAACGGCGACAATCGCACCCTTTCCGTGGACGCCTTGCTGAGCCTCATTCCACTGGCACGGGCTGCCCAGGGAAAAGTTTCCGCCAGCGGCCTTGTCGACGCCACATATACACACCGCGACGGCGCGGTCGATCTGCGCAGGCTGAAGCTCGATTTGCCTTCCAGCCATCTGGAGGCCCACGGCCATCTGGGCGCGTACCCGATGACCAGCCCCTCCGCGATTACGGTCGATTTCCACACCGGCAACCTGGGAGAGTTCGACACCGTCCTGCGCGATTTGGGATTGGCTCGCAACGGAAAGGCAGGCATCGCCGCCCTGCCTATCGCACTCTACGGCCAGGCTGATTTTCACGGAACATGGACAGGCTCACTCGTCGATCCGCGTCTTGCCGGCAACTTAAAGGCCACGCAACTGAATGTTGAAGTGCCTGCGAGCCTGAGCGCCAACTTTGCTCAACAGCAGACTGCTCCGCCTCAGTTCATCCATCTGGATGCAGCCGAGGCCGCCGGCAGCTACTCGGCATCCCGCATTGACCTCACCCATAGCCTGCTTCGCCGCGGAAACGCCGAGATCACCTTCAGTGGCAGCTTGGCCGCAGTTGCACAGGGCACTACGCACGGTCCAGCACCCATACCGTTCTTCAACGCCAATTCTTTGCTTCATCTCCGGCTCCGCGCCGGCCAGCTCGGCCTGGACGTCCTGCGCCCGTTCACCGGACAGAACCTGCCCGTGACCGGCTCTCTAGGGGCACAGCTTCAACTTGATGGACCCCTCCATGCGTTGGCCGGCTCCGGATGGGTCGAGCTGGACAATGGCAGCGTTTACGGCGAGCCAGTGGATCGCATCCGGGCGCAGGGCAACATCGCCAATCAGATCATCAACCTGACTTCGGTCACGGTGAGCGAGGATGCCGGCAAGATTGCCGCCACAGGCAGCTATAACCTCCAATCCCGACACTTCCAACTGGACGCCAAGGGCGAGGGAATCAATGTGGCCTGCATCCAAGCTTTGCGCAACCACAGCCTGACCGTGGCCGGCAAGCTGGGATTTACCGTCCTGGGCTCGGGGACGCTCGACGACCCGCGCCTTGAAGCCCACGCCACCTTGCCCAGCCTTACGCTGAACGGAGAATCCCTCGGCAGCCTGGAACTGACGGCGCACACCGCCAACCGCTCCGTCACTTACGAGCTGACATCTCGGATGGAGGCTGCCGACTTCACCGCACACGGCCAGACGGCGCTCAGCGGCGACTATCCCACCCAGGCCAGAATTGATTTTTCGCGATTGAACATCGGCACGCTCTTCAAAATGGCTCACATCAACGGCCTCAACGGAGAGTCCGCGCTGGCTGGAACGGTCACCATCGAGGGGCCTTTGGCGCGGCTCTCTGATCTGCGCGGCGAGGCCCGGCTTGAGGAGCTGGCAGTCACGGTCTCCGGCGTTCATCTAAAAAGCGAAGGCGGCGCCCATCTCACGCTCGACCATGCCATCCTCCATCTCGACCCTTTGCACGTAATCGGCGAACAGACCGATCTGCGCGCCCAGGGCAGCCTGTCGCTCAAGGGTAATCATGAGCTGGACTTTGCCGCCAGCGGCGCCATCAACCTGAAAGTGGCCGAGACACTAGACCCCGACCTAACCGCCAGTGGAAACACTACCTTCCAGGTGGAGGCGTATGGTCCGCTGATGAATCCCAACCTGAAGGGCCGCATCGACTTCCAGGACGCAGCGCTCTCCCTTGAAGACTTGCCCAACGGCCTGAGCCAGTTGCATGGAACGCTGGAGTTCAACCAGAACCGGCTGGAGGTCAAGTCGTTGACGGCCATGACCGGCGGCGGCCTGCTCAGCGTTACCGGTTATCTGGCCTACCAGCACGGAATCTATGCCGACCTGACGGCAACCGGAAGTGGAATTCGCATCCGCTACCCGCAAGGGGTCAGCTCCCTGGCTGACGCCTCGCTGCGCCTGCAAGGGCCGCAGAATAATCTGCTGCTCTCGGGCGACGTGCTCCTCACACGCTTCACGGTAAGCCCCGATCTGGACATAGTGGCGCTGGCTGCCCAGGCCAACGCTGTCGAGACCATCGCGGCCCCAGACGCACCGTCCAATCACATCCGCCTGGACATACACTTCACTTCATCGCCGCAGTTGAACTTCCAGAACGCCTACGCCAAGCTGGCCGGCAACGTCGATCTGCGCCTGCGCGGCACCGTGGCTTCGCCCTCGCTGCTGGGCCGCGTCTCCATCACCGAGGGTAGCGCGATCCTCGCCGGAACCCGCTACGAGTTGCAGCGCGGCGACATCTACTTTACCAACCCGGTCCGCATTCAACCCTTCATCGACCTGAACGCCACCGCCCGCGTCGAGGACTACGACATTAACCTTAGCTTACACGGAACTCCGGACAAACTGGCCGTTACCTATCGCTCCGATCCACCGCTGCCGGAGGCCGATGTAGTGGCCCTACTGGCCCTGGGCCGGACCGGGAACCAGCAGCGCCTCTACACTCAGCAGCAGGAGGCCGCAGGCTCCAACCCCACCACCGACGCATTGCTCGGCGGCGCCCTCAACGCCACCGTCAGCTCTCGTGTGCAAAAACTTTTCGGCGCGGGCTCTGTCAAGGTGGATCCTAACTATCTTGGCGCCCTGGGCAACTCCACTTCACGCATCATCGTCGAGGAGCAGTTGGGCACCAACCTCACCCTCACTTACGCCACCAACGTCAACACCACTGCGCAGCAGTTGATCCAGGCCGAAGTCGCCGTTAACCGCCATATCACCTTGCAGTTGGCCCGCGACGAGTCGGGCGTTTTCTCTGTAGTTGTCAAAGCTACCCGCCGTTACCGCTGAGTTGCGGCGAATTCCGGTTCCTGTGCGCGTTCCTCGCCAACCCAACGATTGACGCCACCGGGACGTAAGCGTCTGAATGGCAGCACACCGGAGACTGCCAGAACCACAATGGCCGGCTCGACGGAAAGGCGATAATCCATCAGCGGATGGGTTATGTAATAGGTCAATGGAAAGACGCCGATAAGCACCAGATAGGGCCACACGGCTGCGCGGTTCTGGCGCCAGAAGCGGCGAATGCCGAGCAGCATCAGCAGCGTCATGCAGCAGACATAAAACATATTTTCCGGCTCGAAAGGTTGCGCCTGCAACTCTTCCGGGGAAAAACTCCAGAAACCTGTCCAGTAATAGAGAATACGGCGCAGAGTTTTATAAATCAGAAAATGAAACCTCGGATGATGCTTGAAGTCGTCAATAGCCAAGGCGTGTTTTTGCGCCATATAGGCTGGCTCGCCCAGGGAGAGAAACTTTTGCATCTCCGTGGTGCTGCTGGCCGGATATGCACGTCCGTCCGCGCTAGGCGGAGAGCTTCTATCCAGGTAGGCATTGCCGAAGTTGTCGGTATAAATCTCCAGCCAGAAGTTGTCCCGCACGGGGCAGAGAACGCCCAGGGCGCGGTAGTTGCGCATGGTCCATGGGGTGAGGACGGCGAGAGCTGCAAGAGCGGTGAGCGCGCCGTTCACCAGCCAGCGCCCGCCAGACTTGCGCACCTTGTAGATCGCCAGCAAAAGCAGAAATGGTAGCGTGGAAAGCACCGCGGGATTGGAGAGGGCGGTAAGGCCGTAGAGCGCGCCCCAGCCCAGCCATGCCAGAGGTTTTTCAGTCCGATGAATTCGTTGCGCAATGCAGAAACAGGTGGTGAACAACAAACCGGTCAGGGCATACTCCCACACGCGCCCGGCGGAAAAGTAGATGGCAAAAGGATAAAAAGCCCATACCCAGGCCGCAACCCGAGCGCCGCGCGCCCCGAGGGAATACTTGGCGCTGAAGTAGATCGGGATGCAGGTGAGAGCGCTGAACAGGCTATTGATGGAGAGAATTACGAATCCCGAGGTGAGCGAGTAGATGCCGAAGAGCCGGAAGACGACGGAGAGAAGAACGGGATAAAGCGGAGGCTGCAAAGCAGTGGGCCCGCTCCATGGGAAGTACGGCGAACTGTATCCATGGCCGCTGGCCAGCGCGCGCGCAATCCAACCCATCTCCCAGCCGAACTGCTCGTAGAACTTATCCGCGTCGGGCAGATCGCGATAGGTGAAGCAGACCACCACCAGGCGGATGGCAAAGGCCGCAAGTATGATGACGGGAAGCAGCCAGCGTGATAGGCCCTGTTGTTCTGCTTGCGTGGCGTGAGATGTCTGCATATTCACATTGTAATGGACATCCGCACGGACCTATTTCCGTCCATCCCGGGGTTTTCGTCCTTCCCGCCCCATGAATTCGCAACTTTTCCTGGAAATCTACGTCAAAATCAGATGAGCGGCGACCCCGCCGCGACAGTTATGATGCACGAATGAGGAGGAGTGTGAAAATGACAAGGACGATGCGTACAATCCGGACAGCGCTCGTGACGGTCACACTCGCAGGAACCTTATTGGGCCTTTCTCAAGGTTTCCCGGCTGCGGCTCAACCCCCGGTCTCCGGCGACACCGCGCAGGCAACCAACACCCAGAGCAGCGACGCTGCGGCCAGGCTGGACAAGAAGGAATATCGCAATGTGAAGGTAAGCGTGGACCAGGGCACTGCCACCTTGACCGGGACCGTGGACCTCTACGCATACAAGGCCGACGCCGACAAGCGCGTGCGCAAAGCCAAGGGGGTCACCGCGGTGCACAACTTGATTGAGGTTGGTGGTCCCACGATTCCCGATGAGGTGCTCGAGGACAAACTCAGGGAGAAGTTGGAATATGACCAAGTTTTCTACGGCAATGCCTTCAACGCCATCTCTCTCAGCGTCCATAACGGCGCCGTAACCCTCGGCGGCCACGCCTTCTACTTCTTCTCATCACGGGACTCCGCCCTGGCACTGGTTAGCTATTATCCGGGCGTCAAGGACGTGCAAGACGAGATCCAGATCGATCCCGTTTCAATTATTGACAACCGGATACGGATACAGGTCTACCGCGCCATCTACGGCTACCCAACTATGATCAAGTACGCCGTTGATCCCGGCAAGCCTATCCGCATCTCGGTGCAGAACGGCCACGTGGAACTGTATGGAATGGTGGACTCACAGATGGACAAGGATGTCGCTTTCATCCGCGCCAACGCCGTTCCCGGTGTCTTCGAAGTGAAGAACTACCTGCAGGTTGCCGAGCAGCCCGCCAGGAAACATAATTAAGTCCCCTGCGAACGGCCCTTGCCGGATGCCCCTCATACTATGCGTGCCCCATCCATGCGCGTTACCGGGGTCCCCGGCGACAGGTCTTTGTAGCTGGGGTGGTCAGGCGCATGGGTGGGAAACCACAATCCTGAATCGGAGTCCGGTTAGAACTTGACCGCCGGGGCGGTTTTTGCGCTTTCCGGGGCTGCGAAGTAGGCGTTGTTCTCGTGGAAACCAGCCATGCCTGCCCAGATGTTGTTGGGAAATTGAAGGACAAAGGTGTTGTAGTCCTGGATCGCGTCGTTGTAGCGCATGCGCGCCACGCTGATGCGGTTCTCGGTTCCCGACAACTCGTCCTGCAAGCGCATGAACTGGTCGCTGGAGCGCAGTTGCGGGTAGTTTTCCGTCAGCAGCAGCAAGCGGCCAATCGCCGAATCCAGCTTTCCGTTGGCCGCGATCTTGGCCTGTGGGCCCTGGGCGTTCAACATACCGGCCCGCGCATTGGCGATGTCGCCAAAGACCGTGCTTTCTTCCTTGGTAAAGCCCTTCACGGTCTCCACCAGGTTGGGGATCAGGTCGGCGCGCCGCTCCAACTGCACATCCACCTCCGACCACTTGCTTTTTACCGTCTGATCTTTCGCTACCATCTGGTTCCTGGCGCCCACATAGCTGCTAAAGCCCATCAGAACAACCAGGACCAATACGCCGATCACTCCGAGTGCAATCCAAAGTCCCTTACTCATGCTGTCTTCTTCTCCTCCGGCTCGCCCTCAGGCAAACCCCTTCATCAAACTTGAAAACTTACCAGCTTCCACCGGCTCCGCCACCGCCAAAACCGCCGCCGCCAAAGCCTCCGAAGCCCCCGCCGCCACCACCACCCCCGAAGCCTCCGCCAAAGCCCCCGCCGCCAAAACCGCCTCGGCCTATAACGCTGGAAAACAGGCCATATCCCAGCAGCAGCCTGAAAATGGAAGAGCCGCCAAAGAAGATCAGCAGAAAGATCAGCATAATCAGCTTGCCGAGCACCTGGCTGTGCCGCGCATAGCTTACCGGCTGGCTGGCCATCACCGGTTGGTCGTCCAGCGTCACCTTGGCGTCTGCGGCGATCACCTGCGCCACCTCGCCCACGGCGAGCATCACCGCGCCGTCATAATCGTTGGCGCGCAACTCGGGAACCATCTCCCGGCCAATGTCGCCGACCTTGCCGTCAGGCAGAATGCCTTCCAGGCCGTAGCCTGGCTCGATCCGGTACTTGTGGTCGTCCACGGCCAGAAAGACCAGCACGCCACGGTCAGAGCCCTTCCGGCCCATCTTCCACTTGTCCTCCAGCGCGTTCGCAAACTCCGCCGGGTCAGCGCCATCCAGCGTGCGGATGGTGACCACGGCGATCTGCGCGTTGGCCTGCGAGTGGTCAAGCTGGGCGCAGAGGCGGTCCAGCCGGGCGATGGCCTCAGGCGAGAGCACATGGGCAAAGTCGCTGACATAATCGGTGGGTTGGGGCAGGTCCTCAACTCGTTCCGCCATAGCTGCGACGGCAAAGACGGAAACGCAAGCTGCCAAAAGCAGCGGGAAGACGGCGGAATGTGCGCGGCGAAAGCCCTTCATCGCTTTCTATTGTACGGTACCTGCGGTGCGGCAGCCGCTCGCTATTCGCGCGCAACGGCCTCTGTGAGCAGCTAGAAGCTGCCTTTGCACTACACTGGAAATGAAATGAACGAGAATCTGCAACGGCAGCCTCCCATCGCCCACAAGGAACACAAAGAAACTTCTCTGCATGGCACAGTCCTGACGGACGACTACGCCTGGC
Source organism: uncultured Acidobacteriaceae bacterium (assembly GCA_963765995.1). Taxonomy (GTDB): domain Bacteria; phylum Acidobacteriota; class Terriglobia; order Terriglobales; family Acidobacteriaceae; genus Telmatobacter. Next base: position 53,644 of record CAVXYT010000015.1, on the reverse strand, counting down.
TGCGCGACAAACAGAACCCCGAGGTTACCGCGTATCTCGAGGCCGAAAACGCCTACGCCGAGGCCGTAATGGCCCCTCTTGCCGGCCTGCGTGACGACCTCTACCAGGAGATGCTCTCGCATGTGAAGCAGACCGACGTCTCGGTTCCCTTCCGCGACGGCGGCTGGTGGTACTGCACGCGCACGGAAGAGGGATTGCAGTACGCCATCCACTGCCGCCGGCGCGGGACTGCTTTCGGGCCGGAGAACGATGCGCCGGAACAGGTCATCCTCGACGGCAACCAGCTGGCAGAGGGCCACGCCTTCTTCGACATCGGCGCCACAGACATCACACGCGATGGCCGCTGGCTGGCCTACACCACAGACACGACCGGCTTCCGCCAGTACACGCTGCATATTAAAAATCTGGAAACAGGCGAGATGCTGGCCGGCCCCTTCTCTCCGAGTCAGGTGGAGCGCACTGGCTCCCTCGTCTGGGCTGCCGACAATGCCACGCTCTTTTACACCGTCGAAGACGAGGAGCAGAAGCGCCAGTTCCAGCTCTGGCGCCACACGCTGGGCGCCCCGCACTCTGCCGATGTACTGGTCTACCAGGACGACGACGAGCGTTTCAATCTGGGCGCGGGACGCACCCGCGACGGCAAGTTCATTGTGATGGAATCAGCCAGCCACATCACCACCGAATCGTGGGTGCTGCCGGCCGCAGAACCTGAGGGCAAGTTCACGCTCATCTGCGCGCGCCAGGACGAGCACGAATACTCCATAGATCATCGCAACGGCCTGTGGTTCATCCGGACCAACGATCGCGGGCGCAACTTCCGTCTGGTCACCACGCAGGTGGCCACGCCCGGCCGCGAACACTGGACCGAGCTCATTGCCCACCGCGACGACGTGATGATCGAAGAGATTGATCTCTTTGCCGATTTCTTCACCGCCTGCGAGCGCGAAGACGGCCTGCCGCGCCTGCGCGTGGGCCGCTTCAAAGGCGATGGTCCTGAATTCACGCCGGCCGGAGAAATTAGTTTCCCCGAGCCGGCTTATAGCGCGCATCCACACGTCAATCGGATTTTTTATACGCCAACCTTCCGCTACGCTTACCAGTCGCTGGTGACACCAGCTTCGGTCTTCGAGTACGACGTGGCCACCGGTGCATCCACGCTGCTCAAGCAGTTGGAGATTCCCGGCGGCTTCGACCGCACTCTATACGCAAGTGAGCGCGTCCATGCCACCGCGCCTGATGGCGTGCATGTTCCCGTGTCGCTCGTTTATCGGATCGACAAGCGCGAGCCGGGGCAGAATCCTTTGTACGTTTACGGCTACGGCTCTTACGGCTACTCGCTGCCGCTGGGCTTCAGCTCCAACCGGCTGAGTCTGCTGGATCGCGGCGTGGTGATGGCCTATGCGCACGTCCGCGGCGGCGGCGACCTGGGCAAGCCGTGGCACGACGGCGGCAAGATGCTGCTCAAGCGCAACACGTTCACGGATTTCATCTCTGCCGTTGAGCATCTGACCGCGGCCGGCTATGGCGATCCGGCGCGCGTGGCCATCGAGGGCGGCTCCGCCGGAGGTTTGCTGATGGGCGCGGTTATAAATCTCAAGCCCGAGATCTTCCGCGCCGTCCTCTCCCACGTCCCCTTTGTGGACGTGATGAACACCATGCTCGACGCCACGCTGCCCCTCACCGTTCCGGAGTACGAAGAGTGGGGCAATCCGAATGAAGAGACCTATTTCCACTGCATGTTGAGCTACTCGCCCTATGACAATCTCAAAGCAGCAAGTTACCCGGCGATGCTGGTCAAGACCTCGCTTCATGACAGCCAGGTTATGTACTGGGAGCCGGCGAAGTATGTAGCCAAACTGCGCACTCTCAAGACGGACAGCAATGCTCTGCTGCTGATTACCGACATGCAAGCCGGCCACGGCGGTTCCAGCGGCCGCTACGATTACCTGAAAGAAATTGCCTTCGATTACGCCTTTCTTCTCCGCGAGCTGGGACTGGTGTGATCGCGCCCTCGCGCAAAAAAGTTTCGCCGAGAGGCAAAACTTCCGTTATAGTAAAGACTTCAGCACTATCCCTGACGCGGCCAGGCCTGTTCCGATAGGCCTTTTCATGAACACAGGGCGACTTCCTTCAAAGGAATCGCGCCGTATTTGTGTACCTTCGGCAAGAAGCCACAACTTGCGTAAACACATTTTCTGGAAGGTTGCCATGCAATCATCAGATCGCCGCATCCGCATCCCCGATCCGCAGGGACTCTATCACCCGCGCAACGAGCACGATGCCTGCGGAATGGGGCTGGTCGCCAGCATACGCGGGGAAAAGAGCCACGAGATTATCCGCAAGGGCCTCGAGGTGCTCATCAACCTCACACATCGCGGCGCGGCGGGTTGCGATCCGGAGACGGGTGACGGCGCGGGCATTCTGATTCAGATTCCGCACATCTATTTTGCGCGCGAGTGCGGCGAGTTGGGGATGCAGTTGCCCGAGCCAGGCGCCTATGGCGTGGCCATGGTTTTTCTGCCCGTGGACAAGCACAGCCGCCTGCAATGCGAGGGCGTCTTCGAGCGTATTGCCCTGGAAGAGGGGCTGGCGGTGGTAGGCTGGCGCGAGACGCCGGTCAACCCCATCGCCATCGGTCGCGAGGCCCGCGCCTCGCAGCCTTACATCGAGCAGCTATTCCTGGGCAGGCCTGAGGGCCTTGAGGAAGACGCCTTCGAGCGCCTGCTCTACCGCGTCCGCCGCCGCGCCGAGAACGAGATAGCCGCCTCCCCGATCGAGGGCAAGGAGGATTTCTACGTTCCCTCGCTCTCCTGCCGCACCATCGTCTACAAGGGCCTGATGATGGCGCCGCAGATTGAGAAGTTCTACCTGGAACTAGCCAATCCGCTGGTGTCGAGCGCGCTCTGCCTGGTGCATCAGCGCTTTTCTACGAATACTTTTCCCAGTTGGAAGCTGGCGCATCCTTATCGCTACGTGGCTCACAACGGCGAAATCAACACCATCCGCGGCAACGTGAGCTGGATGAACGCGCGCGAGCCGTCGCTGAAGAGCCCGCTCCATGGCGGACAGATCGACAGGCTCTACCCGGTCATCATGCCCGATGGCAGCGACTCGGCTTCGCTGGACAACGCGGTCGAGTTTCTCTTCCAGTCGGGCCGCTCGCTGCCCCACGTCCTGGCCATGATGATTCCCGAGGCCTGGGCGGGCAATCCCGGAATGGATGAAGACAAGCGCGCCTTCTACGAGTACCATGCCTCGCTGATGGAGCCGTGGGACGGCCCGGCGGCCATCGCCTTCACCGACGGCCGCGTCATTGGCGCCACGCTGGATCGCAACGGCCTGCGCCCCGGCCGCTACATCGTGACCAAGGACGACGTGGTGGTGCTGGCCTCCGAGGCCGGCGTGCTCGACGTTCCGGCCGAGGACGTGCGCAAGAAAGGCCGCCTGCAACCCGGCCGCATGTTCCTGGTCGATACCGTCCAGAAGCGCATCATCTCCGACGCCGAGATCAAGAAGCAGTTGGCCGGCCGCCAACCGTATGCAAAATGGATCAAAGAGCAGCAGATCACGCTCGATCAGTTGCCGGAGCCTTCGCGGGTGATCGCCACCAATGCCGAGACGCTGCTGCGCCGCCAGAGGGCCTACGGCTACAGCGAAGAAGACTTGAGAATCCTGCTGGCACCGATGGGCGCGCAGGGCGAGGAGCCGATCGGCTCCATGGGATCGGATGTGCCGCTGGCCTGCCTCTCCGACCGTCCGCAGCCGTTGTTCAACTACTTCAAGCAGCTCTTCGCGCAGGTCACCAATCCGCCCATCGATCCCATCCGCGAAGAGATGGTGATGTCGCTGATCAGCTACATCGGCACCGAACGCAACATTCTCGATGAGGCGCCGGAAAACTGCCACACGCTCAAGCTGCCGCATCCCATCCTGACCAACCGCGACCTGGAAAAGCTGCGCCGCGTCTCCACGCGCGATCTGCTGGCCACCACGCTGCCGGCGCTCTTCCGCGCCGCCGATGGCGAGGCGGCCCTCAAGCACGCGCTCGACGAACTGAGCTCCCGCGCCTCGCACGCCGTCGCCTCCGGCTACACGCTGCTGATTCTCTCTGACCGCGGCGTCGATGCCACCTATGCGCCCATTCCCAGCCTGCTGGCCATGGCCGCCGTCCATCACCGGCTGTTGCGCGAGAAGACCCGCACCCAGGTGGCGCTGATCATCGAGAGCGGCGAGCCGCGCGAGGTGATGCACTTTGCCCTGCTCATCGGCTACGGCGCCAGCGCCATCAATCCTTATCTGGCCTTCGAGACCCTGCACGACCTGAAGCGCCGCGGCCTGCTGCCGGAAGACATCACCGCCGAACAGGCGGAGAAGAATTTCATCAAGGCCATCAACAAGGGCCTGCTGAAGACCTTCTCGAAGATGGGCATCAGCACGCTGCAAAGCTATCGCGGCGCCCAGGTCTTCGAGGCCGTTGGGCTCAATCAGTCGCTGGTTGACACTTACTTCTCCGGCACCGCTTCGCGCATCGAGGGCGTGGGCCTGGACCTGCTGGCGCGCGAGGCGCTGCTCAAACATGCTCATGCCTTTCAGCCGCTGACCGAGTCTGAAACCGAGTTGGTCGTCGGCGGCCGCTATCAGTTCCGCGAGGGCGGTGAGTATCACCTGCTGAATCCGGAGACCATCAGCAAACTGCAACACGCGGTGCGCCAGAACAATCCGGCCACCTTCCAGGAGTACACCGATCTGCTGGACGATCAGAATCGCCACCTGTGCACGCTGCGCGGCCTGCTCCAGCTCAAGTACTCTGAAAAGCCCATGCCGCTCGATGAAGTGGAGCCGGCCAAGGAGATCGTCAAGCGCTTCACCACCGGCGCGATGAGCTATGGGTCGATCAGCAAAGAGGCGCACGAGACTCTCGCGATTGCCATGAACCGGCTGGGCGGCATGTCCAACACCGGCGAGGGTGGCGAGGACGAAGAGCGCTTCAAGCCCGACCCCAACGGCGACTCGCGGCGCTCGGCCGTAAAGCAGGTGGCCAGCGGCCGCTTCGGCGTGACGACCAATTACCTGGTCAACGCCGATGAAATCCAGATCAAGATGGCGCAGGGCGCAAAGCCCGGCGAGGGCGGACAATTGCCCGGCCACAAGGTGGATGCGATCATCGCCAGAACGCGCCACTCGATTCCCGGCGTGGGCCTCATCTCGCCGCCGCCGCACCACGACATCTACTCCATCGAAGACCTGGCGCAACTGATCTACGACCTGAAGAATGTGAACCCGCAGGCGCGCATCGCCGTCAAGCTGGTCTCTGAAGTCGGCGTGGGCACGGTGGCCGCCGGCGTCTCCAAGGCGCACGCCGATGTGGTGCTCATCTCCGGCGACAACGGCGGCACCGGCGCTTCGCCGCTCAGCTCCATCAAGCACGCGGGGCTGCCCTGGGAGCTGGGCCTGGCTGAAACCCAACAGGTACTGCTGCTCAACGATCTGCGCGGCCGCATCCGGGTGCAGACCGACGGCAAGCTCCAGACCGGCCGCGACGTAGTCATCGCCGCACTGCTCGGCGCGGAAGAGTTCGGCTTCGCCACCATGCCGCTGATCACCATGGGCTGCATCATGATGCGCAAGTGCCACCTGAACACCTGCTCGGTGGGCATCGCGACGCAAGATCCTGTTTTGCGCGCGCGCTTCAAGGGCCAGCCCGAGCACGTGATCAACTTCTTCTTCTTTCATCGCCGAGCAGGTGCGCCAGCACATGGCCAAGCTCGGCTTCCGCACCGTCGATGAAATGGTGGGCCGCGTGGACAAGATCGATACCGCTGTTGCCGACGCTGCACTGGAAGGCCAAGGGCATCGATCTCTCTTCAATTCTCTACGTGCCCACGCTGCCTTCGCGCGTCGCTCGCCGCAAAGTTCAGGCCCAGGATCACGGCCTCGATGCAGCCCTCGATCACGCGCTGATCGAAAAGGCCGCACCGGCGCTGGAATCGAAGTCGCCTGTCACCGCCAGCTTCAATATTCGCAACGTGCATCGCACCGTGGGCGCAATGTTGGGCGGCGAAATCGCCCGCCGCTACGGGTCGGCGGGATTGCCGGACGAGACCATCCACTTCAAGTTTGCATGGCTCGGCCGGCCAGAGCTTCGGCGCCTTCGTTCCCTCGGGCGTCACGCTGGAACTCGAAGGCGACTCCAACGACTATCTGGGCAAGGGGCTCTCCGGCGGGCGCATCATCGCCTATCCGCCCAAGACCTCCAGCTTCCTGCCCGAGGAGAGCATCCTGGTGGGCAACGTCGTACTCTACGGCGCAACCAGCGGCGAAGTCTTCCTGAACGGCATCGCCGGCGAGCGCTTCGCCGTCCGCAACTCCGGCGCCACCGCGGTGGTCGAGGGCGTCGGCGACCACGGCTGCGAGTACATGACCAACGGCACGGTCGTCGTGCTGGGCTCGACCGGCCGCAACTTCGCCGCCGGCATGAGCGGCGGGCGCGCCTTTGTCTACGACGAGCAGGGCGACTTCTCCACGCGCCGCTGCAACAAGGCCAGCGTCGATCTGGAGCCTCTGGTCTCTGAAGAGGATGTCGCCGAGGTGCGCGGCCTGCTCGAACGCCATCGCGACCTGACCGGCAGCCCGCGCGCCGCCTGGATTCTGGAACACTGGACCGGCGCGCAGCCGCGCTTCATCAAGGTTTTCCCGCACGAATACAAGCGCGTGATGGGCATTGAGCGGGTTGAAACGGTTTATTCCCCCACAACTTCGTCGCCTGTGTTGGCGGCAGCCGAGGTGCAGCATGGGTAAGGTCACTGGCTTTCTAGAAATCGAGCGCGAACAACCCGCCCGCCGCAAGGTCGAGGAGCGGCTTCAGGACTGGTTCGAAATCTACCAGCCGTTTCCCGAGGAGAAACAGCGCGAGCAGGGCGCGCGCTGCATGGATTGCGGCGTCCCCTTCTGCCACACCGGCTGTCCGGTCAACAACCTGATTCCCGACTGGAACGATCTGGCTTACAACGGCCGCTGGGAGGCCGCCATCCGCCGCCTCCACGCCACCAACAACTTCCCCGAGTTCACCGGCCGCATCTGTCCCGCGCCCTGCGAGGCCGCCTGCGTGCTGGGCATCAGCGAACCGGCCGTCTCCATCAAGCTCATGGAGCGCAGCATCGTCGAGCGCGCCTGGGACGAGGGCTGGATTCATCCCGAGCCGCCCGAGCAGAACACTGGCATGCGCGTCGCCGTCGTCGGCAGCGGGCCGTCCGGCCTGGCCGCCGCGCAGCAGTTGCGCCGCGCCGGACACTCGGTCACCGTCTACGAGAAGAACGACCGCATCGGCGGCCTGCTCCGCTACGGCATTCCCAACTTCAAACTGGAAAAACACATCATCGACCGCCGCATCCAGCAGATGCGCGCCGAAGGCGTCACCTTTGTCACCAACGCGCATGTGGGCGGCAACGTGCCCGTCGAAGCGCTCACCGGCCACTACGATGCCATCCTGCTCTGCGGCGGCTCCGAGCAGCCTCGCGACTTGAAGATTCCCGGCCGCGAACTCAAGGGCATTCACTTCGCCATGGAGTTCCTGCCCCAGCAGAATCGCCGCTGCGAGGGCGACCCGATTGATCCGTCAATCGCGATCCTCGCCGAGGGCAAGCGCGTGGTCATCATCGGCGGCGGCGACACCGGCGCTGATTGCCTGGGCACCAGCCTCCGCCAGCGCCCATTGAGCGTTCACCAGTTTGAGATCATGCCCAAGCCGCCCGAGCAGCGCGCCGCCTCCACGCCCTGGCCGATGTGGCCCTTGCAGTTGCGCACCGAGACCTCGCACGAAGAGGGCGGTATCCGCGACTGGAGCATCAACAGTATCCGCTTCACCGGCGACGAGCAGGGCCGCGTCAAGCAGTTGCACGCCGTCCGCGTCGGCCCTCCGCCGAACTTCGAACCCATCCCCGGCTCTGAGTTTACGCTCGACGTCGATCTGGTGCTGCTGGCGATGGGCTTTCTGGGGCCGGTGCGTAACGGCATGATCGAGCAATTGGGTGTGGCACTGGACAGCCGCGGCAACGTAGCCGCCAATGCCGATTACCAGACCTCGGTCGAAAACATCTTCGCCGCCGGCGACATGCGCCGCGGACAGTCGCTGGTCGTCTGGGCCATCAGCGAAGGCCGCAAGGCCGCCGCCGCAGTTGACCGCTACCTGGCCGCAAAAGAAGAATCGCTTCCGCAGCGCCATCACGCGCTGGCGTAATGCGCTCAAGTGGAAAACGACGAAGGCTGGGTGCCCCACCCTCGCCGTCATCCTGAGCGACCCTGACCCTGAGCTTTGCGAAGGGGAAGGGGAGTCGAAGAACCTGCTTTTTTGATCCAATGCTGCTAGGGTGGGAAAACCTGCATCACAGAAATAGTAAAAATACTCTAAACGGTCACTGGAGTTACTTAGCCAGCGGTACGCGCAAATCCCCGCCGGTCATCTCCCTGGGCAGCCCCAGTGAGAGAATGTTCAGCAGCGTCGGCGAAATGTCGCGTAGCGAGCCGTCCGGGCGCAGGCGGTAGTGGGGTGCCTCTTCTGCCACATAAATCATCGGCATCGGGTTCGTGGTGGTCGCCCAGTCGCGCCCACGGATCATATTGAACCATTGAACGGCTCCTTTCCAGTAACGCGCTACAACCATCAACGTGAGCGAAACCAGGAAGGCCGGCACCCAGTACCAGTCGCACATTAATGACGCGCTCCGCCCGTGCTCGCAGCCTTATTTACCGCCTTCTGGATTTGTGCGGGATCTCCCAGATAATAATGACGAATTGACTTCAGGTCATCGTCAAGTTCTTCTACCAGCGGCACGCCGGTAGGAATGTTGAGATCGACAATCTGCTGCTCCGGCACGTTTTCCAAATACTTCACCAGAGCCCGCAGGCTATTGCCATGGGCCGCGATCAACACCTGCTTCCCCGACCGGATGCTGGGAGCAATCAATTCGTGCCAGCAGGGCAGAAAGCGGTCCACCGTGTCCTTCAGGCATTCGCAGAGGGGAAGTTGTTCTTTCGAAAGATTGTGATAGCGCGGATCTTTTCCCGGAAAACGCGGATCGGCCTCGTCCAGCGCCGGCGGACGAATGTCATAACTGCGGCGCCAGATTTTCACCTGATCTTCCCCATACTTTGCTGCTGTCTCAGCTTTGTTGAGGCCTTGCAGCGCCCCATAATGCCGTTCGTTCAGTCGCCAATCGCGCTCGACGGGAATCCACATCAGGTCCATCTCGTCCAGCGCGATCCACAGAGAGCGTATGGCGCGCTTCAGAACCGAAGTGAAAGCAAGGTCGAAGGAATATCCCTCCTTCTTCATCATCACGCCCGCCTGCTTGGCCTCTTCTCTGCCCTTCTCCGACAGGTCAACATCCGTCCAACCGGTAAACAGGTTTTCCTTATTCCAGATGCTCTCTCCATGGCGTAATAGAACGACTTTGTACATCTCAATACTCTCTTTCTTGAGTGCAGGGTTTGTGGAAGAATCAGATTGGATGGACAAGCAAGCCGGACAGAATCTGCAATCCTTCGATTGCGCAGGGCACCCCGCTTTATGAGATGCCCTGCTTTCGTTCAAGGCAGAAGCCAGCCGTTAGTCGTTGTAGTTCAAACCTTCCAGCCCAAGGTAGACCGCTCCCCCGCCCAGTTCTTCCTCAATGCGCAGCAACTGGTTGTACTTCGAGATGCGGTCGGTGCGGCTCACCGAGCCGGTCTTGATCTGGCCCACGCCTGTCGCCACAGCCAGATCGGCGATGAAGGTGTCCTCGGTTTCGCCCGAACGGTGCGAGATAACTGAGGTGTAGCCGTAGCGGCGGCCCAGGTCGATGGCCTCCAGCGTTTCCGTAATGGTGCCGATCTGGTTGAGTTTGATGAGGATGGAGTTGGCCACGCCCTCTTCAATGCCGCGTTGCAACAGCTTGATGTTGGTGCAGAAGATGTCGTCGCCGACAATCTGAATGCGTCCGCCCAGCTTGTCGGTGAGAATCTTCCAGCCCGCCCAGTCGTCCTCGGCCAGCCCGTCCTCAAGCGAGACGATGGGATACTGGCGCATCCAGTTGTCGTAGAAGGCCACCATCTCCTCGCTCGACAGCTCACGCTTGTCGCTCTTCTTGAAGATGTACCTGCCGGTTTCCTTGTTGTAGAACTCACTGGAGGCTGGATCGAGCGCGATGGTGATCTGTTCGCCCGGTCTGTAGCCGGCCAGCTCGATAGCTTCGAGGATCACCTCGATGGCCTCGCTGTTGGACTTGAGCGAAGGTGCAAAGCCGCCCTCGTCACCCACAGAGGTGTTGTAGCCCTTCTTTTTCAGCACGCCCCGGAGTGTGTGGAAGGTCTCGGCGGCCCAGCGCAGCGCCTCGGAGAAGCTCTCGGCGCCCACCGGCATGATCATGAACTCCTGGAAGTCCACGTTGTTGTCGGCGTGGGCTCCGCCGTTGAGAACGTTCAGTTGGGGCGTGGGCAGCACAGAGGCGTTCACGCCGCCCAGGTAGCGGTAGAGCGGAATCTCCAGCGTCTGGGCCACGGCGCGCGCGGCGGCCATGGAAACGGCCAAAATCGCGTTGGCGCCCAGCTTGGACTTGTTCGGTGTGCCGTCCAGCGCGATCATGCTCTGATCGATAAGCCGCTGGTTGGAGGCATCCATGCCCTCCAGCTCCGGCGCAATCACGGTTTCCACGTTGGCCACGGCCTGCAAAACGCCCTTGCCGCCGTAGTGGCTCTTGTCGCCGTCGCGCAGTTCCACGGCTTCATGCTCGCCGGTGGAAGCGCCCGAGGGCACAATGGCGCGGCCCAATGCGCCGCTTTCCAGGATTACGTCCGCTTCCACGGTCGGATTGCCGCGCGAGTCCAGAACCTCGCGGGCGCGGATGGCAACAATCTCAGTCATATCGGTCCTCGCAATGCGGTGATGTAGCCGGTCATTCAGTTTGGGACGGCGATCCACGGCAAGAGTTACTCCGGCAGCGCTTTGAATCGTCTTCAGAAGCTCCTGCGCGCTCACAATTTCCTCTCCGTCCAAGTCAAAGAAAGGCTGACGTCTCGCAAGAATCTTAGCAAACGGGACCACTGCGGACGATGTAATCACGGTCACAGGGGGCTAGGGTCTGACCTCTGAACTCCGGAACCAGCAAGAAAAGTGTGCCGAAGTGGGTTGCCTTGGTTGATTCGTACCGTCAAAGGCACGTGTCCGCTGCTCAGCGCGTCCCAGTCAGTTGCTCTGCGCTAGCCTTAAGCCAGGCGAGTTGGCGCGTGGACCCCGCACAGACCTGGGCGCCGCGCATGCAACTCTTCCCCTCAAGCGGGGTTTGATCTCACAGATAGATTTCTGCCCGCGCCTTGGGAAAAAGGAGACTTGGATGAACCGGCCTATTCTTGTGTGCGCTCTGTTGTTTTTGGCCACTGCCTCCATGGGAGCGCAGGATACGAGCCAGTCGAGCCCCTACCAGGGAACCTCGACGCCCCCTCCGGACGACACAATCGTGACTAGCAGCACGCCCCAGGCCAAGCCACTGGCCGGGCGGAGGGCCGAGCCTGCCGCCGCGCCTGTTCAGGCCCAGTCTCAGCCGGCTTCCGCAGACACCGCAGTGAACTATACTGACCCCGACAGCGGAATCGTTCCTGTCCAGCAGCCTGCTCCCCCGCCTAGGCAACCGGTCCTGACCCAGCGCCCCTATGCCGAAGATCCGGACAGCGACATCGTGCATCCGCTTCCGCCGCGCCCTGGCGAACTCTCGGAAGGGACCGCCATCCGCGTCCGTCTGCTGGATCGGCTCTCGTCCGTGAGCAGCGAGAAGGGCGAAGCCTTCCGCAGCCGCGTGGCCTCCGACGTGTTGCAGGGTGAACAAGTGCTGATTCCCGCCGGTGCGGAGATTGACGGCCGGGTTGCCCAGGTTTCCTCCGGCCATACGGGCGGTCACGGCTCTATGTATCTGCTGCCGGAAACAGTGATCCTCCCTGGCGGAATGCGCTATCAACTGCGCGCCGAGATTACTGGAACTCCCGGCTCCAAAACCAGAGTGGGGAACGAGGGCGCCATCCTGCCGACTTCGCGCCTGAAGCGCGACAGCATTGAATACGGTGGAGTGGTGGGAGCCGGCGCCACCACCGGAGCCATCCTGGGCGGCCCGGTGGGAGCCCTGACCGGCAGCCTCATCGGGGCCGGCGTTATCACCGCTCACCTGCTGATCAGCCATCCCCAGGCTACGCTGGAACCTGGCACCGCGATGATCTTCACCCTAACAGAACCGCTGCAAATGGCCCCGGCAAGCACAGTTGCAGCCAGAGAAAACTAGGACGCTTTCGCTCACTTCATTGCAAGGGCACGGCTTTAGTCGCGCCCTTTTTTTTCATAACATTGCGTTTTTCCACGGCCTGAATCACCTGCTCTTCACTCCCTCCTTCCGCCCTGCTACACTCCCTCATGTGTTTTGAGGAGGGATTTTTTATGGCCGAATTGCAGACGGTTGGAGTGGTAGGCGCAGGGACGATGGGCTCCGGCATCGCCCATGTCTTTGCCCGCGCGGGTTATTCAGTGGTGCTGTGCGACGTGGAGCAGCGGTTTCTGGACCGGGCGCTGGGGCAGATTCGCACCAACCTGGGCCGCGAGGTGGCCAAGGGCAAGCTTGCCGAGGGGGAGATTGAGCCCGCTCTGGCCCGCATCTTCCCTACCCTGGACCGCGAGGCGCTGGGCGGCGCGGAGTTGGTTGTTGAAGCCGCCTCGGAGCGCTTCGACCTGAAGGCCGAGCTATTCCGCTCGCTCGACCGCATTCTGCCGGAAAGCGCCATCCTGGCCACCAACACCTCCTCCATCTCCATCACCAAACTGGCCGCCCAGACTCGCCGGCCCCGGCAGGTGATCGGGATGCACTTTTTCAACCCCGTGCCGATGATGGCGCTGGTGGAGGTGGTCCGCGGCATGGCCACCTCCGATGAGACATTCGCGGCCGTCCACGCGCTGGCTGTCAAGCTGGGCAAGACGCCAGTCGAGGTCCACGATGCGCCCGGCTTCGTCTCCAACCGGGTGCTGATGCCGCTTATCAACGAAGCGGCCTTTGCCGTCATGGAGGGCGTGGCCACGCCGGAGGCCGTCGATCAGGTCTTCAAGCTGGGCATGGCTCACCCCATGGGCCCGCTCACCCTGGCCGATTTCATCGGCCTCGACGTGTGCGTGGACATTCTACGCGTGCTCCAGGAAGGCTTCGGCGACCCCAAGTACCGCCCCTGCCCGCTGCTGGTGCGCATGGTGGACGCCGGATGGCTGGGCCGCAAATCGGGACGAGGATTCTACCCTTACGGGAGCTAGACCGGCGGCAACGCATCCACTACCGGCACGCCTCTTGGCGGCGTAAAGCGGAACGTCTCGGCAGGAACCAGCGCATTGGGCTGCTCTCCGGTAAAGGTGAAACGGGTCAGCGCGCCGTCTGGCTCTTCCATTTCAATGCCGGTGATGATTCCGTCGGCAGTTACGGTCAGAGTGAGCCGGCTGACGCGCCTTTCCTGGCCTTTGGGTTGGCCGGTGAGCGCGAACTGGCCGTTCGGGGCCGGCCGAAGCGTCAGGTTGCTCAATTCCCTATCCAGTTCTGTGCGGCCCAGCAGAAAACGCAACGGCGAGCGCAGGTCGTCCTGTTCTTTGGCGGAGATGCGCTGAACCTGTGAGTCTCCGCGAGAGTAGAACCAGGCAAACCTGCCGTCGAGCAGGAAGAGCTTGCCTGCCGGCTCGCTGTACTCCCACTTCATACGGCCGGGCTTTTTGAGCAGCAGCGTCCCACTCTCCGTGCGCCTCATCCCCATGCCCTCGTAGCTCTCCGTAAAGCCGGCCTTGAGCGAGCGCAACTGGTTGTAGTGGCGATCGACGCGCCGGGCCAGCTCCTGCGCAGAGGGTAACGAACCCTGTCCAAAGGATAAGAGCGCGGAAGCGCCAAGCGCGACTGCCAGAAACAAGCCACCGCGTCGCAAGAGTTGGTAGAGGTTCATTGGCCGAGATTCTGTGTGCAGTTGGTGCCTCCGGCCGGGTCGAACTTGATGGTGCCGTAAGAGTCAAGGCAAAAACCCCTGTCGCCGGACTTGCCCACAGTCTCAGGGACGGCTGTGACCTGATAGCTGGTGATGCGGTCCGTACTGTTCACATTTACCTTAGTGCAGTTGCCGATGGTGAAGATGTAACCGGACTTGACGCCGCTGGCCAGATCCGGCGGCAACATCTGCGCAGCCGTGGCAGAGGGCGGCCCGGCAGCCGGATCCCCACCCAGGTCCGACAGCTTGCAGGCGAATCCGTTGCTTGGGTAGTCGCTCTCGTACATCATCTGTGCCTGTTGAATGGTCTGCAAGGATTTCTTTGCCGAAAGTTCGTGGGAGTTCTTAAAGAGCTTTTGTGTGGTCGGGATGGCGAGCAGCATCAGGATCGTGATGATGGCCATGACGATCAGCAACTCCATCAAGGTGAAGCCGTTTAGCTGTAGGACACGGTTGGCGCGGCGAGTGCGGCAGTTCCAGTTCTTGCGATTCATGGGACTCCAGTTGCGAGCGGAAAATGCCTCCGCCCATTCGAGAAAATCCTACAACGTATGGACGAGAAAGGGAAATGGGACGCTCGAAACAGTGGTCAGTCTCCAGTTGTCAGTCGTCAGACGGATCGTCCGTTGCGTTTCCTGACGATCATGCGAGCTTTCCGGTGGCCTCGTCTGCACGTGTCGCCAAGGAGCAACTGACAACTGATGACTGAAAACTGACAACTTTTTCAACACTCCAGCATCGCCCGCCTCAGCTTCACCCCATCCAGCCGCCCCAGCAGGGTGACGGCGATGCGGGCGGGGTCGAAGAGCCGCTGCGCCATGGCCTGCACCTGGCCCGAGGTCACTGCGTTGATGCGGGCTATGATCTCCTCCACGGTGATGAACTCGTGGAAGTACATCTCCTGGCGCGCCAGGTTGGCCATGCGCGCGTTCGAGCTCTCCAGGCCCAGCAGAATGTTGCCCTTGACCTGATCCTTGGCGCGGGTCAGCTCCTCCTCGGCCAGCGTGGTTTTCTTCAGCTTGCGGAACTCGTCCAGGATCAGGTCTACCACCTCCAGGCCCTTGCCCACCGAGGTGCCGGCAAATACACACAGGGTTCCGGTATCGCGGTAAGGGCTCAGGTCAGAGTAGATCGAATAGGCCATGCCCCGCTCTTCGCGGATGGTCTGGAAGAGACGCGAGCTCATGCCGCCACCCAATACCGTATTCAAAATCAGCGTAACGTAGCGGTTCGCGTCGGTGATGGGAGGGGCAGGAACGCCCAGGCAGATTTGCACCTGCTCCAGGGATTTCTTGTTGCGCAGCACAATGCGCGCGCCGGCCTCGGGCGCCGGCAGCTCGTGGAGCGTCTCGCCGCCGGCCAGCGTGGAGAACTTGCCCGCCACCTCCTCGGCGAAGCGGTCGTGGTCCAGGTTGCCGGCCGCGGAGAAAATCATATTGCCGCCGTGAAAGCGGTCGCCGTGATAGGCCAACAGGCTCTTCTGGTCCAACCGGCTCACCGTCTTCGACGTGCCCAGAATCGGCCAGCCCAGAGGATGATCTTTCCAGAAGGCCTGCGTGAACAGCTCGTGAACCAGCACCTCCGGATTGTCCTCGTCGATCTTGATCTCTTCCAGAATCACGCCGCGCTCGCGCTCGATGTCGGGCAGGTCGAAGACCGGGTTGAGCACCAGGTCAACGAGCACATCCAGCGCAATGGGCACGTGCTCGGCCAGTGATTTGACGTTGAAGCAGATCGTCTCTTTGCCAGTGAAGGCGTCCAGGTTGCCGCCTATCGAGTCCATCTCCCGGGCAATGTGCTGCGCGGTGCGGGAGCGGGTGCCCTTGAAGAGCATGTGTTCCACAAAATGGGAGATGCCGTTCGTCTCCGCCGGCTCGCAGCGGGAGCCGGATTTAATCCACACCCCCATCGCCACCGAACGCATGTACTCCATGCGCTCGGTCAGCACGATCAGGCCATTTGGCAGTACCGTGCGGCGTAGATTTCGCTCCGTGGTCATCGCCCTCCAGTCCTTCGATTGTAGGCCAAGGAGGCCCGCGTCACCGCAGGCGGCTTTTCCGGACAAATGCCGCGCCATGGGCAAAATGCTCTATTCTGACCTCAGCCGTGAACGAAGATTTGAGCCAACTCGTGCATTTGCAAGCCCCTGGCCCGGCGGGCGAAAGCCAGACCTTTGCGCCGGGGCAGAGGCTTTTCGGTCTGGACGCCGAGGCGCTTGCGGCCCGCATGGTGGAGGTGGGCGAGCCGGCATGGCGTGGCCGTCAGTTAGAAGAAGCTATTTATCGTAAACGAGTTACGGAGATAAGTGAAATTACTACTTTACCTAAATCTTTGCGCCAGCGGCTTGCTTCGGAAGGCTGGCAGGTCGGCCGGCCACGTATCGCACAGGTCTTCCAATCTGCTGACGGCACGGAACGATATCTGGTCCAGAGCCAGGACGATGATTCCCTGACAGTGGAAACGGTCTGGATGCCGGAGGGCGACGACGGCGAGACCGGCGACGGCAGCGACCCGGACTCGACGGAAGAGGCCACGAAGCCTCGCCGCCGCGCCACCCTCTGCGTCTCCAGCCAGGTGGGCTGCGCCGTCAACTGCCAATTCTGTCTCACGGCTAGGCTCGGTCTCCAGCGCAACCTCAGCGCGGGCGAGATTGCCGGCCAGGTGCTGACCGTCTTCGACCGCCATGCCGTCGAGGTGGGGCGCAACCGCGTGAACCTGGTCTTCATGGGCATGGGCGAGCCGTTCCTCAACTACGACAACTTCATGGCCGCGGTGCGGCTGCTGGTGCGCGAGGTCGGACTGAGCCCGCAGCGCATGACGGTCTCCACCTCCGGCATCGTCCCCGGCATCAAGCGCTTTGCCGCCGAGCCGCCGGAGTTTCGCCCCAAGCTGGCCATCAGCCTCAACGCGCCCAACGACACGATTCGCTCCGAGATCATGCCCATCAACCGCAAGTGGCCCATCGCGGCGGTAGTGGACGCAGTGCGCCAGGTAAAGCTCCGCCCCCGCGAGTGCATCACCTTCGAGTACGTTCTCCTCGGCGGCGTCACCGACTGTCCCGAGCACGCCGCCGAAGTCGCCCGCCTTATCCGCCGCACCGGCCTGCCCGCCAAGGTCAACCTCATCGCCTGGAATCCCGGTCCCGGCATAGCCTATTCCACGCCGCAGCCGGAAGCCGTAGAAGCCTTCCGCTGCACACTGACCAACGCCGGCATACCCACCTACCTGCGCAAGCCAAGAGGCCGCGACATCTACGCCGCCTGCGGGCAACTGAAGCGGACGGTGGAGGGGTGAAGACGCCCAGATCTCAAAATCGAGATGTGGGGCACCCGCTATTTGAGATTTGTTGCCGGCTCCAGACCGCGCGCCTTGAGCATGGGGCCAATGGCGGGCTGAGCGCCGAGCCATGCCGCATACATCCTGGCCAGGTCTTCGGTGTTGCCGCGCGAGAGCACCATCTGGCGGAAGCGATCGCCGTTGGTCCGCGTCAGGCCGCCGTGATCTTCAAACCACTGGAAGGCAGCGTCGTCCAGCATCTCGCACCATAGGTATGCGTAGTAGCCGGCATCATAGCCATTGCCCCATATGTGCAGAAAGTAGCTGGAGCGGTAGCGCGGCGGCACCGTACTGAGTAACAGGTGTGTCTTGGCGAGCGCAGCGGTTTCAAAGGTGTCGGGATTCTCGAGCGGCGCATCCGGCCCGAGTATGTGCCACTGCATATCCAGTTCAGCCGCGGCCAAAATCTCAGTGAGCATGTACCCCTGGTTGAAGGTTTCCGCCTTCCTTATCTTCGCGGCCAGTTCCGCGGGCATCGGCGCGCCGGTCTTGTAGTGCTTCGCATAGTGCTCGAAGACCGCCGGATAGCTCGCCCAATGTTCATTGAACTGCGAGGGGAACTCCACAAAATCGCGAGGCACATTGGTTCCAGAGAGGCTAGGAAATTCGCTGTTGGCGAAGATGCCATGCAGCGCGTGGCCAAATTCGTGGAACATCGTGGTCACATCGGAAAAGCTGATCAGCGCCGGCTCGCCCGCCGCCGGCTTGGTGAAGTTGGCCACGTTGTAAACCACCGGCAGCGTGCCCCGCAGTTTGGACTGGCCGACAAACTCGTCCATCCACGCGCCGCCGTTCTTGTTGTCACGCTTGAAATAGTCGCAGTACCACAGGGCCAGCGGCTTGCCGCCGGCGTCATAGACCTCGTAAACCTGCACATCGGGGTTGTAGACCGGAATGTCGGTGCGCCGCTTGAAGGTAATCCCGTAGAGCTCGTGCGCCGCGTAGAAGACGCCGTTGTGGAGCACGTTGTTCAGCTCGAAATACGGCCGGGTCTGCGCCTCGTCCAGATCGTATTTCGCCTTGCGCACCTGCTCGGAATAGAAGTCCCAGTCCCACGGCTCTAAGGCAAACCCACCATGCTGCGCATCGATGATCGCCTGAATATCCTTCCCCTCGCCCTGGGCCTTGGCGGTTGCCGCGGGCACCAGCGCGTCCATGAACTTGAGTGCCGCTTCCGGCGTGCGGGCCATCTGGTCTGCCAGCTTCCACGCCGCGTAGTTCGGATAGCCCAGCAGTTTGGCTTTCTGGGCACGCAGTTGCGCCAGCCGGGCGATAATGTCGCGCGTGTCGTTGGCGCCTCCTCGCTCCGCGCGATTCCAGGCGGCTTCGAAGAGCGCTTGCCGCATAGCGCGATTGGTGAGCGATTGCAGGCTTGGCTGCTGCGTGGTGTTCTGCAGGGAAAGCACCCAGCCATCCACTTTGCGATCCTTGGCGGCTTGGACGGCAGCAGCTAACTGCGCGTCGCTCAAGCCCGCGAGGGCCGACTTGTCCCCGGTTATGTAAGCCGCATCCTTGGTGGCGGCCAGCAGCTTCGAGATAAACGCCGTGGAAAGATTCGCTTCCTCTTCATTGATCTTCTTCAACGCGGTCTTGTCGGCATCGGAAAGCTGCGCGCCGGCCAGCACAAATTGCTGATACTTGTATTCGACCAGGCGCAGTGATTCAGCATTGAGGAACAAAGAATGGCGCTTCTCGTAGATATTGGACACGCGCTGGAACAGCATAGCATTCAGGTAGATCGCATCCTGCATCGCGGCCAGTTTCGGCGCCTCAGCGTCCTGGACTCGTTGCAATTCAGGATTCATATTCGCGCCGGTAACTCCATTGAAGACATTCATCACGCGGTCGATCAACCGCCCGCTCTTTTCCATCGCGACAAAGGTATTTTCAAATGTCGGCTTCGCGGGATTGTCGGCAATTGCGCGATTCTCCTCGATCTTCTGCGCAATGCCGGCCTCGATAGCGGGCTGGTAGTCGGCATCCTTGATCTTGTCGAACGGCGGCGCATGGAAAGGCAGAGTGCTCGGCGCGTAGAACGGGTTGGCGGGACCAAAGCCCGCATCGGCGGCCTGGGTGAACATAGTGTCGGGTGTGAGTGCGATGGCGATCATCAACATGGAGACTTGTGACAAAAATAACCTCGTTCGGCCCCTCTGAATTCTGTGCATAGCTGCATCTGCTCCCTTGGTTCGCAGAAAGTATACAGTAATCCACAGTCCCGGTGTGCCGCCGCTGATACCCGTGCAGGTGAGCCTGGGATCAGGGCGCAACGAGCCGGCAGGTCCATCATGGCTGGATGAACCTGCCGAAGTTTGCTTTCCCGCTAGTTTTTCGGCATGGGCATGGGCGCTACGCTGCCGCAGTCCGGGCCTTTGTAGACAGACGTGGACACGACCGTATATTCGACCGGCATGGAGTTCGGCCCCATCTGCATGGTTCCGACAAAGTGCACCTTGCCATGGGCGACGCTGCCCTCGGCCCAGGACGACTCCAGGGTGGCCCTGACGTTCATCCTTCCCGTGCAGACCATATCGGCGGTCATGCTGGTGGCGTGCAGCGCCACGTTGCTGATCTTGCAGTCGTTGTTGGATTGCGGCATCGGAGCACCGTACCTGTCGATCATGGCTTGGGTCAGGCAAACCTGCGTGGTGTGCGGGCCGCTGCCGGGCATTGTCATACCTCCGGGCATAGGCGACTGCTGCCAAGTCATCGTAGTGGTCATCTCCCACAGTCCGGGCTTTCTGATGGCTTGCGCCGAGGCCGCAATAGCCACTGCGAACAGGCAAAAGCATAAAATGATCCAAACTCGAGTCTTGTGCATGAAACCTCCTGATGAATCGCGCCAGCTCCAGGCCGCGCGAACTTTTACTCTATCGCAGCGCGGCAGCGGCGGGAAAGAGAAAACTCAGCCCCTGTCGGTAAGAGTCGCGCCGCCCAGAGCCAGCAGCGCGCCGGTTACGCGGCCGGCGGCGTGGCGGACCACGCTCTCTTCGCTTGCGAAATCGCCGGTAATGCAGCGCATACCCAACGCCTCGATGCGCTCAATGTCGGGCAGGATCGCTGACGCGCCCTCGGCCGCGTAACGGGCCAGCGTCTCCGGCGAAAAGGCCGCGGTGTTCACCAGGGCATAGTCGAAAATCGGCGCGCGGGTATGCTCATATATCCGTTCAATATGCTGGGAGGCGGTCAGTCCCAGGCTTTCATTGGCTTGGGACATCAGGTTGCAGATGTAGACCCGCACGCCGCGGGCGCCCGCCAAAGCCGCGGGCAAACCCTGCACCAGAAGGTTGCAGATGAGCGAGGTATAGAGCGAGCCCGGCCCCACGGTGATCAGGTCGGCGCGCTCGATGGCCTCCAGAGTCTCCGGCAAGGGAGACGCGTCCGGGGGATCAAGCATCAACTCCGCGATATGTTTGTGGCTGGCAGTGATTTTCGTCTCACCGCGCACCAGCGAGCCATCGTCCATGCGCGCTACCAGCGTGGCGTTGGCCGTCGTGACCGGGTAGATGCGCCCCCGCGTCGCCAGAATCTTCGACGCCAGTTGGATGGCGTGGCCGAAGTCGCCTGTAATTTCGGTGAGCGCGGCCACAAAGAGGTTGCCGAAGTTGTGTCCCTCCAGGGCGTCGCCGGCGCGAAAGCGATGGCCGAAGAGCTGGGCCAGCAGATCCTCTTCCTCGCTGAGCGCCACCATGCAGTTGCGCAGGTCGCCCGGAGGCAGCATGTTGAAGTCCCGGCGCAGCCTTCCGCTGGAGCCGCCGTCGTCGGTCACAGTGACCACCGCGGCCAGGTCGGCGATGAGGCCAGCCTCCGGGGCAGTCTGACTGGCAGCGACCACATAGCGCCGCAGCCCGCGCAGCAGCGTCGACAGGCCAGTGCCGCCGCCGATGGCCACCACGCGCAGCGGACGGGCTGGCCCAGCCGCCGCAACTGGCTGCGGAAATGGCTCAGAACTCAAGGTCGAGGTGTTAGCGGAAGTCACTTGAGGCCTAGGGTACCTCAGGATAAAGCAGCTCAGTAAACCGGGGATCGTCCGCCATGCTCTGGAAGTCATTGTCGACGCGGGCCTGGAGCCGGTTCCTCGGGTTCAGTTCAATAGCCTGCTCAAGGTTCCTGAGGCAATCCTGGGTGCGCCCGGTAATCGCGTCCAGAAGCGCCAGCCCGTAAAAGGCGTAGTCGGCTTCTGGATGGGTAGCCAGAATAGTGTCAAACTGTTCGCGCGCTTCCTCGTAGTAGCCGGTGTTTAACTTCGAAACGGCGTAGTCGTAATGCTCTTCAGGCGTCAAAAACGTCAGGTTGTGCTTTTCCAGTTGCCGCTGGCATGTGCTGATGTACATCTTGCAGCGTTCCAGCAGCTCGGCCGGCGCGGTGGAAAGCAGCTTTTCGAAAGCCGCCAGCGCCTTATCGTATTTGCCTTGCTGCAGCAGTTGCACAGCGGCCAGGTAGTGCTGAAAGGCTGGTCCCGTGCCGGTGCTGGAGTGGCCGGATGGTTTGCCTGACGGTGAAGATTCTTTCTTGCGGTCGTGCGCCAAAGATCAAACCTCTTGCTTCATGGGTTCGCCGAACGTTTGCATGCCCCAGGCGAAATCGAGCCGAATTCTGTTTACAGAAATCTGCGCCCGGGAGTTGCGCTGCTTAGCCAATCTTTATACGCACAACCCCGCCTTCCGTCAAGCCAGCCGGCAAAGCGTGCTCATCCGCCGGAGAATTTGGCTTGGGCAGAATCGCGGTAAATGGCCGGATTCAGCGATGGGTCGTTGTACATTTTCAGTTGGCGATAGAGCTTGAAACGCCGCGTCCCCTTGAGGGTTTCGCGCCACAGAGCGTCCAGACAGGCGGCCAGATTGGCGCGCTGTTCCTCAAGAATGGCCAGCCGGGCAAGATTCCGCACGGCGTGACCCTGGGGTGCGTCCGTGCGCTCGGCCTCCTCGCGGGTGTGGTAGATCTTCAGCGCCAGGATGGAGAGCCGGTCGATCATCAGCCCCGGCGACTCGGAGTTTAGCTCCGCGGCCGGGTTGGGCAGCCCCCTTGGCTCCAGCCAGGTGAGCAAGACGCGGTCCAGCTGCTCGGCCAGATCGTTGCGCCGCTGGTTGGTCCGGTCCACGCGCCGCTTCACCCCAGCCAACTCGGCGTCGCTGGCGCCCGGAGCCCGAGCCTCGTCCTCGATGTGCCACAACTCGAAGTTGGCGCGATGCTGGCGGCCCACGGCGCCCATCCAATCCTCGCCCGGCACCGTCTCTGCGCCTTCTTGCGCCGCCTGGTGCAAGGCGCATGTCTCTCGATCCTGCAGCTCTACGATCTGCTCTGCCGATAGCATTCTGCACTGTCCTTGGCGCAGGCGCCGGAGTCTGGTTGCAGCCTCCATGGTAGAACGATCCTCACTCGGGGTCCAATCAGTCATCTCCCTGCCTTTTGGCGGCGGCCAGACGACCGCCGTCACCGTAACAGTCATTTCCGGCAAGCTGGTGCGGCTCTCCGATGCGGTTCAGTTCCTGAGCCGCTGGCCAGAATCATGCAAAATGAGGGGGGCCTGACTTCATCCAACCGGGCCGGAGAGGATAATCTAGAAGAGGATCGTCTAAGAAGGTAGCCGAACCAGGGCTACGCCGGTTGCTCGAAGGGCTGAGGCCCCCACAGCGCCACAGCAGACACTGCCATGCACTGAGGAGAGTCCCAAATTGAAGAGGAAGTTGTTGCTTTCGATTCTGGCCGTGATTGCGGCCGCTTTTATGCCCCTGGCGGCCACAAGCCAGCTCATCCACGCTCGTCATCCGGAGACCCCCGTCGAGAAGGCTGTTCCCTTCCACAAGTACGAGGTTTTCGCCGGCTTCGGCTACACCAGCCTTAACCAGGTCAACCAGTCGCGCTACGGATTGATGGGCTTGAACGTCTCGCTGACCCGCAACTGGGGCAAGTACTTCGGCATTACCGCCGACGGCTCCTTTTACAAGTACCCCTTCTCGCGCCCTGATGTAGCGAACAGCACGTTTACCCCCTCGGTTGATGCTGTGCTGGTGGGGCCGGTTCTGCACGCCAGCCTCTTCAGGCGCTACGAAGGGTTTTTCCGTGTGCTGCTGGGCGGGGAACACACCGGCGGTGTAAACGCCTATCCCAACATCTCGTTTGCGGGAGGAGTCGGCGCCGGCGTCGACTACAAACTGAGCCCGCACTTTGCCCTGCGCGCCTCGGGCGACGACATCGCCTCGTCGTTTGTCGCTCCCATATATCCTGCTGGGTCGGGAAATGTGTGCACGACGAACTCGGGATGCAGCCCGCATATGCGCCGCAACTCTCGTGCCGCGTTCGGCGTGGTCTACAAGTTCTGACCGGCTGGGCAGCAGCAGCCTGCAATCGCACTACTGCTTTTCTGCAAGACAATAAAGGCCTTCCCCGCAGGGAGGGCCTTTGTTGTTTCCTCTTGGAACAAGTGAAAAAAATGACTTGCAATAGGGAGTTTTACACTAGGGGCTATAGCGAAACCAGAGTAGCTGTACCCAGAGGCACGACTGCCAAGTGGCTTTTTCCTCAACGGGGTCCCCAGCGATAGGTCTTCGTCGCTGGGGTATAAGTAAAAGCTACCTTGTACAACCTTAGCAATGGCACGTTTACTCTGGTTTCGCTCTAAGAACCTATCCGCAAATTGTAGCGCCGGTCTCCCGAACTGCATTACTGGCTGCTTTCAAGCCGCCAGGTGCGGCTGTCGTGCAGGTCGGGAGACCTACACAGTTCTTTTTCCCTGCCTACTGTCTCTGGAGCGCCCGCTTCAAAATCTTCTCCAGCGCCGCTTTCAACTCCGCGTACTCCGCTGGTGTAATCTTTCCGGCAATCTTGTCGCTCTCCAGCGCGAACAGCTCTTCCTTGAGCGCATTCAACAGGGCCGCGTTCCTGGCCGCAGGAGACGCCAAGGCCTGCGTCGTTCCGGCTGCGACGGCCGTGGCGCCCGTTGCCGGCTTGCGCAGCAGGAAGGCCGCAGCGGCTGCCAGCACCAGCACCAGCAGGGTCAGAATGTACCACTTATACTTCGACAGCGGATCAGGCGTGTTGATGGGGTTGCCCATGCCGCCGCCGGGCTGTCCGCCGACACCGCTTGCGTCCTGCCCGCCGCTGCCCGCGCCCTGCTGCTGGCCACCTTGCACCCCCTGCTCCTCGCGCGGAATCGATCCCGTGCCTGAGACGGTAAATTCCACCGCCTTGCCGGGAACCGCGTTCTTTGCCACGAAGGTCTGGATCGACGGATCCTCGGGCACTGATTTGAAGGGCAATTCCGCCCCCGCCGTGAAGGTGATGCTCTTGGGCAGCAGCACGCCGATGCTTTGCGTGGGCAGACTGACCTGGGGCTTGAAAGTGAATTTGCCGTCGCTGTAGGGCAGGTGATAGCTGATCTCGAAGAGCGTGCTCTTGTCTCCGTCATCGGGCTGGATGGGAAAGTTGAAGGCATAGTGGCCTTTCGGGCCGTCGGCGTCCATCTTGATCGAGGTGGGCAGCCCGCCGGGCCGTTGCGCGCCCGCGCCCTCCACCACCGCCTCCGGCGGCACCACGATCTCAAACGAGCGCGCGCTCCATTGGGCGGTCGGCGGTGTGCTGGCGTTATGCACAAAGTACCGCTCGGTCACCTGCAGTTGGCCGTTGGCGGCCTCGATCTCAATAACATCGGCCTCAATGAAAACCCCGGCAACCTTGGCGGCCACGTCATAGACCGAAATGTCGCCTGCCGTGTTGCCCTGGGGCGCGGCGATGAAGTAGGGCGCGCCCTGATGGGTAACGCGCACCAGGTAATTGCCTGGGCCGGGCGTGGTCAGCGAATAGTGGCCGCGCGTGTCCGTGGTAGTGTGGGCAGCTTCACCCATGCCGGCCTGCGGATTCACCAGCACCACGGTATCGCCCGCCGCGGGCTTGCCGGTGGTCTTATCGGTCACTGTTCCGGTGATTTGAGCCTGCGCCAATGCGCCCGCCAACAGCAGGCTAAAGGCAACGGTGCGAAAAACAATCTGAGTCAATTTCATGGTCGTGTGAAAATCCTCTGAATATGCGCTGCGTTTCGTCTTATGCCTGCTGCAAACGTTCAATCTCGGCCATCAACTGCGCCGTCTCGTTTTCAAGTTGCGCCCGCTGGGCCTGGAACTCCTCTTCAGGATACTTGCCCGCCCGGAACTCGAAGTTCAGGTCGCGCAGGTTTTCATAGAGCTGCTCCTTGCGCTCCAGCAGGTAGTCAAGCCGCGGCTTCTCGCCCTGGCTGGCGAAGACCTCCTCCGGCCAGAAGGTGTACACCAGCAGCGCAATCAGCAACAGCACTCCGGCTATAAACCCCTGAGTTTCCGTCATGGCTCAAAACCCTCCGTCGCTGCCGGTCTCCCGGCGAATCTTTTCCTTCAGGGCATCCATAGCCGGATCGGAGACCGGCGCTTCGGTCTTGCTTTTGCCTGCCGACCACCGCCGAACCAGCAGAATCGTCCCCAACAGCGCCGCAGCAAAGACCGCCAGGGGCGCAATCCAGGCCACTAGGTCGAATCCACGGGCTGAGGCTTCCAACGAACTCATCCAAAAACTCAAAAGCGCGGAAGCGCCGGAAGCAACGCCGCTCATGGTTGCCCTCCCCGTTGCGCAGCCGGCTTCTGGCTGGGCGTCAGCGCCACCAGCGTGCCCAGGATCATCAGCAGCACACCAACCCAGAGCCAGCTCACCAGCGGATTCAGGAATGCCTTGATAACCGGCTGGCCCGTGCCGGGATTCGTGCCCTCATACACCACATACAAATCCCACGCGGCAATCGAGTGAATCTCCACCATCGTCTGCGGCTGTTCGCTGGCCAGATAAACCCGCCTCTCGGGCGTCATCTGGAACTGCTTTTTGCCGTCCTTGTACACATCCAGTTGGGCGTATTCGGTGCTGTAGTTGTCGTTTGAGTCCTGCGTTGCGCCTACATTTTCCAGCGTGTAAGGACCAATGGAAATCTTGTCGTGGAGAGCCATTTCGCTTTCCACGTTGCGGTTAAAAGCCGTGCCGGCGAGGCCAATCACCACAATCACCACGCCGATGTGAACGAAGTAGCCGCCATACCGGCGCGTGTTGCGGCGAACCAGCAGGAACATGGACGTAAAATAATTTTGCCCGCTTTGCCGATGAATGACCCCGGCGCCGCGCACAAACTCCGACATAATCGCGGTCAGCACACCCGCAGCCAGCGCAAACGCCACCAGCGCATAGAAATGGCCCTGATCAAGTGCTCCATCGTGCCATGGCCGCACTCCAGCAATCAGGCAGGCGATCACCGTGACCCACAGCGCCGTCACCGGCAGCACAAAGTTGCGCCGAATGCTCTTGAACGACGTAGCGCGCCATGGCAGCAGCGGCCCCACCCCGGCCAGAAACAGCAGAAACAGCCCGATGGGCACGGCCACGCGGTTGTACCATACTGCGTCCACCGTCACCTTCGCACCCTCGATGTATTCGCTCAGGATGGGGTAGAGCGTTCCCCAGACAATCACAAAGCATGCGGCCAGCAAAACCAGATTGTTGAACAGGAAAGCGGACTCGCGGCTGACCAGCGACTCCACGCGCTGCTCGCTCTTCAGGTGGTCGCGCTGCAAAATGTAAGTGAAGATGCATACCGCCGCTACGATCACCATGAAGACCATGAACCAGTACCCGATCGGCGACTCCGCGAAAGCGTGAACCGAACTCACCAGCCCGCCGCGCGTCAGCATCGTGCCCAGCATCGTCAGCAGGAACGTGGAGAAGATCAGCCACACGTTCCAGCTCTTCATCATGCCCTTCTTCTCCTGCATGATCACCGAGTGCAGAAAGGCGGTTCCGGTCAGCCAGGGCATCAGGCTGGCGTTCTCCACCGGGTCCCAGCCCCAGTAGCCGCCCCAGCCCAGTACGGCGTAGGCCCAGTGCATCCCCAGAAAAACTCCGGCCGTTAAAAACAGCCAGGTCACCATCGTCCAGGCGCGGGTAATCTTGATCCACTTCTCTCCCGGGTAGCGCATCATCAGCGCGCCCAGCGCAAACGCAAACGGCACCGAGAAGCCCACGTACCCCAGGTAGAGCATGGGCGGATGAATCACCATCTCCGGGTACTGGAGCAGCGGATTCAGTCCGTTGCCGTCGGCCGGCACAGGCATCCCTGGCGCCCAGCCCGGCAACAGCGAAAACGGCGGCGCGGCAAAGTTCAGCACCAGCAGAAAGAAGGCTTGTATGCCGGCTAAAATGACGCCTGCGTAGGCGTAAAGCCTGACATCCGTCTTATGCGTCAGCCGCAGAACGAAACCGTAGGCCCCCAGCAGCCACGCCCACAACACCAGCGAGCCCTCCTGCCCGCTCCACAGCGCGGAAAATTTGTAGGCTGCCGGCAGGGCGCGGTTGGAGTGCTCCAGGATGTATGTGATGGAAAAATCATTGGTAAAAACCGACCAGATCAGCGCAAAAGCCGCCGCCGTGATGGCCGCAAACCCCGCTATCCCGGCCCGCCGCGCCGTATCCGCCAGCCGCTCCGGCGAGATGCGCGCCTGCTGCCCGGTGGCCAGCAACCGCAGCGCCAGCGCCCCCGCCAGCAGGTTGTACGCGGCCAGCGCCAACGCGATGAGAAGTGCAAAACTTCCAAAGGCTGCCATTAAGACTCCGCAATTAATTCGCTATCAATTCCAGGCTATCAATTCCAGAATGATGCTCCACGCTGCCAGAAAGCCACAGAAGCCTCCCGACATAACCATTCTCAATCCATAATAGACGGTTTTGGTGTGATTTGGCTCACACCCCAGATGGGACTCTGAACCGGTGCTCGATCTGTCGTACTCGAAGGCAACAAAAGACTTGAACGCGTCAGTTCCCTACCCAAACAAGAACTCCTTTTCTCTCAGCACTTTGATTGAGTCGCGCAGCCTGGCGGCGCGCTCGAACTCGAACTTCCGCGCCGCCTCGCGCATCTCCGTCTCTTGCCGGGCAATGAAACTGTCGAGTTCCGCCTGGGTGGCAAACCCCTCCGGCATCCCCGCCGTCTCTTCCTCGGCCACATCCCCGTACTCCGCCTTCAGAATTGCCGCCAGACCCATCTCCACCGGGCTGATGATCGACTGCGGCGTAATTCCGTTCTCATGGTTGTACTCCCTCTGAATCCTCCGCCGCCGGTCCGTCTCGTCGATGGCCCGCCGCATGGAATCCGTCACCCGGTCCGCGTAAAGAATCGCCCGCCCCTCGATGTGCCGCGATGCCCGTCCTATGGTCTGAATCAGCGAGCCCGCCGAGCGCAGAAAACCCTCCTTGTCCGCGTCCAGAATCGCCACCAGCGATACCTCCGGCAAGTCCAGGCCTTCGCGCAGCAGGTTGATGCCGATCAGCACGTCGAACTCGCCCTTGCGCAGACCGGCCAGCAGTTTAACTCGTTCCAATGTTTCGATTTCGGAGTGCATATAACGGCAGCGCACGTCCACCTCGGTGTAGTAGCCGGCCAGGTCTTCGGCCATGCGCTTGGTCAGCGTCGTAACTAAAACTCTTTCGCCGCGCCTGGCGCGGTCGCGAATCTCCCCCAGCAGGTCGTCGATCTGCCCCTTCACAGGGCGAATCTCCACCTCCGGGTCAACGAGGCCCGTCGGGCGGATCACCTGCTCCACCACGACCCCGGCTGATTTGGTGAGTTCATAAGGCCCCGGCGTCGCGGAAACGTAAATCGCCTGCTGGACACGATTTTCAAACTCCTCGAACTTCAGCGGCCGGTTATCCATCGCCGAGGGCAGCCGGAAGCCGTAATCCACAAGATTTTGCTTGCGGCTGCGGTCACCGAACCACATCCCATGCACCTGCGGAATGGTCGCGTGGCTCTCGTCCACAAAGAGCAGAAAATCCCTGGGAAAATAATCCAGCAGCGTCGGCGGAGCCTCGCCCGGCAGGCGGCCTGAGAAATGCCGTGAGTAGTTCTCAATCCCGTGGCAGTAGCCCATCGACTTGATCATCTCCAGGTCGTAGCGCGTGCGCTGGTGAATGCGCTGCGCCTCCACCATGCGGCCTTCAGTCTCCAGTTGGGGAACCCACGCGTTCAACTCCGCCACAATCGAATCAATCGCCCCAGCCTTCGTCTCCGGCTGCATCACATAGTGGCTCTTGGGATAGATGGGCAGCCGCGCATACTTCTGCTTCACCGTGCCAAAGAGCGGGTCAATCTGCGAAAGCGACTCGATCTCATCGCCGAATAGCTCAATGCGGTAAGCCGTCTCGTCATACGTCGGATAGACCTCGATCACGTCGCCGCGCACGCGAAAGGTCCCGCGCCGGAAATCCACATCGTTGCGCTCGTACAGAATCTCCACCAGCCGCCGCGTAATGTCCTTGCGGCTGATGCGCTGGCCTTTTTCCAGCAGCAGCAGCATTCCGTAGTAAGCCTCCGGCGAGCCGAGGCCGTAGATGCAACTGACGGAACTGACAATGATCGCGTCGCGCCGCTCGAACAAACTCCGCGTAGCCGAGAGGCGCAGCTTGTCCAACTCTTCATTGACCGTCGCTTCCTTCTCGATATAGAGGTCGCCGGCGGGAATGTAGGCCTCCGGCTGGTAGTAGTCGTAGTAACTCACAAAGTATTCGACGGCATTGTTGGGAAAGAACTGCTTGAACTCGTGATAAAGCTGCGCGGCGAGGGTTTTGTTGTGCGCCAGAATCAGAGCCGGCCGGTTGGACTGTTCGATGATTTTGGCCATGGTGAAGGTCTTGCCCGAGCCGGTGACGCCGAGCAACACCTGGTGCTTCTCGCCCGCCGCAAGTCCCTGCATCAGCTCGGCAATGGCGCGCGGCTGATCCCCTCGCGGCGTATAGGTGGTCACCAGTTGAAAGTCCATGGCAAGATTATACGCGAAGAGCGAAGATTGGGCGAAGATATTGATGAGGATTTTGGGGCGGAAATAGCGCAAATGCCGCCCTGCAGGCGGAGTGCATTTGTATGCCTGTGGGCCGTTGAAATGGCGCTTTCGCATAGGGTTGCAGGCGGACCAATTTGCAAAATTGAGTGCGATTCGCGAGAAAGCCGGGCTACAGGTGGAGTAAAAGCGGGAGACACAGGGTTATGGCCGGACCAAAAGTAGCGAAAGAAGAAGAATTTTGGTCGTTTTTGGGTGTTTTTTGGCGCATTTTGGGCGGGATTTGAGGCCGGGCCGGGGCTGATTGGGGCGGTTTCGACCTTGCCAAAATCACTCTGCCTCGATAATCCTGCGTATTCCGAGGGGATCTTCCGGTTAGAATCTCTCAGGACCTCCCAATGAAAAAGCTGATCACACAGAGACGTTGGAAGGAACAATTGCGTAGACGCCAGATCGGCGAGTTGTCTAGACGGTCTCGGGTGAAGCCACAATATCGGGCACCAAAGAAAAAGCGAAGTTTCAGGGGTCTTCTGGTGCCATCTGTGTTTTCGATCATCAACAACTCCGAGGAGATGAATGACTTTCTCCAGACGTTGAGGTGGTACGCAAGAACCTCCCATATCTCGCTTGACCTTACAGACGTTACTCAAATAACTCCCGAGGCCATAGCGGCCCTCGTAGCGACCATCTCGCAGTCTTCCCTGCCAAACACAAACGTCCGCGGGAATATGCCCTCAGACCTGGACGCAAAACGAGTCCTGCTTGACTCCGGCTTTTTCGACCACGTCAAGAACACCACGGAACTGCCGAAGGGCCGAATCGGAAAGATCAAGGAGCACAATAGTACCCTTGTGGAAGCTGAAACTGCGTGGGAGTTAATAGAGTGCGGAACTTTACAGGCGTTCGGCGCGAGGAAAAGATCTCCATCCACACGAGCAGCTTACAATACGCTTATCGAACTAATGTGTAATACACACAATCACGCCGCAAAAAAAGGGGAGGAGACAAAGCACTGGTGGGCCACAGTTTATGGAGATTCGGCTCGTAGAATGGTGTGCTATTCGTTTGTGGACGTGGGGGTGGGAATCTTCAAAAGCGTTAACCTGCATTGGGTTCGAAAAGCGTTTAGGCATCTGGGACTGAACGACAATTCCAAGCTCTTGCTGGAAATCTTGGAAGGTCGCGTAGAATCAAGTACGGGACTTTCCTACAGGG
Organism: uncultured Acidobacteriaceae bacterium; assembly: GCA_963765995.1. GTDB lineage: Bacteria > Acidobacteriota > Terriglobia > Terriglobales > Acidobacteriaceae > Telmatobacter. The sequence continues at coordinate 22,232 of CAVXYT010000015.1, read as the reverse complement.
GAAATGGGCTCCCAACGATTTACAAAAAATCCCAGAGCGGGAACATCAAGGCGTTGCACATTATTTCGAACGACGTATATGCCGATGTTTCTAATGGCGTCTACCGCACCTTGAATGTGTCGTTTCCCGGCACACTGTTCTACTGGGAAAGTGAGGAGTAAAGTGGCGATTAACCTCAGCATCGCAAGGGATTTCTCGGAGACCCCGGGTCCACGCTACATAGTGGAAGGTGAATATTCCGGAGAGCAATTCCGCAAGGATTTACTCGAACCGGCGTTCGTCAAAGCCCGGGATTCTCGTCAACCGCTGATCGTCGATCTCGACGGCGTCGTCGGATACGCGACGTCCTTCTTGGAGGAAGCGTTTGGCGGCCTAGCTAGGATCTATGATCCGGGGGATGTTCTTAAGAGTTTGGAACTGGTTTGCAAGGACGAGCCCTCACTCGTGGAAGAAGTGAGGCGCTACATCACAGACACAAATTCGGAACATCCCACGGAGCGAGGCCAATGAAGAGCGTCCTCATTGCCAGCGCCGCAGCCATCATTTTAGTGTCGTTGATCTTTCAAGCTGCGATCTGCGGCTGGTTCGGCTTGTCGCTGAGGAATGAGGTGCGGCCGTTGGAAGCTGTCACGCTCGCCACCAACCTCCTAATCGCATTCTTCTTGCAAAGATTTATCACCACGCGAATCAACGACTTACGCGCTGAGAAGAATGTTCTAATTGATGCATCGAAAGAAATCATCCGTCTCTTGTGCGAGGTTCGTGAACGAACCGACTCGCAGCTTCAGAAATCGACAATTGACGAAGAAAACAGATTCGTAATTCTCGCTGGATTTCGGCGTGTTGCTAACGCAATCACCGATCTCGAGGAGAACGTCGCAATGAGCCATCTAGGATCGATCAAACAGTCTTTCCCCGCAATATGGTCGCGCTACTACGCTCTAAAGTCCGTCGCGACCGGGGGCGGCTTTCCGACCAAAGGCTATTCGATTCCTCAACGAAACTCACAGGAGTTACTCTTCAGAGCCTTAAAAACCAAGTGTCGGCGTCTGGTATTTACGATCAACGATGCACAAAGGTAGGAACGGGCGGATGGCCCATGTCTCAATAATCCCTCAAAGGATTGGGTGCCCCAGGTTGTAAATGCAGGTCCTTCGACTCCCCATCCCCTTCTCTACGCTCGGGGTCTGGGTCGCTCAGGATGACAAACGAGGCTTCTGTTCGGGGCTAAAGCCCGCGATGTTTTCGTTGGCTTTATGCGGGGGTTGAAACCCCCTTCTTCCACCCCAGCGACAAGGAGCCCCGTGGGGAAGGCCCCACCGACGAAGACCTGTCCGTGGGGACCCCGGTCGCCGGGGACCCCGTCCCCCCTCCCGCCCGACTCTTGCCGCAGGCCCTTTAGCCCGTTGCCTCTCCGGACTTTGAATGTGCAGCCCCGAGTCCAGTACCCCTCACTAAAGCCCACACGTCAGCTGTTCGGGTACTCGCCCGGCTGGTTTGCGTGGTCAGGTAGCGCTCGTAGCCTAGCTCGGCGATCTTGTGCAACTGGGTTTCGAGCCAGTCGGCGTGCTTTTCCTCGTCCTTGAGCAGCTTGATGAAGAGATCGCGGGAGCCGTTGTCTCCCTGCTCCGCGCGAGCTTGGCGAAGTCGTTGTACATTTTGACGGCGCCGGTCTCAAGCTTCAGATCGGAGCGATCATCTCCCTCACGCTCTTGCCGATCGACAGGGCGAGCGGCTCCATGGTCGGCGAGCCGTCAAGAAACAGGACGCGCTCGATCAGAGCCTCGGCATGCTTCATCTCGTCGATGGACTGCTTCTTGATGTACTTCGAAAGCCGGTCATATCCCCAGTTCTCGCACATCTCGGAGTGGATGAAGTACTGGTTGATGGCGGTGAGCTCCTCGCGGAGCGCGTGGTTGAGCTTTTCGATGACCTTCGGGTTACCCTTCATGCCGCACGATTTTACAAGAGACCGGCGCGGGTTGAAACGAAAAAATTCAAGGAGCGCGCGAACCGGCTTCGCGCCGCCGGCGCGCGGTAAATGGTCCACGCTACAATGCTTTCAATCAAGGAGGTTCTATGCGCCGGATTCTTCTCGCCGCTCTTGCCGTGTTCTTTGCCGCTTCGCTGGCCGCACCGCTGATGGCCCAGGGCGCGCCGCCGCAGGGCAGCGCCGACCAGCCTTACACCGTCGAGTACTACTACAAGTGCCAGTGGGGCCATCAGGCCGAGTTCATGGAGCTCTTCCTGAAGAACCACTACCCGCTGCTGAAGAAGATTCAGACCACCGGCCGCATTCTCTCGGTGAAGATCGAGTCGCCGGCCTACCACACCACAGAGGACGGCCGCTGGGATTTTCGCGTGACCATCCGCTACAAGAACTCGACCGTGGCCACCACCGCCAATCCCGACGAAGAGGCCTTCATCAAAGAGCTCTGGCCCGACCAGGCGACCTACAAGAAAGAAGAGCAGCGGCGGTTCGAGATTCTGCTCGGGCACATGGACTTGCCGGTCACGGATATTACGCCGGAATAGAGAAGTAGGGAACAGGGACTAAAGGCTGGTAGAAGTCCCGTGCTTTCCCATCCATTCCGCGTTTTTGCGGAATGGGTGGGAAGCACAGAGACTTAATCAGATTTGAGACACTTTCCCTGTTCCCTATTCCCTGTTCCCTGTTTTTCTCCTATTCCCTGTTTTTCCATTGCCGCACCAGGTCTTCGGCGGCCTCGGGCCACTGGGGAAACTGGAAATTGAATCCGGCGTCGAGCAGGCGTCCGGGGACGGCGCGGCTGCTTTGCAGCACCAGCTCCGGCTCGGTGCGCATGAAGAGTGCGCCGAGCCTGATGGCCAGCGACGGCGCGGGAAGGCCATTGGGCACATCCCAGGCCTCGCGCAGCGCCGCCATGAACTCGCGATTGGGCAGCGGGTTGGGCGCGGCGAGGTTGAAGGGGCCGTCGAGTTCTTCGCGGGCAATCAGAAACTCCACGGCGCGGGCGTAGTCGGCCTCATGAATCCAGGTGACGAACTGGCGTCCGTTGCCCTGCTTGCCGCCCAGGCCCGCGCGGACGAGATGGGAGAGCACGGCAAAGGCGCTGCCCGGCGCGGGGTTGAGGACGACGGCGCTGCGCAGGGCCACTTTGCGGGTGCGCGGCGTGTGGGCTGCAAAGAATGCGGCCTCCCAGTCCCTGGCCACGCGGCAGATGAAATCCCGGCGCTGGGCCCATCGATTTGCCGATAGCGCCGTGCTGGCGGCCGGTCCAGCTTTGCCAGAAGGCTCAGCGCCGCCCAGCTCGCCCGTCGCTTCATCCACCGGCAGATCGGCTCCGTTCGCGTCGAGAGCGCGAGAATAAATCGTGGCCGCGGAGGCGTTCATCCATACCCGTGGCGGATTGGCGAGCCCGGCGATCACCTTGCCCAGCAGTTGCGTGCGTCTGAATGCGCGACTCGTAGATAGCCTGGCGATTTTCGGCGTTGTAGCGGCAGTTCACGCTGCGCCCGGCCAGGTTGATGCAGGCGTCGGCGCCTTCCAGGTACTCGGCCCACGGGCCGGTATCTTCGCCGCCCCAGTGGACCGTCTGCCAGGGCGCCGTGTATGGGCCGCGGGTCAGCACGGTCACCTGATGGCCGCGCTCGGTGAAGTGGCGCGCCAACACCTGGCCCACCTGGCCGCTGCCGCCGGGGATCACAATGCGCAGGGGGCGCAGGGGGTGCGGCGTCGCGGTAGCAATCGTGTCCATGGATACAGCTTACGGCCTCGGAACCGTTGCAATCCTGTTTCAGCGCCGCCGCAGTCCGAGGATGCTCAGGAAGAAGCTGCCGCAGATCACCTGCACACCCAGCGTCAGAGAGAAGACGGATGGCATGACGATGCGCAGCATGTGGCCGGCGTCCAGGGCGCCGAAGCTCTCTTTGGCCCATCCGGAGACGGCAAAGATCGATCCGCCCATCCCAAGCGCCACCAGCAATGCTCCGGCGGCCAGATCCGGTCTCCAGCGTGACATAGCGGAAGATGCGGTTGAGGCGCGGATCTTCGGGCAGCAGGCCTTCGGAGATGGCGAATACCTTGGTGAACACGGCAAAGGAGACAAACTGAAAACCCAGAAGCACTGAAACGAAGGCATATAGAAGCGTATGCACATCGAACTCGATGCCATAGACGACACGCGGCCCAGGCAGGAGCCAGGCACATCCGGCGAGCCCCAGCATTATCAAAAGAGAGCCCGGATACAGAAAGAGCCATCGCGGACTATGCAAAAGCATGAAGCGCAGATGCCGCCAGCCATCACGGTAGGGAAGCAGGTGCGGCGGCCGCGAACGGCCATCGGGGCTTAGGGTTGTGGGCACCTCGGTCATCTTCAGCCCCATGAGTCTGGCCTTGATCACCATCTCCGAGGCGAATTCCATCCCGGTGGTTCTCAAATCCATCTGCTGAAAGGCGCTCCTGGAGAAGCCGCGGAGGCCGCAATGGAAATCCCCAACTCCGGCGCGAAAGAGGATTTTCCCAATGGTGGAGAGAACAGGGTTGCCGATGTAACGGTTCTTCCACGGCATCGCGCCCGGTCGGATGCCGCCCTGGAAGCGGTTTCCCATCACCAGGTCAAACCCTTCGCGCAACTTATCGACGAAGGCATCGAGATTCTCGAAGTTATAGCTGTCGTCGGAGTCGCCCATGATGCAATAGCGGCCCTGCGCCGCGGTGATCGCGCCGTACAGCGCCGCCCCGTAGCCGCGAATCGGGATATGAATCACGCGCGCGCCAAGACCGGCTGCAATCTGCTGAGAGCCGTCGGTTGAACCGTTATCGCCGATAACGATTTCGCCGCTTACTCCCGAGCGATCAAGATAACTCTGAGCCTTGCGGATGCAGGTTGCGAGAGTCTCCGCCTCGTTCAGGCAGGGCATGACGATGCTTAGCTCCACAGCCATTTATTGGTTCCTCGGGCACACTTGAAAAAGGGCCGCTGACATGCGGAAAAGACCCGCCATCGCAGAGTATAGCAAAGCGCAACAGAGGCCCGTTTTGGATCTTCCGGGCAACCGGCGGCAGATGCGGCTGCCAGTTGCGGCGGCAGCCTGGCGCGTCACTGCCGAAAATCAGTCCTCACAGAACTGAGCGCCGCCGGCCAATCCGCAGGCGAATCCACCATCACATCCGGCGGGTTGGCCGACAGGCTCTCGGGAGCAAGGCCGAAGGTGCAGCCCACCGACCAGGCGCCGGCATTCCGCGCCGTCTCCACATCCACCTGACTGTCGCCGATCATCACAGTTTCTTCGGGCTCTGCGCCGGCCTCCCTCATCAGCGCCCGCAGCCCCTCCGGATCGGGCTTCTTGGTCGCGAAACTGTTGCCGCCGTAAATGTTCAGGAAATAGGGCGCCAGGCCCAGCGCCGCGCAGATATCGCGCGCCGGGTGAACCGGCTTGTTCGTCAACACGGCCATCGCCACAGACACATTCCGCCCCGGTCCGCCCGCCACGTCGTGCAACTGCTTGAGCGCCGCCAGCGCCTCCAGAACCCCTTCGTATGCGTAAGTAAAATCCAATTTGTGCGCGCGATAGTAGTCGAGAAAATAAGTGTAGGCCTGGGAGTGCAGTTCCTCATCCGCGGGGCCGGCCGGCGCGCCGTCAGCGGCCGCGAAGGCCCTACGCACCAGCACCATAGCCCCGTTGCCGATGAATCCGGCTACGGTCTCATCCGGCAGCGGTTCGCGCCCAAATCGAGTCAGGGTTGCGTTCACGCTGTTGCACAAGTCCTGCGCGGAGTCGATCAGCGTGCCATCAAGATCGAAGACCAGCAGTTTCAGCGAAGCTACGGGAAGCGGGCGAAGAATATGAAGCATGATTCCAGTGTAAAGGGAACCGAATCGCCTTTCATTCCCTCCGGGTTCGGGTGCGATGATGGATGCTAAGGCCGGCGCGCGGCGCACGGCAATCGTGCCTTTTGAAAAGGAGCTTTTCAGTGAAAAAGCAGTTAGTAATTTTCGCGGCGGCCTTCGGGCTCAGTCTTGCGCCTTTATGCCTGGTCGCACAGCAGCCGGCCGCGCAGCAGGCCAGCAGGGTGAGCATCTATGCGCCCGCCGAGCGCATCCCCAACCTCGACGCTCTGAAGGCCCAGCTCAAGCAGTACCACGACTGTACCTGCAAATGCGGTTGCTACGCCAAAGACCAGGACCATCAGGCGGATCGGGCCATCGCCTTTCTGCGCATCCGCGCGGCCAATCGCCGTCCCCAGGAAAAACTGGCGCTGGTGCTGGACATCGACGAGACCGCGCTTTCCAACTACGAGGAGATGGTCAAGGCCGGCTTCGCCTACGACAGCGCCGTCTTCGACGCCTGGATCGTTTCGGCCAGGGCTCCCGCCATTCCGGGCACCCTGCGGCTTTATCAGGAGGCCCAGAAGCTGGGCGTGAGCGTCTTTTTCATTACCGGCAGATCTAACGCCGAGCGCGAGGCTACCGAGCGCAACCTTCGCGAACAGGGCTTTCAAAACTGGCAGCAAATGATTCTCCGCTCCCCCGCGCAGGCCACTGAGCCAATGTCGGTATTCAAGTCCGGCGCGCGCGCCGAAGTTGCCGCGCAGGGCTACAAGATTGTGCTCAACGTCGGCGACCAGTGGAGCGATGACAAGGGGAAACCGCAGGCGGAGTTCTTTGTAAAGTATCCCAACCCGTACTACATCATTCCTTAGGATTACAGTTGCTCATCGCGGATTCCGGAGGGAGCAGGGGGCTTCAGCCCCCTGAAATGAGCATACGATTGCAGGGCCTTCAGGCCCGGACCTTGCCGTATATGTAAGGCGCGTATCCAACTCAAAAAAATGGCGAGGCCTTCCCTTGGAGCGTAATGGCCTCGCCGGAGGAACAAACTGGCGCGCCGGAACCGATGCCGCCGTCTCAGAGTTCAGACAACTGACTGCTCAATGGATGCGAACGTCTCCCGAGCCGGTCTCGATTCGTACTGTGGGGCCGCCGCCGTTGAGCTTACCGGTAAGGTGGTGACGGTTCGACTCGCCCTGCGTCGCCATTTCGTGATCGGTGTGGATGCTGCCCGAGCCGGTCGAGGCGTCCAGCGTAATCCCGACGCTGCCAGGCCAAAGTTCTATGCTGCCCGATCCGGTCTCCAGCTTCCAGTCCGAAGTCGGCGCTCCGCCCACATTGATGTCACCTGAGCCCGTGCCGGCGCGCAGGCCGCCGCGCAGATTGCGCAGTTCGATGCTGCCGGAGCCGGTCTGCGCTTTCACGTCGCCCGCGCCCGTCTGCTCGGCATAGATGCTTCCCGAACCTGTAGAAACAGAAAACCTGCCGCGCAGACCTGTGGCGTGAATGCTGCCGGAACCGGTGTCCAGCTTCGCGTTCTCGCCCACGCCGTCCACGGTTACGTCGCCTGAGCCGGAGCCGGCGTCGAGAAACGCATTCTCCGGCGCCTGAATCTCATAGTCGATGCTGATGTTGTGGAGATTCTCGTGGCGGGCGCCAATGCGCACAATGTTGCCCGTCTGTTCGATAGGCGGATGAGCCGCAATCTCGCGAACCTGCTCGTCGCTGCCGCCCCAACCGGACTTCACCTTGCCGTAGATGTGCACCTGGTTGCCCGCGCCGCGGGTCAGATGAATGTTGCCCGAGCCAGTAGCAACTGTTAGCTCCACTTGCCCGTTGACTGTTAACGTGCGCTCAAAGGTAGCTTCCGAAGCCAGCGCAGGAATCGCCGCCAGCCCCAAAACCGCCGTTGCCAGAAGAAGATGTTTCATCGTGTGCCTTTCGTTTCTCAGGGATTAGCTGACCGGATATAGGGACGAAACAGCCCCAGGAACTCAGACGGCGCATACCGGCCTTCGTCAACCATGCCAGGCCGGCCAGCCTCCGTTCGTCGCCCTTCCTTCATACGTACGACACGGAAGATTGGTTCCCGGTTGTAAAAAGTTGACGCAAGAAACTGATCACTGACAACTGACAACTGACAACTGTAAAGTGCTATCCTCACTGGCAGATGCACGGTCTGTCGCTGCTCCAGTTTGTCGCCGTGGGCCTGCTCATCCTGGCCAACGCCTTCTTTGTGGCCGCCGAGTTCGCCCTGGTCTCCATCCGCGACACCCGCGTCGAGCAGATGCTCGCCGCCGGCGTCCCCGGAGCCCGCGCCGTCCGCCGGCTGCAGCGCGACCTGGACTACTTTCTTCCCGCCGTGCAGCTCGGCGTCACCCTCTGTTCTCTCGCCTTGGGCTGGATCGGCGAACCGCTGGCCGCCTCCACCCTCATGGGCTGGATGAGCGCGCTGCCACTCAACCAGTCCCATGCCCTCGTCTACGCCCACATCATCGCCGTCACCCTCGGCTTTGCCCTCATCACCTATTTCCACGTGGTGGTCGGCGAACTGGTGCCTAAGTCCCTGGCTCTGCGCCGCGCAGAGGCCCTCGCCGTCGCCGTCGCCCCGCCCATGCTGTTCTTCATGGCCCTGGCCCGCCCGGCCGTGCGCCTTCTCAAAAGCTCGGCCGCCGCCATCCTGCGCGGCTTCGATATTCCCATGACCGAGCGCGCCCAGGTCCACTCCCCCGAGGAACTCAAGCTCATCGCCACCGCCGCCCGCCGCATGGGCGTTCTGCCCCCCTTCCAGGAGACCCTCATCCACCGCGCCCTGGAGTTGGATGATGTGCCCATCCGCGAGATCATGACCCCTCGCCAGAAGATCTTTTCGCTGCCCTCGAACCTGCCCATCGAAGCTGCCACCGCCAAGGTCATCGAGCACATGCGCTCGCGCGTCCCGGTTTACGACGAGAGCCGCGGCCCCGAGCACATCGTCGGTGTCGTCTACTCCAAAGACCTCGCCCGCCTGATGTTCTTCCGGTCTTCCAAACAGAAGATGGGTGCCCCCGGTCCCTCGCATTTGGGGACCGGGGAATCGATGAACCAAAAGGTGGGAAACTCAGTCGATCTCACCCTCCGCCAAATCATGCGCGACATCCTCGTCGTCCCTGAAACCAAGTCCGTCCTCGACCTTATCCGCGACCTCCAGCAGCGCCGCCGCCAGATGGCCATCGTAGTCGACGAGTATGGCTCCACGGTCGGCCTGGTCACCACCGAGGACGCCATTGAGCAGTTGACCGGCGAACTGGAAGACGAATTCGATGCGCCCGCCCTGCCCGTCCTCGCCACCGCCGGCGGAGCGCTGCTGATGGATGGCGGCGTCAACCTCCGCGACCTGGAAACTCAGATGCAGTGGGACCTGCCCCGCGACGGCGGCGTAGAAACCCTGGCCGGCTTCGTTCTCTTGCGCCTCGGCCACATCCCAAAAGTGGGCGAATCCATTACCCACGATGGCCGCCGCCTCACCGTCGTAGAGATGGAAGGGCGTCGGATTGCCAAAATCCGCGTCGAGCCGGTGGGGGAAAAGGCGCAGGATGCGGGGCAATGATCCCGCACAATCTGCGAACTCGCGAACTTGCGATCCCGCGAAGCGGGGCTAACTTGCCGCTTTTGTCAGAAAACCATAACTGGGTTCCCCATCCCATCCGCGTCTTTGTTTTTGCGGCTACGGTGGAATTAGCTATGCCGACTGGCCACTCCGGAAGCTCTCTTGCAATTTATATCGGACTTAATTAGTCTTATTTCAATATATGCGACTATTTCAGTCGTATTTCCCCGGAGGCTTCATCGTTGCTTTTCGAACCGCTAAGCTATTTCTGGCGCGGCGCCTTTCTGGCTGTCAGCCTCGCAATCTTCATCTCATCCATTGGCAGGGCGCAGGACAAGCCCTACTTTGTGACCTACTCCCACGACCTGGAGGAGCCCGGCAACCTGGAAATCGAAACCAAGTCAGCCCTTGGCCAGCCCAACAGCGGCAACCGCTTTGGAGCCACGGCGATGGAGCTGGAGTACGGTACGCGCGCCTGGTGGACAACCGAACTCTATCTCGACGGCCAAGCCACCGGCAGCGACTCAGCCGTCTTCACCGGCTGGCGGCTGGAGAATCGCCTTCGCCCCCTGATGCGCGATCATGCCGTCAATCCGGTCCTTTATATCGAGTACGAGAACACCTCCGGTGCGGACAAGACCATCCTTGAAGTCGTCGGCCACGACGGCCAGGCCGACCTTGCAGCGCCCAACGCAACCCTGCGCCGCGACCACCAGCATGAGGCGGAGCTGAAGCTGATTCTCTCTTCCAACGTGAAGGACTGGAATCTCAGCGAAAATTTTATCTTCGAGAAGAATCTTGGACATTCACCCTGGGAGTTCGGCTACGCGGTGGGGGCGACGCGCCCATTGCGCAGCGCGGCTCGAGGCCGGGAATGTACCTTTTGCGCGGAGAAGTTCCTTGCCGGTGTGGAGGCCTATGGCGGCCTGGGTGACACCACCGCGCTGACCATGCGCGATACCTCGCACTACATCGCCCCGCTCATTGGCTGGCAGTTGCCTAGAGGCGTCCGCTTCAGCTTCTCGCCCGGCTTCGGACTCACGGATACAAGTCTCGCCAGGGTCTATCGCGTGGGCCTGGCCTTTGAATTCGAACAAATTGGAAAGTGGTTTCACTCGTCCAATGGAGGCGCTCTATGATGCGTCCGAGCCTTGCTGTTCTGCTGATTGCGCTCACCTCTGCGGTTGCTCTCGGCGCTGTCTCTGCCTCGCATTGGGAGCGCGTTCCTGCCAAAGATCATGCGCGTCAAAATCCACTGGCTGGCCAGCCCGAAGCAACTGCCGCCGGCGCGCTTATCTTTCGCGAACACTGCCAGCAATGCCACCAGGCCAACGCGCAGGGCGACGGCCACAAGCGTCCCTCTCTGCGCAGCGAAAGGATTCGCTCGGCTACCGACGGTGACATTGAGTGGTTTCTGCGCCAGGGCGACCTGCGCCATGGCATGCCCTCATGGTCGAGCCTGCCCCAGGCCCAACGATGGCAGCTTATCGCCTATCTAAGGTCCATTCAATAAGACAAGGATGGCGGGTGGCACTGACCACTATCGACTTACCACTGATCACTGACCCCTGAACCCTGTTCCCTGCCCCCTATTCACTGTTCTTTGATCCCTGATCTCTGGCACTTGATCTGAGCCGTGCCGAAGGCCGCCTCCTCACCGTCGTCGAGATGGACAACCGCCGCATCAGTAAAATCCGCGTTGAGGCGGTGGGGGAAAAGGCGGTAAGAACTGACTGATGTCCTAGCAGTGCTCCCCAGCATTGCACATCCCACTGAATCGCCCGCCGATCTGCTGCCGCTACACACCGTCGCCTAAGGAAATTTGAACGGGGATCGCGATGAGTCAAACAGCAACAAATGGCCAACTCAAATATCGCCAAAAGCTAATCCCCCCCGAGGCCTTTAAGCGTATAAAAAGCCTGAGGATCACGATCAATAAAATCTCGATGATGGAATTCAAACACGCCTCGCTCGGCCAAGCCGCGCAAGCATTTGCTGGCTGACGGCCAAGATTTTCCCGTCAATCTTTGGAGTTGGCTGACGTTTATCTGTTCATGTTCCGCGGCAAAATTAACCGCTAACTTTTCAACTTCATTCAGTCCCTTGGCAAGTTGTTCACCAATCAAGGCATTCACATCAGATACGACCCAGACCTTTCGTTGCTTCACACTGTTCCGAAGAGTTACGCGAACTTTATGGGAAAAGTCGCCGCTCTTTTCGGTAAACTCTGGCAGCGGCAATAAGGCCGCCGTCATAGTATCCCGCATTCTTCTCGTTCCCTCGTTCATCGCCTTCACAAATGAGAGATACCTCATAGCAGTCATCAAGTGTGGATTGCGAGGCTGGTGCATATCGTAGATGTTTTGAGGCGAAACTAGTGGTGGAAAGCCACCGGGGCTTTCGATCTCTAACCTGTCGTCGAACATCTTTACAAAAATATTCATTGTTTTTAGGGCATAGGAGCGGTGCACGCAAGCGTTTACGATCGCTTCATACCAAGCCATTTTGGGGTATTCCGGTGCGGTATAAAACTTACCGTCCTTCCCAAGTTTTGAGAATGTGCGCAACTGTGAATCTAAGATGCCCTCCATTTTCGCGATAATTACTGGCACTGTGCCTACCACATCTTGATCTTTAATGATGTTTAATCCTTCTCCGGTGCCTTCATGCTCACCCTCATAGCGGAGAAACCTAATCTTACATCCGGGAAAGAGCGAGATTGGATCTTTGGCAAATAGGAGAACGCAAGCAGTATTTGGTCTAAATGACCCCCCTTTTCTCTTCCCGAGATGTTGATATTCAAGTATCTCAGATGCTAATTTACCTTCCTCTAATTCGTGCGCTTTCGAGACGGCATTTACATATTGCGTCACTGCATCCCAGTCCAGATCATTGGGGTACTGGAGATCTGTCAACTCTTGTTCAACGTCAATCTGTCCCCGGTCAGTAGAAAGATGGTAAACCTGGTCAGGCTTGAGCTTAATCTTCTGATCTGCGATACGAATATAGGACTCACCGCTTACGGTCTTGATGACTTTATGGGGATTATAAGGAATGCGGAATACCAAGAGAAAATCTTCCGTTCCGTCATCTCTAAAAGCGGAAATGCGTTTGCTTTCAACCTGCGCCTCCGGGCAGTATGTGTATCCTGCCGCTTCGAGCCGATTAACGGAATCCGTGGAAACGCTTGAGCCGCCTGAGGAAATCGCGCCATCGTCTTGAATTCCTACGACAACAATGCCTCCATCAGGTTTCGTGTTGGCCCACATCGAGAAATACTTGGCAAGCTCTTCGGCGTGAATACCGATCGGTTTGCGCTCGATTCTCCGGTCCTCCTTCAGACTTTCAAAGAGCTTCTGCGAAGCACGGGCATATATCTGATCGGGGCTCAGGAGAGCTAATGGGCCCGTGAAGCCCAAAACCAACTGTTGACCACTCAACTTGTATTTTTCCATGGTCCGTCTTCCCTTCGAACGCCTTCGAAGGAAGAATAAACCATTTAGGGCCATGAAGTTAACATATTTCGTCGGATACCGAGTCCTTGCGATTATTCCCATCGAAGGAACGAAAAACTACGAATCTTGGCCTTGAGGCCTGGAAAAAGACGAAACCTATCGAGCGAAGCTGCCCAATCGAGAGTAGCTCACTGCCCCCTGTTCCCTGATCTTTGCCGGAATCTCCCCAAACCGCGCCAAAACCGCCCGCGTCCTACCCCAAATTGCCCAACTTTACGCAAAAAATCCTCTCTTTCTACGGGTAGCCTTTTTCGCGCGTCCTAACCCTGAATTCCTCAGCCAGCACGCGGGTTTCAACCACAATCCAGCTCGACGACCCGGGCTTTGAACTCGCCGTCCTCACCCACCGTCAGCAGCCCCACCGTCACCGGCAGGCGGAAGCGCCGCGGCCCGCAGGAGCCGGGGTTGAAGTAGAGCACGCTCTTGTGGCGGTAGAAGTTGGGCACGTGCGTGTGCCCGAAGAGCACGGCGGCAAACTTTCCGGCGGCGGGGTCCAGGTGTAACGTGTTCAGATCGTGCAATATATAAACGTAGCGGCCGCCGATCAGCGCCACCTCGGTCTCCGGCAGCTCGCTCGACGGGCCTTCGCGGTCCACGTTGCCGCGCACTGCCGTGACCGGAGCGATCTTGCCCAGTTCTTTGAGCACAGACGCCTTGCCCACGTCGCCCAGATGCAGAATGCGCTCGACGCCGGCCAGAGCGAGCGCAACCTCCGGGCGGAAGAGGCCGTGTGTGTCGCTGACCACGCCGATTTTCATATAGAGCCTCATCTCGAGCTGGTTGTGTGGCGTTGAAAAGTAGGTTCGGCAGAGCCAGAATACAGCGACAGCGCCGTCAAAGTGGGGTTGAATGGATTATGGGCATTTCACGGCAGGGTATGGTTTTGTCTTTGGCGCTGGCTATGCACGTGGCTTTGGCGCAGGATCCTCCATCCCGTTCTTCGCAGATGGAAAGGTCTCACGCGATTCAGGCGGAGGCCTGGCAGATCGTAGTGCTGGCCAATCAGGCCCGCGCTCAGGCTGGAGCTGGGCCGCTGAAATGGGATGCGGCACTGGCTGCGGCCGCCCGCGAGCACTGCCTGCGCATGGTCGCCGAGGGGAAAATCGCCCACCATTATGAGGGCGAACCGGATGTAGCGCAGCGCGCCGCGCAGGCCGGCGCCCACTTCAGCCTGATCGAAGAGAACGTGGCGATTGCCCCCACTCCCGCCGCGATTCATGATGCATGGATGAGCTCGCCCGGCCACCGCGCTAATCTGCTGAATCCCGCTGTGGACCGGGTTGGTGTGACTGTGGTGGCCGGCCCGGATGGCCTTTATGCCGTGGCCGACTATGAGCGCGCCGTGCCGGTGCTGACGCAGGCACAGGTGGAGACCACTGTTGCCGCTCTGATTGAGGGAGTCGCCGTTCTGAGCGATGCGACCCTTGCCCGCGCCGCCTGCGCCGAGGACAACGGGCTGCCCCGCCCCGCTTCCGGAGCAAAGCCCAGGTTCATCATGCGATGGCAGGACGCGGAGCTGACCCGACTGCCCGAAGCGCTGGCAGACAAGCTGGCCACGGGAAAGTTTAGCCAGGCGGAGGTGGGAAGTTGTCCGACAAAGGGCCAGGAAGGCTCCTTCACCGCTTACCGCGTTGCCGTGCTGCTCTACTGATTCTCTTTCCTTAGCTTCGTTCCGGGGGCGAGGGAACTTTGACGGAGGTCATTCCCGCGGCGGTTGCCGCCTGAATGCCCAGATCGGTGTCTTCAAAGACCAGGCAATCGGCAGGCGTCACGCCAAGCCTTGCCGCAGCCAGCAGAAACCCGTCCGGGGCGGGCTTGCCGCGCTTATAGTCTTCCGCGGATACGATGGTGTCGAATCTATCCAGCAACCCGAGCACGCTCAGCGAGCCAAAGACAGAATCGCGCGTGCTGCCTGAAACCACGGCGAAGGGAATCCTGCCATGATGAGACTCGATGTGCTCCAGCACTTCAGGGATTGCCTTCAATTGCGGGAGCTGTTCGAGGTAGAGGGCTTCCTTCCGCGTGGCGACGGCATCGACGGGCATCTTGAGTCCGTGGATCTCATTCAAGTCGGCGATGATCTTCCTGACCGGTTTGCCGCCCCAGGAATAGAACAGCTCCTCGGCATATTCACAGTTCCACTCCGCCAGCACCTTCTTCCAGGCAATGTAGTGCAGCGGCATAGAGTCGGCGATGGTGCCGTCACAGTCGAAGAGATAGGCGCGGAAGTCGCCCGCGGGGAGTTGAAGTTTCATGCCGCGCAGCCGCCTTCGCCGGGTCCGCCTTCGCCGGGTTTGGTCGGCTCCATCCGGAGAGCATTGTTGAAGCGGTTGAAGTAGTTGAAGAGGCCGATGGCGCAAAGCAGCTCCACAATCTCGCCTTCCGAGTAAAAGCCGCGCAGCTCGGCGAACTGCTCGTCAGAAACAGTATTGGCGTCGCGGGTGACGGTCTCAGCCAAGCGCAGAGCGGCCTTTTCGGCGGGGGTAAAATCCTCGCGCTGGGGCCAGTCGGCCAGTTGCGCGAGCTGCTCATCGGTCCAGCCCAGATTTTTGGCGAGAATGGTGTGGCTGGCCAGGCAGTAGGGCGTCACGTTCACCTGGCTGGTGCGGACGATGATCAGCTCCTTGAGCTTCGTCGGGACCGTGCCGGTTGTTAGCACCGCGGCAAAGTGGGCTTGCATGGTGGAGAAAATCGCCGGCCGGTGGGCCATCACCCGGAACATGTTGGGCACGTTGCCGCGCAGGGCAAAGATATTGTCGTAGAGCGTCGCCATTTCAGGGGTTACTTGACTGCGGTCCAGCCGGGAAATTCGGGACATCGGTTCTCCTCAGGTCTTCTTCTATCGTATCGCCTGCGCCGGCTTCCGGCACGCGCCTCAGCCGGACGAACTTCCGTTCCGCGGTCCCGCCCGCAGGCAGGGACAAAACGGAAGGTGGACCAGATTCCATCCCTCGGTAATGGGTCAGTTTGGAAGATGCCGTCCCTCGGGGGCTAAAGCCCCGTTGATATTGCATGTATTATGTACGGGCTGAAGCCCGTACCCTTCAAACTGACCCAGTACTCATCCATTGGAATTTTTGACGCGCCCCGCGCTCTCTGCTACCTTTGTAGTGGAGAACTCCTCTCACGGCACTCCTCAGTAGCTCAATGGCAGAGCATTCGGCTGTTAACCGAAGGGTTGTAGGTTCGAGTCCTACCTGAGGAGCCAAAGAATCAATAACTTAGCTTCCATTGCGCTCTGCTTGCGCTCCGATTCCCTGAAAAGCCAGTTGAGCGACTTTGATTCCTGCGGTAGCCATCTCGTCCGTTACAACGTCCCCGTAAATGTTCATTGTGGTTCTGATGTCCGCATGGCGCATCATCTTTTGCTGGACGGCTACGGAGGTGCCCACAGCGTCAAGCCAGGAGCGGTGAGTGTGCCGGAAAGAGTGCGTCCCGAGATGCCCGACTTTCGCGGCCTCCGCCGCCCGCTCAAGTTCCCGCCAAACGCCCGTGTAGGAGTACGGGAGCCTGCCGAGTTTGATACGGCTTGCGAAAATCCAGTCATCAGATCCCGAAAAATCGGACCGCTGCTTGCAAGACTTCAGGCGCTCCAGCATTTCGCCGGTGAGATTGAAGGTCCTTGCGGAACCTTCCGTCTTCACATCGGCCACAACCTGCTCCACAATGCCGCGCCGGACACTCAGCCGGGAGCCAAGCCAATCCACGTCAGCCCATTGGAGTGCCAGAGCCTCACTGATGCGAAGGCCCAAGCAGACGCATAGCAGGGCCATCGTTGCGAATGGCTCGTGTAGCTCTTTCAGCAGGGCTTGGAACTGCTCTGCCGTGAGGCTACGCGCCTTGCGTACCCTTCGCGTTGCTCCGGTGTTCTGGACCAGAGAGATTGGATTGCGGCTGATTTCCAGCAGGCCGGACCACATCGCAAACTCCACAAGCCCGTGCATGAGCGACCGCACGTGCGTTTTGGATTTTGGCGACAAGGGCAGCTCGCGGAGCCACAATTCAACCGGGCGCGGCTCTATGTCCTGAATCCGCGTATCGGCCCACTTCGGCAGAACGTGATTGTTCAGGAAAGAGCGATACACCCGCACCGTCGATTGACGCGAGGGCATTCGCTCCGCTTCATACCGCGCAATCACACTCCGCACCGTGTCTCCTTTGTCTCCGTCCAGTGGCTTCGCTTGGATTCCAAGGCTCTCGACTTCTTTCCATGCGGCGGCCTTGGTTGGAAATTCCTGCTTCGTCCCAATTCGCTTTGACCGGCGAGTTGGTCCGTCATACCAGAGGTAATTCCAGGTCTTGCGCCGTTTGTCATAGCGCACAGACCCGCTTGCGTGTCGCTGTACCCTCATTGCTGCCTCCCTTCAGCAGGCTCAGCGGATGACGAACACAGGATAGCATCCAGCTCATGCTTGCGGAATCTCCAGACACAGCGCCTCACGCCGGACAGCCGGTGCGCGGGAATCTTTCTTTCGCGTACCCACTGGAGCAGTGTGCGCGGCTTCACCTTCAGGTATTGCGCGGCCTCAATTGCGGTAAGCCATTCTGTTTCCATGTCAGCCTGTTTTCTCATTCCGGCAACGCAGGAAGCCGGAGGTTGCGTGGACGGTTATGTCGTGTCTTGAGCCGGAAACGAACGCGGTTCCTCCGTATGGATGCCGCGATCATCTCCACAGACCTGGTCGAAGATGTGTCGAGAACATTGCAGGAACAGCCAATCGATTTCCGCAGGGCATCCCGGTTTTGCAGATCGCCAACCAAACCAGCACTGTCAGTTACAAAGAAAACTCTTGCCATTTACCTCTCTCCTTTCTTACAGCGTTACGTCCGGTTTCATCTGGAATTGCCCAGGCCTTACTTCAACGGTTGGTGACCCAGTAGTGCCCACACTGGCCGCTTTTACTGGAGCTTGTTCCTTTGGTAGCGACAGGTTCTTCAAGTAGGTCTAAAGGGCGTGGATTGTGATTACGACGCCGCTCTCTTCAAAAACACGGACCAACATCTTCAGCGTGTAGCCGTTCTCCCGCAACTTCTTCACCTGCGGGTACACGCCCCGAACGATCTCCCCCATCATGTAGGACTCGGGTTGCGGAGGAGGTACATTCCCTCTCTCATCCAGGCGAGTACGAAAGACCTCGAATTGCTCTGCGGTGAGCGTTTGCGGCTTACGACGCCGTTTTTCCATCTGCCTTCCTCTTTTCCTTGCCAACAACGAGCCGAAAACAGTATATCACATCATTGACAGCAGATGTGTAATACGGTAAAGTCACAACTGTTGCCAGGGAAGCCGGAATCGTTAAGAGATACGGCAAGGTAGGCGCTGTAGCCACAAAACCCCTGCGGGGTTTCGCGTCTCCACCACCATTTCTCCAATCCGCCTGCGGCTACTCGGAGAAATGGTTGCGCATCTTGCTCAGGGCTGCGCCCCGAGACCCCACGGAAAGGACAAGGCACGATGCCACGACCCAAGCGAGCGCAAGGCGTCACATCGGAAATCCACATTCGTGTCACGAGTGACGAAAAGGACATTCTGCATATACAAGCGCAGAAAGCCGGACTCACTGTGAGCGAATACTTGCGAAGATGTTCGCTGAACAAGCGAATTCATTCGCGCGTAAGCGACAAGGCAGTCGCCCGCCTGAGCAGCTTATGTGGCCTGCAAAAACATCTGCTCATGCAAGTAACCGGCCTTCCACACGAGGGCACACTTCGCAGTGAACTGAATTCAGTTCTTGCTGGGATCACCGCAACGTTGCGGACCATTGTCAAGAATGACGAGGATTCAGAATGATCGTCGAGCAAACCGACACCTTGGAGTTTCCGTGATTGCCAAAGTCCAACCGAGCAAGCGGAAGTTGGGAAGCAGTTTTATGCGACTGCTGAATTACCTCACGATGGAGCGCGACCCGGATACACAGTCCTCGCAATCGACCACACCATCCGTGTGAAAGCATCCGATGGATTCCGTCATAATTTTGCTGGTAAAGAGAAGCGTAAGGCGGCCGAGCAGCAGCTTGTCCTGTGGAGAGAACCCGCGACATCGCTTCAGCCTCCCCCGGCAGATACCGGACGTACTGCCGTTCATAATCAGGCGCTACGGGATGAACGAAGAGAGCAGCGACTCCAGGATAGAAAGGCTCTCTTGTTTGAATACAATCAATACCGAAATCAGTAAAGGGCAGTTTGCAAGGGCATTACTGCGAAGGGCAAAGATGAACCGGCAATAAGCCATCACCCGTCCACGATTATCACTGTATGCGGTCGCCTCCTGCCAAATTCCATGTGGAGATTATGCGGGAGTCGTCTTTGTTTGATTCTTCAGTTTATGGACGAAGGCGAAATAGGCCACCATCACGCGAAATGTTTTGGACCTATTCACGCCGCCGAGAATCTCTCCGCCAACTCTATCCAGCTCATCATCAATCTCGTGGGTCAAAGGAAAAACGAATGCGGTGTCAATACTCTGAAATGGAATGTTCAGCCACTGGTTGTTGTAAAACGTAACGAGTTGCGTCTGAGCAGCTTTATTCTTAAAACTCATGATGATGTGCTCTGCGAGGGCGTTCTTTCTGCGGATTTTGAGCACGGCAAACAGTTGGCTGAAATGGCTCTTGGTGAATTTGGAATCGACGGTCAGCCGGAGTTGAGTGCGCGTTTCAGCGGGAGCAACGACTCTGCGCTTCGGTCGGGTTGTAGCCTTCTTCGCAATGGGCATAAGGTCTCCTCGTTGTGATGTATCTTATAGCATATGTATATGCTCTTGGAAGACTATGATCTAACTGATTGTGACCAAAGGAGTTCTTGTGAAGGAAATGTATGGACGGTAGTGGATTTATTGCATGGAAGTAAAAAACCCGATGAACAAAAACAAATCGAACCGTGAATGGGAGGGAGAAAAGGAGATTGGCCAGGGAGTCTCCACGCCGATGGCTCACGTGAGCGCGGGCCAGACGAGGCCCTCAAGCTCCAGTTCGAGGCCGTCTCCCGCTTCGACCAGGAGTCTAAGAAGGTCGTCCAACAGGTGCTCGATTCGATGATCCTCCAGCAAGAGGCCTGCCGCTGGTCTGCCGGTCAATAGCCCCTCCGAACACGGCTCGAACGGGAGCCGGACAACACCGAACAGCGTTCGATTTCCGCTCGATCTCCATTCGATAACGGGCCGCAAACCGGCCACGCTAAGCCGCCAGGCTTAGGGATGGTGTCTTGGCTCCAACACACCGCCGGATGCGCCACGGATGCCCGCCAGCGCCCCGGCGCTGCACGCTTCGTTGCTGGACCTCACCGCGCAGCCGATGGCCGGGAGCCGTGGCCCTGGTCATGTGGAACATGAGAAAAATACATTTTTCTCATAGCTGAAAAACACCCGCAGCGGAGGCGTCAGTCAAGGCCGACCGAAGGGAGCCGCGCCAGCGGTCGGAGCGAAGCGGAGAGCCTTTACGGACGACGGAGCGGAGGGTACCGCGCGTGAGCGCGAAAAAGGCCGACTCGCCACGACTTTCAACGAACAACCACGACGAAAGCCGATTTTCCCTCATAAAGCCTCATCGCCCCAGCGCCGCCACGGAATGAGGCTTCTTGAGCCTTTGTGAGCCTTTTTTCGGCTCCGCTGGCCGATTTTCATTGTGCCGCACATGGCCTGCTTAAAGGTACATAGGTGCGTCACGTCTTGGCGTTGAAAACACTCGGCTTGCACTCCGAAAATGCCCATTGTGCCGCTGCGCTTTATGTTCCACTACCAGATTCCCCACGAACTGGCCCCGGCCCTGGCCTCCATTGGCCCCGCAGACGGCAGACGGATGCCGCCGCCGAACCCCGCCAAGACGCGTCCCTTTGTTTTCAACACGTTAACGCCGCAGCAACCCAAGGTTACTCCCGCAGGAACCGAGAACCGTCCATTTTCCCCTTAGCCGCTTTGTTTTCAACATGTTTACAGGCGTAAACCTGTAAACGCCTTATTTTTCGCATCTGCTGGCTGTAGCTTCTTGATTCCGCAAGCGTTCCCGCACGGTTACCGCGCGGTATCCCTGCAGCAACCCGTTGGGGGTGAACCTATGAAAGCGCTCGCGGACCCGGCGCAGGGTACGCTGAACGCACATAGGAGGCTCCATGCAGCCAGTCATCGGGTGTGATGCTCACAAACACTTCTCCGTCTTCGTCTCCGTCGATCAGCACGGTAAGGCTTCCCGTCCTGTCCGCGTCGAGCATGATCGCGAACTCTATTGCAGCTATCTGCGCAGCTTGCCGGCCGGCAGCGAAATTGCCCTGGAGGCAACCGGCCACTGGTACTGGATTGTCGATGCCATGGAAGAGACCGGCCATCATCCTCACCTGGCCAATCCATTCGAGGCCAAACGGCGCATGGCCAAGAGCAACAAGACCGACGCACTCGATGCCAAGGGGCTTGGCCATTCTGCTGCGCTGCGGCACCCTGCCAGAGAGCTGGATTCCTCCCTGTGAACTGCGCGACCAGCGCGAGCTCCTGCGTACCCGCATGGCACTTCGCGATCTGCGCACTTCGCTCAAACACCGCATCCACGCGGGCATCGACCGCTACGGACTGCAGGCAGACGCCATCAGTGATCTGTTCGGGACCAAGGGCAGAGCCTATCTAGCAAACATCCTCAAGGCATTGCCGACGGAAACCGCGCACATGATCGCAATGCAGCTTCATTCCATCGACCAGTTGGAAGAGAAGATCGGCGCCATTGAACGCCGCATCGCCGAACAACTCAAGGCCAGCCCTGAGATACGGCTCTTGCGCACCATTCCTGGACTCGGGCCGATCCTCGCCCCGTTGGTCTGGCTGGAGGTCGGCGATGTCGAACGCTTTCCACGTGCCGAGCACCTGGCCAGTTATGCGGGGCTTGTCCCGCGCATTATCGCCAGCGGCGGCCACATTCGCCACGGCGGCACCTGCCGCAACGTCAACCACTATCTCAAGTGGGCCTTCGTCGAAGCCGCCAACTGCGCCATTCGCACGAGGGCCCACCGCGAGGACCACATCGGCCTGCTCTATCAGCGGCTCTATCCCAACAAAGGCCACGGACGCGCCGTCGTTGCTGTTGCCCGCCATCTGGCCGAGGCTTCTTACTGGGTGCTGCGGAAGAAACAAACCTACCGCGCACCGCAGCCGCGCATTGCCGGCTGACACACAACTTCGTCCAAGTTCGGGTAAACGCGAGACACGTCTGGTCAGTAAGAAGACCTCGGGGTGCGGCACCCGATCCAAAATGCTCATGCCGGAAAGCACGGCGAATATATGGCTCCTCGACGAAGCCGCTTGCAACGAGCGATCTGGACGGCAGGAACCACCTG
>CAVXYT010000014.1:0-41036 GCA_963765995.1 uncultured Acidobacteriaceae bacterium | reverse complement strand
CGCGCTGCGGAGGTGGCAAATTAGTCTTTGACGATTGGCTTTCCGGCCTCCAACCCATTGGAATTCGAGATCACTGTATCCAAAAAGTCATGCAATCGTTCTCCAAATCCGCTGGGAAGCTCGAAAACTCTCTCATCCCCTGTAATGACCAGCATCTTCCGAGCGCTGTCATAGACCGCGCTGCAACGTCGGCAACCGCGCAGATGCCGCTCAATCTTTAGGCGCATCTCAACCGAAGTGTCCTCGTCCAGGTAATCGGAAAGATGAGCGATTATCGTTTTACAGCTAACCATGGGTTCAATCCTTTCCAGCGCGCCCATACGGAAACTCCAGGCTTCGCAAAAACTGGGGTAAGGGCCTCACGCAGCATGAGGCGCGCTCGATGCAGGCGGGTCTTGACCGCGGGTTCGCCAATTCCAAGGACTTCAGCGGCTTCAGCAACATCCAGGTGCTGCATGTCGCGCAGTACGAAGATTTCGCGGTAAATATCCGGCAATTCGTCGAGCGCTTTGGCGACTGCCGCGCGCACTTCGCTCTGTTCCACCGCGTCGCTTGGCAAGTCGCGCCAGTCGGCGAACTGCTTCGGGTACAGAGGTCTTTCGTCATAGGACTCCGTCGATCCTTCATCCAAGGACTCATAAAGATGCTGACGCCGCTTGCGCCTGTACATCTTCGCCTCGTTCTCGACTGTGCGCAAGGCCCAAGGTTTAAACTTGCCCATTTCCGCGAGTTGCGCGAGATTGTAGAACAGCTTCATCATTGCCTGCTGCACGGTCTCCTCGGCGTCGTCTCGATTGCGAAGAATCGAATAGGCCAAAAGAAAGGCTCTGCGTTCATAAGGGCGAATCAAATCATGAAAAAGGTCTTTCTCCCCTGCCAGGATTCGCTGGATCAGGACAGCTTCGGTCGTTGCGTCATCCAGCTTTCGCTCTTGCATAGTCGGTATCAAGGAAGTTGTCCTATGATGAAGATACGCCGGATTCGGAAATGTCATAGCCTGCCCGAACAGCCTATAGCAACGACTGCCGGGAGGCGGACCGCCGCGGAGAACAGGCGCGAACCGCAGCCAGCAGCGGGCTTTCGATAAATCCCAGCCATGATGCTGTGAGCCACCCCAGCGCAAGACCGAAAGCCGCATGCGCAATGGTTACAGTCACGGGAAATCCTTTGGAGAACTCAATTCCTAAAAATCCCACACCCAAAGCCGAGACAACAGGGCTGAGCATGAAGCCGAAACCGATAAGCACGCCAAAAACCGCGCCAACCCAGCGGCGGTAACTTCCAAAGACGAGCACATAGATGAGGCCAAAACTGGCGCCATTCCAAAAATGATAGACCCAGCCTACCATGTCCGACTTCAGCGAAGGTCCAGCTGCAAACTGATCGAGCAACAACACGCCCATCAATCGGGGAAGGTTTCCCGGCATGAAACCGAGCCAGAATCCGGGTAACCGAATGGCTTCCAAGGCAATTGTGGCCACTGTCCCCGCAACCAAGCCCTTTGTAGCGATCATCGCCAGTGGCTTATTGGCGCGATAGAGCAAGCCAATGGCGGCCAGCAACAGCGCCGCTGCCGGCAAAAGCGCCAGCTTCGCCAATATATCCATCGAGCTTCTGCCGGACTCCGCAATGGGGAAGATCAGCGGCGATACCGAGGCTGTGGCAAGCAGCAACAGGATCGTGAACGCATGTTTCATTGAAGAACTCCCGGAGGGAGGTATTTGCCCCCCTCCTCGCTTTGTGCAGCGTCTACTGGGCAACCATGTGTGTCAGCATGTCGAGCTTCTGATCGAGCATGGCTGCTGTCTGATCGATGGCTCCATTGTTGAACTGCTTCAACACCACCGATGGTTTGTCGTAGCTTAGAAACGTTTTCCCGGCAGTGCTCTGGTAGATGTACACGCGCAGGGGCAGGTACAGTCCGGCGGCGGGATCCTTTTCAAACACCTGCTTGCCCACATTGGGATTGCCCACGAGAAACAGGGTTCCCTTCAAATTGAGACCGGTCATCTTGAGCATGTTGCCTTGATCCACGGTGCTCATCACCATCATGCCCCCTTTGCTGACGGCCATCTTGAAGGCCTCGACCGTCTGCTCATAGGACTTGTTGCTGGGGATGCTCACACGGGCTTCCTGTGCGGAGACTGAGGTGACGGCGATAGCTGCAAACAAGGCAGCAAGCATAGTGGCGCGGCGTAGAAATCCAAACTTGGTCATCGAAACTCTCCTGGTCATGAAATGAATTCAATGCCTGCCACAGTGTCTGCGATGAATCTTCTCATCCGCAGGCTGTATATAGGCACTCACCAGCAACGATTCCCAACCCAGAAAAAGGTTACAGAGGAATCTCGCGCACACCGGCCCTCCCGATTGATCAAATAACCATCGGGATCGTAAAGTTTACCTTGCAAGAAGGGTGACGCGGGCGGCCCATCCTTCAGATTCTTTGCAACGAATGGACAACCGGCATAGTTCGGTCCGAGTTCGATTCAATCTATGCTTTCAGCGCTGCCGCGCGCTGCCGTGTCTCGCTCACGAAGGCTTCATCCTCGGGCGAGGCCGGCTTGATTGAATCCAGATTGATGGCGACGTTCGCGAGGGCTCCTTCAAGTGCGGCTCTTGAGAGAGCGATCGCTGTGATCAGGTCGGATTTCATATTCGGGTTGGTGATCGGCTGCAGGGAAGTCGCGATCCGTGCCACCTCGACGACACGTTCGGCTACGCCCAGAGGCACATTTGCCGCCTGTTGTAACGCGGAGTTGATTGTGTTGCCGCCGTTGGCGGATTCCTTGGCCGCTTTGTAGGCCTTCATCACGACGTTATAGGACTCGGCGTCGGCGTCGATGGCGGCTTTCAGTTCTTCGCGCAGCGGATTGCAGCCGGGCGATGGCTTCGCTGAGCTGGCTTTCGTATTGCAGATAAGCCTTCTTGCCGCGCGACATGGACGCCACCATGCCGCGCCAGTCCGGCGGCCATGGCGCCTGCTGCCGCCGCCGCGCTGCCTCCGCCGGGAGTCGCGGTAGGAGCGGCCAGTTGCTCGATGAAGGGCTCGACTCCGGCGCGCAGATCCGCCGACGGCCATCTTGCCGCCCATCACCGCTGCCAGGCGGTTTTCCAGAATAAGCGAGGAGTCGAAGTTCTCCACCTGCAGAAACCACTCCGCGGCCTGCTCCAGGGCCAGCTTGGGAATCAGCCCGACGATCTCGCTGGAGACCGGAATCACGCCGTAGCGCTCGGCCTCGCGCTTCACGAACTCGAAGACGCGGTGGATCGGCGTCTGCTCGAAGTCGGTCAGGTTCATCGAAACCTGGGCCATGCCGCGCACCAGGAATCCCGCTGCCCTTGACGAAACGCAGGCCGCCGGTGGAAAAGCGCACTGCCTTGGCGATCTTCTTGGCGATGTCGACGTCGGGCGTGTTCAGAAAGACGTTGTAGGCAATCGAGAAACTTGCGCGCGCCCACCACGGTGGCTCCGGCCGTCGGATGCACGCGCGGCTCGCCGAAGTCGGGCTTGCGCGCCGGATTGGTCGGCAATCTCGTCGCGAATCCCCTCGAACTGGCCGCGGCGAATGTTTTCGAGATTCTGCCGCTCGGGCGTGGTCGGCGGCGGCTTCGTAGAGGTAGACCGGAATCTGGAAGCGCTTCCAGATTTCCGCGCCGACGTGGCGGGCCATGGCGACGCAATCTTCAATCGTCACGCCGTCGATGGGGATGAAGGGAACCACATCGGCCGCGCCCATGCGGGGGTGCGCGCCCTGGTGCCGCGTGAGGTCGATCAACTCGGCGGCTTTGCCTACGCCGCGAATCGCGGCTTCCTGAATGGCTTCCCGCTCGCCCACCAGCGTGATGACGCAGCGGTTGTGGTCGGAGTCCATCTCCCGGTCGAGGAGATAGACGCCGGGAATCTTCATGGCTTCGACGATGGCGTCGACCTTGGCTGAGTCGCGGCCTTCGGAGAAATTGGGAACACATTCAACGAGAGTGTTGGGCACGACAAGAAGGATAATGGCGGGCGGGTCGAGTCAGCAAGCCGGCGGGTCAGCAAGCCGGCGGGTCAGCGGGTGGGTTCAGCTATCCCACCCTAGATCACCCCAACGACGAAGACCTGTCGTTGGGGACCCCGATGCGGCAAAAACAAAAACGCCGCGAGGGTGGGGCACCCGGCGAGTCGGCGGGTCGGCGGGTCAGCGGCAGCGAATTTGTCGCACTGCAAGGCGATGGCGTTGCTAGGGCCTGTTCACACTACCCTGGCGGGTGGCGCAGCGAGCGAAAATCGGGCCAGACCGGGGCCCCCACGGACAGGTCTTCGTCCGTGGGGTGGGAGCCTAGGCGGAGCCCGAAGGCTTTGGTGGCTCCAAGGTCGAGGGCGACAACAACGCATGGCCCGATTTTCGCCGTTGCCCGAAGGGACGGGGCCAATTTTCCCCCTCTCTTCGTCAATCGTCGCTAGGAGACACCCGGTATCCGTCGCTCCTCACTCCTCGATAGGAGAAAAATTGGCCTCCGTCGCCGCCCACCGGGGTAGTGTGAACAGACCCTAGTCCTGCAAGCATAGATAATGAAAAAATCAATCGCGCTCCAAGGCTGCAAACTGAGGAATCGGGAGCCATTTCGCAAAAAGGCGGGCTTGCGGGCCGTCAGAAAAGCAGCAAAGGTCCGATGGGATGCGGACCAAAAGTACTGAAACTTGGGGAAAATAAGCCAAATTTGGCTGTTTTTGCATGTCATTTCGACCCTTTTAACTACGTTTGAAATATGGCCCGCTCACAAACGTGAGCGGGCCATATTTATTGAGGAGGATGAAAGATGCAGGCGAGAGAGCGGGATTTGGCGCGGAAGAGATTGGACAAGGAACTGAAGTCTTACCGGTGGGCGGCAAGGGTGAAGAACCCTACCCCGGGTTTGCTGCGGGCGGTTCGGCACGCGCTGGGAGTTCCGGCGGCGGAGATGTTGAAGAAGTTGGACGTGAGCCCTTCGGTGCTTTTCCGGCTGGAGCAGAGCGAGAGGCGGGACACGATCTCGCTGAACAGGCTGGATCAGGTGGCGGCGGCTATGGACTGCATGTTGTGCTACGCGATTGTGCCGCGCAATGGGAAGACGCTGGAGGAGCTGGCGGAGAAACGGGAGCTTGGGACCAGGGAATAGGGAATAGGGGTCAGGGAGCGGGGAACAGAAAGACCTTGGGTCATCGCTCCCTACCCCTTCTGGACCGCTCCCTGAGTGGGATGGGGATTTTGCACTCGTTGAGGTTCAAACCTTCTCTGTTGATCTCACCCCTTGACATCCGACAAGAATGGGCGCATAGTTGTTGTCGAATATCAAGGGGAAGAAATGCCAACGCCAACAGATCTGTTGCAGGGGACGCTTGATCTTCTTATTCTCCAGACGCTTGCCTTGGAACCAATGCATGGCTGGGGAGTGGCCCAGCGCATCCAGCAAGTTTCGAAAGATGTACTTCAGATCGGCCAGGGGTCGCTCTACCCAGCCTTATATCGGCTGGAACACAAGGGATGGATCAAATCGGACTGGGGAAATTCAGATAACCATCGACGGGCGAAGTTCTATCGGTTAACGGCCGCGGGCAGAAAGCAATTAGAGACGGAACTCGCGACTTGGGATCGGCTTTCGTCCGCGGTCGCGCTGGTTCTGGGTCGCGCCGTGGAGGCCTCGTCATGATGACAGAATTGCTGACTCGGCTTCGGTTCCTCGTTCTTCGCAAGAAGCCCAACGAACTGGACGAAGAACTACGGTTTCATCTTGAGCAATCCATAGCAATGAAACAGGCTGCAGGACTCAATGCTATCCGAGGCACGCCGACAGGCAATGATCGAATTCGGAGGGGTGGAGCGCACGCGAGAGCAATGTGCGAAACAACGCCCTGGATGGTGGCTCGAAACCGCGAAACGGGATGCGCGCCACGGACTGCGGATGTTTCGCAATTCGCCGGGCCTCATGTCGGTGGCCGTGGTAACGCTGGCGCTGGGAATTGGGGCAAACACGGCCATCTTCAGCCTTGTGGACGGCATATGGCTGAGGCCCCTTCCCATTGCTGATCCCTCCCACCTGATATCGATCAAGAGCTTGAAAGGCCACGCCTCTGCGGATGCAGAAGGAACGGACTCCGAATCGTCGTATGGAGAATTCTCGGACGTTCGGGAGCGAGTGCCAGCATTTTCAGACGTTGCGGCTGCAGACCGCCGGGGCCTGGTGTTACAGACTTCCGACGGCCTCCAACTCCTGCTGGCCGAAGTGGTCAGCGACAACTACTTCACATTTATGGGCGTACGACCCGAGATTGGACGTCTGCCAGACGAGAGTGAACTGCATCGCCTTCAATCGCCCATCGTTGTGCTGAGCCATGGGACGTGGAAGCGCATCTTTGGCGGGAATCCCGGTGTGATTGGTCAAACAATCAAAGTCAAGGGAGGATTCGCAACCGTGCTAGCTGTCTTGCCGGCTGGATTCCGAGGAACCGAGCGATTGATCGATCCGCAGATCTATGTTCCGCAGTCAAGTTGGGTGATGTGGACCCCGGACGAACGGAACACGCCTCGAACAGTCCGCGAATTTGGACTCTATGCGCGGTTGCGGCCAGGCGCCACCCTGAACCAGGCTGCGGAGCAGTTGCAGGCTTTGAGCGCAGACTTGGCGGCGAAGTATCCGCAGGCGAACATCGGACGCGGCTTTACTGCGGATTGGCAAACCAAGACTCAAGGGGGCGGGATGCAGGTGCTCAGCATCCTGCTGCTCGCCATTGCCGGGGCTGTTCTGCTGATCGCCTGTACGAATATCGCGAATCTGTTGCTCGCGCTCAATGACTCGCGCCAGAGAGAGATTGCAATGCGCACCGCGCTGGGCGCCACACGCGGGATGTTGCTGCGGCAACTGGTGACCGAGTATGCGGTGCTTGCGGCGTTCGGTGTTGCCGGTGCCCTTGTCCTGGCGCAAAGGTTGATCTCGCTGGTCCCGGCGCTTTTGCCCGACATTGGATTTCCGTTGGGCTTCGACTTCCGAATCGATCATCGCGTGCTAGGATTCACGGCAGCAGCAGGCATTGTATCTGTCCTTGTCTGCGGCCTGATACCGGCACTTGCAACGACCCGGACTTCACCACTCGATGCCATGCGGACCCGGTTGCCGCATATGGGCAGGTTGAGGATGCCGACGCGAAAGTTATTCGTGGTCGCACAGCTGGCGATCTCTATGTCGCTCCTGATCGTAACAGGGCTATTGATCAAGGCATTGATTCATATCGAAAGCATGAACCTGGGATTTAACAGTGGACAGAACGCAATACTGCTGGGTATAGGCGTGGATGAGCAAGGTCCACAAAGACAGGCAGAGTTTGATGCCCTTGTCACACGCATGAAGGCATTGCCTGGAGTGAAAGACGCGAGCGTGGCCCGTGTTGTCCCATTTCCTGATAATGGAGGAGGTCAAACGCAAGTCCTTCTGGCCCCCGGCGAGGTTCCCTCGGAGACGGCTGGAACTCCAGTCTGGTTTAACACGGTTGATGCCGGATACTTTCGTGTGATGAGTGTGCCGCTCGTCCGTGGTCGGGCCTTCGGAATGCAGGATACAGCGGCCAGCAGAAGGGTTGTTATCGTCAATCAGACGCTGGCGAAGAAGCTTTTTGGCACTGCGGACGTTGTGGGCAAACACGTGCGTCTCGGACGGAAGGAACCGGTAGATGCGGAAATCGTCGGTGTGACTCGTGACGGAAAGTACGCCGATCTGAATGAGGCACCGCAGCCCTACTTGTTCCTGCCACTGTCGCAGAAGGGTCGGTCCGAAGTCACTTTGATAGTGACAACGGCAGGAGACGCAGGCGCATTGTTACCGGTGGTCAGAAAGGCCATGCAGCAGACGATTCCGACCGCTCTTATCATCAACACTCAAACGATGACGGACCACATGCGCTTAGTTACATACGCAAATCGCATGGCAGCGTGGCTAACGGCATCTCTAGGCGGGCTTGCCCTGCTGCTCACCACCCTTGGGCTATACAGCGTAACGGCATACTCAGTCTCGCGGCGGACTCATGAGATCGGCATTCGGATGGCTCTCGGGGCGCTTCGAGAAACTGTTTTTGTTCGAGTGCTGAAAGACGGCCTGACGCTGACGGTAGCCGGCATGGTGCTGGGAATCTGTCTCGCCGCGCTGCTTGGTCGAGGCATGAGCAGTTTGCTGTACGGTGTGAAACCATCAGACCCGCTCGTCTTGTCGGTAGTCGTCGCCCTGATTCTTTCAACCTCGTTCGCAGCACTCATCATTCCCGCGCGACGAGCATTGCGAATCGATCCGGTAGAGGCGCTTCGCGAAGAGTAGTCGAACGGTCTCCGATGTTCTCTCGGATTCGGAAGTCGGATTGTTTCAGTCATTGCTAACAGCCCGATGCGCTCAGTGAGCGATCTATCAACCTTTCTTTACAGTTTTTGGGCGTATCTTCGGGGGCAGTCGGATGAGGTTTGAGCGCGGCTTCGCCGCGTGGGTTGATTTTCAAAAATTGGTGGGTGGGGTGGATGTACGGGCTGAAGCCGCGTACCCTTCAGTGCGACGAAAAAGCAAATGAAGGCTTTCAACCCCCCACCCCAGACTGTAGATATGGATATCCCACCCTAGATCACCCCAACGACGAAGACCTGTCGTTGGGGACCCCGATGCGGCAATGGAACGAAATGCGGGTTCTTCGACTCCCCTTCACTCTCCACCCCAGCGACGAAGACCTGTCACTGGGGACCCTGGTGCGCTCAGGGTCGCTCAGAATGACAGCCGCGAAGGTGGGGCACCCAGCGTTTGTTAGACGGCGGGAGTTGAGCGCGGCTTCGCCGCGTGGGTTGATTTTCAAAAATGGGTGGGTGGGATGGTGGCACGGCTAAAGCCATGCCCTTTC
The DNA here is from genome assembly GCA_963765995.1 of uncultured Acidobacteriaceae bacterium. Classification (GTDB taxonomy): domain Bacteria; phylum Acidobacteriota; class Terriglobia; order Terriglobales; family Acidobacteriaceae; genus Telmatobacter. The sequence continues at coordinate 32,143 of CAVXYT010000014.1, read as the reverse complement.
AAAGCTGGGAAAAGCAAATGCAGGTCCTTCGACTGCGTTTGGCGCAAGAAACGCGCCAAACTTCGCTCAGGATGACAAGCATTTTTATGATCGCTCAGGATGACAGCTTTTTAGGTGCGAGGACTTGAGCGCGGCTTCGCCGCGTAGGCTGATTTTCAAAAATGGGTGGATGGGGTGGTGGCACGGCTAAAGCCGTGCCCTTTCAAAGCTGGGAAAAACAAATGCAGGTCCTTCGACTGCGTTTGGCGCAAGAAACGCGCCAAACTTCGCTCAGGATGACAAGCATTTTTATGATCGCGCTGGATGACAGGCATTTTTTATGATCGCTCAGGATGACAGGCATTTTTATGATCGCTCAGGATGACAGGCATTTTTATGATCGCTCAGGATGACAACTTTTGGGAAGCTCCGCACAAGTATTGTTGTAGAGCGGGTGTTTCTCAGGGACTAAAGTCCAATGTTTTTCTGTTGTATTTGCGGCACGACTAAAGTCGTGCCCTGACACAAAGCGGCACCGAATACCTTTCCCTTATTCCGGGTCCGGTTCTTCATCGGATAAATTAGGGCCTGTTAACATTACTGGGGCGGCTGGCGTTGCGAGTGAAAATTGGGTTAGACTAGGCGGAGTTTGAAGGCTGTGGCGGGACCACAGCCGAAAACGACAACAACGTCTGGCCCGATTTGCGCCGCAACCCTTCGGGCCGGGGCCAGTTTTCCTCATTTCTTCGTCAATCGTCGCTAGCAGACACCCGGTATGCGTCGCTCCTCACTCCTTGAACTGAGAAAAACTGGCTCCCGGCACCAGCCACCCCAGTAGTGTTAACAGGCCCTAAGCTGATTAAGGCGCATGCTGATTACCACTATGCAATCTTCTTGCTGGTCGAGAAAGGTTAACTGATTCCAATGTCCAAGTACGGTTTCGATGCCGGAGAGACACGTGTTCTAAAGGCGCTGAAGACACCGGAGCGAATCCAGCGCTTCCTCGATACGGAGATTGGGTACAACAAAGAGTTAGAGGGCGAAACGATTCGATCTCCTCGCCGAGTGCTGCGCGATAAGGTGGCCCATTGCCTGGAAGGCGCTCTGCTGGCTGCGGCGGCGCTACGGGTACATGGCTTTCCGCCATTACTACTGGATCTCGGGGCCGTGCGCGACGACGACCACGTGCTCGCTATTTTCAAGCAGCAAGGCCATTGGGGGGCGATCGCCAAATCGAACTACAGCGGGCTGCGATTCCGGGAGCCGGTGTACCGTAACCTGCGTGAACTCGTCATGTCGTACTTCGAGCACTACTTCAATGATTCCCGCGAGAAGACTCTGCGCAACTACTCCCGTCCGGTGAATTTGTCGCGCTTCGACAGCATGGGTTGGATGACTGCGGAAGCTGATCTATGGATGATCAGCGAGCACCTGGCGAACATTCCTCACGTGTCATTGCTGCGCAATGGGACCGGACGCCGGTTAGCTCCGGTGGATGATCGCCTGTTTGCGGCGGGGTTGGTTGGCCGGGCGGTGTGACCCGGCGCCGGCCCGGCAACGGAAATCTCGGGAGGCCTGTTCTGGGGTTTCCGCGACGATAGTGGCTGAGGCTGGCCGGTGGCGCGTTGGCTGCGGGGAGGGGTTCGCTGTATTGTCTAGTGTTGGAAGAATTCTTTGGGCAGGAGCGGCTATGACGATTGAGGCACCGGTGATTCGCGCGCCACGGGGAAACCAGTTGCGCTGTAAGGGATGGCAGCAGGAGGCGGCGCTGCGCTGCCTGATGAACAATCTCGATCCGGAGGTGGCCGAGCGGCCCGCGGATCTGGTGGTGTATGGCGGCATCGGCAAGGCGGCGCGCAACTGGGATTGCTTCCACGGGATTGTGCGGGAGCTGGAGCAACTGGGCGGCGAGGAGACGCTGCTGGTGCAGAGCGGCAAGCCGGTGGCGGTGTTTCCGACGCACGAGATGGCGCCACGGGTGATCATCGCCAACTCCAACCTGGTGGGCAAGTGGGCCAACTGGGAACACTTCAACGAGCTGGACCGCAAGGGCCTGATGATGTATGGGCAGATGACGGCGGGAAGCTGGATTTATATCGGGACGCAGGGGATTTTGCAGGGAACGTTTCAGACCTTTGCCGCGCTGGCTGAGAAGCACTTTGCCAAGCCGGGCGAATCAGGATCGCTGAAGGGAAAGCTGGTGGTGACGGGCGGGGTGGGCGGCATGGGCGGGGCGCAGCCCTTGAGCGTGACGCTGAACGGCGGCGTGGTGCTGGCCATCGACGTGGACCGGAGCCGGATTGAGCGGAGAGTGGAGACGCGCTATTGCGACGCGGTGACCGAAGACCTGGACGAGGCGCTGCGGCTGTGCGAGGAGGCCGTCGGCGAAGGCCGCGCGCTGAGCGTGGGGCTGGTGGGCAACTGCGGCGACGTGCTGCCGGAGATTGTGCGGCGCGGGGTCAAGGTGGACGTGGTGACGGACCAGACCAGCGCCCACGATCCATTGAACGGATATATCCCGCAGGGGCTGACGCTCAGCGAGGCTGCCGAACTGCGCGGGCACGATCCAGTCGAATATGTTCGCCGGTCGACGGCTACTATGGTGATTCATGTGGCCGCGATGCTCGAGTTGCAGAGCGCGGGCGCGGTGGCCTTTGATTACGGCAACAACATTCGCCGCTTCGCTTTCGATGCCGGCTGCGTGGACGCCTTTCTAATTCCAGGCTTTGTGCCGGAGTATATTCGACCGCTGTTTTGCACGGGGACGGGGCCGTTCCGCTGGGTTGCGCTCTCGGGCGACCCGAAGGACATCGACCGTACCGATGAACTGGCGCTGGAGCTGTTTCCGGAGAACGAGATTCTCAACCGCTGGCTGCGGCTGGCGCGCGGACGGTTTGCGTTTCAGGGGCTGCCGGCGCGCATCTGCTGGCTGGGCTACGGGGAGCGGGCCAGGATGGGCCTCGCGATCAACGAATTAGTGCGCACGGGCGAGATTTCCGCGCCGATTGCCATGGGGCGCGACCATCTGGACGCGGGCTCGGTAGCCAGCCCTTACCGCGAGACGGAGAAGATGCTGGACGGGTCGGATGCGGTGGCTGACTGGCCGATTCTGAATGCGCTGCTGAACACGGCGTCGGGCGCGACGTGGGTGAGCTTTCATCATGGCGGCGGCGTGGGGATGGGCTACTCGCTGCACGCGGGGCAGGTGACGGTGGCCGACGGGACAGAGATGGCTGCGCGCAAGATTGAGCGCGTGTTGAACAACGATCCGGGGCTGGGCGTTGCGCGGCACGCCGATGCGGGCTATGAGTTGGCGCGGGAGACGGCAAGGGAGCGGGGGATTCGGATACCGATGGCGGAGAAGCAGCCGTGAGCGATGTGATTGCGGTCGTCAATATCGGGCAGCTAGTGACGCTGGCGGGGCCGGGGCGGCCGCGCGCGGGCGCGGAGTTGCGCGAACTGGGGCTGATTGAGAATGCGGCGCTGCTGGTGAAAGATGGGCGCATAGTTGTGGCTGGGCCGTATGCTGAAGTGCGCGGGAAGATTCCGGTGGGGGCGGAGGTGATCGACGCCCAAGGCAGGGCGGTGACTCCGGGCTTTGTGGATGCGCATACGCATCTTGTTTTTGCGGGAAATCGCGCGGCGGAGTTTGAGCAGCGCATTGCAGGGGCGACTTATCAGCAGATTGCGGCGGCGGGCGGGGGAATTTTGCAGACGGTTGCGCTGACCCGAGCGGCGAGCGAAGAGGAGCTGCTGAGCGAAGGCGCGACGGCATCGCGACTGGATGGTGAGGGCGGGGACGACGACCATCGAGGCGAAATCGGGCTATGGGCTGGAGCGCGAGACGGAGTTGAAGATGCTGCGCGTAATGGCGCGGCTCGGCGAGGAGGGACCGGCAGCGATTGTGCCCACGCTGCTGGCCGCGCACACCCTTCCGCCGGGCACCTGCGGTGCGGCCACTGGCGCTTGCGCGCCCATAGTTCATGGGGATTCAGGAAGGGCGGAGTACGTGCGCTGGATTGCCGAGGAGTTGATTCCCGAAGTGGCCGCGGCGGGGCTGGCGCAATTTTGTGACGCCTTTTGCGACGACCACGCCTTCACGGTGGAGGAGACGCGCACGGTGCTCACAGCTGCGCAGAGGCATGGACTGCGGCTGCGGGTTCATGCCGAGCAGTTCAGAGCGGGCACGGGAGCGGCGCTGGCCGCCGAGCTGGGCGCGGCTACGGCCGACCACCTGGAGACGGTGACCGAAGAGACTCTGCACGGGCTGCGGACGGCCGGGGTGCAGCCGGTGTTGCTGCCGGGGTCGGTCTTTGCGCTGGGGCGGACAAATTATCCGCCGGCGCGCAGGATGGTAGAGCTGGGGCTGGCGATTGTCGTGGCCACGGACTTCAATCCCGGCTCGTCGCCGATTGCGTCGATGCCGTTTGTGATGTCGCTGGCTTGCCTGCAGATGGGATTGACACCCGGCGAGGCGTTGTCGGCGGCGACGATTAACGCAGCCTGGAGTTTGGGGCTTGGCGAGCGGGTGGGGTCGCTGGAGCGAGGGAAGCAGGCGGATTTTTTGATTCATGAGTTTGGAGATTACCGAGAACTGGCTTATTACATCGCAGCGCCGGCGCGGCCGCAGGTTTTTATTGCGGGCAGGGAAGTTGGGGCGCTGAGCAAACTCTGATTCAGTTTTTATCCCCGCTATGTATTCCCTCAGGGGCTAAAGCCCACGTTCATTTTGAGCCATTTACGGCACGACTAAAGTCGTGCCCTGACACTTCTTGCTACTCCGTTTGCTATTTTCCGCAAGCTGTGAAGCCCCACCCCATCGAGCAAAAATCGCTCGGTGTGGACCCCGGTGAAGCCGTGCCCTTTCAAAACGTCGACCAATTCAGAGGTTCCCCGAGCGGAGTGCTACTGCTGAGCCGCCTTCACCGCTTCGGTGAGCGCCGGGACCACTTCCATCAGGTCGCCGACAATGCCGTAGTCGGCAACCTCGAAGATGGGCGCGTCGGGGTCCTTGTTGATGGCCACCACGCACTGCGAACCCTTGATGCCGACCAGGTGCTGGATGGCTCCGGAGATGCCCACGGCGAGGTAGAGCTTGGGGGAGACGGTCTGGCCCGAGCTGCCAATCTGCCGCTCCATGGGCAGCCAGCCGTTGTCGCAGATGGGCCGCGATGCGCCCAGCTCCGCGCCGAGCGCCGTCGCCAGCTCCTGGACCAACGGGATGTTGGCGGCGTCCTTGATGCCGCGGCCCACGCTCACGATCATCTGCGCCGAACCCAGGTCAACGGTTTGCGCCGCGCCCCGGAAACGCTCGCTGGGACGGGTACGAATCTGCGCCGGCTCGATTGTGGGCGAAAAGGCGGAGACCGTGGCCGCGCCGGCTTGAGCCTCGTCGGCACGGAAGGCTCCGGCCTGCACCGAGACAAAGCAGGGGCCGTTGCCGGAGTGCCGGTAAGAGCCGTTGAGGCGTCCTTGCATGAGCTGGCGCGTGAAGACGGGGCCTTCGCCGAAGCCGGTTACGTCGCCGATCAACACCTGGCCCAGCCGCGCGGCCAGCTTGGGAGCGTAGTCGCGGACCTGGTAGGTGTGCGGGAAAAGCACGTAATCCGGCTTCTCCGCTTCGATGAACTGCTGCAAGGCGAGCGTAAATCCGTCCGCTGTGTAAGCGGCGAGCAGCGGATGCTCGATGCGGACGACTTTGGCGAGCGCCTTGGCGGCAACTTCGGCGGCCAGGGCTTCGGTTTGCGCGCCGATGACGACGGCGTTCACGGCGAGGCCGGTGAGCGCGGCTAACTTTTGTCCGGCGGCTACGGCTTCACAACTGATGCGGCTTGCGCGGCCGTCCCGGTCTTCGACTACAACCCAAATGCCGCTCATAGCACCCTCGCTTCAAACTTCAGTTTTTCCACCAGAGCCGCCGCGGCTTCCTTGGGATTGCCGGGGAGAATCTGGGTCGATTTTTGTTTCTGCGGCAGCGCGACACGCTCAAGAACCGCAACTGGGGCCGAGTCCACGGCCAATTCAGCGGCGGTTACCGCGCGCACCTCCTTGGTCTTGGCGCGCTTGATGCCCATCAGCGTGGCGTAGCGGAGCTTGCTGCCGCCGGACTGGATGGTGAGGACGGCGGGGGTGGGCAGATCGATGGTCTGGAACCAGCCTTCTTCGAGCTCCCGCTTGACGGTGAGGCCGGCATCGGTCTTTTCGACGTGGAGGATGAGCGAGGAGTGGGGCAGGCCGAGGAGTTCGGCGAGAATGACGCCGGTTTGTCCCTGGCCGAGATCGTCGGACTGGAGGCCGGTGAGGACAAGGTCGGGAGCTTCCGGCTTGAGAGCGGCGGCCAGCAGGCGGGCAACGCCGAGCGCGTCGCGAGAGCCGAGGTCGGCGCAATCGATGTGAATGGCGCGGTCGGCGCCCTTGGCGAGAGCTTCGCGGATGGTGGGGCCGACGCGCTCGGGGCCGGCGGTGAGGACGACCACCTCGCCGCCGTGCTTCTCCTTGAGCTGGAGGGCTTCTTCGAGGGCGTAGGCGTCGGATTCGTTGAGCGCGTATTGAAGGCCGGATTCTTCAATCCATTTGCCGGCGGCGTCGATGCGGATTTGTGCATCGCGCTCCGGGACTTGCTTGATGGCGACAACAATCTTCATAAGAAAAGGCTCCCGATTATCTTAACGTTCCCAGATGATGTGTGAAGGCCAGTGTTACATTCCCTCAGGGGCTAAAGCCCGCCACATTTTATCTGCTTAGCGGCACGACTGAAGTCGTGCCCTGACTCAATGCGGCTTTTGAAACACGCTCTAAGAAGGACCGACAGGCAATCTTCGAGCGGCTAGCTGGGCGATGTCGAGAAGTTGCGGAGCGGCCTCGCCTTTTTCGGCCAGCGCGTCGCGAAACATGCTGTTGCAGAAGGGGCAGGCGGTTCCGATGGTCGTTGCGCCGGTGGCGACCAACTCGGCGGCGCGGACCTTGCTGACTCGCTCGCCGGTTTCTTCGCCGAGGAAGACCAGCCCTCCGCCCGCGCCGCAGCAGAAGCTGCGTTCGTGATTACGCGGGGCTTCGACCAGCTTGCCGGCAAGCTTGATCACGGCTCGGGGCTCATCGTAGACGTTGCGATAGCGGCCGAGGTAGCAGGGGTCGTGGTAGACGATTCTTTCGGGTCCCGCAGGGGCTAAAGCCCCGGATGATTGGACGGCGGTATCGGCACGACTGAAGTCGTGCCCTGATACAAGGCCTTCGGGCCCCGTCGCGGTGCTGGAGGTCAGTGAAGTGCTAACTTCCAGGGCTAAAGCCCCCTCTCTTGCAACTGGTTCTATGCGGGGGTTGAAACCCCCGACTCCCTCCGACGACTGCACGACTGACCGCGATGGAAGTTTGTCGGCGTGACGCGCAAGGAACTCACTGTGGTGCTCGACGGGGGGCGGCGTGCCGTAGTCTTTCCAGTCTTCCTGAAGGGTGCGAATGCAGTGGGGGCAGATGGAGACGACCTTTTTGACTTTGCTCAGCGCGAAGGCTTCAAGGTTGGATTCTGCGAGTTGCTGGAAGACGAGGTCGTTGCCGAGGCGGCGGACCGGATCTCCGCAGCACTTCTCCTTGCGCAGGACACCGTAGCTTGTGCCGAGGAAATTCATTATGCGGGCGAAGTCGGAGATGATCTCACGTCCTTTGGGGTCGTAGCCGCCCATGCAGCCGAGCCAGAGACAGTATTCCTGCGTCCCGTCGAAGATGGGCAGGCCAGCCTTTTCGATGAACTTGTCACGTTCGGAGGCGGGCAGGCCGTGGGCGTTCGCTCCGCGCTCGAGGGCGAGGAAGAGCTTGGAACCGTATTCGTCTTCCCATGCGCCGGTGTTGACCGCGCCGCGGCGCAGGCCGACGAGGATGGGCAGATGCTCGATGCCAACAGGGCACTGGAACTCGCATGCGCCGCATGTGGTGCATTGGAAGGCAGCTTCCTGGGCGTTGTATTTGCCCAGCAGCGGTTCTTCCGAGGCTGGGCCGAGGTCGTTCAAGTAGCCGCGCAGACCGAGGATAATCTCTTTTGGATTCAATACCTTGCCGGTGTTGGCGGCGGGGCAGTGCTCGGTGCAGCGGCCGCACTCAACGCAGGAGTAGGCTTGCAGGCTCGTCACCCAGGTCAGGTCCGTGCCGGCGATGAGGCCGAAGTCTTCGTCGCCGACGAGCGCGGGAATCTGGCTGAAGCCGCCGCGCGAGAGAAAGACGGTGGCCGGACTCAGGATCAGGTGCAGGTGCTTGGTGTGGGGGATGATGACCAAAAAGATCAAAATAGCCAGCGAGTGGACCCACCAGAGAACCCGCGCGGCGGGGTCGGCGCCGGCGACAAAAAACGAGGCCAGGTAGGTGACCATCAGCAGGAAGATGAGGAAGGCGATGAAGCCGGACTCCCAGGAGAGCTGCTTGCCGAGCCACCTGGGCTGGACCAGGAAACGGCGGACGAAGAGACCGAAGATGCCCGCCGCGCAAGCCAGCGCGAAGACGGCGGCGAAGTAAGTGTAGAAGCGGCCAAAGGAGCCCGCGGGGTCGAGAAAGCCGAGACCAAGGCCGACGGCGAAGTGGTTTGTCGTCACCAGGACGAAGGCGCAGAATCCCCAGAAGACCAGGGCGTGAGCCAGACCGGGCAGCGGGCGCTGGCGGATGACTTTGGCCTGGAGGGCCACCTCCCAGACAAAATCCCAGACGCGTTTGCCGATGGGGAAGAGGTGGAAGCCGAAATCTTTTTTGGATTTGAGGATTTTGTCGAGGACGACGCCAAAGCGGCGCCAGAAACCGGCGGCTGAGGCGGCGACCAGCACGACGAGGAGCAGTTTCTCCGCAAGAGAGAAGTGCTGAGGTTCAGCCAGAGTTGCGGTTAGAAGGAGCATAAGCGGAACAGATAACCATACATGATTGGCATGGGGGCTGTCGCGGGGGACTGGGCTGCGCTAGATACCTGGGTTTCGGTTGTACCGCTCCAGCATGGCGGAGGTGATCTCCGCACTGGCCGGCCAGTGGCCGCGCCTTTCACCGGCATGAGTCTGGTAGCGATCGAGATGGTCGGGGTCGGGCTGGACCGCGCGGCCATTCTCCAGGAAGAGCAGGCCGGCTTTCTCTGTGGGCATGCGGGCGACAAAGTCTTCGGCTTGTTCAAGAGCAGCACGCAGGCGGGCAAGGACATCTACAGGGTCGACCGGTTCGGCAGTAACCAGCGCCTTCCAATCGGCAGCCGAATAACGGGCATTGCGGCGAATCTCGGCAATAAGGCCCTCGGGTGTAAACCCCGGTGATTTGTCCACCGCGGCCCACACAATGGCGCCCAGCGGAAGGATGGTTTCGTGGGTGGTCACCAAGTCTACGATGTCGCGCACTTCACGCCGTCCGGCAGCGGCCATGGCCTTGTTCATGGCCAGATCGGCGGGATGCAGGACGTAGCCGAAGACCTCATCCGGAATAGCGGGAAAAAAGCGGTAATCGCTATCGGCCACCCATTCCAGGCGGGTCAACTCCTCGCGAATGCCAATCTGGGCGGTGTGAATCGAAGGGAGCTGGCGCAGCCAGGTGACGCGGTAACCGGCTGCTTCCAGGGCGCGGGCGTCGTCGAGAGCGGCGTTGGCGACGCGTTCCTCGCGGTCATGGAAGACATCAATGTCGCCGGAATAGCGCAGTGTATTCCGGTTTAGCGGAGTAGAGCCTCCGACAAAGCTATCCGGGCTCCGGTGCGAGGCCAGCAGCCGGAGAATATCGATTTGTAGATTAGACAGCGGCATGGCAGGCGTGCTCGATCTCTTCCGCCAAGCGGCGCGCAATCAGGTCGCCCTCAATGCGCAAAGCCCGCGCCACGACCAGCGCATCGTCGTAAGAAGGCGTCTCGAAGGCGCGCAGGTTCCACAGGGCATGCGTTCCGTACTCAGCGAAAGCCCGCCTGTAGAGGGTCACATAATCGGGTTGGATGGCTTCTGCGCTCACCGGATGCTGTCCTATGGTCATTATGAACTCGGCGGCGAACGCAGGCAAGTTCTACACTTCTCTTGGCCGAAGGCGGCTGCCCCACCGCAGGTAGTGCCTCGCCGCAGACGGTCAGCAGCGCACAATCTTCGGTGAGTCGATGCCCTTGGTGGCGTTGCGGGTATCCACCACCAACTGCGACTGCTCGACGATGGCCTTGTAGTCGTAGGTCGAGTGGTCGGTGACGATGACCACGGCGTCGTATTGGCCCAGGTTGTCGAGCGAGGTGTTGGTCATGTTCAGGTCGTAGTGGCGGCCGTGGCCCACGGTTGCGAAGTAGGGGTCGTTGTAGGCCACCAGCGCGCCTTTTTCGCGCAGCAGTTCGATAATCGTCAGCGAGGGCGACTCGCGCAGGTCGTCGATGTCGCGCTTGTAGGCCACGCCCAGCACCAGAATCTTCGATCCCTTGAGGGATTTGCGCTGCTCATTGAGTCCGGCGGCGATATGCTCGATCACAAAGTAGGGCATATTCGTGTTGACCTCGCCGGCCAGCTCGATGAAGCGGGTGCGGAAGTCGAACTTCTTGGCCTTCCAGGAGAGATAAAACGGATCGATGGGGATGCAATGGCCGCCGAGGCCGGGGCCGGGATAGAAGGCCTGGAAGCCAAAGGGCTTGGTCCTGGCTGCGTCGATCACCTCGTGGATGTCAATGCCCATCCGCATGCAGAGTTGCTTGAGCTCGTTGACCAGCGCGATGTTGACGCAGCGGTAGATGTTTTCCAGCAGCTTGGTCATCTCCGCCGTCGAGGGGCTGCTGACGGGCACTACGCGGTGGAAGATCGCGCCATACATCGCCGAAGCCAGTTCGGTGGCCGCCGGACCACAGCCGCCGACTACCTTGGGAATGTCGTGCCGCGCAACGGTTTCGTTGCCGGGGTCCTCGCGCTCGGGTGAAAAGGCGACGTGAACGCCGGCCTCGTCGAGCGAACGCGCGACCTTAAGGCCGCGCGGGTTGCCGGCTTCGAGCAGGGGGACGACAATCTCCTCCGTGGTGCCGGGATAGGTGGTGCTTTCCAGCACAATGAGCTGGCCCTCGTGGAGCCAGGGTGCGATCGAGGTGACCGTCCCGGTGACGTAACTCAGATCGGGCTCGTGGTGCTCGTTGAGCGGGGTAGGGACGCAGATGATGACCGCGTCCATCTCGGCGATCTGAGAATAATCCGCCGTGGCGCGGAAGCCTGCCTTTTGCGCCGCCTGAACCTCGCTGGGGAGAATGCGCACAATGTAAGAGCCGCCGGCATTCAGGGTGCTCACCTTGTCTGCGGCGACATCGAAGCCCGTCACCCGAAAGCGCTTGCCGCTGAAGAGCAGCGCCAGCGGCAGGCCCACGTATCCCATCCCGATAATGCCGATGCGGGCTTCACGGGAGTCAATCTTTTGCTTGAGTTGGGCTAGCCGGCCCTCGGTCGTAGTGGTCATGCTTTTGATTGTAGAACCAAATTCTGAACCGGCCGTTGTGACATCCGCACAATCGATGATGCAGGCCCGGCAGTAGTATCCTGTCCCTTGTGGGACGCGGAGATTGTGTCCGCGGCAAAGAGATTTTTTTGGGGGGTCCCTTGTCAAAGTATCTCGTGACCGGAGTGGCGGGCTTTATTGGCCGCTCGATTGCCGCAGCCTTGCTGGCGCGCGGCGAGACCGTACGCGGCATCGACAGCTTCATCACCGGTAAGCGGTCCAACCTGGTTGGCCTGGAGGCAATGGAGTTCATCGAGGGCGACCTGGCCGATCCGGCAGCCTGCGCGAAGGCCTGTGCTGGGGTCGAGATCGTCTTTCACGAGGCGGCGCTGGCCTCGGTGCCGCGCTCGGTGGCCGATCCGGTGGGCACCAACGTGAACTGCGTGGACGCTACCTTGAATTTGCTGGTGGCTGCCCGCGACGCCGGGGTGCGGCGGGTGGTGTACGCAGGGTCGTCGTCGGCTTATGGGGAGACGCCGGAGCTGCCGAAGCACGAAGAAATGCTGCCCAACCCCATCTCGCCCTACGCTGTGGCCAAGCTGGCCGGCGAGCATTACATGACCGCCTTCACGCGCGTCTACGGGCTGGAGACGGTGGTGCTGCGCTACTTCAACGTCTTCGGGCCCTATCAGGACCCAACCTCGCACTACTCCGGCGTGCTGGCCATCTTCTGCCGCCGGATGCTGAGGGGCGAGCAGCCCACCATCTACGGCGACGGCGAACAGAGCCGCGACTTTACCTATATCGACAACGTGGTCCACGCCAATCTGCTGGCCGCCGCTGCCCCGGCGGAGAAGGTCTCAGGCCGGATGATGAACCTGGCCACCGGCAGCCGCATCACGCTGAATGAGACTTTTGCGATTTTGCGCGAGCTGACCGGCTACAGCGGCCAACCGGCTTACGCTCCAGCACGCGCCGGCGATATCCGCGACTCGCTGGCCGATATCCGCCTGGCCGGGGAGCTGCTGGGCTATGCGCCCATAGTGGATTTCCGCGAAGGTTTGCGCCGCACCGTGGAGTGGTACCGGAGCGGCGGCGGAGGAGATTAGCTCCAACGCAAAACGGCGAAGATTTTCACATTAGATATTCCTGGATGGGGAATCTGTTGACGAAGTGGATTCCAATGAAGCACACTGGCGAAGATTACCTGTGTCACTTTTTGTTTTGATTTCCAGATCTGCCTCCACCTGTGAATGAAGGGATGGAGGTTCCCTATCCGTGCCGGAAGCAACCGAAGTTCCGTCTGATACGACATTCGAGCCCCATGCGCGGCCCGGCAGCGGCGCGCGCAACTCCACACGAAGCCTGCGCGAGCTTTGGGAGGTGGTGGTTCGCCGCCGTCGCCTGGTTGGCTGGGTGGTGGGGGGATTGCTGCTGGCCTGCCTGATGTATTGCCTGATCGCTCCCAATCAATATGAGGCCAGCGCCAGTGTGGCGTTGCGCACCTCGCCCGTCTCGACGCTCAGCCTGGAGGCGCCGGAGCCGTTTGGGTCGGCGTCGATTCTCTCCGCGCCGGTGCAGCAGGAGACGCTGGCCAACGTCTTCCGCAGCGACCAACTGGCCTGGAAGGTGATTGCCGGCCTCAAGCTCTACCAGGCGCCGGGGTTCATGGGCAGATTTGCCAGCAAGTTTTCGGATTTTCGCGCCGATGCGCCGTCCGCCGATGCCCAGGAATGGCTGCTGGAGCGTTTCCAGCGGCGGCTCCGCGTGCAGACTTTGCCGCGCACGCTGCTGATTCAGATTCGCTTCCGATGCCGGGACGCTGCCCTTTCGGCCAACGTGGTGAACGCCCTGATTGCCGCCTACGGCCAGCAAGACGCCGCTGCACGGGTGCAGGCCACCGCTCAAGCCTCGACCTGGCTGGAGGGTCAGCTCAAGGAGTTGAAGGCCCGGGTGGAAGGGGATGAGCAGCGGCTGGCGGCCTTCCAGCGGGAGCACGGCCTGCTGACCACTCCCGAGACGTTGGCCAACGGCCAGCCAGGCGAGACGCAGCACACCTCGGCCGTGCTGGAGATCGATGAGCTGGGCCGCCAGTTGGTGGCGGTTTCCACGGATCGGATCCTGCGCGAGGCGCAATACCGCGCGGCCCAGCAAGGCGATCCGGAGCTGGTGATCGCCTCGGACCCGCGCCTGCAGGCCGAAAGCGGCAACTTTGCCACCGCTCTGTTGCAGCAGATTCACGCCCGCCACAGCGATCTGGAACAGGAACAGGCCCAGCTCAGCATCGAACACGGCCCCAACTTTCCCCGTGTGGTGGAGATTAGCCGTCTGTTGCAGGACCTGGACAAGCAGAAACAGGCCGAGGACACCAAACTGGTGGAGCGATTCCGAAGCGCCTGGCAGACGGCCGCAGACCGCGAGCAACTGGTGCGCAAGAATCTCGATGAACTGACCGCCGAAGGCATGAAGTCCAATGAAGCGGCCACCCAGTACGCCGCGATGCGCGAGGAGGCCAGCGCCAGCCATGAGCTGTATGTGCGGGTGCTGGAGAAGGTGGAAGAAGCCGGTATGGCCGCCGGAATCCAGAGTTCCAATATCTCCGTGGTGGACTATGCCCGCCAGCCGGACAAGCCGGTGACGCCCGATCTGCCGCTCTACATGGCCATTACCCTGTTTGCCGGCCTTTGGCTGGCGATTGGAGGCGCGTTCCTGATGGAATCGATTCATCCCTCCTCGCATCCCTCAACGGGCCGGGCTGTTCTGGCGCTGCTTGCGGCCGTCCTGGCCGGCGCATCAGTCCACGCCCAGGCGCCTACGCCCAGCACCTCCGGGCTGCCCACGGGAGTGGTTCGCCTTCCCAGCTCGCAACGGCCGCAAATTCTACCCAATCCAAAGGAAGCGCCTGTGGTGTGGGATGGAGCGAGCCAGACCGGTTTGCCGCCGACGTCTGTCACGCAATCGGCCACTCCCATGCCTGCGCCCATCGCTCCCGGCGATTTCCTCGATGTGAGCGAGGTTCACACCCCGGAGTTCCATTCCGCGGTGCGCGTCTCCCCCTCGGGCACGGTCACGCTGCCCATGATTCATGAGGTGCAGGTTGGCGGGCTGGACGAGCAAGGCGCCGCGCACGCCATCGAGGCGGCGCTGATGGCCCAGGGGATGCTGCTGCATCCGCTGGTCTCCGTGCTGGTGATCTCCTACGCCGGACAGGACGTGAGCGTGCTGGGCGAGGTGGTGCGCCCCGGAGTCTATCCCTACACGCTTCACCATCGGCTGCTGGACCTGATCTCGGCCGCCTCCGGCCTATCGCCAAGCGCGGGGCGCCTGGTGAACGTCTTCCACCGCGACGACGCCAAGACGCCGCATCCGGTGGTGATGGACCCCAGCGGAACCGACACAGCCGCGGACCACAACCCGGAACTGGCCCCCGGCGACACGGTGCAGGTCAGCCGCGCTGGACTGGTTTACGTGGTGGGCGATGTGCTGCGCCCCGGCGGATTTCCGGTTGATCCGGCGCAGGGGCTGACCGTGGTGCAGGCGCTCTCTCTGGCCTGGGGCCCGACGCAGAACGCCGCCATCGGCAAGGCTTTGCTCATCCGCGAGCAAAAGGGCGGACGCACCCTCACCAGCCTCAACCTGAAGCGCATGTTGCACGGCCAGGAGCCGGACCAGCCAGTCCGCGACCGAGACATTCTCTACGTGCCCGACTCGGCGGCCAGGAATCTGTGGAACAGAACCATGGAATCGGCCATTCAATCGGCGATTGGCGTCACGATCTACTCCGCGCTGGTCTATTCGCAGAGGTACTGATGCGTCGCATAGCATGGGTTTTGTTGCTGCTGTTTGCATTCGCAATTCCATGGGAATACTCCCTGGATCTAGGCGAGCCGCTGGGCAACATCGCGCGGGTGGTTGGTTTGTTGTTGCTGCTGGTGGCGATTCCTGCTGTTTTGCAGGCCGGCCGCGTGCGCGCTCCCGGGCCGATGCAGTGGCTGGTGCTGGCCTTCTATCTCTGGTTCTGCTGCACCTACTTCTGGACCATCGAGCCGCTGGTCACCCAGGCCAGGATGCGCGGCTACTTCCAGGAGATGATGATCGTCTGGCTGGTATGGGAGTTTGCCGAGAGCGCCGGCGACCTGCGCGCGCTGTTGCGGGCAACCGTGGCTGGGTCCTGGGTGCTGGCTCTGCTGACAATAGCCAACTTTGCCACAGCCGAGGCGGTTGCCAACGCTCAGGTCCGTTTTGCCGCCATCGGACAGGACCCGAACGACGTGGCCCGCTTTCTCAATCTGGGATTTCCGCTGGCAGCGCTGCTGGTTAACAGCGAACGGCGCTGGATGTGGCGTCTGCTGGCGGCGGGTTATCTGCCGCTGGGGCTGGTTGCCGTTTTGCTTACCGCCTCTCGCGGCGGGTTTGTGGCGGCCGTGGTGGCGCTTGGGGGCAGTGCGGTTCTGCTGGCATACGGCCATCCGAAGCGAGTGCTGGCCGGAGCGTTCGCTTTGCCGCCGCTTGCCGCGTTGCTGTGGTGGATTATTCCTCGCGGCAGCTTCGAACGGCTAGCCACTATTCCTGAGCAACTTCAGGGCGGAGATCTGAACCAACGGTTGAACATCTGGACGGCCGGCTGGCATGCGTTTGTGAAGGCGCCGGTCCTCGGCACGGGAGCGGGGACATTCGTCAGCGCGGCGGGCACGGCCTCAATCGACACGGCGCACAACACGGCGCTGTCGATCGCTGTTTCCGGCGGGTTGGTTGAGTTGACTTTGGCGATGGCCATCTTGGCTGCGGCGATTTGGGCATTGATGCAGACCTGCGGGCCGCTGAAGTGGGCGATGGCTGTGGCCCTTGCGGCCTGGGTGGTCACCTCGCTGGTGGCTACCGTTGAGGAAAGCCGCACAACGTGGCTGCTGCTGGCGCTGATCGCGCTGGCCGGACGGCTGGCTAGAGAAGAACCGGAGGGGATGGCGGACTGCTTCAGGGGCTAAAGCCCGCTTTTTTTTGTTGCGGATGCGGCACGACTTAAGTCGTGCCCTGATACAAAGCTGATTTTTGGAACAGACCCCAGGAACTTTTTCGAGCCGGTGTTTTTTGACTTGCAGATTGAAGGCTTTGGCTCCCAACAGTATGAATCCATCTCCCCAAATCGCTCGGCTCTTCCAAGACAGCAGCGTCAATCGGCGCGTTCTGAGAGCGGCTGTGTCGGTTACGGCGGCGGGGATTCTGGTCAAGATTGTCGCTACCTTCAAGGAGTTTGCCGTCGCCGGAGTCTACGGCCGCTCGGACGCGTTGGACGCGTTTCTCGCGGCTTTTCTGATTCCCAACCTGCTGATAAACCTGATCTCGGAATCGATGAACCAGGCCATGGTGCCTACGCTGATTCGGGTGAAGGAAGAGGAGGGCCACGAGCGCGCGCAGCAATTGTTGTCGAGCTCCATGCTGTGGGTCTGCCTGCTGTTGGCCGCGGCCTCGGGCGTGATGGCTCTGACGGCGCGCGGCTTCTTTCCGCTGATCGCCTCGCATTTTCCGCCGGAGAAGATGGCGCTTGCCATACGACTCTTTTATGCGCTGTTGCCGGTGGTGCTGATTACCGGAATCGCCACCAACTGCACCGCCGTGCTGAACACCTTCGACCGCTTTGCGCTGCCCGCGCTGGCGCCGGTGGCGACTCCGGTGGCGATCACGCTGGGAGCGCTGCTTCTGAGTGGCCGCTACGGAATCTGGGCGATGGTCTACGCGACCCTCGCCGGCGCGCTGGTTCATGCGGGAGCGGTGGCGTGGATGATGGACTCGAGCGGCTATCGCTTTCGCCTCTGGTGGCACGGAGCGACTGAATCTACCAGAGAAGTGGCGCGGCAGTATGGCCCTGTGCTGCTGAGCGGCGTGGCGGCCTCCGCGGGGCTGCTGGTGGATCAGTCGATGGCCGCGATGCTGCCGGCCGGAAGCGTCTCCGCGCTGGCCTACGCCAACCGCTTTGTGAGCGTGGTGATAACGTTGCTGGCCGGGGCGGTTTCGTCGGCGGTGACGCCGCATTTCTCGCGCATGATCGCTCACCGGGACTGGGCCGGATGCCGGCACACGCTGCGCACCTGGGTGCGGCTGACGGCGTTGGTTTCGACGCCGATTGCACTGGCGCTGATCGCCGGCTCGCACCTGCTGATCCGCACCGCGTTCCAGCATGGCGTCTTCGGGCCGAGCGACACGGCAATGGTCACGCCGGTGCTGGCGATGTATGCGATTCAGATTCCTTTCTTTGTCTCCAGCCGCGTTTTTTACCGTTTTCTGGTTGCTATGCGCCGCAGTGATTTAATCTTCTATTGCGGCGCGCTGAATCTGGCGCTGGACGTGGTTCTGAATCTGGTCCTGATGCGGTGGTACGGCGTGGCAGGCATCGCGCTGGCCACTTCGTTGTGGACCGTGAGCACCTTTATTTTCCTCTGGTATTGGACACGGAAGCTGCTTCAAGGAGTTGCGGAAAGAGAGTAATGGCAAAGCCGGCGCAACCAAGTAAGCCGGCAAACCGTCTGAGGAAATGGCGGTCAACACGATGGGGGCATCAGCATGATTCCCAGGCCTGCTCAATACCTTCTGCGCTTCGACGATCTTTGCCCCACCATGAGCCGTTCGCGATGGCAACGGTTCCTGCCGTTTATCGAAGAGTTCGGTCTGCGGCCTATTCTTGCCGTGATTCCCGACAACCAGGACAAGGAACTGAATCTTTCGCCGCCGGACCCGGAGTTCTGGGCGCGGATGCGGGCGATGGAGGCGGCCGGAGCCACGATTGCCCTGCATGGCTATCACCACACCTGCACCAGCCTGGGCGGGAGCCTGTTGCCGCTTCATCATCACAGTGAATTTTCCGGCGTTCCGGAAGAGACCCAGGGCGAGTGGATTCGCGAAGGGCTGGGGATCCTGCACGGCCAGGGGCTCAATCCAACTATCTTTGTCGCCCCGCGCCACGGCTTCGACTCCGCCACCCTCCGCGCGCTCCGCAAGGAGGGAATTCAGTTGCTCTCGGACGGCTTTGGCCGCGTTCCTTTCACCCGCGGCGGCCTCACCTGGATTCCGCAGCAACTCTGGAAACCGGTGGAAAAATCCAAGGGGATATGGACCATTTGCATCCATAGCAACTTTACCCGCACCGCCGAGGTTACCCTGCTTGGAACCTTTATTCGCGCACACGCCGCGCAGTTCACCTCCGTGGACCGCGTGCTGGCCAGGTTTTCACCCAGCAAACTGGCCTTGACCGAACGGCTCCATGAAGCCTGGGCGCTCAGCCGGGCCCAGTCCTCCCGGGCCAGCAAACGGCGGAAGCTCGGCTACGACAGGCCCGTCATAGGCCAGGTCTCTGACCGTGTGAATTAGTTCCTTTGGGCTTTGTGGTTTCCCACCCATTCCGCTGGAAAAACGGAATGGATGGGGCACGAAGCTGGTACAACTTCAAGCGGTCAGAGACCTAGTTTTTCCTGCCCTTCTCAAGGGTTCTGTCGATCAGGCTCTCATAGGCCTGGAGGGCGAGGGCAATCTGGAATTGGTCGACAAAGGGGTGGGCGAATCTTTCACCAGGCTGTAGGGCACGCAGAGCGGCCAGCAGGGAAGCGACAAGCGCCTCGGCGGAGATCTCGGGGGCAAGCCACACTCCAGGCTGACCGCGCAGCAACTCCGCGACGCCTCCGGAGGCCGGCAAGGCCACAAGGGGAAGTCCGGCGGCAGCCGCCTCCAGGAGGGCATTGGGCAAACCTTCGTGGCGGGACGGGAGCACAAACAGCGTTGCCGCCGGGAAGAGCGACCAGGGACGTGCAAGGTGGCCTGCAAAACGCACCGCGGGGTCGAGCCCCAGTGTCCGGCACAGGGCCTTCAGTGCTGCTTCTTCCGGGCCTGCTCCGGCGATTAACAGATCGGCGCCGGGAAACTGTCTCCGGAGCTGGGCCAAAGCCCGCAGCAGCAGATCGAAGCCCTTTTCGGGCGAGAGCCGTCCCACGGCAAGCAGATGAGGGCCGGAGTTGTGGGCTGCGGTTTCATGGAAAAGGCTCGATGAGTATCCCTCCGGGGCTAAAACCCCCGTTGATATTGTGGGTTTTATGCGGGGGTTGAAACCCCCGCCTCCCTCCGAATCGAGTTTTTCCTCAGCCTGTTCAGCTCCTGGGGTTTGAATAACGCCGATGGAATTGCGAATCTCCTCCACATCCACCGGGTTGGGCAACACCGCCAGCCGATTCTCCGCCAGCCCCAGTTCGCGGGCCAGATCCTCGGCCATCGGCCGCGTCTGGCAGATCACACGGTCCGCGCGGGGGTAGAGCAGCCGGTAAAGCAGGCGCGTGTGCCAAGGCAGCCCGCCAAAGGCCAGAGCGGAGGAAACGGTGCTGTTCTGACGGACCAGAACACTCGTTCCGTGGGGAAAGAAAGGGCGCAGCAGCAGCACCAGAAAATTAAGGTGAGCCATGCCGGAGAGGATCAAGTCCGGTTTCAGCCGGCGAACCAGCCGGAGCAAGCGGAAGGCTCCGGCGCGCACTCTTCGAGCGCCCAGAGCGTGGAGATGGACCGAGGCCGGCAGCTCTTCCCCGCCGGTCTGCGCCTGCGTGATCAGGCCCAGATGCAGTTCGTACTTTTCCGCGGAGAGACCTCGAACCAGAAGCGCCGTCACGCGCTCCGCGCCGCCGCCGCCAAGATGCGGAATCAGCAACAGGATTCTCGGGCGAGAATTCGCGGGCACGGGTAAATCCTCATAACCCCAGCGGGTATAGGGCAAACGCCCTTATTCATCTGCAATTAACCGGAAGTTTTCCTGATGTGTTTTTACTCTTGACATATTAAAGCAGACTAATGTTTCCTGTGAATACTGAATCTGCTTATCTCCAGTGAGAGACCACCTTCTTAGGTTTCTTCTGCGTTGTCACGGAGGGAGCGGCTGAGGCGGAGAACGGGAGTGAACGCGCCAGGGTAGAGGATCGCCCGGCAGAGCGTCCGGTACGCATGAACTCCTGAATCTGTCGAGCACGTTTCCTTATGCGTCTCCGATACCGGTTTACCACCCCAGCGACGAAGACCTGTCGCCGGGGGCCCCGGTTTCCACCCCAACGACGAGGACCTGTCGTTGGGGACCCCGGTTTTACGGGACGCGAAAGCCCTTTTTTTGGAGAGGCTCGTGTTCAAACGCAGCAGGGATCTAGCAGATACTGTTTTTTTGCCCGCATTCTTCAGGGTGCGGAACCGCTACTTCGCTTCAAACGCAGCTCTGGCTCAGCCATCTCGTTCATCGCGCAGCCCCCATATTGTCGTCGGCATTACGAATCCGCAGACCTGCCTGGTTCTTGGCGGCCGTCTGCGCACTCTGCGCGAGGAGGGTTTTCGGGTAACGCTGGTTTCAAGCCCCGGCGAGTTGCTTACTCGCACAGCCGCTGAGGAAGGGGTGGAGCCGGTTGTCCTTCCCATGCGGCGTGAGATTGCGCTGTTTGCGGATTTTGTGTCGCTGGCGCGCCTGTGTTGGCTGCTCTACCGGCTCAAGCCCGACATGACGGAATTCAGCACGCCTAAGGCGGGGTTGCTGGGCTCAATTGCCGCTATGCTCTGCGGCGTGCCGGCGCGTGTCTATTTCCTGCGCGGCCTCAAGCTCGAAACCTGCACCGGAGCCAAGCGCCGCATTCTGCTGGCCGCCGAGCGGCTGGCCGCCGCCTGTTCTCATGTTGTCCTATGCAACAGCGAGAGTCTGCGCAGCAAAGCATTTGCACTGGGAGTGGCGCCCGAGAGCAAGCTGCGCCTGCTGGGCAGCGGCAGCAGCAACGGCGTGGATGTGGAGCGGTTTTCGCCGGGGCCAGACAGGCTGCGCCACCGGCTTGGCTTGCCGCCGGATGTGCCTGTGGTGGGCTTTGTGGGCCGCCTGACCCGCGACAAGGGCCTGCCGGAGCTTATTGAGGCATTCGACGCCATCCTGGCCGCCAGGCCGGAGGCGCATCTGCTGCTGGTGGGCTGGTTTGACGGCTCCGAAGATGCGCTCGGCGACGCGTTGCGCCTCCGCATCGAGAACCACTCGCGGATTCACTTGACCGGGTTCGTCGCCGACACCGCGCCCTATTACCGCGCGATGGACGTGATGGTCCTGCCGACCTGGCGAGAAGGGTTTCCGAATGTCGTTCTGGAGGCAGCGGCTTCCGGGATCCCCGTCGTGACCACCTTGTCCACCGGCTCACGCGACGCCGTGGTGCCGGAGGTTACCGGGCTGCTGATTCCTCCCGGCTTTCCTGCTGCTATCCGCGAGGCCGTGCTGCGACTGCTGCGCAACCCGGAGAGCCGCTGCCGCATGGGCGAGGCCGCGCGCGCATGGGTTCTCAACCACTATGTCAATGGGCATGTTCTGGGACGCACAGCGCGCTATTACCAGAGCCTGCTAGTCCGGAATCGGCCAGCGGACGCAAGAAGAGTGCCGGCCGCCACCGGTTCCGCGTTCAATCCGATTTAGAGGAAGGCGCCTGGGCGGTTATCAATCATTGGGCGCGAAAGCGAATCAGGGCTGCGACTGCGGCTCGACGGCGTTGACGGGCGCGGTAGTCTCAGCGGGAGGCGCCTGCAGGGTATGCGCGCCGTTGTCGGCTGCGTGCAGCACATCGCCGGGAACTATTCCCAGAACAAGCGTTGCCGCAACCGCCAACAGCAGGGCCGCGCCGACGGCAACGCCGACGCGCGGCGTGGGAGCGACGGCTTTCTGATCATCGGGGCGCTGCGCGGCGGCCAAAGCCAGGCGGAGATAGTATGCGGCTGCCAGGCCTGAATTCAGCAGGCCGATGATGGCCAGCCAAATGGCACCGCCGCCAACCGCGGATGAAAACGAATAGAACTTGCCGAAGAATCCGCCCGTGAAGGGAATTCCCACCAGCGAAGCCAGGAAGAAGATCAGCAGGCTGCCGAGCAACGGTGAGCGGTAGATAAGCCCGCGATAATCGTCGATCAGCGGCAGCTTCTCGTCGTATCCGCCGACCAAGGTGACCACGGCAAAGATGCCTACGTTCATGGCCGCGTAGGCCGCGGTATAGAAGCTGGCGGCGGCGATGCCGTCGTTGCCTAGCCCGGCGAAGGCGGCCAGCAGGTAGCCGGCATGGGCAATGGAGGAGTAGGCCAGCATGCGCTTCACGTTCTGTTGGCGGAGCGCGGCCAGATTGCCGACGGTCATGGAAAGCACGGCTACCACCCACAGCAGCGGCGACCAGACGGGGCGCAGCGTGGGCAGCATCTCGTAGACCACGCGCAGCAGCAGCGCGAAGGCAGCGGCTTTTGGCGCTGTGGACATGAGCGCAACCACCGGCGACGGCGAGCCTTCGTAGACATCCGGCGTCCAGACGTGGAAGGGCGCGGCGGAGACCTTGAAGAGAATTCCTACCAGCATCAATCCGAGGCCTGCCAGGATGAACCCATGATTCTGCGCGGTGGGCACAAGGCGGGCGATCTCGTAGATCTGCGTGGTGCCGGTGGCGCCGAAGATCAACGCCACGCCATAAAGCAGGAAGGCGGTGGCAAAGGAGCCTAGCAGAAAATATTTGATGGCTGCTTCAGGTCCACGGGCGGTGTCCTTGCGGTAGCCGGCCAGAATGTAGGTGGCAATCGAGGAGATTTCCAACGCAATGAAGACCAGCAGCAGTTCGACCGCGCCAGTGAGCAGGCACATGCCTACCGCGCCAAAGACAATCAGCGCGTAAAACTCGCCCTGGTGATGGCTGCCTTCGGGCAAGGTGTCCAGCGAAAGAAGCAGGGCAACCAAAACGAGGCCGCATATGAGCACGTGAAAGAAGACCGTGAAGGCGCTGGTTTCCACAGTGCCGGAGAAGCCGGTTCCCATGGGCAGGGAAAGCTGCCAGAGACTGGTCCAAAGGGCAAAGGTTGTCCCGAATGCGGCTACCCAGCCCAGCGAACGGCGCGGGAATCTCGGAGGTATCGCCGCGTCGAGCAGCATGACCAGTACGCCGGTCAGCGTGAGGACGACCTCGGGAAGGATGCGGTAGATGTCGGGAACAGGATTCACCGCTGGCCCTCCCCTGGGGACGAAATGGTTATGGTCTGCACTTGAATAGGTGGAGGATGCGCGCCCTTCTCGATGGTGGGCAGCCAGAGCATCGGCGCCACTCCCATGACCAGCATCAGCGCGGCCAGAGGCCACAGCACGGCCAGTTGACCGAGGCGGAGGTCCTGGGGAGGGGTCGAGGTGGCGAGCTTGCTCTCAGGGCCGTAGAAGATGCGCTGAATCAGCCAGAGCATGTAGGCAGCGCCCAGAATCACTCCCAGCGTGGCGGCGATGGCCCAGCCCTTGCTGACGCCGGTAAAGGTACTCACGAGAATCAGAAACTCGCCGACAAAGCCGTTGAGCATGGGCAGGCCGATCATGGCCAGAGAGGCAATCACAAAGAATGTTGCCGTGCGGGGGAGCTTCGCGGCCAGGCCGCCGTAGGTGTTGATCTGGCTGGTTGCGTAACGATCGTAGAGAACGCCCAGCAGCAGGAACAATGCGCCGTCCACCACGCCGTGCGAGAGAATCTGATAAACCGCGCCCTCCCAGCCGGTGAGAGTAAGGCCGTAGATGCCCAGGGTGATGAGGCTCAAATGACTCAGCGCGGCAAAGGCCATCAGGCGCCAGAAGTCGCGCTGGACCAATGCGAGACACGCGCCGTAGAGAATGCCGACGACGGCGAGGCCAACCATCAGCGGAGCCACAGCCCGCGCCTGCGCGGGAAATAGGCCGATGTGGAAGCGCAGCATGGAGTAGAGGCCGAGCTTGCCGGCGACGACCATGGCCAGCGCAACCGGAGCTTCGCTGAAGGTGTCCGCAACCCAGCCGTGCAGCGGAAAGACCGGAACCTTGACGGCGAAGGCGAAGAGAAACGCGAGGGCTACCCAGAACAGCGGGCCGGCGGGAAGAATGCCGCTGGCGATGTTGTAGTGCAACATGGTGAAGTCGAAGCTGTTGGTTTTGGCATAGAGCCAAAGAATCGCTACCAGCAGCGGCGCAGAGGGGATGAAAGTGAAGAGGAAGAACTTGAGCGCAGCTTTGGGTCCGTCCTTGCGGCCATACATCGCGATCAGAATAGCCATGGGCACCAGCGATAGCTCCCAGAAGCCGTAGTAAACCATCAAATCGAGCGAGAGGAAGACGCCAAACATCGCTGTCTGCTGCAAGAGGAAGAGCGCGAAGAAGAGTTTACGCCGCGACTGGATGGCGTTCCAACTGGCCACCACGCCGATGGGGGCGAGAAGGCCTACGAGCACCACCAGCCACAGGCTCAAGCCGTCCACGCCGACGTGGTAGAAAATTGCCGGCTTCTCAATCCACATGCGGTTGATCACGAACTGGAAGCCGGTTTGAGTTTTGTCGAAGTGCGCAGGCAGATGCAGCGTGAGGCCAAAGGAGACCAAAGTGGTGAGCAGCGCAATCCAGTTCGGCAGCTTGAAACGGTCGGGCACGAGGGCCACCAACACCGCCCCGGCCAGTGGAACCAGCAGGATCAACGTGAGAATCGATTGGTTAATTTCGTTCATTCTCTCAATGCCCCGCCATGCCAAGGTGAATTGCCGAAAGATTGTCCAGCACCGTTGCCCACGGAACCAGCAGAAAGAGCAGCACCGCCGCAGCGCCCGCGGCCAGCCACGCCGCATAAGAGCGCAGATTGCCCGATTGCCAGCGTTGCAGGATCGCCCCCGCAAAGGTGGCTATGCCGCCGAGCAGCCAGGCCGCGCCGCCCAGGATTCCGATGTCGACTACCCACTCAAGGAAGAACCTGGAGACGCCAAGCAGCGGCTTGACTACCGTGGCGCCGTAGAACTCGTCAACAAAATACTTGTTGGCAAGAAGCCGATAACCGCTGGGCAAGGCCGCGGCCAGTTGCGCCGGACGAGCCGGTTTGCGCCGGTAGAATTTATCGGCGATCAGCCAGCCTTCCAGAGCTACAAGAACGGCAACAATGCTGAGAATGATCTCCAGGCGCGTGCTGCCGGCCTCGGTGGGCAGCGCGCCCACGGAGGGTGCAAGGAAGCCGGCGAAGCGCTCGATACCGATCCAGCCGCCGCAGACCGAAAGCAGCGCGAGAATCACCAGCGGGCCGCGCATAGACCATGGGCTCTCATGCGGATGGACATTGCCGGTGCGTGACTCGCCCATGAAGGTCAGATACCAGAGGCGGAACATATAGAACGCGGTCAGCAGCGCCGTCAAAAGACCGACAAACCAGAGAATTTTTCCATTCGTTCCCTGCAAAAATGCCGCGTAGAGGATCGCATCCTTGGAGAAGAATCCAGAGAAGGGAAAGATACCGGCGATGGCCAGAACGCCGACAGTGGTGACGGCGAAGGTAATGGGCAGCTTTTTCCTCAGGCCGCCCATCTTGCGCAGATCCTGCTCACCGCCGATGGCGTGAATCACGGAACCCGCCGCCAGGAAGAGCAGCGCCTTGAAGAAGGCGTGGGTCATCAGGTGGAAGATGGCCGCCGAATATGCCGCCACGCCACAGCCCAGGAACATGTAGCCGAGCTGCGAGATGGTGGAGTAGGCGAGGACGCGCTTGATGTCGTTCTGAACTAAAGCAATCGTCGCCGCGAAGATGGCCGTGGCTGCGCCGACGATGGCCACAACGCTGAGCGCAACGGGCGAGTGGTCAAACAAAACGTGGGTGCGGGCGACCATGTAAACGCCTGCGGTGACCATGGTTGCAGCGTGAATAAGGGCGGAGACTGGCGTGGGGCCTTCCATCGCGTCAGGCAGCCAGATGTAAAGAGGTAGCTGTGCGCTCTTGCCCGCCGCGCCCAGCATAAGACAGAGCGCGATGATGGTGAGCACGCCGCCCTGCCAGCCGGGAAGCGCGTTGAGTTTGGCGCCGATCTCGCTGAAGGTCAGTGTGCCGAAGTTGGCGACAAGCAGGAACATTGCGATCAGAAAGCCGAAGTCGCCGATGCGGTTGACAATGAAGGCTTTCTTGCCCGCGTCGGCAGCCGACTTTTTCTGAAACCAGAAACCGATCAACAGGTACGAGGCCAGGCCTACGCCCTCCCATCCGATGAACATGACCAGTGCATTGCCGGCCAGCACCAGAACGGTCATGAAGAAGAGAAACAGGTTCAGGTAAGAGAAGTAGCGCGCGTAACCCTTGTCATCGCCCATGTAGCCGACGGAGTAAACGTGAATCAGGAAGCCGACGCCGGTGACGACGAGCAGCATTACGAGCGAAAGCTGATCGAGGACGAAGCTGAAATCGATGTGCAGTATGCCGGCGTTGATCCAAGGCAGCGGGCAAGTTTCGGTGAAAGGCAGCGATAATAGCTTTGGAATTGGACCGGGGCCGTTCCAGAATCGCATCTCCTTCGCAGTGACCGTTAGGATCGCAGCATTCAATACGACAGAGAACGAGGCCAGCGGAGCCATCAGCGCGACCGTAGTAATAAGCCACTTAGGCAACCGTCCGCCGAGGATTCCATTGATCAGGAATCCCGCGAAGGGAAGCAGCGGTATCAACCAGAGATAAAGATGTGCATTCATAGTTTCATCAGGTCGATTCGGTCGACGGCCAGGGTTGCGCGGGCGCGGAAAACAGCGATAATGATTGCCAATCCCACGGCAGCTTCTGCTGCGGCCACCATCATCACGAAGAAGACGAAGATCTGTCCCTTCACCGCGTGCCACTGGTGGGCGAAGGTCACAAAGGAAAGATTCACCCCGTTGAGCATCAGCTCAATGGACATGAAGACGGTAATCAGGTTGCGCTTGATGAGGAACCCGACCACGCCGAGCGAAAACAGCGCGGCGCTCAGCAGCAGATACCATGAGAGCGGAACTTCCTGCGCGAAGAGGGAACTCATTTGCCCGTCCTTTCTTCGTTGGCTTGCGGGTTCGCTTCCTCGTGACGGGCGAGAGCGACCGCGCCCAGGATCGCGATGAGAATCAGTACGGAGGTGACCTCGAAGGGCAGCAACAGCCTGGTGAAGAGCACCGCGCTCAAATCTTCCGTCGAAGTGATGCCGTCGCTCAGCCTGGCTACGCCGAAGCCCTGCGCGTGCAGAATCACGGTGGCAATCACCGCCAGGATGGCGACGACAGCGGGAAAGCCCACCGCCCGCGCCGCGCGGCTGCCCAGCGTGCGCTCCTCGCGCCCGGCGTTGAGCAGCATGACGACGAAGGTGAAGAGCACCATGATGGCGCCGGCGTAGACGATGACCTGCGCCGCGGCGAGAAACTCCGCGCCCAGCAACAGGTAAAGCACGGCCAGCGAGGTCATCACCACAATCAGCGAGAGGGCGCTGTTGATGGGATGGCTCTGAAGCAGGAGGTTGATGGCTCCAGCCAGGCAGAGTGCGGCAAAGACGAGAAAGAGAATCAGGTGCATTTCACGCTCCGGGCGAGCCCAATTGCAATTCACGGATGTTCTAAGCTGATTCGAAAGTCGAATTAGAACATTCCTCAGGGGCTAAAGCCCTGCATCATTTTGCGATTCGTACGGCACGACTAAAGTCGTGCCCTGACACAAAGCGGGCTTATATCAGGCTATTTCGCAACCTATTAAGCTCGCGCAATTCAAACAACTGCCTGTACCCTTCAACATACAGGATGATTCAAAGACAATTCAGCGATAAGCCAGCCATAGGCTTGTCGCCACAATGTTCAGAATGGCCAGCGGCATCAGCCAGCGCCATCCATAATTCATCAACTGGTCATAGCGGAAGCGCGGTAAGGTTCCGCGTACCCACACATAGAGAAACAGAAAGCTGAAAACCTTGAGCACGAACCAGAAGAGGGGCAACAGAGCGGCGACCAGAATGTTGTGCGACGTGCCGAAGAGGTTGCCGAAGGGATTTGTCCAGCCACCCAGAAACAACAGCGTGGCCACGCAGCCTACCGTAATCATGTTGCCGTATTCGGCCATGAAGAACATGGCAAACTTCATCGAACTGTACTCGGTGTGATAGCCACCGGTCAGCTCACTCTCCGCCTCGGGCAGATCGAAGGGAGAGCGGTTGGTCTCCGCGTATGCGGCCATCAGGTAAATGAAAAAGGCCACGAACTGCATCCCGCCAAAGATGTTCCAGCTCAGAAAGCCTTTGGTCCCCTGCTGCTCGACAATCACTCTCAGATTGAGCGAACCGGCGCGCAGGACCACGCCGACCAGCGAAAGCCCCAAAGCCAGCTCGTAGCTGACCAATTGCGCCGAGGAGCGCAGCGCGCCGAGCAATGAATATTTGTTGTTCGACGACCAGCCGGCCAGCGCGATGCCGTAAACGCCGATGGAGGTGACGCCGAGAATCACCAGCAGGCCGACGTTCACGTTTGCGATCTCAAAGAGATCCATGTGCCCCGGCCCGATGTTAGGCGCGCCGAAGGGGACGACACCAATTGAAATCAGCGCGCAGCCCAGCGCGATGATGGGAGCGAGCAGATAGAGCGGCCGGTAGACGCCGGTGGGGATGATGTCCTCTTTGAGGAAGGACTTGGCTCCGTCTACCAGCGGCTGCAAGAGGCCAAAAGGACCAACGCGGTTGGGTCCCCAGCGGTTCTGAATGCGGCCCACCAGCTTGCGCTCCAGCAGCACGGTGTAGGCGACGCCCAGCAGCATCACCACCGTCACCACGGCCACCTTGAGCAAGCTCCACAAAAAAAACTGCAAAATCGTCACTGGTCTTCAGCCTCTTCTTTTCGATACCCTCAGGGGCTAAAGCCCCGATTTCATTTTGCTGCATCTACGGCACGGCTAAAGCCGTGCCCTTTCAAAACGTCGACTAAATTCGAGCACGAAACAGATTCATTGAACTTACTTCATCTGAATCTGCACCAGCGTTGACGCCTGATGTTGTGCAAGTTCCTGGAGCGCCGTGCTGTGCTGCCCCAGCGTTCCGGAGGTAAACAAACCATTGTGAACGGGGGCAATTTCGCCCCGTCCGGTGAACGCCGCAACCGACGCAAAACCCGGCTCGGTTGGCACATCGTTGCCGCCCAGCAGATTCACTCGGTCTAAATCGTAGCCGGGAACCAGCCGGGCAATTTCGTCCAGCACCGCCAGCGGATCAAAGGGACTCAGCTTTGGCTCAAGCCCATTGGCCATGAGCCACACCGCATGCCTGTCCGCTTCGCCGGCCTGCGCTCCGCGCGACTGGCCGAGGTCGGCCGTGACGCCGCCCTTGCCGAAGGGCACGAGCGTACGAACATCCACGCCCATTGCTCCGGCAAGGCGCACGATTATCTCGAAATCCGGTTTCACTCCGGCGCGGTCGGCGGCCTTGCGCGCGAGTTGAACATCGCCGAAGGTGTTGGTCACCGTGCCGCTCTTTTCGTAGAGGCTGGCGGCGGGAAAGACCACATCGGCCAGCGCCGCCGTCTCGGTGAGGAAGATGTCCGTGACGATCACGAAGGTGTTCTTCAATGTTGCCGGCGTGGCCGCGAGCTTTGCGACCGGGTCGGCGCCGACAACCATCAATGCGCCGATTTCGCCTTTGCCCGCAGCGTCGAAGATTTCAGGAAGGGTCTTGCCGGGGGTTGCGGGCAGGCCAGGGTACTCGGCGAAAGCGCCGGGTGAAGTGACCGGCACGTATCCAGGAAGCAGATCGGGTAGCAGCCCCATATCCGCCGCGCCGCGCGAGTTGGCGTAGCCGCCGAGGAAAGCAAATCGCACATTGCTGCGCTTGAGTCCCCAGGAAACCAGCTCTACTATCTGCGCGCCGCTGTACTCGGGACCAAAGACGACGAGCAGCGAATCCTCAGCCAGCACAGCATCGCGGAAGGCTGCGTCCTTGAGAATCGTGTCGCTGCCGCCGAGGTACGCGGAGAGGGCAGGGTAGCCATCGGCGGGCAGACGCAGCGTTGCCTTGGCCATGCGCTCCAGCTTGATGGCCTTGTCGTTGGCGACGAAAAGCTTGCCGCGATTGAGGCGGACATTGGTGCGCAGATTCCAGGCCAGCAGCGGATGCTCTTCTGTTGGATTGCCGCCGATGAGCAGAATCGCGGGAGCGGTGGATGTCTCGCGCAGGCTCGCAGATTTGCCGTGCTGACCGGCAAGAGCGCGTGCAAATGCGGCAAAGTCCGCGCTGCGCTCGTGGTCGATGTTGTTGGTTTGGAGAACGGTGCGCGCAAATTTCTGCAGCAGATAATTTTCTTCGTTGGTGGTGTGGTTGGAGCCGATGACGCCAATGGCAGCGCCGCCCTTGGTGTCGCGAATCTCCTTGAGTTTGCCGGCGGCAAGGCGCAGCGCGTGCTCCCAGGTGGCCTCCACCAGCTTGCCGTCGGCATTGCGCACGAGCGGCTTGGTCAGGCGGTCGGGACTTTCGACAAAATCGAAGCCGAAGCGGCCCTTGGCGCAGAGAAAGTCGCCGTTGATGCCGCTCTTGTCGCGGTTGTCGGCGCGGACGATCTCAGAGCCATCGTTGGTCTGGCGAACGCCGAGTGTAACCTTGCAGCCATCAGCGCAGTGCGTGCAAACCGTGGAGACGTGGTTCATCTCCCACGGCCGGGTCTTATAGCGATAGCTGCCGCTGGTCAACGCGCCTACGGGGCAGATGTCGATGCACATGCCGCACTGCTCGCAGTCGAGTTGATTTCCGCCGTTGGGTGCGATTACCGAGCTGACGCCGCGGTTCTGTATGCCGAGCGCCCAGACGTCCATGCCTTCGCCGCAGACGCGGATGCAGCGGTAACAAAGGATGCAGCGCGGGCGGTCATAGTAGACGGCCGGCGACCACTGCTGCTCTTCGCGGTGGTGCTTGGCCTCGGCGTATAAGCTTTCGCCGGCGCCGTACTTGAAGTTCATGTCCTGCAGTTCGCACTCGCCGCCGGCGTCACAGACGGGGCAGTCGAGCGGATGATTGCCAAGGACCAGTTCGATCATGGCCTTGCGCGCCTGCGCGATTTCCTCGGACTCGGTGACGAATACCTGGCCCTCGGCGACTTGCGTGGTGCATGCGGTTTGCAGCTTGGGCACTTTTTCCTGGCGCACCACGCACATGCGGCAGGCGGCTTGCAGGCTGAGGCCGGGGTAATAACAGAAGGCCGGTATCTCGATGCCAGCCTTGCGGCACGCGTCAATTAGCAGCGTCCCCGCCGGGGCCGTCAGCTTTTTTCCATCGACAATGAAGGTTACGTCGGGCATCAACATCCTTATGCTGAAATGGCTAGGCGCATTTCAACGGGCACATGAATTGCGAGCCATTCAACGTAATAGCTGGAAACCTCTTTGCCCGTCTCGCGCGAAAAATCGACGATCGTGGTCACCGGCTGAGGAATTGGGTCGTGATCTTCGGTCATCCATTTAAGATGAGCATCTACCGCTTCCAGATACCGTTTGCGCGTTTCGTCCAGGGTTGGACCGACTGCAAAGCATCCGGGAATATCAGGCGCGAATGCTCCAAAGCTCGTTTTTCCCACTTCAAAGACGACCAGAAATTCTTTTTTCATTTCAACCCCGCTTGTTTCAGCATCGCTTTCAGCGTGCCAATTGGAATTTAGTCGTTCAGATGACCAGCTACCGTTACTTTACCCGGTTTTACAGGATGAATCCATTGCTGATGGCTTCCCTCCTGTACCTTGAGCTGCCAGCCATCATCGCGCATCTTTCGCGTGAATTCGCGGTATTTCATCTTTCACCCAAAAGCAACCGGCACGCACTGAGAGCCGGCGGCGTCTTTCCATCGACAATGAAGGTTACGTCTGCCATTCGTCTCCAGCGCCCCTACACCACAGCCATTTCCATGTGCTTTGCGAACGGGCAAGGCTTGCCGTTCAGGTGGTCCTCGAACTCCCTGCGGAACTTCTTCACGAAGCCCAGCA